>NZ_CANDOA010000028.1:0-1035 GCF_947387565.1 Flammeovirga sp. SubArs3 | reverse complement strand
TAAAAAGGACATATAACAACAGCTAAAACTCCACGTTTCGGGTGACGCACCCTCACACGTAGTTTAGCCATTACGTTATATGCATATTAACTACTACTAATAATTGAAATGTCAACCTTATTAATATCTTTTCTCCTTTTAATAATACTTATTTTAGTAGTATCAATTTATGGGATCTTCAAGAAGAATAACTTGACCCCAATGAAAAATAGATTCCTATTAACTTTATTCTCTAGTAGTAGTGTTTTAATATTGCTATTTAGTAGAGTAATAATATTTAATTCCTTTCCTGATTTAAGGTTTTATTCTCAATATTTATTTTATGTATCAAGCATATTATTAATAGCTTTCTGTTTAGTTATGATAATATCTATTCCTTTAAAAAAAGAAAATAAAATTTATAATTCGGCGGACTCATTATTATTATTTATACCTGTAGTTCTATTCTTCTTGTTAGAGTTTTATCATTTCAAAAATACCGTACCTAAACAAAGTATTGATAAAATCTCTTCATTATTAAAAAGTGCGAATATTGATATTAGTAATTTTAATCAAGACTCTTCTTTCATTAAAGTATATGATATTTTACATAAAATAGAAAATGATATTCTTTTAAGGAGTGGAGGTAGGCATATTAAAAATGATGCTATCGTACATGGAAATGACATACAAATCCCAAATGAAATAATTATGTCAAGAAACTTTCAAAACCTAGAATCACAAATTGGTCAGTTGTATAATTCCTTTGACAATAATTCTAATAAAGAGTATCTATTGAATTTGAAAACAACATTCTTAAATAGGGAAATAATAAAAAATAATACTGTAGTTGAGCTTATTACAAGATTAAAAGTATTTGAACTACAACTTAAAAACTTAGAATTACAAAAATACAATGTACAACAACAGCTAAACACCAAGTCTCGGGTGACGCACCCTCGCTCGTAGTTTAGCCATCACGTTATGGTTAACTAACAAATGAAATTTAAACAAATCATAGAAGAGTCAAAGTCTTACTTTGGAGAAGATAGAAAG
>NZ_CANDOA010000027.1:0-1079 GCF_947387565.1 Flammeovirga sp. SubArs3 | reverse complement strand
CAACGTAATGGCTAAACTGCGAGCGAGGGTGCGTCACCCGAAACTTGCTGTTTTAGCTGTTGTTAGGCAAAGTTTTTTTAAGTTTCTTAAGCCTTTTTTTAATAATATCTTTTGAAGACTCCTTCAATTTTAAATTTATCGACATTTCTTCCCTAACATTTCTAATTTCTTTTTCAAGGAAATAAATTTTTTCACCAACAATTGAAAAAGCAAGAAGAGTAAATGTTGAACCAACTGGTATATTGTAAAAACTATCTTCCTTTCTTATTATTGACTTTTTATATGAATTGATATCCTTAAAAATTAAATGGGCATCTACCTGTGTTATATTATCAGACAAGACTTTTACTTGGATATTTGTCAATACAGATTTTGGTAAATAATCAAAATTAATATAATCTAGCTTTGGTAATTTGGCATAATAGTAACTAAAAATATCTTCTTCAAAAGCTGTTCTTAATGTTGATCTAGGTTCATTTGGACCTATAGGAATTCTTGTGTAATAAAGAGGATTATCTTTTGTCCTATAATAAACTGTATCTATTTTAGTAATACTAGTTGTATCCACATTTACTGGAACTTTTACCCAATTACCTGAATCTAAATAGAACAAGCTCATTGGTCCTAAATTTAAATCTCTTGGATAATAAATAGATGCAAAACTCCCATTTTTTAATCGTACATTTTTAGAGTTAGACTTTATTGTTATTTGGATACTTCCTCCCGAGATTAAAAGTGTATCATTTGATATAGTTTCTAAATTATTGAAAAACATATCAATATTGCTTTGATAATTTTTCACAAAAACTTTTATTGATGAAGGTTGAGGTATATTTGTAAAATCTAAATCAGTCCATTTAAAATTGATTTTAACACCATCTTTTGTTTCTATATCTATTTCATCATTTTTTGTAATAGTAAATGTTTCTTCTACTGTAGAAACTGAATTCGTTATTAAATCTCTTATTTCATTATTTTGTCTTAATTCTTCATTATTATAACATGAAGATAAAATAAAAGAAAACAGAATAATTAGTTTAGATTTCATCTTTAAGTTGTGTTTAATTTTGCCTAACGTA
>NZ_CANDOA010000026.1:0-2368 GCF_947387565.1 Flammeovirga sp. SubArs3 | reverse complement strand
TACGTAATAAATTATATATTTTATCTTTATTGATTTCATCAGTTGATGTTGTTTGTTAGATTGAATGATCTGTAACGAAATTGCTAAACTACGAGCGAGGACGTGTCGGCCGAGACTTGGAGTTTAGCTATTGTTATAGGTATTCTTTTTTAAAATTTTATTTCTTTAAGTTAAGTAATTGAGATTTAAACTTGTCTCTATGGTCACGTCTAATTCTATTTGTATTCATGATTACATCTTTATCTTCTGATGTAATGATTTTAATTTTTTTAGAATTGATTATTTGAATATCTTCAATTTTTGAGTAGAATATTTCTCTATTTATGTCTTCATTAATAACTAATTTTTCAGAATTAAATTCAACGTTAAATATCATTCTTTTATTCTTGATTAATCTTTCAATAATAAATGTTATAGAGAATATACTTAAAAAAGATCCAAAATAAATGTATCCATTGAATACATTTAATACTCCTATAAGTAAATACGATAATGAATAAAACCACTGATTTACTCCTATAAATAAAGAATGATATGGATATAAAAAATTATAATCTTCAGGTTCATACGTTTTTATTTTAATAATAGAAAAAACTGTTAGTAAAATATAAATCAATCCAATAACTAGAAAAATAATTTCTTTATATTCTAAATGTATGTTTGTAAAAAAAGAGATATAGTATAAAATTAAGAATAGTGTTAAAATAAATAATCTAAAATAGTTTATCAGTTTCATTTTCTAGAATTGATTTTTACCTATAACGTGATGACTAAACTCGAGAGCGGTTGCGTCAACCGTGATTGGAGTTTAGTTGATGTTATATTTTGTTTTTAATTTATTGTTTAATACTTATTAGATTGAATGTCTGAAGAATATAATATAATTATGTTACATGGTATTGCTTCATATATTCCTAGTAACTCTTGTTGTTTCATGTTTATTAGATTATTATTTGAATAAAGCCTCCATGCCTTTTTATAAGCATTTAAGATTGACTCCAAATCTTTTGATATCTTTTCTACCTGATAGGTATCTGAATAAGCTAAAACCAATATAGCTTTTAAGGGTGATTCTGATAATTTTTTGCTTTTATTATTGTTTAAGATGAAATCTATAATTCTTTGTTCTGTTATTTTTGAAGTATCATTAATAATTAAAATATTCCGTTTCTTGTAGCACCCTCCATCACCATTGTTTATTAGATAGGATAAATTACTCAATATTGGAACTTCTTGATTTTCTCTAAATAACAAACTTGACATAACATTTACACTCTGACTTTTTATGAATTTTTTTATGCTCAAAAAGTTATTTGCAGTATCTAGAAGGAAAATATTAGAAGAATTATAATATTCAGTATTCTTAAATAGATTTTCTCTGTCGTAATTTTCTCTACAAGAAAAGAATAAAGACATTATTGAAAAATATATAAATACCCTCATAAGATTTCAACTTTTTAGAATGAGTTTATTATTCAATAAAATATAACGTAATGGCTAAACTACGACCAGCGGGCGTGTCGACCGGTGGATGGAGATTAGCTGATGTTGTGCCGTCGTACTTTTATTTCTCGTTAATATTAATCTTATCTATTATTTCGGTTATTGTCAACCATTCGAATCTATTTATGTGTTCGACATTTATATTTGGCTGAGTTGATTTTCCTGTAAAACAAATCACAGGAAATTGACTTTGAGAATCAGGACGAATTATCTCCCCATCTCTTTCTATTTTGTGGTCAAGTGAGCATTTTATCTTTACTTGTCCATTCTCTCGTTTTAAGATTAAATCTTTAATATCCCACGGATAACCCCAATATTTTTTATCAGAATCGAGTATCACAGGATTAAAGTAAAACAAAATTGAATTCTTTCCAGTCTTTAAATTTTGATCGATAAAACAATAATCGATTCCATCTGAATATCCAGTTGCTGAAAATATCTCAGGTTCAGGGTCAGAGTCAATATTTACGAACCAGAAAAAGTCATAATCCATCCAATATTTCTCAATTGACTTTACTTTATTAAAATCTGAATTTATCCATACTTCCTTGTGTGGGTCAATCAATTCTGTTTTATAATCAGGTTGGCATATATAATCTTTTAGTCCGTCTCCATTGAAGTCAACATGAATTGTTTGAAAATCAAGTCCTGTGAAAACGTTCTTTAATTCTTTCGGATTTTCAATTGTATCCATTTTTACAAACCCTTGTCCATGTGTCAAGTTTGTAGATAAAAATAAAATAAATATGGCTATTAGTTTATTCATCGACTCTCTTTGTATGCGGCACAACGTAATGGCTAAAAATTGTTGCCATCCCAAAGGGTGGTTATGATTTTTTAGCTCTTGTTATGGTTTTCTTTTTAT
>NZ_CANDOA010000025.1:0-2394 GCF_947387565.1 Flammeovirga sp. SubArs3 | reverse complement strand
ATAAAAAGAAAACCATAACAAGAGCTAAAAAATCATAACCACCCTTTGGGATGGCAACAATTTTTAGCCATTACGTTAGAGATCAAAAACTTTAAAAAATGAAAATATACTTATACCTCTTAACTTTCTTGATTAGTTTTAATGTACATGGTCAAGAGAATAATTTATTAGACTCTTGTTATGTAGGAGGGGCTAAGAAATTTCATCAACTTTTTGGTAAAAATATAAAGTATTCAGACAAGAATGAAATGGGTTTGTGTATTTTATATTGGGAAATTCATCAAGGAAGAATTCAAAATACGTCAATTTTAAATAGTTTAGGTAAATCAACAACAAATGAACTAAATAGGATACTACAATTAACTACTAATAATTGGAAAATAAGTGAAAGTAGAATGAAGTTTTATTTGCCAATTAAATATTCATTAGATCAATTAGATTATAATGTAGATCCATTCCCAAAAAATTATCTAGATCAAATTACTGTGGTTGGATATTTATCAGATATACCGGCATTTAGATCAGAGGAATATTTAGTTTCTAAGCTGAATAGATTTCTTGAAAAGAAAAAGTACAAATCGGCTATATCAATTTTAGATAAAATGCTACGGAGGAATCCCGTATCAATAGAACTAAGAGAAACTCGAATAGATTGTTATCAAAAATCAGAATTAGATGAAGAGGCATGTAATGATATTCTTATTTTGAAAAACTATTTACAAATAACAAGTAAATATTTATGTGAAAAAGATCTCTAACATTAGCTAATCTCCATCCATCGGGTGACACACCCGCTGGTCGTAGTTTAGCCATTACGTTGAGCACAATTATTAATAAACTAACAACATGCTAAAAAAACTATTTTTTATCTTACTCACTATTACTTCATGTTCAGTAAGAAATTATGATCTAGAAAACTCCCTTAATCAAGAGTTGGAAAAGTATGATTCATCTTTAGTTGATCATTTCCCAAAAAAAATATATAATTCATACAAATCCACAAGTTTACATTATTATGATGATTTTTATGAATCACCTCATTTATATTTAGTTTGTAATCCTGAAAATTTTTCTCAATTAGTTTCAGAAATAAAAATAAAATCAGTTGAGATTTATAAGTCTAACACAACAGACTGTCTAAATATTGTAGATGGTTATATTAATAAAAAGAATAGGTATTACTATGACAGAACTAAAAGACGTTTCAAAAGAGTCTTAAACAATGGTTCTTGTAATAGTTTACCTCTACCAAATTTTTATTCAATATATAGTGATAATAAAATCAACTCAAATAAATTATTAAAAGGTTTTGATTACTATTTACTGTCGTCTTCAAAAGGCACTTACCTTGATTCAACTCATAAAATTGATACAATCTATACTCTAGAAAATTGGGAACATGGATATTCAAAAGGTATTGCACTCAATGAAAAAAAAGAGGTGGCAATATATTGGCTATGTATTTGGTAAATAAAAAAGTGCTCAACATCAGCTAATCTCCATCCACCGGGTGACGCACCCGCTGGTCGTAGTTTAGCCATTACGTTAGCAACTATATCACATCTAAAGTACTCTAATTAAAACATGAAACTTCAGCAATTACTCATATTACCTCTTCTACTAGTTGTGAATTTAGCTTCATCTTTTGGCTATTATTCTATAGATGAAAATAAATCTGACTTATTTTATGCTAATAATGACACATTAATTAACCAAATAAGAGAAACAACACCAGTAAGAAAGAAACTTTTAGATTATGAGAAAGCATTTCCTTTCAAGCTAAGTTTAACAGAAATGCCAACTAGCATTCTAGAATTAATTAAATATACAGAAATTGAAAACTTAAATAATACTTTAGATACTTCACTAAAAAGGTATTCATTACTCGATCATTTTGAGAATAAACAAACATTCTATTTTAGAGTAATTGAAGAAAATGAATATTGTTGTAGAATTATCTATTTGGTATACTATGATAAATTAACTTCACAAGTATCAAGTATATCATATTTTGGTATTTACGGAGGAGATGGAGGCTGGGAAACTACCTCAACAGAAAGTTGGGAATCAGAATCAATTTTAACTTTGAAAAAATTAGTAATTAATGATTACGACAATATTGATGATTCTTATATTGAAAAAAAAGACTCATTAACTTACAGGTATGAGATATTATCATCTAAAATCAATGTCACATTATTAGATAGTGTGAGAACTGAAACAGTAATCAGATAATCACTTGACTAAAATATACAGTTGCTAACAGCAACTAAACTCCAATCACGGTTGACCCAACCGCTCAAGTAGTTTAGTCATCACGTTATGGTTAACTAACAAATGAAATTTAAACAAATCATAGAAGAGTCAAAGTCTTACTTTGGAGAAGATAGAAAG
>NZ_CANDOA010000024.1:0-4133 GCF_947387565.1 Flammeovirga sp. SubArs3 | reverse complement strand
AAAAACTTTGCCTAACAACAGCTAAAACAGCAAGTTTCGGGTGACGCACCCTCGCTCGCAGTTTAGCCATTACGTTGCCCACTATTATAGAAGATCTACTAATAAAATGAATTTGATAAAATATTTCTTTTTGTCCTTTATTATAATTTCTTGTGTATCTAAAAACGGTGAACAAGAAACTAGAGAAATTAATGAAACTATTGGACAAAATCATACAGATTTATCAAAAGAAGATAATATACTTACTGAAGTAGATACTTCAAATTTTGTAACATCAAATTACGGAATTGGAAAAGTATTACTAAGCTATGATGGTGATCTTCATAGAGGGAATAGCTATCACTTAGAATTTTATGAGTCTCCTAATTCAACTACTGAACCATCAGAAAGGTTAGAGTTAAATTGGAATGAAGAGAACAGAGGTTATGTTCAAGTAAAAGGTAACACATTTATGAAAATCACTGATTACTATATTGATGAACCAGATTACATAATTCATTTTAATTGTCTTGGTTATCAAAATGGTTTTTATGAAGTTGTTGTAAATGAAAAATCACACAAAACTTTATGGATAAAGGAATCTGATAAATTTGTTTTTGAAACATGGACGGAGTATTTGAAAAGCACAATATGTGTAAGTCAACTTAGTATAAAAAATAATCCTGCTAGAGCGTTAGCTGATTCTTCAGCGAATATTGTCTTTGATGAAGAAATGTGTTGGGTAGTCTTAGATTTTAAAGGAAATTGGATTAATGTAAAATATTCACCCTTTGATAAAGATATGGAAGTCCAAGAAAATAAAAATTTCAGAGCATGGATTAAATGGAGAGATGAAGATAAACTTTTAATAAAATATTATCTATCATATTAAATCACAAAACACCTAAACAGTGGGCAACACCAGCTAAAACAGCAAGTCTCGGCCGACACGTCCTCGCTCGCAGTTTAGCAATTTCGTTACCGGTTATTATAGCTTCCGAATTACATAAAGTGCTAAATTCTACTCAATTTAATAAGTTAAAGAAGTTATGGGAATTGAAAAATACGGATTTTCTCAGAATTGGATAAAAATAGGTTTAATTGATCTTAATGAATTTCCTGAACAAGAGAAAAAATTCTTATCAAATTCAGATAATTCATATGAACATTTTAGGTATGAACTACTTGAGAGTTATCTGTATAATAAAAGTTCATTTTCAGATAACGAAATCCATATCTTATTAGATCTGTTACAATTTGAACAAGATATCACAATGTCTCAAACATTTACTTTTCAACTTTATAAATCCACAAAGGTTACTCTTGCCCAAAAAGAACTAATTGGAACGCAACTTTCCAAGTTAAGCGAATGGGGTAATAAAATAGTAGAACGAGAAAAGATTACTTCATCACTAAAAAATATGACTGAAGTTAATCAAGAATTCTTTTCAAAAAGTGTGGAATTTTATATAAAATATAAAGACAAAGTAGTAATTGAATTTCTAATAAAATATTGTAATGATCAAGATCAACTTAAAGAATTATTGAAACTAGGTTTATCAAAAAAACTTAGAAACCAATTAGAGCTTATTCTTAATTCAAATAAGTCAAGTCTTTAAAAAATAATTTAAACAACCGGTAACAACAGCTAAAACTCCATGTGTCGGGTGACGCACCCTCACACGTAGTTTAGCCATCACGTTATATGGAATCATCATCAAACAAACTATGAAAAAACAGATATACTTATTCTTAAACATATTACTTTTCAGTTGCTCAATTGAATCTTCAATTTTATCAGAATCAGCAAGTAAAGGTATTGATGATATCTTAAAATTTTACGGTGGTTACTGTGAATATTCTGTCGGTAAGGTTGTTGCTACAGATGAACCTACAACTACTTATTTTGAAGTGAAATTATCTAAGAGCAAAGGTGTAGAAAAATTTAAAAAAGATTCAAAATTTGCATCGTCGAATATTGCTTATAGACTTTACAGGAATTTGACAAAAGAAGAAAAATCTAATTATTCAGAAATTCGTACAATAATAATTTTTGAAAGTGGAATAACAAAAAAGTATTCTTTTAAGTCTAATGAGTTAGAGACAGTAGACAACAAAACAAAAACAATAGATTTAGTTGTAGATTATTTAAAGGACAAGGATTTTGAGAAAATTTCAACTATTCTAAATGATAGTTCTGTTATAGAATATGATAAAGATGCATTAATCACACAAATGGAAAAAGTTGATTCTAAATATGGAAATATAACTGAAGAAGGGTTTCGGATCTTTGGGTATCGAAAAGTAAAATATAACAGAAAACACAAAAAATATTTAAGGATATCAGGAGCGATTATTAGAGACAATAATTCTAATGAACTTAGTGTTGTAATGGATCCAGAAAAAGAAAACAATGAAGTTCTAACATTAGAATATACAATGTAAAATCCATATAACAACAGCTAAAACTCCATGTGTCGGGTGACGCACCCTCACACGTAGTTTAGCCATCACGTTGGCAATAATAATGAGAACGACTGCAATAATATTAATATTACTAATTTTTTCTCTTAACTCATTTTCCCAATGCCTAGAGCAAAATAAGATTTCATATGGTGGAAATTGGAATAATTATAATTATACATACTTTTGTCCGATATACACATTTTCATTTGGAGGGGATACATCCAAAACCTGGAACATTCTTAACCCCATTGATATAAATAAAATTTCATCTCAGATATTACCTATAAAAAAAGAAGTTGAAAGGCAGATATTGAGTTATTCTGGAAAAGAATTTTTGCAGGATTTGAATTTCTTATCTGTTGAGATTGTTTATCCTGATAGTATTAATAAATTTTCATGTAGAAGACCACAGTACAATATAGACAGGTGTAAAGCAAAATATTTCTTTTACTATAATTATTCACCAATTGAGAATGCTAACTATCATATTGGAATTGCCTTGAATGATTCCCTAGAGATTGTAAATGAATTAATTTTACCTTCAAAAAAAGAATTTAGGCAGATTGATAAAGAATTGACAATATGCAAATTGATTAATTTATCAAAGAGATACAAAAATCAAATTGAACCAATTGAAAAAATTAAATTTGAATACGATGTAAAAACAAAAAGATTTGTTTGGATTCTTTCACAAGGTTTGATTGATAAGAAGGAAGGAATAAACAAATATAATGAAATGATAATTAATGCTTCGGATTCTGAGAAAATTGAATTTAGGGTAAGTAATGTTATCATTACATATTAAAAATAACTATTGCCAACAGCAACTAAACTCCACTCACGGTTGACACAACCGCTCACAAGTTTAGTCATCACGTTGTGCACAAGTTTAAGAGAATCATTATATATAAAATACTAAACAATAAAAATTTATACTTGATGATATTATAAAGCTATTTACTTAACCTTTTGTATGTAAGTAGTTAATACAAAATTTAGAAACATACAGATTTAAAAATTAAGGGATTTAAGAAATAATATTTGATTTTATGAAAGTCCAATACATAATACTAGTATTCATATTTGCATTTCTGTTTCAAACAAATTGTTTTAGTCAGCGAAAGATTGAGGGTACATACTGTAATATGTTTGGAGAAAAAATTGAATTTCTTAGAGATTCAACATTTAAACATACTTGGTGTATTGATTTAGCAAGCAGTTGGACAATTGGCAAATGGAAAATTTATAGAGATACAATTTATCTAACATCTTCATTAATTATGGACACATTGACAATTTTAAATTCAGAAAATACTTTTTTAAAGGATTCACTTGTATTGTCAACTGATGAGAAAATAGATAGAATAGAAAATGTAGAGTATGTAACGACATCAATTTCCGGCGGTGGACAGAATAGGAAACAACCTCCGACAATATTATATTTTAAAAATGGAAAGTTATATAGACTCTTAAATAATAAATTAGACAGTAGAAAGTACAGGGCAAGACTAACTAGTAAGAAATATAAACCTTATTATCAACCTATTAGTAAAAAATAACCAGTGCACAACACCAGCTAAAACTCCATGTGTCGGGTGACGCACCCTCACACGTAGTTTAGCCATTACGTTGAGCACAATTATTAATAAACTAACAACATGCTAAAAAAACTATTTTTTATCTTACTC
>NZ_CANDOA010000023.1:0-4394 GCF_947387565.1 Flammeovirga sp. SubArs3 | reverse complement strand
TTTGAGAAGCGAGTGCAAAGGTAAGAACTAAATTTTAATCTCCAAACTCTTTTTGAAAAAATTTTATTTTATTTTTTTGAGCTAATTTCTGAAGATTTTCAATCTTCTATTCTCTGCTTAAAAAGACCAACGTTTTAGTCTTTTATGACCGCCTCTTTTCAGAAGCGAGTGCAAAGGTAAGAAGAGAAATTTAATATGCAATACTTATTTGATTTCATTTGAAATTTTAATTTACAGCACTGTCTTCTTTGCAAAATGTTGAAAATGAATAGTACTAACTAGGAGTGTTTTTTCATTTGGCCTTCCGTTCGAAGGGAGTGCAAAGGTAATAACTGACTTGAAAAATTCAAGCCCCTTAATCAAAAATTAGTATCAATAAATTATAACACCTCATTAATCATTTATTTATCAAAGTATTATAGTTGTATAAATATTTCAAAAAATCATAGTATCAATTACCAAAAGATAAATTATAGAATTTAGTATATTTATCTTCTTACAATAATTACTCTATGGATTTTAAATTAGTTGCTGATTTCACTCCAATGGGAGACCAACCTCAGGCCATAAAAGAATTGGCTGAAGGAGTAGAAACAGGGGAAAGTTCTCAAATTTTATTAGGTGTTACTGGTTCGGGTAAGACATTTAGCATAGCAAATGTCATAAAAGAAACGAATCGCCCAACACTAATACTTAGTCATAATAAAACATTAGCAGCCCAGCTATACGGAGAATTCAAACAGTTTTTTCCTGAGAATGCTGTAGAGTACTTCATCTCTTACTACGATTATTATCAACCTGAAGCATACATTCAAACAACAGATACTTTCATTGAGAAAGATTTGATGATTAACGATGAAATCGAGAAACTTCGATTATCATGTACTTCAGCGTTATTATCTGGTAGACGAGATGTTATTGTGGTCGCTTCAGTTTCTTGTATATATGGTATTGGTAATCCTGAGGAATTTGGAAAAAATGTTCTCAAAATTAGAACCGGCATTGAATATCCAAGACAAAAACTTTTAAGAGACTTTGTTGACATTCTTTATTCAAGGAATGAAATAGAATTTAATAGAGGTAATTTTAGAGTTAAAGGCGACACTGTAGACATCTACCCTGCTTATGCAGATTTTGCATATAGAATTATATACTGGGATGATGAAATTGAAGAAATTCAAAGAATCGACCCAGAAACTGGTAAAATGCAATCAAGAGAAGATGCTATTACCATTTTCCCTGCTAATTTATTTGTTACAGGAAAAGACACTATTAATGAGTCTATCATCAAAATACAAGATGAACTAGTTGATCAAATCAAATATTTTGAAAAAGATCAACGAACAATGGAAGCAAAAAGAATCAAGGAACGAACAGAGTTTGACCTTGAGATGATTCGAGAATTAGGATACTGCTCTGGTATCGAAAATTATTCTCGCTTTTTTGATAGAAGACGTCCTGGGCAAAGACCTTTCTGCTTACTTGATTATTTCCCAGATGATTTCTTAATGGTTATTGATGAAAGCCATGTGACCTTACCTCAAATTAGAGCCATGTGGGGAGGAGATAGGTCTAGAAAAATTTCCTTAGTTGACAATGGTTTCAGACTACCTTCAGCTTTAGATAACCGACCACTCACTTTTAATGAATTTGAAAATGTGGTTAATCAAAGTATATATGTCAGTGCTACTCCAGGTGAGTATGAATTATTAAAGACGGAAGGAGCAATTATTGAACAAGTTATTCGACCAACCGGTCTTTTAGATCCTGAAATAGATGTTCGACCAACTTTAAATCAAATTGATGACTTACTAGAAGAAGTTACAGCGACAATAGAAAAAGGTGATAGAGTTTTGATTACTACTCTAACTAAAAGGATGGCAGAAGAGCTTTCCAGATATTTAGATCAAATAGGTATTAAGTCTACTTATTTACATTCTGAAATCAAACCATTAGATCGTGTTGAGATTTTAAGAGAACTTCGATTAGGAATTATCGATGTTCTAGTAGGTGTCAACCTTCTTAGAGAAGGACTAGACTTACCGGAAGTTTCGCTTGTTGCTATTATGGATGCGGATAAAGAAGGTTTCTTAAGAAATGAGAGGTCTTTAATTCAAACAATCGGTAGAGCTGCCCGTAACTCCGATGGTAGAGTAATCATGTATGCGGATAAAATGACGAAATCCATGAACAAAGCCATAAGTGAAACTAAAAGGCGTCGTCAAATCCAACATGAATACAATTTAGAGCATGGAATAACTCCACGTACTGTAAGAAAATCACATGATGCTATTATTGAACAAACACAAGTAGCGGATAAAAAATCAATCAGTAAAGATTATCAATCCGAAGAAGCAAACCTTGCCAAAGCTGCAGAAGAAGCTTCAACTTATCAAGCAAATAGCAAAAAGAATATTAACGAACAGATCTCTCAAGTGAAAAAAGAAATGGAAAAAGCTGCTAGTGATCTCGATTTTGTAGAAGCAGCAAGACTTAGAGATATCATGTTTGAATTAGAAAGAGTAAAAAACAGCAAAGTATAATTAACAACATCCAAAACAATATACCATAAAACAAATCATGCAAAAACTAATCGACTATTTTAAAGAGACCCCATCTTTTCGAATGCTAATTCTTACGCTAGTAAACACTTGCAATGGACTTATTTGGTTCATTAAAAGTTCAAAAGAAAATGAAGAATTCATGAGTAAGTTATGGCTCTTTATCGCACTAACATCGTTGATTCTTACGATTGTCTTCTTTATGAAGTTTTCGAAAGAGAAGAAGGAAAAATTCCTTTAGAAATAAAAAGAGGTTATCTATTGCTAGATAACCTCTTAATATATGTGCTCAACTAATGTTGAGAATCAATTACTCAACGATTGTAGTAACTTGACCTGCACCTACTGTACGTCCACCTTCACGAATCGCGAAACGAAGACCTTCCTCCATTGCGATTTCTTTTTGAAGATCAACTGTGATAGTAACGTTATCACCTGGCATTACCATCTCAACACCGTCAGGTAAAGCGATAGTACCAGTTACGTCAGTTGTACGGAAGTAGAACTGAGGGTTGTAACCTTTGAAGAATGGAGTGTGACGACCACCTTCTTCTTTTGAAAGAACGTAGATCTCAGCAGTAAACTTCTTGTGTGGAGTTACAGAACCTGGCTTACAGATTACCATACCACGCTTGATGTCTGCTTTGTCGATACCTCTTAATAAGATACCTACGTTATCACCAGCTTCACCTCTATCTAAGATCTTACGGAACATCTCAACACCAGTAATAGTTGATGTTAATTTGTCACCAAGACCCATGATTTCAACAGCATCACCTGTGTTAGCAACACCTTTCTCAATACGACCTGTAGCTACAGTACCACGACCTGTGATCGAGAATACGTCCTCTACTGGCATTAAGAAATCTTTATCTACATCACGCTCTGGAAGAGGAATTTCAGTATCAACAGCCTCCATTAATTCTTCAACTGTTTTTACCCACTTATCTTCACCGTTCAATGCACCTAATGCAGAACCACGAACGATAACAGCGTCCTCATAACCTTTTGACTCAAGTTCTTCAGCTACTTCCATTTCAACTAGCTCAAGCATCTCTTCGTCGTCTACCATATCCGCTTTGTTCAAGAACACAACGATTTTAGGTACACCAACCTGACGAGCTAATAGGATGTGCTCTTTAGTTTGAGGCATAGCACCATCAGTAGCAGCTACTACTAAGATAGCACCGTCCATTTGTGCAGCACCAGTTACCATGTTTTTCACGTAATCGGCGTGACCTGGACAGTCAACGTGTGCATAGTGACGGTTCTCAGTTTGGTATTCAACGTGAGAAGTGTTGATCGTGATACCACGTTCTTTTTCTTCTGGAGCGTTGTCAATTTGTGAGAAATCTCTTTGCTCAGCAAGACCTTTGTTTGCTAAAACTGATGAAATTGCCGCAGTTAAAGTTGTTTTACCGTGGTCAACGTGACCGATTGTACCAATGTTCAAATGGGGTTTCGAACGGTCAAATGTTTCCTTAGCCATCTTTCTTAAAAAGAATTATATACAATTAATAGATTTCAATCTTCAGATTTTGAAAGCAAAATCGAGCTGCCGAGGAGATTTGAACTCCCGACCTCTTCCTTACCAAGGAAGTGCTCTACCCCTGAGCTACGGCAGCTTATGCTGTTACCGCAATCTACCCAGGTAGATTTTCGATTTTCCTCGAAATGCAGTTAGAGATCTGAAGAAACACTAACTACAAAATTTCTCAATAAATTCTTCTATTATAAAAACAGCTTCTTTTATTGATAGTGGGAGGGGCAGGATTCGAACCTGCGAAGCCGAAGCAACGGATTTACAGTCCGTCCCATTTGACCGCTCTGGAA
>NZ_CANDOA010000022.1:0-6380 GCF_947387565.1 Flammeovirga sp. SubArs3 | reverse complement strand
ATGAAGATAAAATAAAAGAAAACAGAATAATTAGTTTAGATTTCATCTTTAAGTTGTGTTTAATTTTGCCTAACGTATATGCTAAACTACGTGTGAGGGTGAGTCACCCGACACATGGAGTTTTAGCTGGTGTTGTGCAACGTTTTCTAATCAATAACAATGTATGAAATACTGCCTTTCTTCAAAATGTTTCAATACAACTCCTGTAACAGCGTCAATATGCAGAATCTCTTCGTCTGAAAAGTACTCTTCTTCATAAAGAGTATTCCATACAATCCAGTAGTAACTTTTCATCTTTGAATCGAAATTCAATCTCTTTGTTAATGGACTAGATATCTTCTTAAGGTTCTGATTTTTAATGATTTGATCTAATTGATCTTCAGTAAGCCAATTTGAAGGTTTATTCTCCAGAAGGAATTTAGGAATCTGGTCTATGTAAAGGTCATGTATAAGTTCTAAATCAGAATTCAATTCAACATAAACAATTTTCCTTACATATGGATATGAAAAATCAGGATGATTTAAAACGAAATTTATATTCTTCCCATCAACAAATGTTCCTCTTGTCTTTTTCCCTTTGCTGATCTCTCTCCATTTAGACTTCCCTTTTTTGTTTTTATAGTGATAATAAGAATGAGGGGCCAAGGTAAAATATTTAAATAGTTCAACACCAACAGCTTCCTTCAAATAAAATTCAGCTTTTGAAATTACTTCACTAGTCAAATAACTCTGAGAATATGAGAAGTTATTTATCAACAAGAATATCAATATTGGTATAATCTTTTTCATGTGATAATAATGTTGCACAACGAAATTGCTAAACTGCGAGCGAGGGCGCGTCGCCCGAGACTTGCTGTTTTAGCTATTGTTACCCACTGGTTTTATTATTTTAAAAATTCTGTTTCTCCACTTAACTCGTCTATTTTCCATTTTATTGGTTGTTCGAGTTCATATTCTTCAATTTGATATAATTCAATTTCATTTATTTTAGAAAATCTCATATTTACTTTAAGCCTCGTATTTGGAAAATAGTGATGATTTGCAACAAAGGTTGCTTTGTTTTTCACTAAATCCCTCAATTCATTCACTGACAAATCTATTTCAAATTGTCTTGTGTCCAAAGGTGTTCGTTTAAATACAGCTTTATATTTGGTGTTCTCAATATCATAAAATTCAGAAAATACCGCTCTGTCATAAGTTTTGTATGAATATGAAAAAATTCCTAGGATAGGTATTATCAAAGCAATTGCCTTAATAAAAAAACCGACTTTTTTCCGATTCTTAAATTCTTTATTAGTTCCGAAAATTACAATTAGTATACTTGCCAATGTAGGTAAACCAATAATTCCCCATAAAGCAATTTTTTCAGGTTTAAAAGTCAAAAACCAACCTAAAGTTTCTGCTAATTGGAGAAGCCATAGGATTGAAATTAAAATCAATATTTTGTTTCCAATTTGTTTTGTTACTAGATAAAAAATGAGTCCTATAATAGTCGTAATCCATAATGGCAAATAAAGCATATCCTTCGAATGAATTGACCAAGCTATTGAAGTCATAGAAAGTGAAAACCCGACTACAATTAGAACTAAAGCTGATATTATGATTATTGTCTTGTTCATACTTGTGGGTAACGTATATGCTAAACTACGTGTGAGGGTGCTTCACCCGATACATGGAGTTTTAGCTGCTGTTGTGGGTTGTATATTTTTTTAATTTTTGATATAAAGTTGATTTCTTACGATCTTTTATTACCAGTTTTGCAAAACTATAAAAATTCTCTTTTGATTCCTCCTTTAAGCATTTCTCATAAACTTGATTTTCGGTTGATAGATATACTAAATCAATAGTATTTTTTTCGTTCATAAAGTTAATATCTATACCTCCAGCGAAATATGATTTCTTGATATTTAAATGCTTAATTGGTTCTAGAATGTTTGATATTATATATGGCTTTTCATATGTTCTTATTATTGTTTCATAAATAATTTCTTCATTTTCTGAAGGAATAAAAAACGAATACAAATAAGATGATTTGAGTAATAAATCTAGTTCTTTATATTCTCCTAGTCCATATAAACTTTTTATTCGTTCATTTAAGTGTCGTTCTAATGGTTTCACATCTGATTCGAAATCTTCAGGATAACTGTTACATGAATCTAAAAACGTTAAAGCTTGATTATACTTCTGTTCTTCTAATGATATTCTTGCTAGGTTTAAAAAGGAGTTATGTTTTAGAGTTCTGTCTGTAATGATTACATTAAAAAATAAAGGTTTAATATTCGATTCTAAAAATACTCTTTCAGTGTATGACAAATAAAATATTTCACTTGCATGGATCACTCTATTATTGTATTCTTTTGATTTCAAATGATCTTTTTGAAGATATAAACTTCCTAGTCTATTTAAAATAAAGAGCTTATATGTACTTCCAGAAAAGTCTTTTAAAAGTTGCTCATATATAGATATTAACCTTTTTTCTAAGACTATTTTTTGATTGACTGTTAACTCTAATTCTGTGTCAGAAAATAACTCTTCTTCGATTGCTTGAGCATAATATATACCAACAGTGTCTGATTCAAATGTTTGACCATATACTGGTAAGCCAATTATTAATAATAAAAGTATTAGTTGAAGATACATTTAGTTTAATTGTAATGCTTGATGATATAACCCACAACGTAATGGCTAAACTACGACCAGCGGGCGTGTCGACCGGTGGATGGAGATTAGCTAATGTTGTGGGTATTTTACCGTTTTGCTTGTTTTGATTTTGGAATATTTATAACCCCACATCCATCAATGAACCATTCATTATTATATTTCTTTATTTTCATTGTAATATAAAATCCTTCCCAATGAATACCTTCTACTGTTAAGTAATTTGTAGTTGGGTCAAAATTTGACAGTTTAAAACCATCATCAGGGTAATCTTGAGCATCAAATATTGGATCAAAATCAAGTCCTATTTCAGGGGCATTTTTTTCAGCCTCTAAAATTAGTTCTTCAAGCTCTTCCTTAAATGTTTGACTGACTTTTGGATAGTTATTTATCCAACTCATGATTTCATCCCTCTCTTTGCTATTACAGTTTTCAACATAATCATTAATGAATTTAACTGCAATATCAGAAGGAGTATTTATGATTTCTAAATTAGAAGAAAATATCCTATTCGTAACTTCAATTGAAACTCTATAATTGATATTCTCCGAAATGTCCTCTTCATATTTTACATGACTAAAACTTAGAATTGAGAAACTAAGTAATAATAAAAGAATATATCTCATAATCTCTTTCGTTTGCTACTGATTTAGAATAATTACCCACAACGTGATTGCTAAACTACGTGTGAGGGTGCGTCACCCGATACATGGAGTTTTAGCTGGTGTTGGCAACTGTTTTTTATTTATATTTACTAGAATTAAAGTAAGGAAAACCACAATATCCATATTCAATTACTTTGTAATCAATCCAAACTTCATGTGTTGAATCAGTCCAAGAATATGGAAGTGTGACAACCATACCTATTCCTTTTTTTTTAAACTCTGAGTAGAATAAAGAATCTAAGTTTTGTCTATTCTCTGTTGGTTCTAGGACTTTGATTGATAAACCCTTATCTGAAAATGAATAAGAACTATATTCAAAATTTGAGAAAGAAAAAGGTTGCAACTCAAATGTTTCAGGTATCTGTATTTCATCTTCTCGCCATATTTTTTCAGTTTTTTGAACTAATATTGGATATGTATAAATCCATTTAATCGATTCATAACTTGAATTACTCTCGAATAAGCTATCTACAAAGGCTAAATATCTAGTTTCATCCTCAATACCTACTTGTCTTGTTTTCTTGAATCTGTCATTTGAACATGAAAGAAGAATTACAAAAACAGATAGAAAAATATATATAGTGTTTGTTTTCCACATAATGGTTGCCAACGTAATGGCTAAACTACGTGTGAGGGTGCGTCACCCGAAACATGGAGTTTTAGCTAATGTTATATTTTTGTAAGTTTAAACAAACAGTGAAGTGATAACTATTCCTTCTTGGGTCTCATCTCTCTTCCTGATGGGTCCATTGAAAGTAAATTAGAATGAAGGTCCCATAAACCTTCTTTCGGTGTTTCAGACTCTTCATCTATTGTAAACAAAGCCCAATCAAGATGATCATTTTCTGATTCAAAACCTTCAAATGAAGCTATTGGATCTTCTAAATGGTATAATATAGAAAAAGCTGTTTCGTAGCCTATTATTTTAAATAATCTAGCAATACTCTTTGCTTCTACACCCTTGTCAAGCATACCTTTAATTATTGATCCAAAATCACCTAATGGTGAATCATCAAATTCTTCTTTCGAAAGATTTTCTATCCAATCAGTATTCTCTTCATCAGGAATAATTTTCCAGATACCTCTTAAAAAAATCTCTTGTTCTGTCATTTTCTATTTTTGTTTATTATTAGTCTATAAAATATAACGTGATGACTAAACTACGTGAGCGGTTGCGTCAACCGTGATTGGAGTTTAGTTGATGTTAGCAACATGTTAATTATTAATACAATAATAGTTTTTAAAACTACCATCTGCTTCATATTTGGTTACTAAATATATACTTGCTGGCAGAACTTTTATTTCACCTTCTTTACAGAGATGTTCTTCATGGTAAGTTTTATTTAGGCTTATGTATTCTTCCATTGTTATTTTTCGTTTTCTTATTTTTGTTATTCTCTTTTTTATTATTTCACATTCGATTATTTGTTCTTTATTTATCCAAGTAATAAAATGACTACCTCTTCCGTGATCTGAATATTTTTCAACTAAGAATGTTGATCCTTTTTCTAAATTAAAATTGGTCTTTCTTATTAGTTTATTAGCATACAATTCAAATTGATCATATATAGTTAATTCTGAAACTTCTTTAAATGACTCTATTCTACCTTCTATTATTTGGTTAATAGGATCACTCATATATAGATTAAAAAGAGATATAAAAAATAATACTTTCATTAAAATAATTAATTCAAAAATTAAGATATCTACAAGATATTGTTGCTAACGAAATTGCTAAACTGCGAGCGAGGTCGCGTCGACCGAAACTTGCTGTTTTAGCTGATGTTAGGTACATTATAGTAATGTATTGGATTCTATATTTTTTAATTCTAAACTTGATAATATTGTCCTATTTCTATTTAAACTTTCATCTTCTAAATCTATTACTTCTGTTAGAATCAAATTATAATAGCTTTTGTTATAGTTAAATAAAAACGTTGTTTGAATCATTGTAGAAAATATACCTTCTTTTTGAGCTATAAATTTTTTGCATGGAATTTTATTTAAATAAACATCTTCTAACTTTTTAGAAATTAGAAGTTTATTATTTGTTTTTTGAAATTCAAATAAAGAATTTACATATTCATCAAATGAATTGGTTCCATAGTAACTGGATTCTACCGAGTCTATTTTCTGTAAAAGAATATTCGAACCATCTCCATCAAAAAGAGAATTATTAGTTATTCCAAAAATGGTATGATCGTTCTCAACTCTATTCCAATTTGATGGATAATGTAATGATATTCCTATATGTTCAAAATTCAATGTTTTATCTTCTTTTTTACAGCCTACTAATTGGAAGAAAATTAATAGTAGAATAATGTATTTCATAAGTGATAATAAATTTCTTGGATAATGATTATTGTACCTAACGTTTAATGTAAAATGCGTTTTAATGCATTTTTACATAGTGTTAACTACTGTTTTTCAATTTTTTTATTCAATTCCTCCACTAAATAATTTGCTTCTGCATCATCAACGGCCAAGCCAAAAGAATATGTTTTGAATCCATAGTCAAATTTTATTTTACCTGGTCCCAAACCCCAGAATGTCCATCTGTTTCCACCAAACATGCTTTCATTAATTTTCTCAAATCGGAAGTTTTTGATTTCATTTTTTATTAATTTCTTCTTTATGCCAATCCCGAATATTGTTTTATTAAAATTTAATTCTTGCCTATCAAACTCAAGTTTTTCTTCACCGAAATAACCCCATAGAAGCATTGACACAACAGTTATTCCTCCAATAGTCCAACCAATCAACCAAAAAGTCATAAATCCATTAAATCCTCCTTCCGTATTAAATCCGAAACTTGAGATTGCGCTTGTAAATCCGAAATACCAACCACCCATCCAAGCTGTTCCAAATATTAAAGCAAACCAATTTTTTTTTGATGGGATACTCACTTTATAGTTCCCCATGGTGTTTTCGATTTTTGCTTTTCCGTTGTTCATTTATTTTGTTCAGTTTTATTGTAGTTAACGTAATGGCTAAAAATTGTTGCCATCCCAAAGGGTGGTTATGATTTTTTAGCTCTTGTTATGGTTTTCTTTTTAT
>NZ_CANDOA010000021.1:0-13672 GCF_947387565.1 Flammeovirga sp. SubArs3 | reverse complement strand
GGCTCGAACCCAGGACCCTCTCCTTAAAAGGGAGATGCTCTACCAACTGAGCTACGGAATCGTCGTTTTTCAACGAAATATTTTTTTGAAGTAATCTCTGTGCTCACGATTGGATTCGAACCAACACGGGATTGCTCCCACCACCCCCTCAAGATGGCGTGTCTACCAATTTCACCACGTGAGCTTGATATTAAATCATTTGTGATCCCGCTGGGGCTCGAACCCAGGACCCTCTCCTTAAAAGGGAGATGCTCTACCAACTGAGCTACGGAATCGTAGTTTTTCAAAGAAGTTATTTTAAAAGTGATCCCGCTGGGGCTCGAACCCAGGACCCTCTCCTTAAAAGGGAGATGCTCTACCAACTGAGCTACGGAATCGTCGTTTTTCAACGAAGTTATTTTAAAAGTGATACCGCTGGGGCTCGAACCCAGGACCCTCTCCTTAAAAGGGAGATGCTCTACCAACTGAGCTACGGAATCGTCGTTTTTCAACGAAGTTATTTTAAAAGTGATCCCGCTGGGGCTCGAACCCAGGACCCTCTCCTTAAAAGGGAGATGCTCTACCAACTGAGCTACGGAATCGTCGTTTTTCAACGAAGTTATTTTAAAAGTGATCCCGCTGGGGCTCGAACCCAGGACCCTCTCCTTAAAAGGGAGATGCTCTACCAACTGAGCTACGGAATCATAATTTTTCTAAAAGATCTACTTCAATTGTAAAAAATCAAAATGACCTATTAAATTTGAAAAACTCGTTTAGCTTTCCTTTTTTGCGAGTGCAAATGTAGAATGATTTTCAACATCAAGCAAATAATGAGATTAATTTTATCCTTAATAAGTTTATATATTCTGATATTCAGTCAGTTACTATTTGCAGAAACTTCAGTTAATTCGAAAATAGAAGAAGCTGATAATTTATTTTCTGAAAAACAGTACATAGAAGCCTTTAAAATTTACAATGATATCCTCGAAAAAGATAGAACTTTTTCTTCGAGAATGTTGTTGAGAATGGCATTTATCCAAGAAGGTCAAGGCAATTATTCTTCTGCACTTTATTTTCTAAACCTTCAATACCGTCTTACTGCAGATCGACAAACACTAAACAAGATGTCTAAGATTGCAGAAGAACATAGTCTTTTAGGGTATCAATACTCGGATAAAGAGTTCTTCGTTTCAATGTTTAATAACATGCAGGGAGTTTTTGCTGCAGGTTTAATTATTTTATTGACGGCCTGTTTAGCATTGATGTACATTCGAAAACGACAAGACCATTCGATTACGACATTGACTTTTTTTGTAGTTATTTTTTCTGTGATAGGCTTATGGGCTTTTAATGGAGGGATTCATAGAGAGTTGGGAATTGTCAAAGGAAGTGGTGCAATTCTTATGGATGAGCCGTCTGCTGGAGGAAAAAAGTTGGTAGACCTAAGTGCCGGTGAAAGATTCCAGATTAAAGGAGAGAGTGATATTTGGTATAAAATAGAACTTCCTAATGAATCAGAAGGGTATATCAGAAAAGGACGAGTATTTGATATTCAATAACTCTTTCTTATGAGATCATAAAGAAAAAAGGCAGAAGTACGATGAAGTATTTCTGCCTTTTTTTGAATCATTTATTTTAAAGTGATAATCCATTTATCTTCTTCTTCAAAATAGAGTTGCTTGGTTTCTATTTTTAAGTTCAAGGAAGCACCTTTGCTATTCACAATCAAATGATTTTCTATAGCGTGTGATACTTGCCAATCCGTATTATCATTAAAATCAGGGATAAGTTCTCCTACAGGCTTTTGTTTTATATCTTCAACCTGATAGTCGAAATACTCGAGGAAAGACTGACTGCCAAACCAAATATTACCATTCGCTTCAACAATAATTAATCTACCTCCTGTAATATCTACAATTTCGTTCAACAGCTTTTTACTAGACTCCGTTTCTCGTCGTTCTCGAACAAGTTGCTCTTGAGTAGCCTGAAGCTCTTCCATATTTTGCTTCATTTCCTCTTCATTTGTCCTTAATTCATCTGTGAGGCGCTTACTGTCGTTATATAGTTTACTTACGTTAGAAGTATTCTCAGAAGTAACTACAGAGGTTGCTATGGCTCCACCTATCTCATTTAATAATTGTAATGATTTTGATTGAAGTGGATTAAAAGATGCTAATTCGATAATTACTTCTACCTCACCATGTGATTTGAATGGATAGATAGTTAAGGAATTTGGAGGAGCATCACCCAGACCTGAACGTATTGTGATATAATTTTCAGGAATTTCTGTAAGATAAATTGGTTGAGCTTCTTGCCAAATTTCTCCGATAAGCCCTTCACCTAGTTTTACTTTCTTTTCATCAAATTCTTTGAATGTATCGAAGGCATATAAAGCAGCCAATTCCATAAACTCATCCTGTGTGATTGGATCTTTTTTGTGGATATAGAAAGCAGCATGAGAACAGTCCATAAAACGGGCAAGTTCTTTTACTAATGCTCTACCAAGTTCTTTTGCATCATTGCTATGGATACGTATCAGTTTATTGAGATTAGCAGATCCTTCATTTACCCATTCCCTTTCGCTTCTTTCTTCAGAGTTTTGCTGTAACCTTTTCTTTGTATCCATCAGTGAATGGATAAATGGGTCATCTTTATATTGGTCTTCGTTGATATTTTCGAATTCAACTTCGTAGTTTCCTTTACTAAATTCCATTACGTAGACAGAAATATCTTGAAGCTTCTTTCTCATACTAATCAATGATTGCCTCATACGAGACATTTCCATAGTACCGTTATCATTAAATTCCACTTCAAGATTACCGTTGGCAATATCATTACTCTTTGCTGACAATTCTTGTAATGGAGAAATAATCAAACGGTTTAAAAGTATAGAAATAAGAATAACGACCACACAAATAAGAAAAATGGCAATAAGTATAAATCTTATTAGTTGATATTCAACTTCCTCTGAGTCGTTTACATATGCTTTTACAAGGTCTTGATTTACCTTAAGCATAGTACCTGAGTTTTTCTCTAAATAAGAAAGACTATTTCTTACCGTTGCATTTTCTTGTTCGAAGTGAGTTAACAAACCAATACTATCAGATTTAGCCAATTCTAAATCGATATTCATGTTGAATGAATAATTAGAGGTTTTTAGAGGCTCTTCAAGGATAGTTCTAATATTACTTCTGAAAGGTTTCCATACTTCTTCTATTCGTTCGATATAATCATCAACTCTATCACTTGCAGGTCTGATTTTCTTACTTTCCATTTCTGGTACAGTACCTCCATGTTTCATGACCAATAATGAACCGTCGTATAAGTTTAAAGCACTTTCTAGGTCTTGAAGAGCATTTTGATCGCCTGTATTGACATAAATGTTAGATAGCAGGACAATCCTTTGTGAGAGCATTGCATTTCGGGCTGATACATCCACTTCTAGACTTTCATTGGTATATAGACCAACCAATGTTAGCACAGTGAAGAGAATGGCACCGATGACAATACCACCAATCCAAAAGATAAGTTGCTTAATAGAAAATTGCTTAAAGTACTTATCAATCATTTTATTTGTAGCCCAGTATAGGGATGATTAAGGTCAAAAAAATGGAAACCGTAGGGTGGTTTCTTCTGAATTTAACAAAACTATAACGCTCAAATCCATCAAAATAATACATCGAATCGAGCTTTATTCTAAAAAATATAATGGTGTAAATTGTGTGCCAAACCGTTATCATTCTCAGATTAATAACTATTGATGTGGGTAATTTTGAATAAAATCTAGAATACCCACTAAAGCAAACTGAATTCCCATAGACAATACGATTAACCCCATGAATCTTGTTGTTACCTGATTAAGCATAGAAGGAGTATCGCTGGCATTTCTTGTTCGAATGGCAATAATAATCCATGTTAGTGCTAATACGGCTGCAATTGAAATAAGAGCGATCATAGGAACGGCATCATCAGATTGGTTAATGGCAAGGGTGATAGTACCCGTAATTGTACCTGGTGATGCAGCAAATAAAATAAGACGTATTAGGTCTCTTTCTTCTTCAGAATGTGGAGTGACAGTATCTTTTTTAGATGGTCCTGTTTGTTTGCTTAACATTCCGAATCCCATCCATGTAAGAACAATTCCTCCTGCTACCTGAAAGGCATCAAGTGATATCCCGAATGCATGTAATAGTCGAGCCCCAAAAAATGCAGCACCTGCTAGGATAATCCCTACAATAAGAATCACCTTGGTTAAGTCTGTCAATTTATCTTTGAAAGACTTTCCGGATTCAATATGGTTAAATATCTGCGCACAGATGACAGGGTTCACTAAAGAGAAAATAGTTAAGAAACCTTGGAGGTAATGATCAATATGCATAGAGTAAGTATCAATAAAAAAAGACTACTTCGTTGACACAAAGTAGTCTTAAGATAATATATTTTTAAGGGATTTACCTTTAAATCAAATTATGATTTTTTCTGATCACTGATTAATCCAACGCAAAGAGCTCCAATTAAAAGAATAACTCCAGCCATTGTTAATAGGCCTACTGCATTTCCGTTGAAGAACGTTGAAGCAATAGTACCACCAAATAATCCGGCAAAAATTTGTGGACCTGCAATTGTGATATTGAAAATACCCATGTAGATACCCATTTTCTCTGCTGGTAAGTTTTCAGATAAGATACTGAATGGCATTGCCAAAATTGCAGCCCATGCAATACCAACACCTGCCATAGAAGCAAATAATAGATATTTATCTTGAATAAAGTAGATACTGATAAGTCCTAAACCACCAAGGATTAAAGCAGTAGCATATACTGTTTTTCTATTTGTCGCTTTGATAAAGCTAGGCATAACCACAGAGAAGATGGCAGCTGCTAAACTGTACATCGCAAACATTAAACCTACCCAGTTACCTGCATCATTATAGTCAGCTGAAGTCACATCTCCAGGAGCAGTGTGCCAGATATGTTGTGCAATAGCAGGAGTAGAATATACCCACATAAAGTAAAATGCTACCCATGAACATAATTGAACTGCAGCCAATTGGTACATCACTTTAGGTGATGAGCTTAATGTTTTGAAGAACTCAGAAATTGCATTTTTATCTTTTGCAGCTTCTTTTTCAGCCTTCTGTGCTTCGAAGTCGATATTATTATATGCAGCATACTCTTCTGGAGGATACTCTTTTGTTCTTAAAGCAGTCCAAAGTACTGTTACCATCAATGTAGCTCCGCCAATATAGAATGACCAAACAACAGAGTCAGCTACTTTTTGTCCTTCAGCAGGTTCGTTGGCAACACCAATCATAGTTAAGATAAATGGTAAAGCAGAACCAACAACGGCACCTGTATTAATTAAAAATGATTGTACCGAATAACCTAAATCTCTTTGATTATCATTGACCATATCACCAACTAATGCTCTAAATGGCTGGAAAGTGATATTGAATGAAGCATCCATAATAAGAAGCATAGTTGCACCAAAAAGCATTGGAGGCATTAATGCGACAAAGAATTCTGAGTTTGGCATTAAAAACATTGCCAAAGTAGCAGCTATGGCTCCACCAATAATAAACGGTATACGACGTCCTAATTTAGTCCATGTACTGTCTGATGCTCCACCAATAATAGGTTGAATGATAATACCCGCAATAGGGGCAGCTAGCCAGAAATAACCTAAGTCGTGTACATCTGCACCTAAAGCTTGTAGAATTCTACTGACATTACCATTTTGAAGGGCAAAACCGAACTGTACACCTAAGAAACCAAAACTGAGGTTCCAAATTTGCCAGAACGATAAATCAGGTTTAGCAATTTTTGTTGACATATAAATAATGCTCTATTTAAGATTGTTGTTTCATACTTTACTAACAAATATATAAATGTAGAGGTAAGTTTTAGTATGACAATCGTTATGAAATCAGATAAATAACAGAATATTTTTACCGCAATCGGTTGATTCGACAAATAAAAAAAGTCTCTACTCCATAAAAATTGAAGTAGAGACTTTTAATTTTATCACTTTAAGAAGCCTTATGCACTAGCCTGCTTATTTTTACACTGACTTGGATCTTTACCACAGTAGCTGCAAGATTTTCCTTCAGGATTTAAAAATGGACTCTGAGATGCACAAGTTCCTTCAAACTTTCCATCTTTTTTGAAAATCAGCTTCACTGACATCAAAATGAAGAATAGACCTAAAACGCCTACACCTAGTAAGATAGTTTCCATAAATTATATATTATTGATGTCTATATAGACAAATGTTTTTATTCTTGATAGCACAAATGTAACTAAACTTAATGTTAATAGCTTTTCATGAGAGTGCTTTCATTTAATCTTTCTAACAAATTAACAAATGTTCATATGTTTTCCCTAATATTTTTAGCTAAAATGATGAAACATTGTACAATACACTATCTTAGTAGTTTCTTAGAAAATTGATCTATAACTGTTGCAATATCTTTAAAACCATCATGTTAGACCTATTTGATCTGGATTATATTTTTATTGAAATTTTTGATTATCCATTAAGTTATATCGAGCTTTTTGGTACTTTGATGGGAGTGGCTTGTGTTTATTATGCCTCTAAAAATAATGTGCTTACCTGGCCTACAGGCTTATTGAATGTCACCGCATCATTTATCATTTTCTATCAGGTATATCTTTATTCTGATATGTTTTTACAGCTATTTTTCTTTGCGACGAATGTTTATGGATGGTTGTATTGGAATAAACAAAGTGATACTACATCAAATCTAACTGTACTGTCAAATAATCAAAGAGTTGTAACGATTTTTACTATCGCTTTTTTGACGGTTTTGATAGGTTATCTATCAAGCAATTTGCATGTTTGGGCGAGCGAATTTTTTAAACATCCGGCTGCATTTCCATACATAGATGCTTTTACAACAGGTATGAGTTTAGTGGCTACAGTGTTTATGGCGAGAAGAATTGTAGAGTCTTGGGTGCTTTGGATTCTTATTGATATTGTAAGCTGTGTTTTATACTATCAAAAGGGCATATTATTTATTTCATTGGAATTTGTTGTCTTTTTATTCCTTGCAATTTATGGGTGTTGGAATTGGATCAGATTATATAGAAACGATAAGCTTAATCCAGTTTAGGTAGTGTAAGATGATATTTAATGGCTAATAAACGTATGCCAATCACTGTCGTAATACATGTCCATGTACATATGGTATCATCAATATTGAATTGATGCAGGATAACAAATACAGAACCACCAACTAGACAGGCTGTAGCGTAGATCTCTTCTCTAAAAATTAAAGGGACGTCATTACATAATGTATCTCGAATAACTCCTCCTAAAACAGCTGTAAAAGTTCCCATTACGATACAAATTACAGGAGGAACACCTAATAACATGGCTTTTTGAGTTCCTATAAATGTGAATACACCAATGCCAAGTGTATCAAATAGAAAAAGGGTTGTTCTAAGTTGAGCAACTATTTTTTTGAATAGGACTGAAAATGCAACAGCAGCTGTTATAATAATTAAATAGTTGGGATCCATGATCCAGAAAACTGGTGTGGCACCTAAAATACTGTCTCTGGTTGTACCTCCACCAATAGCTGTAACACTTGCTACGAAAATAGCACCGAAGATATCCAATTTCTTTTCCCTAGCAGCTAAAGTACCAGAGATAGCAAATACAAAGGTTCCGATAAGGTCGAGGACATTAATTAAAGACATATGATAAATTATTCAATCACGTTGGCGATTTTATTATATACCATTTCAGGTGTTACACCTTCTAAGCAAGCGTAATCTTCTCTGAGGCATGGTTTGTTACCAAAAACAGAACATGGTCTACATTCTAATTCGTTGACTGATACTTCAGCTATATTATTTTCTGATTGTCCATATCCTAAGAAACCAGCATAATGATGTGTTGCTCCCCATACAGAAACGCATGTAGTTCCTCTTAAAGAGGCCATGTGCATGTTGGCAGAGTCCATACTTACCATCACATCTAAATGCTCAATGATTTCTAACTCTTCCTTTAACTTAATATTACCGGCAAGGTTTACACTATTGGGAACTTCTTCCACACATTTGTCCAATATTTCTGCTTCTTGGCCAGGTCCTCCAAAAAATAGGATTTTTGCATTCAGTTTTTCTTGAAGCATCTTGCTTAAGACTGTCGCTTTTTTCTCGCCCCATATTTTTCCTTTATGCTGTGCAAAAGGAGCGATACCAATCCATGGTTGATTTTTACCACCTAGTAATTCTAACTCTGCTTGTTTTAATGCAGGAGAAGTTTTTTGAGGTAATTGATTTGATAAACTTACAGATAGGCCAATTTTTCTAAATACATCGGCATACCTTTCAGGCATAGGTTTTAATGGAGATAGAACTTTACCATTCTGTTTGATTAGTTGTTTCTTTGCTTTTCTGCCTTTGTCTAAGCGAACGACTTTTGTACCAGTCGCCTGAAACATTGCATCAAGAATGAATGTACGAAGCACAGAATGAATGTCAGCAACTGCAGTAAAAGGCCCCATACCTTTTAGCATTTTATATAACTTTCTTAATCCTTTAAAGCCATTATGTTCACCATTTAAATCTGCTCCAACAAAAGATAACCTTGGGATATTTTCAAAAAATGGTTTTAAAAAAGGACGAGATACCATTACAATTTCAGTATCAGGGTTTTGCTCTAATACTTCTTTGAGTACAGGTACCGTCATGGCTACATCGCCCATGGCTGAAAATCTAAAGGCAAGAATTTTTTTCGACATATTTTATTTACTGATCTATCTTTATAATCAAAAATAAACGCTTTCTCTGTGAGTTTAATCAAAAAAGAAGTTGTTTCAAAACCATGTTATTGGTATCTGAAACAACTTCTTTATCTATATCATTAAAGGATTACTTTCCTTCTTTGTACAATACAGGGTTCAATGAAGGATCATTGTACATTTTCATTTGCTTGTACACCTTCATGTATTTTTTGCCTATTTCAATGTCTTGGATGAGTTCTTCGATGGCAGTAGATAAGTCTACTCGCTGCTCTAAAAGAATATCCAATTTAGTTTGACAAGCTGCTTTATGATCTGCAGAAGCATTTGGACGGTTTACTTCTTCTTGCATATGGTAGATTTTCAATGCAAGGATAGATAAACGGTCAATGGCCCAAGCAGGACTTTCAGTATTGATTTTAGCACCATCAACTACCTTTACCTCTTTATATTTATCCAAGAACCAGCTATCAATAAACTCAACCACATCTGTTCTTTCTTGGTTAGAAGCATCAATACGTCTTTTGATTTTTAATGCTTCATCTGGATTGATATTAGGATCTCTGATTATATCCTCTAAATGCCACTGTACAGTGTCAATCCAGTTTTTCAAGTATAATAAATGTTGGATATCTTCTTTCTCGAATGGGTTTTCGATTGGAGTATCCACATGGTCTTTTATATGATATGTATCGATGCTTTGTGCAAAGATGTTATTACAATTTTCAGTGAACTGCATATTTTAATGTTTGTTGTTCTTGAATTACTGCAAAGATAGAAAAATCTATTATTGTCCGTTCATCATACGTTGTCTGTTTGCCTCAAAAATGATAATTCCTGCAGCAACACCAACATTTAACGAACTTACTTTTCCTTTCATTGGGATTTTAACCAATTTATCAGAAAGATGAATTAAATCGCTATTAATACCATCTTCTTCTGATCCCATAACAATTGCAGTAGGAACGTCTAATTCTACGTAGTATAAATCTTTAGAACCTTTTTCAGTACAAGAAACGACTTGAAGGCCACTTTCCTGAATCTCTAGCACTGTCTGAGTTAGATTATCAACTCTAGCTACAGGAATATGTGATAAGGCACCTGCAGATGTTCTTACAGCATCACTACCAATTTGAGCAGACCCTTTTTTAGGAATTACAATAAGGTCAACACCTGCACATTCAGCAGTTCTTGCAATTGCACCAAAGTTTCTAACATCTGTAACTCTATCTAAAATTAAGACTAAAGGTACTTTGCCTTCTTCGTATGCAGTAGCAATTACATTGTGAGGATCGACATAATCGATAGCAGGAACAAAACCGATAACTCCTTGGTGATTCTTAGAAGTAATTCGTTGTAACTTTTCTTGAGGCACTCTAGAAACTACGATTCCGGCTTTGTTGGCCATTTTATGAATCGCTGCAATAGATTCGTTTGAAGAGTCTCTTTGAATAAATAATTTTTCGAATTCTTTCCCTGCTTCTAAAGCTTCAAAGATCGGCTGAATACCGTACATAATGTCCTCGGCATTCGTTTTAGGACGTGGCGATCTTCTGAAATGTTTCTTTTTCTTGTCGTCGTACATTGTATTTAATTTGTCTTGGAAGAGAACCAAGTACATATTTAGCCATGCACGAGGTCCACAATTCTGCAAAGGTAATGGAACTTATTCAGAAGATATCATGAAAGTTGTAAACTTCTCATAATCATCAGCTCAAAATGTGGTTATTTTCTGGCTTATGATAAGTTTTTAGTGACATAATGTGTTGAATGCTAGTTCATCAAAGCATCACCAAAATCTGTGATCAATTGAAAGGCATTAGAAAAGTCACTGAGAGGAAGAGGTTGGTCATCATAGATATCATGATAATGTGTCCATGATTTTCCCATTAAATAGAAAAAGAAGCAAGGTACACCATTTTCAGAAAAGTAGTAATGGTCAGAATTAGCCGCTTTTCCTCTAGACTTTACAGCTGATAAATAGTGATTTTTAGTATTGATGTTAGATAAAAGTTCATATTGATCCGTATATACTTTACCATTAACAGCCATCATGCCCTCTTCTCCTGTTCCAAATAGATCGAGATTTACAAGAAACTTAATTTTCTCCAATGCTACAGTTGGGTTTTCTACGTAGTATCTTGAACCAATTAACCCTGCTTCTTCAGCACCAAATGCAATAAAAACGACAGATGATTTCGGAGGGTTTGATTTGTAGTATTTCGCAATTTCTAACAACATGGCGACTCCCGACGCATTGTCATTTGCACCAGCGAAATATTTTTGCTTTCCAATAGCACCTAAGTGGTCGTAATGAGCTGTAAAGAAGATAAACTCTTCAGGGTTTTCGGTTCCTTTTATCTTCCCAATTACGTTCTGACTGATATAATTTTCTTTTAGTTGGGACTGAATGGTAAAATGACATGAATTGACGATTTCAGGCATTTTATTTCTTAACATATAAAATCTAGGCTTTGGCATTTGCCACCTAGCAACACCAAAGGTGAGTTTGTCATCAAAAAGAATAATAGATGCTTTCGCTTGAAGAATTTTTTCCATTAGTGGTCGACTCCATTGCATTCTTTTCTTCTCCTGTTCTTGGTCATATACAACGATACTATTACTTAAATCTTTTTTTGTGAATTCTTTAAGTGCTTCTTCATGCAAAAAAATAGCATCATCCATAAAGAATAGTTCTCCATTGCTAGTTCCAGAACCAGAGTCTGTCGCAGGAATGTAATCAACGCCTACCTCTAATTTCATATCGTTAATGACTAACTCTATATTATTCGGAAAGGTATTAACTGTAAGAGGGAAATTCTGGTAGTGGCTATTTTTTTCATTTCTTTCTAGTCCAATATCCTCAAATTTCTCTGCAATATATTCTGCTGCTTTTTTGTCGCCTTCAAAAACATAACCTCTGCCATGTAACTTTGGACTACACAATTGTTTTATGTTTTTCTTTACAGACTTTATATTTTGCCCTGATAATGTGAGTGATAGCGAAATAAAATAAAGGAAAAAGATTCGGTTTTTGTACACAGTTCTATTGCTTTCAGTTCGAAATTGTATTAGATTAATAAACAAATTAAAAGAAACGTTCGTTTTTTATAATAACTAATGAGGTATAAATCAATAATTTATTCTCTCAGTCCCGAAAAACCTGATATGATGTAACCCAATAAGCGAATGACTATTCTCTGTTTTGCTGATTTGAATAATTTATACACATCATACTAACTATACCAACTTTAAACACACATGGTACAACACACAATTGAAACACAAAAGATGATCGCCGAATCTGTACAGATGTTTGGCGAGAAACACATCGCACCTTTTAGAGAAAAGTGGGATGAAGAAGAACATTTCCCAGTCGAAGTGTTTAAGCAATTAGGAGAATTAGGCTTAATGGGTATTTTGGTTCCTGATCAGTACGGAGGTACAGGTTTAGGATATCATGAATATGTAACTGCTATTGCAGAATTAGCTTATTTTGATCCTGGTATTGCTTTATCTATGGCTGCCCATAATTCTCTTTGTACTAATCATATCCTTATGTTTGGCAATGAAGAGCAAAAACAGAAGTGGTTACCAAAATTAGCTTCTGGAGAATGGATCGGAGCATGGGGACTAACTGAACCTAATACGGGTTCTGATGCAGGGAACATGATGACAGTAGCTGTCGAAAAGGACGACCACTGGGTATTAAATGGAGCAAAAAACTTTATTACACACGGTAAAAGTGGAAATGTAGCTGTTGTAATGGCAAGAACCGGAGAGAAGGGGGATAAGCATGCTATGACCGCTTTTGTTGTAGAAAGAGGAACTGAAGGCTTTGCAGGAGGTCGTAAAGAGAAAAAGTTAGGAATGAGAACCTCTGAAACTACTGAAATGATTTTCACAGACTGTAAAGTCCCAAAAGAAAACGTTTTAGGTAAAGTCGGAGAAGGTTTTGTTCAAGCACTTAAAATATTGGATGGAGGTAGAATTTCAATTGCAGCTTTAGGCTATGGTATCGCCAAAGGTGCTTTGAAGTGTTCTATTGAGTATGCAAAGGAGCGAGAGCAATTTGGAAAGCCTATTGCGTCTTTTCAAGGTATCTCTTTTAAGTTGGCTGATATGGCTACTGAGGTAGAAGCTTCTTATTTATTGATTAAAGAAGCTGTAGAGAAAAAAATACGAGGAGAAGATATCAATAAAGCATCAGCAATGGCTAAGTATTACTCTTCTGAAGTTGCAGTAAGGACATCCAATGAGGCAGTTCAGATATTTGGTGGATATGGTTTTACGAAAGATTATCCCGTAGAAAAATATTATCGCGATGCTAAATTATGTACGATTGGAGAGGGAACTTCAGAAATACAGAAATTAGTGATTAGTCGATGTCTAATTAAATAAAAAAATAAAGCGGTGAGTTTCGAAAAACTCACCGCTTTATTTTTACGAGCAATGCTCTTTTATTAATAGTAGAACTGATCTTCTTTTGGCATAACTAAAGCCATAACCAAATAGATCAATCCTGGAGATCCAAGACCGAAAACAAATGCACCAACAAAGCCCAAACGAACTAATGATACATCGATATTAAAATATTTGGATAAACCGCTACAAACTCCTGAGAAAACGGCATTTCGAGTAGAACGTACTAATTTTTTTGACATGTTGTTGATCTGTTAATAATTTAATTTGACACTTACTTTTTTATACGTAAATAAATGTCAAAGGGATGCAGAAAAAGCTAGTTTTTTCTTTAAAACCGGAGAATTATTTATTTCTGATATAATATACAATTTTAGATTCGGGCATAAAAAAAACCTTCAGAATTTCTTCTGAAGGTTTCCTGGCAGAGAGTGAGGGATTCGAACCCCCGGTACCTCGCGGTACAATGGTTTTCAAGACCACCGCATTCGACCACTCTGC
>NZ_CANDOA010000020.1:0-24617 GCF_947387565.1 Flammeovirga sp. SubArs3 | reverse complement strand
AGTGCAAAGGTAAGAACTAAATTTTAATCTCCAAACTCTTTTTGAAAAAATTTTATTTTATTTTTTCGAGCTAATTTATGAAGATTTTCAACCTCTCATTCTCTGCTTAAAAAGACTAACGTTTTAGTCTTTTATAACCGCCTCTTTTCAGAAGCGAGTGCAAAGGTAAGAAGAGAAATTTAATATGCAATGCTTATTTAATTTCATTTGAAATTTTAATTTACATCGCTGTCTTCTTTGCAAAATGTTGAAATGAATAGCACTCACTAAAGGTGTTTTTCATTTGGCCTTCCGTTTGAAGGGAGTGCAAAGGTAATAGCTAACTTGATAAATGCAATATTTTCTAGCTATTATTATATTAAATGAAGATCAATAGATAAAAAACAGGTTGTAAATCAGAAGCTTACAACCTGTTTTTATTCTAGATTTTTATAAAAACTATCTATGTTCTGGTCTTAAAAGGTCATTTACTGTCTTTACAGGAGTAAATGTAGACACTGGTACTTCAACAAATAAAGTTGTCCAGTAAGCCATTGAACCATTCCAAAGACCTGGTAATTCAATTGCTTGAATTTCTTGACCATCTCTTGATTTATGAGTAATGAAACCAGCATTCTCATTTCTATAGTCAAGAAGATTAAATTTATTACCCTTGTAGTCTTTTACACCACAAACTAAATCCACAGGATTAAAGTGAGTAGCTGAATTGGCAATTTCCCTTCTTACAGGGTTAGAGAAATTGATTTGAGCACTTTCTACGATTTGTAAAGATCTATGATCTCCATCCTTTAACCAGAATGGACCACCACCAGGCTCCCCTTCATTCTTTACCATACCACAAACTCTGATTGGTCTATTTAATTTATCAAAGAAGTATGCCTCGATTTCTTCTTGAGACAAACCACTTAATTCTTCACCTAAACTCCAACCAAGAGTATTCATACAAAATTCGATAACAGAAGCGGTAAACTCTTCACTTCTTTCACCAGAGTCATGTCTCTTTAAGAATGAATGTATTTTCTCTTGTGTATCTACAAGAATACTAGCTAAAGCCTTTTTGTACTTATAAGTATCTTCCTTTAGCCTATCTGTTGTAACGTTATCAATGTTTTTTACAAAAATAACATCAGCATCAATATCATTAAGGTTCTCTAATAAGGCACCATGCCCACCTGGTCTAAATAACAACTCACCATCTTCTGCTTTTCTGAATGGTTCATTTTGACCTGTTGCAGCAATAGTATCAGTTGAAGATTTCTGTGTTGAGAATGAAATATTAAAGTTTACATCATATCTTTTGTTATAAACTTCTTTATATACATTCGTTAATTCAACAAACTGATCAAAATGCTCAGGAGATACTGTAAAGTGTAAATTCACTTCACCTTTCTCATCTTTTGCATAATGAACACCTTCAATCATATGTTCCTGTACAGGAGTTCTTATCTCTCCATTGTACTTATGAAAACCAATTAATCCTTTAGGACGGTTAGCTAAATGCAAACGGTCGCTTGAGAAAGTAGCTTCAAGAATACTTTTATATTCTTTGTTTGCAACCAATACATCTAAATTACCCAACTTTTGAGCTACTTCAGAGTAAATCTCTGTGTATAACGGGAAGTGAATAATATTATTAAAGAAGTCTGCTACTAAACCTTTGCTTTTTTCTAAATCAGGTTCAGTAAATGTATCTTTAGCTTCAAGATCATTTTTAAATTCAAGTAAAGCTTTGAACATACGTGTTGCAGCTCCTGAAGCTGGAACAAATTTTAGAAGAGACTTTCCTTTTACAGATTCTTCATACTTTGAAACATAAGAATCAATTTCCTCGTCAGTTAGCTTGATAATTCCATCTCCAATTGTAGCTGGTCTAATAATATTAGCGTACTCAAACCCTGTTCTAAAGTAGTTTAATTGTTTCTCCACTGTTTCTACAGTGATTCCCTTTTTTTCCATTAAGGAAAAATCCTCTGGAAGAAATTTTGTTGTTATTGACATTTCTTGTGTTTCCAAGGTTATATATTTTAAATGTTAGTATAAATCTAAATTAGCAATCGCGTATTAGTAATAGGTTATTTTTGTCTGTAAGCATAATACCTAAAGTACAAAGTAACAAAAAATTAAAAAATAAACGAAACCGATTGCATTGATTAACTTATTTTATATTGATGCAATATAACAATTTAAAATATTTGTATTTTTGAATTCACTAAATAGCAAATAACTTAAGCAGTATTATGATAAATGGCATTAAAAGCCTTAAAAACACAGGTTTAGCGATTTTAATATCTAACGCAATAGCACTTTGTTTACTCTATATTTTTGATTTATCTGATCGAATCGGTTGGGTAAAAGAAAATATTATAGAAAGTATAAAAACACCGTTATTTTCTTTTAATAAACTAGGTGTAAACTTCGGAATACAATCAGATTCATTTGTTTTTCTAGATACTTACAATTCAGGGAACTTGACAATTCCTTATGAGAACTATGTGATTTATGGTTGTATACTAACCTTTAGTTTTTCAGTTTACTTAGCGAGTATCAGTGGTTTAAAGAGGATTTGGCATGCTATATTATTTGGTTTGTTTGCAATCTTGATAGGAACATTCCACTTTGAAAACCTAGGTATATTAAATGAAATACATGACAAAGCATTTACTGCATTAGTTTTACTTATATATGTTGGAATTAGTTTTTACTATCATATCAAAAATCACATTTCATTTGGAAAACGGTATTTGTCATATTTTGTCACAACAATTGCACTAATTGGGATTATAGAAATCAATGTTTCTGAAAATCATCACTGGATTGCAGAGGCTATTAGTTATAGTTTCCCAAGCTTTGTTTTAATCTCTATTCTTTTCATTCTGTTTATTAGTATCAGTTTCCCATTTGGAATCTTATATATCACTACATTTAAAAATACAGGAAATGATGGAGATAGCTATAAACACTTTATTATTTTCTATGTCATTTATATTCTAAATTTAGTTTACTGCTACTTAAATTTATTTCATTCAGTCGACTTCGACTTATATTACCTACCACCAGTGTTGAATATTATCATCGGAAGCTTTATTGGTTTATGGTTGATTCAACAACAAGAGGATTTATTTGCATCAGCAACTAGAGAAGATTCCATTTTATATTGGGTTTATTTAGGAGGCGCACTAATAACACTATCCACTTATGCTTTTCATTTATCAATATTTGATACATCATTTACTAATAGTATAGAGCAGTTTAGTACTGTAACTATGCTTGGTTTTGGAGGAGCTTTTAGTATTTATATTGTCTACAACTTTCATCATATACTAAAGAAGAACCTCAAAGTATACAAGGTCGCTTTTCAACCTCAAAATATTGATTTCTTATCATCATGGGGAGTTGGTTTATTACTAACTATTGGATTACTATTTATCAATAATTTTGTCTCTTACCGATACCTTTGGGCATCTTACAACAATCAGTTGGGTGATGTAGAATTACTCAACAACAATAAATACTTAGCTGAAGAAAGGTATCAATTAGCAGATTTGTATCATTTATGGAATTTACATTCCAATTTGATGTTGGGGAAAATTGCTGAAGAGAATAAAAGACCTGATGTTGCTTTAGTCGCTTATCAAAATGCGAATAAAAATAAAGGTATTGAACAATCCTACTTAAAGGCTAGTGCACTAGAATATCAAAATAAAAACTATATAGAATCATTATTTCAGCTAAAAAATGGTTTAGAAAAGTTTCCAAATTCATTACCGATTATCAATAACCTATCCTTAAGATTTTATCAATTAGGAGAAATGGATAGTGCATTTTATTATTTAGATAAGGGAATGTCTATTTCAAAAGAAGGTGACGATTACCAATCTATAAAAAATAACACCATCGGTTTGTCGGTATTGAATAAGAGCAAATTTGAAGATGTATCTGCATTATTATCTCCATTATCTGAAGTGTCGAATATCTATGAAACTATTAACCATTTAGCTTTATTGAACCAAAATGGGGTTTCTTCTGCATCGAAATACATCCCTAACCTTGTAAAAGATACTACACTTAATGGAGACGAGGTAAGTTATATCTATAATTATAGTATCAACACTTTACTTGATAATGATCCAGAAGATATTACCGATATTATTTCATCATTGAATACAATGAATAATATCGACTATAAACAACAATTACTTTTTGCAGAAGGGGTTAACAGTAAATCACAATTTAAAAATTACAATTTCTGGCTGGCTTTTGATAAGCTAGACCACGCATATGGTACAACAAATGGTTATTACAACTTTATGTTAGGTTTAGAAGCCTTACAAAATAATCAGTTTGAATTGGCATATGATAAATTGATGAATGCTTTTAGAACTGGGCAAAAATCGGCTATTTATCCTCTTAGTGTTTCTAGTAGTCAAGTTAATTCTAAAGAAAAAACTCTTGAACTATGGCAGCTTGTTCATAATATGAAAATGATAAGTGATGAAGAATTCAAGATCATCTCGAAATATCTTAAAACGTCTACCTTAGATGGTAATACAGAAAAAGATTACTTCTACTATATTCTATTTAATCACAAGATTCTTAAAAAAGATAACATTATTAATGCATTAAAAGAGATAGGTAAAGAATATGATAGAGAGGAAATTGTTCTTCTAGTATTAAATCACATGATGATTGAAAGAAAAACAGAACAAGCAAAATCATTCATACAAGCCTATTCTAAACAATTTAATGTATCAAATAATTTAAATGCTGAGTTTATTACCTCGCTGTATGTTTTAGAAGAGAAAAATGATATTAACATTGAAGCTACTGAAAATCCAATCCAAACTTTAGCTTTTAAAATAAAAAAGAAAGAAGCAATCGAAGATCAAACAGAAGTTCTATTTTTGAATGACGCTTTTAATAAAGCATATACGCATCAATTATTAAAAGAAGAGAAAGGAGAAGACGCGTTTAACTTCACTCAGCAGCTTTTATACATTAATCCATTTTCTGAAACTAATACAGCTCAATTTATTCAAGTATGTATGCACTTAGGTTTAAAAGATTTTGCTGAGAGTGCAGTAGTTGAATCTGAATATAAATTATCAAAAGGTGCTCAAAGCAGAATAAATACGTTATATTCAGAGTTAATAAAACAATACCAACAAAAAATAAATACCTGGGAGTAAACTAACAATATTATGTCCAATCAAGTTATTAAAACAACCGGAATTTCTAGAATATACCAAATGGGTACCGAAGTGATAAAAGCACTTAAACAAATTGATATTTCTATCGATAAAGGAGAGTATGTTGCTTTTATGGGACCTTCAGGATCAGGAAAATCTACTTTAATGAATATTGTTGGATGTCTTGATACACCTAGCACAGGTGAGTACTGGCTAAATAATCAAGATGTAAGTGATATGTCTGAAAATGAATTGGCAGTAGTTAGAAATAAAGAAATTGGTTTTGTATTCCAATCATTCAACTTATTACCTCGGTCAACTATACTTGATAACGTAGCCCTGCCACTTGTTTATGCAGGTGTAAATAAAGAAGAAAGATTAGAGCGAGCACAAAAATCATTAGATGCAGTAGGTTTAGGTGATCGAGTAAAACATAAACCTAATGAGTTATCTGGAGGACAAAGACAAAGGGTTGCGATTGCAAGAGCTTTAGTAAATAACCCGAGTATTATTCTTGCAGATGAACCTACAGGAGCCTTAGATACAAAAACATCTTATGAAATTATGGATATCTTTAACCAACTCCATGAAAATGGAAATACTATTATTATGGTAACCCACGAAGAAGATATCGCAAATTATGCTCACAGAATAGTAAGACTAAGAGATGGTCTTATTGAAAAAGATGAGAAAAATTTAAATGTGACTAAAATAGTCCGTGAATAATGAAAGTATATACTAAAACAGGCGACAAAGGAGAAACTTCACTTTTTGGTGGAAAAAGAGTTCCTAAAGATCATATTAGAATTGAAGCTTATGGAACTATTGATGAATTGAATTCTTATATCGGATTAATTCGTGATCAATCAGTGAATAATAAGAGATCTGATATTTTAAAAGAGATCCAAGATCGCTTATTTACTATTGGTGCTGAAATGGCAGCAGACCCTGATAAACCTTCTTTAAAGAAACCAGATCTTTACGAGCAAGACATTGAATTATTAGAAAAGGCCATTGATCAAATGGATCGTTCTTTATCTCCATTAAAATATTTTATTCTCCCAGGAGGGCATACATCTGTTTCCTTTGCACATTTAGGAAGAACTGTGTGTAGAAGAGCAGAAAGGTTAGCCATCACCCTAGAGCATGAGGAAGGAATTATAGATACGATTATTATTAGGTATTTAAATCGTTTATCCGACTATCTGTTTGTTTTGTCTAGAGTAATGGCTAAAGAACTTGGAGTTGAAGAAAATTATTGGGTTCCTAGAAAGTAAAGCTTAATTAATAATCGAGTAGATCAAGATGGTATCGCTCGATTATTTTTTTTAGTAGCTCTCCATATAATGGAGATGTTGCATAACCTACTCCACCATACTTAGTGGAACCAATCATATTCGCCCAAGCTTTATAATCCCTTCCTTGAGTGAATAATGGGGCGTATCTTTTTTGTTTGTTCAGGAATACTGAATGTGCTCTAAACGATTCCCAAGGTGACATATATTGTGCAAATGAATCTTTTACCACACATTTATAAAGGTTCCTCCCTCCTTTTGTCACTTTAGTGTAGGAAACAACTATCCCTTTATTTCGTTTGTATTCTTCTGCTGTATAATATTCTGTGGTAGTTATTGGCTTTGTCTTCTTTGATTTATCCTTAACACCAAAATAATTATTACCAATTACTCTAGATCCATATCCTGTTTCCAAAGCTGCTTGCGCCAAGGTAATAGATGCAGGAACATGATATTTTGCTTGCTCCATCAATGCTGTCTCAATTTTCTGTAACGGAACAGTTGAAGTAAAGAAAGAATAGACATGTGGTGGTACTTTCATATTATCCAACACTAACTCTCTAAATAAATTTCCGATCTTTTTATTTAAATCAAGAAGTTTTTCATTGGTTAATTGATCAACTCTTGTTCTTTTGTTTTCAATTAGAAAATCTGTCACTAAAAGTTGTCTTTCAATCAGGAACTTATCTAGAGCATTGTTTGCTAAATCAAGCTTCTCTTCTTTGTAATTACTATAGGTACTGACAAATTGTACAGGGACTACAGAAGTCTCTGCTTTTTCCACTTTTTCAAGCTCGATATTAAAGTCTTCAATAAATTGATCAATGGTAGGTTCTTGTGCCCCATAGTTTACAGCTATAGGTGCTTGTACGTAAATTACTTTTTCAGAAGATGAAGAAAAAAACTGCATTCCTAAAATCATAAATAATAAAACAATTGAAGCAATGACTAACTTTGGGTTAACAATGAGAGTGAAGACATTTCCATTGTATCTGAAATAGAAGTTATTGGGAAAACGCATTCCAATAGCTAAACCATTTCTTGTCTGTACAGATAACTCTGTGGATGTTTTCAGAAAAAACATAACATTTAAACTTTACTTTTTAGAAATCAATGATAATTCATGTGGTGATGATTTTACTATCACATTTCAAAATTAGTTTAAATTTTAAACATTGTCAATATTTTAATCATTTTTTATTCTAAATTTAGAAATATGTCCATTAGTATTAATACAATGAGGGTTGGAAGACAATATAAAATCGTAAATTATGGAGATGTGTTTATTTTTGAAACATTAAAAATGATAAACGATGATGATTTTTTGATCAAAGACTTAACCACTCTAGAGACTTACAAGATGAGTGAGCTTTATGAGTATGGTAAAGGAAAAGATTTTATGATTGAAGAAATTGATGAATAAAAAATCCCTTGAAAGCAAAAACTTCCAAGGGATTTATATGATATCAAATACTGATTAGTATCTGTAATGCTCTACTTTATATGGTCCTTCTTTTGCAACACCAATGTAAGATGCTTGATCATCAGTAAGAGTTTCTAACTCTACACCAATTTTTGCAAGGTGAAGACGAGCTACTTTCTCATCAAGATGTTTTGGTAGCATGTAAACTTTGTTCTCATACTTACCGTTGTTTTGCCATAACTCTAACTGTGCCAATGTTTGGTTAGTAAATGAGTTAGACATTACGAATGATGGGTGTCCCGTCGCACAACCTAAGTTTACCAAACGACCTTCTGCCAAGATGATCACATCGTTTCCAGATGCAACTGTATACTTGTCTACTTGAGGTTTGATGTTCACTTTAGTGTGACCATATTTTTCGTTTAACCAAGCCATATCGATTTCATTATCGAAGTGACCGATATTACAAACGATTGCTTTATCTTTTACTTTTTCGAAGTGACGACCAACAACGATGTCTTTGTTACCAGTTGTAGTAACTACGATATCGCCTTCTAATACAGCGTCGTCCATTTTCTTCACTTCAAAACCGTCCATTGCAGCTTGTAAAGCACAGATTGGATCGATTTCAGTAACGATAACTCTTGCACCTGCACCTCTTAATGAAGCAGCAGAACCTTTACCAACATCACCGTAACCAGCAACAACTGCTACTTTACCAGCGATCATTACGTCTGTAGCTCTACGGATACCATCTACTAAAGATTCTTTACATCCGTATTTGTTATCAAATTTAGACTTTGTTACTGAGTCGTTAATATTGATAGCAGGTAATGTAAGTGTACCGTTTTTCTCTCTATCATGTAATCTAAGAACACCTGTTGTTGTCTCCTCAGAAATACCTTTAATATCTTTTACTAGTTCTGGGTATCTATCTAATACCATATTAGTAAGATCTCCACCATCATCAAGGATCATGTTAAGAGGCTTACCATCTTCGAATCCGTGTAACGTTTGTTCGATACACCAATCGAATTCTTCCTCAGAAAGACCTTTCCAAGCATATACTGGAATACCTGCAGCAGCAATAGCAGCAGCAGCTTGATCTTGTGTTGAGAAAATATTACATGATGACCAAGTAACTTCAGCACCTAATTCTACTAATGTTTCGATCAAAACAGCAGTTTGAATAGTCATGTGAAGACAGCCAGCAATTCTAGCTCCTTTTAAGGGTTTAGAAGGGCCAAATTCTTCTCTTAAAGACATTAAACCTGGCATTTCTGCTTCAGCAAGCTCAATCTCTTTTCTACCCCATTCTGCTAAAGAAATATCTTTAACCTTGTATTTTACTGTAGTACTTTCCACGGTATAAAGTTTTTAATGATTTCGAATCGCAAATGTACAACAATTTTAAGAATTGATATACAGTGTTGATATGAACTGTTTAATAAACAATCTTTTGGTATGAAATTGTTTAGATAAAATGTGAAATTTTTAAAACTATTAAATATTTAACTAAAGAATCGTCATTCTATTCATGGAATTCATATAATAGTTTTATTTTCGTATTTACTATAAAGTGTCTTATTTATAGCATCAAATAATATTGTAAGCGTTATCATTTCTGATGTCGAAATCAAAAAGCATATATATAAAACTATTATTTTTTGTAACTACTTTAACTTCTATTCTTGGTTACCAACAAACAGCTCATGCAACAGATGTTGACAGCCTTTTTTCGCAACTTACTTTAGAAGAAAAAATAGGACAATTAATTCTAGGAATACCAAATAACAATGAAACTCTTATCAAGTCGCTAGCTAGAGAAAATCGTCTTGGAGGAGTTCTATTTAATGATTATTGTAATCCCACTTTGTACAGGTATTTTACTAATCTTAATAAGCTACCTAACAAGGTAAAAGTTCTATTAGGAGCTAAAAACCAAGAAAGTTTAAAGTGTCTCAATGAAAAATACCAATACTTGCCAGACAACTATAATCTGGGAGCCATAAAGAGTAATGTTTTTACTTATAATTCATATAAAGAAATAGGTGTTGAGGCCAATCGTTTAGGTATTGATTTCTACTTATCCAATGCCTTATCAATACATAAAGAAGCTTCTACAGAATATGGCTTTGGAGAGGATATTAATAATGTGACATTAAAAAATCAAGCTGCAATAAAAGGGATACATCAGAGTAAAATTTTAGTAGGCAGTGCTATCGATTACATAAAAGATATCGATGAACTTTCTGAAAAAAATCAACTTATCCTTAAAGAGCTTGTAAAGGACAGTTTACAAATAATACTTCCAACAGAAGTTTTATTCGACGCTCCTATCTTTACTAAAAACATCATTCAACATCTAAGAGATTCTCTAAAATATCAAGGGTTAATTCTTACAGGAAATCTTTCTGCAGGTAACAATGGTTTAAAGACTGTACAATCTAGTATCAATGCTTTACAGAATGGACATGACCTTATTGCAGTATCTGATTTCTTTGAGGAAGTAATTAAAGGAGTTAGAAATGCTGTCAAAAAAGGAACATTAAATATTGAGGTAATTGACGAAAAGGTACTAAAAGTATTGAATTACAAATACCGTCAGAAAGCTGTAGTTAATGATTCTTCAACTTCTAATGAACAACTTAAAGCCATTATCTCTGAAACGTATGAAAAGTCTCTGACCTTATTGAATAATACTGACAGCTTATTGCCACTTAAAGATTTAACGAAGAAAAAATATCAAGTCATCAGTATTGGTTTAAAAAATCAAGAAGATCATTTTTCTGAAATGATGAATAGGTTTATCGATTATGACTATCATCGAATTGAAAATTCTAGTTTTTCAACAGGTCAGGTTAATCTTCTTTTAGAATCATGTAAGAAGAAAGATATGGTGATTGTAAATATCGTTTGCTATCAAAATTCTTCGAAACATAGATTTGGAATCAGTTATGCGACGGAACAGTTAATAGATCAACTACAACAAAAAACTAATGTAATAGTCACTATTCATGGTTCGCCTAATGGTCTGAAGTATTTAAAAGGGACTAAAAATACTTTAATTAATTATTCCATAGATCAAGAAGCACAATATGCCTCTGCACAGTTTATCGCTGGATGTACTGATGTTAATGGAAAATTACCCGTTTCGATTTCTAATCAATTTGATTTAAATCAGGGTGAAAAAGTAAAAGGCTTACAAAGGTTAGGATATGGTAAAGCTGCATATGTCGGTTTGGACGGTGCAGTTTTAAATCACTTGATTGATAGTATTGCCAATCATGCCATAAATATTGAAGCCACTCCAGGTTGCCAAGTAGTAGTCGCAAAAAATGGAAAAATCGTATTTGAGAAATCGTATGGATATTTTACCTATGAAAAATCTATACCTGTAACGAATAGTACTGTTTATGATATTGCATCTATCACTAAAGTAGCAGCAACAACCCAAGCTATGATGATGCTCGATTATGTTGACTCTGTGAATGTAAACAATCGACTAAAGTATTATATCAGTGATACCGATACAACAAATAAAGGGAACATACGATTAATTCAATTCCTAACACATACAGCACCACTTAGAGGTGGATACTATTTCTGGGGGCATGTTTACGATAAAGAAACCAAGAAGTATGACCCTACCTATATAAGTAGTTATAAAAAGAAAGGTTACAATGTAGAAATCACTCCTAACTTATTTGCTACAGATAGTATTAAAGACTGTATGTGGAAATGGCTTTTAGAAAGTCCTATTTCAACTAGAAGAAGATATACAAAGGATGTTTACAGGTATTGGTACAGTGATTTAGGGTATTACTTCTTACAAAGGTCTATTGAAAAAATTACAGACAAACGATTAGATCATTATCTGGAATCTAAGCTATATAGTAAATTAGGTACAAGAAATTTAGGGTATTTACCATTAGCTCATGGTATCAATTTAAAACGAATACCTCCTACTGAGATGGATATTCATTACCGACAATCATTAATTAAAGGCATTGTTCATGACCCATCTGCTGATTTAATGGGTGGCGTTGCCGGACATGCAGGTATTTTCTCAAATGCTCATGATCTAGCGATCTTAATGCAAATGAATCTTCAGAATGGTTTCTATGCGGGTAATCAGTTTTTTGATGAAGCCACTATCAATAAATACAACAGACAACCATATGTTCGATTTAAGAATAGAAGGGCCTTAGGCTGGGATAAACCACCATTGAGAGGAGATGAAGGAAATACATCTCCACTTGCTCCAAAGAAAACATTTGGTCATACAGGGTTTACAGGTACATGTGCATGGATAGATCCGGAAAATGATATTGTATATATCTTCTTATCAAACCGTGTATATCCAACGGCTAGAAATAATAAGTTAGCGAAGGAAAATATAAGAGAGAATATTCAGTCTGCAATCTATCAAGCCATGGGTGAAGTACTACCCCAATAGACAAATGTTGACATTTATTGTTAATTTATCATGTAATTTATTTGGTTAGTAAGAATATTACTCCTACTTTTGCATCGCTTTAAAGGAAAAAGCACTTCTATATGGCTCCGTAGCTCAACTGAATAGAGCATCACATTACGGCTGTGAAGGTTCCAGGTTTGAATCCTGGCGGGGTCACAACTTTTTCCAAAGAAGCTAAATGGTTCCGTAGCTCAACTGAATAGAGCATCACATTACGGCTGTGAAGGTTCCAGGTTTGAATCCTGGCGGGATCACTAAAAAGGTCAATATCGAAAGATGTTGACCTTTTTTTTATATGCAAAAAGCTGTTTTATCTTTTATTTCAACTTAAGGATCACATTAATTTATCTCTAGATACTATTGAAACTAATTATTTACTAAGCCATAAAAGAAACCATCTCAATGGCCACCTTTCCTAAATCCTTATTTCCGGTAATTGATATTTTTTCTTCCAAATCAACTGGCCTTAAACTCTTAGAGAATAATTTCCAAGATGCATAAGCATCAATCTCGATTATTGTTACAATATCTTTAGGAGTTAACGTTAAGTTCCATTTTTGACCATCAAACACTACATACCAATCTTTATTTATTTCTCCGGTAATACTTAATTGTATTGAATGACCAGAAGTCGTTGATGTCTCTCTTAATGTATGAGGTAATGCGTACATACACACTTCCAAAAAAGGAACAAAAAACTCTTCATTGATTATTCCTTGTTTACCAACAGCATCTCTAATTTGTTGTTGGTGTAAGAACTTTTCTGTGTATTCTCTAGCAATATGCATCCAGTTTTTACTTTCCATTTCTCCTGCCCAAGCTACCGAAAATTCAGCTTTAGCATTTAAGTCTAAAGATGCATAGTACTCACAAAAAGGTCTGGAAGTGTGCTTTAGAAACTCAACCAACATTTGTGGACTTACTCTTTTCATTGCCAAAACCCAATCAGCATTTAATTGATTCAAGAAGTCCAAAAGATCTTGATAAGATTCAATTACCGGTGGTTCGGGTTTATGACCATCTCTTAATCCAGACAATGTTCTGATGTTTCCATCATACAAATGAGCTACTACATCTTTAACTACCCATTTCTTTGCTACTGTTTGTGCTAACCATTCTTCCTCAGAAAGCCCGTCCAATAGTTCAAATAACTTTTCTTCTAATGCTGGAAATTTATTAACTAAGTCTATCATTTTTTGTTTACTTCTTATTCTGTTTATATCTGTCCATTAATAAAGATATTCAACGAACATAAATTGTAACCTTGATTAGATCGGTTTAACTCTAATCATCATTCATTTATAATATTTTAGAATAGAAAAGGTGATCAGTATAATGTTACCAATCACCTTTTCTAATCGATCGCTTCTATTTATTTGAAATGAGTTGATTATTTTCATAATCATAAATAATAGGTTGACCTGTTTGTATTTCTAATTCAATCACCTCTTTCTTAGATAGATGATCAATATGCATCACAATAGACCGAAGGCTATTTCCATGAGCCGAGATTAATATATTTTTCCCTTTCTCAAGTTCAGGAACTACCTCTTTTTCAAAGAATGGAATTGTTCTTTCAGCAGTATCTTTTAAAGACTCACCTTTGGGTGGAGGAATGTCATAACTTCTTCTCCATTGATATACTTGTGCTTCTCCAAACTCTTTAGCTGTCTCCTCTTTGTTTTTACCTTGGAGCTCTCCATAATACCTTTCATTTAGATGCCAATTATGATGAACAGGAATCATATTGTCTATCATTTTTTGATCATATATTCTAGACCATTCTTCCAACTGCCCTTTAGAATGGAGTAAGATGGGTGTTTTATCACTTTTGTTTTGAGCAAGTGCAATCATTGCTGTTTCTACAGCCCTTATTTGCATTGATGTAAATACAATGTCAAAAGAAATTTCTGATAACTGTTTCCCTGCTTGAATAGCTTCATGGATACCTTGTTCTGATAAAGGAACATCAACCCAACCTGTAAAAACATTTTTAAGGTTCCACATCGATTGCCCATGACGGATTAAGATTAGCTTTCCCATTTTTCAATTTTAGTTTTTATGCAATTGTAATCTTAGAATCAAGGTAAACAGATTGAACAGCCTGAATAATTTCAACACCTTCATTAAATGGTTTTTGAAATGCTTTTCTTCCTAAAATTAATCCGCTCCCTCCTGCTCTTTTATTAACTACCGCAGTTTTTACGGCATCAGCAATATCGTTGTCTCCAGAAGCCCCACCTGAATTTATTAACGGAATACGGCCAGAATATTGATTTAGTAACTGATATCTAGCTAGATCTATTGGGTTATCTGATGTTAACTCGGTATACATTCTTTCATCAAACTTGCCAAAAGTATGGCCGTTGCTATTCAAGGCTTTATACCCTCCATTATTCGTGGGTAACTTCTGTTTTATGATATCAGCTTGTATGGTCACTCCAATATGATTGGCTTGCCCTGTTAGATCTGCAGAAGTATGGTAATCTTGATCTCTTTTGAAATCGCTATTTCTGAGATAACACCATAAAATAGTGAACATCCCTTTTCGATGAGCATAATCAAATGCTTTACTAATTTCTATAATCTGTCGATTAGACTCTTGAGAACCAAAATAAATCGTTGCTCCAACTCCTGCTGCACCCATTTCATAAGCTTGATCAATTGAGGCAAAACTAATTTGATCGAATGTATTTGGTGATGTGAGTAGTTCGTTATGATTGATCTTTACAATAAAAGGTATTTTATGAGCATACTTTCTGGACATTAATCCTAACACACCCAAAGTAGACGCCACACCATTACACCCCGCTTCCATGGCAAGTTTAATGATATTTTCTGCATCGAAATACATTGGATTTTTAGCAAATGACGCTCCTGCAGAATGTTCTATTCCTTGATCTACAGGTAAAATTGATACATATCCTGTTTCTTTTAAATTACCTGAATTATAAAGCCAATTTAAGTTTTTAAGAACTCTATTATTTCTATCAGAAGTGATAAAAATATCATCTACTACATTTCTTGATGGAAGAGATAATGTAGACTTATCTACTTTAGGACTCGAAAATTCTAAGAGAGATTCATCAGCACCTAACAATTGCTGAATTTGGTTAGTTTGTAACATAATATTTACGCTTTTGGGATTTAGTTATTGGATTGATAAGTGTAATTAACTTCATTTATTATAAAGCAAAATACTATGAAAAAGATTAATTCCCTATACCTAATTCTGAATAATACTATGGTACACAATAACATGATAGTCAATAGATAAATAATCACATAAAGGTCAATCACACTAGTAATTGACCTTTATAAAATGAAAACAATTAATTGATGGGCTAGTCTATTTTTTACATCATTGAACGTTGGTTCATCTCTATTACTATACCTTTTGGAAAAAAGAGCTGTCCATCATAAAATAAAACATTATCAACGGGTATACTTATTTTTTCTGGTGCCTTTGTAAGGATAATATTTGAGTGCAGAGTGATTCTTTTTCCTTTTCCAAAAGCTGTTTTATCTTCAAATGTTGTCCAATTACATTTTGTTGGATTAGTATCCAGATCCAAATAATTCGAGGGCTTTTTTAACCATAAGTCTAACTCTGTATGGTTGATCCAAGTAACTTCTAAATACAAGTTTTGACCATCAAAGACACTCTTAAAATGGCCAATTAATCCAGCTACATTTATTTCATTTTCTGATAAAAAGATTTCTTTTAAATTTTGGGTATTTTTTTTCTTTTGAAGAATGGCATTGATATAACTTTCTACTTCATTTTTAAACCCTAAACTTTGTGTAGAAAGCTGATAACTTTTCTTTTGTGATTGATATGGGTATTCTTTTAGGTAACTCTGGTAAGTTATATCAGATAAGTGAAACCTTAAATGTTGAATTCTTCCATTTTCGTAATAGTTTATCAAGTAATGTTGTCTTAATGGGCCTCTCTCTCCTATCTGTGCATACTTAAATACGTGGTTATCTGGTTTTATTGTACCAGTTATTAGAGTGTCCATTTCAATTGAAATACTTTTCTCTGTGATATAGGCCGAAGGTCTACTTTCAATAGTAGATAATAATATGGGTTCGATGATTCCTTTTCCTTTATACTCTATGGTATATTCTAATTCATGTGATTTAGGTAAAGCATTTAAACTCACTTTACATTTTTTATTATGCATCAAAATGGTATTCTTTTCAGAACTAAACCCCCAAGGGTTGATACTCTGAGATGTTCTACTCGACTTTTGATTTATATTACATGCGGTAATAAAAGACAGAAAAAAAAGGAAAAGTAAACGCATATTAAAAATAGAAAAAGGAGTACCTGAAAATGATTCAGGCACTCAAAATCGAAACTAACTTGAAATGATTATTACAACTAATTAAACTACTTTGTAGACCAAATTGAGAAGCTTTTTGGAGGGCATTGTATTTTCACCCATGTTCCACCTTGAGTCCAAGGTTCCCAATTTGAATGTCCTGTGTAATCTTTAATTTGTCTGTTACTCCAGTTTGTCGGAATCCAACGTTCTTGCCAGTTGTCTGAGTTATTGATATAAACTACTAAACCTGGATTACCATTATATCCGTTTCTTCTAGCGATATACTCATCATTATCCACATGAAGAATAGAAGTATTACCCGTTGCAAAACTTTTGTGGATCCATAATAAATTATCCATCATACCTCTATCTAACCAATCTTCATAGTCTCTATAGAAAAGACAAGGATAACCTTCATGTGTTAAGATATATGCATATGCTAAGTGTTTATTCCAGATTTCATCCGTATCATGATTCGCTACGAAAGTCACTGCTCTGTAACTATCTTTTTTCCAAAGCATATCATTATTTAATGCATTTAGGTCGTTACCATCAAAAGCACTTTTCATTGCATAATAAGCAGCAAAGTCAAAGGCAGATGAAGTGCGATCAGTGTTATCTACCCACCATTTTAATGTATTGGCATTACCATCCCATAATTCACCTACAGCAAATCCTCCTACATTATTCATCCATTCTTTTACTACCCAAGGTCCAAAACCTTTTACATAGTCAAATCTCCATCCATCAAAACCAACATCGTTCTTATAGTATTTACCAACAGACTCATTACTTTTCCATAACCAGTCTTGCACATACCCCTTTACATGGCTAAGGTCAGGGAAACCACCAAAAACACCTTCATCATTATTTGCATCAAGGTTTGGATGGAAATCATTATATGTTCTAAAGAATTTACCTGAAGCAGGCTCAAATTTTGTCCAAGTGTCAGTTCCTGTATATGGATTGGCTTCTAATTGACCACCACTATTATGGTTTAGAACAATATCAGCATAGACTTCCATATTCTGACTATGAGCTTCACCGATAAGAGATCTTAATTCTGGACCTGATCCAAATCGTGTTTCAGTTGATCCCATTTGATCGTAATCCCCAAAGTCAAAGTAATCCATTGGGTCATAACCCATAGAGAATGGACCATTCTGAGCTTTTGATGCCGGTGGTAACCATATTGAACCAACACCTTGGTTACTCCAATTTTCTAGTTTACCTTTTACCGTGTTCCACCATTCTCCTCCAGCGGGAACATCCCAATAAAAAGCTTGCATCATTACAGGCCCACCTGGACTATCATAATACCTTTGGTTAGAAGATTCATTTGTTTGAAAAGGTGCTCCGTCGTGATGAGTCACCTGCATATTCAAATTGGCTTTTGGTTCGTGAGCAGGGATTCCATTTTCTTCTTGTTCTAAGAAGTTGTTACAAGAGAAACCCCCAATTGCTAGTGTAGATAATAGTACAATTGATTTAAAATTCATTTTCATATTCATTCTTTGATTAGACAATGAACATCTTTAATAATACAGTACAATCGATTAAAAAAAATGTTGAATAGATTGATGATGCAAGTTTACCCATAACCACCTATTACAATCGTCTAAGATTCAAAAAATGAAATCAATAGCTTCAAAAATAAAGTGTCAAATAATAAAAACGACACTTATAAAACACTTATAAACAACAACTTAACTATTTTTGTGTAAAATTTACGTTTTATATTTTTGATACGTATTATTTTAATTCGATACCCGCTAAATTTCTAACATTAATCTAAAATCTTCTTCACAGATGACTTTTTCATAAATTCTTTTGGTGTCATACCAGTGGATTTTTTGAAAGCTCTATTAAAAGTACTTTTCGATTGGAAACCTACCTCATATGCAATGCTTAATAATGTAGATTTCTCAGCATCTCCTACTAATACTCTTTTTGTAAATGCTTGTACTCTATAATCGTTGACTAACTCAGAAAAATTTCTTTTGTAAGCTTGTTGAATAAGTTTTGTCAGTTTATGAGAAGGGATATTTAATAAGTTAGAAACATCGTTTAATGATAAATCTTGTTTAGTGTACAGTTTTTCCTTTTCAAATAGATCCGTTACTTTTTCGATAAATTCTTCAAGTTCTTTGCTTTGAGTAACATCTTCTTTTCTATAGGAACTCTTCTGTTCTATTGGTTCTAATGTATGATGATATCTAAAAACCCATGCAGAAGTAATAACGAAATAGATAAATGTCGAATACCATATCAACTTGTCTGATAGATCCTGATAAAGGAAGTGTTCCTTTTCGATAAATAGATTCACAACTTGAATAACAACACCAATGGTATAACCAACAATCACTAACAGTGAATATTTCTGATAAAAAGCAAAGGACTTCTTTACTGATTTTACTACACTCCCTTGCAAAGATTCTGTATTATATTTCTCTAAATGATCTTTAGACTGTAGCCAACTAATTACTACTAATATCAAAAACAATCCCTTTATAAATAAATTCATCTGAGGGTATAGTCGTTCGAGAAAAATAACCAATAAAGTCTCTTCTTGTAAGAGATAGAAAGCATAAATGATACAGAGTCCTAACCCAAAAATGTATAAAAAAGGAATATTCTTTTTAAAATCATACGATCTAAAAATACTGTCTTGAACATTAGAAATTACCAGATAAAGAATAGGAATAAATAAATAATGAATTAAATGAACTCCCCCCATTTGGTTTTTGAAAGGCATATAAAGGGAAAATGAAAAGAAAAGAAGAATGATAAAAGTTGATATCAGAATTAATAAAGGATATTTGAGTTCATGATTTTTATAATTCATCCATAGAAAATAAACGATCAATAAGACAATATGAAAAAGTAAGTATGATGTCAGTTGGGGTAAATCCCAAATCTCACTTTTGTTTACATCTTCCCAATCTTCAATTGATATTATTAACTGTTCTGGCCCTTTGCTTTTATGATCATATACTCTATTGGGTCTGTATTTACCATCCGACAAACATTCAATCGTTGACCAGCTTCCTCTTGTTACTTTAAACTGAAAAGATGAAATTTTTGAAGGTAATGTCAAAGTATAATTCCCTTCCTGGTTTAAGGTAAACTGGTAGTTTAAATCATCCGGCCTCCAATTATTAAAGTTACCAGCAACAAAAAACTTTGATTCATAGGGAGTAGAATTTGGTAAGCTTTCTAAGACAATTGTTGTTTGTCCAGCAAGATCTTCCCATCCTAAAATATCTATTCTTACAGTATCAGATTCATTTTCTGAGATAAACACTCTATTTGCTTTAGGTTTACCGTCATTCGTTGACTCTACTTTATCCCATCCTCCTCGTGTTATTTTATATTCAAAAGCATTTAGATGGTCAGAAATATAGACATACAATTTTCCATCCTGACCTTTTTGAAATTGATATTTCTGATCCATCGGATTCCATGCATTAAACGACCCGACTAAATATAAAGGCTCATCTACAGGATGATGAAGCGGCAATTGGTTAATCACAAAGTTTACAGCTCCAACACTGAAGGATTGAAAAAGAGCACAAATGAAAGTAAGGTATGGAAGTAATTGATGGTAATAATTCGATTTCATAGCTAGATAATATTTACTGGTTGCATCAATATAATACCATACATTTATTTGATCACACACTTCAGTAAATATTCTAAATCAAAAGTAATATATGATCTAAAAAACTATCTGAATTCTTCGTTAGCGAGTCCATTCAACATTTATAAAACAAGATTAGGGTTTTCTTTATTCCTTTTCCCTTTTCAAAGTAACAATAGGTATTCACTTAATTCCTCTAATAAATGAAAAGGTTAATTATATCTGTCTTTGCTCTTATCAATACTTTATCTGTTATGGGACAAGATATTTATACTAATGGTAAAATATTTACTTCCAATAAACAACAATTATGGGCCAGTGCAATGGTTGTCGATGGAGATAAAATCGTCTATGTTGGAAATAACAACAAAGCACTTTCTTACCAAAATGAACAATCCAAAGTAATTGATTTAGAAGGTAAAACATTACTTCCTGGATTATACGATTCACATATTCATCCTTCAATTGCTGGTCCGAATATGACTTTTGTATTAGACCTATTTGGAGTTCAAAATAAAGAAGAAGCTGAAAGACTAATCAGAGAGTTTGCTGCCAAACAACCCAAAGATGGATGGGTCTTAGCAAACGGCTATAAAATAAAACATTTTGATAGCTCAACTGCACAAGAATTAGATGAGTTAGTAGGCGGAAGACCTGCTATTATCTGTGAAGAATCTCAACATACTGGATGGTATTCTTCAAAAGCAATAGCATATTTTGATGTAAACAAAGATACTCCTGACCCTGATGGAGGATCGTATGACCGATTTGAGGACGGTACTCCAAGTGGTCATTTTAGAGAGAAAGCTCATATTGCAGCTGGCTTTCTTACCACACCTGAACTACTCACAAAAGAGCAACAGGAAATTGCTATGAAAGCTATTATCGATAAATGTAATAGTGTTGGATTTATTGGTATTGAAGATGCTGCAGCTTTATCGGCTAAGGGTACTGATGATGTTTATAAAAGACTGCATAAAAAAGGAGAATTAACTATTCGAGTAGAATATAATAGAACCCATTTATCTCCACTAGATGATTCAACTAATAATATCAGCCTAAACAAAAGACGTTTGGAAGGTGATGAAATGCTTTCTTCTAGAACTGTAAAGTTTGCTATAGATGGAATACCAACTGATAAAGCATTTTTATTTGAACCTTATGAAAATTTAGATTGTGAACATTCACACACCTGTATTGGTGTAGCCAATTATAGCAAAGAAAGGCTATTAAAAAACTTCAAATATTTAATCGAAAAAGGTGAGCGAATTTATGTTCATGCAGAAGGTGATGCAGGGATTTCAAGGGTGATTGATTGCCTTGAAGAAATAAACAAAACACATGCAATTAAAAATGAAAGACATGTGATTACTCATGTGGATCTCATTAAAGCTGAAGACATAGATCGTTGTGCTAAACTAGGAATCATTTTACAAGTTCAACCTCAATGGCAACCATTAGATGAATTTGCTAACAGTTATATAAAACCTGCTATTGGGGAAGAAAGGTTTGATCGAATTTATCGATATGACAGACTTTACCAAAGAGATGATGTAATAGTCGGTGTTGGTGCAGATTTCCCTACTGGACCTGTTTTCTCTCCATGGGAGATGATACAAACCATTGTTACCTGTAAAAATGTGGGTGAAGACATGCAACCTAGAGGCTACACTTCTTCTGTTGAAAAAGCGGTTTTACTCTTCACCATAAATAATGCATTTGTAACATTTAGAGATTATATCAGTGGAAGTCTAGAGGAAGGTAAGAAAGCTGATTTTATAATTATCGACCAAGATATTTTCACAATTGATCCACATGATATTCACAAAACAAAGGTTCTTAAAACAGTACTAAACGGCAAAACAATCTATCAAAATGAAAAATAAATTTATAGCAACTTTCAGCTTAATTTTCGTCTTCATCTTATTTACATATATCAATTCACAAGCACAAAGTCATCCTAAAGGATACTTGTCTATTACCACGTCAGGTTCAAGAGTGATGCAACGCAATGCTCATTCTGGGATTATAAGTTTAGATTATAATCATTATTTATCTGACTCATGGATGATAGGAACCTCTATTGTTGGTGACTGGGAAAAAGAAAATGGTATTAATCAACCATTTAAAAGCTCAGTTGCTATTTATGGAACCTACCTTTTTGGAAAAAATAAACACTGGGGTATTGGAGGTGGTTATGCAAAAGATATTGTCAGTGGAAGTGATTTTAAATTAGGTAATGATTATATCGATGGTTTCATTATGTATTTTATTCCTATTGGAAATATTGGATATATCTGTCCAAGAGTAGGCTATGTTCATGATATTCAAGATCAAGAACAAAGTATATCCGCTGGAGTTAGTTTCAGTATCCCAATCGGAAAATAAAACAAAAAAGGTCAACCAAATGATTACTCATATTTGATTGACCTTTTTATTTATATATAGAAAATCTTATTTCATAGACTCTTCTAGATCATCCATTCTATGGAAATAATCTATTGCTGCTTCTTTTACTTTAGGTGATAATAATAATGCGGCAACCATCGTCGGAATTGCCATTGTTGCATAAGCTCCATCAATTAAATTTAATATTGCTTCTAATTTAATTACCGATCCTACCACAATTAATATGATATACATATAATTAAAGTAATGTCTTCTTTCTTCACCTATTAAATACCCCAAGCATTTTGTTCCATAGTATGAGAATGAAAACAAAGTAGTTAATGCAAAGAATAATACACATGTAGACAAAATAATTGGTCCCATTACAGGAAAAACAGCTCTAAATGCTTCCGTAGTTAATAAAACTCCATTGATATCTCCCATATCAGGACGATAAATTCCTGATGCAAGAATACCAAAAGCAGTCATTGAACAAACTACAATTGTATCGATAAATGGTCCAATCATAGCTACCAAGCCCTCTCTAACTGGTTCATTTGTTTTTGATGCTCCATGCATCATTGGTGCTGTACCAATTCCAGCTTCATTAGAGAAAGCAGCTCTTTTTGCACCAATAATAACTACTGCCCCTAATGCTCCACCAGCTGCCGATTTAAAAGTAAATGCTTCAGTTACTATTAAAGATATGATTGAAGGTAATTTTTCGATGTTTAATCCAATCATTGCCAAAACAGTACCTGTATATAAAACCACCATAACTGGTACAAGTTTTCCTGCAACACTTCCAATACGCTCAATACCTCCAAATATCACAATTGATACTAATGCCATAATTACCAAACCAATTGTGAAATTAATTACATTAGTACTCGCCATTGATGTAATACTTTCTGGTAAAACCACTGTTCTAACCACCTCTGTTAATTGGTTCGCTTGGAACATTGGAGTTACACCAAGTAGACCCGCTGCTGCGAAAAACATGGCTAAAGGCTTCCACTTTTTACCAAGTCCCTCTTCTATAAAATACATTGGACCTCCTTCTGCATGACCATTCTTATCATGGCCTCTATACATTACTGCTAATGTACAAGTAAAGAATTTTGTCGCCATACCTAATAATGCTGATACCCACATCCAAAAGATAGCTCCAGGTCCACCTGTTACCAATGCTACCGCAACACCACTGATATTTCCCATACCCACAGTTGCTGCAATTGCTCCTGATAACGCCTCGTAATGATCTATATCTCCTTCTGCTTCAGGATCATCAAATTTACCTCTAAGAACATCGATGGCGTGTTTAAAATACCTAAAGGGTAAAAACTTCGAATAGATTGTAAAAAACAAACCTCCCCCCATAAGTAACAATAGCAATGGAGTTCCCCATGCTAACGCACTAAACGCGGCGGCAAATTCTTCAAATGTTTTCATATGAATTAGTTATATGTATTTGGTTCTTAATCTAAGCAGCCGATTATTAAGCAACTTAATTATTTATTTTTATAATGATTCAATAAGGTCAATCAGTAAGCTAATACACAATTTCTAGAGAAGAAACTAAATTTAAACGTATTAGGAAGATATGAAATAAATTAAAACATTACTCTATTATTTAACTGAATCTTCTATAAGTAGATGTATGATAACTGATTGATTTCATGTGAATTATATTTATCCTATTCTACTTTGTATGACGATATTGAAGTAATGTATATAAAATATGATATACAAAAAAAGGTTAGCTAACATCTTGTGTTAACTAACCTTCTATATCTAATGAATGTGGCGCCGACTTACTCTCCCGGGGGTTAACCCAGTACCATCAGCACTGTAGGGCTTAACTGCTCTGTTCG
>NZ_CANDOA010000019.1:0-24643 GCF_947387565.1 Flammeovirga sp. SubArs3 | reverse complement strand
AGTGCAAAGGTAAGAACTAAATTTTAATCTCCAAACTCTTTTAAAAAAAAATTATTTTATTTTTCCGAGCTAATTTCTGAAGATTTTCAACTTCCACTCTCTGCTTAAAAAGACCAACGTTTTAGTCTTTTATGACCGCCTCTTTTCAGAAGCGAGTGCAAAGGTAAGAAGAGAAATTTAATATGCAATGCTTATTTGATTTCATTTGAAATTTTAATTTACAGCACTGTCTTCTTTGCAAAATGTTGAAAATGAATAGTACTAACTAGGAGTGTTTTTCATATCGCCTTCCGTTTGAAGGGAGTGCAAAGGTACAATCGTTTTCTTTAATAACAAGTTTATTCAAAAAAAAGACATCATAACACTTGTAAACTCATTTATAGTGAATAAATTATAGATAGAATAAACTGCATAGTTATTTCAGAAATCATTTCTACAGTAGCTTCATTAAGTTTATTTAGACTGTAATCAACTTCATTTATAACCATAAAATTCATTTCAATCTACACATGTTAGATCATTATATTTCGGTAAGAAAACAAACTGAAAACTTTTGCTCACCATTATCAATAGAGGATTATACCCCTCAAGTTGTTTTACATGCCAGCCCTATGAAGTGGCAACTCGGTCACACAACATGGTTTTTCGAAACATTTATTCTAAAAAAGTATGTAGAAGAGTATCAAGAATTCGATGCTCAATTCTCTTACTTGTTCAATAGCTACTATAATAATGTAGGAGATCGTATTGCTAGAAATAATCGAGGAGTTCTTACTAGACCGTCTGTAGAGGAAGTCTATGCTTATAGAACTCATGTAGACCAACATATTTTATCCCTTTTTCAAAATGAACAACCTAAAGAGCTGTTGGATTTACTTGAAATCGGTATTAATCATGAAGAACAACACCAAGAGTTAATGGTCACTGATCTAAAGCTTTTATTTTTCTCACACCCTTTTAAGACTACTTACAAAGAAAATGGAAGCTTATTGGAAGATAAGGTTCACTACTTTAATGAATGGGTTGATATAGATGAAGGGATCTATGAAATTGGTTACAAAGGAGATCAATTCTCTTACGATAATGAGCAAGGAAAGCATAAAGTATATCTACATAATTACTCTATTGCTAAAGACTTAGTCTGTAATGAAGACTTTATGGCGTTTATAGAAGACGGCGGCTACCAACGGTTTGATTTATGGTTGGATGAAGGTTGGAGCTGGGTTCAAGAAAATCAAATCAACGCTCCTCTTTATTGGGAAAAGAGAAATGAGGAATGGTATCAATTCACATTAGGAGGAATGAAAAAAGTTAATCCTAAAGCTATTCTTTCACATATCAACTTTTATGAAGCTGAGGCTTTCGCCCGTTGGAAAGGTATGAGGTTGCCGACTGAATTTGAATGGGAAGTCGCTGCAGACAAATTTGAATGGGGAAAAAGATGGGAATGGACAAACAGTGCCTACTTACCTTACCCAGGGTTTAAAACAGCAGATGGGGCTTTAGGAGAATATAATGGAAAATTTATGATCAATACTATGGTACTAAGAGGAAGTAGTGTAGCCACATCTCCAAATCATAGCCGAAAAACATATAGAAATTTCTTTCATCCACATTATCGTTGGCAATACGCAGGTATTCGTCTAGCTAAATCTCTTTAACGATTAATTATCAGAATTATGATCAGTGAAAAAACATTATTTGCTCAACATGTAGAAAAAGGGCTTTCAGATGATAAGAAGTTTTTATCTTCAATGTATTTCTACGATAAAAAAGGTGAAGCCCTTTTCCGTCAAATCATGAAGTTGGACGAATACTACTTAACCGACTGTGAAATGGAAATTTTGCAATCACAAGGAAAAAATATTGCCGAGATATTTGATGATAGTGAATTAGAAATTATTGAACTAGGCGCTGGTGATGGTATAAAAACCAAGGAACTTCTTAGAAACTTTGATTTCAATCAGATCACTTACAGACCTATTGATATCAGTCAACAAGCGATTATTGATATCACAGATAAAATGAATGAATGGCTTCCTGCTCTCAAGGTAAAAGGTATTTGCGGTGATTATTTCAAAATGATCAAAGATTTTAAGACTGATAAAAGAAAGCTCATTTTATTCCTAGGTTCAAATTTGGGGAATATGACAGATGAACAAGCGAAAGGGTTTATCGGACAACTTCATCATGTAATGAACTCTGGTGATAGTATTTTATTAGGTCTAGATTTAATTAAGTCTGAAAAGATTGTTCTCCCTGCCTACAGTGATAATAAAGGAATCACTGCAGAGTTTAACCTAAACTTATTACACCGTATCAATAAAGAACTGGGTGGTAATTTCAATATAAAAGACTTTTCTCATTTAGCGACATATAATGAGAAGGAAGGTATTGCCAAAAGCTATATCAAAAGTTCCATGAATCAATCGGTCTATATCGAAGAAGTAGATAAGGAATTTCATTTCAAAAAAGATGAATTAATTCATACGGAAGTAAGTAGAAAATATGACTTGGATATCATTCGAAACATTATTGAGGGCACTTCATTCCAATTGAAGCATCAATTTACAGATCATAAACATTACTTCACTGATCTGATTTTAACGAAGAGTAATTAAAGAAATCTGTTTCGGTGTTGATCATTTAGTAACTTTGTTAGTTCAAATTATAGATATAAATAGAACTTCATGTACAGTAAAGAAGAACATTCAAGATTACGGGCTGAATTTTGGACACAATTCGGTAAGATGCTTAAACCTTTTAAATCCGAAGAAGGAAAAAGGATCAACTGGACCAACTATAAGACAGGTGTAAAAAATGTCTTCTTCAAAATGGATGCAGATAAGAAGAAATGCAGCATTGGTATCTATATCACCCATAAGGATACGGAAGTTCAAGAGTTATTCTATGATCAATTTATTGATATGAAAAGTTACCTTCATTCTATACTTGAAGAAGAATGGACTTGGGAACTACATGCACAGAACGAACAATACCAAACCATTTCACGAATCTATATCGAAAAAGAAGGAGTGAATATGTTCAAACCAGAAGATCAACCTGAAATCTATGAATTCCTTAAACCTAGAATTTTAAAACTTGATGAATTCTGGAGAGATGTGAAAGAGATCTTTCAAGAACTTTACAAATAAAAAAAGCCGATAAAAGAGTAATTACTTTTATCGGCTTTTTTAGTTCTATTGATGATACTTATGCATCGTACACTACAGAATAGTGAGGATCGTGGTCATGATCAATTTCAATATGAGATTTTGCTTTCGCCAATAAGTCTACACAATCTTGACTTAAATGTATGAAAGTTACATTCTTTCCGTACTCTTCATATTTCTCATTGATTTTATTAATTGCTTCAATACCTGATAAATCAGCAACTCTCGACTCAGAGAAGTCTATGATTACTTCTTTTGGATCATTTTTAAAATCGAATTTTTCAAAGAAGTTGGTAGCTGAACCGAAGAATAATGGTCCGTAAATTTCATAATGCTTACGACCAAACTCATCTGTTTTCTTTCTTGCTCTAATACGTACAGCATTTTCCCATGCAAATGATAATGCTGACATAATAATACCAATCAATACAGCTACAGCTAAATCTTCAATTACAGTTACTAATGAAACAGTAATTAATACTACAACATCAGTTTTTGGAACCTTATTTAATATTCTAAAGCTTGACCATTCAAATGTACCGATGGCCACCATAAACATTACCCCTACTAAAGCTGCAATTGGAATTTGCTCAATGATTGATGAAAGGAATAATACAAATGATAATAATGCTACAGCGGCAATAATACCAGACCAACGTTGACGAGCACCTGATTGGATATTAATCATTGACTGTCCAATCATAGCACAACCACCCATACCTCCTGTAAATCCAGAAATAATATTAGCAATACCTTGAGCAATTGATTCTCTGTTACCGCTACCTCTTGTTTCTGTAATTTCGTCGATCAATGTTAGGGTCAATAAACTTTCGATTAGACCAACACCTGCCACTTTAAGTGAGAATGGAAGAATAATCATTAATGTCTCCATATCAAAAGGAACATCTGGCATAATTAAAGAAGGAAGACCACCTTTAATAGAAGCCATATCACCAACAGTTGGTGTATCAATACCTAAACCAATAGCAATAGCAGATACAGTTACGATTGCCATTAATGGTGAAGGAATCACTTTTGTCAATTTCGGGAAGAATTGAATCACCAACATTGCAAGAATTACTAGTCCTAACATTACGAATAATGGAGATCCTGTTAAATATTCTCCATCAATCATAAATTGGCTAAACTGAGCTTTAAAAATTACGATAGCTAAACCATTTACAAAACCCAACATCACTGGATGTGGTACTAAACGAATGAATTTACCTAATTTTAAAGCACCTACTACAATCTGAATTAATCCTCCTAAAATAATTGCTGGGAATAAATAGTCTACACCTTTATCAGCAATCAAAGGCATTACTACAACAGCGATCGCTCCTGTTGCACCTGAAATCATACCTGGTCTACCACCTAATACAGCAGTAAAAAATCCCATCACTACTGCAGCGTAAAGACCAACTAGTGGTGAAACTCCTGCAATAAAAGAAAAGGCAATTGCCTCTGGAACTAAAGCAATAGCTACAGTTAACCCCGACAGAATCTCTGTTTTAAAATCTGTCCCCTTTAAGCTTAATTGTAAATTTTGTTTCATTATTGTGCTCACAATGAGCAATTGAAAGTTTGAGAAGATTGTTGTTACATGTTACCATCAGTGATCAATAAGTTTGAAATGAACATCGCTGATAGTTATATATTTGATATCCTGTATTTTGTTATCTAACAGAATAAAGTAGTTCTTTTGAACAGAAAATCACATTGGACCAGTCCTTTATAATTGTTTTAGATTATCCATAAAAAAATGGAACGAACGCAAAAGTATCATTTTCTGCATTCATTCCATAATTTATTAACCTTTATAGATGACTGTATCTTAGCTATTTAAGATTTCCACCATCTTATTTAGTTCAACATCAAGCGGTTTTTTCTTATTGATGGCATCATCAAAACTTGTATATGTCACTTGGTCATTGATAATACCTGACATTACATTTGACTTGCCTGCGATCAAACCTTCTACAGCTGCAATACCCATACGGCTTGCTAGAATTCTATCCAAAGCACTTGGTGCACCACCTCTTTGGATGTGACCTAAATTAGAAACTCTGATATCAAGATTTGGCATTGCTTCTTTTGCTTTTTGAGCAATAAATGTAGCATTACCAATCTCTTCACCTTCAGCTACCACAACAATATGTGATGGTTTCTCATTTTCTCCGCCTTTTTTAAGGTTTTCGATCACCTCGTCAATAGAATCTGGAATTTCAGGTACAAGAATATCTTCTGCTCCACCTGCAATACCTGATTGCATAGCGATAAAACCAGCATCACGTCCCATCACTTCTACAAAGAATACTCTATCATGAGAAGCTGCTGTATCTCTAATTTTATCGATAGCGTCTAATGCTGTATTTACGGCAGTATCAAAACCAATGGTATAATCCGTACCGAATAAATCATTATCAATAGTACCAGGACACCCGATTGTTGGGATACCAAAGTTTTCCATTAATAATTTAGCACCTGTAAACGTACCATTTCCACCAATTGCAATTAGTCCTTCAACTCCTTCAGCGATTAAGTTATCGTATGCTTTTTTACGCCACTCAATATCTCTGAACTCATCAAATCTCGCAGATTTTAAAATAGTACCACCCTGCCCGATAATATTACTAACAGAATGAGAAGTCATTGGTACAAAGTCGGCATCCACCATACCTTTGTAACCTCTACGTACACCAATTACTTCAATACCATGATAAATTGCAGTTCTAACAACGGCTCTTACACAAGCATTCATGCCCGGTGCATCGCCTCCTGATGTAAATACGGCTATCTTTTTCACTAATTCACTTTTTTATTTACTGTATAATATGCTTTAAATTACTTCTTAAAGTCATCTTTAATCACATCAATAGCTTTAAACGATGTCTTCACACCTTTAATTAATGAAGAACTAAAACCTTGATGTTCCATTTCATTTAATCCAGCAATCGTACAACCCTTTGGTGTCGTTACTTTATCAATTTCATGCTCTGGGTGATTTCCTGTTTCCATTAATAGTGAGGCTGCTCCTTTTACAGTTTGTGCAGCAATTAGTTGAGATACTTCAGCACCAAATCCGATTTCAATACCTCCTTGAGATGCTGCCCTGATAAATCTCATGGCATATGCGATACCACATGCACCGAGTACTGTAGCTGCTGCCATTAGGCTTTCATCAATTATAATTGCCTCTCCTAATTGTGAGAACAAATCTACAATCATTTCTTTTTGATCAGCCGTACCATTCACTGTTGCAATACAAGTCATCGACTCTCTGATAGCGATGGCAGTATTTGGCATAGATCTGAACACTGGTTGTTCATCACCTAATACTGAAGACATGTCATTTAAAGAAACACCTGTTACTACTGAAGTAACGATTTGCGATGGAAGAAGGTTTGGTTTTATTTCTTCCATTATAGATTTTATTTGGAAAGGCTTAATCGCCAACACTATTAAGTCTGCACCTTCCACAGCACTTTTATTGTCACTACTTACCTTAACCCCTTTATCAGACAGTTTTTTAAGAAGTTTAAGGTTCCTTCTTGTGACGGTTAGGTTTTCTGCAGCAATATAATTACTTGCAATAAGTCCTTCAGCAATCGCTTGTCCTAGATTACCTCCACCGATAATTGTAATCTTTTCTGGCTTCATTTGTCGAGTATGTTAGTCCTAAAATTAGAGCGTAAGTTACGATCTTTTTAGGATAATGTGACACAACTCAAACTAAGTATCCCTTACAACTATTGGTATAAACAAAAAAGTCATCCGATATTAAATTATTGGATGACTTTTTTTATGATTATGATCTTGTATCAGTAGCATCTCTGCCACCAAATAAAGATTCTACAAATTCCATTTTTCTAAAGGCTTGTAGATGATCAACTCCTTCGCCAACACCAATATATTTTACTGGTATTTTAAATTCGTCCGATATTCCTATCACTACGCCTCCTTTTGCTGTTCCATCAAGCTTTGTGATTGCAAGTCCACTTACGTCTGTTGCTTTCATAAATTCTCTAGCTTGATTTTGCGCATTCTGACCTGTTGATCCATCTAAAACTAAAATTACATCATGCGGTACTCCAGGAGCAACTTTTTGCATTGACCTTTTAATTTTAGAAAGCTCATTCATCAAATTCACTTTATTATGTAATCTACCTGCTGTATCAACGATAATAATATCAGCATTTGACTCAACTCCTTTTTTTACAGCTTCAAAAGCTACTGAAGATGGGTCAACATTCATTCCTTTGGCAACTACATCTACTCCTGTACGCTCACCCCAAAGTTTTAATTGGTCTACTGCTGCTGCTCTAAATGTATCTGCAGCTCCTAAAACCACTTTATAACCTTTAGCTTTAAACTTTGCCGATAGTTTACCAATTGTTGTTGTTTTACCAACACCATTTACTCCTACTACCAACATAACATAAGGTCCTTCGATACCTTCAGGGATTGAGAAGCCATCAACATCCTGACTTTTATTCTCATCTAATAACCCTGCGATTTCTTCATGAAGAATCTTATTAAGTTCTTTTGTATCAACGTATTTGTCTCTTTCAACACGAGCTTCAATACGTTTAATAATTTTCAGTGTAGTTTCAACACCTACATCTGAAGTAACAAGAATTTCCTCCAAGTTATCAAGAACATCATCATCAACTTTGGATTTCCCTGCAACTGCTTTTGTGATCTGATCAAAGATTGATCCACGAGATTTTTCCAACCCTTTATCAAGGTTATCTTTTTCCTCTTGAGTTATCTCAGTCTTACCAAAAATTTTTTTAAAAAAGCCCATTGTTTATGATGCGTTAATTCTAAATAAATGAGGATAATAAATACTTACTTCACTAGGTAAAAATAACGTTATAAAAGTTAGAATCCCAATTGTTTGCAAGTAAGTATTTAGAAGTGATCTTCCTATACTAATAATCGTAAACTTTTAACATTGATTTAAAATCAAATCAACATCAAGCTTCTTATTTAGTGTAAAAAATCACATTATTAATGATAATAAAAAACCCCGCAATCATGTTGCAGGGTGTTTTTCGAAAGAATAAGTATGTAAAGAAATTACTTAGCTAAGTAATCTTTCACTTGATCTTCCATGATAATCTCTTCTTTGAACGTGTAAGCACCCGTCTTTGGAGATTTCACAGCTTTCACTACTTTAGCGTACTTTACGCCACCTTCTTTCTTAAGTGTTGCTACTACCTTCTTAGCCATAATTACTTAATTTCACGGTGAATAGTGTATTTCTTTAGAACCGGGTTGAACTTACGTCTTTCCAAACGATCTGGAGTGTTCTTACGGTTTTTTGTTGTGATGTATCTTGAAGTACCTGGTTGACCAGATGCTTTGTGCTCCGTGCACTCAAGAATCACTTGTACTCTGTTGCCTTTCTTAGCCATTACTTATAATGTTGTGGTAAGTGATACCAAGTTAAACCAAGTTTAATTAGAAAGTTTTACCTTCTTTACGTGCTTTTTTCAACACAGCAGAGATACCGTTTTTGTTGATTGTTCTTAAAGCACTTGAAGAAACTTTTAGCGTTACCCAACGATCCTCTTCAGGAATGTAAAAACGCTTTTTGTGCAAGTTAGGGAAGAACTTACGTTTGGTCTTATTGTTTGCGTGAGAAACATTATTACCAACTCTCGTTCTTTTACCTGTAATATCGCAGATTTTAGACATCTTTATATATATTTAATTAACGAGTCCGCAAATATCTGAATTTTCAGCTAAAAGTCAAATAATCAGATACTTAGGATATTATAAGTTTCAAATTCATTAACGATCAGAGGATCATCAGAAAATTTTATAGATAAAAAAAACCTTCTACGAAGACTTAAACATAACTATCAAGATATTTATACTCAAGTCAACAAAGAAGGTTTCATTACTATGAGCCTCATACCGGAGTCGAACCAGTGACCTACTGATTACAAATCAGTTGCTCTACCAGCTGAGCTAATGAGGCAGTACCATATTTCGTCTTTAACCCAGCGCCGAGTTTGTTTCCAAACTGCCTGACTCCAAGACTTGAGCCTCATACCGGAGTCGAACCAGTGACCTACTGATTACAAATCAGTTGCTCTACCAGCTGAGCTAATGAGGCTTTTCAAATCAATCCGTACGTATTACGAATGTTTGATTAAAATATCGAGCCTCATACCGGAGTCGAACCAGTGACCTACTGATTACAAATCAGTTGCTCTACCAGCTGAGCTAATGAGGCTTGTATTTTAGTATTTTAATACGATTGCACGTCTTGCAAAAGTTGTGAGCCTCATACCGGAGTCGAACCAGTGACCTACTGATTACAAATCAGTTGCTCTACCAGCTGAGCTAATGAGGCCTTTTGCTCTTTATAAAAACACCCGTTTTCATTAAAGCGATGCAAATATAGATTCTTAATTTTAATTACACAAATTAGATTAGTTTTTTTTTACTTTGTAGAGAAATAATTTGCATTTATTCAGGAAATGAATCGAAAATGAACAAAATAAAGCAGTTTTTAAAGCAAAATGCATCGTCATTTTCTGTCGGTGGTGGCTTAAGTATACTCCCAATTATTACTAGTTCAAGCATCGTTAGCTTAGCTTATACCTACGAATCGGAGATACTAGCTTTCCCATTTTCTTATTGGGTAATGTTCTTTATTCTTACTAGTATCACTATGGCATGTGCTCTAACACCTACCACTTTTATCGCATTACTCACTGGATATTTTCTTGGTTGGGGAGGGTTATTTGGTGTTATCCCTTCTTATGTCATAGCATCTGTTATATGTTATCATCTAGTAAAATGGATCGATCAAGGAAAGTTTGCTTCTTCATTAGAGAAATATCCAATAGCAACGGCAATAATAAATACGGTACATAAGTCGCCGATCAAGATTGTAGCTTTTACTAAAGTTTCTCCCATCTTACCATTTGCATTAAGTAATCTGATGTTAGCTTGGGCGAAAACTCCTTTAAAAGAATTCGTTATTGGTTCTTTCATTGGTATGCTACCAAGAACAATTGTTTCTGTATGGGTAGGTAAATCTATTATAGAAATACAGGATCTCTCCAATGTGAATAGTAATACTATCGTTCAGTTAATCATAGGAGGACTTATCATAATATCGATTGTTGGTCTCACCAGAGTTTTTAGTAAAAATATTCAACGAGAGCTAGAAGCTAGTAAACAAAAAGACCACTCCTAATTCAATATTAAGAGTGGTCATTCTAAAGTAATATCTTACTTACAGGAAATTAACTTCCGTATCTTGCTTGAAAATCTTCATACATTTTAATGTATTGTTCATCTCCATTTGACAGTTCAATTGCTTGCTCATAAGAAGTTGAAGCATTCACAATAAAACCTTTATCTTCATAAAACTTTGCTAAGATCAAGTGACCAATAGCAGTATCATTTGCCTTTAATTGCTCTAAAGCTTTATCTGTTTGAGCATCTCCTCCATCTTTATGCACTTCGAATGCATAAACATCTGAAGCGATTTTATGGTTATCTGCATCTTCTACATAGTAGAATAAATACTTTTGATCTTTCAGCTCCGGATCATTTAAATCCAATGCGTAAGTCGTTCCTGTTACTTCTTTCTCGATAAGTACATGTTGCTTACGATCTTTAATAAATAATTTAAACGTTTTATCCTTCTTTTCAACACCTTCTTTCATAGCCCAAGTTAAGTTAACATTAGACTTGATTGCGTTAGAGTTGATTGGTACATAAAAGAAGATCGGCTTTTTCTTTAATGATCTAGTTACAGATCCATATTTTGCTTGAGTACTTGCATTAGCTGTAGAACCTGTTAATTCATCCTTGATGAAGTCAACATATTTTGAAACAAGATCATTGTCCTGATTTGATAAGCCTTTTTCTAAATCAGCAACATTATACGACCCTGGCTTTTTTAATTCCAAAGTACCTCCTGCGATATATGCTAACCCTAAATAAGGTGTACTTCCTTTAATGTCAATAGTAGTTCCGGATAAAATCATATCACCAGCATGGATATTTTTTCCGTTTGATGTGATCTCTCCTTTAGCCCCTAATACCATAAACTTTGCTTCTTGAGCATAAGCAAAAGGTATTGAAATTAGAACAAAAAGAAAGCTTAGTAATTTGATTTTCATAGTATTATAAGATATTATTTTCTTCAGAAGTTCGTGATTAAATCATCCGTATTATTACATACGTTGATTAACATTAAAAGTTATTTGCAAATTAATAAAAATCACTATTTTTTCCATTTATCCTTTGCTTTGAAGAACATACGCAAGACTATCTCTGCGAATATTTCAATTAAATCCCCGGAAAGTAGAACTACCAGAAATAGCAATGCGAAGTTTGCATGGTACCTAAATGAACCAAATAATAACATAGTCATTGATAAAATAACAATCGCTTCGAGTAACTGAATTGATTTTGTAATCGCATTATACCAAATGGCTAAATTTCTATTTTCAACAATCCACATAAAAATGATAGCATTCAAGTAACAGACTAAAAATGCCAAGACATAACTTAACCAATCTGGCATCATATCGATATAGGTTTCATTTAATATCATGGAAATAATATTAGCATGAACCACCACCCCAAACATATCAGGATAACCTCTACCTACTACATTATTATTTAATGGCGTATAGAATTTATCTGCATCCCAATGTCTATCTGTATATCCATCTCCCATATACCCTAATAGAACTATTTTATCTTTCACAATCTCAAAGGTTCTATTGGGATCTTCAAAATCAGAAATATCAAGTTTGATAAACTTATCCAAGTTGCCTTTAAAGTAGATCGATTCCACTTGATTATTTCTAGCTAAAAATTTTTCTGTTTTTTCTGGAGCAAACTTTTGAGCAAGCTTGACAGATAAAGCATATTCCTTCTTTCCATCTACTTCAATATAGGTAGGAAAGTTTCTCCAAGTGGTAAAATCTTCATCGGTAAGAATACCTGTATATACATGACCATGATCCGTTCGAGCAGCAAAAGGTGCGTATGGCATCACTAGAGTATCAAACTCGTTTCTATTGAGGTCCCAATCATCTGGCATTGTTGCCATGACAAAAGAATTTCCAACTTTATTTAATGCTTGTGCTAAAAGAAAGTCTCCAGCCGGATCTTGAGGACGGGGGCCAACAAATGTTGCATCTATTCCCATCACTTTAGGCTTGCCTTCTGATAACCTTAATATACTTTTTGCAATTCCTTTTCGATCTAAGTTACCAATATTCACCAAGATAACTTCATCTTCAAAAGATTCAGATTGTTGACTTCTTAATTTTGAGTAATAGACATCTGTCAACTCAAAGTTTTCGAATACTTGTTCAAAAACATTGATGAGCTCCACTTGAATGTTTGAAGCTTGAAGTGCCCACATAAATAGAAAGATAAAGACAGTTCCTAAAAAAGCTTCTTTATTAATTAGTCTTATTTTGGTCATATCGAACAGGTTGTCATAGTAGATGATGTAAGAAAATAAAGTGCAAAAAAAATGCCTTTGTTCACATAACGTCAACAAAGGCATTTTTAATCTATAGTAAAGTACTTTTTATTCTTCAATATATAAATCTATACTACCATCTGAATATTTTTCTACTAAAACTCCATCTTTTAGTATTTCAGCATGATCAGAAATTATAATATTTCTTTCAATAGGTTTTCTTTTAACCTCAGATTTTGCTGTGCTTTTAATATCTACTAACATTAATAGTATAAAAAGCAAAGGAACTATGTAGTATAAATTTCTCATAAAGCGAACATTAATCCACTTTATTAAACTATAAATAAGACAGTTACGTTCGGTTATCGAACATAATAATTCTTAATTCACAGGAATAGATTTGATAGATTCTGAAGGTAAAGAAGTCGTTAGAGCAAACCATTTCTTATTACTTAATAATGAAATTTGATAATATTTCTGTCCCCAACTAACTAACCCATTTATTTTATCTACGCCTAATAATATATCTTGTGATACAATAACATAATCAATTCCAAGATCTTTAATTGAGGTATATTTACCATAGATACCAATTGCTCCACCTGGTTCATAAATCCCCATTTTTCCTCCTTTCTCCCATACATACCAATTACCAAAAGAAGTCCTTTCAATAGCTTCATATTTAAAAGGAATAACCACTTCTCCATTTCTATCAATCACTCCCCAATAGCCATTCTTTTTTGCTTTGGACATATTATTAATCAAAGGGAATAATTCTTCATATCTTGGTTGTAGATAAATTCGATCCTCTTTATCAATAAACCCCCATTTATTATTTAGTTGAAAAGGAGCCACACCTTCTGAAAAATGCTTTACAGCTTCATATTGAATCGTTAAACGCATTCTACCTAAATAGTCCATAAAACCATACTTATCTCGCATTTTCACTTCAGTAAACCCTTCATGAGGTACACCTACTTCTTCATACATTTGATAAGCGTTTCTTTTAGGTTCTCCTTCATCATCATAAACATCTTTATAGAGCCAAGTACTATCTATATACATGTTTACTCTACCTTCATCCAGATTAGAAAACTCCAAAGAATCATACAGTGTATTTAAACAAAGTTCCCCTTGGTTCGTCAATAACCCATATTTCCCTCTCTTTTTCATGATGACATATCCATCCTCAAAAGATTCTACTGTTGCGTCATCAGTTCTATACCATTCATAGCCTTCTGCACTTAGAGTCCCCCATTTTTGATTGTCTTCGAAATAATACAAACCTTCAGAAATAGTTTTCAGTCGGTCAACTACGGGAGAGATCACCCATTTTCTATTCAAATCAATTACTCCATAATAATCATTCGTTCTCACAACAGCATAGGGACCAACAAATGATTCTGCATCGGTAAATTGAGGAGAGATCCACTCTTTTAAGTTGCTATCCAAATAACCATACCTCCTTGCTTTTCTTACTAAATATTTTCCTTGAGAATATTCACCTACCATATCATAATTATGGTAGGTAATATTTTTCCCTCTGTGATCATATATATCTGTAAAGTTCGTCTCATCTAAAGTCCAATAATGTCCTGTAGGCATTCTTTTGATATTATTGAACTTCAATGGTATAATTAGTTTGCCATATGTATCACAAACACCAAATCTATTTTTCTTCTGAACTATGGCCTGCCCATTGACAAAATCGCCAACAACATCATAAAAATTAAAGAATTGATTTCTTCCATGAATAGTCGCCACACCAACTTTATCTTCTACAAAATATCGAATTAACGTATCTGAAGCATATTGAATACTATCACAGTTCCATGTAGAAAGTGATGTTCCATCTAACGTACCTAAAACATAAGTTGGGTAAGTATCTACAATACAAGTAGAATCAGTAAATGAAATAGATTTATATTTCACTTCATATTCAACAACAGTTTGATCATCCAGTAAACCTTTTCTACCATTAATATCTAAAAGTAACTTTTGGGGCTGATGTAACCACTTCCATGACGTATACCTTTCTTTTGAATAAGGAGTGCCATCATGATATACCAACTCCCATTCCCCTTTCTGATTCATTGCTGCTAACAGCTTCGGTCCAGCCCATTGAATACTAATATATTCTATTGGCAGAATGGTATTCCCTTTAAAGTCTATTACTCCCTGTAATCCATTACTCGATGCAACCAACATTTCTAAATTACCAGACATCATCTTTAATTTAGAAAACGTTAAAGGCACTATTTCTTTACCTGATGTATTCATGGCACCAAACCTGCCGTTTTCACTGATGATAGAAATTCCATTAGTGAAATAATTTATCGTTTGATATTTTGGTGATACAACTTCCTTTCCTTTTGTATTAATAAGTCCCCACTTTCCATTCAGTTGAACTCCTATCAATTGTCCATAAAAAAAAGGTTTACTTTCAGGGTTAGCGTCATCAGACCACCCCATATCATCATAAAATATATCGGTTAAGATCTTACCTTTAGAATTTTGTAATTGATAACCTTCAATAGTTTGAATGATCTCTTGAGCCAATAACTCCTGACATCCAAACATTGATAATACCAGTACTATTTTTAGAATTTGATTGATCATTCTTGATTTATTTCACTCCACACGATAGAAAAACGTCTTTAATAGACTGATAAGTATTTTTCCATACTGTAGTTTTAATTTTTTCGATATTCATCCAATGAATTTCTTCAATTCCTTCTTCTTGCTGAGGAACTAAGGTTACTTCATCGTTTTCATTTAATTTTAGTTTATACCAATAGGTGTGTTTCATTACATGCTTTCCTTTATAAAGGTAAGTATGAAATGTTTCTATCAATAAATGTTCAATAGTAGACTTTACTCCTGTTTCCTCTCCTACTTCTCTAACTGCACATTCCTCTATGGTCTCCCCTTTATCCAAATGACCTTTAGGTATATCAAAAATGCTATTTCTTTTAATGACAAGGAGCTCATCATTCTGATTAAATACAACTCCACCACCTGCAATTCTTATCTGGAACTTCTCTAATAGCTGCTTCTTTGTTTCTTCTAGGTTTGTTGTGTAAAATAAGTATTTTGGTTGCCCTGCTGTATCATTTTCAGCCGCAGACTTATAACGCGACCAAACTGTTTCTGCAGAGGCATTTCCAAAAATAACAAACTGATGTTCCTTTGGGTGCTTATTGTGTATAGCTCTTATTTCAAAGTAGATTTTTCCTGTATAGAAATGCATTGTGGGTATCAAATAAGGATGAAAAAAAAGAGTTGAACAAACAATGCTCAACTCCTTAAAAGTATATTTTATACAAGAAATTAGCTTGCAATTTCTTTTTGGTAATCTTCGCTACTCATTAAACCGTCTACTTCAGCAGCATCGTTTAATTTGATTTTGATCATCCAGCCTTCCCCGTAAGGATCTGAATTCACTAATTCTGGAGCTGAATCGATAGCTTCATTGACTTCAACCACTTCACCTGATACAGGCATGAACAAATCAGAAACTGTTTTTACAGCTTCTACTGAACCAAACACCTCACCTTCTTCCACTTCTTCGTCAAGAGCAGTAATATCAACAAATACGATATCACCTAACTCACTTTGAGCAAACTCAGTAATGCCGACAAAAGCAAATTCACCTTCTACACGTACCCACTCGTGGTCTTTTGTATACTTTAATTCTGCTGGAAAATTCATGGTCTTTATTAAAATAAATATGTGATTTATCTATGGTCGTCTACATTGACGAATAATTTTGCCCAAATAAACAACGAAAGAAAGATATATACAATGTTTATTTACAGTTTAAATCAATTTTAAAATACTACAAAGAGTCCTTCTCAAAAAAATGTAGTGTATCACCTACCGTAAGTGAGTAATTCTCTACCAGAATTTCATTAATACTTGGGTTCATATCCTTCTGAAGCAGAATTTTTTCATTTACGGGTAAAATCAGACTTTTTTCTAAATGATAAGTAGTATCTTCATAGAAAAGATCTAAAGAAAGGTGTACCTTTTTATCGTTTATAGAATCAAGATTTTGTAATTTTAAAATTGCATAGGTTTTTAGAACAGCTCGAGGTGTTTTCTTAAGAACTTCTAAAGACACTTGATTTTCTAAAGTGATTTCTTTCCACTCGGTATCGATACTTATTGCTTTTTCTTGACCATAAATTGAAATTGATGGTATTGAGAAGCAAAAAATTAAACAGAAAAACACTTTAGGTATTAAATTGCACTCCCATTGTAGATTTACAATTTTGTAAATACGAAAAACAAAAGATTTTATGACATTAAAGTCAGTCGCGATCCTTGGATCTACAGGATCAATCGGTACACAAGCACTTGATGTAATACGAGCAAATACTTCATTATTTTCTGTTAGCATTCTATCTGCGGGAAATAATGTTGAACTACTTATTCAACAGTGTATTGAATTCAAACCAAAATACGCCATAATTGGCAATAAAGATAAATTTTCACAACTGAAAGAAGCATTAATTGATACTAAAATAAAAGTTTTAGCTTCTGTGGATGGTATTTGTGAAGCTCTTGAAAACGCTACTTCAGATATTGTTTTAACAGCATTAGTGGGTTATGCAGGGCTAAAACCTACGTTAACTGCCATTGATCAAGGAATTACCATAGCATTAGCTAATAAGGAAACTTTGGTGGTAGCAGGCGAATTGGTCACTCAAAAAGCTAAGGAAAAAAATGTAGCTATAATTCCAGTAGACTCTGAACATTCTGCTATATTCCAATGCCTAGTTGGAGAAGAACAAAACCCTATTGAAAAAGTTATTCTAACAGCTTCTGGAGGTCCTTTCAGAGGAAAGAAAAGAGAAGATCTATTAGAAGTTACAAAAGCCCAAGCACTCAAACATCCTAATTGGAGCATGGGAGCTAAAATAACTATCGACTCTGCCTCATTAATGAACAAAGGATTAGAAGTTATTGAAGCAAAATGGTTGTTCGATGTTTCAGGCGAACAAATTGATGTAGTTGTACACCCTCAATCCATTGTACATTCATTAGTACAATTTATTGACGGAAGTATTAAAGCTCAATTAGGTTTACCCGATATGAAGCTACCAATTCAATATGCATTAGGATACCCCAAAAGACTTCCTTCAGATTTTGAAAGGTTTAACTTTGCAGCATACCCTACTTTAACTTTTGAAGCTCCAGATAAAGAAACTTTTGTAAATCTTGAATTAGCTTACAAAGCTTTAGAACAAAAAGGTAATAGTGCTTGTATATTAAATGCAGCAAATGAAATTGCTGTTGATAGATTTCTGAATGACGAAATAAAGTTTCTCGATATTGCGGGTTTAAACCAATATTGCATGGAGAATTATCAGTTTATTGCTAATCCAACATATGAAGATTATGTTGCAACTGATGAAAATGTAAGAGAATTAGCTAAAAATTGGACTAATAAATAATTTTTATCACCTGAAGACAGGTTTTATAATGATTAGATAAAATCTGTGTGTTAATTTATAGAATGGAAGGACTTGTAATGGCCGCTCAATTATTAGCGGGATTATCAATTTTAGTTGGAATACATGAGTTTGGGCATTTTGCGGCAGCCAAATTCTTTAAAATACGTGTCAATAAATTTTACCTGTTTTTTGATTTCCTATTCCCATTTCCCAACTTATTAAAATTCTCAATCTTCAAATTGAAAAGAGGAGATACTGAGTATGGCTTAGGATGGTTTCCAATGGGTGGTTATGTTGATATTGCAGGAATGATTGACGAATCTAAGGGTGCTGACGACCTAGAGAGTGAGCCTCAACCTTGGGAGTTTAGAACAAAACCAGCATGGCAACGATTAATTGTAATGCTTGGAGGTATTATAATGAATATCATTACAGGTATTCTTATTTTTATCGGTATCTCTTATTCTACAGGCGAAAGATATTTACCTATTTCTGAAATCAATAAATATGGTATTTATGCCTCAGAACTTGGAGAAAGAGTTGGCTTAAAAACTGGTGATAAAATCATTAACGCCAACGGGCAACCTGTCAAGCAATTTAGAGACATTGTTGATCCTAATTTTCTTCTTGAGCAAAATAGCTATTTAACTGTTGAGCGAGAAGGTAAAGAAGTAAGGGTAGATATCCCAAAAGAAATGATTGAATGGATGAGTGAAGACGAATATAAAAAAATGTCTTACGTCTACCCAAGAGATCCATTTATTGTAAAGAGAGTTCTACCTGGTACACCTGCAGACAAAGGAGGATTACAACCTAAAGACGTTCCTGTAGCTATTAATGGTAAAGAACTTCCTTACTTCAATGAATTTAGACAAGCTTTAGCTCCATTATCAGGAAAAGAAATTACACTTACTGTCTTAAGAGATGAACAACCTGTTGACCTTAATATTAAAGTTTCTGATGAAGGTACACTAGGTTTCGAAATGAACTCTAGATTAAAAGCAGAGTACAAACAATATACTTTCTTAGAAGCAATCCCTGTAGGTACTAAGGATGCATTTAATGTCATTATTGTACAAATAAAAGCATTCGGCAAATTATTCCGAGGTGAAGTTTCTGCAAGTAAATCTGTAAGTAGCCCAATCGGTATCGCCGAGGTTTATGGTGGTACATGGCATTGGTTACAGTTCTGGACAATCACAGGTATGCTATCAATGGTACTTGCGTTTATGAACTTCTTACCAATTCCTGCATTAGATGGTGGACATGTGGTTTTCCTAACTTATGAGATTATCACTGGTAAAAAACCTTCTGAAAAGGTACTAATGGTTGCTCAACAAATCGGTATGTTAATCTTATTATCGATTATGGTATTCGCATTTGGTAATGATATCTTTAAATTAATTTCGAGATAAATATTAAGTATCATAAATGAAAAAGCCACTCTAACAATATGATGTTAGAGTGGCTTTTCTTTTTTATTTATAATCAAATAGTGTTGATCTCATCTTAAGTACTTTTGCTTCAGTATCTACTAAATAATAGATGGTTTCTGCAATGTCTTTTGTGATTCCCAATAGCTCTGCTGCTTTTTCAGTTGCTGCTTTTTCCTTCTCAGGAAAGTCTTCATCAGCATTTGCCATTTTAATAGCATTATAGAGAAGTGTTCTTTGGAAGTTGATAGAGACATCCACTTTCAAATTATTCAATACTTCTTCTAAATTTCCATTTAGGTAATCAAAACTTAAAACATCTTGTGCTATTGCCATTGGTGTTTCTGACACTTCACAAAACTGATTCAAATACCAATCTTTCTCTGCTTCTGAAACTATTCCATCTGCTCCTGAAATTATCATTAGTGCATAACCATAATTTCTTTGAGTCTCCTCACTTGTGAACCTTACACCAAAAGTATTTCTTTCTAATACAGAAGCTGGTTTCATGTTTAGAGAAGCTAAATCTTGAATTGGATGAGCCTCGTCGTCTTCCAACTCAAATAACGATTTACGAATCATCTCTAACGACTTCTCTGTATTTACTAAACCTTCTATTGTTTTAGCTATAAAGAATGGCACCCCCAATAATTCAGCAGCTTTTGCAACAGCCTCTTTTTCTTCTTTTGCATATACCATATCTGCTCTTGCCATCATTACTGCATCATATACCAATGTTCTTTTGTAGTTCATAGGTACATCAATATCTAAAGAAGAAAGCAATTCAGCCAAGTCTACATTTTTAAAATCAAAAGACCTTACCTCTTCTACTTGTTCCTCCGAAGCTCCGACAATATTAAGAAAGTCTTGGAACACCCAATCCATTTCTTCATCGGACACTTCACCATCAGCTCCTGCTATTGCAAGAAGGGCTTTTACATAATCGAGCCATGATGAAGAAGGAACATCTTTACAAGATAGTATTAATGTAGCCAGAGGTGAAGCTTGTATTACCTCAGTTTTGATATTAAGATTAGACATGTTGTAGTATAAATTGTTAATTCCTACCTCAATTTATACTTTAAGAGGTAGTGCTAGATGTATTGATTTATGACTTTTAATAATTCAACTTCTGGAATTACACCGGCATTTCTCCAAAGGATTTTCCCTTTATGGAATAATATTAATGTTGGAATACTTTTCACATGATATTTCAACATTGCTTTTTGGTTATTATCCGCATTTACCTTTACAATTTTTAATTGGTCTCCCATTTTATTTTTAATGGAACGGATGGTAGGAGCAATCATATGACATGGTTGACACCAATCAGCATAGAAGTCAACTAATACAGGTACTTCCGAATTCTGAATTAAGTTAGTAAATTTTGACATAAGGTAAATAAATTAAATTTTAAATACTCTGTTAAGTGCTTTCATTTTTATCAAATATCAATGATTAAAAACGAATATCAAATGAATATAGTTTCATATATACATATAATAGAATAAAAGAAAAGCTTCTACCACATCTTGTGTGATAGAAGCTAACTTATCATTTTAAAGAAATTTCTTCATCATGATGATCAAAGAACTTGTATTCAGATAAGCCTAATGACGAATCTTCGAAGATTTTGATCCATTTGAAATGTTTCAAGAACCATTTCATTCTGCGAGAAGGAAATCCTCCTGTAAAGTAAGCATAGAGATAAGGATGTACTCCTAGTTTTAACTTTTGATCGTTTTGGTTCTCTATCAGGTATAATACTTCTGCCTCGATTTGATCGGCGATAGCAATAGATGCCGTGATTTTACCCGTTCCATTACAAGTTGGGCACTTCTCTTTAGTAACAATACTTAATTCAGGTCTTACACGCTGCCTTGTAATCTGCATTAAGCCAAATTTACTCAATGGCAATACTGTATGTTTAGAGCGATCTGCTTTCATCTCCGTCTTCATGTGCTGATACAATTTCTGTTTGTGTTCAGCTTTCTTCATATCAATGAAGTCAATGACGATGATGCCTCCCATATCACGTAGACGTAACTGACGGGCGATTTCTGTTGCAGCCTCTAAGTTAACGTTGAATGCAGTAGCTTCTTGATTATTCTCTGCATTCGACTTATTTCCACTGTTAACATCAATAACATGTAGTGCTTCGGTGTGTTCAATCACCAAATACCCTCCACTTCCTAAGCTAACAGTTTGTCCAAAGAGTGTCTTTAGTTGCTTTTCAATACCTGTGTGTTCAAAAAGCTTGGTCTTACCAGTATAATGTTTTACAATACCGGTCTTGTCTGGTGCGATTTGTTGTATAAATCGACGAATTTCTTCGTAAACTTCTTTATCATCAACAGTAATATTGTCAAATGATTCATTAAGGATATCCCTCAACATTGAAGTTGCACGATTAATCTCGCCAATAACTTTCTCTCTAGGTTTAGCTACTTTAAGTTTTTCAACACCTTCTCCCCATTTTGTAACAAGGTCTCTTAAGTCTTTATCCAACTCAGAAACTTCTTGTCCCTCTGCAACAGTTCTGATAATTACACCAAAATTCTCAGGTTTGATAGAATTGACAAGCTTAAGAAGTCTTTTTCTTTCACCTGCATCAGTGATTTTCTTTGAAATATTGACAGTATTACTAAATGGAACGAGAACTAGATATCTTCCCGCTAAAGAGAGTTCACATGATAATCTTGGGCCTTTAGTCGAAATTGGCTCTTTTACTACTTGTACTAAAATCTTTTGATTTTGTTTTAGTACTTCATTGATTTTTCCGAGCTTATCAATTTCAGGTTCTAAACGGAACTGCTTTAGGTTTTCAGACACATGCTTGTGATGTTTACCTTGAGCCAGTTTGATATACTTTAAGAGAGATCTTACTTTAGGACCTAAATCCAAGTAATGTAGAAAAGCATCTTTGTCGTATCCAATGTCAATGAATGCAGCATTTAGACCTGGAACTACTTTTCTTACAACTCCCAAATAGATATCACCTACTTGAAACTTAGTTTCATCATTATCATAATGAAGTTCCACCAGACTTTTATCTCGCATGAGAGCAATTCTAGAGCCTTCCGGCGTTGAATTGATAACTAATTCATTACTCAACTCAATAAAAGTTTAAGGTTAACAATAAAATATATTTAACATACATAAAAATGCATGCGTATCTACGTTAAGATACTTCACTTTACTAAAATAAGGAAAAACCTTGTCCTAGATTCACTAGAGCAAGGTTTTTGTAAGTTGCGACTAGAACATTACTTTTTCTTGTGTCTGTTCTTTCTAAGTCTTTTCTTTCTCTTGTGAGTCGCAATCTTATGTCTTTTTCTTTTCTTACCGCAAGGCATATTCTTACAGTTTATATTGTTTGAAATCTTTTCACTTATTCGATTAGAAAGTATGAAATATACCTTCCAAACGAGTGCGCAATTTAAATATAAAATAGGAGAAAGACGAATTTAATTTGATTTTTTCTCTACTTATTTACATTAATTATCCCATTCCGCTAAATATTGGGTCGAAGAGACGCGAATTTCCTCAGTATCAGCATTTTTATTGATGTATTTCATCTCCTCTAATGCAGCTTTATCTTTTCCAGATTGCTTCAGTGCCATCGCCAAATAAAATCTAGATTCCAGGTCATTTGGATCTAAATCTTTCAACTTTTCAAACCTTGTTACTGCTTTATCATATTGTCCTGATTGCATAGATAAAATACCTAAACTTGATAAAGCTAGCCTATGGTTGGGATCCTCTGCAATCACTTCTCTGATCTTCATAATTCCTTGCATTGGTGATGATGAAACAACATAAGTCATCCCAATTTTCACTTTTACATCCAAGTCCTCTCCATGCTTTTTGAGGTAATCCTCATAATTCTCTCTAGCCAACTTAGCCATGCTTGCTGATTTTTGCTCACTCATAGCAAAAGTAAATGCTTCGTAGTAAGCATCTGCACCTTCTTTTAAGTCGTCTATATTATTTGTTTGACCGTATAAAGCAAGTTTCCATCCTGCTGCTTGGTCAAATTTATTCATACGGTATAAGATATCAAATGCTTCATCTGCTACCTTTGCTTTATTTTGGTTGGTGTTAGCTGTAGAAAATGCGTGTTCTAGTGAATCTAAAGTTCTCTGTGTATCCGCTGGTAATTTATCATGTGCCATGTTCATATTAGCATCTTGACTATGATCATGACCGTCACCTTCTGTATGTTCGTGTTCAGCCTCAGAAGTGTTTGTTGTTTGTGCGACCGCCTCTGAATTATCAGTAATTACAGCCTTCGGTAAAAATGCAAGGATAGCTATCATAACGACACCTGCTCCTATCAATATATACTGTTTATTTCCCATATATTATTTGAGATTAAAAAAAATGTCCATACCTAGATAGGCATGGACAATTTATGCATTTCATTGCAATAAAGATTAATTTTCGTTGATTAAACGAACTTTATCACTTCCTTTAATTTTTTCTACAAACTCTTTCGAAGGTTTGAAGCTAGGAATAAAGTGCTCAGGAATTGGAATAATCTCACCTCTTGAGATATCTCTACCTTTTTTGCTAGCACGCTTTTTATTCACGAAGCTACCGAAACGACGGATATAGATATTATTACCTTCAGCCATTTTGTCCTTCACAACGTTAAAGAAGTCTTCAAGAACTTGACCTACAATTTCTTTATCTACTTCTACCATTGTCGCTGCGTTCGAAGTCTGTGCCTCTTGACGTTTCTCAATTTTTCTGAGAATTTCTGTGATTACTTCTGCTTTAGTCACTTTAGTAATATTTTATATTTATAAGATTTAAACCATCGTTATTCAAAAAGCATCAAAAGAATAACTTATTGAATAACAGAGGGCTGTTAGCCTAAATTATTGTTACAAAGGTAATAATCAATACGTTAAAATAATAGTACTTTTTCATTATAAAGCACTGATTAACAAATTATTAGATATTTTTTACCCAAATAAAAAAGGTTAGCTAACATCTTGTGTTAACTAACCTTCTATATCTAATGAATGTGGCGCCGACTTACTCTCCCGGGGGTTAACCCAGTACCATCAGCACTGTAGGGCTTAACTGCTCTGTTCG
>NZ_CANDOA010000018.1:0-32962 GCF_947387565.1 Flammeovirga sp. SubArs3 | reverse complement strand
CCGCGAGGTACCGGGGGTTCGAATCCCTCACTCTCTGCTAACAAAAAGCATCAAATCGAAAGGTTTGATGCTTTTTTTATATCATTTGCTTTTAACTAATTCTACTCCAATTCGTCACTGACTTTCTTACCAGCATAGATTGCTGTTGCTTAATAATAGCATGTTCTTCCTTTACTAAGTCAGGGTCTTCATCTAATATATTCTCTGCAATATTTCGTACTTTTTGCAATAACGCCGAGTCTTGTCCAATATCTGCATGTCTTAAATCTAACACTCCACTCTGTTGAGTGCCCTCAATATCTCCTGGTCCTCTTAATTTTAAGTCCGCATCAGCTATCTTAAATCCGTCTGTAGTATCTACCATCGTTTGTATACGTACCTTTCCATCTTTTGATAGCTTGTCTCCAGTCATCAATACACAATACGATTGTTCAGCTCCTCTACCTACTCTTCCTCTTAACTGATGCAATTGTGCCAAGCCAAATTTCTCAGCGTTCTCGATAACCATAATACTTGCATTAGGAACATTCACTCCTACTTCAATTACGGTAGTAGCCACCATTATTTGAGTTTTCCCTTCAGCAAACCTTTGCATCTCGGCATCTTTATCAGCCGGCTTCATTCTACCATGAACAATACTTACTTTATAGTCTGGAAAAGCTCTTGAAACACTTTCATATCCTTCCTCAAGGTTTTTATAATCGAGTGTTTCGGATTCTTCAATTAGAGGATAAACAATATAAGCCTGTCTTCCCAACTCTATCTGTTCTCTCATAAAACCAAAAACTCTTAATCTGCCTTTATCAAACTTATGCCAAGTAATAATAGGTTTTCTACCAGCAGGAAGTTCATCGATAATCGACACTTCAAGATCTCCATAAACTGTCATCGCCAAAGTTCTAGGAATTGGTGTGGCTGTCATTACAAGCATATGAGGCTTCTCCTTACTATTCTTTTTCCAAAGAGCAGCTCTCTGCGCTACACCAAAGCGATGTTGTTCATCAATAACACATAAACCAAGGTTATAGAAATCTACCTTATCTTCAATAAGAGCATGTGTACCTACAATTATTTTTAAGCTTCCATCTCTAAGCGTCTCATCTATCCTTCTCCTATCTTTAGTCTTTGAGGACCCTGTGAGCAACTCGATGGTTACCCCCATGTCATCTGCAAATGGTTTTAATCCATTATAGTGTTGTTGTGCTAAGATTTCAGTAGGAGCCATTAATGCCGACTGAGCATCATTATCCAAAGCCATCAACATACACATAAATGCAACAATAGTTTTACCAGACCCCACATCTCCTTGTAGTAATCGATTCATTTGATATCCTTTTCTCATATCATCATAAATCTCTCTTACCACTCTTTTTTGGGCACCTGTTAAATCAAAAGGAAGGTGTTCTTTATAAAAAATATTAAACGTTGGAATTTTATCAAAAATCTGTCCTCGGTACTTATCTGTTCTTTTACCAACTTTAGACGCTATGATTTTCAACTGAAGGAAAAATAATTCTTCAAACTTCAGTCGATCTTTAGCCTGTTGTAAAGTTTGAGGATTTTTAGGAAAATGGGTCCATGCCACCGCTAATCCTTTTGAAATAAGGTTATTCTCCTTGATTAAGTATTCAGGTAAAGTTTCAGAAATATCATGATAGACTTTTTCCAATAAAGTACGAGTAAGTTTAGCTAGTGCTCTACTATCAAAACTTTTCGCTTTCATTTTTTCTGTGGTATGATACACAGGCTGTAAACCTCCCGACTTCGCTTGTGATGCACCTTGATCATATTCATCCATTTCTGGATGAGCAATCGATAATTTATAACCGTAGCGTTGTGGTTTACCATATACGATATACCAACTCCCTACTTTTAACTTTCGCTCTATCCATTTTGCACCTTTAAACCAGACGAGTTCCATTTCACCTGTTTCATCAGATACAATACCCATCAATCGTTTGGCCCTGCCGTCACCCACACTATTTAAAGAGGTCAATCTGCCAATCATCTGTACATAAGCAGTATCATCAAAGACTTCACCTATTTTATAAAACTTAGTTCTGTCTTCATGACGAAAAGGGTATTGTTCTAATAAATCACCAAAGGTATATACCCCTAGTTCTTTATTCAGAATTTCTGCTCTAACAGCTCCAACCCCTTTTAAAAACTCAATTTTGGTATCAAAAACAGTACTCACTTGAATCGATAACTTTATTATGCCAAATTAATTGATAGACTATGGCTCGAAATTAGTAGAAATCTATCGAAAACTATTAAATTTAAATAAAGGGTTTCTAAATTAATTCATTATTCTACACACATTAATATGCGACAAGTTATTGTCATTCTAATATTACTCATCAACTTTTTTAGTCTTTCTGCTTATGCTCAATCGTCTGAGGATCGTCTTGATGCGTGGAGGGAGAAAACACGAAATTCTACATTTTATAAAATTGAAGTAGACTCGATGGGTGTTTATAGTGTCAATTTATCAAATCTCAGTAATCTTAATAAAACAAATCTCAAGTTGTATAGAAGAGGTGAACAAGTTGCTGTTAGGATTGTAGACAACACATTAATTTTCTATGGATATCCCAATGATGGTTATACAGATCAAGATTTATTTAGAGATAATGACGACTTTATTAACCCATACGAGCCAATATATTCAAGAACAGCAGTCTATTTTCTAGACCCATCTGGAAATAGCTCCAACGAGACTCAACTTGAAATGGAAGAAGTTCCTTACAATTCAAGTGGCCAAAACTTAGAAACCCACTGGTATAAAGAAACATACAGAGGAAATCGAATAAATGGAGAGATTCTAACCCAATCTTTTAATCTAAGACAATCTTTTTCAAAAGGTACAAGTGTTAATGGGGATCAAAGAACATCTTTTGGATCTACTTTTAGACAACCTCGCTCTTGGTCAACTTATGATAATAATTCTAAGAAATGGAATCCATCTGGATCAAATAATGACCCGATGTTATTTCAATTAAGAACTAAACAATATTCGAATAGAATTACAAGTGCAACTCTTGAAACAAGACTTATAAACTATGCATATAGGACGGCTGCTGTAAGTATTACGGTAGGCAGTTACCAGTCTCCTACTCAAAATATCACACAATATGGAAGCTCCACTCCTATTTCTATACCATTAACATCTGATCAATTTGCATCAAATGACAATGGTATAAATGTAGTCATTAATGACAATAACAATGGAAGTAAAACCACTGATAAAAATCAGATAGGAGTAGTTTATTTTAACTTATACTATCCTCAAGATCATTCTATTCTTAGTGCTTCATTTGATTTAAAATTTTCAGTTGACTCTGATCAAGCATACAAAACTACCTCACCATCAAATGATGGTTTATTTTTAGATGTTTCAGATCCATCTACACCGAAATATTATTTATCAAGTAGTAATGAAATTCATATTCCTCAAAAAACAAATGGTGAAAAAACAGACCTATACTATGCTCATTCTACAATACCAATAAATAATATCCCTGTAGCAGAATTTGAATTCACTAACAATACATATAATTATAATTACCTTGTTGTTACACACAGTAATTTGATTACGGCTGCTTCCAACTATTCTAACTATAGAAAATCTGCATCTGGTGGAGGTAACTCAGTATATTTAGCTGAAATAGAAAAACTATTCAATACCTTTTCTTGGGGTGAAAAAAATCCTTTAGCAATTAGAAATTGTATTAATCTATTAAAAGATGAAAACCTAGAATTTGTTTTACTTCTAGGTAAAGGTCTAGATTTAAATAAAGATCCCTATGAAAACAATTTCGACCAAACACCTGATGGAAATATAGGGTATCATTATATTCCCTCATTTGGTTTTCCTGGTTCAGATGTTGCCTATTCAATGGGGCTTGATGACGAATTACCAAGTATAAGTATTGGCCGAGTTAATGCTTACAATAATGATATTATTAATGACTATCTGGCTAAAGTGCAAGAATTCGAATCTCTACCTTTTGAAAATTTATGGCAAAAAGATGCTCTTCTTTTAAGTGGAGGAGAAAATGCATTCCAGCAACAACAGTTCAGAGGTTATGTTCAAGATTATAAAAATATCTATGTAGATACATTAGAAGGAGGAAGTGCATCGATTGTTAGTAGATCTTCTGATGGGTCAACTGAAAAAGTAGACGTTTCTGATTTTGTCAACGAAGGTATTAATATAATGACATTTTATGGTCATTCTTCTACTAGTGGTGCTGATATTGACATTGGACTTGTTAGTGACCCAGCCAACAACTACAATAACAGAGGAAAATATCCATTTGTAATTATGAGTGGATGTAATGGAGGTGACTTTCTAACATCAAGTATAACTTGGGGGGAGGACTGGATAAATACAGCAAATAAAGGTGCTATCGGGTTTCTTGCCAAGTCTGGACTAGGTAATCAAACCGAGCTTCGTCTATATGGAGAACGTTTTTATGAACAGGCGTTCCAAGAACAAATTGGTGATCATATTGGTACACATATTCGTCAAACTCAAGCTGCAATGTTTAACGAAAATAATCTAAGGTTATCAACTATTGAACAATATGACTTACAAGGAGACCCGTACTTAAAAATATCTCCTTCTAAGGTAGATTTTGCATTAGACGAAGCTGCTACCCTAATCACTCCACAAAATTCTTCTTCTCTCAATAGTGAGGATGATTTCTATATCTTAGATTGTAACCTCAGAAATTACGGTAAAGCTATTCCTAATCAGAAAGTATATATTCAAGTACAGAGAAGATATAACAACGGACAGTTATCTAGAAATATATTTATAAGTGATCCTATTGATGCTCCTTATAACAATACCAATTATCAAATTATTGTTCCTAATAGTGATGAAGATAAGGTTAATGGTGCAGGTACAAATTCTATCATTGTAACTATCGGTGATTCGATTGTTAACAATATGGTTGATATCACTCTTGATGAGGAAAATACATTCAACAACACTGTCACTAAAGAAGTTTTATTTTTTAGTGATAAAATTGATTTTATTTACCCACAAGACCTATCAGTCACGCATGATGAAAGTATCACTATTTATGCTTATGATTACCTTCAAGAAAACACTACAAAGACAGCACATTTCCAATTGTTTGCTGACAGTGTCTTTAGTGATCCTATTTTCGAAGAAACTGTAACTGGTAACCAACTATTCAAGTGGAATGCACCAATCACTGCAACAGATACTACAGTTTACTATGTTAGAGTTAGAAATACTTCAAATAATTCAACATGGAACTCTATAAGTTTTACAAAACTACCTAATAATAGTGGTAAAGGTTGGATGCAAAGTACTGTTTCTCAGATGCAACAAAATGAAATTCAAAATGTAAACCTAAATAATGGTATTAATGGAATTGAATGGAGCTTTCCCATTGACGATGCTATTATAGAAGTCAAAGCAGGAGGAGGCTCATATGAAAACGGAGAGACATATGAAGTAAAACTCGATGGAGTAGAATACCTTGTAGAAGGTAGTTGCTCTGGTGGTGGAAGAATGATAAATATGGTCTTTGATCAAAACACTGGACAAATAAAGGTAGCACAGCAATCCAGTTGGAATCCACTAAGATGTGGTGAAGGAACTATACCTGCTGCTATGAGATATAGTGAAGCTGATTTTAAAGGTAAAATTAATGCCAGAAATGGCCCTTATGCACTATTTTCTGATGCTAGTGAATATAAAATGGAAACTATTGTTAGAGGTGATTATGTACTTACAATAATTGCTGGGGATTTCTATTTTCAAGATGATGATATTACCAACCCGGATCACAGAGCAATCTATGATAACAATATGATCGCATTAGACACTGTTGGATTAAATACCTCTGAAATGCTACAACAACTTCCTGATAGAGGACTTGCATTTATAGGTTGGAGTAGATATGACATGACTTCAGATAATAGTTTGACTGTTGCCGCTACCTCTACTAATGAGTTGCTAGAAGAAACTTTTGTGATAAATAGAGATGTTACTTCAGCAAAAATTATCACTGCTCCAATTGGACCGTCTAATGAGTTTTCTAGACTATGGATGAACATAAACTATGATGCTAATGATATTATTAGTACTACTATTAATGGAGTAACTTTAAATGAAACAGGTAGTTCTTTTGTTTTCGATTCTCTATTTAACACTAGTATTATTCCTGATGATTCAGGACTTGATTTAGGTTTATTAGATACATTAAGAAGTTATGATTATATAAACCTAGAATTAACACTAACGGATAATATTGATAAAACTGTTGCACAATTACAGAACTGGAGAGTTGCTTACGATGAAGCTCCAGAAGGGGTCATTATTAATAATTCTACAAATACTGACACCAACTTTGAACAAGGACAACCGATTGATTATCAATATTCATTTATTAATATCAGTGATAAACCCTTTCAAGATAGCGTATTAGTTAGTATCCAATACAAATCATTAGAAAATAAATTTGAAACCTTTAATGATACATACTCAATACCTCCTATACTACCAAATAGTGAAATCTCTATAGATGTTTCTCCTACAACATGGGACAAAGACAATACTAGTCGAAGAATTTCAGGAGATGCTGAGGTACTTACCTTTGTAAACTCTGATAGAGCTATCAATGAAATAGTCTTCAATAATAACAGTATTACTGAGTTTATGTCTATTAGCACAGATACAACAAACCCATTAATTGAAGTATTATTTGACGGAAATAGAATCATTAGTGGAGATAATGTTTCCCCTTCAGCAAATGTAAGTGTTAGTCTAGTTGATGAAAACAACTACTTATCACTTGAAGAAAATTATCTATCAATTATAGATGGCGATACTACTTCTCTTCTCACTCTGATTTTATATGATGAAGAAGATCAGAGTTATGGCATTAATTCGAACAATATTTCCATTGAGAATATTGGGAACAAAAATCATATCATCAGTTCTTTTAATCTTGATGATGTTACACCAATAAACCTAATCGATCCATCTGACAATCTCATTTCGTCAGGTAGATATACACTAGAAGTAAGAGGTAAAGATCCATCTGGTAATAATACTGGTTACACAAAAAATGACGCTAGAGACAATAAACTTCAAGTTGACTTCGAAATCATTAAAGAGGCCTCAATTACAAATTTCTATCCTTATCCAAATCCATTTTCTGATCGGGTGAAGTTTGTATTTCAAATTACTGGTATTGATGTTCCTGAGGAAATCAAAATTCAAATAATGACTGTAACAGGCAGAGTTGTAAAAGAAATTTTCCAAGATGAGTTAGGACCAATACGAATCGGTACAAATATTTCGGAATATGCATGGGATGGTAAAGATGAATTTGGAGATCAGTTAGCTAATGGTGTCTACTTATATCGTGTGATCATACCTCAAAAGGCAAACGGTACATTTAAGCACAACCAAAAAAGCAAGGACAATCTTTTTAAACATAACATTGGTAAACTTTACCTGTTAAAATAATATGTATTCAATTTCTAGAACTAACAAACATCTACCAACAATAATTGGTCTTATAATACTATATATTATTCTTGGAAGTGTTTTTCACGAACTTTTCTTTTATCCAAACTCTTATTTACTTAGTACCGAAAATGATGCATTAAAAAATTACTTTTTATATGCCTGGATCGTACAATTCGGACCTGAATTAAACCTTAATGCTTTTAATTTTCCATTTGGAGAAGCTATCTTATTCACAGATAGTATACCTATCATTTCAAGTTGCTTATATTATTTAGGGTGCCCTCCTATTAATTCAATTGGAATTTTACACTATCTATTAATCATATCTTATGGAATTGGTTATTACTATACTTATAGAATACTCATCTCATTTAAGGTTAACTTATTTTACTCTTCTTTTTTTAGTGTAATTATTATTTTATCAAACCCAATTACCTCAAGGGTTTCCCTACATTTTGGATTATTTTTTCTAATAGCATTATTACCCTATACAATCTTCTTATTAACACAAAATAAAAACAACTTATTAAAGCTATTCTGCTTATTATTTTTTAGCTATTTCATACATAGCTATACTGGGTTCTTTTTAAGTATAGTTACATTACTATACCTTATTCTAACTAGTATAAAAAGAAGAGTTTTTAATTTTAACCTAATCTATTTATTACTTCCCACTATATTTTATTTATCATTATTAAAAATCACGGATGATCATTTATGGAGAAGTTCTCATCCATTATTATTATTTGATTTTAACCTATCAATTCGACAAATACTATTACCATTTTATGATCAAAAATATCACACGTATTACCAAGCAAATTTTAATTATTGGTTTTGGCTTACGGTTATAATAATTTGTTTCAATTTATTCTACCTTAAAACCATTCGCAAGATCCCTTCAAAAATTTTAATCATATCGATTCTAGGTTTTGGTATATTGGTTTATGGGACAGGCGTATTATTAAGATTTGAATTTATCATAAGAACAATTCCTTACCTAGAACAAGTTAGATCACTTGAACGGTTCAGTTGGCTTTCTAATTTCACTTTATCAATTTGCTGTATCTACTTAATTTGTCTTTCTTCAAGTAGATATTTAATCTATATAATTATTGGTATTGGAACGATTGAAAGTATATACTATCAAATAGATATTAGAAATGATTTAACTATCACATCTAACCCATATAATTCACGAATTAAACTTAATGATATACCTAACGATATTAGTTGTGTTATTCCGGTTTTCGGAAATTTTACAGATGACAAAAAAGTAATCAAAGACTCTTACAAATTAGCCTATTATACTCAAAAACCAACAACACATAATTATTTATCTAGATTAAGCGATGAAGAGAGATTTATAAACAAACAGTTTCATCGATTTAGTTTAGAGGAAAACAGATCTAATATTAATAAATACTTCAAGAGAAATTCTAAAGTATTGTTACATGGTGATAGCATAAACCTACAAGAAATAGGTGATAGAATAAATGGCAAAAGTATTGAGATTAACGGGACTAAAGCATTAATCGTAAATATTGACTATTTTCTCAATAAAAAGGTTTATTTCGATGATCTAAAGAAGACCGCTCTTTCATATCAAGATGACAGTGTATTTATCTCATACTCAGGAAATCAACTCATTAAACAAATGAGTGTTGACAGTTTACAATTGAAAAAAGAATATTCCCTTTTATTTTGGAATTATCATTACCATCAAGATAGTCTAAAATTAAACAGGGTTAGTGTTTATCAAAATTCTAATCCGATTACACAAAAAAAATACCTAATAAATTATTCTATATTATCTAATAAATGGGGAGCAACAAAATTAGACTTTAAACTAAATTCTCGTCGTCCTATTTCACTTTCTCTAGATATTGAAAATAAAGAATATATCTATTTTTATGATATTGTAAACCACATCACTCCAGAACAAAGAAGACGCAAGCAGAAATTATTTTTTAAAGATTTCATGATATTTAATAAGCATTCTTTAGATTCTCTCCTTAATAAACACGGTGATATTTTCTTTTAGAATAGAATACCCCTCAGCTGTACAAAGAATAATGATTGGATATATTGGCATAAAAAAACGACCATCCCAATCTACAATTGTACATGATACAATAAGAGAATTAAGAAAGATTAGACCTATTAATACTATATCTTTTCGATTGACCCCAACTTTTATCAGCCTAAAAATAATAAGTGCATAACATGGTAATAAAACAATTAGAGAATTTATATTATGAAAATTTGACCAATATGGTCGAATATGAAGAATGTAGAAAAATAATTTCCGGAAAAACAATTTTAACCAATAGATAGGGTTTTCAACGATAAATAAGATTATTCTATCAAAAGTGAGTAGATGTTCTGGAGGTATTTTAATATTCTTATTTTCTATTACCAGATAAGGAAATTGTTGAATGATTGACTTATAGATAGAGACTGCATAAACCACCTCTCCTCTCACATACTCACTTATTACATTAAAACTTCTTAAATAGATTCTTGATAAGATCACAAACAAAATAAACAATATCACAAAAAACATAGTTTTTCGGTTATTTGATAGATTACTTTTAACAAGAAATACATACAGCAAAAAAGATAAGAGAATTGCTATACCTGTTGGCTTTATGATTATAGTGAAAAGTATTATTGGCAATAATATTTTCTTATCCTCATAATGATAAATCAAGAAAGCATAAAGTGAGAAAATAATAAAAGCTGTATAAAATGACTCACACAATATGTATGAGTTCCAATAAATTACTTCAAAGTTACATAGATATAATATTGTAAATGCTAGCGATATTGACTTAGATTTAAGTACAATATTAATTGATTTATAAAATATTATGATAGATAAGTAAGTAACAATATATTGAACTATTATCACACTTTTCACTGAAAGTCCTCCTTTAAAAAGGAACATTAAGAAAAGTACATAACCTAAATATTTACTTTGATGTTTATGCCAGTAAAAAGGTTGGGATAATAATTCCTGTGCATATTCAATATACCTTGGTGAGTCTGAAACTACCTTTACTCCATATTTTGTATAAGAAATATAGGATAATATGATATAAACTAGTGTAATCAGTATTATTGAAAAGATCCCTTGATATCTTTTCCAAAGTATTATAGGCATATCAATATTAAAAGTTTATTCATATTTAAAGTTAGATATAAATCATCATCATAAAAAAAGACAACCAGTGCATCACTGATTGTCTTTTTTGTTTAGTGGTATATTCTTGTTACAGTCTTACACCTAGGATTGTGATATCGTCACGTTGTGGAATCTCACCCATATGCTCTGTAAGTGCTTTTTCTAATGCCGATTTTTGCTCTAACATTGGTTTCTCAGCATTGGCAAATAATAAATCAGTTAACTGAATTTTACCAAACTTACGACCATTTTTGTTGTTCTGATCTTGAAGACCATCTGTTGTTAGATAAATTGTAGTACCTGGATCAACATTAATTACAGTGTTTGTAAAGCTGACTTTCGATGATTTTCTTCTATGAACACCACCAATTGATTTGTTATCACCTTTATATTCTAATAATTCTGTTCCACCTGGTTCTTTTACGTATAGAGGACGTTTTGCACCAGAGAATACTACTTTAGTTGCTCCAGCAACTGTTTTCTCTACCATACATAAACAAACATCCATACCGTCATCATTACTCTTGTTCTCTTGGTGAAGGGCATCAATTACACCTTCATTTAGCATATCAAGAATCTTTGATGGTTCAAATACTTGCTTCTGGTTAATAATCTCATTCAATAATGTGTTACCAATCATTGACATGAAACCACCTGGTACACCATGACCTGTACAATCTAGTGCGGCAATAAATGTTCTTTCTGCTACATCAGATTTAGAGAAAGATGTTTTATTAATTTTCTCTTCTACTTTAGAGAACCAATAGAAGTCACCAGATACAATATCTTTAGGACGGAAGTAAACAAAGTTCTCTAATAGACCCGTTTGAATCTTAGCATTAGATGGTAGAATGGCTCTTTGAATTGTTTGAGCATATCTAATACTATCTGTAATACTCTTGTTCTTATTTTCAATCTCTTGATATGCATTTGCGTTAGTTAAGGCAATCGCACAATAAGAGGCTAAAGTTCTTAAGATGTTCAATTCGTTACGAGAATAAGCAAATTTATCGTAACTCTGAACAGTTAAAACACCTAGATTTTTCTCAGTAACTAGTGGTAAGTATACTAATGAATTCGGTCTAGCGGATGTTTTAAATTCAGGTTCTTGTCGTAAGAAGTTATTGATTTCAGATTCATAATCATTGATTACAATCTCTTCACTAGACTTATAACACAAAGTAGATAAACTATTTTGTTTATTGATATCATAACTGAACAATGGTAGTGTTAAACCATTTTCTAGGAAGTTGATGTATTCAATTTTCTCGTATTTTTCTCTGTAAATACCAATACCAAATACCGCCGCATCCATTAGTGTATTTACATAAGCATAAGCTGTCCAGTTTATAGATTCAAGATCTAAAATCGCTGTAATTTTCTGACCAAATTCCGATAAGACTTGGATATTATCATACGCCTTTTCGATTTGTGTCTTAGCTGAAACAAGCTCATCTCTTTGCTTCTCAATCTCAACGTTTTGACCTAAAATTTCTTCGTTCTTCGCTGCAAGCTTAAAGTTTTTCTTACGGTTTTGGAAGTAACCTGAGATAATCAAACCTAACACTACGAAAAGCAAACCGAACATACCAAAATATACACGCTGCATATTTTCTTTTTCCCTCAGTTTGTTTTCCTGAAGTTCTTTTGCTCTTTCTAAAAGCTCTAATTCTTGTTGCTTTTGAAGGGCTACGGCATCCGTTTGCTGGATTTTCAACTCGTTAAGCTTTTTAGTTCTCTGAAGTTGATCAATCTCTTTCGCCTTTTTCTCAGATTCTAGTGCCGACATTGTAAGTCTAAGCTCTTGCTTTTGTTGCTGTTGCTCTAACTCTTTTTGTCTTAACTCTGTTTCTTTAATGTATTGCTCACGTTGTAGAAGTTCAAGATCCTGTGCTTTACGAGCATTTTCTTCTTCTAAACGTCTCATGGTTGCTTCGTTTACTTTTTGGTTCATGATCAGAAGGTCAATTTCTTTTTCCTTCTGCTCTGCAGCAATACGAGCATTTGCAATTTTCTGATATTGTAACTTCTCATTTCGGATAATACTATCTTTCAATGAAATCAGACGATTCATTACATTCAATGCTTTTTTGTAATCATCTGTTTTCTTATAGATATCACCGATTTGTTTTAAGTTTCTTTCGATCTGATTGTAATCGCCAGCCTCTCTAGCATATCTAATACTGTTGTTATAGTTTTTGATAGCTTCTGAATAGTTACCCTTACCAGTATATACTGATGCGATATAAGTATAAGCTTGAGCAATTGGACCTGGCTGACCTTGCTTCATACGAATTTTCAATACGTCATTATAGGCTCTTAAAGCATCACTATAACGCATATTACTATTCGATAAAGTACCAATATTGAAAAGTAAGGTTGTATTTTGGGATTCAGGACGGCCGTACTTTCTGTTAATTTCTAAGGCTCTTTTAAAATAAGTTAGGGCTTTATCCCTTTTACCTAATTTCTCATAACATACACCAATATCGTTTAGAGGTACGTGTTTTCCTTCCTCATCACCAAGTCTCTCTTTATTGGCTAAGATTTCTTCGTTGATATTTTTTGCCTCTTCATAATTACCTCTTTTCATTTCGATAGAAGCAATCTTACCTAAAGTAGTATTGTAAGCTTGTAAATCATTTGTATCATGATAATACTGCTCTCTTTCTTTAAGGTATTCAGCACTCAAACGGAAGTAGTATAAAGCTTGATCAAAATTATCGAGACGCAAGTATGAGTTACCCAAAAGGTGCCAAATCTCTTTTTGACGCTTTTTGTCATTCATTCTTGTTGCAACTCTCAATGCTTTTAACTCATATTCGATTGCATTTTCGTAGATACCCCAATCTTGGTATAAGAAACATATTTCACCATATGCCTCATACAAAGGAATATCTTCATTTACATTTTCATAGATTTTGATCGAGTTAATACCGTATTCAATAGCGGTATCAAAGTCACGCTTTAGTTTGTACATCGTAGAGTACATCAATAAAGCGTCAGCTTCTCCTAATTTGTAGTCAACTTGCTGCGAAATCTTTAACGCTTGATCAGCAGTTTCTTTCATTGCATTGAAATTACTCTGATCGAGTTCCAACCTAGCGAGTTCGATAAGTTTATCAACTTTTCGTTTACCGTTAGGCATTCCTTTTAATTCGGACTTTAACTCATTAATATTTTGAGCTTGGGTTAATGTAGATAACGTAAGAAGCCAAAATAATACAAAAAATGAACTGATAATTTTTTTCAATAACATAAGCTTAGCCAGTCTTGAACTTAAGGTAGTTCATACTAATATAATCCCAAAAAATGGAGTAACAACCTGAAAATCAGATTCATTTCACCCTATACCTACAATGTAAGCAAAGATATATAATCATTCCAATTATTTATAGCATTATTATATGCAAATATCGTGACGAAAATTCTCGATCAACTAAAAAAAGTACTACTTCGCCAATTCTTCCATCAATGGTTCAAGAGCTTTGCGAACCTCTTTTCCTTTACACCCAAAGTTGTTTACGATGACTGTAAATACCAGAGTATCATTGTTTACAGTTTTCACATACCCTGCATAACTTTTGACTCTTCGCATGGACCCACTCTTGCCAATCACTCTACCTTTAGCTTGATTGTAACGACAGAAGTATTTTAAAGTACCTGATGTACCTGTTACGGCTAAAGAATTATAAAAAGTGTCAAAATAATCTGTTGATCGAATATTTTCTAACAATGTAACCATATGATTCGCTGAAAAAGCATCAAATGGTGAGAGCCCACTGCCATCTTCTAAAAATAAACCTTCATCGGACAATTGTAAATCTTCAAGGTTTCGAATTAATGAAGCAGTGATACTGTCAGGTAAAATAGAGTTTGTCTCCATTATACTAACGGTCTTTGCTACCGCTTCCGCATATAGGTTGACACTTTTTTTGTTAGTTTTATCAATAATCTGCGATAATGTAGGTGAAAACGCAGAACAAAGTGGTAAACTTTTTTCAAGCTCTTCTGAATTATACACCACTTTCAATTGATTTTCATCAACTTTCACTCCATGACTGGCCAGTGTATCTGCCAACATCCATATCGTATGATACTCCGGATTCGTTACTCCTCCTTTCACTCTAAAATTACTTCTATTAGGCGGTAACGTACCTCTTATAATGTGACTATCTGAATAAGGCGATGAAAATATAAAAGAATTATCTCCAGTACCTTTTTCACCTGCCAACACCTCACTTTCTACAGTTAAATATGGAGTAATCGGTTTTATCTCATTGATAGTAGATTTAGAACCTGTACTTCCAGTCTTCAGGTAAACTCCATAGATATTGTCATTAATATTTAGAGAAGAAACACCTGCTCCATAATAATTACCTAAATCTTCCCACACCCATTTTGGTGGTGTAGTTACTCTACCATATAATGAAGCATCTGCAATTATTGCCCCCTTTATCTCCTTTAAATCAGGTAGTTTACTAACGATAACACTATCAAGATTTCTCAGTGTTAGGGTTGGGTCTCCAGCTCCATGAATGATCAAGTCTCCATCTAGCACACCATCAACAATTTCTCCTGTATAACTAACTTTTGTTTCGTATTTATAATCTTCTCCTAACACTTTCAAGCCTACACTTGTAGAAAACAATTTGGTAATAGATGCCGGAGTTAATGAAGTAGTCGATTGATACTCGTAATTGATATTCTTTTTCTCGAGTGATTTTACTTTAAATGAAACAGAGGCTCCTCTCATCCAATCATGAGCTAAAAACTCCTTGAACACCTTGTCTATACTATGTTGTTTTTGTTGTGCAAGAATTGGATTTTTTGTGATACACCCGACCACAAAGAACAAAAAACAAAAGATAACTCGAATAGGTTTTAAATTTATCGTAATAGACATGAGGATTATTTCGTTTATAAATCAAATTCTCGGTAAATTTGAAAATACAATTTTATATATTGTCCATAATGATAATTAATTTATCATCAGAATAGAAAATTTTAAATACCAAATCGTTTGATAGAAAAAGTCATTCCATTAGAAGATGTTGCTTTAGTTGATTTCTTAGGCGTTGACAACAGTAACATTAAAGAGTTAGCTACTGCATTTCCAAATAGTAAAATTATTGCTAGAGGAAGTGAAATTCGTATTCAAGGTGCTAGTGCAGAGATTATCAAAGTGCACAAAGCAATTAACGAGCTTCTATTACATTACAGGAAGTTTGGTAAAGTTACCGTAGACAATATCCTTGATTATGTCGAGATGAATGCCGATCTACAGGATGCTGATATTAAAGACGAAATTCTTCTTTATGGTGCAAAAGGTATTGCTATTCGTCCCAAAACAAGTAATCAACAGAAATTAGTTGATGCTGTAAAGAAAAATGATCTTGTATTCGCTTTAGGGCCAGCAGGTACAGGTAAAACATATGTTGCCACAGCTCTTGCTGTAAAAGCACTTAAAAATAAACAAGTTAAGCGTATCATTATATCTCGACCTGCAGTTGAAGCTGGGGAAAGTTTAGGTTTCCTTCCTGGAGATTTAAAAGATAAGGTCGATCCTTATTTAAGACCTATATATGATGCCTTAGATGATATGATCCCATCAGAAAAGCTAAAGTTCTATATGGAAAATCGAGTAATTGAAATTGCTCCTTTAGCTTACATGAGAGGTAGAACATTAAGTAATGCGTTTGTACTTTTGGATGAAGCTCAAAATACGACTGAAATGCAGATGAAGATGCTACTCACTCGTTTGGGTTTAGATTCAAAGATGATTATCACTGGTGATGTTTCACAAATTGACCTTCCTCCTAGACAAAAATCTGGTTTAGTAACTGCTTCTAGAATATTAGAAAACGTTCAAGGAATTAAAGTTTTACACTTATCTCAAAAAGATGTTGTAAGACACAGGTTAGTGAAAAACATTATCTCTGCTTACAAAAAGTTCGATGACAAAAAGAAAGTAGAGAAAGAAGCTATCAAAAAAGATGAAAATAAATAAGGGAGTAAAAGTCACTTTACTTCTTATATCTATAGCATGGCTCCTAAAGATTCTTGAATGGTCTTTAGGAGTCGATCTTTATCATTTAGGTATATATCCAAGAAATCGGTTAGGTGCGTTTGGTATTTTATTTCATCCATTTATCCATGGAGGCTTCAAACACCTATTTAGTAATACGGTCTCTTTTGCTATTCTTTGCTTTTCCCTCTACTTTTTTATTCCAAAAGTCGCCACAAAAGTTCTTTGGAAGTTAAGTATTTACAGTGGTATCCTAGTATGGATCTTCGCTCGACCATCCTTTCACATTGGAGCAAGTGGTGTTATTTATGGAATTGCTTTATTTCTATTTTTTATTGGTCTTTTTCAAAAAAATCCCGGCTCACTAATTATCTCGTTATGTATCGCTGTATTAAATCATGGGATGTTAGTAGGATTGGTGCCCCAAGAAGATGGTATTTCTTGGGAGTCACATCTATCAGGTAGTATCGTGGGGTTCTTTTTAGCCTACTATTATCGTAAGGTAGAAACGACATTTTCTCAGCAGAAAAAAGTAGAAATTGATGAAGACATCAGTTATGAAGGATACAGAAACCTAGAAAATGAGCATTTCAAGTACCATTACCACCCAAAAGATGATAATTAACATTGTCACAGATACGGATTCACATTAAATTCGCTTAGGTGATTAAAACTAAACACACTATCAATGATACTTACCATTTTTAGACGATTCCGACTTCACCGGGAGAGTGAACCGTACCAATGGTTCAAGAAAGTCTGCCTATACACACTCGGAATTAATATACTGTTTGCTATTCTTTTTAAATATGTAGAGAGTGTTTCATGGAATGAAGCCATATGGCAAACATGGCAAACAGCAACCACAGTAGGTTATGGAAATGCCCCTGCAGAAACTTTAGCAGGCAGAATAATTACTATGGTACTTAGTACAATAAGTATCGCCTTCGTAGGTGCTCTATTCAGTGCCGCATTTGATTACAAAGAATACTACAAAACACAAAAAAAACTTGGCTTTATGAACAATCCCTACAAAGACGGTTATGTAATCTTTCATTTTCCTGGAACAACAGTAGCTAAACGTTTTATCCATGAATTAAGAGAAGTTGAAAAAAATGTAGGTATCTGCTTTGTCGATGATAATATTTCAGAATTACCAGACGAAATCCAAAACCTTCCAAACATACATTTTGTAAAAGGGTGCCCACTACAAAGAGAAACATATTACAGCTCGGGAGTAAAATCGAATAAAACAGTAATTGTATTCCCTACAGATTACGATCAGAGAACTGCAGATGGTAGTACCAAAACAACTATTGATCTTTTAGAGAGATTTATTGATCATAAAAAGACACGTATATTATATGTATTGGTAGATATGAATAATGGATGGATGTTTGAAAACAATAATGCTACTTATGTAAATGCAGACTTATCTGTACTAGCTATTGTTCAGGAGTGTCAGGATCCATATTCAGCACTTGTGATAGAAGATCTTCTTTACAACTCTCAAGGAGCAAACCCTATGACTGTAGAAGTCAATAAAATAGCAGGGCTTAGTTGGAAACAATTACAAATAGGTTTAATTGATTGTTTAGATGGAACTGAACATCAATGTAACTTGTTGTCACTGATAAGAAACGGGCAAAGTAATTCTTGTCCAAAATCCACTGAAATACTTGAAAAAGGCGATTTATTGTCAATTTCGACCTTTAATGGCTTCCCTTGGACTAGTGTAGAAGAGCAAATTTTAGCGCTACAATCTTGATAGTCAATAAGAATCATTTAGAAATATCCTTCAATATTTTTTCAAATCACTTTCGTTTTATGCAAAACTTATTTATATTTGCGGTCCGAAATCATGAATTGAATTTGAAAATACCTTATAAACAAGGAGAATATAATGATCGAAATTAAAGTAAAAGACAACGAGTCAATCGACCGTGCTCTTAAGCGTTTCAAGAAGAAATTTGAAAGAACAAAAGTACTACGTACTCTACGTGCTCGTGCTTATTATGAAAAAGAGTCAGTAGCTAACAGAAAGAAAGCTATTAAAACTGCTTACAAAATCAAAATGAGAACTGAAGCTGGTGCTTAATCTCTTTTGACGTTCTTTGAAAAGCCTATCAATGAAAAATTGATAGGCTTTTTGCGTTTTATACTTTCAATTTTTCAATAAAAACCTTAATTTGTTAACTATAAAATAACTTATGATTTCCAATTTATGACGAAAGCCCTCACATCATTTTTAAATTACTTAGAGTTTGAAAAGAAAGTGAGCAAGCATACACTTACTGCTTATTCTACTGACCTATTACAATTTCAAAGTTTTTTGCTTCAGGAAGATCAAAATGCAGCACTTGTAACAGCCAATAAGGCTGAAATACGCTTGTGGGTGGCCTCATTAATGGATACAAAGAAAAGTACTAGAAGTATCAACCGTAAGATCGCATCGCTTAAGAGCTTCTATAAGCACCTTAGAAAGCATGAACTTATTACTATTGATCCTTCTAAGTCGATCCACTCTATAAAAACGCCTAGCAGAATTCCACAACATGTGAAAGCCAGTGAAATGGATGGGCTTTTTAAAAATGAAACTTTTGACGATTCTTTTACAGGTGTAAGAGATAAGCTGATTTTGGAGTTTCTTTATGGAACCGGAACGAGAGCTTCTGAGTTATTAGGAATAGAGGTACAAGACTTAGACTTCAAAAGCCAAAGTATTAAAGTGCTTGGCAAAAGAAATAAAGAAAGAATTATACCTCTGCACACTATATTAGTTCAACAACTCAAAAATTATCTTAGCTATAGAAAAGCGTTTGACACTTCACAATTATTCGTTACCGAGACTGGTACCCCCTTGAAATACCATCAGCTTTACACTTTAGTAAAGCGCTATTTGAGTACAAACACAACTGTCAGCAGAAAAAGTCCACATATTTTAAGGCACTCATTTGCTACAACTATGTTAGAGAATGGTGCATCCTTAAATGATATCAAAGAACTCTTAGGGCACACCAATCTTTCTGCTACTCAGATATATACACATTCTTCTCTAAAAAGAATGAAAAATGTGCATGTACAAGCTCATCCTAGAGCCCAGAAAAAAAGTTAGATTTAGTTTAAAAATATCTCAATTTATTACAACTAAGTTCAAAAAAAACCGTTAAATTATAGTATAAAACAAACGGTCAATTAAAAACTTTAGGCAATATTTTGAATTTCAATCAATTGTAAAAAATAGGTATTTAATGGCATCTTATTAAAGGAAATATTTTTCACAACACATTAAACTGTTAGAAATATGAAACTCGACATCCAATCAATACATTTTACAGCAGATCAAAAGTTAATTGAATTCATCCAACAAAAGGTGGATAAATTGGAAACTTTTTACGATAGATTTACAGCAGGAGAAGTATACTTAAAAGTAGAAAAGAACGGTGACAATAGTCGAGACAATAAAGTTGTGGAAATCAAACTACACCTACCAAAAGATACCCTGGTAGCTAAAAAACATGGTACTTCTTTTGAGGCAGCTGTAGACGAAGCAACAGAGTCTTTACGTCGTCAGGTAAAGAAACATAAAGAAAAATTATTAGATAAATCAGGCGCTTAGTCTGTAAGGACCTATTTTACAACTGAGCCTAAAGAAATATAAATAAAGATGCTAAAGCGAGAATAAAGTAAAATTTATTCTCGCTTTTTTTATAAATAATTCTTCAAATATTTACCATCAAATTATAATGATAATTAAGGAATAAATTACAGATATTTTACAAATAAAAAACCTCCACACCCTGAAAGTCAAGATGGGAGGCTCAGTAAACGAGGATATAAATAATTTCTTTGAAGAATAACCAACGAGTATAGCTAAAATTTCTACCTCTCGTTTACTGATTTATTATCATAGATAAGTTGCCTTTTTCTATCGGCATATTCAATATTATAAATTAATCATGAGTGAACATAATCCTTTAAGAGGATTTAGATTTATCTAATATTTGTTTACCTTTCAACAACTTAAATTACAATTATTTACGACTTTCTGGCTTATACTTAGAGCGTTGCAATATTTTTCTTGCGTCTTTTTCAGCCATTAATTGTGGTAATGTCACCTCAGGATTAGATCGCATATAACTCTGTACAATCCTCCAACCCAACCATCTACCTAAACGACCAGGGCTATCACCTGAAATTTCAGAAGTAACAGGACGATCATCTACATAACGTTTCACTGTCATTCTTTCGGATTTATATAGTAGTTCATTCTCTACGAAATGTCCCCATATAAAACCTTCATTATATTCTACTTCTTTTAATTGCCTTAAAGAGTACCCCACCTTTACTGTATCCGGTGTAAATGGCATAACATCGTCTACAAATTCGTAGGCTTTCCCCCATGCAATCATATGTGATAAAACAGTTCTATCGTTTGCATTTACATTATTAAACCTATTAGACAGCATCTGAACAGTAAATGGTACTAGATATTCCGGTGTATATCGTTTTAAGATGTAGCCAGGTACTTCAGGAACTCTATAAGTAGCTGTTTCTCCTTCAAAATAATCTAATCCGACTACGATTGCATCTCCAAAATCCAATACATCTCCACCAAACCCCCAGTTCGCAAAACCTGATACTGATGTATATATGACTGGTTCTTTAAAATCTGGGTAATAATATTTGATATACTTAAAAGCAGACTCAAACTGTTTTTTATATCCTTCAAAGTCTCCAAAAACACGATCTGCATCCATTTTTAACGTATCATTCTCTGGTTTAGAAAGAAAATCAAAAATAGCATCCACTAATATTTGACGGTTTGGATACAATCCTGCTTGCAAGAAATATTTCTTTTCTATTTCCGGGTTTTCAATCAAGTAAGAAACAATTTGATCTTTTGTCTTTAGTTGAAAAATTTCCTGTTCTAATCTTCTTACTTCTACATTCACTTTGATGTTAGAAACATCTGGAATTTCTTTTTGATTTTCGGCATCATCACACTGTGTAAACATCATTAGACAAAGAACCGAAAGCAGGTATAGTTTGAATGTTCTCATGAAAAGTTGATTGTAGATTTAATTTTAAGATGGAATGACATGAATGTATCATCACAAAACTAGAAAAAAGTAATTCAAATATTATACAAAAAAACCTCTTACATATACATGCAAGAGGTTTTTTATCCGTTAAAAATTGATTATCCCGCAAAAGCGAAGAACACCAACCAAACGATCACCAATACACTCAATAGTATCGGTAATGAATATCTTACAATGTAACCAAAGAATGATGGCATTTCAACACCTGATTGCTCAGCAATTGATTTTACCATAAAGTTAGGTCCATTACCAATATACGTCATTGCTCCAAAGAATACTGCCGCTACAGAGATTGCTGTTAATTCCAACACCGCTTCTGCATTTGGCTGCCCCTGTACAATTCCGTTTGTAAAGTCTAATACTTGTTGAACACTGCCAATATCTGCTCCTTTTGATGCCATTGCTGCAGTTAAAAAGTTAAGATAAGTTGGAGCGTTATCTAATATACCTGATAAAGCACCTGTTGCCCAATACAATGAGTTATGGTTAATTAATGCTGCTCCTGCCTCAGATGCTGCAAAACCACCTACCAACTCCAATGCTGGCATCATGGTACCGAAAATACCAATAAAGATAAATGCTACTTCACGAATTGGCTCGAAATTAAATTCGTTTCCTTTAATCGCATCTTGATCAGCCAATTTGAAAGATAAATAAGCAACAGTTAACATAATCAACTCTCTAATAAAAGAGAATAATGTTGCTCCTTCATGATGTTCTAAATCACTTAAAAAGCCAATTGAGAAACCTTCATGAGTCTGAAGAATACCTGGTAACCAATCAATTTTTGAAGGATCAAAAAATACAGCTGCAACTAAAATTGCTAACCATCCAAAGTTTTTTGAACCTGTGATTGTTATCTTATTAGAGTATTCTTTCTTGTCATCTTCATCAAATAATAAGTTCGTTTTATTGATAAAACGCTTATCGAAAAAGAAGAAAATTACACACAAGACGATAATTGCAAAGAACCACATTGGTAATGAATGTACCAAAGTCCATTCGAAAGGTACACCTTTTAGGAAACCTAAGAATAATGGCGGATCACCAATTGGTGTTAATGCACCACCAACGTTACTTACAATAAAGATGAAGAATACAACATGGTAAGGCTGTAAACGCTCTTGATTTAATCTCATAAATGGACGAATCAATAACATTGAAGCACCTGTTGTACCAATAATATTAGAAATTACAGCTCCAATCGCTAGGATAATCGCATTAACCATTGGCGTACCCTTACGATCTACTTTGATCATAATACCGCCAGAGGCAATGTATAAACCAGATAAAAGTGCTATAAATTGGAAGTATTCGAAAAATGCGTGGATAGGCCCGTGCGTATTATGCAAGCCAAAAATATAGTATCCAACCACTACTGCAGCTAAGCCAACAGCCACTTTCGGATAGTTATGGTGCCAAAACTTTTCATAGAAAAGCGGACCGGTAGCAATCATGATTAACAGTGTGGCAAACGGAATAACCGACCAAGGTGCAGCCTCAGGATGTCCTCCGCCACCAGACGCCAATACAGGCGAAACTCCTACTGTAAGCCCTACTATAAGCGTTACCACTAGAAGTAGTAATTTTTTTTTCATAATTATAATTTAATCTTTCAAAACCGAAAACAAAGTGACCTCAATGATACTCTTGCCCGCACTACTTTAACTTGTGAAGTTGATTGTGCTAATCTTTAAGAAAGTCCTCGTTGAAATTTAAATACACACTATTGTTTGTTCTGTTATATTTTTTTCGTTTCGCTATTTTAGGAAATAAACCATTTTAAAAACAATGATTAAATTCAACATCTGTTTATATATCGAACTCTTAAGAGTTATTTAACAAATCTTTAGTCGATTTTATCATTTCGTAAATAGCATTCAAGTTAATCGCATCTTATCACATTATATTGATTTTCATTTAAAATTGATTGAAATACAACATTCCCTTCCTCATTTATATATAATAGAATATTTAATTTTGCTTGTTGTATATATTGCTTAGCTAAAAACAAAGGTTGCTCCAATGACCCAATATTTTCTATTGATTGAAATTCTGGATAAATAACATCTCCTACATTGGAAACATATGCACCATATCTACCGTCATTTTTATATAAAATCCAGTATTTATAAGGTGACTTTGTCATTACCTCATAAGAATCGCAAATCATTTTAATATTGTTTGATTGCACATCCAATAATTTTAGTTTCTCATCTTCTAAGACAAATACACTTGTAGAATCTAGATTCAGTAGCTTAATATCTTCATAATAAAAACGAGCTTGTTCATAATTAGAAAGCGAGAAAACTCCTTCAAACCCCTTATATTTTCCTAACCATAAAGCGTTTCCTTCTTTTTGTAAAGTTGTTCGTTGTAATTGTTCCTCATATCTAGGTGTAATTTTTAGTCCAGTTTTAATATTATATATACCAAATTTCCCTTTACCTTTTAAGTGATAATAGGTTCCATCAGCAACTATTTGAGTGTATCCTTCTTGCAGGATTCTTTTACCATTGGTTTCATATAAATAATATAATGAACCATATTTAGCAATGACGATTCCGTTTGTATCTACTTTCAAATCCGAAAACTGTGGAGTCATAATCTGATTTCCACCTTGATCCAACAAAGCAAATTTCTTGTTTCTCCTACTAATTGCCGCAATATAAGGAAGAACTAATGAGTCTTGTGTTACATAAGTTACATTCCATTGCGAGTATCTTTCGAGATCTAAAATATTTCCATCTTTGAAAAGTACTTTTTCCTTTTTATCAGTTTGTTGAATTAAGTTTGGATACATTTTATCGAAGAATACTGTATCCGCTTGCCCTAAAAATATCTTTTCTCCTTTCCAATTGTAGGCTACCCATTGGTCTTTCCAACGAGAAGTAACTCCTGACTTTGAAAATTCTGGCAGTAATAGAGAATCGATTAGAAGTTCATTATCATAATTAATCACCTGATACAAGGTATCACTTCTCACTGACCAACCTAGTTTGTTATCTAAATCTTCAATTTGATCATAATCCTGAGAATATTTTTTCCCATTAGGAGTATAAATTGCCCACTTAGAATTCTCTTTTAAACCAAACCATTGATCTTCTAATTGCTTATATCCTTCAAAGATAAATTCCTCATCATCAGTATTTATTTTACTTCCAAAGACATCACTTTCAGTATATTTAGCCCAACGCCCTTTTTTCATTACTAAAATGGTATTCTCTGAAATATGGATTAACTGTCCTGCCTCTATCGGAAACTTCAACTCTCCAGTAACAGAAACAATACCCCATCTCGCCTGCTTTCTAACACCAAACAACCTTCTACTTAATGGGACTATTTGGTCGTAGATTGGAGAAATCCATTCTCCTTCACCAAGAGCATAAACACCTACTTTATTATTTTTTTCAATGGCATATACTCCTACTAAAAGTGGTTTGATTTTATCGTAATTGAACGGTAAAACGATAGAATTGTTACGGTCTACTAAACCTTTTTTCCCATCTTTTTCTACCTCTAAAAAGAGGTCTGAAGTCCCATGACAATTGTATGCTTTTTTAACTCCCGAGATGGCTTCAGTAAAAACTACATTACCATGATCATTAATAAACGAGAGAGAATCCTCCTGGAATACAGGATAATACAATTGTTTTTGTTTTAGCATTAAAGCCTGAAAATAGGCTTTCTCTTCCCAGTTTCTATAAGTATTAAGAACACTATCTTTGTCTTCACTTAATAACCAAATCTGAGCAATTGCACTATCGGCATAAATTGTCTCTGGATAATCTCTAACAAAGTGAGAATAATCGACAATAGATTTATCTTCTGTAATCAACTCATAAAGTTGTTTTTCTACTTTATGGATATGTTGATTTTTTGGATGTTCCTTTAAGAAATCACTCAATGCTTTTTCGTCTGCATCTTTAGTTTTGGAATGATAAATAAGATTTTCGTAATAATTTTGGGCTTCTATCGCTTGCCTTGCTTCTGGGTAACTTCTTATAAATAGGTGGTAAGATTCGTAGGTATGTTCTTGTTTTGCCTTTTCATATCCTAAACTATCTCGTAATGATATTGCTTCCGGCACCCATTCAGAATGAGGAAACTTCTCCAAGTAAGTGATAAAGTCCTCTTCTTTAAGGTTTTCAACACATTCATTGAAAGCATACTTTTCAACATTTTGTTTCCAATATTGTATTGAATCATTGTTTACGTATAACTTCTCCCATTCTGCCCTTTGGGTTGGCGAAGAATCATTCCATAAATTATCTGCTTTATCTAAAAAAGCGTATGCAGTATCTAAATTATATGCAGCCTCATTACTCACATAATAAAGTCCCCATATATAGTTTAAAGATACATTTTGATCTATCTGATCTGACTCTTTTTCTAATTTCTTAACAATCTTCTCGTACTCTCCTTTATCCGCCAATTTCCAAAATTGCTTTGAGGATTGGGCATAGGAATAATTAAGTATCAAGTTTATAATAAATAGCAGTACTAATCTCCTCATATTTCGCGTACCTATTGATTCAAATCGTAATTGAATAAAAATAGCTTGTTCTCTTCAATAAAGTTTGTTTTGTCTCTGGGTTGCAATATCATCAACTTAAAGAACATTTTTATCAAACTTTTCAAAAATCAAAAGAAGTAATTCATTATTTATGTTGAGAATTCAACTCTACCGTTAACTTTGTAGTGAAAATTTCATGTCTGATTACTTTACAAAGGCAGGAAAAAGATTTATAACTCATATTTGTTAATGTCAAAGTCAAGATTCCCATATTTTGTCGCCAAACGATACTTTCTATCTCAACGTAACATCAAGAGCATTCCTTTAATGCTACTCGTTTTGGTGGTTCAAATGACTTTTGGATTAATTATTTTCTTAGGAAAAGCCATTGGAGTGCTTTTTACTTTTTCTCCTAAAAAGATCCGAAAAACATATAAAGGGATGGCTGAACAGTTCATTAAGCAGAACTTTATTCAGACTTTATCCAATATTGCAATGGTCGGCGTTGGCTTTGGTACCGCAGCTTTAGTGATTGTACTTTCTTTATTTAACGGAATGGAAAGGACGCTTACAGGTATGTTTAATAGACACAATCCTGAGTTAAAAATTGAATCTAATGTAGGTAAATCTTTTCCATACGAATGGACATTAAGAAATAAAATTGAAGAAGTTAAAGGCGTCGAGGCAATTACAGAAGTTATTGAAGACAAAGTCCTTATTCTATACAACAACAAACAAAAAGTAGTAACAATGAAAGGTGTGAGTGAGAACTTTGCCACTCAAACACAAATTGATACTACCGTAGTTTTAGGTACTAATAACCTATATAACAATGACACTCGATATGCTTTGGTCGGCTCTGGAGTTTACCAAGAATTAGGCTTACGATTAAGAGACAGTATGTATCCGCTACAATTTTGGTACCCTAAGAGAAAAGGTAAAGCGTCTTTAAATCCTGAAAAAGCATTTAATAAAAAGATAATTCAAGCAGGAGGTGTATTTGTAGCCGAGCCTCAATTTGATCAATCAACAGTGATTGTGCCTATTAAATTTGCCAACTCATTATTGAATTATGGGCAATTAAGAACTGGCTTAGAAATTAAAGTGAAAGAAGGTTTTAAGGCGACAACCGTTAAAAATAATTTAATGGAGGTTTTAGGAGATAACTTCATCATTAAAACTAGACCCGAACAACAGTCTCAAGTATTAAGAGCTTTGAAGATTGAAAAATTCTTCACTTATGGAACTTTTGCATTGATTTTAGGTATTGCCTCTTTCAATGTGTTTTTTGCTCTTGCCATGCTTTCTATTGAGAAAAATCATGATATGAATATTCTCAAATCAATGGGTGCTACAGACGGCATGATCAAGAGGATATTCATTTACGAGGGTGGCCTAGTCGCTTTATCAGGTGCTAATTTTGGTCTTATTTCAGGATATTTATTCTGCTTTGCCCAAGAAAAATTTCAATGGATAAGTACTGGTGCAAACAATGGAATTCTTGATGCTTATCCTGTTGAAACTCGATGGCAAGACTTTTTAGTGATATGTCTTACCGTTTCTGCAATCACTATTTTTGCATCGATTATCCCTGCCAGAAATGCTGCAAAAAATGCCAGAAGATAGAATTACAATATTCTTGTAATGATAGATTCTTATTAAATCATTAAATTTGCAAGGTGATTTATTTGATTTTCACACAGAAAACAACTGATCACTAACAATATCACAAAATGATACAACAACAAGCAATCATAATATCATGAGTCTTAAAGAACAAATAAAATCTTCTGTTAAAGAAAATATTGAAGAGATTGTAAATATCAGACATCACCTTCATGCTAACCCAGAATTGTCGTACCAAGAGTATGAAACTTCGAAGTTTGTAGCAGAGAAGTTAAAGAGTTATGGTATTGAAACACAATCAGGTGTTGCTGAAACAGGCGTTGTTGGCTTGATTAAGGGTAAAAACCCTGATAAAAAAGTGATTGCTTTAAGAGCAGATATGGATGCTCTTCCTATCGTTGAGGCAAACGACGTACCTTATAAATCAAAAAATGAAGGTGTTATGCATGCGTGTGGTCATGATGTACATACTACCTCATTATTAGGTGCTGCTAAAATATTACAATCATTAAATGATCAATTCGAAGGTACTATTAAGCTAATCTTCCAACCAGGTGAAGAAAAATTACCTGGAGGAGCATCTTTAATGATCAAAGATGGAGCATTAAAAAATCCATCCCCTTCAAAAATTATTGGACAACATGTAATGCCTTTCATTGATGCTGGAAAAGTAGGCTTCAGAGAAGGCATGTATATGGCAAGTGCTGACGAGATTTACTTTACTGTAAAAGGTCAGGGAGGTCATGCGGCTATGCCAGAGAAAAATATTGATCCAGTTGTTATCACATCGCATATCATTGTTGCTTTACAACAAATTGTAAGTAGATATGCTGCTCCAAAAATTCCATCAGTTTTATCTTTTGGTGATGTTAGAGCTATTGGTGCAACTAATGTCATTCCTAATGAAGTGAAAGTTCAAGGTACATTCAGAACCATGAACGAAGAATGGAGAGCGGAAGCGCATGAAAGAATCACCAAGATTGCAACTGGAATTGCAGAAGGTATGGGTGGTTCTGTTGAGATGGATATTCATAAAGGTTACCCTTTCTTAGTTAACGAACCAGAACTTACTCGTAGAAATAAGAAAGCTGCAATTGAATACCTTGGTGAAGAAAATGTAGTTGATCTAGATATTTGGTTAGCAGCAGAAGACTTCTCTTATTATTCTCAAGAAATGGACGCTTGCTTCTACCGTTTAGGAACTAGAAACGAGGCAAAAGGAATTACTTCCTCTGTACATACTCCTACCTTTGATATCGATGAAGATGCTCTTGAAATTGGAGTGGGATTAATGGCTTGGTTAGCTGTAAACGAGCTAGAATCACAAGCTTAGAAAAGCTACAATATAAAATATACTTGAAGCAGATAGCTATACGTTATCTGCTTCTTTTCTTAAAAAACTGTCATATTTTCGTCTGATTTTGATGTTATTTGACTTATTTTCTTCCTATTTCTACTTTTTGTCAGTAAAATCGCGACAAAATGACCTATAAAATCGGTTGGCAACATTGTTGATTGAACGGCATTGTATATTTCAACTAGAAAAAATACCAAAATGGCAGAAAATAAAGGAAACGAAAATATTGAAAATAAAGAAGAGCAAGTAACTGAGGATCAAACTGAAGCTACAAGCTCTGAAGAATCTACAACAGAAGGTGAAGAACTAACTGAAGTAGAAAAATTGACTCAGGAATTAGGAGAAATGAAGGACAAATACCTTCGTTTATATTCTGAGTTCGACAACTTCCGTAAGCGTACATTAAAAGAGAAATCTGAACTAACAAAAACAGCAAGCGAGAAGGTGTTATCTGCAATTATCCCTACTATCGATGATTTAGAAAGAGCTATTGCAAATACTAAATCTGACAGTGACGAGGTAAAACCTGTACTGGACGGTGTAGTGATGATTAAAGACAAAATGTTAAAAACTTTGGAAGGTCAAGGTTTAAAACAAATGGAAGATGCTACCGGTAAAGAGTTAAACACTGATTACCATGATGCAATCACTCAAATCCCTGCTCCAACTGAAGAGTTTAAGGATAAAATTGTTGATGTTGTTGAAAAAGGATACACATTAAACGATAAAGTTATTCGTTTTGCGAAGGTTGTTGTAGGACAATAAGAAACACCAATAATGTCTAAAAGAGATTTTTACGAAGTACTTGGCGTATCGAAAGATGCTTCCAGTGGAGAAATTAAGAAAGCTTATCGTAAAGTTGCGATAAAATATCACCCAGATAAAAACCCTGGTGATAGTGAAGCTGAAGAGAAATTCAAGGAAGCTGCTGAGGCTTATGAAGTTTTAAGTGATGATCAAAAACGTGGTCAATATGACCGCTTTGGACACCAAGCATTCGACGGATCAGGTGGATTCGGCGGCGGCGGAGGTGGAATGAATATGGATGACATATTCAGTCACTTTGGCGATATCTTTGGTGGTGGCGGTAGCCCATTTGGCGACTTCTTCGGAGGTGGCGGTGGTGGTCGCCGTCAGCGTAAAGGTTCTAACTTACGTATCAAATTAAAGTTGACACTACAGGAAATGGCAAAAGGTGTGGAGAAAAAAGTCCGCATCAAACGTTATACGTCTTGTGATACTTGTAATGGTACAGGAGCCAAAAATGGTACTGACCTAGACACATGTCAAACTTGTCATGGTAGTGGTCAAGTACAAAAAGTAGTCAACACAATGTTAGGTCAAATGGTATCTAATACTACTTGTCCTACTTGTAATGGTGAAGGTAAAATCATCAAGCACAAGTGTGATAATTGTGGTGGCGAAGGTAGAGTATATACTGAAGAAGAAGTATCGATCAATATCCCTCCAGGAGTTGATGACGGTATGCAACTTTCAATGAGAGGTAAAGGTAACATGCCTAAAGGTGGTGGTGTTGCTGGTGACTTATTAATCGTCATCGAAGCGATTGAAGACGAGCACTTACATAGAGATGGTGAAAACATCCACTATGAGCTTCATTTAAGTTTTGCTGATGCCGCATTAGGTACTACAGTAGAAGTTCCTACATTAACTGGCAACGTAAAAGTTCCAATAGATGCAGGTACACAAAGTGGTAAAGTACTTCGTTTAAGAGGTAAAGGTATCCGCGATATTAACGGGTATGGTGTTGGTGATCAATTGATTCATGTCTCTGTTTTCACACCTGTGAAACTTTCTTCTGAAGAAAAAGACATCTTGAAAAAATTAAGAGAATCAAAAAATTTCAACCCTACTTCAGAACATAAAGAAGAAAAGCGTAAAAGCTTCTTCTCTAGAATGAAAGACTTCTTCGCTCAATAATAGAGGGAAGTAATTCATATGTAAAGCATTGTTCTTATGATGAGAGTCGTCAAGAACAATGCTTTTTTTTCTTAAAGCTTATATCTACAAAATCGAATATTGTATCTTTACGATATTCAAATTTATCAGGTTAACTCATTCCACAATGCTAGTTCACGAAACACAAATAAGAATTAATTATGCTGACACCGACCAAATGGGCTTTGTCTATTATGGTCATTATGCCAAATTTTATGAAATTGGCAGAACGGAAGCATTACGTTCTTTAGGAATGAGTTACAAAGAAATGGAAGCGGATGGCGTAATGTTGCCCGTTTTAGAAAACTTTTCTAAATACATAAAACCTGCTAAATACGATGATATGATCACGATTCGTACCAAGCTAATTGAAAAACCAACAGTTAAAATTCAATTTGAATACGAATTGTTTAATCAGGAAGGTGAGTTACTCAATACAGGCAAAACAAAATTGGCCTTTATGAGTAAATCAACATATAAACCATGCAGAGCTCCTCAAAGATTTATGGAGGTAATTGCTCCGTATTTTGTTGAACCAACGGCAAAGAAAGTTGACTAAAAAAGATCTTCATAAGAAATTAGAGGATAACGAACTTTATAAAAAGATAATTGAGAAACTATCTACATCTAGAGTTCCCCACACTGAAGTATCATTCTATACTTTTGGTATAGCCTTGATACATAGGGTGGATCAGAATGACCTACTTCAAAGGGGACAGGCTATTGCTTTTAGTTTTAGTTTAGCCATGTTACCGTTTATCATCTTTTTCTCTACTTTAATATCTTACATTCCTTTCGAATCTATAGACATGATGTTTAAGATTTTTAGAGAGGAAATGTTACCCGAATATGTTTATCAAGCTATAGAAGGACCCATTCAAGACCTATCAGGAAGGTCTAGAGGTGGATTATTATCTTTTGGTTTTATTGGTGCAACCTATGTTGCTACCACTGGGATGAGAACTCTGATGAATGCTTTCAATAGCTGTTACCATCTCGAAGACAAAAGATCATTATGGAAACAGTTTCAAGTCGCTTTAAACTTGACGTTTTTATTTATCATCACACTATGCTTGTCTTCCTTTTTATTGATTAGTGGAAAACATTTATTGGAATACCTTCATGATAATGGATACCTCAATAATGAGATTACCCTATATATGCTGTTATCCTTAAGATTTTTGATCGTTGTAGGTATCTTTTTCTTTAATATCACTTTGATATTTAGATATGCTCCAAGTGAAATTTTAGGAAATAGAGTATTCACTCCAGGTTCAATAGTCGCAACAATCTTGTCAATAATCGTTTCAATATTGTTCGAAATTTATCTAGACACATTTAATTCTTATGATATTCTTTATGGCTCTCTTGGAGCAATTATGGGATTAATGGGTTGGATTTTCACCATTGCTATGATCTTATTAATTGGTTTTCAAATCAATACAACCATAGAAGAAGCACAAATATGGTCTGAGGCTAATCCTCCCGAGGAGTTCAGGTAAAATTCATTTACGATTATTTGTATTTTTTCTTGATCAAGTTGTTGGAAATTTAAATTCAACCTTGCATATTTGCACTCGTCAAAATGACACAGAGAGTTGGCAGAGTGGTCGAATGCGGTGGTCTTGAAAACCATTGTACCGCGAGGTACCGGGGGTTCGAATC
>NZ_CANDOA010000017.1:0-69760 GCF_947387565.1 Flammeovirga sp. SubArs3 | reverse complement strand
TTTTCAAGACCACCGCATTCGACCACTCTGCCAACTCTCTGTGTGCTATCTTTCTGTGTTAGCGGGTGCAAATATGTGGGAAGTTTCCATTACTTCCAAATGTATAATTGATAAATTTCAATAAAAATGAATCATATTTTATATTCTTTTGATTATCAATTTAATAAATTTCGATTTAAATAAGCTTAGATTTTACCCTACCTTTGTTTAAATATCAAATTATTGAAAATGGAAGAAAATAAACAAAACAAGGATCCTTTACATGGTGTAAAGCTTGCTGAGATTGTTGAGTTCCTTGTAGACTATTATGGTTGGGAAGAACTGGGAAATAAAGTAAGGATAAATTGTTTTAGAAATGATCCATCCGTAAAATCAAGCCTAAAGTTTCTGAGGAGGACGCCTTGGGCTAGAGCAGAAGTTGAAGCATTGTACCTAGATAAAGTAAAGTACAAGAGATAATATTATAAACAAGAAGAGCGTATCACTTTAATGATACGCTCTTCTTGTTTTTTAGAAGTTAGGAGGGAAGATCCTGAGGAATGCAGCTATAAAAGGTGCTGACAATAATAATCCATCAAAACGGTCTAAGAAGCCTCCATGTCCAGGCAAAGTGGTTCCTGAGTCTTTAATACTCATGCTTCGCTTGAATAGCGATTCTACTAAATCACCATAGGTACCTGTTACTACAATAATGATTGCGATAGTTACCCATCTCCATGCTTCTAAAGAATTAAAGAAATGTGAGAAGACTAAACTTACAGTGACAGCTAAAGCAGCTCCACCGATACTACCTTCCCATGTTTTCTTTGGAGATATTCTCTCAAACAGCTTTCTACGCCCGAATGTCTTGCCTGAGAAATAGGCACCTGAATCATTTGCCCATAAGATCAACATGGCACCAATTAAGATTTCATAATGGTACTGAGTATCAAAAAATACATAAGTATGTATTAGAGCAAAAGGAACAGAACAATACATTACTCCAAGGAAAGTATATGCTAGGTTTTTAAAAGGCTGTTTGTCCTCCTTATTGTATAATTTTATGAGATATGCAGAGGTAAATCCTACAAAGACCAAATACATCCATTTGGTGGATATTATATTTAGTTCCATAAAAAATGTAAGACAATAAATTAGGATACCTAAGCAAGTACCGTACGTTCTAAGTGGTAAGTGTTCTTCTAGTCTAAGCAGTTTATAAAACTCAAGGATTGTAGCAACACTAATGATCAAGAATAGACCAAAGTATGTCCAAACCCCAAAGTAAATAGCTCCAATCATTCCAACACCTCCAAGTGCACCTACGATGACTCTTTGTGTAAGTTCAGAGCGGTTATTCAAATTCAACATCTTGTTTAATAATTAAAGTGGCCTTTTCCATATTGGCCTTATCTACGTAGACTTCTCTATAACCAAAGTTATTATATGAGGAGTCTCTTTTATCTAAAATAACGGCGTTAATACCTCTTTCTTCTAATGTCGCTTTTACGATTTCAGCTTTGTATACTTGTTCCGTTGTATAAACCTTTTCCCAATTGACCATAATAAAGACTTTAAGATGTTTTTAGATTTTTCAGTTTACGATAGTAAAAAAGTATACCAAAAGCGATCAGAGTTGTAATTATTATTATATACCATTCTGGTGCTTCTGCTGAAAAAGGGTCTTTCATTTCAGGTAATAATTCATCCTTATTTACGTAAACGCTGATTACAGTGATAGCATTATTCGTTATATGTGCTAAAATAGAAGGGTATAAACTTCTACCTGACCACAAAAATAAATATCCTAACAATACTCCCAAGAACATTCTTACAAAGAATCCATAAAATTGCATATGTATAGCAGAAAAAAGTATGGCTGATAGCCAAATTCCCACATGAACATTATTGAACATTCCTTCTAAGTACCTTTGAATATAACCTCTAAAGAGTATTTCTTCTCCGATACCCGCTAAAAGAGCAATAACAATAAACCCAAAAAGGAATTCCCATATACTCTGGAAGTCAACTAAGAAAGCGGTAACTTCTGCTAAATGCATTTCCGATGCCTTAAACGAAGCTTCCAAAGCTTGGAAGGCAGGGGGAAACTCAATATGTTGGTTCCATACTAAAATAGCTGATCCTAAAGGTAGGAATGCAGCCATTACAAGCATTGCTAGTAAATATTGTTGTGTATTTGTAGATGGTCTTCTTAAGTTTTTGGTGAAAGTAAGATCGTATTTCCATCCAAATACTACAGGTCCTAATATAAATGTAAAGATAGCAGAAATTGCTTGGGATAATAATACCTCGAAGCGACTTTCATAGTTACCTAAACTTGAAAAAACCTCTGAAATTTCATAATGATGTAATGGTAATAATAAGGCAACAATTACGAACTGTCCTACAAATGTAAAACACACTACGGATAGTATTACCAGAAGAAACTTTTTAAAGTATTCAAATGGAGTGGATTGAAATGTATGGTCTGTCATCTACTTTTTATAACTTTGCATTCCAACTGAAAATAGGTTTTTCCTAATAGATGTTATATAAATGTCTAATTATTAGGATTTTAAGAACCTATATCGTTTTTATGTAGTTCTCTAATATGTAGCAAAGATACTTTTTTCTTTAAGAGTAGAAACTACATTGTTTGCTAAACCTTTAAAATGCTTTAATATCGTGGTAAAAATTGGCGACTTAGAAATAAAAGATTTTCCCTTGTTACTGGCTCCTATGGAAGATGTAAGTGATCCTCCATTTCGTGCTGTATGTAAAGAAAATGGTGCTGATTTAATGTACACAGAATTTATTTCTGCTGAAGGATTAATTCGTGATGCTGCCAAAAGCCGTCAGAAATTAGATATCTATGACTATGAACGTCCAATTGGTATTCAGATTTTTGGTGAAAAAATTGACTCAATGAGAGAAGCAGCTGCAATTGCAGAAGAAGCTAATCCAGAGATTATTGATATTAATTATGGCTGTCCTGTGAAAAAAGTAGCAGGAAAAGGTGCAGGTGCTGGTATTTTATTGGATATCGATAAAATGCAAAGCATGACTGAAGAAATCGTTAAGCAGGTACAAAAACCTGTAACAGTTAAAACTAGATTAGGCTGGGACGATAAAACAATTCGTATTGTTGAAGTCGCTAAAAGATTACAGGATGTTGGTGTTCAGGCTTTGACTATTCACGGTCGTACGCGTCAACAAATGTATAAAGGAGTGGCAGATTGGACCAAAATCGCAGAAGTGAAAAACCATCCAGATATCCATATTCCTATTTTTGGTAATGGAGATATTGATTCTCCTCAAAAAGCCTTAGAATACAAAAATAAATATGAGGTTGATGGTATCATGATTGGTAGAGCTTCTATTGGTTATCCTTGGGTATTCCGTGAGATTAAACATTTTATGGAAACAGGAGAAATCTTAGATGCCCCAACTTTACAGGAAAGAATTGATACGTTACGTCGTCATCTAGATTTTTCTGTAGAATGGAAAGGTGACAGAACAGGTATTTTTGAAATGAGACGTCATTATACAGCTTATTTCAAGGGAATTACTCACTTTAAGCCTTTTAGAACAAGACTTGTAGAAGCAATGACACATGAGGAGGTATTAAACATCCTTACTGATGTTCAAGAATACTATGATAAACAAGCTGTTTTGTAAAATCAGACTTTGTATATAAATCAATATTTAGCCAACAGTTAGTGATAATTGTTGGCTTTATTTTCTTTATACTTATCTAAGTTATTCACATGACTTGTGAATAGATAGTGTTATTGTGAATAACTTTTTATAAAGAAATACAGTATACTTTATAAAAATCAAAAGTTATTCACAATAACACCCAAGAATTAACAATGAAAAAGTATATAATATTTCTGCTTAGTCTATTTTCAATATTATTAGTAAGCCAAGTATCATATTCACAAATAAAGAGTGATTTAAACTTAGAGAAAGGTGATGTTGCCGTTGGAGGCTATGATCCAGTAAGCTATTTTGAAAATAAAGTTGAGAAAGGTGATCGACATATTACTACCGTTTATCAAGGAGCCCATTATTATTTTGTTTCACAAAAGCATTTAGAAGCTTTTAAAGCAAGTCCTCAGAAATATTCTCCTGCATATGGGGGGTGGTGTGCATATGCTATGGGAGCAAAAGGTGATAAGGTAGATGTAAATTATGAAACTTATAAAATTCAGAATGGGAGACTTTTCCTTTTTTATAATAAGTTCTTTTCAAATACTCTAGAAGATTGGGAAGAAGAAGGAGCTGAAAGGTTAGAAAAGCAAGCTGACAAGAACTGGAAAAAATATTTAGCACAATAAAAAAAGGACTCAATAAGAGTCCTTTTCGTTTATATAGTTTTACCTGAATTGGTACGTTAGTAAGTGCTTTTTATAGCGGCAACCTCATTAATTCGTTGCTGAGCGATGTCAATTGCAACTTCTTGAGCATTCTTGCCTGTAGCTTCAGATTGTTCAAAAACTTTTAATGTCTGATCATAGACAAACTCACATTTGTTCCAAGACCATTCTTTAGAAGTTTTGATCACTTCAGCATATACGTTGATTACACCACCAGAGTTGATTAAAAAGTCAGGAGCATATAAAATCCCTTTAGATTTTGCTAAATCACCATGAACTTTTTCATCAGCTAGTTGGTTGTTGGCACATCCAGCGATGATAGAACACTTCAATTTCTCAAGTGTTTCATCGTTTACAGTTGCACCTAATGCACAAGGAGAATAGATATCCACATCTAAATCATAGATTTCATCTAACCCTACTCCTTTAATGCCATATTTATTAACAACATCTTTTACTCTATCTTCATAGAAGTCAGAAACATAAATTTCACAACCTTCTTTCTTTAGATGTTGAATGATATATTCACCTACGTGGCCAGCACCTTGGATCGATACTTTTTTACCAGCAAGGCTATCTGTGCCGAATTGTTTTTTAGCAGCGGCTTTCATCCCCATATAAGTAGTATATGCAGTGAATGGTGATGGATCACCTAGACCACCTCTTGTTTCAGGCATACCGCTTACATAAGATGTTTCAGCAGCAATATGTTCCATATCACCTGCATTCATTCCAACATCTTCAGCAGTGATGTACTTTCCATTTAAGTTTTTCAAGAAACGACCATAAGCTCTCAACATCGCTTCTGATTTATGTTTTCTTGCGTCACCGATAATTACGGCTTTACCTCCACCAAGATTTAATCCAGCGATAGAGTTTTTAAAAGTCATACCTCTTGACAAGCGGAGAGCGTCGTTTGTAGCTTGAGCTTCATTTTCGTACATCCACATTCTTGTACCACCTAAAGCAGGCCCTAATACAGTATTATGGATAGCAATGATAGCTTTTAATCCAGTAGATTTTTCATGGCAATAAACCACTTGTTCGTGTCCCATTCCTGAGACTTGCTCGAAAACTGAGATATCTTCCATTTATTTATTGTTGTCTTGTCTTTTGATTAATGCTGATCAATTTATCTATAAAAGTCGATGGCAATTTACATTTTCAAAACAGTAATGCAATAGGGACTTAATGAGTTTAAATTTTAAGTAATTACAAAATATTATATCAATCTGAGTGATTTTTAAATTATTTATAAGATGTTATGATTATTAATTAATGATTTTGTAAAATATTGTTTTGAAAAATGAAAAATTGATTTTTTTTTGAAAAAATGATTTTAATTACGATTTCTAAGGTGTTAGGGGGAATAATCAAATATAATTGTGTGGAGTATTAATACGATTTAATAGTGAGTATTCTAAAAAATTCAAACAATAGATGCATTTTTGTATTTCTAGGAGATACATTGTATTTATTCGAAAGCGATTGTTTCTCTTTTTAACCAACGAAAGAGATTTTATTATCCGAGTGAATCAATTAATTTGTGATGTCACTTTCATCAGTAACTCATTAATCAGTGGATAAAGAAAATAACAAAGGACAAATATTTGACAAAGAAGTACTCTCAAGGATGATGATCTTTGTCAAACCACATCTTAAGTATTTTATATTATTAGTAGTTCTAACGGTTTCGTTAGGTGTGTTAGCTCCTTCAAGACCTTACCTAATTCAGTACACAATAGATAATTACATTGTAGAGAATGATATGCCCGGCTTAAATCAGATGATCGTTATTCTGATTGCTGTGCAATTACTACAAGCGTTAGTACAGTTTTGTCATACTTATTTGTCAGGTTGGTTAGGGCAACATATTGTAAAAGATATGCGAGTGATGTTATATGAGCATATTCTTAAACTGAAACTAAAGTTTTATGACAATACCCCAATTGGTAGATTGGTAACAAGGGCTGTTTCTGATATTGAAACATTATCCGAAGTATTTACCAATGGAGTGGCAGCAATGTTAGGTGATATTCTTCAGCTAATCTTCATTTTCCTAGTAATGTTGTATACGGATTGGAGATTAACCCTTATTAGTTTATCAGTTTTACCAATTCTTTTATTCTCTACTTACGTTTTCAAAGAAAAAATTAAAGTAGCTTTTAATGATGTTAGAAATGCAGTTTCTAACCTAAATACATTTGTTCAAGAACATATTACAGGGATGAATGTAGTACAATTATTTTCTGCTGAAAAAAGAGAACAGGAAGAGTTCAAGAAAATCAATAAGGAACATAGAGATGCGAACATCAGCACAGTTTTATACTATTCAATCTATTACCCGGTAGCGGAAGTAATTGCTGCTTCAGGAACAGGTTTATTAGTATGGTGGGGTGCACATAGTGTTTTAGATGGATATGCTACATTGGGTACATTAATCGCTTTTATTATGTACATCAACTTATTCTTCAGACCTATCCGAATGATTGCCGATAGATTTAATACATTACAAATGGGTATTGTCTCTTCTGATAGAATATTAAAACTATTAGACGATAAGGATTTTATTAGTAATGAAGGTACTTATGAGACAGATCATATCGATGGTTTTGTAGAATTTAAGGATGTGTGGTTTGCTTATAAAGAGGAAGACTACGTATTGAAAGATATTTCATTTAAAGTAAATCATGGGGAGACTGTTGCTTTAGTAGGAGCTACAGGAGCTGGAAAGTCTTCGATTATTAATTTAATCTCTAGATTTTACGAAATAAATAAAGGAACGATCTGTATTAACAATAGAAATGTTAAAGATTATGATTTATATAATCTTAGAAAACATATTGGTGTAGTTTTACAGGATGTATTCCTTTTCTCATCATCGATTAGGGAAAATATTACACTCGGAGACACTAAAATTACAGATGATCAGATTTTAGAGGCAGCGGAATTGGTAGGAGCGAGATCTTTTATTGAGAAACTTCCTGGAAAATTAGATTATAAAGTAATGGAAAGAGGTTCAACGCTTTCGGTAGGACAAAGACAATTATTATCTTTTGTAAGAACTATGGTGTATGACCCTAAAATTATCATTTTGGATGAGGCAACATCTTCTGTAGATTCAGAAACAGAACAGCTAATTCAAAATGCAATTAATTCTATGATGAAAGGAAGAACGAGTATTGCTATCGCACACCGTTTAGCGACAATAAGAAATGCTGATAACATTATCGTTCTAGATAAAGGAGAAATTAAAGAGTCAGGTACACATGATGAGTTATTAAAGAAAAAAGGCTTCTATTCTAAACTTTATCAAATGCAGTATAAAGAAGTTGAAGGAGTCAATTGAATTTAGTAATTAATTGAGTACCTTTGCAATAACGTAACAAACAATAAATTTACAACCATGGAATTGAGTACAATTTTGTTATTCGGTATGCCAGGAGGTTTCGAATGGGTAATCATCGGTTTAGTAGTACTTTTATTATTCGGTGCTAAGAGAATCCCTGAATTAGCTCGTGGGTTGGGTTCTGGTATTAGAGAATTCAAAGATGCTAAAAATCAAATCTCAGAAGAGATTGAGAAAGGTATCAAGGAAGAGGAGAAGAAAAAAGAAGAAAATTAATCATTCTTCATTTGTCTTGATATATTTTTAATGAAATGTATTTTTCGTTAAATATTTCGTAATAAAGTAGAGAAGTTTATCTTTGTCATATAGATGAGGATAAACTTCTTTTTTTATGAAGTATTGCTTGATATTCTGACTACTGTTTCAGAGAAATACTTCGAACGATATCCTTTTTTTTAGACTTGACAAACGAAACAATATGTATAAATCATTTGAAGATATAAAAAAGGCGATTGCTGAAGGTAAAACTTCTTGTGTGGCATTGGTGGAATCATATTTGGCTCGAATTGAAGAGAAAAAACATTTAAATGTTTGGAACGAGGTTTACCCAGAAGAAGCTTTGGCTCAAGCAAAGTTAGTAGACCAGAAAATCTCAGAAGGAAAAGCGGGAAGGTTAGCAGGTATGGTTGTAGGTCTTAAAGATGTTATTGCTTACAAAGATCATGGCTTGCAAGCTTCATCAAATATGTTAGATGGATATGTATCTCCTTTTTCAGCTACAGCAACAAATCGTTTATTAGCAGAGGATGCAATTATTATCGGTCGCCAAAGTTGTGATGAGTTTGCAATGGGGTCTTCAAATGAAAATTCAGCATTTGGTGTAGTAAAAAATAACATTGATGAAACAAGAGTTCCAGGAGGTTCTTCTGGAGCATCAGCAGTGGCAGTTTCAGATGATCATTGCCTTGTGTCATTAGGATCAGATACAGGTGGTTCAGTAAGACAGCCAGCAGCATTTACAGGGACTGTTGGATTAAAGCCGACATACTCTAGAATTTCTAGATGGGGACTTATTGCTTATGCTTCATCATTTGATACAATTGGAATTATTTCTAATAATGTACCTGATGCTGCTTTAGTATTGGAAATTATTGCTGGAGAGGATGAAAATGATGCTACAGTATCACAAAGACCTGTACCTGCATACTCTGCATCTGTATCAAAAAAATCAACAGAGAAATTAAAGATAGCTTACATCAAAGAAACGGTTGAAAGTGAGCATCTAAATAAAGATATCAGTGAAAAAACTTTTGCCAAGATTGAAGCACTAAGAGCTGAAGGTCATGAAGTAGAGGCAATAGAATTTCCATTACTAGATTATCTTTTACCAACATATTATATCCTAACTACAGCTGAAGCAAGTACTAACTTAGAACGCTTCGATGGAGTACGATATGGTTATAGAACAGACAACCCTAAAGATTTAGAGGCTTTATATAAAAAATCTAGATCAGAAGGTTTTGGTGATGAAGTAAAGAGAAGAATTATGTTGGGTACATTTGTACTATCTGCTAGTTATTATGATGCATACTTCTCAAAAGCTCAAAAGGTGAGAAGAATGATCAAAGAAACGACAGAGAAGATTCTTTCTGATTATGATTTTATCTTAATGCCAACAACTTCAGCTCCATCTTTTGAAATTGGTAAATACGGAGAGAATAATCTATTGGAGTTATACCTAGGAGATTTATATACTGTACATGCTTCATTAGCAGGTTTACCAGCGATCTCTATTCCAAACGGAACAGATAAAGATGGTCTTACAATTGGTTTACAAGTGATGGCCAACCGATTTGAAGAAGATAAAATGTTAGCCTTTTCTGAGTACTTAAGCTCATTAAACTAAAAGGATTGACAAAAATATATTGAGAAGGTACTATGAAACTATCATAGTACCTTTTTTTAATTGATCATTAAACTATTTCTATGTAAAAGCTGCTTTAATTCATCTATTGAGCAGTTGTATTCCCAATACATCATTCGTCCATGTGATGAAGTGACCAATAAATATTGCTTACTGATGGATTGAATTCTATCAATTGATATCAGTTTTCTGACATAATCTGTTTCTTGAACTCTTTCTACAATCTCTTGGTTGTTTTCATCAAACCCATGAACTATTATTGCTGTTTTTACTTCTAAGTCGATATACATAATGATTAAAATTGAAGTGAGAATTTGTTGTTTTAGTAACGTGATTGTGAAAGATAAGTAAAGCAAGAAGAGGAAGTAAATGATAATCAGAAAAAATGCTAATCGGGACAACATAATTTCCAATTCTTAATCCTTAATTATTAAATCATATTATATTTGTCGTAGCGTCATCGTCTGATTATTCGATTCATTTCATTATCTAAGATATGCTATCTTTTTCCCTAATTATTTTAACCGAAAATGCAGTTGAAGAGCTTTAAGGTTTACACCCTTCTCGTATTTATTATAACTTTTATTTCTTCTAATGCCATTGCCCAAGATGAAGGTGATGCAATGATGACATGGCAAGATAGTATTTATACTGTAGCATTACCCGAAGGGTATTTGTTGCCGTCTGATACTTTAGAAGTAGTAGAAGCTGCTCCATATGCACCATGGTTTGAAAATTATGATGAATTTGATACAACATCAGCAATTCTGATAGATGTTACTGATAAGTCTTACGACTATGTTCCGAATGTATCTGATAGTTTAGTCATGGAAAGACTAAAAGCAATGGAGAATGTTATTCCATTAGAATATCATGAAAGGGTACGTTTATTTATCGATTATTTTGCTGTAAGAAATAGAGAATACACTTTAGGCATCCTTCAAAGACAAAATATATTTTTTCCAATGTTTGAAAGAGTATTGGCAGAAGAAGGAGTTCCTGTAGAATTAAAGTATTTAGCTGTTATTGAATCTGCCTTAAAACCTGTAGCATTATCAAGAGTAGGAGCAAAAGGTTTATGGCAGTTTATGCCAAGAACTGGTAGAGCGTATGGATTAAAGCAGAGTTATCAGATCGATGATAGGATGGATCCTGAAAAAGCAACAAGAGCAGCAGCCCGTTATCTGAAGTTTTTAAGAGATTATCATGGTGATTGGGAATTAGCTATTGCAGCATATAACTGTGGTCCAGGTAATATTAGAAAAGCACAAAGAAGGTCTGGGAAGAAGAAGTTTTGGGATATTTACAGAAAACTACCAAGAGAAACTCGCTCATACCTTCCTCAATATGTGGCAATGGCTTATGTATTAACCTATGCTGAAGAATATAACTTAGTACAGGAAATGCCAATGTATGAGATTCCTGCTGAAGATATTTTTGTTAGCCAATCTATTGATTTGGGTAAGTTGGCGGAAGAAATAACAGTGTGTAGAGAGGATTTGGTGCAATTGAACCCGTCATTACGATTTGGTTATGCTCCTAATTATGTCAAAAACTTCAGAATTAAGATTCCAGAAGCAAGATTTGATTATTACTTGGAACATCAAGATAGTATTTTGACAAAAGTGAAGTACACTGGTAAAGGAGCAAATGTAGGAGATGGATTTTATTATCATTATGTAAGAAGAGGTGAGTCTTTGGGATTGATAGCTAGTAAAAACCGTGTTTCTCTGTCAAGTTTGAAAGCTTGGAATAACCTTAGAAGTAATACAATTTACCCTGGTCAAAAGTTAAAGATATATGGTAATGCTTACAGTCCGGGTCCTCAAACTAGTGCATCTTCAACAACTAAAAAGTCTTCGACAACTAAAACTAGTGGAGCAAGTATTTACCATACAGTAAGAAGTGGTGAAACTTTAGGGACGATTGCAAAAAAATATAGAGTATATGTAGCTGATATTAAAAAGCTAAATAATATCTCGGGTTCTACGATATATAAAGGGCAAAAGCTCTTGATAAAGAAAGGGAAATATTCTGCCCCTGCTCAGTCTAATACTTCAGTATCTACGAAGACTACATCAACATCTGTTCAATCGACTTCACCTAAAGGAGAATTACAGTATCATACAGTAAGAAGTGGAGAAACTTTAGGTGGAATAGCCGAACAATATAATACGACAGCTTCTAACCTAAGGAAGTGGAACAATATCAAAGGTTCGACGATCTATAAAGGACAAAAGTTAAAGGTATATTCGTCTGTAAAAGTGACGACTGCATCTTCAACCAATAAAAAGTCGACCTCAAGTGCTTCTAGTAGTACTTATGGACCTTCATCTAAAACTAGGTCTCATACAGTAAAAAAAGGAGAGAACTTAGTTGAAATAGCAAAAATGTACAGAGTATATGTCAACGACATAAAAAGAGCCAACGGTTTGAAATCTTCAAGCATTCAAGCAGGACAAAAGTTGACAATTCCACCTTCACCAAGTAGTGTTTTAAATACAAAAACTACTTCAACTGGAACTGATAATACGAAATATTATACAGTAAAAAGTGGAGATACATTATGGAAGATATCTCAGAATTTAGGCATTAGCGTAAATGAGATTAAGCAATTGAATGGACTAAAAAGTAATAATTTAAAGGTAGGACAACGTCTAAAGATAAAATCTTAAGCATCTTTAAATAATGATTTGATGATTTCCTTGTAAATTGCGCATTCAAATTTGAAACAACAGAAAAATGGCAGATATAAAAACAAATCTTATCGAGGAGTTGCAGTGGAGAGGAATGCTGCACGATATCATGCCAGGTACTGAAGATCAATTAAACAAAGAGATGACGACAGCATATGTAGGTTTTGACCCTACTGCAGACTCTCTTCATATTGGTCATATGGTATCTGTAATGTTGCTAAGACATTTACAAAAGGCAGGGCACAAGCCATTAGCTATTGTAGGTGGTGCAACAGGTATGATTGGTGATCCTTCTTTTAAAGATGCAGAAAGACAACTTTTGGATAATGACGCTATCCAAAAGAATATTGCAGGAATGAAAGGACAGTTGGAAAAGTTTTTGGATTTTGATTGTGGTGAAAACTCAGCTGAGATTCTAAACAACTATGATTGGTTCAAAGACTTTAGTTTTATCGACTTCGCTCGTGAAGCTGGTAAACACCTTACTGTAAATTATATGATGGGTAAAGAATCTGTAAAGAAGCGTTTAGCAACAGGTTCAGGTATCTCATTCACTGAATTTACATACCAATTGTTACAAGGATGGGATTTCTATCATTTATATAAAACGAAAAACTGTCGTTTACAATTTGGTGGTTCAGACCAATGGGGAAATATTGTAACTGGTACTGAGTTAATCCGTCGTAAGGCACAAGGAACGGCTTATGCTGCAACTTGTCCATTGATTACTAAATCTGATGGAACAAAGTTTGGTAAGACTGAAAGTGGTGCAGTATGGTTAGATCCAGAAAAAACATCTCCTTACCAATTTTACCAATTCTGGTTAAATGTTGCTGATGATGATGCAAAAAGATATATCAAGATCTTTACTTTCATTGAGAAAGAAGAAATTGATCAACTAATTGCTGATCATGACGAGGCTCCTCATACTCGTATTTTACAAAAAAGATTAGCTGAAGAAGTAACTAAAGCAGTTCATGGACAAGCTGAATTAGATACTGCTATAGCAGCTTCAAATATTCTTTTTGGTAAAAATGTAACTGAACAGTTAAAATCTCTAGACGAACGTACACTTCTTCAAGTATTTGAAGGCGTTATGCAGTCTGAAATTTCGAAAGCTGATTTAGAGGGAATGGCTGAAATGGCTGATTTACTATCTGCTGGAACAAATAATCAACTTTTTGCTTCAAAAGGTGAGGCAAAGCGTATGATCAAAGGCGGTGGTATTTCTATCAATAAAGCAAAATTACAAGGTAGCGAGCTTCCTAAAGAAGTTGAGTTACTTCAAGGTAAATATATTCTTGCTCAAAAAGGTAAGAAGAACTATTGCTTAATTAAAGTAGTAGACTAAACAGATTTATCTGTAATAAACGAAAAGGGACTTTTTTCAAATATGAAAAAAGTCCCTTTTTTATTTCGATGGTTAGTAAATAATGTTATTTGGCAATTTGAACTTCTCCGTATTGATCTTCAAGGAACGCTTGTAAATAAATTACCCTTGGAGAATCAGTAACAATTGAAGCTTTATATAATGATAATTGGGCCTCAGGCATATTACTATTTCTGTAAGCATGTACTGCTTGATTATAGTATTGTAAACCTGCAATGTCTATGATTGATAAATCTTCATTTAAGTTCATTCCATACTTCTCATATAGTAATGAATTTTGTAAACGAGATTCGTAAGATTTTATCTTTTCATTAATATCTCTCTCATTATTGATATATCCATATACATCTGTTGACTCGATTAACGTTTCACCTAAAATCGGATCTTGTAATAGAATATAAACATGACTATTTAGTTGCTTTATTTTATACTCGTAGCCAAGTTCTTCAAAGATATGAGCAAATAATAAAGTTCCTGTTAAACAGTCATATGTTCCTGTTTCCAACATATTAGAGAAAGTACTACACTCACTGTAATTTTTGAAAAACTGTTGACGTGTTTTGTTGAATAACTTTTTAACGATAGACTTATTTGTAGAAGCCTGTTCTGTTTTCCAATATGTTATCCAATTTTCTACTTCGTCTTTTAACTCTTTAAATTCTTTTCCTTTAATGTTCTCTTCTGGAGAAAAGAAAAGATTATATCGATCAATTTTCCAAGCTTCTTTAAACTGATTTAGAGTGTAATACTCTAACATAGATTTTGACTGTTGCTTAGAAACAAGAACATCTTGAGCATACACGGCACTTCCTCCAAATAGAGTGAATAATGTAAAGTATAATATGGCCGTGTATTTTTTCATGTATTAAGTAGAAATGTATTATCTACTTCTAATATACGGATATTATTCATGTTTAGTTAACATTGAGTTCATATTTAAATGAATAAATTAAAAAAATAGAAATATTATAGTCATTTCTACGGATTCTACAATCTGTTATGTGAATTTAATGTTACAAAAAAAAGGTTCTTGATATTTTCTATCAAGAACCTTAAAGTATGTATTGTTATATGTACTATGTGATGTATTAGAAATCGTAGTGTCTATTTCCAATGTTCCAACGTACAGCTGCACCAATGTAATTTTCATCTTGGTTATAGCTGGCATTGTCATCACTACTTACTTTTCTGAAAGTGCCTCTTAAGTCCACAAATATATTATGGAATGGAGAATAAGTTAAGATCGCATCAATATAGAGTGTTGATACTTTTTCACCTTGTAATAATGAGTTACCATAAGAATCAGGAGAACCTGGGGCAGTATTATAGTCAAGGAATATATTCGAACCATAATTAACAAGAGGATTACCATTTTCGTCATAAGTGTTCATTCCTTGCTCTCTCCAAATACCTTTAACAACGGCAGAAAGTTTCGGTAAGAAGTGAGGACGATATCTTACAATTCCGATTAATTCATAAAGGTTGGCACCATTAGGATGTGCTAACTCTTGATAATAATGAGCTTGGTTACCATATAACTGACCATTTGTGATCCCTTTTTCATTTTTATGAGAATAAGTATATGGATCAATCACGTTCATTTCACCTTGTAAATCGAGGTTAGGTAAACCAAATGCATCAATATATTTAGCACCAAACTGATACGCGAATTTATTACCATAATAACCTTTTCCAAAATCAGAAACACTCATATCATCAATCATTACTTGAGTGTAAAGTTGTACTCTATTCAAGATATTCCATTTGGCATCAAAACCTAATTGAACATTATCAACATCACCTAAACCATGCTCAATTGATCTATAAAAGATTAGTGGGTTGAGGTATGAAAGGTCAAAAGAGCCATTTCCTGTAGAATCAGCTCTACTAAAGATAACTTGTTCAAATAAACCAATATTAAAGTTTTTAGTCACATTCCACCCTAAGTGATGCATTGCACTATATTTTTTAGGAAGTGGGTATCCTGGAGCAACAGCTACATTACTTGCATTCATTTGTGCAAAGATGTTTGTGTACTCTAAATGCCAAACTCTTGTATTAAGTTTTAAATATGTATAGTCATTAGCATGTGTAGATAAGAACAATGATCTATAACCATTACCAATAAAGTTTTTTCCTCTACCAAATTCTGCTTGGATATATTTATCTACAAGCATAAAGTTTACATAACCTTGTGCATTGAAGTACTCGTATTTACCACCTCCATTGTCTTTATACCATTGTTGACCTGGGATGGTTCCATTATGAGTATCTGAGTATTGTTGAACATAAAAAGGTAGTCTTTCCATGTTGTCGCTAGCCTGGAAGTAGAATCCTACTTTATTGGCAATAGATCCGTACATAACTGCGCCTCTCTGATTAACCAATGGACGAGATGCGTTCAAATTGTCATCTCCTGTACTTAGATATAAAACAGGGTTGATATGTACTTCAAAGTCTTTCTCATCAACATTAACAAAATCAATTTTACTTCTATAAAAGTATTTAAGGAAAGGCTTCTTTACGTCTGCAATAGTAGTATCAGACATATACTGCCAGTTATCTAATGCTAAGTACGACAATTGATATTTATCTGCTTCAGATAATGTTCCTGTGTATGTTGAATCAAAATTTTCAACGAAGTTGGCAATATCTTGGCGACCGTAAGGTTTAATGTTTGAATAGATTTTACCGAAATCTTTCATTTTAATTTCGTATCTATCAATTAGATGATAATATTCAGGGTCGTACTGAACTGTGGCGGTCTGAGAGAATACATTTTGTAATGAAACAAAAAATAGAAGTCCGCATAACAGACCTTTAACAGTAAAAAAATATTTATTCATTAGGTAGAAATCTTGTGGTCAAACCAAAGACGAAGAATATGTCTATAAATAACTTATATAGAAATCAAATAACTTGCCAAGCTATAATTTCTGTTAAATTATAAATAGGTCTACCGCAATTAATGTTAAGCATATTCTTTATTGTTTGAGGTTATCATACTAGATAGAAATTGTTTACAAGATGAACCTATCTCTATTATTTCTTTTTTTAATCTATTTCGGTGATAATGTTTGAATGTTTTTGAGTTGTAAAAACCACTGTCATCAACATAAAATGTATTAGGGATTTTTTTCCAAGAACTATCATAGTATCTCACATTCTTGAATTTGAATAAAGATTCCAAGTTGATAAATGGGTAACGAATTCTCTTATGGTAATCTACTATTTTACCATTGTTACAATAGAATAATGATTTCGCTTCTGTTTCAAAAATTAGATTTATTCTTGTACTTTTTTGAATCTTATCTAATCTGTTTTTATGGTTATTTTGAGTGATCAATAATTCTTCTTTATTGACTTTTAAGAGAATAGAAGAATTGTATTTTGGTAATTGACGAACAAAATAATTAAGCTGACCATATAGTAGGTTGCAACTGCCTAAAATCCAATAAGTGTACTTTTCAATAAATGAAGACTTTTGTTCACTTAAGTAGTGAAGTATCTCTTTATTATTCTTGAAGTCAATAATTACTGAACTAATATTTTGAGGTAGTTGGATTGAGATATTAAAATTTGAAATTAATAATACATCAAGATTTTTTTGAAGTGATAACTGTTTAATGAAAAGTGGAAAATGTACAGGTAAGGTATCAGAAATAGGGATAATTAAGCAAATAGAAGAGTAGTGCATTTCGTATAATTTATAGATGAGAATGTTTCTGGGGAAAGTTATTTTTCTTTACGTAATAATATTTAAAAAGGTTAACAAAAGGTGCTAAGCCTTGATAGATTTAAACAATGGTTACAATAAAATATTAGAAAACATCAATTGTAAAAAAAATAGATCTTGTATTGGTTTGTGAAAATTTTCATATAAAAAAAGGTACTCTGAATTTCTTCAAAGTACCTTTTAAGTATTAATATATTGAGATTATTTGTCTCTTCTAATCATACCTGCAGCAACAGTGTTATGTGTCGCTTCATCAACTAAGATGATTGAACCAGTTACCCTGTTTGATTTGTAAGGATCAGCCAGAATAGGTTTAGTAGTTCTAATTTTTACTCTAGCAATATCATTCATATTTAATGATTTATCACCTTCGATTCTACTCAAAGTATTGATATTCATTTTATACGTAATGTCTTTAATCATACATCTAGCCTCATTAGTAGTATGCATAATGATGTATTTTGCTCTTGGTCTAGGAGGCTGATCATCCATCCAACATAACATGACATCAAGATCTTGAGTTTGTTGAGGTTGGTTATTTGGACGAACTAACATATCACCTCTAGAGATGTCAATGTCATCTTCTAATGTGATTGTTACTGATTGAGGAGGGAAAGCCTCTTTTACCTTTTCTTCTCCTAAAAAGATATCTTTAATCTTTGAAGAAAACCCTGAAGGTAAAGCTAAGATATCATCACCAGGTCTAAAGATACCTGAAGAAATACGACCTGCATAACCACGGAAATCATGGAACTCATCAGAATGAGGACGGATGATTGTTTGAACTGCAAAACGAGGGTCGATATAATTGTTATCACTAGAAATATAAATTGTTTCTAATGTATGAAGAAGAGTTTCTCCACTATACCAAGGTGTATTTTCAGAACGATTTACTACGTTATCACCTTTTAATGCAGATATAGGTACAAAACGAATATCTTTAAGGTTTAATTTTGCAGCAAATTCTTTAAAATCTTTCTGGATTTGCTCAAACTTCTCTTCACTATAATCCACTAAGTCCATCTTGTTTACACAAACAATCATGTGAGGGATTTGTAATAATGAAGCAATGATAGCATGACGGTGAGTTTGCTCAACTAAACCGTTACGAGCATCAACTAGAATTAAGGCAAGGTTGGCAGTAGATGCACCTGTTACCATATTTCTAGTGTATTGAATATGACCAGGAGTATCTGCAATAATAAATTTACGCTTTGGTGTAGCAAAGTATCTGTATGCTACATCAATTGTAATACCTTGTTCACGTTCTGCTTTTAAACCATCAGTTAATAAAGAAAGGTCAACATGCTCTAAACCTTTTCTTTTTGATGTTTCAGAAACCTGCTCAATTTGGTCTTCAAAAATTGATTTTGAATCATATAATAAACGGCCAATCAATGTACTTTTTCCGTCATCGACAGAACCGGCTGTTGTAAATCTTAAAATTTCCACTTTTTGATGATGTTTTGTTTGATTCTAGAAATAACCCTCTTTCTTACGATCTTCCATAGATGTTTCAGAACGTTTGTCATCCGATCTGTTACCTCTTTCAGTTTGACGCATAGCTGATACTTCTTCAACTACTTTTTCAACTGTGTCTGCTTCAGACTCGATACCACCAGTGATTGTAATATCACCTAATGTTCTAAAACGAATCTTTTTTGTTTCTACTTTTTCACCATCGCGAAGTGTAGTGTATTCAGATATAGGCAACCAAGTGTTGTCTCTCCAAATCACTTCTCTTTCATGAGCTAAATACAATGATGGAATTTCAATGTTTTCTCTCATGATATATTGCCAAACATCAAATTCAGTCCAGTTAGAAATAGGGAACGCTCTGAAGTGCTCACCAGGACTGTATTTACCGTTGAATAAGTTCCATAATTCTGGGCGTTGACGTTTTGGATCCCATTGTCCAAATTCATCTCTATGTGAGAAGAAACGTTCTTTAGCTCTCGCTTTTTCTTCATCACGACGTCCACCACCAATACATACATCAAATGCTTCGTCTTCGATAGTATCTAATAGTGCAGTAATTTGAAGTTTGTTTCTACTAGCATTTGCACCAGTTTCTTCAACTACTCTACCATCATCGATTGCTTCTTGAACAGAACCAACAGCAAGACGAACACCTAAATCTTTGATTAAGTCATCACGGAATTGAATTGTTTCCGGGAAATTGTGACCTGTATCAACATGCAAAAATGTAAAAGGAATTTTCGCAGGATAGAATGCTTTCTTAGCTAAATGTGCGACTGTAATTGAGTCCTTACCTCCTGAGAATAATAGTGCAGGATTTTGAAATTGGGCAAAAACTTCACGTAATACGTAGATCGCTTCTGCTTCCAATTCGTCCAAATGTGAAAGTTGATAATTACTCATTTGATATATGTAATGTAAATAATCGTTTTTCGTATGAATTTGCTTTTCCTAAAGTATAGACGTAATACTAGGACATAAGTTACAAAGATATACCCTAGTAATTTACTATGGAAATAATCAGAACAAAATTAAGTGAATAGATCAAATTATAATTTGATTGTAATACCTAATTGATTGGCAATATCTTTACGTTGTTGAGTTAATAGAGTCATTAGGTGTAATGCCTCCATCATTTTCTCATCATCCATATTTTTTTCAGCTTTTGTTAAACCATCATGACACTTGTCAATTAGATCTGTTAGGTATGTCATTTTGTAGTGTAATAAAGAATTATAGGCTAAGCGACCTAAATTCTCATCTTTATTTGGTATAACAATCCTATGGCGCTTGAACCATTCCACACTAGGTTGATGACCACCTGTATTGGTAATTCTATTTAAGTTTCTTAGATCATTTTCACTACTATATCTTTCTTTAAAATGTTGTAGTGATGGAATTTCTCCCATGGCGGTTTCATTTTTATAATCAACAAGAATTTGTTGGCAGAATTCATCTTCCAACATCATTGATCCTAATTCATTGAAAAGGTATTCATAGATATACCCAACATTTTCATCTACATATTGGTCGCCATATAACAATAAGATACGAATAAATTCCTCTTCATGAATACCAAGTTTAACGAACTTACCTTTAGGATTAGATGAGTCTTGTTTTTTATTAGCTTTCTCATGTTCTTCACCTAATGGAGGAAGAGTAGGAGGTTGAGCATCTATAAATTCGGGAGAAAAATGAGTATCTGGTTCTATAGCCGGAGGAGGCATATCCATTGGAGGTGGCATATCCGATGGAATATCAGAAGGGCTCATTGGAGGAGGTATTGATGCTACAGAATTTCCTACCGAACCACCAGTAGGATTTTCATACGGTCTTCTTGCTCTATTCTTTTCTTTCTCAATACGCTCTATTTCTCTCTGTTTGATCTCGTTTAAGTTGTTGATCAAGCTTTCGACAGAAATATCAAATACGTCAGCACATTCCTTAATAAAAATTTCTTGTTGAATTGTGTCCGGAATAACCGCAATACTTTTAAGTACTTCACGTATCTTCTCAGCTTTATTTAAAGGATCATTTTTAGCTTCTTCGCTGTATAGTCTCGCCGTAAATAAGATAAAATCAGTTTCTTCCTTCTTAAGAAATTCAGCAAACTTTTCGCCTCCAAGTGTGTCACAGTAACTATCAGGGTCTTCTCCTTCTGGTAAACGAACGACTCTAACATTAAGCCCTTGTTGTAAGAGCATATCAACACCTCTAATTGCTGCTTTTAAACCTGCCGCATCACCATCAAAGACTGCGGTAACATTATTGGTGAATCGCTTGATCTGCTTTATTTGTCCTTCAGTCAGAGCTGTTCCAGAAGAAGCGACAACATTTTTTATACCTGCTTGATGTAGAGAAATTACATCGGTGTAACCTTCAACTAAGTAACAACGATCTTTTACTCTTATCGCATCTTTGGATTGATATATACCATATAGAGCATCACTTTTATGGTAAATTTCAGTTTCAGGAGAGTTTAAATACTTAGGTTTTCCATCCTTTTTAAGGGTTCTTGCTCCAAAGGCGATAACTCTACCAGAAAGATCATGAATAGGAAACATCACACGACCTCTAAAACGGTCATATTTTCTCCCCTTTTCATTTTCAGATCTTAACCCTGCTAGTTCTAATGCTTCAATTGTATACCCCTTTTGAGTGGCATCTTTTTCTAGTGAGTCCCAAGAGTCTAGACTGTAACCTAAATCAAAAGTATTAATAGTATCTCCATTGAACTTTCTATTTTTGAAATATCCTAAACCTAAAGACTTTCCTTCATCAGAAGTTTGCATCATTCTCATGAAATAATCTTTAGCATAGTTCATGGTTACGAAGATACTTTCTCGCCTTTTATGTTTTTCCTCTTCCTCAGGTGAACGTTTTTTCTCAACAATTTTGATCCCATATTTTGCAGCTAAGTACTTTAAGGCTTCAACATAGGATTTTCCCTCTTTCTCTTGAACAAATTTAATAGCATCACCAGAAGCACCGCATGAAAAACACTTGTAAAGGTTCATGCTTGGTGTCACATACATTGAAGGAGTATTATCTACATGAAAAGGACATAGTCCAATCCAAGATTTACCTTTCTTTTTTAAAGGCACAAAATCTTCGACAACTTCTACAATATCCAGTGTACGTTTTATTTCTTCTACGGTCTCTTGAGGGATCATTTTTTAGATTCTAAAGGGTTGAGTTACAAATTTAGGATTTTGTAGTTAACTTCATCAGTAGAATTAGTTAAGAAACTTATGATTGCATCGACAAAGGGTATAGTTTTAAGTAATATGAGGTATCAGGAGTCTTCTTTGATCGTACATATTTACACTAAAGAATTTGGAAGAAGGGATTATATAATAAAAGGAGCTTACAGTAAACGTTCGAATAAAGCATCTTTCTATCACCCTTTAAATATCTTGGATTTACAGGTGTATGAAAGACCAAATATGAATCTACAGATGGTGAAAGAAGTCCGCATTGATCAAGCTCTATTATCTTTCCAAATCCAACCTCAGAAATCGATGATTCTTACGTTTCTTTCAGAATTACTCGAAAAAGTATTAAGATCAGATGAAGTAGGTAGTGATGAATTATATGAATTTCTAAGGTATAGCTTGGTATCTCTAGATAAGATGTCTAGTAATTGGAACTGTTTTACTTTACAGTTTATGTTGAGGTTAAGTCATCATTTAGGTATAGGTATTTATTCCGCTGAAATGTTGTTGATAGAAACCGAGGTGTCTGCTCATGTAGATGAAGTATTAAAGGGACAAATAGATCAGTTGATTAAGCTGGATTATCATGAAGCTCCCGTTCTACCTTTGGTAACTAGAAGAGAAATTATGGATAAACTTGTGAAGTTTTATTCTATGCAATTACAAAACTTCGGAGAGTTGAAAACTTTAGAGGTATTAAGGAATATTGGCAATTCTCTTAAGAGGAATTAACGATGTATTTACAGTTGTGATGAAACATTTTATCGTATAAACTATTGAATTAAAATTAAATACGATGAAAATAATCACAAATCTTTCTAAGCTATTTCTAGGTGTTCTATTGTCATTAATGTCAATCATCTCTTTTGCTTCAAGTGATGATGTTGGGATTTCATCAACCATTAATACAAAAAAAGTAGACAATCCTGAGCAATTAATCACGTCATTAGAGAAAGCAATTGATACTCAATATATCTTGTCTTACAGTGATCAAGAAAAAGCAATATACAGATCTGAAAAGAATGTTGTGATATTTAATACATCAAAAGAGGAAACATCAATTCAGGTTTTATGTGGATCAAGAAAGCCAAATAAAGAATACCATTCTACTTTGGAATTCTTTGGAAAAGAGTTAGAATAAAAGTTCTTATATAGATAAAAAAGCCATTTGAGTTTAAATTCAAATGGCTTTTTTTAATATGCATTGATTACAATTTCTTTCTGATAGATTTCAGTTTCTTTGTTCTCATTACTTTTATTTCTCAAAGTAAGCGTTACAGTATGCTTTCCTTCTTCTTGTATTTTCTTATTGATTAAATTTTTAAGATTAATAATTGTAGCCCTTTGATGATTTATTAATGGAAATGTTAGCCCAATCAAATAAAGGTTAGCATTTGATTCATCATGCGAAGCAGCATGAATCGTTGCTTCATTTATAGAAACATCAAGTAGTTTAATTTCATTGGTACTTGAAATTTTAATAAACACATTATCAAACTCACCAACTTTTCCTGAGATAGCCTCAGAAAGGTTCAAATTGATACCAGAAACCCGTATGGATTCGTTATTTACTTTGTAAGAAAAGTGGTTATAAAAATTACCTTTTAAGAAGAATAAGTTTGTTGTTACGAGCCCAATGACAATACTACTCATCAAAATATGGAGTGATTTCATAGTTTGTCGTTATTAAGAAGTTAAGTATAATTCTACTATGTATATATAAAACGATTAAGAATTGCTTCTTGACAAACCATTGAGTATCAATTCACAAATATTAGCTATTTATAGCATTTTTATTAGGTTTAATAAGGCATGAAACCCAAAGGCCCAAGAAGGTAAGAAGTCCATTTAATAATAGTATCTCATAACCAAATTTATAACCATTGAACCAATTACTAGAATTTGTTTGTAAAAGATAACAAAGAATTGGAGCCACTAAGCAAGTAATAGGAATCCATCTTGGTTGGTATTTTTCCTTCATGAATATCCCAAAAGAGAACAAACCTAATAACGGACCATAAGTAAAAGAAGCTAATTTTAAAATTGTATCCATCGCATTTGAGTTATTCATAGCATCAAATGAAATAACAAAAACAAATAATATAAAAGCGATTAAGAAATGTATATTCTTTTTCGTTTTTTCCATATTTTCTTCACTAAGTGTTCCTTTCCCAAACTTCAAAAAGTCAACACAAAATGCTGTGGTTAATGAAGTAATGGCTGAGTCTGCACTAGAAAACGCAGAGGCAATAACACCTAATAAGAAGATACTCGCTCCTAAGATCCCTAATTTATGTTGGGCGATAAGAGGATATAATTGATCTGATTTTTTTGGTAATTCAAATTGAATGCTATCCGTATATAAGTATAAAATAGCTCCTAAACATAGAAATAGAGCAAACGTTACAAACAGAATAAAGCTAAAAGAAACCATATTAAGTTGTGCTTTTTTTAGCGTCTTAATTGTAAGGTTTTTTTGCATCATATCTTGATCTAAGCCTGTCATCACAATGGCAAGAAATGCACCTGAAATGAATTGTTTCCAGAAGTAGCCAGGGGAGTTGATATCCCAATTGAAGATGGTAGTATATGATGTTTCCTCATGTGCTTTATACATCAATTCAATAGGAGTAGAATCCAATACATTAGAAATGATATATATGGTAATAATCGCAGCAGCTAACATAAATGTAGTTTGAACTGTATCTGTCCATACTACCGTTTTTATTCCCCCTTTTAGAGTATATAAACTAATAATTAAGAGAAGAATAGCTGTGTTGACTATATATGATATTCCAAGAGGTTCATAAATAAAAGTTTGCAAAACTGTAGCCATAATAAATAGTTTACCGGCAGCTTGTAAAGCTCTAGATACTAAGAAAAATGACGATCCAGTTTTATATGCTGTTGTATTAAACCTTTCTTCTAAATACCCATAGATAGAAATTAAGTTTCTATTATAATAGATGGGCATAAGTACGTAAGCGATTACAAAATACCCTAGGATATAACCAAAACAGACTTGTAAATAACTAAAATTGGCAGCTTTCACCATTCCGGGTAAAGAAATAAAGGTCACTCCAGATAAAGTTGTTCCGATCATGCCATAAGCAACAGCATACCATGGAGAGTTTTTATTACCATTAAAAAAGGTGTAGGCAGTGCTTTTTCTACTTGACAAATAAGCGATCAAGAATAGAAACACTACGTACACCGTAAATATTGTTAAGCTTTGTAAAGGTGAAATTATCATTTGATTGTTAGATGTGATCTAAGCTACAAATTAGATGAAGATTTTTTTAATCCTCAAATTTCCCTTTAGTTAAAACTCAAAATTATTAGAATCCGTAAGAAGCAGTTTGCGGAGCAAAAGAAGACAATGTGTAATAAGGTAATACTACTGTTTCACCTTTTACAAATTTAGGTAACTCGATTGTTCTTTTTTCCTTACCACCTTTGATGTTGGTAAGCTCAATATCAATACTTGTTTGTCCTTCTTTTAGTGGAACTCTTACGTAAGAAATATCTTTAGGAAGCGATTGCCATGATCTAGTATCCGCAGATTCAGTAGCAGAACCAAGAATACTTAATGCGGCACCCCAACCTTCATTCTCTTGTGATACTTTTGCAGCAATACTTTGTTTCATTGCCACTCGTAATAAAGTTTTAGAGAACTCCAATAACATTCTTTCTTCTAAAACTTTAAATGAAATCGCATTAATATCTTCTGCATGAGAGAACAGATAGGTATGGTCCTGATCTGATAACTTGGCACTTTTATAAAAGCTTTTTCTTTCAACATATTTTGGGAATACAGCTTTTACCCAAGTTACAGTAGGCTTATCGTTACCACAGTAGAAAGGGAAGCTCATTCCTAGCTCTTTATTAACGAAAGTAACCCAACCATTTTTACCTTGGATGACGGCAAAGTTAACCCCCCATTCATCTTTTACAGGAGACATACCATTATTCCAAAGTAGCACTAAATTGGCATACGATTCATCTTTACCAACTTCTAATTTGAATTGTTTTGAATATCTGGCAGCATCATCATAAAGTCCAGTTTCTTGGGCTGTTCTTACAAGGTCCAATTTCAACTGTTGAGGTACTGGAGTATTAAATAATGCAGCGTATTCATTTTGGTAAATGTCTAATGCATTTCTGTAAGCGATAAATGCATTGTTTGGATCATTAAATGCTTCATAGATAATACCCATCATGACATGGATAAAAGCATCTTTCTTGTATTTTTTATCTGATTTGTATTTATCACTAAGTTGCTGAAGACGTAGGTTCATACGCTTACACTCTACTAAAGCTTCATTGTATTGTCTCATTTCAAGGTAGTTTAAGGCCTTGAAATAGTTGATCATTAGCTTTTCGTGGTCTTCTCCAGGATAAGTAGTTAGATTTGGATTGAGAAGTAGTGCCCCTCCTTCCTCAAATACATTTTTTTTGTGATCCTCTACAAATAGATCAGCTTTTTGAAAATACTGATTACTTTGATCGAAATTCTCTTGCAATGAAGCGACCATACCGGCATTTACATAGTATAGGAATTCCAAACGGCCAGAGCTCATTTTCTTTTCACTCTGCTGCATAATAACAGCTGCCTGATCGTAGTTCCCTTCTGCTAGTGCCTTGTTAAGCTCGAATGTCTTTTCATAAAAAGTAGGAGCACAAGCCACAACAATACATGCTACGATTGCACAAATAAGAATACGTAGGTAATACTTCATCTATTTTTTAATTGAGGCAGAATTACGGTAGAAAAATAAATAGTGAAATCTCCTTACTGTTCGAAAACAATAAGGAGATATCTAATTTTAAGGGTAATCAAGATTAGTTCTTGATGTATTTCTTAATTTCTTTGTCACCAATCCAAACCTTCTCAGTAGATTCTAGATCAGCTAACTCTAAGTTGATTTTGTAGTTCACCAATTTTTCTTTTTTCAATTGGTCAACTGTAGAGTTGATAGTACCGAACATGATAAAGTCAGCACCTAACTCTTGAGCGATTCTTTTTTGAGTTTCCTCAGAAGCATTTACTTGTTGAGATTGTTGCTCAGCTCTGATTTGAGCTCTGAACTGATCATTTTCAACAACTCTTACTTTACCAGAGTTAACGAATTCACGCTCGATATCTTTAATAAAAGTTTCAGCCTCGATGTGCTCATGAGATTTATTGATAACACCTCCAACAATCACTACAGGCTTTCTATTTTTTGAATTTTCAAAGTTTGGTAACCACGGACGGCTCATTACATCAGAGATCATATCTTTTGATACTTGTCTTGAGTCAGTATCATTCCATCTACCACTAATGTCGATTTGCTGATTAGGATCAACTCTTGTAACAGATCTAGAGCAAGCTCCAGCAAATAATAAAGATAGAATTGCGATAGCTAATGTAAATGTTCTAGTGAACTTCATTGTGTATAAATTTTATAAATTTAGGATTGATAGATTTTTATTGTAAAACGAATTTGCCCTTCGGTTTATCCAGTTTTTTCAAAATGATTTTACTCTCAGAAATCTTTACTATTTTGAACCTTGATGAAGCAGTATCGTTGGAACCATCACCTTTACCATGTGTTAATAAAAGTTCTTTTTTGCTTCCCATGATCCATTTTCCTGCTAAATATTCATTGGTATTGTTCTTAAAACCAAATTTCTTATCAATAGAAAAATGTAAATGATTACCTGCATCTAAAGCATATACTTCTTGTTCTGTTAGCTTGTCACGCTTTACCTCAGTAATTGTCCAATCTTTACTGATCAATATCTTTTTTCTAGTTTCAAGGTCTTGGGCCTTGCTCTCAATTGATGACAATAAGGTTAAAACAAAAAGAAGAGTAAAAACGCCTCCGAGTTTAGTAAATGTTTTCATAGTAATTGATTATTATTTTTAAAGCGAAACGGTTAAACCGCAATTATGTTACACAAGAAAGGATTATTAACGTTTAATTGTTAATATGAAGTTATTCAAGATTATGTTATTCTCCTAAATTTTTATTCCAAGTTATCTTAAACTCTTCATAAAGCGAGAAGACATCATCGATATCAGACATTAAATTTGTTTGATCATTGTTTTTAAGTTTTTGTTCAGATTGTTTCGCTTTATCTGCCAACTTCATAATACCTATGGTTGCTGCAGTACCTTTAAAGGTATGCATCACAGATCTTATTTCTTCAATGTTCAGGTTATTTTTTGCTTCTATCAAATCGTGTATTAGTTGATCACCTTCTGAGATAAAATCATCAAAAGAAAGTTGTATCAACTCTACTCCTCCATATTTAGCTAACTCTGCAGAAATAGCATAATCAATAATTACAGCACCATTTAGATCAACGTCTTGATCTGTTCTTGGACTGTCTTCTGCTACTGCTGCTAATTCTGATTCTTGAATTTCTTCGTATTCTACTTGTTCACCACTATTTATAGAAGTGCTATCGTTAGAGATAATCTCTTCTACTTTTTGTAACAGGTCATGGGCTTTAATAGGTTTTGGTAGGAATCCATCCATACCGGCATTTAAAAATTCTTGTTGCTCTTCTACCAAAGTAAATGCAGTCATTGCAATAATTGGTGTAGGAAGAGTAGGAAATAATTCATGTATTTTTTTCGTTGTTTCCATTCCATTCATATTAGGCATCTGAATGTCCATAAATATGATATCAAATGTATTCCCTTCTTCTAGAATTTCAATGGCCCTATTTCCACTATTGGCAGATGTCGTATTACATCCTGCTTTTTTAAGGATGCTTTCTGCTACCATTACATTGACACTGTTATCATCTACGACAAGTATGTTCGGCTGTTGGACAGCAATTTGGTTAGAAAATATTTCCTGAACTTCTTCTGTGGAGTTAGTAGGTGTTAGATGATTTACTTCTTTTATCTCTATGGTAAACCAGAATGTACTACCTTTTCCTATCTCAGATTCTACACCAATATCACCATTCATCATATTACATAACTCCTGTGATATTGAGAGACCTAGCCCTGTTCCTCCTTTTGTTCTATTGTAAGAATCCTCTACCTGACTAAACTGTTTAAAGAGGCGTTCTTGACCTATCTCAGAGATACCACATCCGGTATCAATGACATCAAACATAAGGGTGAAAATTCCATTAAATTTTTGAACCCCGTTGATATTAATTGTAACAGATCCATTTTCTGTAAACTTAATTGCATTCGAAGTAAGGTTAGATAAAATCTGTAGAAGACGTGTTTCATCAGCTAATATTACTTGAGGAACAGTTTCGCTTACATTCGAACTGAGAATAGTATTTTTATTTTTAGCATTCTGATGGAAAAGAGCAATCAACTTAGAAATTGTAGTTCGAATATCTATTGGTAGAGGACGTAATTCCATCTTACCAGCTTCAATTTTCGAAAGGTCTAAGATGTCATTCAGAATATTTAATAGAATCTCTGATGAACGTTTGATTGTAGAAACATATTTTTTCTGTTCTGTACTAAGAGAGGTTGTTGTTAATAAGTCAACCATACCAATGACACCGTTCATAGGAGTTCTAATCTCATGTGACATATTGGATAAGAATTGTCTTTTCACTTCAAGCGACTTTTCTGCTAAGTCTTTTGCTTCTCTTAATTCATGCTCAGATTGCTTAATAGGAGTGATGTCTCTTGCAAGTCCTTCCACTCCCATAGGCTCTTTATTTTTATTATAAATCAGACGGAAGTTGGATAGAATATACCTAACTTCTCCTTTTTTATTCCTTACTGTACTTTCATAGTTCTTTACAAAACCTCTTACAGCAAGTTCTTTCATTAGTCGAGATAAGTGAGATTCACTGATATAATATTCTGTGACGTGTTTGTCTACAACATCAATGGCCTCTTCACCTAACATATCCTTAACTGAAGGAGAGATTAGAGTGAACTTACCTTCTAAATCTGTTCTGAAATAAACATCTTGTAGCGTCTCAAAAATATTACGGAAAAGTTCCTCGCTATCCGCAAGGTGTATTTCCATTCTTTTTCTATGCGTAATATTCTGAGTTACACCGGCAATTTCTTGGATGATTTCACCATCACCACTATGCATTCTAACCGGATTTAACGTGATAGAATGCCATTGTTCATCGCCAGTGAAAGTAGTGAACTTGTATTCGAATGTTACAGATTCACCATCAAACACTCTTTTTAGAATACCTTCCCAATCGTCCTCTAGAGTTGGAGTGAACGGAATGATATTTTTTAAAAGCATCCCTTGCATCAACTCAATATTCGAATATTGCTTGATGTAATCAGAAAACTGTTGATTAAACCTAGTGATTGTACCACTTTTATTGAAAGTCCATATTGCTTGAGCTCCACTTTCGAAGATTGCTTCTAACTGAGCTCTTTGTGTACGTACTTTCAATTGACTTTGATCCCTTATAATCGCTGCAGCTAATAAACCGGTGGCTAAATCAAAAAGGTTTAAGTCAGGTTTACTAAATGCTTTTCTATCAGTAAACGATTGAACGACAATCATACCCATTTTCTGATTATTAGTAATCAGTGGGAGTCCCATCCATATTTCGGGGACCTGATTGAGCTTTATATTGTATTGTTTTGCTAACCTTTCAATCACTTCTTTGTACATAAACATAGGTCTGTTTAGTACATCTACCATGGCTAAAGCAAAATCTCCGGCAGGGATTTCAACACTTTTATTTCCTGCTCTTGTATGGCTACTGAAAGGAATGTGCATTCCAACACCTGATACTTTTCTTCTAATCAATAAAAAGCTATCCATATCCACGACCATTTTCATGGCTAGGAATACTTTTTCATAAAGCTCTTTGATATTGAAATTTTGTTGAAGCAGTTTCGCAAAAGTGATACTTACTTCTTGTTCTCTTTCTTTACGTTTCTTGTCAGTAATATCAAAGAGGTGAAGACGATAACAATTTTTAGAATCAGGACGATAATTTATATGGCAGTCAGTAATTCTCTTCTGAGAATCATTTTCCAACGTTAGTTCCATTTTGTGTTCGATAACAGATTCCTCTGCCATTTTCAACCCGACCAATAATCTTGATTGTTGTTCGGATGGAACTAAATCTATAAATCGATGTTGCTTTAATTCAGTATCTGAAAGTTTTACCAAGTTTTTAAAAGGTTCACTGGCAAAACTGATGTTTCCTTTTCTGTCAAAGACAACAACCATTTCTCTAGAAGAACTAAAGAGCTCTTTCATGAGAATATTGTTCTTCACTAATTCCTGAACGTGAAATGTCTCTTTTGTAATGTTTTGAACATTGATGTATGCGTGTTGTACATCACCATTGAAAACAGGAACACCTCCAATTTTTAACTGCAAAACTTGTCCTTTTCGGTCTTTAATTTTTGCAGGTAACGATTGCATTAAACCATTAAGAGAAAATTTCTGCTCAAAATGGAAAATATGTAAGTAGTCTGAGTAATGTTTTCCAACCGTTTCTTCTGGATAGAAATCAGATAAGTTTACCATTGCTTCATTCCAGAATACAATAATCCCATCCTTATTCAAACCAAATGTTGGTAATTCACTTGATTGATAAGCTTCCTCAAAAATTTTAAAGGTATTGGTAGAGGTGTTTAGATTGGGTGATTGATCTGTTTTATTCATTGTTGTTGATCAGCAATATGGATGTCGTTATCATGATTTTGAGCAATATGGATAGTCTGCGTAGGAAATGCAAAGTCAATTCCTATTTGCTCAGCTATACGTAAAATCTTAAGCATCAGGTACTCCCTAGCCTGTAATTCCTCGCTCCAATCTTTTGTGATAAAGAAAATATACAAAAGAATATCCAATGATGAGCTAGAAAAGTTGTTCAATCTTACTTCATAGAAATCTTTTCTTGTTTTAGGGTGGTCTTCTACAGCCTTTTTTATGGACTTGATAAACAATTCTATCTGATCCGGAGGCGTACCGTAAGGAATAGAAAGGTTTGTTTTAAACCTTCTAAACTGTCGTTTTCCAAGGTTATCAATATCACTATCTGCCATAGAACCATTAGGAATATTTAAAATGGAATTGGCAAATGTTCTAATTCTAGTTGTTCTAAAGCCAATCTCTTCCACTATACCTTCTTGTCCTCTTACATTCACCCAGTCTCCCACTTCGAACGGTTTATCTGCAAAAATCATCACAGAACCGATGAAATTTTTCAAGGCATCTTGTGCGGCGAAAGCAATTGCTACACCACCAAATGAAATACCTGTAATTAGGTGTGTAATATCATACCCAAGAAGATTCAGAATAAATAAGATCCCTAAGGAAATAGCAATAATCCTGAATATCACTTTAAGAATCGGTAGTAGGTTGGTATCTATTCTTTCAGACTTTTGTGAAAACGAACCAATTCTAATAATGATGATATCCGCTAATTGATATAATAATATTCCACAGTTTACTCCAAAAATGATTTTGAAAAGTAAGGTGAGTATGTATGATATATTGTTGGGTAATAGTAAAAATGCGATAGAATAGTAAGCAATTAACATGATACTAGCCCATGCGATTGGTTGTCTGAGTTTTGGGATAATAATATTGGCCAACTGTTCTTGTTTAATGCGAAGTAAAAGACGCTGAACAATCTGCTTTGTAAACCAAATACTAAAAAAATAATAGATGTAACTGATGATTATAAACCCTAGGAAAGACATCCATTGCCATACTTTTAAGCCAAGAAACTTTTCTTGAGATCTTTGTAATTGAAAGGTATAGACAATGACATTTCTGGTAAAAGAGGGGTAGGTATCAACAAACAATTGGTGTATTGCTTTGCAAGAATAGTTGGAATACTTCCATCTACCATTTTGATATTCTAAATAGATACTTGGAATCTTAGAACTGACCTGAAACCTTTTCGTTTTTGTCTTGGGATCTTTAAAGTCTTTTGTTAGAGGAAGCTCTATATTATTTATATAAATATTGTTGGCTAAATATATCATTTTGAGTTCTATAGCCATTTTTTTACGCTCTTCTAAAGTTCCTACAGAAAGAGGAAATACTTGTGCAGCTATTTTTGGGTAATAACTATCGTCCTCTAAATTATCAATATGTGTATGGAAAGAATGATAGGGAGTACTCAAAGAGTATTCAATACTATCCAAGGTGAGAAATTGATAGAAACTATGGTCATTAGGGTAACTTTCAATAGCATTAGCATCGTCCTTTTCGATAGGTTCTTGTGCTTGAGCTATGAATGAAAACAGTAATAAAAAGAAACTAATCAGCAATTTATTCATGTAAAATGATTGTTCGTAAAAGTTCGTTTTTTTCGTAAAGCTTCTTGAAGTAAATATACTTGCAAAAATAAAAAAATACTCTTCATTTACTCAATACTGTCATTTAAAGTAAATGAAGAGCAGAACTTCTAAACTTCTTTGTCTTCTGAGCTCAGGTGAATAGTTTGTGTAGGGAAGGCAAAATTGACACCTACTTTATCAGCTATTTCCATGATGGTAAACATGAGTTCTTCTCTTGATTTTAATTCGATGTCATAATCGTCAGTCACAAAAAATACATTGAGTAAAACATCTATCGAACTAGGAGCAAATTGATATAATCTAACTTGATACCCTTCTTTTTTTGTGATTTCATGTTCATCAATAGCAGTTCTAATTTGTTGAATAAACTCTTTTACTTTATGTCTGTCTGATCCATATTCTAACGAAAGCATAGTTCTAAATCTTCTGAAATGCCTTTTTCCCATATTATTGATGTCATTGTCTGCAGCAAGGTTATTGGGTAGACTCACTAAAGAGTTGTCGAAGGTTCTGATCTTGGTCGTTCTAAACCCAATTTCTTCAACAATTCCTGATTGTCCTTTGACAATAATTGAATCGCCAACTTTGAAAGGTTTGTCTGTAAACAACATAATGGAACCAATGAAATTCTTAACAGTATCCTGAGCAGCAAAAGCAATAATTAAACCTCCGAAAGAAATACCAGTAACCAAGTTATTGATATTGTATCCCATCACTTTTAAAATACTTAGGATACCCAACATCAATGCGACTAATCTAAATGAAGACCTTAGAACTGGTGCTAAATGTCTGTCAATTGAAAACCGCTTTCTTGAAAACATCAATTGAGCAACTAAAATATCAGCGGTTCTAAATAGGAAAGTGGCTATACAAAGTCCAAAGACAAATTTTACGGCAATAGACAGTCCCAACATAATGTAACTATCTAAAAGTAGTAATGGTAATGCTAAATGGAAGAGTAGACAGAGTAGTGCAATAACAACAGGAGAGCTATATTTCTTTATCAGTAAATGGATAATATTAGGGTTTTCCTGTTTAGAAAATAAGACCCTAATTATAACCGAGAATAGCCATTGACTGATGTAATATGTCAAGTATAATGCAAGTAGAAGCACTAAAATTGCTCCCCACTGCCACACTTTGAGCCCTAAGACATATTTTTGTCCTTTATGAACTGAGGAAATAAATTTGATGAACTCTCTGGAATAAGAAGGATAAACTTCTTCAAAGATTGACCTCACCTTTAAAGCAGAATAGCTCGAATATCTCCAACGATCTCCGACTTTTATCAAGTAGATATCGGGTATTTTGCTATCTATGATATAACGCTTTTTCTGTGTGTTTTTTTCTATATAATTCTTCTCTAATGGAAGATCTAGAGTATTCACATAAATTCCTTTTGCAGCAAAGACTAGTTTTAATTCATTGGCCAATTCGATACGATAGTCTAGGTTTCCTACTTTGGTTGGAAAAACGCGAGCAGCAACTTTAGGATGGTAATTATCTTCTTTCAGAAAATCTAAATGAGTGTGTAAAGCGTGGTAAGGAGTACTCTGGGAATACTCTACACTATCATAGATATAGAAGTTGTAAAAATCATGGTCATTGGGATAGCTTTCCATTAAAACTTCTTCTTCATCGCCTGTACTATTTTGGCCAATAGATGTGAAAGGGATAAGAAAACTTAAAACACATAAGAGTGTCAATAAATAATTAGTCATAAATATGAAAACAGTGGTATCTTTAAAGGGTTAAATAGAATTGTTTCAATTCTAACATATTGATTTTAAATAGACAATAATTTTACTTTAATATATTAAAATGACTTACGAAACGATCATTTTTGATTTGGGAGGAGTAATTCTCAATTTAAGATACGAAAATACATTAGAAAAATTCTCAGAAATTATCGGAAAACCAGTAGAACCTTTCTATACTCAAAAGGAACAAACTGAACTTTTTGATGAATACGAAAAAGGAAATATTTCTTCTGATGCATTTAGAAAAGGAATCAAAGAACTACTAAATGAACCCCTTACAGATGATCAAATAGATGAAGCTTGGAATGCCATGTTATTAGATTTACCAGTTGAAAGGGTAGAGATGTTGAAGGAAGTGGCAAAAAACTATAGAATATTCTTATTGTCAAATACCAACGATATTCATATTCAGGCTTTTGATAAAATCGTTTCAGATACTTTAGGAAATGATTTTGGAGACTTTAGAGGTCTTTTTGAAAAAGGGTACTATTCATATGAAATGTCGGATAGGAAACCTCACCCAAGTATTTTTGAAAAGGTTGTCACAGAAAATAACCTTGATAAATCAAAAACATTATTTATTGATGATTCTATTCAACATGTAGAAGGAGCCAAAAAGGCAGGCTTACATGCACATCATTTATCGGATTTAAATGTCATTGGATTTTTAAAATCTATTGGTATTTATTAATAAAGTATGTTAAAAAACTTCAAACTAGACCAAGAAACAAGCGATTTTGAATAGGTAACTGTGTGCAGGTGTTATCAACTGCAGAAATTCCCCTATTTTCGCTCATTGTAAAAAGCAAAAAGAATGAACGAATTCAAGCGACTAAACAATTTGATTGGTTGGACAGCCTTTCTAGTGTCACTAGCTGTCTATACTATTACTATGGAAGAAACTGCATCCTTCTGGGATTGTGGTGAATTTATTGCCGTATCTTATAAGTTAATGGTTCCTCACCCTCCAGGTGCTCCATTATTCTTATTGATCAATAGACTATTTTCTTTCTTAGCCTTTGGTGATGTATTAAAAGTAGCCTGGTGGATTAATTTCCAGTCTGCCTTTATGAGTGCACTTACTATTCTGTTCTTATACTGGACGATAGTAATGTTAGGTATGAAGATTCTTAAGCCTAAAAAAGAAGGATACGATGCAAAAGATAAAATTATCTTATTTGGATCAGGCCTTGTTGGTGCTTTAGCCTACACTTTCTCAGATTCATTTTGGTTCTCAGCAGTAGAGGCAGAGGTATATGCCATGTCTTCAATGTTTACAGCATTGGTATTCTGGGCTATCTTAAAATGGGAATATATCGAAGATAGTGCGTCTTCTAATAGATGGTTAATCATGATTGCATATATCATCGGTTTATCTATTGGTGTCCACTTAGAAAACTTACTTTGTTTACCGGCTGTAGCAATGATTTATTACTACAAAAAGTATCCAAATAATATTACTTGGAAAGGTACGATAGCTTCAATGGCTGCAGGTGGTGCTATTATTCTTGGTATCATTATCATTATAATTCCTGGTTTACCATCATTTGCCTTCTTTATTGATCGCATTTTTGTTAATACATTTGGAGCATCTTTCGGTACAGGTGGTTTATTCTTCTCATTTACTTTAGTTTTTGCTTTAGCTTACGGTATATATTATACTCAGAAGAATGAGATGATTACCTTGAATAACTTACTTCTAGGTACAACTTTCATTTTAGTGGGCTACATGAGTTATACATTGGTTATTATTCGTTCAAACCAATTGACTCCAATTAATGAAAATGCTCCCGATGACCTTTTAGGTTATGTATCATATCTTAAACGTGAACAATATGGTGACAGACCGTTGTTATATGGTCCAACATATGATGCTGAACATGTAGATACTGAGATTGTCGGAGATAAATATAGAGAAGCAAATAGAGCTGGTCAGGATTATTACGAAGTATATGATCAAAAGACAAAAGCTGTATATGCTAAAAAAGATATGATGCTGTTACCTAGAATGTATTCTAGACAACCGCATCATGCAGAGCTATATCGTCAATGGGCAGGTATAGAGCCAGGAAAGAAACCAAATATGGTGGATAACCTGAAGTTCTTATTTAGATACCAGATTGGACATATGTATCTAAGATACTTTATGTGGAACTTTGCTGGTAGAGAAAGTGATGAAAAAGACGCAGCTTTCTTATACCCATGGGATGATATGCAAAAACTCCCTGAATTATTAGAGGAGAATAAAGCAAGATCCAATTTCTATTTCCTTCCTTTACTTTTAGGATTATTGGGAGTAGTATTCCAATACAAAAAGGATGAAAAGAATTTCTATGTAGTAGGCATCCTATTTATTACAATGGGTGTGGCCTTGGTTGGTTACTTAAACTCACCTCCAGTAGAACCTCGTGAACGTGATTATATTTATGCGGCCTCCTTCTATGCATTTGCCATGTGGATTGGATTTGGTGCTTTTGCATTAGCAGAAATACTATCCAATAAGATGGGTAAAAATGGAGCCATTGCAGGTGTTGCAATAAGTTTCATTGTTCCAGTAATTATGGCATTTAATGGATGGGATGGTCATGATAGATCTAACCGTTGGCATTCAGTAGATCAAGCAAGAAATACTTTAGCTTCATGTGCTCCAAATGCTATTTTATTTACAGGAGGAGATAACGATACTTTCCCATTATGGTATGTACAGAATGTAGAAGGTTTTAGAACCGACGTTCGTGTAGCTGTATTAAGTTACTTTAGTACAGGTTGGTATTTAGATCAGATGAGAGAGCAACAATATGAATCTGCTCCTCTTCCATTATCGATATCACCAGAGAATTACATTGAAGGTAAAAACGATTATATACCACTAGTAGAAGATGATAGAGCAAAGAATGGTGTAAACCTAACTACGTTCTTACATTATGTAAATGAAAACAATCCTGCAGTTCAAGTTCAACTTCAAGGAGGATCATCTACTACTAAATATCTATCGAGAACATTTATCTTAGATGTTGATAGTGCTGCTGTAATTAAGAGCGGTATTATTCCAAAAGGAAAAGAAGCTCTAGTAAGACCAAAAATGGCTTGGCAGCTGAAGGGCAATAAAACGTATACATTCAAAAATGAATTAGCATTATTGGATTTAATCTCAACGAATAATTGGGAACGTCCAATCTATTTCAATAATACTTCAGCGAATACAATTAATATGGACCTAAGAAGATACTTATATCTTGAAGGTATGACATATAGATTGTTGCCAGTACCAATTGATGGTGTTGGAGGTGAAGTAGGTGAAGTGAACACTGAAGTGATGCTTGATAATATCAAGAAGTTTGCTTTCAGAGGTTTACAAGATGAAAGTGTTTATTATGATGATGAGTACCGTAAGTTTGGTGCAAATACTAGAAATAACGTTTATCGTCTTGCTGAAACACTTTACTATGATGCATTAATCGAAGACTCTCCAGAAAAGCGTAAGCAATCTAAGGAAGTATTAGACTGGATCTTAGAAATGGTGCCAGATACTACAATTCCTTATAGTTTCTATGCTCCGAAATACATGGACTTGTATTATAGATTGGGAGAAATTGAAAAGGCGAATGCCATCTTCAACCTTTTAGTAAATAGAGATGCAGAGAATGTAGCTTACTATTCACAAACAGGTAAAGGAACTGAAAACGTAGCAAGAAGAAGCTTGATTACATTACAACAACTTTCTCAAATTTTTAAATCTAATGTAAGTGATATTACAGAACGAATCAAAGCTGTAGAAAGTGGTCAGGAAGATGTTGAAGGTAAGAGCCTTACTGAATTGACGAAGTTGAAAGAAGTTTATCAAAACAACTTAAAAGTAGCTCAATCTACTTTCCAAACTAGCTATCAAGATATGATGGGTAGATAATTGATTTGATAAAAAATAAAGGAAAGACCTACTCTAATAGTATTGGAGTAGGTTTTTTTGTGTCTAATTATGAGTGATTTATGAAAGGAAGATGAAAAAAATCATCCTTTTTGTCACAAATACGAAACCTATACTGTTTTAGGGTAGAATCAGTTCATTAATTGAAACGACTTTCTGTTCCTTAAACACTATATTTATGTATGTAATTATCGCATTTTTCATAATACATTGGTACACTTCTTTATTCTTCCAAACATTTTTCTTGCATAGATATGCAGCACATCAAATGTTTACAATGTCTAAAGGGTGGGAGAAAGTATTCTTTGTACTTACGTACATTTTCCAGGGCTCTAACTATTTAAGTGCCTATGGTTATGGAATTATGCACAGAATGCACCATGCATTTGCGGATACTGAAGAGGATCCTCATTCACCGAAGTATTCACCATCGTTATTTGCAATGATGTGGACAACAAAAAATATTTACACTGATATTTGCAAAGGTAAAGTTGAGGTAGATCCTAAATTCACGAAGAATGTTCCAGAATGGCACTCATTTGATAAAATTGCAAGTAGCTGGTACTCTCGTTTAGGGTGGAGTTTTGCATACATTGGATTTTATGTATACTGTTACTCTACATTCGATTTATCTCCATGGATCTTTTTATTATTACCAATCCACTTCTTAATGGCACCAGTACATGGAGCAATTATTAACTGGTTTGCTCATATCTATGGTTACAGAAACTTTGAAGTAAGTGATACATCGACAAACTTCTTACCTTTTGATTTCCTAATGATGGGAGAGTCATACCATAACAACCACCATGCACATGGTTCTAGACCAAATTTTGGAGGTATTAGATGGCATGAAATCGATCCAACATATATTGTTATCAAAATACTAGATGCAACAGGAGTGATCCAGTTGAAAAAGAAAAAATCATCAGGCAAAGAAAAGGCAGCAGAACCGAAAAAAGGAAATGTTGCAGCAGCCGTTTAGATAATATAAAGGTCAGGTTTAAGTTTTAAGCCTGACCTTTTTTTGTTAGAGATTCAATAAACTAATTATTTTTATTAATTTCTTGGGTGAAATAGATACCAAGAAAATGAAGAATTATAATATAGAATCCAGTGAGTATACACCTCATAATAGCTATGAGATCTTAGCAGATGATTTTGAGGGTACTTGGAATGGAGAAGAATTAGAAATAGATAATGAAGACCTCAACATAAAAATAACATCCTTCAAATACATGGATGGAATGTATGTTGGTTACCTAAACTTTCATAGTAATATACAAGTTACTTTCTCTAATGAACCCAACGACGATAAACACTTTATCATTTTAAGAATTGGCTATTCTGGTACTTACTCTAAAGAGGATAAGTTTAGAAAGTTTAATCATGATGGCATTTTTATTTATAATGCTAATCAACAATTTAATATCGAGTATCCTTATCAGATCAATTGTCAGTGGGTAACAATTCGATTTCCTCTTGATGTTTTTAATTTTTTTGATGAAGGCTTTGAATCTAAACTAAAAAAACTTCTTAGCACTGAAGGGACGTGGTTTCATTACTTTACACTAGATCCTGAGATTGAAGGTTATGTCAATGAGTTAGTAAAATCGAATGAGAATAAAGTGAAACGGAAATTTTCTTTTTTCTCTAGAGCCTTAGATATTCTAGGAGCTTTAAAAGAAAAAATGGAAAATGATCTGATGACAAAATCTAATATCAAGATCCACCCTGATGATTTTAGTAGTATGGTTTTATTAAAGGATAAAATCCTAACAGATTACACCGAACCACCCAACTTAAATGACCTTAGTATGGAACTAGGTATGAGTGTGTCTAAACTCAATAGAAACTTTAAAGCTGTTTATCAATTACCAATTCTTCAATATTTCAATCAGCATAGAACGGAAGAGACCTACAGACAAGTAAAATATACGGATAAAAGTCTAACAGAGATTGCTAGTGACTTAGGCTATAGCCATGTAGGACATTTGAGTAGAACATTTAAGAAGCATTTTGGTTATGCTCCTTCTAGTATAAGAGGAACGTTAAAGTAAGGAAACCCAAAAAAGTATCAACTTAACCGTTTTGATTTTTTCATGTAAATAGATTTTTATTTTATGTAAATCATTCTATACCAATTTATTGACTTTTGTATCAAGGGAAATAAGAAGCCTCTTTAATAAAATAGAAGTCAAAAAGTAATAGAATGAAAAATCATAAAAAAAATTTCTCAGTAGTAAAGAAGCATATAGTATAGAATGGACAGGTGAAAAAGGAGAAAGAAATTCTGCACAATGGGACCATGTATGGGCAGATGGAAGTATGTTCAAACATGGAAATATGCACCAAGGTATTTATGTAGATGCCGATAGAGATTTCTGTGCCTTTGTATTTTCTAATACACCAAATGAAAGATCTGACAAAGCTCCAGGTTTTATGAGAGCAGTAGCTAAAAAAGTAGCTGGAAAATAAAATAGATTAAATGTTTAGATAGGTAAATCGCTCATTAGAAGAGGTATTCGTACTGATTTTAATGGGCTTTTTTATACAGCAATTAATACGTAGTCAAATTGCTGTAATTTGATTAATACGTGTAATTTCTATCAATTTTTGTGCAATTGATTGGTCGTTTAGAGTGAGATATTTGTTCTATCAATCAATCTTAATTACAAAATGAAAAAAACACTATTATCCTCATTGTTAGTAGGAATATCTATTTCTCAACTGTTCGCACAAGGAGCTAATATTCATGAGCAAAAAGGAGATTATAGAACTCCAATTTCAGAATTTAGAAATGGTTTTACTCAAAATCAAGTTCAAAAATTTAGAGAAAATTATAACCTGTCTCATTTATTAAAAGGTGGAGATGATGCAGTTTGGTGGGGCTTAAGAACGTCAGAATTATTTCCTACATCCATCTTGGAACCTACACAAGAAACAATGGAGCTAGGGATTAATCTAGATACTAAAATTGGAGAAGTTAAAGCCAATACAAAGCACTTCGGAGAAATATCTTTAGATGATTTTATGGTGCATCCTCACAGTTATGCGCAAGGGTTTCTTGTAGTACATAAAGGTGAAATCGTTTATGAGAATTATCAGGGGATGACTGAAAAAGACCATCATGTGTGGATGTCATGTGCTAAAATAATTCCAGGTTTAGCCGTTGATCTATTGATCTCAGATGGAAAAATAAATGAAGAATTACCTATAGAACATTATATCCATGAATTTAGGCATACTGCTTATGGTAAAATTAAAGTGAAGGATATAATGGATATGACAGCAGGGCTTAATTCAGGAGAGAATGATCTAACACGTTCAGATTCAAATTCTATTGCGACAAGGTTATTTCTAGCAGGGTTTGGTTTACCATTTAAAGGAGAGCATCAGAAAGTAAAAGATGTACTAAAAAGTGCAGAATATCAGAATCTGGCAGGGATGAAATTAGAATACAGTTCATCAAATACTGAGATGCTAGTTTTATTGGTAGAGTCTGTGACAGGAAAACCATTTTCAGCATTTGTAGATCAAAGGATTTATTCAAAAATAGGAGCTGAATCCTCTTTAAATATTCACTTATCACCTGATGGTATAGCATTAGGACATGGTGTCGTTTCAAGTAGATTAAGAGACATGGCTCGAGTGGGTATGTTGTATACGCCTAGTTGGAATAAAATAGCTACTGAGCAAGTTGTGTCATCAGAGATTTTGGAGAAAATACAAAAAGGTACAAGGTCGAAGGAATTTTATAGGAACGGATATGATGGTCCTGTTTTTATAGATCGATTAGAGGATGATAGCATGATTTCTAATTCAAGACAATGGGATGCAGTCTGGTCCAATGGTGATTTTTGGAAAGCAGGATTACAAGGTCAAGGTATTTATGTTTCTCCTGAAAAAGACCTGGTTATCGTATTTTTTTCAACAAATGGACAAGATGATTCTGTTCATAGGTATGTTCGTCAAATCGCTAATGTAATACAGTAATATGAAAAAGATTCAACTATTCATTATTGCCTGTTTACTATTCGCAGGTGATATATATGCACAAGGCTTCGTGTCTGATCAACTAAACAAAAATAAAGATACAGTAGAATGGGAAGATCCTTCTTTTCCAGGTTCTTGGTCCGTTTCAGGGAATGGAAAGGTAAGAATGAAAATCGGAGGATATATGAAAAATGATTTTGTCTATGATGTTAATGGAACTAGAGATAAAACTCAATTCCTCATGTCAACTATTCCTGTTCAAGGAGAAGCGGATTATGGTAGTTCTGGTTATATCAGTTTCTTTTCTAAAGAGACAAGAATCAACCTTGATGTAAGAAGTAAAGTCAATAATACGCCTGTCCAAATGTTTGTAGAAGGGGATTTCTTTTCTGCTACAGGAAATCAGTTTAGAATGAGACATGCTTATATAAAAGTAGGAGGGTTTACTTTCGGACAAACTTGGACCAATCTTACATTCTTAGAAACCCTTCCTTTTATTATCGATTTTGCTGCAGGTGATGCATTATTTGGAGGGAGATCAAATCAGATTAGATATGAGACTGATATCAATCAGAATTGGATGTTTGGAGCAAGTATTGAATACTTGGAAAATATGGGTATAGAAAACCCTAATTCATTACATGGTGTTGCCCAAGCACAGTTACCTCTTATCTCAATGAAATTTGTTTACCATAAGAAAAACACAAAGCTATTCTTCGGAGCAAGTGCAGCTCAATTAAATTGGACTGGAGGCCCAGAGGGAATGAATGCTTCTACTCCACAATTGGATGTAATTTTTGGCGGTAAGCGACAAATTGATAGAAAAAATTCTGTTTCTTGGAATGTAAACTATGGTATTGGCTCTGGTGAAAATATCTTAGCCTTTATTGGAAGTAATGCCAATGCTGTTTTAACCCAAGACGGGCAGTTAGTTTCTATGCAGTCTTTCTCTGCATTAGTAGGATACACCCATCATTGGAATGACAAATTATCTTCTAATTTCTCTTATGCTTACGGTTGGTTAATGGATATTCCTGATTCAAGAGATCCTTTTGCACTAAAAGCAGGTGGTATTTCACACATCAATTTAATTTGGCAACCGTTAAAGTATTTTTCAACAGGTATTGAATACATGAGAGGTACGCAGCGAACAGCCAATAGTAATTTGGGAACAGCGAATAGATTTCAGCTGATGACAAAATTTGATTTCTAAACGAATAAAAAAAAGAGGTTGATATTATCGAAATATCAACCTCTTTATATAAATCAAAACAGTTCTAAAACTCTTTGACTTTTATGATTTTTACAGGACATGCTTCTGCAGCCTTTACATTTTCGTCTAGTTCAATAGGACTTATCTTTGTAGTGTAGAACCCTTTTTTATTGACTCCACCAACCAAAGTAGCTTTCCCATCTCTTTTTGACATCACCCATCTGTCTGGAGCAAACTCCACACAATAGTTACAGCCAATGCATTTATTTCGTTGATGCGTAATTGTAATTTTACTCATGATCGTTTTTAACGAATTAAGCTTCTACAGTTTCTGCATCCACTAGTTTATACAATTTATCAGAAGGACGAATTTGTGTATCCAATTTGATACTGAAAGTATCGCCTTTTACAGCCATTTCTTTCTTACCTTCATCGTTTACATGTAATTCTTCAACCACAGTCTCAACAACTCCAGTAGTCGGTCCAGTGATTAATAGTTTATCACCTACTTTTACTTTTTGAGTTTCCAGTTGGAATTCAGCCACTTGGATATTTTTGAAATAACGACGACCGTTACCCAAGAATACTTTTCTAGTTTTGGCTTTAGAACCATGCTGGTCAGTCCACTTACCCATTTCTTGACCAAGGTAGTAACCACCCCAGAATCCACGGTTGTAAACTTCAGTCATACGCTCTTTCCACTGCTCACCTTTTTCTTTAGTGTAAGTACCATCAAAGTAGCTGTCAATTGCTTCTCTGTAACATTGAGCAACTGTTTTTACATATTCAGGTCCTTTACCACGTCCTTCGATTTTTAATACTCTTACTCCTGTATCTAATAATTGATCTAGGAAGTCGATAGTACATAAATCTTCAGGAGACATGATGTATTCGTTATCGATTTCTAACTCATGTCCGTCTTCGATATCGATTACCTTATATTTTCTACGGCAGTTTTGTACACAAGCACCTCTATTGGCTGATGAGTTTTGTGTATGTAGTGATAAGTAACACTTACCAGAAACAGCCATACACAATGCACCATGAGCAAATACTTCAACTTCTACTAATTCGCCAGAAGGACCAGTGATATTCTCATTTTTGATCGTATCACAAATAGTCTTCATTTGAACCATAGAAAGCTCTCTTGAAAGTACCATTACATCTGCAAATGTTGAGTAGAAACGTACTGTCTCTGCATTTGTAATATTTACTTGAGTAGAAATATGAACTTCTACACCTACTCTGAAAGCATAGGCAATTACTGCTTGGTCAGAAGCGATAATTGCTGTAATACCAGATTCCTTAACACGGTCAACAACTCTACGCATAATTGATAAATCATGTTCGTAGATAATTGTGTTCAGAGTTAAATATGATCTTACACCGTTTTCATTACAAATACGGGCAACTTCCTCAAGATCATCAAGAGTGAAGTTCATAGAGGCACGCGCTCTCATGTTGAGTTGCTCTACCCCAAAATATATAGAGTCGGCTCCACCTTGAATGGCAGCCATCATTGAGTCAAATCCTCCTGCAGGAGCCATTAGCTCAACGGGTCTCTTTGTTGCAGGTTTTTTAAATTTCTGATCCACTTATCGTTAATTTTAAAATTCGGAATGCAAATTTAGGTTGAATTTTTAAGGCAATCAATTTTTATTTAAATTAGATTACCTTTATTCTATGATAATCAATGCAATAGTACGAAAAACTGTTCTTGAAACCATATTTATTCACAAATGATAGACCTTTTAACCCTGAAAATCAAAAACATGGTATGCGATAGATGCATTCATGTAGTCTGGCAAACATTATTAGATATCGATGCTTCAGTAGATAGAGTAGAGCTTGGAACGGTCTATTTACAAGTGCCACTATCGAAAGATCAACAAACTTTATTAGAACAAAAATTAGGGGCATTAGGTTTTGAAATTCTTAATGATAAACAGAAAGAGGTAGTGGAGAGTGTTAAGAATTTTATCCACGATAAGTTTCAAAATCTCTCAATGACCACTTGGAATGAAAACTTCTCAGATCAATTACAAAAGCATATAGGAAAGGATTATTCTTATGTGAGTAAACTATTTTCGCTTACAGAAGGGGTGACAATAGAAAAATTCTTATCTAAGCAAAAGATCGAAAAATCAAAAGAATTGATCTCCTATGATGAAATGTCGTTAGCCGAAATTGCTGATTTATTAGGCTTTAGTAGTTCGCAGTATCTTTCGAGTAAATTCAAGCAAACAATTGGTTTAACACCTTCCGAATTTAAAAAGCAGATGCATAAACCAATGCGAAAAAGTTTGGATGAAATATAACTATTTCTTGATTACACACGTTATTATTCTTATATTAAAACTCATTAACTAGAATAGTTGCTATGAGCAAATTTTTGCCCTGATAAGAATTGAATGACTAGAAAAGATCTACTTTATAATAATCTACTTAGGTTACAACAAAGATTTTTCGAACAAAAACCTAATATGAAAGATTTCATGGAATCTTTGCTTGATAACATTATGGATTATCAACAAGCATATTATGGATCTGTTTGTCGCCTACTTACTGACGGTACAGTGGATAACTGTATCATACGGTTTAATAAAAGAAAAACTTCATCCCCTAACTTAGATCCACTTGTTCGAAAAGTATTTCATACCAAAGAAATTCTTCAAAATGAAGAAGGACAAGTGATATGTCCCATAATTAACTCAAAAACCGATGAGGTTGAAGCCTGTTTTGTATTATTAATTCCCAAAAATGGCAGCATATTAGATGATAATGCTCTATCTCAGGTAAGAGCAATTGCAGAAATGGCTCTGTCTCAAGCTTCATTAGAAATGGAGGAAGTATCAACTACAATTCATCAAAAAGGTGATTTTGAAGAAGATGATATTACTTACAAGCCATTTTTTACTGATACAGTAGGTTTATGTGCCATTGTGGAACCACATACTTGTGATTTTTTGTTCTTAAATAAAACATGGGAGAGAATCTTAGGCTATTCTATAGAAGAATTAAAGTCTTACCCTTTCATGAATTGGTTGCATGTGGATGATATCAATGATTCTTTGGCTGTTTTTCAAGAAGTATACGAAGGAAAAGCAGTGAAATCATTTATCAATAGGTACAGAACCAAATGGGGAGAATACAAATATTTTGAATGGGATATTACCCGTAACATTGATAATGGACTGATTTATTGTATCGGAAAAGACATTACGAAACAACATGAAAATCATGAAAAATTATTTTTCCAATCTACAATCCTAAGAGGTGTTCAAGATTCAGTATTAGTGATCGATTTGGAAGGAAAGGTTTCGTTCGTCAATGATTCAGTAATTCAACTTACAGGTTATCCAAGAAACTATTTACTCGGGAGATCATTAAATGTAATATTAAAGGGGCTTGATAAGAGTAATTCTTTTAGTATTTCAGCTGAGGATGTACTCAAAAATGATAATACCATCGAGCTTCAAATTCAGAATAAAAACGATGAGTTTATCTGGGTAGAAGTTAGAACGTCAATCTTATCAGATGTCTATGGTGATTCTATTGGGTTCTTAGGTATCATTAAAGATATCACACCAAGAAAGGAATACGAAGAGACACTAATGAAGAGAAATGAAGCATTGAGTAAAGCCAACAAAGAGTTGGATAACTTCGTTTATCGAGTTTCTCATGATTTAAGAGCTCCAATTACTTCTGCTTTAGGGTTGATCGAACTATCAATGGATGCATCACTAGAGCAAGTAAAAGAATACTTGGAGTTACAACAAAGAAGTTTAATGAAATTGGATAGCTTTATTCATGATATTCTTAATTATTCTAGGAATAACAGAATGGAATTGCGTCCAGTTAAGATAAATATAAAAGAGCTTTTACATTCAACAGTAGATCAGTATAGATTTATCAATCAATACATTGAAACTACTGTAAACATCAATATAGAGGTACAAAATGAATTGTATTGTGATGAGTCCAGATTGTCTGTGATTCTAAATAATATTATCTCTAATGCTTTTAAGTTTACCTCAAGAATTTTAAAACCTACGATTAATATAAAAGCATTAGTAGAACCATCTGATTTGATATTAACGATTGAAGATAATGGTATAGGCATTAAAAATGAACATATAGAAAAGATCTTTGATATGTTCTATAGAGCTACTGATATGAACAATGGTTCTGGTTTAGGACTTTATATTGTTCAAGAAGCGGTTAAAAAATTAGGAGGAGATATCACTGTTGATTCTGTGATTAACGAAGGGACTACTTTTCAGATTGTGATACCTAATTTATGGAGTATTTTTCCAACCGGCATCATGGTATCAAAAGAAAAGGCCACCAACTAGGTGACCTTTCTAAATAGATTTGTGATAATTAAACAGTAGTTAGAATAAATAGTAAAAGAGGCCTTTATATACCGAATTTAAATTGATTTCTTTTTGTAGAATACACTGAAAATAACAGGGAAGACGATCAGTGTTAGAATAGTGGCTGTCAAAATACCCCATACAATTACTACGGCCAGGGGCTTCTGTGATTCAGAACCAATACCCGTTGACATCGATGCAGGCAATAAGCCTACGAAGTCAGTAACGGCAGTCATTAACACTGGTCGGATTCTCGATTTTACACCTTGATGAACTGCATCATCTAAGGACATACCTTCCTGTATATTTGATTTGAATTTGGAGACAAGTAATACTCCATTTTGTACACAAATACCGAATAATGCGATAAATCCTACTCCTGCTGAGATACCAAAGTTTATAGTAAAGAATGTTAGTCCTAGAATACCACCTACTAAGGCAAAAGGTACATTCATCATGACTAAACTAGCATCTTTTACATTGTTGAAAGTCGTTAATAAGACAAGGAAAATAAGTACCATAACAATAGGCACAACTTGCTTAAGACGATTTTGAGCTCTTTCCATATTTTTGAACTCACCATCCCAAGAGTAGTACATTCCTTTGTCTAGTTGTAGAGTACTTTCTACTTTTTCTTTTGCTTCGGCTACTGCACCGCCAAGGTCTCTACCTCTAACAGAGAAGGTAATGGCTACGAATCTCTCACCACCACTTCTGTAAACAAAAGCAGGTCCTGTTTGAGTAGTGATATCAGCAATTTCCCTTAATTGAACCATTCCGCCATCTAGAGTTGGTACTTTAATATTTCCAATCTCTTGAATGTCTGAACGATATTCTTCTTTATATCTAATACGGATATCGAATCTTCTTTCTTCTTCATATAATTGTGTTGCAGCTTTACCTCCAATGGCCATTTCAATAACAGATTGGGCATCAGCAGTCGCTACACCATACATGGCAAGGCGTTCTTGATTTAAATCGATACGTAATTCAGGTTGCCCAATGAGTTTAATTACATTAAGGTCGGCGATACCTTCTACTCCTTCCATAATGTCTTTTGCCTCTTCGGCTAATTCTTCTAATTGGAAGAGATCATTACCATAGATTTTTAATGCTAGGGCTCCTTTTACACCAGTAACGGCTTCCTCAACATTATCCATGATAGGTTGTGAGAAGTTAAATGAAACTCCTTGGTAGTCGTTTAATTTTTCTTCTAGCTCACTAATTATTTCTTGCTTGGTTAAACCTCTATTCCATTCTTCTTGAGGATATAAGTCGACATGGAATTCAATATTAAAGAATCCTGTTGGGTCTGTTCCATCATTAGGTCTACCAGTCTGAGATAATACGCCTCTAACTTCAGGTATAGTTCGTATTTCTTCTCTTAACTTCTGTGTCATATCATAAGACTCAGTAAGACTGACACTGATAGGCATAAATGCTCTAATGTAGATAGCACCTTCATTTAATTGAGGAAGAAACTCTGTACCTAGTTGAGAACCGAAGAACATTCCGATAGAAAATACAGCTCCTGAGATCATTAAGGTTAATTTCTTGCGAGCATATGCCCAGGAGAAAGCACCATAGAATATTTTCTGCATGAAGCGGGTAAAGAAATTCTCTTTTTCTGAGACATTTTTATTCAATAACACACTTACCAAAACAGGTACTAACGTTAATGACATGATCAATGCACCTAACAAGGCAAAGCCAAATGTAAATGCAAGAGGAGAGAACATTTTACCTTCTACTTTTTGGAAGGCGAAGATGGGAACTAATGCTAGAATCGTAATCATCTGAGAAGAGAAAAGATTAGCACCTAATTTCGATCCAGCTTCCTTAATTAATCCAAGTTTAGAAAGTTTATTAAACCTTTCCATCCCTAAAGATTTTGCCTTTCGGTCTAATATGACAAAGAGTCCTTCTACCATTACAACGGCACCGTCAATGATAATACCAAAATCTACTGCACCTAATGATAATAAGTTGGCAGACATACCTTTGATACGCATACATACCAACGCAAATAAGAGCGATAATGGAATTATGATGGAGACAATGAAAGTAGTTCTCCAATCTGCCATAAATAGAAGTACAAAAACAACGACGAAGAAGATACCTTCAGCAAGGTTTTTTGTAACAGTATTCGTGGTAAAATCAATAAGCTCTGAACGGTCATAGAACGGATCAATACTTGTACCTTCAGGTAAAACTCTTTCGTTGAGTTCTTCGATTTTAAGTTTTAATCGTTCGATGACTTCACTTGGATTTTCACCTCTACGCATGACCACAATACCTTCAACCAAATCGGGGTCATCATTTAGTCCAACAATACCTAATTTTGGAGCAAAAGTTTCTTTTACTTGTGCAACGTTCTTTACAAGTACAGTCGTATTGTTATTTCTCTCGATGATAACATTTTCGATTTCAGCTTTATTGTTAAGTAATCCAAGGCCTCGAACTACATAGGCTTGATTTCTTTTTTCGATAACATCACCACCAACATTTACATTACTTCTTTCTAAAGCTTCAAATAGCTCTAAGGAAGTAATATCGTATTGCTGCATAAGATGTGGATCCGCAGAAACCTCAAAGATCTTTACTTCACCACCAAAACTGACAATATCAGCTACCCCTGGAACGGCACGAAGTTTACGTTCAATGGTCCAATCTTGTAATGTTTTCAGTTCTCGAACACTTAATTTATCAGACTTTAAAGTATACCTGTAAATTTCGCCTGTGGGGCCAGAAGAAGGTTCCATTTCTGAATCCACTCCTTCTGGTAAGTCCACATTCATAATTCTATTAGCAACTAGTTGCCTAGCTTTAAACTCGTCTACATCATCACCAAAAGCAATAGTTACTACAGAGAGACCAAATAACGAAATAGATCTCACTTCGGTTTTTCCTGGAGTAGAATTGACTTCAATCTCAATAGGCAGGGTGACTAATTTTTCAATTTCTTCGGCACTTCTACCTGGCCATTGAGAGATAATTCTTACTCTTGGATTGGTAACATCTGGAAAGGCTTCTATTGGTGTATTCTGATAGCTAATTACTCCTGAGACAATTAGTATCAAGGTCATAAAGAAAACAAAGAATCGATTTCTTAATGAAAACCCAATTATATTCTGAACAAAGTTTCTCATGATCTAAAGGTCTAGTTATTAGCGATATCTTGGTTTTGAATTAACTCATTGAAAAGCAATAGTGCTTTTTCAGATACAACAAAATCTTGGGCTTTAAGGTCCCCTCTAACTAGAACTTTTTTATGATCGTTTTCACCTAAAACGGTAACAGGTAAAATACTGTACTCATTGTTTTTTGCTTTTACTACAAACTCTTTATTGTTATGAAAAACGACAGCATTTTCAGCAACAGCAAAAACGTTTTCTTCTTTATCTTCCGTAACGGTGATATTCATGGCCATATTTGGCATCAATAATCCATGTTGATTATTCACAGCTACTCTTGCAGACATGACTTTAGTTTCGGGGTCAATAAACTTACTTATTTTTTTGATTTCCCCTTCAAACACCTCATCAGGATACGCCATTGCTTGTGCTTTTACATTCGCTCCTAATTTTACTTTTTTGATGTCCGACTCAAATACATTGATTTTTACCCATACATCACTTAAATCTACTACAGTGAATAATGCCTCTTCGAAGTCTTCTCTCAATAGCATATTTGTAGTAATATTTCTTTCAGTGACAGTACCTGAAATAGGAGCTCTTACGATATGAGTAGCATTATTAGACTCACCCATTAATTTTAATTTCTGGTTAACCTTGTCTAATTGTGCATTAGCTGCTTCTAATTCACTTTTTGCTTGCTGTATTTCTAATTTAGAACTTAATCCAGCTTCAAATAGTGATTCTGCAACTTCAAACTCTTTAGTTTCACGATCTACATTTGCCTTGGCTTCAATCCATTCTTGCTTTACTTCTGCCATATCAGAAGAATAAATTTTGGCTAAAATCTGACCTTTTTTCACTTGGTCTCCTTGGCTAGCATAAACGGCAGTAACTCTACCTGATACAATTGCAGGAATACTAATTTGTTTGTTTGGTAAAGCTTCAACAGTTCCTGTTAACTTAACCTTATTAGTTAGAGGAGCCAAAGAAACAGCTTCTGTAGTAACAATTTTCTCCATACTTTTCGATAAAGAATTCGAAGAAGGTTTGTCTTTACCTCCACTGTCCTTTGCTGTTGAATTGTGATTTGTGATAATTAGTAAACCGATTGTAGTAGTTAGAATTATACTGAAAATAACTTTATATATTGATTTCATGATTTCGTCTTTTATAATGATTATTGGATAGGATAGATGTCTTTGCCCACTGTGTAGTTTACATTCTCTTGGGCATTGAATAAGGACATTTCAGTATCAAACCATTGTCCTAGATTGTCTCTGTAGCTTTCAAAAAAGTCAATAAATTCGAGTAAACTCAATTGTTTGCTTTGGTAACTTCTAGTTACAGAATTCATCACTTCTTTCATTTCTGAAGAAAGTTCTGGATCCAATTGTTCATACAATGTTCTTACTTGATTTAACTTTTGAGCTGCAGTATAAACATCAATAGTTAACTGCTTTTCTGCTTCATTTAGCTTTACTTGTTGTTGCTCTTGCTCTATTCTTGCAGCTTGAATGCCACCTTTATTTCTATCCCATACAGGAAGATCAAAAGCTATTTGTAAAGCCCAATAATCACTTTGGTGAGCACCCCTTCTGTCGTACATTGTTCCGATATGAAGGTCTGGTACTGCTTCGGCTTTAGCTAACGCAAGACTTTCGGCAGATTGATTCAATCGAATATTTTCAATTTTAAAATCTACTCGATGATCCTGCGCTAACGTCGACCAAAGTTCTGGGTTTGGTGTAGAATCATTCGGTTGGATTGTTGGTATAATAATGTCTAAGGAAACATTTGGCTGAACATTGAGTAACATTTTAATGTGAGCTTCAATGTCAGCGGACTCTTGGACAATATCTAGCCACCCTTTTCTGGCATCTAGTAACAAGGCTTTTAATCGAACTAATTCTGCTCTTGCTACATTACCTTTTTCAGCTTGTTCTTTGTAGACTTCAACTAATTTCTCAACAGGCTCGATAGCGATTAAATAACTATCTGCTTTTTGTTGGGCATAATGAAGCTCTACTAACTCTGTTCGTAATTCCGAACGAAGTTCTCTGAGAGTATTGTAAAACTCATATTCTGTAATTTCGGCTTCTATTTTTGCTATGTTGGTACGCTTTCTTCTTTTTCCAGCGGTTTCAATCATTTGAGAGATATCAACAACCCTTTGAGCATCTGTATCAGTTCTAAACCAGATATTGTCTTGGTTGTCATACATGGCGATTTCAATTCCTACTTCAGGATTTGGCCATGCTTTAGCCTGAATAATTTCGGCTTTAGAAATTTCGATGTTTTGTTTTTCAGCAATTAACTGTAGGTTGTTTTCTAAGAATATTTCCTCTGCCTGAGGAATCGTTAATTGCATTGATAATGTATTTTCCCCGTTATCTTGAGCGACTACAACAATGTATAGGAACGTCAAGATTACTCCAAAAATGAACTTTTTCATGAACGTTAGAGTAAGGAGCTAAGGTATAGTTACTAAGAATCGTAGTCTATTATAAAACAGACTTATCCTAATAAGAATCCATAACTCGATTGGATAGATTATTTTAGTATAGGAGATAATCAACCGTCAGAATAGACGGTCCATAAAGATGAAATATGAGTAACGAGAATATAATCGAACTATATTTCAAGAAACGTTCTAAGCCACTTTTGGTGGAGGGGTATCAATAGAATAGGAAGGATTTGTGTAGAATAACGGACGAGAAATAGGGAGTGCTTCATCCGTAGGTAAATCAATAGGGTCTACTTCTGGTGCAGGAGCAACCAAGGGAGTAGAATTCATAAACCATGTAATATTGATTGTACCAACTACTGTTTGATGTTCGTCGTCCATAGGGTTATCTGGGAGAGCTCCCTCTGCATCAAAAAACATTAATGACACAAGTTCGACGATACTTTCAATTTCGTTATCAAGATCATTAGGCAATTGACTGTCATTTACGTTTACACTGACATTAAGTAAGTGAAACGTCATCAGCATACAAATGCTTTGTAAAATGATGCTATGTGACAGAAATTTCTTCATTGTTTGATTTGAAACGAAATGCTTCTTATACATACAATCTTACGGAAGAAATACTATTAAGGTCAATACAATTAACAGCTGTTTAAAAAAAACTCCTCGAAATCAATGAGTAACATTGTTTACGAGGAGTCTTGTTTACTTATTTTTGAAATTTCACTTCTAATAAGTAAGGTATATTGACTTTAACATCTTTAAAAACAAACTCATCTTTAGCTCTTTCTATCATGTTATCAAAGCAATTATAAGTTTGGTAATCATGCTCTCTAAATTTTGTCATGGAGAGTCCTTTCTTCATTAAAGAATTGATGATTTCATCTACAGAATGTACCCAGAAGTATTCCGTTAATTCCATAGGAGTATCATCAGCATAACTTGATGTCACTGTCTCTTTGTAAACTCCTTTATTGTAGTAGTGATATTCAGGTGTAAAGCGATCCCAATCTAATGTATAGATGTATGGATGCATTTCTACCATATAAAACTCACCACCCTTTTTTAAGTATGAAGCAATTATATCTGCCCATGCAGTAAGATCTGGTAACCAACAAATTGCACCATATGAGACAAACACTAGATCAAACTGTTCTTCAGCTGGTAAGTGTTTTTTAATATCGTATAGGTTGGCAGTGATAAATTTAGTATTTAACCCTAGCTGTTGGTTTAACTCTTCAGCTTTTTCAATAGCAGTGTCTGAGATGTCTAATGCTGTAACATCAGCACCCACTCTTGCCATAGAAAGTGAGTCCAAGCCAAAATGACATTGAAGGTGAAGGACTTTTTTACCTTCTAGGTTCTTTAATTCAGTTAGTTCAACCTTTTTTAATGAAGTATCACCAGAAATAAAGCCAGGTACATCATACATTTTTGATGCAACATGACTTTCTACTCTAGCATTCCATTGTAAACGATTGGCTTCAAATTCTTCTTGGAAGTTCATGTGTTTAAATAATTAATTTGAATTATAGTGTTTTTAATAAGTTCACTATTTTTCGCCCTAATACAAGACTAATTTTTTCATAAGATTCAAAAGACCATCCTCCAACATGTGGAGTAAATAGTACTCTCTCGTCGTTTGTGATTTTTGTGAAAATACGTTCTTGCTCTTTTGTTAGGGTATGTAGTTTTTCATTTTCAAGTACATCTAGTCCAGCAGCAAGGATCTTTCCATTATCTAATCCCCATTCTATAGTTGAGAAAGGAATCACTTCACCTCTTGCTAAATTGAGTAAGTAGATAGGTTTCTTAAAGCCGTTTAAATACTCTTGAGAGACCAAATGCTTATTATCAACATTTAATGGAATATGAAAACTAAGAACATCTGCTCTTTCTTGAATTTCTTCTAAACTTGCTTCTTGGGCATACTCATCTCCATATCCACTTTTACCATTGTCAAATGCCAATACTTCGCATCCAAAACCAGTTAGCCTTTGAGCAAAAGCTCTACCCATATTACCGTACCCGATAATACCAACAGTCCTAGTAGAAAGCTCATGTCCTCTATTTTCTTCTCTTAGCCAAAGCTTCTTACGAACCTCAGCATTACCCACATGAAGATAGTTCATTAGGCACAATAACATCGCGACTGTATGTTCACCTACAGCATCCATATTACCCTCAGGAGCATTGAGGAGAGTAATCTTTCTTCTTTGAAGATAATCTTCGTCAATTTCATCTACGCCAGCACCCGCTCTAGCAATAAACCTTAGTTTTGGTGCTAAATCTAGTAAATCGACACCTACTTTAAGTTTACTTCTTAATATTAAGCCATTGTAATCCTTAATATGATCTGCGACCTCAGAAGGTTTAATATCTGGCAAGTATGTTACTTCTACACCTTCGTCTTCAAGAAGTGAAAAAATAGACTCATGTAGTTTATCTATTATAAGAACTTTTATCATCGTATCTTAATCTTGTTAGATTTATCTAAATCATCATTATAAAATTCCCAATAAGTTTATATTTGTATAAGATGATTTTCTTACTGTTAGCTAAATAATAAATTTCATATATATAATGAAAACCCCAACGAAGATAACCTTACAATTCTACTTATTTCTGTGTTTTATGATTTTTTCTTCATGGTCAATGGGGCAAAGGTCATTCAAAAGCTACCAATTAAATGGACAGAACCTAGAAATAACAACTTCTGACGGTAAAGTTGTTTTAAGACCTTTTGATCGTCAAATAATAGAGACACAGTTTTATCCTAATGGTGTGGATGTATTGCCATTATCTGAAGCAGTGATTATGGCTCCGAATAAAGTAGAAGTGTCTGCAAAAGATAATGGAACAAGTATATCTTTTCAATTGGAAGATGGGATAAAGGCAGAAATAAAGAAAAAGCCTTTCCATATAAGTTACTTCTACAACCAAGAAAAAATTCTATCAGAGTCTAAAGGATATTTTGATGCTGATACTTTAAAAGGATTCAAGTTTGAAATTCAGGAAGATGAAGCTTTGTATGGTGGAGGTGAAAGAGCGTTGGATTTAGATCGAAGAGGACATCGTTTACCATTGTATAACAGAGCACATTATGCCAATGAAGAGTTTGCGATTCAGATGAATTATGGAATGCCTTTAATTATTTCATCAAAGAAATATGCATTACTGTATGACAACGCACCTATTGGGTTTATTGATGTTGGTGAAAGAAAAAGTAATGAACTATCGTTCGAAACGATTGGAGGAAGGTCATGTTATGTTGTTGTGGCAGGCAGTGATTTTAAAGATTTACTTTATCAATTTACAACCTTAACAGGTAGACAACCATTACCTCCAAGATGGATGTTTGGCAATTTCTCTTCTAGATTTGGTTACCATACAGAAGAGGAAGTACTATCAACTATCGCGGAGTTTAGAAAACAAGAGGTTCCTGTAGATGCAATCATTTTAGATCTATATTGGTTTGGACCTGATGTGAAAGGTTCAATGGGTACATTAGACTGGTACAAGCCAAACTTTCCCCATCCTACACAAATGATAGATTCTTTAAAGAAGGAAGGAGTGAAGACAGTTCTAATAACAGAGCCATTTATTACAACAACTTCAGGAAAATGGGATGAAGCGGTAGAGAAAGGTGTATTAGCAAAAGATAAGTTTGGAAAAACATATGTATATGATTTCTTCTTTGGGGAAACGGGTTTAGTAGATGTCTTTGATCCGAAAGCTGAAGATTGGTTTTGGAATATTTATAAAGGATTAGTCGACCAAGGTGTTACTGGTTGGTGGGGAGATTTGGGAGAGCCAGAAGTTCACCCAACAGAAATAATGCATAAAACCGGCACAGCAGATGAGTTACATAATGTTTATGGCCATCAATGGGCGAAGGTAATTTATGATGGATATAAGAAAGATTTCCCTACAGAAAGACCATTTATCTTAATGCGATCAGGTTATGTTGGATCTCAACGATATGGAATGGTTCCTTGGTCTGGTGACGTGAATAGAACTTTTGGAGGTCTTACTCCACAATCACAAATTAGTATGACCATGGGTTTGAGTGGAGTTCCATATATGCATTCAGATTTAGGTGGATTTGTTAATTCAGATCTTACACAAGAAGAAGTAACAGAGCTTTATATCCGTTGGCTAGAGTATGGAGTATTCCAGCCTGTATATAGACCACATGCGCAAGAAGCAATTCCATCTGAAGTGATTTTTTATAAAGGAGAAGCTCATGATATCGTAAAAAAATACATTGAGTATAGATACAAGATGTTGCCTTACAATTATACCTTGGCCTACGAAAATGCTAAAACTGGGATTCCTCTATTAAGGCCATTATTCATGGAAGAAACAGACAATCCAGAATTGAAAAATATCTCTGATACCTACATGTGGGGCGATGCTTATGTAGTAGCTCCAATAACAAAGAAAGGACAAAGAAATAGAAAACTATACCTTCCTAAAGGAAATAACTGGTATCACTTATGGACAGGAAAATCCTTCAAAGGGGGGGAGTGGGTGACAGTTGATGCTCCTTTAGACCAACTGCCGGTATTTGTAAAAGGAGGAAGCATTATTCCTTTAGCCTCAAAGAAACTTCAAACTATAGAAGATTACCATGGTGAAGAGATTACCTTACAAATTTGGAGAGATAATTCTGAAGCGACTACTTCAAGAACAATTTATGATGATGATGGTATCACATCTGGAAATATAGAGAATAAAAACTTCCAATTAATTGATGTGATGTCTGAAGTATCTAAGAAAGGTATGACAGTGTCGTTAGCTTTATCTGGTAATTATAGTGGAGCACCAAAAACTAGAGAGATAACATTAGAAATACACAATGTTGATCATTATCCTAAATCAGTAGGTATTGGTAAGAAAAAGCAACCTACAGAAAATTGTGATATGGGATACGATAAGAAAAACAAAGTATTGTATGTCACCATTCACTGGGACGGAACAGATCAAAAAGTGTATATCATTGATGGTAAAGTGAAAAAGAAATAAACATATTTAAATGAGTAATTAATATTGTTTATCCTGAAATCAATTTTCAGTTTTTTAACCAAATAAGCATTATCAAACTCAACGGATCCCCATTGTTATTAGTTGAATAGAATACTATTATCATTTTAAATTCAACAACAATGGGGATCTTATTTATTTATCTTATGATTATTAATATCATAGGAGTAACAGTTGTACTGTTAGATTATTATCACTTAATTCCAAGAGTACCATCTTTAGTACTTCACCTTTTGGAGTTGATGGGAGGAGTTATTATGATGTTGCCCGTTTTATTTATTCTAAAACATAATAGAGTATTTAGAGAAAGCTACTATTTAGTCAGCTTTTGGACGCTAACAATTTGGTTTTTTATTAGCTATATCAAATTCGAATTTCTAGGTTAAATTATATTGTTAGTTTATTCGATTTATCTTCATCATATACATAATAAAAGAGTATATTTGAACTTCTAAATGCTCAAGATTCCCCATAAAATGATCAAGAAGTTTTTAATTCTCTTTTTGTACTTAGCCTTTTTTACAGCACTAACATCAAGTGCACAAAATTCCCTAAAGTTCAATCAAGACAGTGTTTTTCTAGGAAAGTTATCTTATGCTCAAGATACGATAGAACATACATTTCCTTTTAGTGTAGTAAGTGCCTCCGAAATCAAAATTGATACTGTTGTTTCGGATTGTGCTTGTCTTGAGGCTATTTATCCTACAAATAGTCTGTCATCTGGAGCTTCAGGTGAAATCACTGTGAGGTATTTGCCATATAAAGCAGGCCCTTTTTCAAAAACGATAAGTATAAAAATTGTAGGGAAATCCACTGAACAAGAAATAAAGTTGGCAGGGTTTATCAGACCTTACAAACTGAATGCTGAGCAGATGTACCCGTACGAAAATAATGGGATTAGATGGGCTCATAAGAAAGTGAGTTTTGGTATTCTAACAGCACAAGGGATTGCATCTAAAACGGTATACTTTTATAATAACACAGAAGACACTTTAAGATTTGAGAAGCCTGCTCTTTTACCAGATTATCTTGGTATTTTAATTGATAGTTCTAGATATACTGTTCCTCCACAATCAGAAGGCTCATTTGAGTTGTTTATCAAACCAGAGGATAGAGAAGAATATGGTTATGCTCAAGATACCTTTTCTATTCTTTTAACCAACGGAGATCAAGATATTGAAAGTAACTGTGTCGTTTCAGCCTCTATTCATTTTCCAGAGTCTCAAGGTGACGGACCTAAACCAAAAATGGGTTTATCTAGTACATATATGAATTTGGGTAATGTGAAAAATGATGGGAAGAAAATTGTGACACTTTCTGTGATGAATACTGGGAAGGTGCCCCTCAAGATATTAAAAGTAGAAGCGAATCATGGTTTAGAATTACTCAGTATTGAAGACGAGGAAGTACAACCATTTGAAACATCCAATATTAATATTCGATACTTAGAAACAGCAAGAACAGGAAAAGAGGTAAGGTCATTCACTTTGTTTACCAATGATCCAACAGATCCAGTGACGATTATTACGGTTAAAGCGAATGTAGTAAAATAAGTACCATACTATCTAGTGGTACACATAGAAAGTCGGTTCATATTATAAAATGAGCCGACTTTTTTTTATTCCTTTTATAGTTTGGGAGAGTGAAATGAAAATGAGACAGACTATGAAATGTATTAAACTATTCTTCTTCCTAACTATCTTACCTATTTTTAATATTACCGCTGCTAGCTATTATCCCAATGGGGTAGTAACCATTAATTCCTATACGGATTGGCAAAATGTAGCCAATTGGATTAATGCAGATGGCGGAACAGGGTACCCTTCTGATACAGATAAGGTCATTTTATCCAATGCTAAAGAGTTAAGGTTAAACGATGATATAACCACTCATATTTCTGGGGTGTATTTGGAGTTTGAAGCAGATGGTAGGTGTTCAATTCTAGAACAAGGAAAATTGTTTGTATTGGACAATTTATTACTTCAAAATAGTAATGTACAATTAGAAGTATATGGGTACCTAGAGATTGAAAATAACCTACAGTTGGATAATGGTAACCTACTTATTAAAAACGGTGGAGAACTGATCGTTAACAACCACTTTACAAGATCTGATATTGGTAGTGGACAAATTAATATTGAACATGATGAATCAGCTTTTAGAGTATATGGAGACTTCACTGATGATCATTATAGACCCAGTGTAACCAATAATCCAACGATAGATATTCAGGGAGCTTGCTATACCAAAGCTGGAGGGTTTTGTGATTTAAATTTACCAGTGGAACTAGTATCTTTTACTGCAGAAGCTAATCATAAAAACATATATATAGAATGGAGTACAGCACAAGAAATTAATAATGACTTCTTTATTCTACAACGATCTATTGATAAAAGAGATTGGTTTGATCTCTCAAGAATAAAAGGAGCGGGGAACTCTAATCAGACTAACTATTATGAGTATATAGATGAGATAAAAAGTTTGAATAACAATGTTTATTATAGACTACTACAAGTAGATTTTGATGGATCAACTACGGTATATGGACCATTAGCAACTAGAGTAAATAATATTGAAGAGAACCTAAAGATATTAAGTAGGGAAAATAGTTATCAGGTTATTATACAAGTAGAGAGTGATGAGATGATACGATATTGTTTGTTCTCTTCAACTGGAAAACAAACAATTTTTAGAGAAGTAGAATCCAATAGTTTTATAATTGAATCTAAATTTCTTTTTGAAGGGATAAATATATTATTCGTTCAGCAAGGGCATAAGATATTTTTAAAAAAGATCATGTAATAAAAAAGGGTGAAACCTTACGGAATCACCCTTTTTATTTATATCGATTAATTTAAGCGCTAAGGCTAAAATTATTTAATTTCGATTTCAGCACCTTCAGCTGCTAAAGCGTCTTTTAATGCTTCAGCCTCTTCTTTAGAGATACCTTCTTTGATTGGAGCAGGAGCAGAATCAGCTAATTCTTTAGCTTCTTTTAAACCTAAACCAGCAGCAGACTTAAGAGCCTTAACTACTTTTAATTTAGCTGAACCAGCTGATTTTAAGATCACGTCGAATTCAGTTTTTTCTTCAGCAGCAGCACCACCTTCAGCACCACCTGCAACCATTACTGGAGCAGCAGCAGCAGCTGGCTCGATACCATGCTCTTCTTTCAAGATCTCAGCAAGTTCTTGTACTTCCTTTACTGTTAAGTTAACTAACTCTTCTGCGAATTTTTTCAAATCTGCCATTTTTGTAAAATTAAAATGTGTTTTTTAAAATAATGTTACGATATATATATGGAAGCAACTAGGCGTAACTTTCAAATGCCATGTTGCAAGAGGTTTTTTTAGAAAGGGCTATATTACTCTCCTTTCTCCTCAAGCGTTTTCAACAAGCCAGATAATGTTTGACCTGATGATTGTAATGCTGAAACAACGTTCTTAGCAGGAGATTGTAACAATCCTAAGACGTCACCAATAAGTTCTGCTTTTGATTTTACCGCTGTTAAAGCTTCTAAGTGTTGTTCACCTACGTATAATCCACCGTCAATTGAAGCTGCCTTCAATGCAGGAATTTTACGGTCTTTAGGCATACCCGCTTGGAAGTCTTTTAAAACTTTCGCTGGAGCTGCACCCGACTCTGGTGAAAACAAGATACCTGACATGCCTTTTAAAGCTGAACCTTTCAATTCAGAATAATCAACATCAGTATCTAATTTGTCAAGAGCTTTCGCAATTAGCGTGTTCTTGACTACTTGATATTTAATACCCTTTGCAAAGCAAGCCTTACGGAAGCCGTTTACTTCATCAACAGTCATAGTAGCACTGTTTACAATGTAGAAGTAATCACAAGCTGCCAGTTGTTGGCTTAACTCTTCAACGAGTTGTACTTTCTGATCTTTTGTCATAATTAGCTATCGATTGAACTCTTGTCAACTTTGATACCAGGACCCATAGTTGTAGAGATCGTTACGCTCTTAAAATATGTACCTTTAGCTGAAGAAGGCTTCAATTTAGATAAAGTTGAGATCAACTCAGCTGCATTGTCTTTCAACTGCTCAGCAGAGAATGATGCTTTACCTACTGAAGTATGAATGATACCAGTTTTGTCAACTTTAAAGTCGATTTTACCAGCTTTCACTTCTTTTACAGCTTTACCAACTTCTAATGTTACAGTACCCGCTTTAGGGTTTGGCATTAGACCACGAGGACCTAAAACTCTACCTAAACGACCTACTTTAGCCATTACTGTTGGCATAGTGATGATTACGTCGATATCAGTCCATCCACCTTCGATTTTCTTGATGAATTCGTCTAAACCTGCGTAGTCAGCACCTGCTGCTTTTGCTTCTTCTTCTTTGTCTGGAGTAACTAGAGCAAGAACTCTTACTTCTTTACCAACACCGTGAGGTAATGAAACCACACCACGAACCATTTGGTCAGCTTTACGTGGATCTACACCTAAACGGATGTCAACATCTACTGAAGCATCGAACTTCTCGAAAGAAATTTCTTTCACAAGTTCAGTAGCTTTCTCTAGCGTGTATTCTTGAGTTCTATCGTATTTTGATAGAGCCTCTTTCATTTTCTTTGATACTGCCATGATTAAAAACTAATTTACTTGTAGAAATTAAGCCTCCCAAGGAGCTGTTCCCTCTACTGTGATACCCATGCTACGAGCTGTACCCGCAACCATTTTCATACCTGATTCAACTGTAGAACAGTTTAAGTCTGGTAATTTTGTCTCTGCAATCGTTCTTAATTGATCCCAAGTAACTGACGCTACTTTCTTACGGTTAGGCTCAGAAGAACCTTTTTTAATTTTTGCCGCATCCATGATCAAATTAGCCGCTGGAGGAGTTTTAATTACGAAATCAAAAGACTTGTCTTTGAAAATTGTAATTAATACAGGCAATAATTGCCCTCCTTTGTCTTGAGTACGAGCGTTGAACTGTTTACAGAAATCCATAATGTTCAATCCCTTCGAACCTAACGCAGGACCTACTGGCGGCGACGGATTGGCTGCTCCACCTTTAATTTGAAGCTTTAGGAAACCTTCGATTTCTTTTGCCATCTTATTCTTCTTTTTCTACTTGTTTATAATCGAGTTCCACTGGCGCATTACGACCAAAGATCTTCACCATGACATTGAGTTTTTTCTTCTCTTCGAAGACTTCCTCTACGCTTCCGGAGAATCCAGAGAATGGACCATCCATAACACGTACTGTTTCGCCGACAGAGTAAGACGTGTCATGTTTAACTTCGCCTTCGTCCGACTCATCGACTTTGCCTAGGATCTGATTAATCTCTGACTCGCGCATTGGTTTTGGAAGCACTGTGGGATCCTTAGTATCCGCATTCAGAAATCCAATGACACCGGGAACACTATTAATCGTGTGTTGTACCTCACCGTTAGTTAAATCAGCTTGGACGATAACGTATCCAGGAAGTAAGTTTTTTTCAACAGCAATCTTTTTCACCTTGCCGTCTCTTTGCTTTCTTGCCTGATATACTTTTTCTGTAGGTACTATAACTTCAGTGATAAATTTTTCAAGCTTCTGATTTTCTAACTCTTTAAGTAAGTAATCTTTCACTTTCTTCTCTTGACCACTTACAGCTCTAACTACATACCATTTAAGCTCACCCATCGCTTTTTAGTTTAATCTGTTGAGGTTTCTTAACTAAATACAAATTCTTTTGTGACTGCTCCTTAGTAAGCGTTGTAGAAAAATGTTAGTGCTTCGTTGAAGCCTAAATCTACAAGACCGATTACCAATGCAAACACAACTGAAGCTACTAGCACTAAAATAGAGCTATCTTGAGCTTCTTTAAACGACAACCAAGATACGTTGTCTGTCATCTCTGTGTATGACTCTCTTAAGAATTGCATTAATTTATTCATAATTCTTTCGAATTTTGCACACAAAAAAAGTTGCCTTTGCGGTAACAACTTTGGATTGTGTAAAAGTTTATAATCAATTGAACGGCTAAATATAGTAAGTTCAATTTAAATTTGCACGGGCAGTAGGATTCGAACCCACGACCTGCGGTTTTGGAGACCGTAACTCTACCAGCTGAGCTATGCCCGTAAATCGTCTATTCTCAGTGTTTTAGATAATCACCTTGAATTTCCGAGATGCAAAGGTAGATACTTGAAATAATAAAACAAATAAGAATCTAAAAATTTTTCTTAATTCATATTAATATACAGTGAGTTAGACGATATAAATGTATATTGCAATCATTATAATAGGCCATATCACTGCTTATAGACGTATTTACTGTGCTATTTTATCATTTTATTATATAATGAGAATTTTTTTATTTTTTTCTATAATACTGTTGTACTGCCATAAAATAACAGCTCAAACATCACTTTCTGAAAGTTTAGCTTTCAATGATGGAACCTTAGAAATAAATGCTTCAGCGAAATCAGGTGAGGATTCTTTTTTCCAATTATCAAATTCGAGCTCTAATAAAACGGTCTTTTGGGAGGTGTTTAGAGAAACAGGAACCCTAAAAAGAAAGTATGAGCTGAATAGACTTCCTCAAGGGTATTATAAATTTCAGTTTGCTTTAGATGGAAAAGCAGTCTATGGAGAAGTATCTAACCTTAGTTCTGGTGTGAACATTAAGATATATGATAAAGATACTTTTTATAAGAGACCTTATTTTAATGTAACTGTAGAAGGTGATACATTAAATGTAGACGGTTATTTCGGGAAACATGCAGAGGTGACTTTATCCATAAAAAATGAAACAGAAGAAGAAGACGCCTTCAATTCTAAAGTTTCTTTAAAAGATGGAGCATTAAAAACACAATATATTCTATCCGATTTTCAAAATGGATTATATGTGATTAGAGCTAGTATGACCGATAAAACCTTTGTTAGAAATTTTAATCTAAAATAATTTTACATTTAATATTCTAACACTCAAATCGTTTACATTTCTTTAAAAAACTTTTTTGAGAAATTCTTTGCAGTTAAAAAAAAGTGCTATACATTTGCACTCGCAATCGGGACAAACGGTCACGATAAAAACAATGAAGTGTTGGTTGAGTAAACAATAAAAAGCATTTGGGAAGGTTCCAGAGCGGTCAAATGGGACGGACTGTAAATCCGTTGCTTCGGCTTCGCAGGTTCGAATCCTGCCCCTCCCACACAACATTGTATGCGGGTGTAGCTCAGTTGGTAGAGCGACAGCCTTCCAAGCTGTAGGTCGCGGGTTCGAGCCTCGTCACCCGCTCAAAGGATCAATCAGAAATGGTTGATCCTTTTTGCTTTTATATACTTTTTGAAAATTGAATTTTTAAAAGCAGAGTATATTTTCATCATTCATAGACAATCACTTATCAATTAAAATAAAAACAATATTCTATTTTAGTTGGAAATGTGGATCATTCAGTGTTTAATTTGTAACACAATATGCGGGTGTAGCTCAGTTGGTAGAGCGACAGCCTTCCAAGCTGTAGGTCGCGGGTTCGAGCCTCGTCACCCGCTCAAAGGATCAATCAGAAATGGTTGATCCTTTTTGCTTTTATATACTTTTTGAAAATTGAATTTTTAAAAGCAGAGTATATTTTCATCATTCATAGACAATCACTTATCAATTAAAATAAAAACAATATTCTATTTTAGTTGGAAATGTGGATCATTCAGTGTTTAATTTGTAACACAATATGCGGGTGTAGCTCAGTTGGTAGAGCGACAGCCTTCCAAGCTGTAGGTCGCGGGTTCGAGCCTCGTCACCCGCTCAAAGGATCAATCAGAAATGGTTGATCCTTTTTGCTTTTATATACTTTTTGAAAATTGAATTTTTAAAAGCAGAGTATATTTTCATCATTCATAGACAATCACTTATCAATTAAAATAAAAACAATATTCTATTTTAGTTGGAAATGTGGATCATTCAGTGTTTAATTTGTAACACAATATGCGGGTGTAGCTCAGTTGGTAGAGCGACAGCCTTCCAAGCTGTAGGTCGCGGGTTCGAGCCTCGTCACCCGCTCAAAAGGTTAATCAGAAATGGTTAACCTTTTTTGCTTTTATAAACTCCAGTAACTAAAAAAGCATCTAAATGAATTATTCACCTAGATGCTTCTTAATATATATAAATAATGTTTACTGCTCTTCTTTTGTAGCAAACCTTTCAATTCCCCAAACCAAAAAGAATCCAACAATGGCTAGTACTATTGCTAAGACTAGTTGGTTATCACCTTCAAAGTGTTGTGGTAAGATAGATTTTTCAACCAGAGGTTTTATAGCTCCATGTCTATCTGTGTATGTTTCTAATACTTTTTTCCAAGGCCATACTTTATTCAATGAGCCAATCATTACACCAGATAATAAGGCAATAGTAAAGTCATGGTATCTATTTAATAAGAAGGTTAGTACTCTCGAGAATGCAGTAATGCCAATTACTGCACCTGCCCCAAAAACTGCAATCACATCCAATTTGAAACTGCTAATAGCTTCTAAGATATGGTTGTACTGTCCCATCAACAATAACATAAAAGAACCTGAAATTCCTGGAAGAATCATCGCACAGATTGCAATCATACCTGCTCCGAAAACGTAAATTAAACCTTCCGGGGCTTGAGATGGGGTGGCTATAGTTATATAATAAGAAAAGATAGCTCCTATAATTACAGCTACTATACTACTAATATTCCAAACCTTAACTTGTTTGCTGACTAATAATGTAGAGGCGATAATTAAACCAAAGAAGAATGACCATAGACCAATAGGTTCATTAGCCAGTAGGTATTTCATTAGTTTAGCTAAAGAAAAAACGGCTGTTCCTATACCTATTAGTAGTGGTAGAAGAAAATTCAGATCTAGTTTTTCCCATAGTTCTTTGATCTTAAACTGAAATAAAAGTTTGATTGCATCTAGGTCAACAGCACTAATAGCATTTAATAATCTTTCATAAATACCAGTAATAAATGCTACGGTTCCTCCTGAAACTCCAGGAACAACATCTGCAGCACCCATAGCTACTCCCTTTAAGAAGATAAAAAGTTTTTCTTTCATGAATTGAATCTTATAATTTCGGGTAAATATAAGAGAGGAAAACAAAATTATACGAAATGGCTCATATAAAAGCGTCAATTGATATGGGGACGAATACGTTTCAATTATTAATTGCAGAAGTAGAGAATGATACGATAACAAATAAGCTGTATACAAAAGATATTTTTGTGAGATTGGGGAAAGGAGGTATCTCCAATGGAGAGATTATACCTGAAGCACAAGAAAGAGCATTTAATGCTTTCGCTGAGTTTGATGAAGTAATTAGAAAATACAAAGCCGAGTCGGTAGCTGTGGCAGCGACAAGTGCTGTTCGAGTGGCAAATAATGGAGCTCAGTTTATTCAGGATATTAGAAATAAGTTTGGGTTTGAGGTGAGTATTATTCAGGGAGCTGAAGAAGCAGAAGTTATCTATTATGGAGTCAGATCTGATGTGGCCATGAATACTACTTCTATAATAATGGATATAGGTGGAGGTAGTGTTGAATTTATTATTTGTGATGCTCAACAAGTTTTGTGGAAGCAAAGTTTTGAGATTGGAGCACAAAGGTTATATGATATGTTTTGTAAAACAGATCCTATGGAACAATCTGCAATTGAAGATTTAAAGGAGTATGTTAATAATGAATTGCAGAGTCTTTGGGAAGCAGTCAATACATATCAGCCAAAACAGTTGATTGGTGCTGCAGGGACATTTGAAACATTGCAAGATATTTATGGGGCAATGAATTCCATTTCTCCTGATCAGGTAAAAAGTATAACTAGCTCATCTTATTCAGATATGTATACTATGTTTATCGGTTGTGATGAAGAGGCGAGATTGAAAATACCGGGCTTAATTAGACAAAGAGTAAATATGATAGTTCCGGCTTCTTCTCTGTTAAAAACTGTAGTAGATCAATTGTCTTTTGATAAAATATTCATATCTTCAGCATCGCTGAGAGAAGGTTTGTTACTGAGGAAAAATAAATAAAAACCCAAGTACAATTTGAATATCAACCATTTTAAACACGTTTAATTAATCTTAAAATGGTAAAAAAGCTGAAAATCTACAGATTAGAAAGGTTTGTTTGCATACTCTTAACAAAGATTTAAAATTAAAAGAAAAATCATTTATTTTATTGATAATCAGTGTTTTTATAGGTGTTTAGGCCTGTTTTAGGGTGTAAACTAATATATGTCATTGTAAATTATTATAGATTAATCGATCTATTTTTCAAGTAGATGTTTGAAGTTTTTGAAAATCAATTTACCTTTGCATCTCGAATAGATACGGGATGAATTTTATTAGTCTCAAATTCTATTGCTGGGAAGGTTCCAGAGCGGTCAAATGGGACGGACTGTAAATCCGTTGCTTCGGCTTCGCAGGTTCGAATCCTGCCC
>NZ_CANDOA010000016.1:0-112718 GCF_947387565.1 Flammeovirga sp. SubArs3 | reverse complement strand
GTAGTCAATGATCCATACGAAGCAGCTCAAGATGCACATGCTATTGCTATCTTAACAGAATGGGATGAATTTAAAACTTATGATTGGGAAAAAATCCATTCTACAGTATTAAAGCCAGGAAATATTTTTGATGGTAGAAATATCTTAGATAAAGAAGCATTAAAAGAGATTGGATTCAATGTTTATAACATTGGAAAATAATCTTTGTGAAAATATATATTAGATACATTTAATTTGTATCAAAAAAAAGCTAGGACATTATTTCTTTTGATTAAAGAAAATGTCCTAGTTTTTTCATTTAAGATTAGCGATTCTGATCTTTTATACTACCTAACTAAACTAATTTTATATCTCAATTTCTTCATTTTCGAAGATTTCAAATCCGTTTAAATCTACCGCACTTATTGTGATATGATATTCACCATTAACATAATCGGGTACCTCAATTGAATCTTCAATTTTAACCTTCAGTCCTGAGTTCATATCATTAGTATTAATAAACTCATCGTATATAATAATTTCACTCCATACTTCATCGTGAAAACTATGTTCGTGTCCGTATGCAGGGTGTATATCTACTTTTATAAATGACAAACCTACTTCTGCATCAACATTGAAATTATAATTTATTTGCTTCATACTAGAAGTTTCACTAGCAGTTGTACTTATATCATAAATTTGCATACTAGGGTTGATCACCTCATCATTGGTGCATGATGTTACTAAGAATAAGACAATTGTTACGAATGATATTAATTGATATTTCATGATTTCTATAATTTTATAATGAGAATGATTCTTTTGCTAATTCAATGTTATTGGCATCTGTTATGGATACTACTATTTCTGTTGGACTGGCGTTTAAAATCAATTCAAGTCCTCCTTTACATTCAATGATATTTCTATAGCTATAACCTTCAGAAAATATTGCATTGAAGTAAGGGTTATAGACATGGTCAGACATTTGTAAATACAATGCTTCCGCAAGTTCTAAGGCTAAATATTCAAAATTTTGTATGTTGTTGATTTCTCCGGTATGGTCTCTAAATGTCACCATATGTTCATCAATCTCTACTTTTGTATGTTCTTCAGCCCTAAGAGCGATCATTGCTTGTTCTTTAGTCTGAGCAAATGAGATACTTGAAAGTATGGTCAACAGGAAAAAGCTTATATAGTATTTCATCTTTATTTTCTTTAGATAGTTTCAGTATTTATTTTGAAGATTCAACGTTGTCGAGTTTATAATCTCTACTTTTAATAAAGTTTCCATTTTCATCAAAATCTGTTCTTCTTCTTTTCATTGAACTTGGAATCTTTTCATTTGGGACGAAAATAGGCTTATCAGATGGCCACTTATAAGATAATTGAGGTTGGTATCCTTCAGGATAATACTCTTCCGGTTGATATTGCATGTCTCTGATATATTGGTTCTGCATGTCTTCTCTCTTTTTTCTTGGAACTGGAACGATAAGTCCACCATTTTCTGCAACTTGAGAGCCTGCTTGCGGAGGTGTTGCATTTGGATAATCAGGCAATTGCCCGTCTCTTACCCAGATTTTATCTTTTGTGACATTCACAACTACACCATCAAAACCAAAGTGGAACGGTCCGTCATAATGCTCTCTTACTTCTGCTACCATTTCATTGTTTGCATATAGATCATCAAAGGTGTGAGTCGCCATTGCTAAACGAGGATTAGCATCTTTGTATAACTTTCCTGCTGCATAAGCAGGGTTATGGTGAGTATCAATTGTATATCTAGAAAGCACTGCTGGAACACCATAGACTTGTGATGAAATGGAAACAACTTCTACTTGCATTTCAGTGATTAGAACATCAGCATCTTTGCCATATTTTGCGGTTAATTTATTAGGTCTACCGTCGCCTGAAAAGACAACTGACATTCCTTTATACTCAACTCTATAAGCCGAAGCTCCATCTTTACAATGTGCTTGTTGCCAGTGAATGACTTTTATATCATCCTGATTGTAAACAACACCACCATCATCTGTAAAGTCAAATTCATTTACTTCAATTTCCCATCCTCTGCCTATTGGAAAGACATCAAATGCATCTCTATGCCATTCGGTCATTGATTTCATTCCTTCAACCATATGTGCAGTGCCGTATTTTTCTTCAGATCCCGATGGACCAGTAATTCTTAATGGCTCATTCCATCTACCATTCCAAGCACCGAACATATATACATAAGGCAATGCTCCATAGTGATCCACATGTAGGTGGGTTAGGAAAATATCGTTGATCTCATTCAACGCGATACCCGCACCAACAAAATTGGCTACTGATCCTTCACCAATATCAAAAATTAAGTTTTTTCCGTTCCCAAACTGTATTAGAATTGAGGTGTTCGCTTGTCCAGGTCGAATCATAGGAGAGGATCCCATAAATATGATTCGTATTTCTTCTTCTAATAAATCTTCAGTATTTGGATACCAATTTGCCGCAGAAACCATATGATCCATTGGGGCTATACCTTCAAACATTAACCCTTCATTCCATCTTCCCATAGGAATACCTGCAGTCAATGTGGTTTTTAATTGTGTTGTATCTGTCTGAAAGATACCTTCCATATTTTTAAACTCGTTAATATCAGTAGTTGATATATTGCTTTGATCGTTAACATAACCTGCAGCATTTTTATTTGTTCCTTGATAATTTCCAGTGTAATTGTTTGGACCTTGATCGTCCTGAGCCTTGCTAACATTTATCGTTAGGCAGTAGGTTAATATTAATGTTAGAGATAGAATAACTTTTTTCATGATAGATGTTTTTATTGATATTTTATTTAACCAAATGGTTAATTAAGTAGTAAAATTTTTTGATCACAAGGATCAAGTTTTTATAAGGCTTGAGTTTTAAATGATTAATATCAAACTTTATAATTAACCAAACGGTTAAATTGATTTATGGTTACGTTATAAATCAATTATTAGCATTTGTTTACTGTAATCAATGATTTAAAGTTATTTTGATAGTTATATCTCAAGATTAAGAAAAGAAGTGACTCTTATATTTTAAAAAGAGTAAAGTATAATCTAATACAAATAAAAAAGAGCCGATTGTTTAAAATCGACTCTTTTCTATTAATCACAAGAAACGCATTGTCCACTACCGTCATAAAAATCAGCAGATCGATCACTGTCACTTAATGAATACCTACAACATGCAGTTGGTTTTCCTGACCAACGGCCATTAGTGATCTTTTCATATTTAATAGGGACCCTTAATTGTCCGGTTTTTCTATCTAAGCAACCAAATAGGTTTCCTTCTTGTACCTTAATTAAACCACACTCCATAAACTCAATAGAATCGAATTTCTTACCACCGATGATTTTACCATCAGGAGAATTCAATTGCATTTGTCCATCAGAGAAAGTTAATAAGGAATATCCATTTTGTTTTAATTGGATATTGGAATATTCTATAGGAACAACAAGTCTACCAGCATAATCTATAACGCCTTCATTTCCATTTTTAGATACTAAATAAAAACCATTTTTAGGTTGAATTTTATCATAACCATATAGTTTCTTGATACCATTTGTAGGACTTCTCATGACGTATGCATAATTGTATTGTGGAGCAATTCTTAATGCTGTGGCTATATATGAAGAAGCTTTACCATTTTGTTTTTTTCCTTTAAAGAATAATCCATATTTATAATCGAACCAAGGAGTATCTGGCAACATATCTTTTCCCATTAGGTATAACTCATGCAGTTTATCTTCTTTACCTAGTTCAACATAAGTGTTCCATAATAATTTGTAATTTTCTAAACGGTATGGATTCTTTAATAATGAAACTTTACTATGTCTTTCTATTGCTTTTAAGTCTTGTCTAGAATAAGCAACATATGCCAGAAATATATCAAGATCTGAAAATTGACCTCTTTTACTTGTGTATTTATCAGTACTTTCTTTAGCTTTTGGATAGTTGTTTTCTACTTGAACGGCAAATTGTGCTTTATACCTTAGAGCAACAGCATTGTAAGGATCTAGAATTAATGCTTGATCTATAAGGTCATAAACCTTTTTCGGTGATTTTTTATAGAATGAGGCATAAGAAGTATAAAGTTTTCCTAAAATAGCTTTTAAATCAGCTGATGTTGGAAATTCTTCAATACCTGAAAGAAGTACTTTTTCTGCATCAAGAAGATATTTTGAATTGCTGTCTTGTCTATCATATATCTTCCTCATAATATTAGCATAAGTGATATAAGAATCTTCTACTTTTTGTGATTGATTCATCATACCTTGAGCAACATCATAAGCCTGTTTTAATTGTCCAAGTTCTAAAAGAACAGCAGCTTTTATATCTGTAAATGCTGGATTTGAAGGATCAATAGTCTCCATTTTTTTAACTAGTGACCAAGCTTTCTGATAATACCCCATCTCTAAATAAATAGTTGCTTTACCTAGATATCCTTTTACATTATTCGGGATGATGGCAATGATCTCTTCATTTTTCTTTAATGCTTCCTCATAGTTTTCTTCTACCACATATGTCTTCACCATAGTATTTTTAGGCGCAGTCCATTTTGGTTTTAATTCTTCAGCAATTTTTACACTCTCTTTTGTTTTATCTAGCTTCATCAACTTTTTATTGATAATAGCGATGCCATTATGAGGGTAAGCTGCAGTTGGTGTAACTTCTAATATCTTTTCGAAGTAGGATATTGCTTTTGGGAAATCCTTCACATTATTTTCAATGATGATAAGATAGCCTTGTAAAAACCAGCGTCTGATATTAATCATTTCCAATATTTCAGGCTCATTTTTATATAACCTAGTCGCATAGTTTAATTCATGAATTCCTTCTTTCACCTCAACAATTGATGGAGTAACACTTTTGCCTAAGATAAAAGGAGTAATTATTTTTTGAGCTTTGTCTTGTAGAGCAACAGCTAGCAAACTCTTTAAATCTTCCTTCTGTGTTTCATCATAGAGTGGGGAATTGTATATTTTTTCAAACCATTCCGTAGCATAAGGAGTAGGAACAGTTACAGAAGCAAGCTTTAGTGTTGTTGTACTAATAGAAGCCATTAATTCGCTATCACTATCCCATTTGAAGTTTTGTCCCAAAGGGTGGGTACTTACTTTCTGTGCTTTACCTGACTTTGCATTGACAATAAACAAGTTGGAGTTTTCTCCTAGTACTAAGAAAAATTTATCATTAAGGGGTGAAATTTTACGAGGCTTTTCTCTAGCTGGTAAACCTATATCCCTAATTGTTTTCCCACTTTTTGTATCAGTAAATTTGATTGTCGCATAATTAATAGTGACGATGATGTCTCCATTTCTAGCAAAGAACATCTCTCTTTCAGATTTTGGAGAGATTTTTTCTTCTGCAATAGGGTTGAGTGTTTTTCCATCTAGAATAACTAAACTACCTTTTGCATCAGAAACGGCTATAAATTTTTCATCATCTGATACAGCGATAGAAGAGACTTGGTTTTTTACTTTATGTACTTTTTTAGGAGGGGTGTCTTCTTTATCCATAAGAAAGACATTTCCTTTTTCATCTCCAGAATATACTGTGCCATTTTTTGAAATAGTTAATGCAGTAACCGGACTTTTATGATAGCTCGCTGTTTTAAATTGAAATGTTTTATGGTATAAATAAGTCGTTTGATCTTTGGCATAATACGCCCAATAATCTCCATTTGCAGCTATTTTTGAAGGGTAACTCATAGCTTGTACAATCTCTTTTTCGTTGGTTTCGAAGTTGAAAATCTCAATTGTTTTTGCTTTTGAAAACACCCAAGCTTTATTCCCTGATACTTTTACAGATTTTATATTACCTATTTGAATATCATTAGTAAATTCAATATCAAGGACTTCATTTTCATGTAGATATTTGGGTTCAATAATGCGTTGTGATGCAATGGCATCGTAGAATGATCTAGTTTCAAAAGTATCTTTATACTTTAAAAGACCATTATTAGGAGATACGCCTCGACTAGCTACAGAAGTTTTATTAAAATTGTTCTGATTCTGTAATGCAAGATCTTTTAGCTTATCATCAACAACCATAACAATTTCTTTTGCAATTCCTTTATATTGTGGATTTTGATCATAATCAGTTTCTGCAGGAACTTTAGATGTTATGTAACTATTAAGTTCTCCATGGTATATTTTATTATCTCCATTTGAATCAGCAAGACCCATTAAGCCTTGTAGTAGGTGGAATGTAAATGCTCCATGACCATTTCCCCATTGTAATCCCTCTTTTGATAATTCATTGGGTCCACAAGACACATATTTATGAGTATTATTCCAGTCATTGTAGAATTGTGAAAATTCAGAATCCGTTCCATCCGAACTTAATAACTCTCCTGACCTACAAGCATCGGTAACCATAAGAACTTTAAACCCTTTTTTGCTAGATAGACTGTTGACGTATTTTTTCAATTGACTTAATTGAAGTGAACCACCAATACCCATCATATAACCTTCTTCGTCCTTTGCTAATGCATCGTTAGCTAATAGGTAGGCATCACCGACCATATCTACATCACCATGACCAGCAAAGTAGATAATAATTTCTTCGCCTTCCTGCCCTTGCATTAAGGTTTTAATGATCTGAGTCTGTACATTTGCTTGTGTCGCCTCTTTATTAACGAGTAATTTAATGTCTTCTGGAGCAACAGCTTTGTGTTCTATTAAAAAGTTGGCAAAAGCGGTAGCATCATCATCTGCAAATTGTAATTGTGCTTCTTGTGGAAAATTAGAATATTCCGAAACACCAACAATAACAGCTTTAATCTTTTTTTGTGATGTTGATTGAGGCTCATTCAATACCAACCCTCTATCATTTTGGCTAAATATCGAAAGGGTACTAAGAGTAAATACAAATAGGGTAATTAGAAGTCTTTTCACAGCTTAAAAAAATGAATGTATTGAAGCTTTAAAATTTCTTAAAGATATCTAATCTTACTATAAAAACTAAAACAATAGAAAACATTATCTGATACGAATTAATATTTAATACTTTTTCAGTACATTAGATAACCAAACAATACACTCTTCCAATGAAAAACATTACTTACATCACCTTTCTAATCATCACATTATTTTCTTGTGATAATCAAAATAAGAATTCAGATCAAACATCGAGTCAATACACACAAACGGCTAACTTAAAGAAGCAAGGCCTTATTAAAAGCTATTATGATGTCGATCAGAAAAAAATCAAAGCAGAGGTAAATTATAGTTCAAAAGGTGTAAAAGATGGTTGGGCCAAAACGTATTACGATAATGGTCAGTTGTGGAAATCAATTTTTTATATTAATGGTAAGAAAGATGGTATAGTCAAAGAGTTCTATAAAAATGGAACCCTGTATAAGGAAGTATTATATGAAAATGATATTCTAACGGAAAGGAAGTTTTTTTATAGCGATGGAAAAGTGAAAGCTATTATTCCTTACATGGGAGGGAAGTTAACTTTTGGAACGGAAGAGTATTCTAAATCAGGGAAAAAGTTATCTAAATATCCGAAGGTCTTCGTAAAGAAAACTTATCCTTCATCTTCCCATGATGAGGTAGTACTAAAGTTGACGTTATCTGAAAAAAGGAAAAACCTGAAATTTTATGTCTGTTACCAAAAGGAAGATGTACAGTGTTTAGACTTTAAAAAGCATCAACTGATAAAAGCAGAGATGAAGGATCGTGAAGGTAGGGTGTTATTGAAATTACCAAAAGGAGCGAACATTCAACATAACGTACAAGTGATTGCTGAATACGTCACTTACTCTGGGAACAAGAAACTTGAAAAAATCAATTACAATCTAAATGTAAGTAGTACATAAAAAGAAAGTCTCAAACCTTGTTAGATGGTTTGAGACTTTTTGATTTTAGAGTATTTCACCCCTAGTAAAAGCAATGGATTTTCTGTTCCCTTGAATATCTCTATAGAAGACTTTTACTAGTTTTTCCGTTAGTTCTAATTCTGCGGGAAATTGTTGCCTCTGTTCTTTAAATGAAAGTATTTTATTGTTGTTACCTTCATCAACATTGATAGTAAAGATCAATTGTTTTTTTCGATTATAGGCGGAAAGTTTATACTCATCGGATTTTACATGAGTTTTGAAAATCGTTACACCTTCATGTACATTTCGAACCAATACATTGCCTGGTTCAGAGAGTTCATCAACGGTAACGGGGACATTAAATTTACTTGTTTTTTTGTTTTGTGCAGTACAGATTATACTAGTTAGAATAATCATTAAGGTCAAAATAGACTTCATAAAAAGTTGTTGTTAATTATTATTCATTTATGATGGAAAATACCTTACCAATTTTCATAATTACAATGCTGTATTGAATAAAAAATTAGTAAGTCTTTCTCTAAGAGAGTATTTATTTTATTAGTAATTAATATTTATCAAGCATTTATTAGACCCTATAAATTTATATAATTATTCAATGTCAAAAAAGGATTGATGATAGTATAATAAGTGTATCGGTTACAGTATTATATCCCTTACTTTTACATATATGTTAGTATGAACAGTGTAAATGAAATACATTACTCTTATTCGTTAATCAGAAGTGATGTATTCACAAGCTGAAATCTAAATAAACTTTAGAGCAATTTAATAAGTAGAAATCGACAAACATCCTTCTTCAGAATTGAGGAAGGATGTTTTTATATATTCTTTTGAGATTGTGTTTCAATTAATCACAATGAATAGTAAACCCTTCATATTTTACAGGATTTAAAATCATTGAACGGGTATATTCTCCCTCTAATGAATCAGTACAGTTGAACATCATTCCACTAAAAGTATAATTAATAATGCCATTGTCTTCCACTTGACTTAAACTATCTCCAGAGATGATTTCTGTAGAAATGATATTTGAATTGAAATCTATGATTTGAGAACGATACTCGTACCCACCGCCACTGTAAAAGGCTAATTCTTTTGTCAGAATTTCTTGACGGTTATTGTCTTGATTTACCGTTTGATAAAAAACATCTAGAGGGGTAGGCTCATTACCACCTGATCCACATGAAAAGAGGAGTAAACTAACGATATATATTAATATTTTTTTCATTATATCACAATCTTTAATTGGTATCGCAAAGTTCTGAAAATTAATACTCATTCGTTAGATACATGGTAATTATTCACCAACATTCACAAAGCTTTTCATAGGCAGGTGATCCTTCAAATAGATAATGAATAAATATCAAATTTAGTGAATTGTAAATTCTCGACCACTGATATCGACAAGCATGACTCCATGTGTATCTTTGGTGGCAAATATTGAAACATTGGCTTTTGCTCCTAATGGGAATACTATACTTTGGGAATTAAAGTTGGCTTTATTGATATAATAGTTGTGTAGACTTATATCCTCTTTATTTTTACTCGATAAGTCAATTTCCTTGATTTTGTTTTCTTCAGAATCTAATAAAATCACTTTTGTGATAAAAGCTCCATAGGTTTCAGGGCCTTTGTCCCTTAAAGCATCAAACGAGACAATATTTCCTTCTTTATGAAAATTGTCAAGAACAAAATCTGGTTTCGTTGAGTAGTTATGTAAATTTCCCAAAACACCTCCATGTAATAACTGATTCGTACCCATTACATACAATACAGCTACGGTTGAAAAAGATAAGATAATGGTCTTATAATATTTACTATTTAGTAATAGATTGGGGGCAGTTGTATAGAACCAATACTTGTTTTTTGGGAGTGAGGGATACTTGGTATTGAAATAATTATCTAGAGAATAACTTCCACTTCCAAAGAGTAGCATAACACCGCCTACAGTAGTTAATAAAGAGGCAATTTGCCATTCATCTAAACAAGTGGGGCCCAACCAACCCGCAGTATGCATTAGTCCAATTCCTAAAGATGCTAATAATAACCCTGTAAATCTAGATGCAAAACCCACAAGAAGTAGAATACCAACAATTAATTCCGAATAGGTAAATACATATGTAAACCAATTCATTTGTATTGGATTCTCTACCAAATAACCAAGCATAGCTTTAAAAGGGCCATTAGCATGTGGGAAAAAGGTGTTGATTTTATGACCAATCCACATTGGACTGTCGAAATCATGTTTTGCAGGGGCAAGGATAAGTCTTCTTAGTACAGCGGATAGAAATAGCCATGAGGTAACTAGTCTTAAGGGTAGGATTATACCGCCTACTATTGATTTGGATTTCATAAATTAATAAAGTTTGAGTTTTTAAAATTAGGTGATACAAAACTCAAACTTTTAAACTTATAAATTGGTGACAGGATTTCCTTTCTGATGCACACTATTTCCCATATTTCTGTTTAAAGGCAGAAGGAGTCATTTCTTTATGTCTTTTAAAGAACCTATTAAAGGTTTGAATATCAGAGAACCCTAAATCGAAAGCAACTTCTGAAATTGTACAACTTGAGTATTGTAATAATCGTCTGGCTTCTAGTATGCGTCTTTCTTGAATAATTTGAAGTGGTGCTTTGTATCCATTCTTAGAAAATACATTCGATAATGTTTTCGGACTTTTGTGTAATAAATCAGCATAATCTGCTACTGTGAAAAGTTCTTTGAAGTTCTTCTCAACCAGGAAAGTAAACTGTCTAATAATATCCATATGCCCTTTTTCTATTTCATGGATATTGTTTTGACTTTTATAATTTCGCGTACAAACAATAAGTACTTGTTTCATTAATGATTGAAGCATTGGCATATGCAAGTACTTTTTTGAAGACATTTCGACAAGCATCATTTCCCATATATATTTTAATGCATTTTTGTCATCGTCATCTAACGAAAATTCGGGTAAGTGTTTAGCACCAAAGAAAAGTATTCCTTTACAATCCACATCACTATCATGTTCAACAATACAGTAGAATGATCTATTGAATTGAAACATTTTTGCTTCACCCATTTCCACTACTTCTATTTTATATAATTCTGTAAAAGTAATGACCTGATCTTTCTTAAAGTGATAAGGAACACTATCAATATTTAGCCTTGTGTTATCGTCTTGGAACCAAAGAACCGTTTTTTCTGTATCAAATTTTTCTTGTAGTATATGATGATTGTCTTTTGTGATCAGTTCAATTCTTAAGAACTCATCTAATCTTCCTTCAACTTGCATTGTATTATTCTAGGATAGGTTTTGATTGATGAATTTAGTATAAAATTTAGAAACAAAAAAAGCCTGGCATTGAACTGTCAGGCTTTTTTAATACAAGTGTCACACTGTTTGATAGTAATATTATTTTGACTCGATATGCTTCCAGAATTCTTGGTTAATCTTATTGATTTGTTTCCAATCTTTTCCCGTAAGCTCAGAGATTTCTTTATTAATTTTCTTTGAGTGATTTTGAATTTTAGCTTTTGATTCTTGTTGTGTTAGATCACCATCTTTTGCTAACTTTTTGTAGTGTGCAACATGTGTCATTACATCCAACCTTAAATCATACAACTCAGTTTTTTGACTCTCAGACAGACCCCACTTTTCACCAACAAAGGCAATATACTCTGAAGTGTTCTCTCTCTGCCAATCTGTAGGGGCAGGGACATCTTGTGCAAAAGTGCTGAAAGAAAGTACTGTTAATAATAAGCCTAGTAAAGTTGTTTTCAAATTCATTTCAATGAGTATTTTAAATTATACTTTAATAAAAATCTATGATTGTTTCTTGAGTGTAAATATGACTATTAAAAATTTTTTAAGCTATTTATTTCTATTTAGTGGTAAAATATAGCTTAGTTTAAGTCAAAATATGGCTAGTGTGGATTTTTGTGGTGAACAATTTATCAATTTGATTACTTTTGCAGCAAACTAAATTAATAAACAGAAATGACTTCCAAGGTAATCATTGCACTAGCGAATAAATCAGAATTTAAGGAGCTCGGAGAATTAGTAATTAATGTCTATTCAAAATTAGAGGGCTTCCCTCAGCCCGATGTCTATCCTGATTATTACTCTACTTTGGCCAATTTCGGAGAATTAGTAATTGATCCATCAGTAAAAGTTTTTAAAGCGGTATATAACCAAGAAATTCTAGGTATGGTAATCTATTTTGATAATATGGAATTTTATGGTTCAGGTGGAACTGCACCAGAAGAAAAAAATGCTGGCGGTTTTAGGTTATTAGCTGTAAAAGAATCTGCTAAAGGTAAGGGAGTAGGTCGTTTATTAATAGAACATTGTATATCCCTAGCCAAGGATAGTCAACATCAAAATTTAATTATACATTCTACTGAAGCCATGAAAACAGCAAGGAAAATTTACGATAAATACGGTTTCCAACGGGCAGTAGATTTAGATTTTTTACATGATGGGTTAGATGTTTTTGGTTATCGACTTTCTTTGTAGTACATAATTGTTTACATCTATTTGCATTAACTTTATTTGTACAACTTTTAACGATATTTTAAAGAGATTTTACGTACTACATAATACACATTAGCTTATTATCTCATCAAAAACATCATTAGAAGTGGAAATTCTTATCTCAATAATATTATTTCTGTTTGTTGCATTAATAGGTGTTTTCTCTATTGCAACTCAATCGAAACATACCATTAGTGCTTTAGGCATAGTAGGGGGTATCATTGTTGTATCAATGGTTATTACTAAAATTTGTATGTGGTGCATATAAAAAAGGAACGATAACCAATGGTTATCGCCCCTCTGTTTGCAAGTAAATTAGCAATTAAGATAAAATTGCTAGCTTAATCCTATTTATTTTTCGACTATAATTATTCACATGAAGTGATGGTAGAGTTATCTACAGTTGTGAAGTCAGATACACCTTCAACTCTTTCGTTGAAAATGATATCTCCATACATCTGTAAACCTTCTTCCTTATTGGTGATTACATCATTAAACGAACACCAGTTTGTATAAGCTTCTGCTGGAGTTTCGATGTATACTTTTAATCCACCCCAACCTAGGTAGTCGATCATATGAAGACCAACAAACTCATCTTGGATTCTTAATGGTGAATATTGACCACCAAATTCACCTGTACCAGATAGCTGTGTAAGCATACCAAATACTTCAAACTTATCTAGTTTTACTGTAATATAATCTATAGCTACATTCACTACGCTTTCAACATTATTAAATGCATCCATACTCAGTGTTGCATCCGCATCATCAAAGTTTTCAACAGCAAAGAAATTGATGTTATATGCCTCAGTTAATGCATTGAAGGCTGTGAAAGTTGTCAATTTTGGATGAGATTCGATATAGATAGTACTATAACTTCCAACACTTTCTAATTTATTGAAAGCATCAATTGCAGTTAAAGATTGGTTGCTAGCGATAGTTACACCGCCGCCAACTTCAACAAGTTCTTCGAAAGTAGTTAAGTATTCAATACCAGTAGATTCACCACCAAAACCAATACCAACACCGCCTCCGCCACTGTTGTTGTTAAACTGTAACTCATTACCAATAGTCATTAACTTTGGAACTTCAAAAGTTGCAAGCTTTGCATTGTTGTTTACATAGAAATTACCATCTACAGATAATAATTCTGGGCAAGCAAGAGTTGCTGTTTCAGAAAGACCTGTTAATTCTAAATCACCATGTACCTCAGTTAATGCATCCAAAGTAATTGTAGCATCACCAACAGCGTTTAATACCATATCATTATTTACGGCAACTAATCCAGTTAAATCGAAAGATGTGATATAGGCTTTTTCAAAATATCCACCTTCATCTTCTCCAGAAATAAAGCTGTCCACATGTAATTTATCATTTACATATGCTAAAGCAGGAACTTCTAATGTAGCTAGCTTACTGTTGTTTACTACTGTAAATTCTCCACCAATAGACTTTAGCTTGTCCATAGTAATACTAGAAAGTTCTACTTGGTCAACTACCAATAACGAACCACCGATATTCTCAACATTCCAGTCTAAAGTTTCAATATTTGATACTTCAACATTACCACCAACAAATACAACATCACTTAGAGTTGATAATACATTGGTACTGTTTAAATACACATCACCAGAGATGATTTTATAGTTACCTTCAGCAAACATAGATACATCATCAGCTGTAGCGATATTACCCCACCATACTTGAGCTTCACCACTTACTAAGTCTTCAACGGCATCAATCATATCGCTGTTACCATCTACTTTATCTTGTAAGGCTTCAAGTTGAGCTAAAACATCTGCGATATCTTCTTCGTCAGCGTTAGTTTCTTGAAGTGTTTCTAACAATAATTCAAGTGCTTCAATATCTGCGATTAAACCTGATAAGTCAGAGTTGGCATCGGAAAGTGTCGTTAGTTGTAGGTAGATGTCTGCAAGTGTCTCTTCTAAAGAAGCTGCTTGTTCTTCGCCAATACCATCTAATCTGTTTTCAATGCTTTCAACTCTTTCAGTTAAACTATCTAAATCTGCAGTTTCAGAAGTACAAGCAGTGAACATAGAAGCCGCTAGAACGGACATAAGAATTTGCTTTCTCATAGTAATAAAAAATTTTCGATAAAATGTAAAGTAGTATACACCTTTGTGGTAGGCGGTGTTGATACCTATATATTTAAAAAGTTAAAGAGGTGAGGAGTGGGGTAGAAAACCCCATCTCCTGAGTACTCCTTATTTTTTCAAGACTTTCAAGATCTCTTGATCTTCTCCGTTCATCAACATCTTATAGAGGTACATACCACTATTTTGATCTTGTAAATTAGAAGGGATAAGATGAGGACCTGCTGGAAGTCGTTTATTCAAGATTTGTTTGATTCTCTGACCTTGAATATTGAATAGTTGAATATCCACCTGTGTAGATTCTTCAAGTTGTAATTCAATATTTGTGATATCTGAAGTAGGGTTAGGATATACTTTAACAGAGAACTCTGTTTCACCATCTATATTAGTGATAGAACCTTCAACTATCACATAGATAAATTGGTAACTAAATCCTCCATTAAAGTCATCTGCACCATAAGCCAATACTGCGACACCTTCTTCTTTCGGGATAATGATCACTTCATCATCACCGTAGGCTACTTCAACAAATTCTGGATGGAAGTTTTGAACGAAGTATCCTAATTGGTCGTTATCTGGATCCGTAACATTGGTTGGTAGAGAAATCATTTCCAAGTCACCAAATGTTGCATTCATAAATAACTCTGGAATTACTGCAACAACAGGAGGTCTGTTTGTATTCTCTACTAGAAGCTTCAATTGATGTACCTGTTTAGCTCCTAAATCATCCATGACAGATACTTCAAATTCATATTCTCCGGCATCTTCAAAGCCAGGAGTAAGCACAATCTGAGCAATACTATCATTGATCATTTCCATCTTACCAAAATGTAAGGCTGTATCAATATCGAAAGTAAGTACTCCACCTTCAGGGTCAGAAGCCATAAGGTTAAATGTGGCTTTCTCATTTTCTTTAGCATATAAGTACTCTTCAATTTGATCTGGAGTGTACTTAAAGATGGGCTTCTTATTGCCATCAATAAAGAAGTTTACATCTTCATTTCCACTAAATGGATCGTTAGATGAGATTCTTGTTACTGCTAAATAGTTACCATCTGAAATTTTAGATAAGTCAATAGTACTTTCTAATACTTGTTTAGAGTTTGGTGCTACAGTGCCAGATACTTCATCAATACTAAACCAACCATCAGGGGCAGTTAAAGTCAATGCTCTAGTTTTCCAGATTCTCTGTTGGTAAGTATCATAACCCCATGAATCACCGCCATCGAAACTTACAAGGTGATCGTTAAAGTCATAATCATCTGTATAGTCTAAATCAAAACCAGCGTTAAAGTATCCTGGAGGATGGTGAACTACTACCCAATACTCATCGTTCGATTCAAGGAAAATAGGTTCTTCTAATGCCAGTAACATCCATTTCGCACCTGAAGTAATGTCAAGAGTAAAGTTTTCTAAACCAACCACTTCACCTTCTTCTGGAGAATCGCCACCTTTTATTACCTCTACTCTTACGGTGTAAACTCCATTGTTGATATAATCAACATTAGAACGAATATGAGTAATTAAGAATCCACTTTCTGAGGCAGTATATCTTGTTGCTACCGATGTAGGTTGACCACCCAATGACGCCCAATATCCTTGTGCATTTTGATCATTATTATGTTCGTATGTTAATGAATCTGCAAAAACAGGAGATTCATCATTTCTATCATAATCCTGACCTTGAGTAAGTTTATAGATAATTTCAGCATTAAATTCTAATGAAGAATTACCCCTATTTTCAACTACTATCTGATGAGTTTCACTTTCTTGTCCTTCAGCTTTGATTCTTACATCTTCAGTATCAACTACTAAAACTGGAGGGTCAACTAATTGGCCCGAAATCTTCGTGTTGAATGTTTCTCCATTGGCTACCCAAGTGATATTATCTGATAGAGTTGTCAATTCATTAGGAGAATAAACTAAGACTAATGTATCAGTAGACATTGGAGCAACATCAATAGGTGTATACAAGCTTCCTGAACTACTTGTAACCAATCGGCTACCATTCATCAAAACAAACTCGTAGTCTAAACCTTTGTTGTAGTGCAATTCAGTTACTTCAAAAGGTTTTGTGCCATTGTTTTTGATCATCATCGTATCGTAATACGTAATATCTTCTTGGTAATAACGATTACCCATTGCAATAGCATTATCTACTTCTGGAGAAGCTTCACCAATAACGTTGATTTCTACAGGAATCTCTACTAATGAGTCAGCAAAGCTACTGTTAGAAAGTAATTTTAAGGTATCAAAATACTGTCCATCAAATAAGCCTGATGCACTGAAACTAACATCAAAAGTTTGTGAATCTCTATTGTCTAATCTTCCTTTTGCTGGAGGTGTGAATGTAATGATTCTGTGATCGTCAAATGGTACCTCATAAATAGATTCCCATTCAACTCCGTCTCGGCCTAAATCGATAACATATTTTTCATCGCCACTCTCTAAGCCAAAGTTGAATTCACCATCGTAAGTATCAACATCTTCGTATACAAATTGGATACGACCGTCTTCATGTAAGATCGCTTGGAAGTTGGCAGAACCACCAACACTTTCTCCCCATGAGTGGATCATCATGTGCCATTCGAAGACTACTTTATCATCATATTTCTTGATATAAAGACCACTGTTTTCTACTACTTTGTTGACTGTAAATAGAGCCCAATGTGGAGCAATTAATCCACTTTGAGAGTCTTCATTTGTGAAAATAGGATGGGTGTTGTTAGTTCCTACTTGTGGTTCTTCAATAGCAACAAAACCATTTTCATTCATCCATGCTTTCAAGTATTCTTTACCGAAGTAAGAGAACTCAAATGGAAGATCAATTTCATAGTAAGCATCTGCTTGTACGGTTACATGGTTTTCTTCAGCCACAATACTAGTGTACTGATATTGCACATATCCGTATTCATCTTCTTGTGTATCTACAATACCATATTCAAAAGCATTGGTATCTGCTGCAGCCACTGTAGAATAATCTAATTCTTCAAAGCTAAAGCCTCCTCTTGCTAATAATGTATACCATAGGTCCTGATCATCCGACTCATTCGAAATCTCAAAAGATTCTGTTGTCATTTCACCAGATTTTATATTGATTTCAATGCTAGCTACATCAGCAGTAAGGTTAGGGCTTTCTAAAGAAATACCTTCTAAAGTAATTTCAGTTTCCTCACCGTTAGAGAATACCATCTTAGTGGTCTCGCTATCATTTCCTTTTGATAAAGGATTGTAATTTACCAGAATCTTATTCTCTGATTGAGGAGCTACCCAATAAGGTAGTTCCAAATCATGACTAAATGGATCATTAAGATTAAATGAAGTGATCTCAACACCTTTACTACCATCATTTGTGATGATAATTTCTTCTTGGTAGCTAGCATTTTCAGTCACAGAACCAAAATCTACATCCTCATTATCAAAGTTGATATCTTCTTCTCCATTCACTGTTAAGTCTATATCTAACTCAGTGTAAGGATCGATACCATTATTGAAAACAAATAATTTATTTCTGTGGACACCATCAAAAAGGTTGAACTCTTTGTGATTTATGATTACCTCTAACTCGACTTCTTCACCAGATAATAAAGTACCTTCCGAAGGTGTGACAGATTTAACAAATGGTTTATTCTCATGTCTGTTAAAACGGATCACTAAGTTATCCTTAATCGGAGATACATAGTCATGTTCTTTCTTGTTCTGCGTACGATCTTGAATTGTAATACCATAGTCTTCTTCCATATTTTGGAAACCAACTAAACCTTGTTTGTAGGTTTCAAGACCTTCAACATCTTTGTAGCGGTATTCAAAATCACCATTATCAAATAATACAATTTGTAAGGTCATTTCACCATCATCAGCACCATGGTCTCTTACTTTATGGTATTGAACAATAAAGCGATCACCTTTACTTTCATAATAGATTTCTCCACCACTAATGCCAGTTTTAAAATCTACCATCGGATCAAAGTTGAACCACATAATTGCCATACCACCTTGAGCAGAATTGGTATATGGGAAGCTGAAATCACGGGTTAAACTAGTCCATAGTTTACCGAAACCTACTACACCATCTGCATTGATATTGATATGATTATAAGTACCATCAAAATATGGGAAATCCATATCCATAGGGATATCTAATGCATTATTATAACCTTGTGTGATATGTGAAATAGGAGTACCTGTACGAGAGATATCTTCGAAAGCACCTTCCATAGGGCCATCAGCTTCGTCAGAGGTAATGTAAGTATACATTGAAGAAACTCTTCTAGGATCATCTACATCACTAGCAGGATAATTACCATCATTGAACATTTCTCTGATATCATATTCATTACCAGAATACTTTTCATACAAGTCAGCAGGAATATGGTAAGTCAAAGGATAATCTCCAGTATTAGATAATTTTACTGTTACAGTCGTTTCATCCTCTTCTTCATAATCAACTGTTTCCGTTAAGTTGGTAGATGATAAAGTTGCAATAGAAGGAGATGCACAGTTTGCAGTAACTAATAGCTCTACGTCACCAATGTTTGTTTCAAGCGTGATTGTTCCTTGTTGCATACCCACAGACTGAGGCGTATAGCTAAACGCTAATTTTCCTTCGTTTTGTGCTGTGATAAATGTAGTATCATCCAAGATCAATTCTACACCGCTAATTGTTGATGTACCATCATAGATTTCGAGATTACCATAACCAGAGTTTTCAATCTCAATTTCATGATACTTCTTAACACCAACAAAGCAGTTTTCAAGTGCATTAATTTTTTCAAATTCTAAATCTGCCGTTTGACCTTTTACCATTAAATCCACATAAATACTTGCCGCAGGATAGTTAGGATCATTAGTGTAAAAACCAATTGCACTTTTGTGTAAACCATTCACAAGTGTACTAGGATCTAACTTCAACAAAGGATTACTTGTCGAATTCGGTTTTACAACTCCTTCATGAGGATCTAGATATACCCATGCACCATCATTACCAGTACTTAATGCTCGAACTTTTAAGTAGTAATATACCCAAACAGCTGTATTTTGTGCATTTTCAAAAGTTCTACCTGAATTTCTAGATACCCAGAATGTTTCTCCTGGCCAAGTTCCAGATAAGTTACAAGTGATAGGATATTGATCACCGATAGGGTGATGCATCACAATCCAGAACATTTCACCATCTTCGAATCTGAAATTTCTTGTTAGAGGGACTTCAATCCAACCTAAAGTTGAATCTTGAACCATGTATTCTTGCGTATGAATAGTTTCCGCCTCTGTTGGTTTTGTTCCTCCTTTTCTAATCTCGATGATAATTGGATCATCAGTATTAGTAGCATAAACAAAGGCCGCAACATGAGTTAAGTTGAATGTATATCCTCTTGTTACTTCAAAAACAGTAGCATGAGAAAAACCAACTGTAGTAGGAGATTCAACACCTAATACATTATCAGGCCATTGATCCCAATCATAATGTAATCCAGATCGGTAAATACCAATTTGTTTTAAAGTATCAAACTGTTGATCTCTTGTTAAAGCTTTACTAACGATATTGGTAGTGATACCTTCATTGTTAGGGGAAGCATAACCTATTTGAGACTTTTCTTCTGCTTTGTATAAAGTAATATGAGGTAACCCTTTCTCATCAAAAGAAATTTTATTCTTTGTATCGACAACGAAGTTCACCTTTGCCAGATACTCATCTAAGCTTTCTTCAGGGATATAACCATAGTTCTTAGCATAAGAAGTCCATTCTAAAGTACCATTCTTAATATTTTTGATGATCACTGGCTCTTCTAAATAAGCCTCTTTAGTTACATCTATTTCTAGAATGATAGAATCTTGCTCTAATACTAGGCGAGGAGCATCTGCAGTTGTAACTTTTAGAATATTTGAACGCTCTGATAGATTTCCCCATTTATCCATTGCTTTAACAATGAAGTAAAAATCTTTCTTCTCTCTAGTGTTTCCGATACTTAAAGTAAATTCTTCTCCCGCATTTAAAGCGTTTTCAAATACGTAAGGAGTGATATTTTCATAAGTATCTTCAGTTAGTTCAACATCACTAAACCAAACTTGGAAGTGTGATGGTTTCTCATCATCCTCATCAGTTGGTACTTTCCATGAAACATCAAATGAATCATGAGAAATGTTTTCTGCATATAATTGAGGAGCATTTGGACGTTTATCAGCATTAACTGATAATGAGTTAACAGCATTGAGTACACCTCTACCCACTAAGCCGTTCCAATACTCATGCATATCACTTTCAAACGGATCTGAGAAGTCTACAATTCTCTGTTTTAAATCCTCTGGAGTGAAGTCATCACCACCAAATTGAGAAAGAACTAATGCTGCGACACCCGAAACATGTGGACAAGCCATTGATGTACCTTGCATAAAAGCATACTTGTTACCTGGTACAGTACTTAATACACCTTCAATTTGTGTTTCGAATAATGAACCACCTGGAGCCATAATATCTACCCAAGTACCATGTGTTGTATATCCTGTAGGATGATTTGATGCTTGAGAAGCTGCTACAGCAACAACATTATCATATCTAGAAGGCCAAATCTCATGATTTTCTCCAGTATTACCTGCAGAGAAGAAAACGATACCGCCTTTCATTGGAGAACCTTCATATTGTCCGGCCTCTGCAATAAAGTAATCAATTGCATCCAAAACTTCTTGCTCATAATATCCAGTTGATGTATAAGACCATGAGTTTTGAGCAATCACAGCACCATTATCTGCTGCATAAACAAATGCATTAGGAACACCAGTAGAAGAACCTGTTTGAAGGAAAATTTGACAAGACATCAAGCGAGCACCCGACTCTTTTGAACCATCACCACCTGCTACACCACCGACACCAATGCCGTTATTGTTTCTTGCAGCTACTGTACCTCCAACGTGAGTACCATGATCTGTTGCTGAAGCATTACCTCCAGAAACGAAATTATAACCATTGATATCATCTACATAACCGTTTTGGTCATCGTCAACACCTGGTTCACCGTTTGCCTCTGCTTCATTAACCCACATCGCATCAACTAGGTCGTCGTGAGTAACGTCAATACCACCATCAATAATGGCAACAATAACATCATTTGTACCCGTAGTTGTTTCCCATGCTTTGAACAAATCGATATCGCTATCTGCTGTACCGATAATATCACCATAGTTTTCATAATGCCATTGCTCATGAAGAAAGGGATCATCAAAAGGCATGGTATTTTGTACTCTTTGGCTAGAAGAAGCGGTATGAGGTACTAAATTGTTAGGCTCAACATAATCTTTCGAATAAACTGGTTTTACAATTTCTGCAACTCCAAGAGCCTCATATTGATTAATCATTGCATCAGTAGAGATGTTTTGATCAAAACGGACTTCATACCATTGATGAAGCTCATATTCTCTATGTTTTGCTTCATGCTTTGGAGAAAATGGGAATAAACGTTTGAATGTTTTTATTCCTAAATTACTATTGAAATTGTCAATTTGAGTAACACCAGTCTGATCAATCTGTTGATTCATTCCTGACGTTTCTATCGTCTTAAATTGACGTATTGTTTCTTGCGTAAACTTAATTCTAATTTTTCCTTTTTCAACAGCAGGTTGCTGTGAGAAAGAGGGGTGTATTAAACACATTAGAGTACCCAGAAGTAATAAAAATCTATTTAACATAGTGATTAGGTTTAGCGTTGGATGTCTCTAATATATCTTACTGATAATGCGTAGTAAGGGATAAAAATCGCGATACCTACTAATGGACCATCATTGATTTGGAATGCCTGAGGGTATTCATCATCTATAGTGGCACCGTCACTTAGTCTTACCCAGTAACGTCCCATTTGTTCTAACTGACCAAATTCTGGGCTGTTTCTGTATTCCGGCATTTCGAAGTAACCTGCTAACTCTAAGTCAACACCACTTTCGCCACCTTTTCTTAATGCATCGCCAGCATAACTTTGTCCGTTAAAACGTTCTACTAATGACCACCATTCATCGTAAGATGGGATTCTCCATCCTTCAGGAGCAGACAATGCTGCGGCATTATAACTATAAAGTTTACCGTATTTCCTTCTGTCTTCATCCGATGAAACTATATGACCTGTTTCGTTGATAGCTTCCGCTGCCTGGCCATAATACCAAGCAGCTTCACCTACATAAGCATCGAAGTCATAGTTTTCAGCCATCCATTCAACATTACCAATTTTGATGGTTTTGTATGTTTTATTATCTCGTGCATCTGTCCAAGAACTGTGGATACCGCCAAATGCGATGATCACAGTATCTTTGTCAGAATAATCACCATGTGATACGCTCCATTCTAAGTGATATTCTTCATTTTGATTACCAGTGAATAAAGAATTAGGAAGTTCTGGTGTGATGACATTTCCTCCTTCACCTTCGATAATTCTCCACATTCCTGCTGCACCTTCTTGGTGATTGGCTTGCAAAGTGAAAAAATAAGGAGCTTCTTTTGTGATGATACTTAAATTATCTTCACCAGCATCCGCCTGTAAACTATCGAATGTAACAGTTACTTCATCACTTACTTCTTTAGACCCATAAGTATGAGTATAAGCTATTGTATAGGTATGGTTGGGAAGACCTACAAATTCGGCATTTGGGTCATTGACATCACTAAATGAACCTGTAGAATCTTCTCCAATCATATGCCAAGTTCCAATAGCACCATACTTTGCGGAATCCGCTTCTAAACGAAGAGTAAAAGAATTAGATATTGTATCTGGTAGGATAGTATAAATTTCGTTTTTCATGGGTAGGAACCCGATATCAACCCAATCAGTTGCGTAAACACTTCCTTCTCTAAGTTCCCACTCTAAAGTATACAATTCACCAGGCTCTCCTCGGAAAATAGTGCTAGGAGAGGCGGCAGAATCCAAACTGCCACCTACACCTCTGACTACTTTCCAAGAACCAGTTTGTCCTTCAAACAACTCGGTTGTTGCGATTTGAGCCTGATAGCCTTCATTTACCAATTCAAGTTGATCACTCCCAGCATTAGGAAAAAGCGAAGGCAAAGCCTCTTCCTTACTGCAGTGCGTCATCAGTAGGATGGCAAGCAAACCACTGACAGTATATTTATTTAGTAATTTCATTAATAACCTTGGTTTTGGTTTTCCTCATTGATTTCAGTATTCGAATCGATTTCGCCTTGTGGAATTGGGAAAGTTAATCTGTAGTAATCATTGTCTTCAGGTCCAAAGTTCCATTTTGCCCAATGTTGACCTTCTCTAACAAATGCTTGATTACGTCTCTTGATATCAAACCATCTGAACCCTTCACCGAAGAGTTCTCTACGTCTTTCCTCAAGGATTACATTAACCAATTCTTCTCCAGAGGCAGTAGGTTTAACGGCGCCTCCGTTGGCTCTTTTCATTACTTCATAAACTGCTTCGATAGCGGCTTCATCGTTACCTAATTCAGCTTCTGCTTCAGCTTTAATTAAGTACATTTCAGAAGCTCTAATTTTAATCATGTGTGCATTTCCCAATGCTTCATTATGACCAAATTTTAATATGAGGTAGTTATCAGCATCAATCGGTTCATAGAAGGTGAAGAACCCTTTTCTGATATCCGCATCATCGAACTTGTCTAAGAATACTTCATCTGCTCTAATTGAAGAATAACCATATTCAGGCCAGTAGAAAGAAGGTAATGAAAGGTAGATATTGTTATCTGTTCTTGTGTAATCCAGATAAAAAATGGCTTCTGGATTATTGTCAAATAACATAAATCCACCCCACATTTCTTCTACTGTCATCAATGATAGTCCTGTATAGGCTTGTTCTGCATACTCACTGGCTTTTTCCCAGTTTTCTGTAAGGAGGTATGTTCTTGCTAATAAAGCTTGAGCACCTCTTTGATCTAAGAATCCTTTATAATCAGATTCTGTCATATTTTCTACTGCATAAGATAAATCTTCGATGATTTGATCGTAAACTTCTTGTGTAGAAGCTCTACCAAAATCTTCATCTTCAGCAGCCGCTGGAATTGTTCTTAAAATAACACCATCACCTTCCGGAGCTTTATGGTAACTGTCTGCATACATTTGAATTAAATGAAGGTAACAGTAAGCTCTTAAAGCTTTTGCTTGTGCAATTAATTCTGCTTTCTCAGACTCAGTTGCTTTTGGAATATTTGGTGTATTATGGATGATCATATTGGCGTCATAAATCACTTTATAGCCTACAGCCCAAGGGTTGGTTACCCATTGGTAGTTAGCCAACATTTCCATTTGATATACTGAAACGAACCACCCCCAGTTGTTATCAGAGTTTATCATCAAGTCTTCACCCATCACATCATTCATGATTGGTACATAAAGACCATCAAAATAAGGAGAACTCAATTGATCGTATGCTCCAACTAAAGTAGCTTTTGCATTATCTAATGATTCAAAAGCGACATCTGGAGAAACTTCTGTAGAGGGTTGGTATTCTAAAAATTCGGAACATGATGTAGCACCTAACATCATAACCGCTATGAAAATTTGTTTGATATATTTCATGATATGATGATTAAATGCCAAAGTTGAATCCTATAGAATAAGTAGCAACACCTGGTACATTATCGTTCGTAGTACCGGATAATGCTTGTTCTGGATCGAATCCATTGAATTTAGATAATGTCCATAAGTTCTCACCAGAGAAGTACACTCTTAAGCTTGAAATATGAATCTTTTCGCAGGCATGTTGAGGTAAATTGTAACCGAAATTCACATTCTTAAGACGCAAGTAATTACCATTTTCAAGGAATCTTGTAGATGATAAATGTCCATTGTCTTCATTGTTTACAATATATCTTGGTACATCTGTATACTTATTATCAGGCGTCCATGCATTGGCTGCATCTTGTGCTAAGTTATAGCCAGGGTTTGCACCATCATGCATATTTTTAGCATAATCAGAATTGTAAATTTGACCACCAACACTGAAATATAATAAGAATGAGAAGTCAAAGTTTTTATACTTGAAAGTGTTGGTTAAACCGCCATACATAGTTGGTAAGGCAGAACCATTGACTACTCTATAAGCATCCTCATACTCACTTGTTACCTGTCTTCCTGAACCATTCGGGTCTTCAAATGCTGACTCTGGAGCTTCGGCATTTTCATCATGAGTATTTTCCACGTTTACATACCACATTGGCTGACCTGTTTCAGGGTTTACACCGGCCCACTCTCTTAAGTAGAAACTATACCAGCTAATTCCTTCTTTTAATAAGTAATTACCACTTACTAATTGATCTGCGCCTATGTTCTTAATTTCTGACTTGATATTCGTAAGGTTGAAATCAGTTGTCCATGCAAAATCACGTTTTAAGATATTTTCTGTATGAAGTGTGAATTCAAAACCTTTGTTTTCCATATGACCGATATTGGTTAATACCGATCCAAAACCTTTAGAGTAGGAGATAGGTTGAGCATATAATAATCCATCAGAATCTTTGATGAAATATTCTCCTGAAACACTTATTCTTGAGAAGATAGAGAAGTCTAGACCGATGTTCGTTAATGTCATTTTCTCCCATTGTAAGTTAGGGTTTTCTAACTGTACTGGAGTCATACCTGGTGCATCACCGTAGTTACTACCTAAAGTATATAGTGCTAGATAGTTGCCATCGCCAATCTTATCATTACCAGTTAAACCATAACTACCTCTTAGTTTCAATTCATCTAGCCAATCAACAGTATTTAAAAACTCTTCTTGACCAAGTCTCCATGATGCACCAACCGAAGGGAAAACACCAAACTTATTATTTTCACCGAAACGAGAACTACCATCTGTACGAACGGAAGCATTAAGGTAATACTTAGAGCCAAAATCGTAAGATGTCTGTGCAAAGAATGATAACAAACTTCTGTTACTAGTATATGAAACCGCTGCTTCTGGTTTGGCACCAATACCTAAATGTGGATTACCACCAATACCAAAGTCTGTAGATTCTGCATAAAGACCATCACTATTTACAGAGTAAGTTTCTTGACCACCCATTACTGTAAAGTGATGTCTTCCATAACGATTTTCCCATGTTAAAACATTAGACCAGTTTAAGGCCATACTTTGATCATGAGATTTAGAACCACGGCCATTCACACCCGATCCATTACCATGTTCTGGATTGTAATAAACTACACCATTTGAAGAGTTGTAGTTAATTGAACCTGTAGTTTTGAAGTTTAAGTTTTTAGTAAAATCAAATTGTAAATAAAGACTCGACGATATGTTGTTTCCTTTTGTGTTATAGATATCTTTTTCAATTAAACCAATAGGGTTAAAATCTAATACCGCTGTGTTGTACCAATTGTATTCCCCATTTGGTAAATAAATAGGAGTGGTAGCATTAATAATTTCTACTGCTCTTACAGGGTTTGCACCTGCTGTGCCATTTGGCTGTGAATTTTGAGTATAAAAACTAATTGTATTGTTCGTTCCTACTTTAATAAAAGGAGTGATCTGATGATCTAAATTGATACGTCCTGATACTCTATTAAAATCCGTTCCTTTTACATGACCTAACTGATCAAAGTATCCTAAAGAAAGGAAGTAATTCGATTTTTCCGTAGAGTGACTAAATCCAATATTATAGTTTTGAATTTGTCCTGTTTGATACAATGCATCTCTCCAGTCAGTGTCTTGTACAATCTTAGCCCCAGACAAAAGGTTACCATTATAATCAAATGGGTTTTCCATATCATATGGATTCCATCCTGATATAGCTTCTACATTCTCTTGAGCATATTGTGCTGACTCTTGTTGTGTTTTACCATTCAAATAGAATTGGTTATTAAATAAACCATTCCATGTTTGTTGGTAATAATCCGCTGAGTTCATTAGTGGAGTTCCTTCCGACATTAATTGAGTAACACCTACTTGTGCATCAACAGTTAGTCTAGAGTGATCTTCTTTCTTACCAGCTTTAGTTGTAACGATAATTACACCATTTGCAGCTCTAGAACCATATAATGAAGCTGAAACAGCATCTTTTAATACAGTCATAGATTCAATGTCATTGGGGTTTAATGTACCAATACCATCGTAAGGTACACCATCAATTACATATAAAGGTGATGAGCTTGCACTCATTGAACCTACACCTCTAATACGTACTGTTGGACTTGAACCAGGTTGACCTGAACCTGAATTCACTTGTACGCCTGAAGTAGATCCTTGCAGTGAACTTGCAGCTGAAGCTACGGGTCTAGCTTGTAAAGACTCTCCAGAGATTGTTTCTGCGGCACCTGTAAAGGCCTTTTTGTCAGATGTACCGTAAGCAACTACTAACACTTCTTCAAGTTGTTTAGAGTCACCTTCGAGAGTTACTTCGAAATAAGATTTTGTTCCTACTTCGATAATTTTGTCTTGCATTCCAATAAATGAAAAATGAAGCTTATCAGTTGCTTTATTTACCATTAATGAAAATTCCCCATCAATATTGGATGTAGTTCCGTTGGTTGTACCTTCTATCCAAATACTCACCCCTGGAAGAGGTTCGTTGGTTGCTGCTTCCATAACAACCCCTTTAATTTGGGCTTGCTGTGCATGCACATCAACATAAAGACAGACGATAAATAACAGGAACATCCAAAATAGTTTTCGTTTGTTCATGTGTCAGATTGATCGATTAAAACTTAAAATTGAATTGGTGTCTGATCTCAATACTTCAATAGTGATTGATGCTTGCAATTAATGTATTGATTCTGGATTATTTGTAAATGATTGAAAAGATTAGCAAGTCATATGTAGAATTTGATGTCTCATATGATTTGAGACGCGTATCAAATCGTACAATACATTGATCTATAAACTCTTATGATGTTTTATAGCGCTTTGGGAAATACGGATATTTAAATGGATTCTAACGATTTGATGAGTTGTTATTTATGAAAAAATCACTTTTTGAGCGTCAAGTTTATGTTATTTTTGAATGAGGATATATGATTTCAATGTGATCAATTTTACAAAAAGAAAGGTATTGAAATATTAAAGAGGAGATAACTTGGATATACTAAAACAAGTTACTTCTTTTGTGGCCCTAAATTAATAAAGTTATAAATTAAGAAGAAGTAAAAATGGATCTTAATAATCAATTTGATGCAGAGCTTGGTGATGATATTTTAGAGAATATAAAAGAGAATGGTTATCATATCGGAGTGATTGAGGGAGATGATTATTTACCAGCTTTTGCTTTTTCGATAGGACTGTATAAATCATATCAGCATCCTGAAATTATAGTATTTGGTTTACCGATGGAAATGATGAAGGTAACCATTAATACTTTATGTGATGCAGTAAAAAAGGGAACTAAATACAAGTCTAATACAGAGTATAATGATATACTCAATAAATTTCCTGTAAAATTTTTAGAAGTCAATAAAGCTTATTATTCTGATTACTTAAGATACAATTCTTGGGTTTATGATCACTCTAATAATTTTCCTGCAATTCAGTTAGTATGGACGGATAATAAAGGAAACTTCCCTTGGGATACTGGATTTAGTAGTAAATGGAAATTCAATCAACCTTTATTAGATAGAAATATAGATTTTAAATTCTATGAAGATAAAGATTTAGAAGTTTACACTACGAAATATACCTTCAAAGGTAATCCGATTCGATGGGTATATCATACAAAAGATGGAGGTTGGGAGTTTCATAGTGAAGAACACCCTGATTTTGAAGACGCTCAATCAATTCATCTCTCTGAGTTGGTAAAAATGGATCCTACTTTAAATCAACTTTTCGAATTAAACTATGGAAAGTTTGCTACTAGAAAGGATTTAAACTCACCTTGGGAAATTTATGACCATAATGAGGAAGACGAGTAGAGAATCAACTGATAATATTTATATAAATAAAGAGACTGCCTTATTCAATAAAGCAGTCTCTTTATGATTAAGAAAGTCTAGACTTTCTTCAATGTCTTTTCTTTAAAACGCTTGGTTTGTTGAGTACCCGCATCATCAAAGTAAGTCAATTCTACTTCTTGATCTCCTTCGATAATTCCCGTTTCAACTTCTTGAGGAGTTTCGATATAGCTGTTTACAGTCATTGATGGTCCTCCAGAATTTAGCTGTACAACATCTCCGGTAGAAAATGATCTACCCTTTTTCTTTTCTAATTTAGCCATAGTTTGCTTTATTTAATTTAAATGAAAAATTTTAGTTTCTATGGGGATGTTCAGCAAAGTTTATACCATATAATCAGATTCTTAGTATTAAAGTCCTTGGATATATTGATCAAGTTCTAACTCATCTTCAATTTCCATTTTCTTTCTAATTCTATGTTTCGTTACTCGAATTGAGTTCGGTGTCGTATTTCTAATTTCAGATATTTCTTTATTTGAAAGGTTAAGTTTGATATAAGAACAAATTTCCCTTTCTGTTTTACTTAAATTAGGACAAAGCTGCTCAAGACGGTCACTAAACTGACTATTTACACTTTCAATTTTTCCTTGGAGTAGCTCAATCTTTTCCTGTGACTTTACTTGCCTTTTCAGTTCATTTATTAAGCTATTAAGGTCTTTCTTTAAGTCCTTTGATTTTGCGATCTGACTTAAATCTTTGATGAGTTTATTCTGTAATTGCAGCTTCATAATGTTGTTTGCATTGAGCAACTCTATATCCTTTTTCTTAAATTCTAATTCAAGATCATGTTGCATTTTTTGTTGCTGTAGAATTTCTTCCGTTTGTTCTTCAATCTGTAAGTTTTTAAATCCTAACTCTGAATTGATATGTTTTAACTCTTTGACATAGCTTTTCATATTTAGATCAAAATGAAGAACAATTAAAAAGGATACAAAGAAGACAGTGGATACATTATGTAAGTATAACGCTTTATGAAAAGAGTCTTCGTAAGTGAAATATGGGGTCCAGTAATCATTATTCACCTCGATATAGGTATAAAGTGAGATGAGGGTTATAAAACAGATTACAGCATGGATTCTTTTCTCAAAAATAGTATTCAGAACAGCAGCAATTGGTATTAATAAAAGTTCTGTACCCACATCGGGAGTAACAACAGCACCCAACGTAATTGTAGTTGTTAAGAATCCAACTAACATGTATCCTGAAGCGATGTAATGCTTGTGTTTTATAAAAAAGAAAATGGCACCAACTAAAAGTGCTGTGACAAACTGTATTGTACCAAAAATATAATTGCCAGCAATAAAATAGAAGGGAATATAAATTAGAGTTGTAGCCAGTGCGAGATGAGTTAACCTTCTTAAGATTAATTCATTTCTTGGTAAATCAATTCCATCATCTAAAAGTAGTAGCTTTCTTACAATAGGGTGTTGTAATAACATATGAACAAGTAGAATTCCTTAAAAATTATAGACGTAAAAAAATAGCATCATTGAAGTAATGATAAAGATAAACCTTATTTATCAATGAAAAAAGAAAGGTCGAAAGTTAAATTTCTACTATCATTTATTAAATGATGATGAAGGATTTATAATATCTGGTCTTATGTACGATGTTATGTGAATATTCTTTAATGTATTGATTTTCCATGTTTTACTACCATTAATCTTCTTAATTTTGTTCTACTAATTTTTAACAATCATTTTCGAACTTACCCATATGAAAAAGTTAACTTTAACCCTGTTTTCATTTTTTAGCTTTGTTGTTTTACAGTCTTTTGTTATCAAACCAACTAATATCTCTGACCAGTCATTAGCTGCTATAGTTGGCCTTAATTTTAAAGGTGATGCAGCGAAAGATTTAATTAATGACTATCTACAAGTAATTAATGAAGATAACGTTGATTACATCTTTAATCCTCAGAACAAAGAGTTGGTTCTTTATTTAAAGAATGGATTGAACAATGTTGAAGTAAAAGATTTTACGATTACTTCACATATCACCAACATCAATTTCGAAGTCAATAATTCGATTCTTCTACATGTTAGTTATTATAACAACAGTGATGAAATATTATTGATTAGAGCAAAACAGTACGATGAATTCTTTGGAGAGGAAGTAAGAGTAATCACAGAGATTTAATAAAGAAACACCCCGAACTTAAAAAACTCGGGGTGTTTGTACAATACTAAACTAATCTATATTATTATTCTATCAATCCATATTTACTCAGCAATAGCTTTAGTAAAAGTATTCACCAATCGACCATTGATTACTTTATGAGGTAATGCACTTTTACCGTAATGTAGTAATGAAAAAGCCTCTATATCATTGAAGGCAATATTTGTATTTCCTTGGTCATCAACATAAACCAAGACCTTCTGACAAAATGCATCCAAGCCTAGTTTTGGGAACTGCCCCATCGCTTTCCCTCCAGGAGCAGGACCACCAAAAAGAAGCAGTTTACTTTCCGTTAATGAAATTCCTCGTTCTTGAGCGTCCTTCTGAAAATCGATTTCAGAAAACCATTGAGTATCACCTTGGGCTAATACCGCTTCTTTTAGTTTATTGATGGTCTCTTCATAGCTGTATTTTGAGTTAATTTTTATGATTCCATAATGCTTATTGACAGCATCTGTATTTACTTTCGATATTATATCCTTTGAAATATGTTTTGTTACTTTTTCAAGGTCTTTATCATATTCTTTCAGCGATTTACTTTCTATTTCATATCTTTTTTTAATGAATTCGGCATCTGCATAAGCTACATTTGGAGCATCTTGAGAGGGCTCTGCATAACTTAATACTTTGTAGGGCAGATCTAAGCCAACTAAAATATCCTCTTGCAATAGTGCTGTATTTACCTTTGGATTTGAGAAAATATTGACGATTGATGGAGTCATCTCTACACCTGCTTTTTGAGCCAATCTTGAATGATCAATAACCACGACCTGTTTAAAATCAGAAGCACCTTCGCTTACCTGTATGGCAATTTGATCTACTTGATTTTGGATAGCGTCATCTATTTTTGAAGCACTAAAGAACAGAGCAGCACTCATTGTAATGGCGGCAGAAATTTTTATCGTAGTATTCATCTTATTAGATTTTGATTGAATCATTGTTCGAATTACAACTACAATAACGGTAGGAATTTTGGTTCTGTTTCAAGATTAAAAATTTCTTATCATAGGGTAAAATAAAGGAGAGTTTTATATTAAAATTACTGAAAACTGAAACCTATTTTTGATGACATGGACGATTAATTAGTCTCTTTGGTTATTATTGTGTCATAATAACAACTGATTCAATGAAAAACTTCAAAATCCTATCAATTATCCTTCTTCATGTATACGGTCTTGCTTATGCACAGGAGAAGGCAAAATCTAACTACGATTACGTAAATCCATTTATTGGAACTGAGAAAATGGGGCATACTTACCCAGGAGCGTCAACACCTTTTGGAATGGTTCAGCTGAGTCCTGAAACCAATCAAGTACCTATGTTTAAAGAAAATGGGCAATACAATGCCAAAACCTATGAGTATTGTGCGGGGTACCAGTATGGAGACTCAACTATTTTTGGTTTTAGTCATACGCACATGAGTGGAACTGGACATTCAGATCTTGGTGATTTTCTTATTATGCCAACAACAGGTAAGTTGAATTTGGAACCGGGAACGGCTGATAAACCTCATTCTGGATACCATAGTCAATATAAACATTCGTCGGAGAAAGCTCAACCAGGTTATTATAAAGTTCATCTGGAAGATTATAATATCAAAGCAGAGTTATCAGCATCGGATAGAGTGGGGTATCATAAATATACTTTCCCGGAAACGGATAGTGCACATATTATCTTAGATTTAATATCAAACATTTATAACTATGATGATAAAAATGTTTGGACATTTGTTCGCGTTGAAAATGATTCAACAGTCACAGGATATCGTCAAACTCAAGGATGGGGGAAAACACGCTATGTTTATTTTGCAATGAAATTCTCAAAACCATTCAGTAGTTATGGTCACAAAAGATATGAAGATGTTTCCTACAATGGTTTTTACAGAAAATTTGATCAAGAGCACAATTTCCCCGAAATGGCAGGTAAAAAGATCAGAGCGTACTTTAACTTTGACACCAAAAAGGGGGAAGCCATCGAAATAAAGTTTGCTCTTTCATCTGTTTCTACGGAAGGGGCATTATTAAACTTAGCTACAGAAATGCCTGAGTGGAACTTTAAGCAAGTAAGAAGAGAAGCGAAAGCGAAATGGGAAAAAGAGTTGAATAAGATCAACATCTCGACTATCAATGAAGATCAGAAAGAAATTTTCTTCACTGCTTTCTATCATACTATGCTTAGTCCAGTCTTATACGAAGATGTTGATGGTAAATATAGAGGACTAGATCAGAATATTCATACTTCAGAAGGTTTTACAAATTATACTATCTTTTCATTATGGGATACCTACAGAGCATTGCACCCTTTATTTAACCTGATGCATCCACAGAGAAATAATGATATGGTGAAGTCGATGTTGGCACATTATGAACAAAGTGTACATGGGATGTTGCCAATATGGAGCCACTATGCCAATGAAAATTGGTGTATGATTGGTTACCATGCAGTAAGTGTTTTGGCAGATACATACATAAAAGGAAATACTGATGTGGAATTAGACCAATTAATCAAAGCTTCTACTTCAACATCAAAAGTAAAATATTTTGATGGTCTCGGAGAGTATATGGAAAAAGGCTATGTCCCAGAGGATAAAAGTGGAGCATCTGTTTCAAAAACTTTAGAGTACGCATATAATGATTGGTGTATAGCTCAATTAGCTAATGTAGCAGGAGAGAAGGAATTGGAGAAAGAGTATTTACAGAGGGCTAAATACTATCAGAATGTATTCGATAAGGAAAGTAATTACATGAGACCAAAGTTATCATCTGGCGAATGGAGAAAAGAGTTTGATCCATTAGATACTCATGGGCAGGGATTTATCGAAGGAAATGCTTGGAATTATGGCCTTTATGTTCCACACAATATTCCAAAGATGATTGAAATGATGGGCGGTAAGGAAGCTTTTTCTGATCATCTTGATAAAATATTCGAAACACCGATTGAAGATAAATATATTGAAAAGAATGAAGATATAACAAGAGACGGTATTATTGGAAATTATGTACATGGGAATGAACCTGGGCACCATATTCCATATTTATACAACTGGACAAATCATCCTGAAAAGACACAGGAGAGAGTAAGAATGATTTGTGAAACAATGTATACTACAGATAGAGATGGTTTGTGTGGTAATGATGATGCTGGGCAGATGAGTGCTTGGTATGTATTTAGTAGTCTAGGTTTTTACCCTGTTTTACCAGGTTCAACAGATTATTCTTTGGGCAGTCCTTTAGTAAAAGAGGCAGAAATTACCTTTGAAAATGGAAAAACGCTAAAGATTGTTGCCAAAAAACAATCAGAAAAACGAGTACATGTTAAGAAAGTAACACTTAATGGAATTGATATTAAAGGACATTCAATATCACATTTTGATCTAATAAATGGTGGAGAACTAATATTTGAAATGAAATAATTCAATGAGGAGTCAATAATTAAAAAAATTGACTCCTTTTTAATAAAAAAATGAAATTATACTAAGATGACTTTTCCTTACATTGTAAGATGTAAAAAGTACACTTTCTCATTATTGTTATATTTTACCACGAATAAATTGTAACTAATTGATATCGATAAGCATAATAGTACAAATTCATTGTATTTATTTTGTCCAATATTGAATTTTCTTGATTATGTGATTAAATTTGTAATCATCTGATTAAATATACACTTATATATCCTGTGGTTTTCTTTACTATTTTCAGTCTAAACTACTGATATCGTTATTTACATTACATATGAAAACAATTACTACTCTTTTACTCTGCTTGTATACTATCGTTGCTTTTGGACAGAAAGAATCTGAGGTGCTCATCTATGATTTTAAGAAGAGATCTGATTTTAAGGAAGCCAAGGTAACTGGTAATGCTACCCTAAAAAAGAATGTAGGTGGTCTAAATGTAAAGGCTCCTGCAAACGAAGAAGTGACAATCAAACTTTCACACAATTTCGATTTTCATGATTGGATATATATTTCCTTCGTCATGAAAAACGAATCGAAACATCGTCAGAAATTCGAAACAATTATTGAAGGTAAATTGACACATGCTCACGGAGCCAAACCACATCCTATTAAAGGTATTGGTTGGATGGAACCGAATGAGGTAAGGACATTTGATTGTCTTTTAATGCCTGATCATTCCACAAGAGAAAGAAACTACCCAGATTTGAGTAGAGACTTTAAAGATATGCCAGGTTTCCCTCAAGGAGTATCATTTACAAATTCATTTGATTTAAAACATACAAAATCAATAACTTTTGTAATTCCTAAAACACCAGAAGGAGCAAATATTACTTTTGGTAGTGTTTATCTTAAAAGAGATGCTATTCCTTTAGCTTACACAAAAGATCAACACGATTTTTTCCCTTTTATTGATGTTTATGGTCAATATAAATACTCGGAGTGGGATGGGAAGATTAAAAAGGATAACCAATTCGCAAAAGACATTGAAAAAGAAAATATTGATTTAGAAGCACATAAAGGCTCTGAAGAATGGGGCAAGTATGGTAGCTACACAGAATCTAAATCATTTAAAGCTACGGGCCATTTCAGAACTGAAAAAGTGAATGAAACTTGGTGGATTATTGATCCAGAAGGAAAAGTATTTTGGTCTTCAGGTGTAAACGGAGCAGGTCATTTAGAAGCGACAACCAAAATAGAAGGTCGTAATCAATATTTCGAGTATGTACCTGATCATGATGATCCTGATTTCGGTGAATTTTGGAACGAAGACGGTACTTATAATTTTGGTCAAGCCAACCTAAAAAGAAAATATGGTAAGTTTGATGCAGATACTTACTCTAAACGTTCGATCCAAAGAATGAAAAGTTGGGGCTTGAATACAATGGGTGCTAATTCTAAAGAAGAATGGGACCATATTGAAGAAGCATTCCGATTACCATATACTATTTCTGTTTCCACATTTAATGGAGCAGAAATGTTAACGAACTTTCCAGATGTATTCCATCCTAATTGGGATAACTATGTAATGGATGAGTTTGAGAAGAAAGCTGCAAAAGCTAAATCAGATGCATATTTTATGGGTTGGTTCGTTGATGAAAACTTAACGATGTATACACCAGTTGAATTCGCTGATTTAGTAATTATGAATGGAGCATCTTCTTTCGCTAAGGCTGAATACCTTAAAATGTTAGAAGCCAAAGGTGAAACATTACATTCTTTCAATAAGAAAACCCATTCTCATTTTAAAAAATGGAAAGAAGTAATGAGTTCTACTAAAGAAATTGACCTTTCTGCATTTAAAGCGGAAAATGCAGAGTTTTATGATAGAGCTTTAGAATTGTACTTCTCTACAATCAGAAATACTATTGATAAAGTTTCACCAAATAAAATGTACTTGGGATGTCGTTTCAATGACGATGAGCACACTAACAAGCACACTGTTGAAGTGGCTGCAAAGTATGTAGATATCATTTCATTTAATCACTACGATGATGATGTAGATTCTGAAGACTTTATGAAAATCATCAATGATATTGATAAACCATATCTAATTTCAGAGTTTAATTTTGGAACTTTAGATAAAGGTAAATTATATACGGGTGTTTGTACTGCTTCTGACCAAAGAAACAGAGGTGAGAAATACGAACATTATGTAAATTCAGCCTTGCATGCAAAAAAATGTGTAGGTGTACATTGGAATTTATGGGGTGATGCAACAACTGTTGGTACAATTGAGCAAACCTTTAAAGCAAATTCAGGATTCCTTACAGAAACAGATCAACCTTATTATGAATTGATCGAATATGTAAGAAAAGTGAATTACGAAATGTACAGTAACAGATACAAAAGGCTAGGTGATAAACAATTGAAATAATTTGTTTTTATCTAGAAAAAATAAAGCTCTATACGTTAAAATATAGAGCTTTATTTTTTTTTCACTATCTTAATTCGAACATCAAATCTTTTATTTAATGAAATACCTTTTAGGCCTAATTTTTACTCTTTTAGTTACTAATTCAGTCTATTCTCAAAATACTCCATCTAGAAGTAATTGTTTGACAACTATTCATAATCATCAATTTAATGGCGGAGCATTACCTGGATCTCAATCTTTTGAAGATCAGATCTCTAGGTTAATAACTAGAAAAAGTAGCCAACGATTATTGGATGATACGCTAACTGTGTACTATATCCCAGTGATTGTACACGTTATTCACAATGGTGAAGAAGTTGGTGATGGTGCTAATATTGATAGTACACAGGTGTACTCTCAACTGAGAGTGCTTAATGAAGATTTTAGAAGATTAGAAAACACACCAGGCTTTAATGATAGTGAAATTGGTGCAGATGTTAAAATTGAATTCGTTCCTGCACTGAGAGATGAGGATGAAAATATTTTAGATGAACCTGGTATACATAGACACAATGCAGAAACTAGTGAGTTTGTAGTTGATGACATTGAAGATGATATAAAACCTGCTACAATATGGGATCCGGAAAGCTACCTGAACATGTGGACAGTCAATTTTGATCCTGAATTAGGTTTACTTGGATATGCTCAGTTCCCGAATATTCCTAATGGTTTGGAAGGGGTTGATGGACTTCCTAATTTTAATGGAGGAGCTACAACTGATGGTGTTGTGATGGGATATCAATTTTTTGGTGATACTTTAAATGTACAGGCTCCTTATGACAAAGGTAGAACAACTACACATGAAATTGGCCACTGGTTGGGTCTTATCCATATTTGGGGAGATGGTGATTGTGATGTAGACGATTACTGTGAAGATACTCCAAACCAAGATGGTTATAACGAAGTTTGTGTTTCTGTGAATTCTTGTGGTGCTGGAGAAGAGGGAGATCTACCTGATATGATAGAAAATTACATGGATTATACTCCTGATGATTGCATGAATATCTTTACTCTTGACCAGATGTCTAGAATGAGGATAATCATGGAAAACTCTCCTAGAAGAAAAGAGTTACTTACATCTAATAAACACTTGGTATTAGAACCTCCAGTTGCAGGTTTTAGTGTAGACTCTTCTGAATTTCAGATCAACACCTTTGTAACATTTACAGACAGCTCAACCAATAGACCTACATCTTGGTCTTGGACATTTGAAGGCGGAAGTCCAACATCTTCATCGGATCAGAATCCAAGAGTACAATATTTAGATGCAGGTACTTTTGATGTTACGTTAATCACCGAAAATAATGCAGGAGCAGATACGGTGGTTATGGCTGATCTAATAACAGTTTTAGGACCAACTGCTGTGATAGATGATTTGTCTACTTTATCAGTTTATCCAATTCCTGTAAAGAATAATTTATACCTTAAAACAGATGGTCGATCTGTTCAAGAAATTAAGCTATTTGATATTACAGGTAAAGAGGTGTATTCTAATAATAATTTATTTAATAGCGGTACCCTTATCAATATGCAAGGATATGAGAAAAATGTCTACATATTGAAAGTTGTCTCTGATAATCAGGTGAAATCAATTAAGATTATTAAGGAATAAGCACATTCAATAATTCACTAAAATAAAAAACGACAAAAGTGAAAGAATGACCTTTCAAATCTGCCGTTTCTGAATGTACAATTGCAATTCAAATTTATAGAATTGAATGTTCTTATCAAACTTTGAATCGTTTATCATTTGATTAATTTGTTAAAGTGATGACAATGCGATCATTTAATTTCAAAGAGTTGTGGTTTGCTTATTAAAGGAATTAAATTTTTCGAAGAAAATTCTTAATAAGGAGAAAAAAACTAGACTTTATTCCTATTGTTTCCGTATATAATTATATAACTAAACAATTAGGGTAATGTCTATACAATCAAAATCACTTCAAATAGTAAAGGCTGTTCCACCAGGAAAGCAGATTTCTATAGAAAATTTGGTACTTCGTCTAGGTATTGAGACTAATGCAAATGAAATAAGTAGTATTGCTCACACATTAGAACGTAACGGTTTAGTACTCGTCGATTTTCAAAAAGAAAAAACACTAATTTCTTTAACTGAAGAAGGTAAAGAAGTTATCCCATATATATAAAAAGGCAACAAATAGTATTTTGTTGCCTTTTTATTTTTTTAAACTATTGATTCTTTATCTTTTTTCGGGAAAAGTTTCTGAACCTCTACATGAGGATAAACGGTGTGTCTTTTACCTTCATAGTCTTCCGTATCAAAGAAATAGATTTTTCCATTCAAACGTTGTTTGATACGTTTTGCCTTCCCGCTCTTAAATGATAAAACATCACCTTTAGAATTGATCGCTAAAAATGGTAATCGCTCAATAGGTAAATACAGTCTGTTGTTTAATACAAACTTCTTGGGTGCATAATAATATTCTTGTTTTCCCTTTAAAGGTACCCACTTTAAATTTTCAACTCTATTATCATAAATGTCCCTGTTAATGTGCCATACTTTATGGCTCCTCATTTGCATGTGAGGTAAGAATGTTTTTCCGACAAGTGTGTGAACATATGCAGTACTTTTCTTCAATTCTCCATCCTTCATTTTCTTTAATGTAACTTTTAGTTTGCCTGTAACATTACACTTATAGGATTTTAAAAAGTTTAGGTTTCCTTCCTCATAATCCTTTTTTTGCAATATTAGGCCATCCATATTTATTACATAGTTTTCGAAAAATGGAATCGTCTCAAATCGTCTAATCATGTTGCTAGTCTTTTATAAGTAATCGTTAATAATATATAGAATGCTTAAATAAAGATTTATGTTATAAACTCTAGTAAAAATCAATCGATAATTTAATTTATAAAACTGATATTAATAGTTGGGATAATTCTAATAATGGCTCTATAAATCGAGTAATAATAATTTGTTGAACGTAAACCTTAAAATAAATTCATGATACATTATCTTTCAGATACAAATATATTATTTATTGGATATGACAAATGTTAAATAAATATTAAAATTTGTACATAGTGTTATCTGTAGTGAAAAAATCGAATAGATCACATAAAAACTTTTCAATTAATGAGTAACCAAATGATGTCAACTAATATAGAAATTGCAAAAGCTGATTTATCTTCTAAGGCAAAACGAGATGAATTTATTCAATTAATATTGAAAAATAATTTACAAGAAGAGTTATACCATGAAATTAAAAAACACGATTCTCCTCAAGGTAATCGATTAGCTTGGTCATTGACAGTATTGTCTGAAATTGATAATCAATGGATTATTCCCTTAATAGATGACATGATTACTTGGATTCCAGCGATCAAAACACAAGGTATTCATCGATCCTTACTAAGGACAGTTGCAGAGCTACCGCTCTCTAAGAAAAAAGATGGGGAATGGGTAGATTTTTGTTTTTCATTACTAGAAAATAACAAAACGGATGTGGCTGTAGAAGTCCATGCAATGACAATTTTATATAAATACTGTGCTGTCTACCCAGAGCTTGCTAACGAATTGATTGTAATATTAGAAGATAAATTGCCATTTTATTCAGCTGCAGGAAAGGCTAGAGCTAGAAAAATCCTTTCAAAATTAAAGTAAAGTTGAATTTTCAAATTTGGTTTTGAAGAGTTTTATCATTTTATAATTCGTACCTAAAACGATTTTGGAAAATTTCCCTATTTCGTAAAAAACTGCATTTTTGATACCAAAATGATATATTTTACTGTATCCTCTTAAATTTTATGATAGAAAAATTCTCTCAAAAAGAAATTAAAAAATAGTTTAATTTTCTACTTATATGACAAAATCTATGAACCTGTATTTGATTATTAACACTTTTTTGTATAATTTGTATAATAATATAAGATGAACTCTTGTGTATTTATTCTTCATAATTTTTTTGGTTTAATTTAATATGTTGATCAGGTAGAACTTTTAAGTTAATCACTTCAATTATATAACCAATCAATTATAGTTTTATTCTGTATCAGCCACTTAAAGCCAATACCAATTTTAAATTAAACAAAATGTCTATAGAGCTTTCAAAAGGACAACGTATCAACCTAGAAAATAAGTCGGGTGGTTCACTTCTCAATTTTTGCGTAGGTGTGAATTGGGGAGCTATTGTTGAAAAAAAGCTTTTTGGTCTTTACACTAACAAACTTAACGTTGACTTAGACTTAAGTGTCTTAATGTTGAACAAACCGGGCGAACTTATTGATTATATCTATTCACCTAAGTATGATGATCTTGTAGTTAATGGAAAGGAATTTCCAAAAGGTAAGCTAATGTCAGAAGACGGAGCATTACGTCATAGTGGGGACGACACAATAGGTGATCAATACGGGGATGATGGCTTAGATAATGAAGTAATCATTATCGATTTAGCTAGAGTTCAACCAGAAGTTACTCAGATTTATTTCTTCTTGAATATTGTCGGTGAAGAAGACTTTTCTAAGATACCATTTGCAAAAATTAGAATGTATGATGGTACACCCTACACAATAAAAACTACTTATGCATCTTATGATGTTGCTACTGAAAAAAAATATGCATCCTTCAATGCATTAATCATGGGGAAATTGTTTAAGCAGTCCAATGATTGGAAATTTCTTGCTATTGGAGAACCAACTGAAGATCAAAATGTTGGGGAGACAATTGGACGAATTTTAGAAAGCTTTCAACTTACTTAAGCAATATAAATAGGATTATTTAAAGTTTATGTTTTTAAATTCAGCGAGATTTTTAGAAAGATTTCGTTAATGGATTTTTACACCCTAATTTTACTAAAACACATATAATCAATCGAATGTATTTACTAACGAAAAAGAAAAATCTTCTTGATAAGATCGGATATACTGAAGATGAAAAATTAAGTATTCTTAGAATTGTAAATATGATTGCAGCCTCAGATGGAAAAGCTGATAAAGGTGAAATCACATTTATGGTACAACTTATCGAAGATTTACATATGCCCATTTCTGCACCCATTGACGCAAATAATATCACTTTTGATGAAGCCGCAATGGTTGTCAAACTCATGAATATCGAGAAAAAAACTCAAGCGTTTAAAATTTTCCAAGATACCATTGAATCAGACGGAGAAATTCACAAAAGAGAATTAGCAATGTTTAAACGTTTACGAAATATTGCAGATAAAAATAATTTGATCCGATATTAGAAACATTTATGTACCGTTAGAAAATCTAGCGGTATTTTTTTGTTACCCATAAATGTTGCAACTTAAACAAGTGTTTCACGTATATCACATTGAACTAAATATTTATGTTTGATGAAGTATATACTATTATTCTTAACAGTTTTTGGTTTTCTATCTAGTACAATAGCTAGTGATAAGAAATTAGAAAAAGCCAATAAATTTGCCGAAATCGCTCAAAAAGAATTTAACCTAAAAGATAATGTCAAGGAACAAATTTTGAGTGAACATCTCACATTTCTGAATGAAATTGAAAAAATTGATGAAGCTGTAAAAAATGGGGAAATAGGTAAAGAGAAAGCAGAACAGAAGAAAAAAGAACTTGAAAAGCAGTTCGATAAAAAAATGCAAGATATTAAAGGAGTTTCACCTGCACTCTATAAAGTATTTAAACGGAAAGCATCATAATTATAAAAGCTACTTAGATAAGTAGCTTTTTTATTTATCATTAGATATTTTCTAATTTCATTTATAAATTATAAGAGACTTTCTGTCAATCAAATAGAATACTAATTTTAATAATCATATCTATGAAAATTGCTGTAACTTCTGCAAGTGGTCAATTAGGTGCTGCTATTACAAAAGCCCTCATAAATGAAATTGGAAAAGAAAATGTAATTGCCATCGCCCGAACTCCACATAAAGCAGAACACCTGGGTGTTGAGGTAAGAAAAGGAGATTATAATAATACTGATGAATTAACGATGGCCTTAAAAGGTGTAGATAAAGTATTGTTAGTCTCAGGTATGGATGAACCTAGCAAACGTATACAACAGCATAGAAATGTAATAGAAGCAGCCAAGCAGAATGGTGTTGAGAAGTTGGTCTATACAAGTATTGTTGGAGATGAGAATGGTACAGGGTTTAACCCAGTTGTGAAGAGCAATCGCCAAACAGAAGAAGATATTCGTCATTCGGGATTAGATTATGTTATTGGAAGAAATGGGATTTATATAGAGCCTGATTTAGAATATATTGATACTTATGTTAGTGAAGGTGAAATTAGAAATTGTGGGGGTGAAGGTAAAGTGGGGTATACCAGTAGACCTGAGCTAGGTTTTGCATATGCAAAGATGCTCATAGAAGACAAACACAATGGAGCAACTTATAATTTAATAGGGAACTTGATCTCACAACAGGAATTAACTAATTATATTAATTCTGTTTTTGGTACAAGTTTAGTATTTAATTCGGTATCTGTTGAAGATTATAAAAATGAAAGGATAAAGATATTAGGGGAGTTCTTAGGAACTGTTATTGGAGGCATTTATGAAGGTATTAGAAATGGAGCAAATGAAGTAGAATCTCACTATGAAAAGGCGGCAGGTAGACCTCATCAATCTCCAGAGGAAATGATGTTATCCTACAAGAATAGATAATCAAAAAAGGCTAGTTCATATACCGTTTGAACTAGCCTTTTACTATTATAATGCCTTTTTATTACTCTCTCGATATTGACTAGGGGTTAACCCAGTTTTTTCTTTAAACGCTCTATTGAAAGTAGATTTGGAATTAAATCCAGATTCTTTTGCTAAAAATTCAAGTTTAAGATTAGTCCCTTCATCAGAACGTAAAAGCTTTTTTGCCTCCTTAATTCTGTAATGAGAGATAAACTCATTAAAATTCATATTCAACCCTTCATTGATCACAAAAGATACTCTTGAACGATGCATTTTTACTTCTTTCGCAAGTGTAATTAGACTAAAATCATTTTTTAGATACGCTTTTTCATCTTCGATATAATCAATGATGATTTCTAAATCATTATTTAGCTGGAGCTCAACTTCTCTTTTCTTTTCAACAGCATCTTTCTTTGTAGTAGGTAAAAGAACGTATACTTTTTGTGAAATTACCCAATGAAAAATAACATATAAAAAGATAACGAAAGTAATGTAGTAAATAGGAAAGGCCATATCAGATAATGGTAAACCATAAACATTTGATATGACACCATATACACCAAAAGTATGTACACCTAAATATAAATATGCTAAAATAAAGAAGAGACCTTTAGTACTTTTGTCGTCATCATCAGAAAGCATATTCCTAGAATGAGCATTTTTATACTGATAGAGAAATGCACCTAAATACATATATCCCATCACAATATTAGATATATCTTGTGCTCTGTTAATAAAATCCGCATACATTTCATTTTCAATAAATATTGAGGTAACTCTATAGTATGCATCCCAATAAACAATAGGGACTGATAATATTAAAAAAGAGAAAGGTATCACAAAATGGATTCTATCTACCTTGTCAAAGGTATCTTTTCCGGTGTAAGCATATTTTAAATATAAATAGAGTAAAGGGTATAACAATGTTGTTGCAGACGAACCTATAGATCTTAGAATCATATAATTCGCAAAAGGATTGATCTGCATTAAAGAATACATTAACGCCACATATGACCATATCATAGTGGAATAAACAAGGAGTTTACCTTGAAGAGATAATTTTCTATGAAATCTTAAGTAAGTAGAAAGAAACAGCCCGTTGGCCGATCCAATCAACGTTAAGATAGACAGTATTTGTTTCATATCATTCAAAAGTAACGTTGTTGCGAAAATAGATATTTTTAGCTCTCCCATTTTGAATGATTAAGTATTATTATGAAGATAGAAGTCATAGGATCCATCGATTAAATTAAAAAATGATCCTATTGAAATAAGAGAACAGACAAACAAAAATAACAGAGTTTGAGCATAAAAAAAGGCTAAATAAAAATTATTTAGCCTAATCTATTTATTTAAGGACAAATTCTGATTTAGTTACCATTATAGACATGTGTTTGTGGTACGTCTTGAAGGATGTTATGAGACGGTCCTACACCGAAATGTACTCCAGCTAGGATAACTCCTAATGTTCCTAATACAACAATTCCACTTTTTACGATGTCTAATAAATCTTTCATGATAACTCTGATATTTGATGTAATTTTTTAAAAGACTAATTTATCTTTTATGGTTTTTTTAACGCGATTAATCAGTCTACGTTGAGCATATTTTTTTTCATTAACATTTTAATGAAACTCTTTTTCTAAATGGAAGATTTAATTGACAAAGGTCACCAAAAACAACTAATTTTAATGAAGAATAATGATGTATATTATCAAAAGAGCTTATTAATAATTTGACTATTCTCTTTTTCAATTCTCTGATGAATTGCCTTTTGGAATCCCTCAAATTCATCTTTTGATTTACTGACAAGAATCTTTTTATTATCTAATTGATGAATATAATCACATAAGCTGGTTAAAGATTCTAGGATATGTGAAGTGATAATAATGGTTTTACCTTGCTCTTTTAATTTCAATAGGATCATCCTAATAATTCTGGAAGACTCTAAATCAAGTCCATTAAAAGGTTCATCAAGAATAATTATTGGTTTATCCTGATGGAGAATTCCTGATATCGCTAACTTCTTCTTCATTCCTGTTGAATAACCATCAATTAATTCATTCAGCGGAAGTTGAAATAGTTCATTCCATAAGTTGATTTCCTTTATATCTTCTTGAAATAAACCTAGGTATTCATTACCTGTTATGTTATTGTAGAAATAATTTTCAGTAGGTAAATATGCGATGTCTTTTTTTGTGAGTTTTTTTTCATTATAACAAAGCACACCTTGATCAGCTTTATGCAACCCAAAAAGTGTTTTAATGAAAGTGGTTTTCCCAGAACCATTTAACCCCACTAATCCATGAATTTTTTTAAGAGGTAAATCTATAGATAAATCATCTAATATCTTTTTATCTTCAGAGTAGGAAACACTAAGTTGTTGTATCGAAATCATTTAAGTAGAAGTTTAGGTTGTCAATAGCTTTAAAATAAAATCGGATAATGAGAATAAATAAAGCAGGAATTAAGAAAGGTATAAATATACTTAATACCCCTAAAGATGATAAGGTTTGTGATGCTGCTGACTTTTCATTGGGTTGATAAAATGCATATTTTAAGATAACGATATAGATATTCAAAACCATTAGAATAGATAGTTCGACTATAGGGAGGAACCATTCATTATAATGAAATATATAATAGACAAAGATTAAAGGAAGCGCTAATTGATTGTACATCATTACCTGCCTTTTTACTTTTAAGAATAAAAATTCTTTTGGAGGTAGTTCTAATGCAATAAGAAATGAGGCAGGTTCATTGATCTCAAAAAAACTGAAAATAACTAACCATAAAATAACAAGGCCAATTGGAACTACAGCAAATTGAAAGCTACCAAATAATATTCCCAACCATAATAATAAGAAAGGATAGAAGTATTTCCGGACACCACTCTTCCATTCATAAAAATCATAAGGGATGAGCTGAATGATCTTGTTATTAATCGCTTTTGATGATCTTTTCCATTTGATCAAAGGCACAAGGAGTATAGCAAGCAAAATTATGGATAAGGACTCCCAATGAAAGTGAACAATTAGTAGTACAATTAAAGGAATACTTAATATCAGATACTCTAACAGAAATAATATAAATGTTGATGAGGAATAAGTATTTAGAAATTCCTTGTCATTCCTAACAAAATGTAGAAATATTAATAGCGAACTAGATACAAGAGAGGAAATGAGACTAAAATCAGAACTTTCTGTTTTTAAAAAGAGAACATAATAGCTTCCTACACTAATAGATAGAAAGAGGAGAGACCTCCACCAACCTAAAGATTGAATTTCTCTTTGAGTTTGTTTGAAACGTATGAATATGAGTTGTTTTAACATATAGACAGTACTTGAAATGTTATAAATTAGTGAAGTACTGCAGAGAAGACAAATTTTATAGCAATAAAAAAGAGGAGTAGAAACTCCTCAATTTAGACTAACTCTTTTTCGAGTTCATTGGCCCATGTCTTCATGTAGACAGCTGCATGCTCTTTATTACCTTTTTCTAAATATCTAAATCCACCCGGAAGTGCCTTTAGAATATTTTTATTAGAAAGATATTCTAAGTGATTGATATCTTCAAGTTCAAACCCATGTTCCATAAGGGTATCAATAATGTTGTCGACAGGAACACCGCTTGCTGGACAGTAATCATTTGCGAATTCTGACCATTCATCCAATTTATGTCTCTGTGCTGACTCATAAATATCTTTAGAGTTCATTGGGGTGATTGCTTGTACTAAGTGGCCACAATTACAACGGCCAACATGTCCCCAACTATAGTCGGCGCTAGCTTCTATGTTAGAAGCAGCCTCTCTTAGTTTTGTAATAAGGTATCTATTGGGTTTTGCCATAGTAAAAAAGTTTTATTTACGGTGATAACTATAATATAAAACATTTGCTTGACATTAAGGTTTTTACTTTTCGATAAAAAATAAAAAAAGAGGAACCATAAGCTCCTCTTTTTCTTCCGTATAGATCATTATCGTACAATGATTTTTCTAATATATATTTGATCCCCAGCTTGTACTTTCACAATGTATAAGCCTTGGGATAAATCAAGGGTATTCACTTTAAGTTGATGTGAGCCTAATGTTAATGCTTTATGTATTGGAGAAAGAACTTCTTGACCATTCAAATCAAATGTTTGAAGATGTAGAACAGCATTTTCTCTAAGTTGAATATCAATAGTAAATCCGTTTGTGACTTCAGTAGGGTACAGTTGCAACTCTTTTTCTAAGTCTAGGGATTGACTAACAGTCCTGCTACTTGATGACTCAGGATTTGAACTATACCATTGCCCATCTTTATACCATCCTTCGCCAGTTCTGTTTAAGTCTGATGTTTGAGCACCACTTCCGTTATGGAATAATAGATTTGAAGAAGTGGCCCCTTCAATAGTATAACGATACCAACCATTACCTTCAGAGATCATTGATTCACCTGGCCAATTACTGCTTGCTCCATTGGAAGCCGCCCAATAATGAATTTTGGTACTATTTCCCCAACTCGATTTGAAATGTACTGTTAAACCATCGGCTGGTTCTGGAGTTATAGGTTCACTATCATACCATTGTCCATCTTTGTACCATCCATCAGAAGATCTAGTGAAATCATCAGTTTGGTTTCCATTGCCATCATGGAACAATAAATTAGAAGAGGTTACATTGGATGGGAATTCATAGACATACCAACCATTTTCAAGATTCATTGTAGCTCCAGGCCACACTGTATTACTAACGCTACCTGTAGGAGAAGCTCCCCAATGGTGAATCAAATTGTAACCTTGAACATGAACTTTAAAACCACCATTAGGTTCTGGTAATGGGTTCACTACAAAGTTCGAGCTTTCAGTAGATGTTTGGTTCCCTGTAGCATCAATAGCATAATAATTTACCGTAGCACTTTCTGTTAATGTAAATGTTACAGATGAAGTTGCTTGTATTGACGGAGTAGAACCATCTGTAGAGTAAAATATCGAAGGAGAATTATCTCGGTCATCTGTAGCTGTTAAAGTAATAGAAACTTCGCCATTATGTGTTCCTCCATTTGGAGAAATTGTGATAGATGGAGCGCTTGTATCTGGTGTATCAGGTACAGGTTCAGCTACCCAACCGTTGTCATACCATACATCCCCACACACATTCATTTCATCGCCTGTGATTTTAGTACTTCCACAAAGTAGTATTAGGTTACTACAAGAACCTTCAATAGTAAACTCATAAAATCCATCGTATTTAGCTGAAGGTTGCATATTTTCCCCAGGCCATGTTGTAGTTTGATCACCATCTACAACTCCCCAGAAATAAATACTAGGGTTGGAACAGTTGGGCTTAAAATAAACTGTCATACTAGCAGCTTCATTAAAAGTATACACACCTTCTACTAAATCTGATGACCCATTTTCATTGATTGCAATAGCTTTCACAGTTTTTGTTTCTCCAACTTGACCACATACTTCTATAGCACTAGTATACACTAAACTATTACTATTTGGAGTACTACCATCTGTTGTGTAGTAGATAGTACCTTCTGAAGCTGTTAGAGAAACTGTCGCACACCCATCTGAATGATTCCCGCTAGGAGAATTTAATGTTAATGTTGGTAGAGTAACAACAGGCCCTTTGTCCCAAATGGCATATCCTGGACCTGATGTTTTTAAGTTCCAACCATTTCCTGGTGACCAATTTCCACCACCAATTTTCATGGCTACTTTATTATCAATAATAGCTGCGTAATATGAATTGTCATTTCCTCCTTCAACTTGAACATAACTTGTGTTTGTAATTCCATTATCTTTTCTGATCTGAATCATTTCAGTTAAAGCATCTTTAATACCATAGTCAAAGAAGTGTGAGTAGAAAACTACTGGGATACCTGGGTGAGTTAGGATATAAGCATAACCTTGAAGTAAGGTTGAGTTATCTGAAGGATTGTTTGGAAAAGAGTTATCACCGTATTCTGATCTTACAGGTTCAGTATCATGATTTTCCAAGAATGTTACTGCTTGTGATCCTCTAGTTCCTAATAAACTTGGTAATCCGTTTAGGTAATTATAATTACCTCTAACAGCATCATGTAAAGTATACTTTAATGGAAAGTCAAAAGCTGAAGATGTATTTTGAGCACCATCCAACCATGCAGTAATTTCATTGTAAGGTTTCCATTGTTCACCAATTGAAATATATGGACTCGTTGCATTATTGTATTCAGCAAAATAGTATGCATTAAAACCATGTACAAAGTCATAACGCCATCCATCAAAACCGACATCATTTTTTAGCCAGTTCATCCATTTTTTAATCTCATCCCTAACAGTGAATGAGTTATGATTTAAATCTCTTGCAGCCTCATATTGTGTACCTGAGTCATTATCACCACAAGCGGCACCTTGCTCAGTAGAATATTCGCTCCAGTTGACTTCGTCATCGGCACAGATAGAAGAACATCCACCTAATGATGGTTCTGTAAAATCAGCCCATCCAGTAGATCCAACACGGTGGTTAATAACAATATCAGCGATGGCTTGTACATTGTTGTTACCTAAATTTTGGACTAAGCTTCTTAGTTCCGCTTCAGTACCATAGTTCGAATTCAGGTCATACCATTTTCTTGGTAAGTATCCTGCTCTATCAGCTGCATCTGATGGAGGTGGTAACCAAATGGCATCAAACCCTGCGTTTGATATTTCACCCACCTTACTATCTAGATTTTGCCACCAATCCTTTTTGGCTGGGTCAGCAGCTTCCCAGTGGAATCCTTGCAATAGAACATCACTACGGCCTCCTTGTTGAGCACTCGCTGTATGATAGTTCATTAGACAAATGATCCAAAAAATAACAGAGGATCTCATTAGTAGAGTTGTCTTCATTTTCATTTCAAAAAATAAGTATTGTAATAATTAAGTATGTCAGATGATATGTCGCTGGTTGATCCATCTGAGTTAGTTTTACAATGTTATGAAATGAATAAGTGTAAATCGTACCATATTATAAAACTTGGTACAAATGACTTTTTGGGGCGTACCGATTCATGTAAAGGAACGTTGTAAGTGATACTTATACAGGTGTTTATGTGTTTGTTTTTTACCCGTTAAGGATGTTTTTATCTTTTCTATAAAACTTTATTTTATTAAAGATTAGATTGAAGTAAAATAGATAACTATCTTAACTCTATGAAAAAAGGACTAAACATCTTTGGAATAGGAGAGGCATTATATGATATCTTTCCAGAAGGGAAACAATTAGGTGGTGCTCCCATCAATTTTGCTTACCATGCAAAACAGCTTGAGGCTAACGGGCAAATTATTACATCAATAGGAGATGATCAGATAGGAAAAGACTTAGTAAATGAAATTAATAATCTGGGTATCCGAAATTTTATTTCATATTCAGAATTTCCAACAGGAACTGTAGCGGTTACCGTAGATGATAAAGGTGTACCTTCTTATGAGATATGTGAACCTGTAGCTTGGGATGAAATAAAAATAAATAAAGAAACTGAGGAAGCATTAGTAAATGCTGACGCTTTGTGCTTTGGAACACTTGCCCAGCGGAATGATGTTTCTAGAAAAGCTATTGAACAAGTATTAAATACAGTTCCGAAAGAATGTATAAAGGTTTTTGATATAAACTTAAGACAACATTATTATAATAAGGATTGCATCGAGTCCTCTTTAAACCAATGCAATGTTCTTAAAATCAATGAAGAAGAGGTGTTGGTAGTTGCTGAACTCCTAGATGTTAACCTTTTGGATGAAGAGCAATTTTGTCATCACCTAATCGAAAGATTTTCTATTGACATGGTGGCTTTAACAAAAGGCGAAGAAGGAAGTTATTTGGTAACAAAAAATGAGACATCCTATTTAAGTACACCAAAGGTAAACGTTGTGGATACAGTCGGGGCAGGAGATTCTTTTACTGCTCGATTAGTAATAGGGATATTAAATAATGAACCGATCATAGAGACACATCAAAAAGCAGTGGAACTATCAGCTTATGTGTGTACCCAAAAAGGAGCTACTCCAAAAATTGATAAGATATTTCAATAGATGTTTTAAACTAAATTATTTAGAACAAGTTAGGTAAGGTCAGGTTTTTTATTGAATCTGACCTTTTTCTATTGTAGTTAGAAGAGTTTGATAAACAATGTTAAAGTGAATTGACCTTCACTCACATTAACACTGCTAATTAAGCATCAGGATGAAATAAGATGTAACTATGTTACAACACTATTAATATCTAGAGATTATGCTAAACGGTTATCAATCAAAACTTCATTTTATACTTCTATTCCTATTTATATCAATTACCATTAATGCACAAGATACATTTGTGATTGATAGTGATTTGCAATTTAACAGCTCAAATGACTGGGATGTTTATTGGACTAATAATGGTAATATACCACAATCAGGAGATATATTTTTCCTTGATAAAGGAGCTGAGTTAAGTATCGATTTTGACCTTTCACAAAAAGGTAATTTTTTATTTTATGGATCAAAGCTTAATTCTAAAACTGCAAGTATTAACTTTTTAGAAGATGGTAAAGGATCAATCGGTTTCAGGACAGATTCTTACAATCAAATAGAAGTAAAAGTTAAAGGTGATGTAACCATTTTTGACGGTGTGACGAATCAAGATCTTACATTTACTGTAGAGGGTGATGGGCAAATCTATTCAACAGGTCAAGTCTATTCATCAAATCAATTTGTGACAATTTACCAAAAAGATAATGGTGTTTTTGAAATAAATGGAGATTTGATAAGCACTAGTGGTTTAAATATCACTATGGAAGATAATAGTAAGTTAGAAGTGTTAGGTAATTTAGATAATAGAAATTCGGCATCAACAATTAAGCAATCTGGTTTATCAGAATTAACTATTACTGGAACCTACTCATCTACAGGTTATTCAGGTGGTGATTTAATTGAATTAAAAGGAAGTTCATATATTTTTATTGGTAATGATATTACGGTAAATAACAATATGGAAATAAAGGTAGGTGAAGAAAATGATGTGAATGCAAATGCCGAAGCTTACTTTGAAGGGAATATTACTACGACTCAAGCTTGTACCATTAGAAGTTATGAAGGCAGTTCTATTGATCTAAAAGGTAATTATACAACAGTAAAAGGTTTTAGTAACGGAGACGTAATTGACATACAAGGATATATGAACCTTGGGAAGAAGGTACAAATTACCGGTACATCAACTGCTATTATAAAAGTTGGAGACAATGGTCGCCTAGATGTAGGGGAATTATTTTCAGCAGATAATTCATGGAGTATTAAGTTAGTAATCTGTGGAGTTCTTTATATTAAAGGTGACTTGAACTTAGGACCTGCAATTGAAATTGATATGTGTGGTTCTGATGTTAATTGTAAATATGTAGATCATGTTTCTGATCCGGATTTTGACCATAATAATCTTGATGGAGGAAAAATTTTAGTAGAGGGCGATTTAAATTTTGATTGTCATTATGATGATAATATCTATAACTGTGGCTATATAGGTGTAATGGGAGATTGTGGTTGTACAACAAACACCCCAAGTGATGTTTGTAATGGTGTAGACGATGGTGTTCCAGATTTACCTGTTGAATTAATTTACTTTAAAGGCCAAAATACAGACACAGGGCATTTGTTATTATGGTCTACAGCTTCTGAATTAAATGCATCTCATTTTGATGTAGAAGCTTCAAACAATAGAAGAGATTGGCAAAAGATAGGTAGAGTGGAAGCAGCCGGCAATAGCAATACTCAGTTGAAATACGAATTCTTGGATGAAGGAAAATCTGGTACTTATTATAGACTAGCTCAATATGATTTTGATGATAAAGTAGAATATTTTGGTATAGTTTCTTTTGTAGCCGATCAGTTTGGTTTCTCATGTCATGTTTATCCTACAGTATCAACTAATGGAGATGAATTAAAAGTAGTAATTCAAGAGGCAAATACAGAATATCCTGTTGTTGGTGTTTTTTATGATCAACAAGGGAGAGTGATTTCTCATGAAATAATTATAGAGAATACTGAACTTAATAATATTGGAGTATATAAAGTTCCTGAGGTTTCAACAAGTGGGGTTTATCTTCTAAGAGTTTCTAATGGTATTAATACCCATACAGAAAAGATTGTTGTAAATTAAATCAATAAATTGAACTAAATAATCCTAATTTTTAGAGTTATTTATCACTACTCATAACTTAGTGTACAATGTTTTATTTTGTTGGTAATCAGTGTACTTAAAAATATTTTAAAAAATTAAATTACTGATTTCTAATGCTTTGGGTGAGATGTTATAAAATAAACGGCTTTTCGTTTGTTCAATCTTTATCAAATGTTTAAAATTACATCAGAATAAATGAGAATTATTAAATAAAAGAATGTGACTATTGAAATATTTGTAACGTTTTTTATATGTGACAAATATCTCGATAACCTGAAAATATTGCTATCTATATACTCTTTTGAAGTAGATGTCTTCTATTTCAATTAATTCCCATTTTTATAAAGAGAAATTTATAATAGTATTATTTAATACTGGATTTAATAATGTAACTGGTGACTATCAGCGATTAGAGTAATCTTCAATAAAAACGATATTTGTTCATGCCTTCTTTACCATTTGCATAAAGTGAACTCATATTATGAAGATTGCTCTTTTTTTATGATAGATAATATATATAGTACCCTCTTATACATTAGATATCTATAAGAGGGTATTCTTATCTCCTTAAATTAGAAAATCGTTTTTCTCTCCCTTAGACATCTTTTTGTAAACTCTATTATTTGAAAATCTTGTTCGAGTGAAGTTGATTAAATCTGGAACCAAACAAGGGTAATAACTTTATTTGTGATTGATAATGTTCAAAGTTGAATTTCAAATACAAAACTTTTTATGCCTTTACATGAAGTGAGCCTAAATTAAGTTAAGATGAAATAAAAGTTAAAATATCTTATCTAGTACGGCTATTGTAGATAATAGGATGTCTTACTAAAAAACATGTTATCATTCATCAGATAATTTCATACGATTAACTATTTGTTTATGAAAAAAATAACCGTACTATTATCCATAGCTTTAGTATTTGTATTTCAAAATATTTTTGCTCAATCCAAATCATCAACTATTAACCAAGTCACAGTTTTCACAAATGGTGCACAAATTGATCGATCTATAAAGATCAATTATGAAAAAGGACGTCACGATTTGTTATTAAATGGATTGTCTTCTCATATTAATTCTGAAAGTATTAGAGTAACGGGTAATTCTGATTTTGTGATTTTGAATGTCCAATTTGAAAAAGATTATGTATCTCAAGTAGAAACCAATGATCAAATTGAATCAATTCAACAGAAAATTGATGGATTAAAAAGTCAATTAGAAGAAGAGCGTGTGAAATTAAAAATCACAGAGGATAAATTAGACTTTTTGAAATCTAATAAAGAAATATCTAGTAAGGACATCACATCTACGACTTTTCAGAACTATAATGCATATTATGGTCAACAATTGGAAACGTTATCTCTTCAACAATTAAAACAAAAGAGATCAATTAATAAGAAAAATGAAGAGTTAGGAAAACTTCAACGTCAACTAAGAGATATTTCAAACAATAATGAGGTTTCAGGGGTAATCAAGGTAAGTTATGAAGCCAAGCAAAGTGGTAATATGGACCTTAAGTTTTCTTACAGAGTAAAGCGAGCTAGTTGGTATCCTTCTTACGATTTAAGATATAATGGAGCGGATAAACCAATGAGTATTACATACAAAGCGATTATCACTCAGACGACAGATGTAGATTGGAAAGATGTACATTTGGTCTTGTCAACGGCAAAGCAACATGTATCTGGTACTATGCCATATTTGGACCCTTTTTATGTGAATTATACTCCAAAATATGAAGAAAAAGGAGATTGGGGATATGCTGATGGTTGGGGTGGTTCCGCCGATGATATGGCGACTGAAGAACTAACAATGGCAGCAGCACCTGAATTAAAAAAGAGTATTAGAATCAGAGGAACAAATTCAACAAGTGCTCAGGAACCAATGTATATCGTTGATGGAGAAGTTAAAAATGACATTGACTATCTTGATAAAAATTCAATAGAATCATTAGAGGTATTAAAAGACGCATCATCTACTGCAATATATGGTTCTAGAGGAGCTAACGGTGTAGTCATTGTCAATACGAAAGGAAATGGGAATGGAGCATACAGAACTATCTCTGCCCAGAATGAGACAGCATCTGAGTTTGTATTGGCTAATAAACACACAATACAATCAGATTACCGTTCAAAAACATTGATGTATAAACAAAAGGAAGTTCCAGCATCATTTACCTACCAAGCAGTACCGAAGTTATCAGAACATGTATATCTAGTTGGGCAATTAACAGATTGGTCTAAATACAATTTAATTTCTGGGCAAGCTAGTATTTATATGGACAATGCTTATGTAGGCAAGACAAGGATTAAAACAGATAACCTGACGGATACACTAGATATTTCTTTTGGTGTGGACAATAATATTTCCATAAAAAGAGAAAAGCTAAGTGAGTATGAAGAATCGAAAGCTATAGGATCCAATAAGAGAGAGACTATTGCCTACAAGATTACAGTTAGGAATAATAAAAATTATGAAATAGAAGCGTCTATTTTTGATCAAATACCTGTTTCTCAAAAGAAGGAAATTCAAGTTGAATTGATCGACATATCTAATGCAGTTCAGGAAACAGATACAGGTAAACTCAGTTGGAAAATTAAATTGAAGCCTAATGAGGTGAAAGAAATAATAGTTCGATATGCAGTGAAATATCCAAAATCGAATAATGTTATTTTAGAATAATCGAAAAGCCTTTCAAGAAAACCTTGGAAGGCTTTTTTGCTTTCATTGAAAATGACAAGTAATACTACATTAGGATATATTTTTAGGATATAAATTTTCAAATAATTACAAATACTGTTACTTTTAAAATCACGACACACAGATTTTTTTCAAAAACTATGACAGACAAAAAAAATTGTATCCTAATTGTAGATGACGCCCCTGAAAATATTGATATTCTAAGAGGACTTCTAGGTGATGAATATAAAATTAAAGTAGCCTTAAATGGTAAAAGAGCTTTAGATTTAGCAAAGTCCTCACCACAACCAGATCTTATTTTATTAGATATTGTAATGCCGGAAATGGATGGCTATGAAGTGCTTGAACAATTAAAGGCTGATCCAGAATTATCACATATCAGTGTTATTTTCTTAACATCAAAAGTAGACCCAGAAGATGAGAAGAAAGGTTTCTCATTGGGTGCCTCAGATTATATCACAAAACCATTTGATCCAGATATTGTCAAATCTCGCATCAAGCCTAGAATAGAGATGTCTGTTCATCAAAAGCAATTAAAAGAACAAATCGCTCAATTAACACTAAATGGCGGCGAAGATGAAGAAGGTTCAAAGGAACAAGAACTTTTAGATTTAATTGCCAAAGGAGAGAGTGAAAATATAGAATTTAAGTCTACTTTAAGATTTAACTTATATACTAAAAAGCATGAGCCTCGAATTGAAAATCAATGTTTAAAAAGTATTGCAGCCTTCTTAAATGGTCATGGCGGAACACTATTTATTGGTGTAAATGATGATGGAGAACCAATAGGGCTTAAGCCAGATGCTTTTAAAAATGAGGATAAATTAATGTTGCATTGGCATAATTTAGTTAAGCAATACGTTGGGGCTGACCTAGCACAGTTTATCCACACCTCTGTTGTGATGCTAAAAGGAGAGCAGGTGATGGTTGTTAAGTGTGACCCATCTGCCAGACCTGTATTTATGACAAGAGATGGTGATGAAGCTTTTTATGTAAGAATGGGTAACTCTAGCCAATCTTTAAAACCAAGTGAAATGTTAGCCTACGTAGATAGCCGTTATGGTGATGCACGCTAATTTTTAATAATAACATGGAAGACAAAAAATTAATTAACGGGAGAGAAACAAGGTTTTTTCTTTTAGCATCCGCCTTAACTGTAATTGCTTTTTCATTTTTTGGATGGGAGCTTTATAAAGCTTATAGAGATTCTCAGAAAGAAAGTAATATCATTTGGGAGGTATCAAAACTTCAGAAGGATATTATCTTTTGTGATGAAGTATTGACGACATCAACAAAAATTGCAGCCCTAACTGCTGATAAAAAATGGGAGAAGAAATACCGTAAATATGAAGCTATTTTGAATAATGCTTTAGTAAAGGCACTCAGAATGGATAAAAATGGTGAGTTTGAACAACTTCTGAAACAAACAGAACAAGCTAACCAAAAGCTGATAAATATAGAAGCGAAGGTATTCCAGTTAGTAAATGAAGGAAGGAAAGAAGAGGCGATGTCGTTATTGTCTTCCAAAGAGTATTTAGAAAGCAAAGTAGTATACGCCGATGCAATGGAGGACTTCTCCATTAAATTAGGTGATAGAATTAATGATATCTTTGATAAGAAAGCAAGACGTATTTACATCGACTTAGCAGGTGTTGCTATATCCATTATCGCCGCATTAATAGGTTGGTATTTGGTTTTTATTAATAACAGACGATTACACAAACGACTTTCAGCTAAGAATATCACACTCAATGAGAAACTCAATGAAGTTGAAGAACTCAATGCGAACTTAGATAAGAAAGTAGAAGATAGAACAAGAGAACTTGGTATTTTCAGAAGATTTGCGGATTCCTCATCGAATGGATTAGGAATGGCTGATATGCGAGACCAAAGTATTGTTTATGTCAATGAAGCACTTCAGAAACTATTAGATGAAGATGAATTGGATGCTGTTTATAAGAAAACAGTCCAAGGGTATTATACTCCAGAATCACAAAAGAGGCTTGATGAGGAGATGCTTCCATCTGTTTTTGAAACAGGTGCTTGGTCAGGTGAACTGGAGATGTTGACAGCAAAGAATCGTCGCTTATCTACATATGAGAATTATTTCCTTGTAAAAAATGATAAAGGTGAGCCTGTATATTTGGCAGATATTATCATTGATATTTCAGAACGAAGAAGAGCAGAGGAACAATTAAGGTCAGCTAAAGAGATTGCAGAAGAAGCGGCTTCGGCAAAATCAATGTTCTTAGCTAATATGTCACATGAAATTCGAACACCAATGAATGCCATCATGGGTCTTACGAATTTAGTATTAGATACACAATTGGATGAACGTCAAAAAGGGTTTTTAAAGAAAATTCAATTGTCTTCTCAATCATTATTGGGTATCGTAAACGATGTATTGGACTTCTCAAAAATTGAAGCTGGCAAAGTAGAAATTGAAGATATTTACTTCAATTTAAAAGATGATGTTTTAGAGAATATCTATAATGTGGTCAGCTTTAGAGCCAATGATAAAAACATCACTTTAAAGCTGGATGTTGCTTCTAATATTCCAAAATTATTAAAAGGTGACCCTTTACGTTTAAGTCAGATTATTCTTAATTTGATGAACAATGCCGTGAAATTCACTAATGAGGGAAGTGTAACGCTCAAAATTGGTTTAGATGAAACTCATGGGGATACCAGGTTAATGGTTGAAGTAATTGATACTGGTATCGGGCTTACAGAAGAACAACAAGGAAGGTTATTTAAAGAATTCAACCAAGCTGATGCTTCTACAACAAGAAAATTTGGTGGTACAGGTTTAGGGCTTGCAATCTCAAAGAAACTAACTTCTTTAATGGGTGGTGAGATTGGAGTCAAATCAGAAGTGAATATTGGTTCTACTTTTTGGTTTACAGTAATAGTAGAAGCGGTAGATGAAAATTCTATAGCTGGAAAACAACCTTATAAAGTAAGAAGTTTAATTGGATCTACCGTACTTGTTGTAGATGACAATGATGAGTCTTGTTTAATTCTCAATAAGTACCTGCTCAACTTTGGTTGTAAGGTAAATATAGTTAAGAGTGGAGAAGAGGCTTTGGAACTTATCCAAAACTCTGAAACTACTTTTGATTTCATTCTTATGGACTGGAAAATGCCTGGAATGGATGGAATTGAGACGACGAGAAGAATTCGTGAATTGTCGAAAATTCATGCTACTACTGATATTTTAATGGTGACCGCACATGATAAGCAAGAGTTGATTGATCAAATCGATGAAGAAAGCATATCAGGTATTGTAGTTAAACCTATTGCTGAGCAAGAGCTGCTAGATACCTTATTATCTAGATTTGGCTTTGCGGCTAATTCAGAATATAATAAGTCTCAGGTATTTCCAGATCATGTGAAAGGAGCAAAAATTTTGTTGGTAGAAGACAATGAAATTAACCAACTCATCGCAGCTGAAACTCTGGCTAAGCATGACGTATTTATTGATATAGTAAACAACGGACAAGAAGGTATTGATAAATTAACAGAAGCCTTTAATGAAGGTCATCCTTATGAAGGTGTTCTTATGGATATACAAATGCCTGTGATGGATGGTTATACTGCTACTGAAAAGCTAAGAGAAATCGATGATTTCAAAAACTTGCCGATTATTGCTATGACAGCAAATGCCATGTCGCAAGATAAAGATAGAGCAAGGGAAGCAGGAATGTCTGACCACATCTCAAAACCAATAGATAATAGACAATTGTATTCTACACTAGGCAAATGGATTACAGCTGAAGGTAACTACGCCCCTGAACAAAATGTATTTGTTAAACGTCTTAAAGGTGTTGAGGAAACAGAAAATGAAACATCAGGAATTAAAATTGAAGGTATAGATACTGAAATGGCCATAAAACGATGTGGAGGAAACGAATCATTATTTTTAGAAGTCCTTCATAAGTTCTATGTCAAACAGTCCGATTCTATTGTACACTTGATGGAACTTTCCGCAGATAAGAATTTAGATGAACTCCAAAAAGAAGCACATACGATTAAAGGTGTTGCTGCTAATTTAGGAATCGTCGAACTTGCTAAGGCTGCAGAAATATTAGAAAGTAGTCTCAAATACTATAATAATTTAGATGAAGAGGGGCTGAATACTGTATTAATTGAACTATCGAAAATATTAGAAACTATTCGAAATTTTGAGTTAGGAAGAAATCAAAAGCCAGAACCATCAGTAAAAGATGTAGTATCTGCAGAGAATGTTTCTTTAGAAAATCATTTAGATAAGGTAGAAAATTTAAAGCAGCTTTTGATCGAAGGAGATCCCGATGCAAGTGAAGTAATTAATGGATTATTAGAAATCATTAATGATACAACAGACAAAGAAAAGTTGACCAAAGCGAGGGAAAGCGTTATGGAATATGATTTTGAAACTGCATTATCCTACATCAACGAATAGTCAATAATTAATATAATTAAGAGAGCCAAGAAGTTTAAATCTTGGCTCTTTTTGTTTTTTATTTTCTATATTAGTTTAATGTAAAACTATATTTATAACATCTTTTATATAATGAAATTATTTATTCTTTTATAATAGTTAATACAACGATGTGACTATATTTTAACTACGTTTAAATAGTAGGATTTTAATAACTATATATTCTACTAGATGAAAAAGCTACTAACATTTTTAGTATTCCTTGCAATACTTTCAGGTTGTGCGACCAACCAACAAGAATCAGAAGTATCAAATTTTAGAGCTAAAGTTCAAGACGATTTTTCTATAGTTGTAGACAAGGATACTACCATTACAGGTTCTATGATTAGTGAAAGAATTTTGGTCACTAATAATAGTGTCTTAAATATTGCAGGGATTACTATGCAATGGTGTTATATCGAAATACATGCAGGCAGTAGTATTTCGTTTTCAGGTACCTCCAATTTACATGATGTAGAAATTATCACACATGGAGATGATGCACTTTGTATAGCATCTGATGGCCTAAACATTATTATCAATGGTAAAAGTTATATGAGTCCTCCAGTAGGTTGTTATTCTGATGATGACCTTCCAGTTGAACTAATTTCTTTTACTGGAACAAAACAAGGTGAAAATGTTGTCTTGGAGTGGGCAACGGCATCAGAACAGAACTCAAGTCACTTTGATATTCAACGCTCTACTGATAATAGAAATTGGGATATGATAGGTAGTGTAGAAGCAGCTGGAAATTCTAATACTACGTTAAAGTATTCATTCTTAGATGAAAATGTCCCATCTGTTCAAGGTGTAGTATACTATAGATTAAATCAGATAGACCTGGATCAACAGTCTGAAATATTTGGTCCTGTAGGTATTAAAATGAGTGAAACCACTTCTGAAGTAACTGTTTATCCAAATCCAGTTGCCTACAAAGAAGATCTAAATATTGTGACTAATTATGATGAATTTGAGGTTAGTATTTATGATGCTGCTGGTAAAACTTATTTCCATAAATTTATCTCTTCCAATTTTACAAGTATACCCATGAATTATGGTACAGGGATGTTAATTGTAGAAGTTAAAGGAGGAAGAGAAACAACCACTGAGAAAATAATTGTAGAATAAAAAAAAGGCCTGTTCAAAAAAAGAACAGGCCGAACGGGTAAAGTTTGTATCAAAAATATCAAACTTCTATGTATGATCTTTAATAGTTGTTCTTTCTGCTTTAAGTACGCATATATGTAACAGTCCTTGATTGAAAATAATTCTTCAATTAAAGGTTGTTATAAATTATAAAAAGGTAGATAGGATTGTATAGAAGTAGACGTATAGTAGAAACTTGGCAGTTTCTTTCTTTGTAGTATTCGATTACAAATAAAATCTTAAATAAAATAGTATTATACTAATAGACTCTAACTGATGTTAATGAATCATTATCTAACATCAGTTTCATAGTTTTTACATATTTGGTTATCATAGGTTTATATGTTTGATGATAAACAATAATATGTTTCTTGGTTTGTTACTTGTTTAATATAGAACTAATATTGACTTACTATTAGTTTATTATTATCAACATTCCTGATGAAACACCTTTTATCGTCTTTTATTTTACTATTTTTTCTCAATACTACATTAGCACAAGAAATTACTGAAACAGAAAATGAGAAGAAAAAATACCCGTATATATTCCCAATTTTTGGACAACAGGTCCAGGATATGGGAATAGATTTCCCTTATTCTGCAGGGGTAAATGTATCTTATGTATATAACGAAATGTACCTCGGAATTTCAGAATTCGGAATGGGTATTAACGGAACAGATCTATCAAAATACCTAAATGAAAAGACTTTAGGTTTTGATAAAGTAAAAGCCACATCTAACTCATTAAACCTACGAGCAGACTTATTTGCATTACCTTTTTTGAATGTCTATGGAATGTTTTCCCAAGTAAAAGGGAGTACTGAAGTAGGTTTACAACCTGATTTTGGTGATGGTAAATTCCCTTATTTCGGATCAACTGTAGTTTTTGATGCAATTGCTTATGGGGCAGGGGCAACCTTTAATTATGGATATAAAGACTACTTTATTTCTATTGATGGTAATTACAATGCTACACGGACAGATTTATTAAAAGAAGATATTGGTATTTATGTTACCTCTTTCCGCTTTGGTAAAAAGTTTAACCTTAAGAAAGATCGTTTTGTAACTTTTTACGCTGGGATCATGGGACGAAATTTTACAAATCACAATGGTAATGCAGGTAGTATAACAATAAATGATGCTTTACCGGGAGTTGATCAGCAACTAAAAGATTGGTACGATGGATTAAGTTCTGGCCAGCAAATAGTAGTTCAAGGAATTGCTAAGGTGATTAATGATGAGTTAGGGACTGAAGTAGGTAGTGGAGCTGTATTAAATAGTACAGTAGATTATCATATTAAAAAAGACCTATTAAAGAAATGGACTTTTCAATTTGGAGGGCAGTTTCAGTTAAATAAAAGAATTTGGATTCGTGGAGAATACGGTGTCTCAGATTATAGCAAATTTCTAATGACCGGAGTTGTTTATCGCTTTGGTGTATAAAAAATGAAAACAAGAAGCCTGGAATATTTTCCTAGGCTTCTTGTTTTCATTTTAGATTGAGATTTAATTATTTATTCTGTAAAACCTCAACTGCTTTTCTTAATTGCTGATCAACACCTTCAACAACTATATCTTTATCTTGTTGTACCTTAAAATCAGGCTCTATTTGTTGATTCTCAAGATACTTTCCATTCATATCTTGAACACCAACTTGTGGAATACCAAAAACTAAAGAAGGATCTTGTAAACGTTCCCACCAAACTGCAGTCATAGTACCCGGAACAGGCATACCAATCAACTTACCTATTTTCAATGTCTTGTAGGCATAGGGGAAGGCATGAGCATCAGAGTAATTTCCTTCAGAACATAATACCGCTGATGGTTTCGACCATTTATTCATTGGTTCTGTACCAAACTTCTGACCTCTTGGAGCGAAAGTACAATACACATTTCCACTTAAGAAAGTAGCTAAATCATCATGTAACCAACCACCACCGTTGAATCTGGTATCAACAATAAGAGATTCTTTAGTGTAATTCTTTCCTAAAGCTTCAGAGTAAACTGTTCTAAAACTATGACTGTCCATTCCTCTCACATGAACATAGCCAATCTTACCATTAGATGCTTCAGAAGTTTCTTTTTCTCTAGCTTTTACCCATCGTTTGTATAACAAATCGTTTTCCGCCCATTTTGAAATTGGTTTCATTACAACCGTTTTGCTTTTACTTTCTGACGGATCGTAGATTACTAATTTAGTATTTTTTCCTGCTTTATGATTTAATAGACTATAGTAGTCGTCTCCTGCAACAATTTTTTGACCATCAATGGATTGTATGATCATGCCTTCTCGTATCTCATCTTCAATAAGTGTTAGAGGAGATTGTTCAATAATTTCTGTAACTTTTAAACCATCTTCTGAATATTCAGGGTCATAGAAAGCTCCTAACGTGGCTGTATGATCTGCATTTTTAGAACTAGAATAATATCTACAACCTGTATGTGATGCATTTAATTCACCAAGCATCTCACTTAACATCTCTGAAAAAGCATAATTATTTGTGATATAGGGTAAAAACTTCGAGTATTCAGTTTTATAGAAGTCCCAATCTACACCATGTAATTCAGGGTCATAAAATTTCTTTTCTACTTGTCTCCATACATGTTCAAAAAGATATTCTCTCTCTGCAGCTTTATCTAAATAATATTCAGCTTTATATGATATGTTTTTCTTTGTATCAGAGGTGATATCCATTTTCGCAAACTGACCGCCTGTTTCAAAGAAGATGTTTTTTTGTTCTTCATCAAACTGAAGGTTTCCACCTCCACCATTAAGCTTGAGTATTAATTTTGTTTCTTGCTTTCGGATATCTTTCATCCAAAGATCAAATCCACCTTCAAAACGACTCATATAGTATAGTTTACCTCCATCTTTGGTAATCAAATAGTCAGATAGGAAAGAAGAATTGATGGTTAAACGTAGCATGCGATCGTTTAGATTTTCAAAATCAATTGAAAGGGTTTCTTCTTTTTCTGTATCTGAGTCTTTTTTCTTTTTCTTTGATTTTTTATCCTCTTTTTCTTCTTGCTCTTTCTTTTCTTTTTCTTCCTTAGCCTCCGTCATCAAAGTATATTCTTCTTCTGAAAGTTGAAACTCATCATAAGCATCTTTAGTTAAGAAAAGAGCATATACATCATCTTCAGATCCCCAGCTTCCATGTGATCTAAAACCATATTTATCATTTGCAAAAAGAATAACTTTACCTTCCATTGCAAATCTTGGGTTTGCAGAATTGTACCCGCTTTGTGTTAAGTTGATGACCTCTTTCTCTCCTGTAGCATCTACTAATCCAATATCTGTAGATGTCCAAACATTAGGGGAGTATTGGACGGCAATCCATTTTCCATCAGGTGACCAGTCAAAAGATTGATCGCCATCAGAATAAGAGTAATTGAATTTCCCATCTAGAACTGTTCTACTAGCTTTCGATTCAATATTAATTACTTTCACCGTTGTTCGTTCCTCTAGGTATGCTACTTCATCACCCTTTGGAGACCATTTGGGTTGAAATTCTTCTTGAGGTTGATTTGTTAATACTTCTTCCTTGATAGCAGTGGCATTGATAAAGTAATTTTCTTCTTCGTTCGAAAGTTTTGCAGTGTATAAGTTCCAACTTCCCTCTCTCTCACCTGCATAAACTAAAGATCTTCCATCAGGAGAGAAGCTCACACTCCTTTCTTGTTCCGGAGTATTAGTGATTTGAACTGTGGTAGAATAATCTGTGGAAGTAACAAAAACATCTCCTCTTAAGATAAATGCGATTTCTTTTCCATTAGGTGAGACTGAAATACCATGTCCACCACTAGATTTCTGTTCAAATGAAACATTATTCTGTCTTTGGTCATTTATAATAGAGATATCAACTTTTCTTGGTGTGCCATCTTTAATCATTGTATAAATTTCGCCATCCCAACCAAAACAGAATGTATCATTATTTGAAGCGGTCAAGAACCGTACAGGGTGTTTTTCAAAAGTAGTAAGTTGTTTTTTCTCAGTACCATCGACACTCATAGACCAAACATTGAGTGTGCCTGTTTCTTCACTGACATAAGCGATACTTTTATCTTGATTATAGAAGACAGGATATTGATCTTCTCCTTCAAAAGATGATACTTGCTTATGCTTTTTTGAGGTGGTATCATAAATCCAAATATCTCTTGTTACAGCACTAGTATGATGTTTTCTCCAATTATCCTCATACCCTTTGATATCTTGATATAAAAGTATAGACTGTTCTTGGTTATATGCAGCGTGAACAGCAGAAACAGTTAGTACTTGTTTTGGTCTGCCCCCATTAATACTAACACTATATAATTCAGGAAGTCGAGCATAAGGGAACTGTGCACTTTCCTTTTTATCAAGAATTTGGGCAGAAAAGAGAATATTTTTCCCATCAGGAGTAAAAGAGGAAGGTATTTCTTTTTCCGAGTTATATGTTAACCTTTTAGCTGGGCCACCTTGTGCACTGGTGATAAATAAATCAAAATTACCATGTCTGTCAGAAGCAAAGGCAATTTGTTTACTATCAGGACTCCAAATTGGTGAAGTTTCTTGAGCAACATGAGAGGTAATGGGTTGGGCTGTTCCTCCATCGGTTGGTACTACATAGATATCACCTTGGTATTGAAAGGCGATCTTTGTTCCATCAGGAGAGATGGAAGGGTAGCGTAACCATAATGGGTTTTGAGAAAAAGCCGTCAATGTAATAAAAAATACATTGATGGCTAATACTAATTTCTTCATGGTAATAGTGTATGTGTTTATTTAATTTATAGTTTGATTTATCAATCATAAAACTATACTTAATTCACGAAAAACACTATTATTTATTGTATGGAAAGAAGAAGCTTTATCGATTAATTTTTGTCGAAGTCTAGAAAATCGATGACTTGTTGTAATACAGTTTCTGTCCTTAGAATTCTAAAGTGGCCAGTTCCTTCAATCTTAATTAATTGGCAGTTTCTACCCCATGCTTTTGCCACCGATTCCGATTGACTTAAACGTACGATTTTATCATTTATATCCTGGAAGATCATCCCTTCCTTAATATTCGTTTTCTGAATAAAATCAGATACATTTTGTTCATTGGCAGCAACATTAAATTCAGTTTCAAGACGATTTAAAAGCCTATGTTTCACCTTATTTGTCATGCCTACCATTTCTGCAACGTCATCAATTCTTTCCATAAATCGATCAGGTGTGGTCATCATCACATATTTATCCATTTTAAAAGGATAATTCGCAAGACAATGAGTCGTACCAACACTACCAAAAGAGTGGCTAATAACTTTCTTGATGTCGTATGTTTCTAACATATATTTCACAAGGTCACTGAACTCAAACATGGTTGTTGGACCTTGAGAACTGTAGCCGTGAGATGGAGCATCAAAAGAATAAATGGTGACATCATAGTCTTTTAGCATCTGAATTAAATCAGAGAAATTACCGGCTTGACCTTCCCAGCCATGTACCATTAGTAATTTATCTTTTCCAGAACCCCATTTATAAGTTTTTACTTCAAAGCCTTTATAAGTGATACTTTTTTCTTCTGCTTGTTGAATAATTTCTACCTCATGTGGTCTAAGTTTGAAAACTTGAGGTTTTAATATTTTCTTATACGCAATATTCACAACAACATTAGGTGCTGCAGCTGAAAGTAATTTGATGAGTGGTTTCATAATTATGGCATAAATTGAACACAAATTTACAAATAAATTATTATTGTAGAAATATTCATTCACTTATTGAAAATACAAAAGGCCATTCCAAATTGGAATGACCTTACTATACCTTATACTATCATAAGATGTTAATTGAGCTAGTAATTTAAACCGTAATAAGTAAATATTGTGTGGGTTATCTGATCTAGGGTTAATAAAAATTTGTCTGTTAATGATAATATGTCGCGTTAAATAAATTGTATAAGTAGAATTAAAATATCTTGTTTGCTTTGTTACATTTATTATACAAACGTATTTAACATTACCCTACCGGATGATTAAAAAAAATAAAAAAAAAGAACCCATCAGTTGAAGGGTTCTTTTTAGTTAGTAAATCGGGATCGATTTTGTATTAAAAGTTTGCTATTAAGTATTAGTTAAAATTTTAGTTAACAATTAATTCGGGGTAATGAATAGAATCAGTCATAAAGTTGGCAGTCCAAAAGCACCTAATATTTTGAGATTTCTTTTTATACGAGCGTAGGTGGAACCACAATTGAGAGAGGGGTAAATCTTTATATACTCCCTCAATATGTGCACAACCTACCTGGTTTATAATTCCCTTGGGAAATGCTTTAAGTACGAGGTCAGGGATAGTTTCTCCTGATTGATAAATTATTGGCAAATACGGGTAAAAGTGATCGTCTCTTTTATAACCCAAGTGCTTTATATCTTCTTGTCTTTTTAATTTGTCAATTAAAGCATCTGTAACACTCATGTTAGTATTGGATAATAACCAAATTTCTAATCCTTGAGGAACAGTTGTGTATTTGAACTCACTTTCTATACAATTACCACTAATAATAACATCACCTGCATTAGAAGTAATAGGTTGGTCTAGATTTGGAAGAGAGTCATTAAAGAAAGCGTTTATATTTATTCTATTACACATTGCTTTGCGTTTTGTTGCGAAGGCAAGTAAGTAACAAATTTCTTACACCGAAATCCGAATTGAGTGAATGGTATTATTTTTTTAGTAAATGGATAAAAGATTGTTTTTCAGCTAAAAAATGGACAGATTTAACTCTAAATTTTTTTAAAACCTTTAAAAACTGACATCTAATTCCTATGTCTGAAAAAACTAGTTTAGAAAATGGATCTCTAGTAGCTAAAGAGATCAAATTGTCGTTACATGTTAAGAATATTAATGAGTATTTGACAGACATGTATAAGCAGCCAGGAACTCCTGTTGAACCTATTGTAATTGATCAGTTTGTAAAAACAGATCTATCTGGAATCTTCGAGATCCAATCGGGTGAAACTTTTACCGTAGAATTTGACAAAAAAGCAAAAACGAAACTAAAAGCGGAGTTATTGTTTTTACAAATTCAAAACATGACTAAAAGAAAAGCAGACATCTTTGACGAAATCGCTTGGGCAAAGTATTTCAACAAAGCTAATGATCATGTTGTAGCACCAAATGGATGTTATTATGTGAAATCGGACAATGATGGTAAAGTAACAGCATCAACAATGAAGCTTGCACCTACTGATAAGCCTTTATTGTTCTCTTATTATGCGGTCTTTTCTATCAAAGTGGATAACAAAAAGTATTACTGTATTATTGATCCATTTGGAAAAATCACATCAGGAACTAGTTAGTAGAATATGACAAAAGATTTATTACTATGTTTCTTACTATCATTCGTATTTATTGGTCCCTTATATTCTTTAAGTACGAATGATAGTTTAGAGTATAGCAAGATTCAAAAAAGAGCAGTTGAACTGAATAATAGAAAGGGGGTACAACTTTTGGATTCATTGATTGAAAATATTGATGATATCAATTGGAAACTGTCTTTACTACAGGAAAAAGCAAGTATTTTAAGGGTTTTAGGAGAGTTTGATGAAGCAATTCAACAAAACTTTGAGATTCTTTCAATTGCTAATCAACAGAAAAACGAATCATTGATAAATATGATTTATGGTGAATTGGGAACGAGTTATGCCATTAATCAAGAATACGATGAGTCGATTAAATATATAAAAAAAACGAAGCCATATTTTTTGAAAGAAGAAGAATGGCTTTTACTTATTAAGACGGATTTAAATTTAGGGGAGGTTTATCGATTAAATAATCAGTTAGATAGTGCTCAGAAGTATTTTCAATTGGCAAAAGACGAACACAAAAAATACAAAAACGAAATAACTAACAAAACAGAATACGATTTAATAGAAGGTTATATTATTGGTAACCTGGGTATGGTTCAGAAATCACAATTTCAATATAAAGACGCCAAGGTGAACCTTACTAAAGCTATAGATCTACTGACACCTTTTAATGATGCGTATTCCATTTGCTTTTACCTTACCGACCTTGCTGTAATTGAAGCAAAATCAGGTAAAAAAGAGTATGCAGAGAAACTTTTAAAAAATGCTTATAAATCTGCGACGGAACAACAATTAAAAGAACAAATTAGAGATATAACAGAAGCTCTTTCCATATTTTATGAGGAAGAGGGTGACTACAAAAAAGCATTACTTTATGAGAAGGAGTTTGTCACATACAAAGACAGCTTATTAAACAAGGAATCAATACAGAAAATAGAACGAGCGAAGCATAATTATGAAATGGATAAAGTAGCTCTTGAGATGGAGCTATTAGATCAAAAAGCAACGTTTAGAACTTATTTTTCCATTTTCTCTTTTAGTTTAGCACTTCTATTTTTCATTCTAGTGATTATCATCTACATCACTGCACAGAAAAGAAAGAAAACAAACGTTCTACTACTACATCAAAAAGAACAGATTGCTCTAAGAGAAGAAGAGAAGGCACTTTTACTTAAAGAATTAAACCATAGAGTGAAAAATAACCTTCAGATGATCTCCAGCCTTCTTAACCTTCAGAGTAGTCAGTTAGGTGATCACCCTGCTGTTAAGGCCATTGATTCAGGAAGATTTAGGGTAGAGGCAATGTCTCTTATTCATCAAAAACTATATCAAAAAGATGTTCATACTGAGATTGAAATTGATTCTTACATTAAAGAATTAGTCTTGAATTTGATGTATAGCTTTAATAATGAGGTAGAGACAAAATTTGAGATAGGTAGAATCGCAATTCATATTGATAGAGCAATTCCACTTGGGTTGGTGATCAATGAATTAGTAACAAATGCCATGAAGTACGCATTTGATGGGATAGAAAATCCAAGACTTTTGATTTCTCTTCAAGAGGAGGAAGATCAACTAGTCTTAAAAGTTATAGATAATGGTGTAGGTATGGAAAACACTACATCAACAAGTACATCTTTTGGGTTAAACTTAGTCAACTCTTTAGTAAAACAACTAGATGGTACATTAACATATCAAACAGATAACGGGACAACATGTATTTTGTTAGTTCCTCTTACTTAATAACATGCATCAGATAAATATTTTAATTGTAGAAGATGAGATTTTACTAGCTCAAGACCTACAAATTAGACTACAGAAATCAGGGAAATACAAAACCCACACTGCTGATAGTTTCGATGAAGCTATCAAGGTTCTACTTACTACTAAAATCGACTTTTTAATTATTGACATTACCTTAAAAGGAGATAAATCTGGAATAGATTTAGCCAAAAAGGTCAATGAAAAATTAAAGTTGCCTTTCTTGTTCTTAACCTCACATGCCGATCAAGTGACTTTTGAACAAGCCAAAGTTGTGTGTCCTAGTGCGTATCTATTAAAACCATTCAATGATAGAGAAATTAGCATGTCGATTGATCTTGCACTATCAAATTTTAATCAACAGACTTTAGAGGAAGATAGTGAGCCGAATGAAGAGGCTGTTCAGGAATACTTATTTCTGAAAAAAGACAATGCGTTTCAAAAGGTTATGGTGGAAGATATTATTTATCTAGAAGCACAGAGTAACTATACTTATTTTCATACAAAAACGGAGAAGTTTATGTATGCAATTGTATTGAAAAAGATAATAGAGAAGTTACCACAAGATCAATTTATAAGGGTTCACAGGAGTTTTGTAGTAAACAAAAAATGTATCACAGGTTTTTCAAATAATGCTGTGACATTGGATGACCATTATGAAGTACCGGTTAGTAAGCAAAACAAAGAAATGGTATTTAAACTTTTCAATACTGTTTAGTATCCAATATTAAAATAATTACAAAAAAGCCTAGGAGGAGTAACCTAGGCTTTTTTGATGTAAAAATTTTACTTACTATCTCTTTTAAAAAGATCTCTTAAAATATCTATAGCTAAGATAAGACCTAAGCCACCAGCCAAGAGATACCCAAACAAGGCAAACTTCTGAATCAATGAGTTTCCATCTCCTGAGGCGATCGTAGAGGATGCAATCAGTATACAACCGATGATAATACCGATAGTCAATTTGTTTATTCCATTTCTGATAGTATTGAGAAGTGGAACAGCATCATCTAAACTGATATTGATATCTATTTTCCCCTTTTTGGCCATCTTGAGTAAATCCTTAATATCTTTTGGAATCGTTTTGATGTCTCTCAACCAAAAGAAAAAATCCATTAATAGCTTTTTCTGATTTTCTAAAGAGAAGAAATTGAGTTGATATTTGATGATGTAGGGTTTGATTTCATCAAGTAGATTCATTTTAGGGTTAATCTCCAAAGCAGTACCTAATGTCAAAGCCAAAGACTTACCAAGAGTGACAAAATAATTGGGTAATGTGATCTTATAAGTAAATAGCAACTTCGTTAACTTATCGACAACTTCTATCCAAGGAATATCATCAACTCCTTGATCCATGTAGGTAAAGATCTCGTTGATTTGATACTCTAAATTTTTTCTATTTTCCCTTGTTATCTCGTTGGATATAGAAATTCTCTGAATAGCATTGATTACCCTTTCTGTTTCCTGTGCGAGGAAGGCTTCAAGGAAATCTCCTATTAAAACAGTATCCTTTTTTAGTAGTCTTCCTACAGCACCAAAGTCTATAAATGAAAGTCTGAGGTCATCTGTAACAAATAGATTTCCGGCATGAGCATCTGCATGAAAGAAACCAAACTCAATGATTTGTTGAAAGTAAGATGAAACAAGGTTTTTACTTACCTTAATCCTATCCTTTTCGGAAGCATTTTTGAGAAAATCATTGAATTTTACTCCCTCAGAAAATTCCATACAGAGGATTTTAGAAGTAGAATACTCCTCAAGAATTCTAGGAGCAGTAGTGGTATCAGATTTTTTGAAATATTTCAGAAATAAAAGTTGATTACGCTTTTCTATGGAATAGTTCAACTCATTTTTCAAAGATAGTTCAAACTCATCGAATAAGCGGACAGGTTCAAATTGCGCCACCTGTTTAATGGACCTACTAAGAATTTGAATCAGGTTTCGAATGATTTTGAGGTCTTCATTAACCGTTCTATCAGCAGAAGGTTTTCGGACTTTAATAACATAGTATTTCTCGCCTTTTTTTACTCTATATGTCTGTGCAATTGATGCGATTCCAAGAGGTTTCTCATCGATTTCATCAAAGATTTCGTTTGCTGGTTGATGGAATTCGTCTTCAAGAAGTTGATGTAAATCTAACTGTTCCTCCTCATGTACTTCATCTTGAAGTTTTTTTAATTCAGTAATGTATTGTGTGGGGAGTAAGTCAGCTCTGCTACTTAACATCTGCCCTAATTTGATAAATGTAGGACCAAGTTCTTCCAACGCCATCCTAAGTCGAACCTCAGGTGGAGAAGTATTGATTTCTGAATTCTTATCTATGATTTTATTTGATACTAAATAACTTAAGTGAGAGTTAGTGAACCAAGCTTGGAAACCATACTTTATAAACACTTGAGCTATCTCAATATATCTATTGGATTGAGTCTTCTTATTTTTCATGAAGGGGTTATACCGTCTGTAATACACAAAAAGCATGTATGGTATGTATACATGCTTTTTATAAATTACTAAAAGTAATACCGTTCACCAACCTTTTAGCTAGTGTTGTTAATTATCAAACCAGTTTTTAAAATCTTTAACCTTTTCCCTACCTACAATGACTTCTTTAGGAAGTTCAAGGACTAAATGAAGCAATAAGCGACTATTTGTATATTTTTCAACTGTTTTGATGTGTACTTTCTGTACAATAAAACTTCTATTGGTTCGGAAAAATTTTTCTGGGTCTAAGATATCTGTCAATTCTTCCATTTTAAAGTCGACAACATATCTTCTGTTATCTTGAGTATAAATAAATGTATGTCTTCCATCTGCTACAAAAGCGATGATTTGGTCAACTGTTATACTTTTTATGGCATCACCTACACGAACCATAAAGCGTTCTTTATATTTCTGATTATAACTTTCTAATAAATTATCCAATTGAGATTTAGTCTCAGAAATATTTTGCATTTGAAGTACCTCAAGTTTTTGAATCGCTTTTGTCAATGCCTCAAAATCTACGGGCTTTAGTAAATAGTCGATACTATTGGCCTTGAACGCATCTAATGCATACTCATCATAGGCTGTAGTAAAAATGATGGGTTTCACCACTTGTACTTCTTTAAGAATGTCAAATGCTATACCATCAGTCAGGTGGATATCCATAAAAATTAAATCAATATCGCTTTGATGTTGAGATAGCCATTTTACAGAAGAACTTACATTATCAATATATTTTACTACTTCGATATCATAAGGAGTTTTGTTGAGTTGCCTTAGTAGTTTTCCTTGTGCAGGTTTTTCGTCTTCAATAATTAATGCTTTCATAGATTAGATGGATTTAAAAAGAGATTGGTCACCAGGTTGAACACTTGCATTGGGGTCACTTTTCCAGCTTTCATGATCCGCTTCAAATGCAGGAAGTTTAATTAAATATTGGTTACCCTTTTTTATTCTTTGAATTGGAGTTTTAGTATAAATTCTTAGTGTTTCTTCTAACGATTTAATGACTTCAGTTAAACTATCAGGATTTTCAATCTTTTCATTACAACTATGTGCAACCACTACGAGAGCATCATTTTCAACATAGAAATTTAATTCTAACGGTTGGATGGGAGTGGCGATATAATCTGTTGCGATACTCACAAGTAATCGAGGAAGAATAATAGGAGGGAAAAGAAGTTCTGCTTCTTTATCGTTTAAAGAAAAAGATGTCTTCATACCGCCTGACCTCGATTGCTGTAATAATTTGCCTACTTCTTCTGTAATAGAAAAGGCTTCTTTTAGAGAGATAAATTCCTCTTTTCTACTTTGTATCGTATTACGATAAACTTTTGCAAGTCTTTCAGCATAAAGCTCTGCCTCATCTGGATCTTTATAGGCTAATCCAATAATTGTTTCTAAGGTTTCATAGAGTAAGGGAAGATTTGCATCTTCTGCAAATAAGCGCATCTCCTTAGAGATAAATTCAGTACGTTGAATCTCTTGCTTGCTAAACTCTTCGTTTCTTAACTCTATTAATCGGTTTCCCCACCAAGTACATTCATACAATATAGTTTGGAAAAGAAATAACCCTTGAAAGACATACATTTCAGTACTAAAACTACTAAAGTTTGAATAATCAATCAGATAGTAAAAATAGGCTGAAATTATAATGGCCAAAACTAAACTACTACCTAAGATTACACCTAAAACGTGGTAAAATATCTGCTCAGATATATTTGATAGTATCCTGATTTCTTTACCGATATATTTAGATAAAAGCACCACAGATGTATTCCACAAATAGGCAAAAAAGATACAGATAATCCATTCAGCTTTAAAGATACTTTCAGAAAGCTCATTGACTCTATTAAATGCCATAAGCAATAATAGATAAGTAATACTTCCTCCAATAATTGGATAAAAGATACTGTAAAGAGTAGATTTATTTTTCCATAGATAGTTCATATTCTAGGCAGTTAATAGAGGAAGTCGAACATTAAAATAATCAGCTGTTTTCTTAATTTCAATTTTCTTGTTACTCATAAGAGCATACCTCTCATGGATATTTTCAATACCCACCTTTGTGGAAGCACCTCTTTTATTCGGAGATCTTGTTATATTATTTTGAATAATCAATGAGTCATCCTTTTTGTCTAATGTGATACTAATTTCTACTGGATGATCATCAGAAAGAACATTATGTTTTACCGCATTTTCAACCAGCATTTGAATAGACAAAGGAGGAACAAACCCTTTATGATTCATCAGTTGTGGATCAATGTTAATCTTAATTCCTTGACCATGTCGAGTATGTAATTGGAAAGCGAAGGCATGAACTACCTCAAGTTCATCGTGAAGTGAAATAAGTTGTTCATGAGCATAACGCATTACATACTGATATGTTTGGGCAATACTACGAATATATTTGTCCGCTTGTGCTGCATTATCAATAACTAAATAAGCCACTGTATTAAGACTATTGAATAGGTAATGAGGGCTCAACTGATTTTTCAATGCCTCTAACCTTAATTCTGCAGCTTTCCTTTTCCCTTTAATCACTTTAACTTTCTGTTCTGAAAAGTCCTGGTAAGCCAGAGTGACATATTCCATGATTAATATTGCCACAGAATAGGTAGTCAATAAGATACCTGTTTTGATGGTAAGGTCAAATACAAATTCACTTTCTAATTCTGTCTTCAATAGATAATTCCAAAAGAGAGTATATGGGATAGCCACAATAAATAACCCTATCCCTCTAAAGGCTGTTTGCCTAGAGATACTTTTCTTCTTCATCCAAAATTCAAAACTCCAACTATTAAGTACCATTGCTAAAATGCAAGTGATAAATAATATGATATTCCTAGGAGCATATACAAATTCAGTAACTTCAGGAAGAGGTGCATAAAAGAAGTAAAGGTAAAGACTGCTTCCGAGTAATAGATAGATTAGTTCTTTAAGGTAATTCATTATTCAAAAAGTGCCCCCAACACTGCATTACGTTCAGATGTGCTAGATATTTTCTTAGCTACTTCAATGTATTTATTTTTATAATCTTCATTTTTTGAAGCAACCACTAATGGAGCCGCTTCTTCTAAAGTTGATGATAAATCATATGAGGATGTAATTTTTTTTGCTGCTTCTAAAAAGAAAGGAAGTTGATCATAGCTGAAACGATCTTGTGAAATTGCTTCTTCAAGAACAGACCTTAAATCATAACTACTGCTTATCTTTTGAGCGGTTTCATAATACAGTTGAGCATCTGTGATACTAACATATTGGGCTGCTTCTTCTAAAACACTTCTTAAATCATAAGAAGAGGAGATATGTTGAGAAGCTAAAAGTAGAGGAGATATATGATCTGTAATAAAGCCATCACTATCTAATGAAACCGTTAATGTAGATCTTAGATCATAACTACTAGAAATCTTTGTTGCACATAAATAAAACGCTTTAATTACTTCATCATCTCTAAGTGCAGCTTCATCAATTGTAGCTTCCAATACCTTTCTTAAATCGTAACTTGAACTAACTGTGGCAGCCGACTTAAAAAATGAAAGCTTATTTTCTCTAGATAAATCATTCCAATAGTCCACAATATCCAATAAAGTTCCAGATTTGTCGCTACTACTGCTCATATATCTTACCTCAGAGATAATAGCATCTCTTTGGGAATCCGTTAGCCTATGATTTAGAGATTCAAATGCTGCCTGAATCGTCTGTCTTTTATCGTAACTACTGCTAATGCTATGTAATAATGAAGTATATCTGTCTGCTGATATTTCAGACTCTGAATTCTCAAACATATAAATAATCGTCTTACTCTTATCGTAACCACTTGATATGTCTTTTACAACATCACAAAATAAGTCCCACTCTTTATTTGAAAATTGTTTTGATACTTCTTTCTGATCAATAATATCTTTTAAACACTTGCTCTTATCGTAAGAAGACGAAATACTTTTTATCCCATCAAAGTAATAATCCAGTCCTTTTTTATTGTAATATGTGATGAGAGATGAAGAATAATAATCTGCAAGATTATAACTACTGCTTACATTTTTTGAAAGATGTGTTGTAATCTCATCCAATTTGGCTTGGTTGACTTTTTTATTATTTACAAGAAGCTTGTAAAATACAACTTTTGTATGATCACTTGATAAGTCACCAATATATTTTAAAGCTTGTGATATACCACCTTCTTTAAGTTGTCTATTCAGACGATCTTCTGCTGCAATACTGCTACTGTTAATTACCTCAGGTAGAATGTCTTTTAGCCAATTTTTACCATCAGGATCAAAAGGAATTAATTGATTCCCTTCATAGTACTTATAAGATAATGAACCGTCTTGGTTAGGAATAATTACCAATTTTCGAGTATTTCCAAACGTTCTCTTTTTTACAACAAACTTACCGCCTTCAGAAATAGAAATGATATTGTCTTCTTCTTCATTTAGTTTGATCTCACCTTCATGTGAGACAGAGAAATTGGTAATAATAGTAGACTCTTGGTATTTTCTTTCTTTATGAACTTCACTGAGTGCTCTTCGTATTTCTGCTTCTTGCATTCTTACTTGTGCTTCAGCTTCTCTAATAGAACGTTCAATTTCTTCTTGATCAATTTCAATATTTAAATCTTCTAAAGACTCAAAGTCAAAATCTCCAGAGAAATTCTTGAAGATCAATTCCATTTCTTCTTTTTGTTGCTCAGCAGCAATTCTTGCCGCCTTTTCAGCAACTCTTCTCGCTTCCTCTTGAATTTCAGTGATATTAATAACAATTACAGAATCCGAATTGGGAACCTTAATCTGTTTCACTTGAGCAAAAGAAAAAGTAGATAATAATAATAATGATATTTGAAGTATAGATTTCATAAAAAATTAATTTGACACTAGCTCTTTGTTATTTTGATATTACAATGCTACAGTGAAAAATCTTGTATATAAAATGGAATGTAGTGAAATGTAGATTTGATGTAGTGAAATGTAATTTCAACATAATTAGTGTATAAATAGTATCAAATAATACCTTCAAAGAAGCTTTTGCTGAAAGTTAAAAGAATAACAGTTATATTAAGAAATATAAAAACCCTTGATTAAATGTTTGACATTAAACTTATGTTTAATTGATTTGCATAATTCTTTTTACCAAAAACTAATTTATTAAATACTACAACTATGCAAAATAAATTAATTGCTGAATTTATTGGCACTTCTTGGCTTGTTATTGGAGGATGTGGTGCAGCTATATTTGCTGCAGGTATTCCCAATGTTGGCATTGGCTTTTTAGGTGTTGCACTTGCTTTCGGATTAACGGTTCTGACGATGGCCTATGCTATTGGTCATGTTTCAGGTTGTCATTTAAACCCTGCAGTAACTCTTGGTTTGTGGGCAGGGGGACGTTTTTCTGCCAAAGAGATTCTACCTTATATAGTAGCTCAATGCTTGGGAGCAATATTTGGAGCAGCAGTCCTTTATTTTATTTATACAGGAAATAATTCTGACATAGGAGGTTTCGCTGCAAATGGGTATGGTGCTCATTCTCCCCAAGGTTATAGTATGATTTCAGCATTTATCACAGAGTTTGTGATGACATTTATGTTCTTGATCATAATCATGGGAGCGACACACTCAAAAGCTCCAAAATATCTTGGAGGTCTTGCCATTGGATTGAGCTTAACACTTATCCATCTTATAAGTATCCCTATAACTAATACATCTGTAAACCCTGCAAGAAGTTTATCACAAGCTGTATTTGTTGGTGATTGGGCTATTGCTCAACTATGGCTTTTTTGGGTAGCACCAATATTAGGAGCAATCGTAGCAGGATTTGTATATAAAATGTTATCTCCTGAAGACGATTAGAAATTCGATTTACTCTCGGGACTAAATTTCCAGTATTAACCCCAATAATTGATTTTAAAAGATCAGTTCTTAGGGTTTTATTGTATTACATTGTGTCAAGTGGATCCTGTTTTTATCCAATTTTTGATAAAGTGATTTTAGTGCGTCTCTATTGTTTTATTTCAAAGTGGAATCATTTTTGTTTTTTCTAAAGAAAGTACTGCACTAAATAGAGAAACCTAAGTCTCAGACGAGACAATTTTTTACATATTAATATTACGATAAATGTTACGATCACTATTATCACTTTCAATGATGTTGTTTGTATTTGCAACAGCCATTGGTAATGATGCAATGCATCGAATCGACACTACTAATACCACTTTATTGAGTAATGACAATGGAGTGATTAATCTAAAGAATGAGAAAGGGGAATTAAGATGGGAAACACTTCCTGAATCCTCAATTTCGGTTTTTGTTCTACAAGCAGCTAACACTGTGACGGAATGGGAAAACGTAGAAGAAGTAGAGGCATATCCTTTGTCTAACTTCAAACACAAGTATTCTGTAGATCTTCCAGAACAGCATGGTACTTATCGTTTAAAGATGGTCAATACGAATGGAGAAGTGTCTTACACAACACCAATCAGTATGTTATCAGCTAGATAAGAATAACAATCAAAACATGTTTGTCTACTATTGTAGCCTTCCCCAATAACATGTTTCCAACTACTTTATTATCATATTATGTTACGATCATTAATAATTGTACTGCTATTATTATGTTCATCGTCACTGTATGCCCAAATTAATTTTAAAGGATACGTTATTGGACAAGCTCTACCGTCTAATAAGGTTTCTGATACAAATTTATCATTTGGAGGGCAATACGGCCACCTGATTTCAGGTAAAAATGATGAGGGTGTAATTTATAGTTTATCATTTGTACCTGAAAAATCCGGGACACCTAAACTTCTCACTAAATCTGAAGTACAGAAATTTGTCACTTCTTTGAAACATTACTTTCATGTGAAATTAAGTAGAGAAGCTAGAGGGGAAGATGGAACTTTTACAGGAGTGAATAATGGGTGTAAATTCATTGTTAATTATAAGCATCAACAATTTAATCATGGCTCTTTTTATCACATAGATTTGGTGATATATAATCCAAAGCTAGGAGCCATCTAAAAAAGGAATACCCTAGAAGTAAGGCCTCTAGGGTATTCAACTCTCAAAATGTAATTTTTATCAATGTTTTTGTCCCGAATTGATAACTAATGAGAGTATTACAACTGACTAATACTTAACTGATAAATTTTTTACTATTGAGCCTGTAGTGTAGAAAGAATATCTTTTACACTCATTCGCTCAGTATAGTTAGGGTCATAATGCCTCTTGATAATGGTTCCGTCTTGTGCAATAATATATGTAGCAGGCACTGGTAGTGATGCCCTTTTAATACTATTGGTAACGGTTAAATCATTTTCATATTTTTTTAGCATATCTTGATATCCTTGATTTACATCAAAAGTGACTTTAAAGCCATTCATGATGTCTAGTTTACTGTCTTCAACCATTTCAAAGGTTAACCCTTTCTTTTCTACTAGTTTTGCAAATCGTTCCTGATTTTCAGGAGTTACAGCAACAAAAGTAGCACCTGCAGCTTCAATCATTCCTAAAGAATCTTGTACATTCATTAGATGCTTTGTGCAGTATGGACACCAACTACCTCTAAAGAAGTTAACGACTACTGGTCCTTTCTTTAATGCATCTTTTAGTTGGTAAGTCTTACCGTCTTGATCCTTTCCTTTAAATAAAAAAGCTTGATCACCTTCCGATAAACCTGGTTGAAGTGTTTCTACAGTTACACCATACTTCTCATAAATCTTTGCCTCTTGAGCAAAAGAACTTACAGATAGTAGGAAAAAAGATAAGATGGATAATAAAGTTAAAATACGTTTGTTGATCATGAGTAATTAAGTTAAAGTCTAATATTTGACTGATAGGTCAAAAATAAAATAATTTTTTTTTATATCCTAATTCAAGATTTAAGAAATTCTATAAAACTTAAAATAGTACATCAATCAGAAGCGATATGTATAATCGAAAAGACAGATACTGAAAGAATTAAAAGAAGAAAAGTCGTTTCTTAAAAGAACAATTATCAAATGATATTTTTTCGTAGCTCTTAATTTTTATTTAGTACAATATGGAAAATTCCTTTAATTATAAAGATATATCCAAAGGCTTATTAGATGCTTTAAAAAAATTGGTATTTATTGGAATAGGGCTTTATATGGTCTATTTGTTACAATCAGTACTTATCTATGTATTCACATCAGCAGTAATCGCATTGATTGCTCACCCAGTAAAATCATTTTTTAAGAAAAAACTGAACATGTCTAATACGTTAGCGATGTTCGCAACAATCACTTTATTCTTAATATTAATTTTAGGCTTTCTAAGCTCATTTATTCCATTAATAACTCAAGAAGCAAGAAATTTGAAATTGGTGGAATTAGATAGTTTTGAACAAAATATCATGTCTACATTCAACCAAATTAATGTGGCATTAAAAGAATATGGTATTGACTTATCAGGTTTACATCTTGGTGAGGAAATTATGAAAAAGCTTAAAAACTCTCCTCAAATATTTAATGGAATCTTACAAGGAGTTGGTTCTTTTAGTATGGGATTATTCTCAACTATATTTATAAGTTTCTTCTTAATTAAAGAAAGTGATAGCATTATTACCTTTTTTACTTCTTTCGTCCCACAAGATTCGAGAACTGGTTTTAAAAGTTCATTGATGAAAATTAAAACGCTTCTTTCAAGGTATTTTATTGGTTTAGCTATTCAGTGCTTCTTATTATTTGTAATGTATATGGTTACATTATTAATTATAGGTGTGAAGAATGCCGCAGTAATTGCATTTATCTGTGCTGTATTAAATATTATTCCTTATGTAGGTCCTGCAATCAGTATTATCATTATGGCAATATTAGCCATGTCAGAACACTTAGATATGGAATTTAAGACAGGCATTCTACCGGAATTAGTGAAAGTATTTATTGGATATTTCGGTGTTCAATTTATAGATAATAACTTCTCACAACCGATTATTTTCTCAAAAAGTGTCAACTCACATCCATTAGAAATTTTCTTAGTGATTATGGTCTTTGGTATTCTTTTCGGAGTTGTTGGTTTAATTGCAGCTATCCCAGTATATACTGTGATTAAAGTAATCTTAAAGGAATTTTACCCTGAGAACAAATTTGTAAAAGCACTTACAGAGGGAATGTAATTGAAATGTATTAAAGTATATTCATAACCATAAAAACAACATGATAGGGCTGTTTTCGAAAGGAAATAGTCCTATTTTTATTTATGTAGGTTTACTCAAAAAAAATTCTTGTGATGAAAAATTGATTTAATATCTTTAAATAATAATATAATTAAAGTATTGTAATTCATATATTTATATCATCAATCGATGAATTACAGAAAAAGCTATTAATATGTAGAGGATCTTCACCTTTCATATTGGTAGCTTTTAATTTTTATAAAGCAAAAAAACATCTTTCTCAGAAGCTGTGAAAGATGTATATAATTACTACTCGTTGTTTTTTATCTTAATTGAATGCTGCTTGTACTTCAGTTTTCCTATAAAAACTGGGACTGCAATTAAAATGCGAATTGAATGTCTTTGAAAAGTATCCTACATCGTTAAAACCGCAATCATAAGCGATGTCAGAGATTCTGTCTTCAGTATTTAGCAGAAGCTGTTTTGCTTTTTCTAGCCTCCTGTTATTAATATATTTTTTTGGACTTATCTTATATATCATTTGAAAACGCCTTTTAAAGGTAGATAAGCTCATGCCAGCAATGTCTGCATAATCTTGAATGCTTAAATCTTCAAAAAGATGTGTATCTATTAATTCTTTAAATTTGTACTCATTTGGGGTGAAAAGATTACTGAAGATCCCTTCTAGGTTGTCAGAATAGTGAGAATTTACTAATAGAAGAAGCAATTCTTTTACCTTAATTTCTACAAGTTCCTCTGTCACTATAGAAGGTTGATTAAAATAAAAGAGCAGACTTTCTATGTAATTCTCAATCATAATAGAAATCTTTATCTTTTCTGCTGAAGAGTGTTTTACACCTTCCTTACCCTTTAGAAAAGAAGGGAGCTGCTGATCAAATATTTTATCTAATATTTCAGGATAAATGTGTACTAACAATGCTTCATTGACTTGATCTTCCTTTTTTTCTTGCCAAGCATTCATATAAGTACTGCATTTTAAAAATAGACTATCAGAGTCATTTAAATCTATGTGTCTTTCGGGAAGAAATAATTTTGAGGTTCCTTTGATAATATGAAGAAAACAAGCTTCATTTACCATATCTGTACTGATTTTGAAAGGGGGACGAAATGCCACTTTTTCTAAGATAACCTTTCCTCCAATATCAAAATGTTCTCTATTGACGATCATAATTGTATAGTTTAAGCGCTAAGTTTATTTTTCTCAAGTTGGACTAACTTTCTAGGATGAGGAGTGTCATTTTCAACAAAATATTGGAAGTCATCCAATAGTTCATCAAACGATTTTGATATTCCAATTTTAACTAATGGCGAAATTAATTTCCCTAAAAACTTTAAAGTAATATCACTATCCCATGTTAGTCGAGAAGTATTCAAGTCAATAATATCAATTTTTACCTTCACATGATTTTTTACTACGGGCAACGCACTTGGAGTATTATTGAATGTAACTTCAAACTCAAAATGATAGTTATTGGCATTGTAATAGGTGATTTTTTCTATAGCCTGAGGTCCATTAGGCTTAGAAGTAATGTCACAAATTCTTCCACTTACAGGTGCATCTGTTATTGCTTGATGCTCTAACGCTTTTGAGGCTGAAATCTGAGTAAGCCAATTGCTTACATTATGAAAGTCATCTGCGAAAATGGACCAAACTTTATCAGCATTAGCATGTATTGTTATTTCTTTATGGATCTTCATAGTGTTAGAAAGAGTAATGTCTTTAGTAAATCTTACAATACAAATGTCGGCCTCATTTCGGTTAAGCGTTGGGAATATCAGCTCAATGATTAGAAAGATTAGTCCAAAAAAATATTCAGATGGAATAGGGGTTTTCACTTTAATTTTCCCTTCTACTAATGAACATCAAAAGATCTAAGTATTATGAAGAAAATGACTAAGTATATCTATGCGTTCTTATTCTTTGCTGTTGGATTAATGGCATTTAATATTTTAGCTGAAGAATTAAAAGACAGATCCTTTAAGTCAAATACCATTCAAAACAACTATGAGTGGGGAGAATTAAAAGAAGTTGTAATAGGTAGATGGGTACCAGGAACGTTACAATTACCTGCTATTGATATTTCACTAAGAAATCATTTTCCATATATATCTGATAGTGCTTTTCAGTACATGAAAAAGTTTGAGAATAAAAATATCGAAGATGTTTACCCAAAAGATGATCAGGAATATTTCGATGAACAAGAAAAGTTTGTGGAACTAGTAAAATCATTAGGTGTAAAAGTGAGACGTCCTGAGGTTATTGAATTTGAAACAATGACGACCACTCAAAATTACTCTAGAGATCCAATCATTACTATAGGTGATAAAATGATTGTTGCCAATATGAATACGGAATCAAGAAGACAAGAAACAGGCAACTATAGAAGAATTCTTCTAGATCTTGCCAAAAAATATGAAGGTACTATAGTAAATATGCCACCTTTAAAAGCAGGATACCATAAGGATAACGCTTATTTAGAAGGTGGGGATGTGTTTGTCAATGGAAGAGAAGTATATGTAGGTATTTCAGGGAATGCTTCCAATGAGAAAGGTATCGAATGGCTTAGAAAGGAACTAGGACGTGATTACACAGTACATGCGATAAAGTTGAAAAAACATGTACTACACTTAGACTGTGCTATGATGTTGATCAACGATCACCAAGGAATTATCTGTTATGATGATTTTGAAAATATTGATTCTTTACCTGAATCACTTAAGTCGTATAAATGGGTAGAAGTTTCCCCTCAGCAAGCTCAAAGAATGGCTACTAATGGTATGGTAGTAGACCCACATACTGTTATTCTGTCAGATGCTTTCCCAGAGGTTAGCAATAGAGTACGAAAGTTGGGGATTAAGGTGTATGAAACTTCGTTTAGAAAAGCCAATTATTTCGGCGGAGGTCTACGTTGTAGTTATCAACCGATTTATCGTAATAATTAGTTGATAAAAAAACCGGTAAGTGTTGGCTTACCGGTTTGCTATATTTTAAATAGACTCTTCGTTAGTCTTATTCTCTTCTGTGGGTATAACAGCTTTCTTTTTTGAAGGTTTTTTCATTTTCTTTATCGGCTTTTGAATGGCCAAGTTATTAGGGTAGGATGTATATACATTATCGGCATCTTTAATACGGATATTGAATAATGTGATATTGACAATCTCACCTTCGATAGAGTTTTCACCCCCATCTTGAATTCTAATATAATCTCCAATTTTGAATGGATAGGCAAAAAACAAGACCAATGATGCTGTAATATTACTTAGCATCGACCATTGAGCAACAAACGCAACAGCAAAGATTGTAAATATAGAGGTGACAAATACAGATAACCCTTTTAAGGATACATCCCAGATAAATAGCATTAGAATAAATCCAAGGATAAAATACAATAACCCGAAGAAGTTTGTTACATATATTTTTCGATGTTCTGAGAAGCCTTTTGTTTCCGTAATTTTCTTTAGGTATTTCGAGGTAATACTTTGAATAATCAAACCAGAAACAATTGTGAAAGCCGAAAGGAGTAATTTTATTTCTAACTGATCCATTATTATTTTAGATAAATGCAATACAAATCTAGAACAATTGATCAAATAAAAACCCTACTATTCTAAAAACAGTAGGGATTATAATTATTTTTTTTCTTCAAGTTTTCTAAGCCTTTCTAAATCGGCTTTCAGCATTTGTTGAGTAAGAGCATCTGAATCTAAATATTCTTCTCTTAACTGATCTAACTTTTTATGTAATGACATCTTAACCGAAGCATACTTAGGACTATTATACACATTGTTCATTTCATTAGGATCTTGATCTAGGTCATACAGTTCCCAGTCATCAACATCATAATAGAAATGAATAAGTTTGTAACGCTTGGTTTTTATACCATAATGTCTTTTTACACCATGAATACCTGGATATTCATAATAATGGTAATACAAAGCATCTCTCCATTTATCTGTTTTATCTTCAAATAAAGGAAGTAATGATTCTCCTTGCATTTCTTCTGGAATATCAACCCCTGCAGCTTCTAGAAAAGTAGGTGCATAGTCAATATTTTGAACTAATTCCTTATTTACAGCACCCGCATGTATGTGTTCTGGCCATCTAATCATAAGAGGAGTTCTAAAAGATTGTTCATACATAAATCTTTTATCAAACCAACCATGTTCTCCTAAGTAGAAGCCTTGATCTGAAGTATAAACTACAATAGTATTCTCTGATAACCCTGTCTCATCTAAATAGTCTAAAAGACGTCCGATATTATCATCTACACTAAGAAGGGTACCAAGGTAATCTTGCATATAGCGTTGATATTTCCATCTCGTCAGGTTCTTGCCTTTGGGATTTATCTTTTGGAAGTTTTTATTAATCGGCCCATAGACTTCTTCCCATTTTTCTTTCTCCTCATCGGTCATACGATCGATGTTTTTATTATAAGCCCAATCGTACCATCCCATAAAAGGAGAGTGGTTCGTTTTGTCTCTTACGTCTGGAGAGATTTTATTGTCATTGGTAAGTCCCATATGATCAGAAATGCGCATTTCTGCTTCTTTTGCAGCTGTTCCTCTTCCTTCATAAGTATCAAAAAGAGTGGTAGGCTCTTTGATTTTTTCACCATGAAATGCATCTAAATGTTCCATTGCAGCCATCCATTCTCTATGAGGGGCTTTGTGGTGAACCATTAACATAAAGGGTTCGTCTTTTCCTTTTTTCTCTTCAAGGTAATCGATGGCTTTGTCTGTGATGATATCAGTAACATAGCCTTCTTCTTGGATCATACCTTTAGGTGTTCTAAAATCAGGTTGGTAGTAATCTCCTTGGTCGGGTAATACCTCCCAATGATCAAAACCTTGAGGAGTAGATTTTAAATGCCATTTTCCTATAATTGCAGTCTCGTAACCCGCCTTCTTTAAATACATAGGTAAAGTAACCTGTGTGGTATCAAAAATGTCGAGATTATCTTTAACCGAGTTAAGATGACTCATTTTACCAGTCAATGTTACAGCTCTACTTGGAGAACAAATCGAATTTGTAACATAAGCTTGATCAAACCGCATACCTTCATTAGCAATTCTATCAATGTTAGGAGTATGGATTAATGTAGAGTCATAGGCACTGATGGCTTGATAGGCATGGTCATCAGACATGATGTAAATAATATTTGGAGGCTGTACATCTTCCATCCCTTTCTTAGGGTTGCCACATGAAAATAGTACACTACCTAATAAGACACTGCTTATTACTTTTTTTAGTTGCATAATGTGCGAGTTCAGTTGATGATAATGATTATGGTTGGGGAAAATTAAAAAACAGATTTTCTTAAGACAGTTGCTCCTAGTGGCAACATGAATTCGTTAACAGTATTTCCGTTTTTATCAGTGAAATTTACTTTTAGTTGAATGCTTTTAAAAGGATCTTCCTCATTCTCTTTTTTGATTACATCAATTTTAGAATTTTTTACCAATTCAAGAGTTGTTTTAGCATCATCAGTATAGGCAACCTTTTCATCAATGAATTTATCTGTAGTCCAAGTTTTCACTACTTCAGCTTTACCTTCAAACGGTAAGGCAAATAATAATGGACCGTAGGAAACATAATTTCCTTGTTGTTTATCATTTGAAATCTCCGCTTCAAAGCCCATTGAAATCTCATAAACCTGATCACCAGCGTCTTTTTGGATATTGACATAACCACTTTCATCGGCTTTTTGTGATTGACCATTAATAGTAAAATGTTTTGCCCATGTAGGTACTCTTAATGAAAGAGTAAAATCAGAACTTCCATTCACATGTAGATGAATTTTATCACTGGCAGGGTATTCAGTAATTTGTTTTATGACAACATCTTCTTTATTTACTTGAGTTGTGAACTGACTTGGACCATATAAATCAACCGCAAGAACATTACCTTGGGTGGAATACATATTTTGGATATAGTAAGGATAGATTCTACCAGCATTTGGGGCACAACATACCGCAATGTCTTTATGAACTGGTGAATACTTATATCTATTTTCTTTAGAGTGTTGATCTTCCTTCGCATTAATGTGTCCACACATAGAATAGGAGTTGTCACTTTTACAATAAGCAATAGACGAATGCTCCGGATGTCTAGCTCCTTGAGCAGCATTAAATAATAACCACTCCATTTTATCTCCCCAGCGACTATTATGATCATATGCTTTAATTAAGGCATAGCTGTCTAGAAGTTCTTGGAGAGAGCAGTATTCATAACCAGTACTGTCTGCATTGGCATGTCTACCAAAAACCCATTCGTCTCCAATTGGACCACCACTAATCGAGGTTACCGTCGCTAACTTTTCTAAATATTGCTGATATCCTTGTTTATACTTTTCTTCCTGAGTCGTAAAAGCCAGTAGAGCTAAACTTCTCAAATGTTCGTAGGTATGTACACCATGCCCTGCGAATTGATAATTTTTATCACTCAAGTTTTTGAGTAGAATGTCTTCCTCAGCCATTTGATGTAGATTATAATCATCGAATAAAAACTTTGCAAAATCGATATACTTTTGATCTCCTGTGATATCAAATAATTGAACACAGATATCTGTAAAAGTTAAACCATGGCCTACACCTGCAAAAGGTTTATCTGTTTTAAATGGCGTAGAATTACCAATGGGGTACGCTTTCATAGTTACATCTACGGCCTTGATAATAGCATCCAAAACTTTTTGATCATCTGTTGCTTCATAATAAGCTAATAAACCTCTAAATAAAGAGGCTTGTGCCCATAATTCACCATTTTCAGTGGTATGGTCATAACGTAGGTCATCAGCATATACACCGATATATCCATCAGGATCTTGTGTGGCTAGCTTACCTTCAACATAGTTGACAACCCTGTTAATTGATTTTTTATCATTAGTGAGTAAGGCATGTCTGATAAAACCATCCCACCAATTAGATTGAGTTTCTGAATTCCACCATAGAAACTGCACATTCCATTCACCTTCACTATTTACAGCACCTACATCTTTAGATTTTACTTTTTTTGTCAGTCGGTCTTTACCATAGATATCATCTTCGATAATAAGATCGGGAACCATTTCATCTAAATGCCCCACAAAACCATCCGTTAAATCATGGTGCATTTGCTCGTATATCCAACCTTTTGGTTGTGCATCACCAAATTGTACTTTATTGAAATTGTTTTTTGTTTCTTCCATCTCACTACATGCATTTAAACCTAAGATTATGGCAATAGGTGCTATTACTTTTTTCATATCAGACTTTATTTATTTAGTACTTCAAAAGTACTTTAGGTAGAGGATGAATGCTATGTAGTAATTTTCAATAACTATGCATATATTATCATTAAATAATTTATTTTTGGATTATAATTGATAATATTGTCTGATATGAGAGCAAAAAGAGAGTACTTACAACAAAATGATGCTTCAATTGGGGTATATCATATTCAACAGGATTCTTTTGTACCCTATTGGCATTATCATCCAGAAATAGAATTGACCTTAATTAAAAAAGGGCAGGGTTTACGATTTATAGGAGATGCTGTAACGACTTTTGAAGAAGGTGATGTGGTTTTGATTGAACCCAACGTGCCTCATCAATGGGTTTCTTCTAAGGAGGTTAATGAAGTAGAAGCCATTGTAGTCCATTTTAATCAAGAACATTTTAAGAGCATACCAGAACTCAATCAACTATTAACTTCATTTATTTCAAAGGGAAGTGGTATTTCCTTTCTGAATATTTACCAGAGTATCTCTCCACTTTTCTCCCAGTTGTTGGCTAAGAAAGAAAGTTATCTTTGGTTTACTGATCTTGTGCTTATCTTACATCATTTAAAGTCTGTTGAAAGTGATGTTATTCCTTATATGTTAAGTAGAGACATCAATCTACAAGGGAATGATCGATTGGATAAAATTCATCAATATATATTTCAAAAGTATTCATCAACGATTAGAATCGATGAAATAGCTTCAATCGTTAATATGACGAAAACCTCTTTTTGTCGTTGGTTTAAACATGTCAAGGGAATAAGTTTTATTCACTATCTACATCAATTTAGAATAGAACAAGCCTGTCACCTAATTAAACATTCTGATTTATCGATAAGTGAGGTCTGTTATGAAGTTGGTTTTGAAAGTGTGAGCCAATTTAATCGGACTTTTAAACAAATAAAGGAATGTTCTCCGTCAACATTTAGAAAATTTATTCATAAATAATAGATGAGAAACTAATGAAATAACTATTTCAATTAAATGATTGCGACATCTGTATATATTTATGTTTGAAATAGGGAATCTGAAGTATAATTTCCCTTCTCAAAGAAATAACTAAACAATGAATTCATTCCAACAAAATCAATCTGTAGAAGTTAAAACTCTTAGAATAGGAGCAATTGTTAATTTATTAATGGCCATTGGTGGATGGATTGCATATAGCATTACTTCTTCTGAAGCCTTGTTGTTGGATGGAAACTTTTCCTTTATTGCTTGTTTGGTGACAGTCCTTGCAGAGTTTATTTCAAAAGCAAAACATAGAAAAACAGCAACTTTCCCATTTGGGAGTTATGCTTATGAAGCCTTTTTTATTCTATTTAAGGGCATACTTATTTTGGGGATTATAGTCTCTGCCTTGTTTCAGAATTCAATAAAGATTATCGATTACTTGAAAGGGGCATCGATTGATATTATCGATACTTCTTCAATCCTTATCTATATTTTATCAATGACAACTCTTTCTGTAGGGATGATGCTTTTTATTTATCTCCAGAATAAAAAAGTGAATGGGAGTAGTGATATTCTAAATGTTGAGTTGCAATCATTGAAAATTGATGCCATGCTATCTGTTTTTTCTGGTTTAGCACTTATTGTATTTTCAATGATTGCTACTGATAGTCCATTTAGCTTTTTACTATATATCGGAGATTCAATTATTGTCTTACTTATGTGTTTATCAATGATAAATACGCCTTTTCAAATTATCAGAGATGCAGCTATTGAATTAGGCGGAGGAGTAATTCAACATAAGGAGTATCGAGAAAAAATTGAAACAATTATCTCGGACTCTTTACCGGATTTATATCAAGACCATGATCTATTTATTACAAAATTGGGGACTAACTTTTTTGTAGTAGCCTATGTGCAATTAGATCAGGAGATGGTCTTTCTTGATCAAATGAGACAAGTAAAAGATGATGTTCATAAAGAACTTAACCAACATTTTGAATCGGCTAATTTTGAACTTGTTTTTCAGTAATTAAGAAGTAGGGGTTTTTATAAAAACAAATGAAACTAATCGAGGAATTTCATTCTCAGTTTCTCCATCGAACCACTCTTTTAATTCTACCATTTTAAATCCATTGCTTTCTGCGTTAGTAATAAACTCAGAAATATGATGGATGTAAACTTCTAATTCTTGTATACCTTCTTCTGTTTCATACCTAGCTTTAGTACCTACGTATTGTTTGAAAGGGTGTAGTTCACTAATAAAAAAGTAACCATTGTCGCTCAGCTTCTTACTTGCTTGATGGAAAATATGGTCTAAATTTTTGATGTGTTCAAGCGTAAGGCTAGAGGTGATCAGGTCAACAGCGTTGTTATCAATTTCCCAGTCATTATTTAAATCAGCTTGTTGAAAGCTAACATGGTCAGATTGTACCTTGCTTTTTGCAACTTTCAACATCTCCTCTGAAAAATCAAAACCAACAATGGAATCTGCTTTTTTGATTAGCCATGCTGTATTCTTACCTGTACCACATCCCAATTCTAATACATTGGAGAAGGGGAATCTTGATAAGGTTTCAATGGTTGATTTTTGATCTAAATCTCGCGTTCTATTTTTGTTGGTATCATATTGTTTGGCCCAAACATTATATGCTTTGTCAATACTCATGGGTTATAATAGTTATTTTGATTGATTAATAAACATCATATTTTTTCCACCATTTTTCGGCTTCTTCTTTATGCCAAGGGTAGTTAATTGCTAATTCCTCAAGAATGTCAATCATTTCTTCAACAGACTGAATCCTTTTCTCGGGATCAAAACGAATACACGATAAAAGGAGTTCCTTTAGTTGTTCTGGTACATCCGTTCGGTCAATTAACTTATCTCTAAAATTTCCTTGAATCGTATCTTCTCCAGACATGACTTTCTGAGAAATAAGTTCTACTAAAAACTTGCCACTAAGCATATACAAGCCTAAAGCACCAAGAGAATAAATATCAACCCTTGTGTCATTATTATAGGGATCTCTTAACCTTTCTGGTGCCATATACATGGGTGTTCCCCCAATTTTATGCAATTGTGTTTGTTCTTCCTTCTCTAAATCCTTAACAAGTCCAAAATCTAATAATTTTACCTGATCTACAGCTCCTCCTTGTTGTGTAAGAAGGATATTCATCGGTTTTATGTCCCTATGCACAAGGTGATGCTGATGTGCTTCTCTAAGACTATAGCAAACTTCTTTTAAGACATATATTAAGCGAGAAATTGGGAATGGTTGATGAATTTCTAAGGCTTTTGTTAAAGTAATACCATCAATAAACTCCATAACATAATAGAAGTTTCCTTCTGGAGATGTACCAAAATCATAGACCTTAATTGTGTTTGGATGTTTTAATGAAGAGGTGATTTTTACTTCCTTTTCAAAACGTTGTATAGCTTCTTCGGTAGCTAATTCTTTTTTAAGGACTTTTATTGCAACAGGCATCTTTAATAGTTGATGTTCTGCTTTGTAGACTTCTCCGAAACCACCTTCGCCAATTTTATCAATAATATGATATTGCCCTAGCTTACCCAATTCTATAATCTTCTTATTGTATTTAATTATAGTGATATTCGAGTGATATAGGAGAAATAAGAGAATGATAATAATAGCATAAAGTACCCCAAAGAGTAGATCTATCTTAGAAAGAAACTCCATAGCATCCTTTTCATCAATTTCTGAAATAAGACCTATTTCTAAATCATCTAACCACATATATGCTCCTATTACTTCTACACCTCGATAATCTTTGTATACATAATCAATCTGACCTGTAGAAGGCTGTGATTTATTTTCCAAGTAATCACTTATTGCTAGAAGAGGGGCAGTAAAATTCCAATTATTCTTATTGTCTTTTGGAACTTCACCTTGCATAAGATTTACTCCTGGGTTTTGTACATATACATAATAGATACTAGTAATTGTCTCTAAGGTATCTAAGGATAACACTTGGCTAATTTCTTTTGTAAACCTACTTTCTGAAATCATTCTACCTTTTTCATCTATAGCATAAAGCTGTGATGAAGACCCATATTGACTTGGTTTAAATAGATTAGAAAATTCATTTTGCGCCCAAGTAGCATAGTATAAAAAGGAAATGATTTCGCCATTGTTATCATAAATTGGTGCCACTACACCACAATCTGAATATTGGTAGATGGACTCACCATTGTATAAAATATTCTCATTATGAATGGGCTTAAAAAATATCGTTTCACCCTTTTTTAACCTTAAATGATAATCATAAAACTCTTTGGTAAGTTGAGTCTTATTGATAAATGACAATGAAGAGTCTGTTGAACTGAATGTATTTAATATGATTTTAGGGGTGTTCTTATCAATTATCCCGAAGTCTTCAACCTTGAGAACCCTTGCAATTTCTTTTAGTCTAACAGATAACGGAAGAAGTAATTTGTCTTTTTGTTTTTCTGGGATATTTAAATGTCCAATACTATCCAACCGAAGTGCAACTTCTCTAATCGCTTTGGATGAGGCGTACAAATCAATTTTCTCTTTTTCATTATTTATCCAGTCATATAATATTGTTGCATTGGCATTTAATAAAGCTGTTCTATCTTCTAAAACATTGGAGAAAATGCTATTATAGACCCCTTTTCGGATAAAAACACCTAAAATTGAAAGTGCTATTAAAACAGTGATAATTAATAATAAGCGACCACTTTTTTTGGATAATGCAAAGTTGCTCACTCGTGTTAAAATCTCTGTTTTTTCTAATAAAGATTTTACTGGTACAACAACCCTTGGTTGACTTTTTTTATTTTCCTTTTTTTGGTGAGGAATAACCGTGAATTCCTGATATAGAGAAAGTACTTCCTGCTCTAATAAAGTATTTCCTTTACATTGTTCTGTAATCAATTGTAAAGCTTCTTCTTTAGGAAGATCAATTACTTTTGCTAGAATGTCAGAAGCTTGTTCATGTAAATTTTTATCCATTAATAAGTATTCAAATCAAATATCACTCTTCATAAACTTCTTTAGCCAAGCCTTAGCAATTTTCCAATCGACTTCAACCGTTTTAATAGAAACGCCTAATTCATTTGCAATTTCTTGCATTTTAAAACCACCAAAGAATTTAAGTTCTACCACTTGTGCTTGTCGGGCATGTACTTTTTCTAGTTGTTCTAAACCTTCATGAATGTCAAGGATCATTCCCTCTTTTTCAGGCGTAAAAGCAATTCCTTCTTCTAGTTCTAAAGCATGAGCACCACCGCCTCTTTTTATTGCATTTTTTGTTCTAGCGTGTTGTGCTAAAATTCTACGGATAGCTTGAGCACCTACAGCAAAAAAGTGTGATTTTCCTTGCCAATTGATATGATCTTGATCGACAAGATTCATGTAAGCTTCATTTACTAATAATGTAGGTTGTAATGTGTGATCACTTCTTTCTCTTCTAAATAGCTTTTCAGCAATATCATGCAGATTATTATAAACCAATGGATAAAGTTGGTCTTTGGCTTGGTGTAAATCAAGCTGATTAAGTAGTTGAGAGATTTCTTGTTTATTCATTTTAATATCCATTTCGTTTTAATTAAATCTAGTGTAATAAAATCAATTTTAAAATATTCTTTCATTACTAATAGGGGAAAAAGGAATAAAAAACCCTTATATAAATAAAAATAATATGAAGGTTTATTATAAAAAAGGAACATCACATGCTAACCATAACGAAGACGCCTATTTCTATAAGCACCTTAATGAAGATATTGTTTTGTTAGCTGTTATGGATGGATGTTCTTCAGGAAAAGAAGCTTACTTCGCATCCACCTTATTTTCCAAGATCTTAAAGAAGATATCTTTGGGTATCCCTAACCAAACAGATTTATTGGGAGTTGATTTATTAGATAGTTATTCCCTTTCTTCATTAGGGTTACATATCACGCATTCCTTTTTTATTCAATTAAAGAGAATACAACAATCTTTATTATTAGAATATAGTGAATTGGCAAGCACTCTATTATTGATGTTAGTAGATAAAAAACAAAAAAAAGTATGGGTTTTGGTGGCAGGGGATGGTTATGTAATGATTGATCATCAACTTCAGTACTATGATTATAATAATAGACCTGATTATATCTGTTACCATTTATCTAACTCATATAAAGAATGGTTGCATGAACATACAGAAATATATGAAGCAACTTACCAGAATATTGTAGGCTTAAGTACAGATGGAGTCAAAGAAAAACTATCATTCCCTAATAAAATAAATAGAAGTGAAATAGAGACCTTATTGGAAGATAAGGAAGTCCAATTTAAAGATGATGTAACTTTTTTAATTTTTTCTGACGAACAAAGGTGACATTTTATAACATTAGATATAAGTGAGTAGGATAATAAACAAGGTAGTAATTAATATAATATTTAAAAGAAAGGAGGCATTGCTTCCTTTTTTTGTTGATACTAATCACCTATAAATGGTAATACAGGTACTTAAAATAATTTTAATACTCTTCAGTTATTGCAAGAGTAAATTATTTATCTGAATAAAAAGCATCCTTACTTCATAAGAAATGTATATTCAGAGTGTGTGTATATCTAAATGAACGAACTTAACTAACACAAAATGAGTGAGAATGAAAAAATGTTTGGAGTGGTCATCGCTTCAATCGTAGGATTATTAATGATCATTATTTTATTAGTCCCATTTAAAAGTGATGAAATAAAACAAACAAAGATTGTTGAAGAAAATCATTTAAATATAGAGGAGAATACTCATGTATTTCTCAGTAAAAGCCACTAACCATAAAAAAGAAAGCCATTCCAAATATTTATGGAATGGCTTCTATGTTCAATGAAAAATAGCGACTCAAAACTCTTTCATTATAATTTGTCACTACTCTTCAACTAATATCAAGTTTATTACTTAGTCTAACTCAACAACTTCATCGTCGATTACTAACTGAACGAATTGGAATTCCGAAGAAACGTCAGTGAAAGTAGGAGTGAAGTCACGGCTGATGTCGATAGCGATACCTTTAGAAATACCGTTTTCTAATTTGTAAGTATCATCTACAGCACCATCTAAGATCCATTTTTTGTCTTGAGGACCGAATACTCTTTCTCCTTGAGAGTTGTACTCGTTCGCTTCGATTTTAATGTGAACGTAAGCACCAGTTACAGCTTGTGTATCAGTGAAATCAAAACCGATAGAGTACTCATTGTTAGGTGAGTGTTGCTCAACAGGGATACCGTCCACTTTTGCGATTTGCTTACCATTTTTATCAAACACAGTAAGTTCAGCAGCCAATCTCCAGTAAGAAGAAGGAGCATCAAAGCTGATACCGATAGCCATTCTACCGTTTTGAGGCATCATTACGAATGGCTCTAATACTGCAGCAGAGTTAATGTCTTGTGATTGTGTAGTAGATTCAAAGCTAACTACAGGCTCTCTTAATTCTCTCATATAATCAAGAACAGCATGTGCATTATCTTCTTTTAATTGAGAATTGTGGATAGCTGTACCTGTAGCGATTTGATGACCAGCAGGGATAACCGCTGCATAGCTAGCAGAGAAATCAACGAAACCATAAGGTACAGACTTAATTGCTTTTTCTTGGAAGCTATAAGTACATCCTTCTACTACAGTACCGTCTTGAACAGCCTTAACAACAATATTAGATTCATCTATAGTAACGTCATCAGTTTCAATACCAGTTCTAGCATTAGAACCTGAAAAGATAAAGTCAGCAGGTAATGATTCTAATCTTGGAGCAACAGCTACATTTTCTTGATTAGATGAAGTGGATAATGTTTCTTGAGGGTTACATGAAGATACCCCGAATGCGAATGAAGCAGCTCCTAATACTGCTAAAAGTTGATTTCTCATTATTGTACTATTTTCTATTGAATTTTGTTATTTTTATATCTTTTATTTTCTTGATACATGATTATTTAACGGGGTATATTCTATTTATATGTGTAAAAAATAGTTGTCAATATTCAAAAAATATCTTTCTTATATTTACTAGATATTTTATGAAAAAATTTACTTATATTTTCTATCTAAATAAAAAAAGCCAACCTATATAATAGGCTGGCTTAGGAGTTCAATAAAAAATAGCGACTAAACATACTCGGGTTTAGTCGCCTATTTATAAAGAAATTCTTTTTTATAATAAGGACTAACTTAGTCTAACTCAACAACTTCATCGTCGATTACTAACTGAACGAATTGGAATTCCGAAGAAACGTCAGTGAAAGTAGGAGTGAAGTCACGGCTGATGTCGATAGCGATACCTTTAGAAATACCGTTTTCTAATTTGTAAGTATCATCTACAGCACCATCTAAGATCCATTTCTTGTCTTGAGGACCGAATACTCTTTCTCCTTGAGAGTTGTACTCGTTCGCTTCGATTTTAATGTGAACGTAAGCACCAGTTACAGCTTGTGTATCAGTGAAATCAAAACCGATAGAGTACTCATTGTTAGGTGAGTGCTGCTCTACAGGTATACCGTCCACTTTTGCAATTTGCTTACCATTTTTATCAAACACAGTAAGTTCAGCAGCCAATCTCCAGTAAGAAGAAGGAGCATCAAAGCTGATACCGATAGCCATTCTACCGTTTTGAGGCATCATTACGAATGGCTCTAATACTGCAGCAGAGTTAATGTCTTGTGATTGTGTAGCAGATTCAAAGTTAACTACAGGCTCTCTTAATTCTCTCATATAATCAAGAACAGCATGTGCATTATCTTCTTTTAATTGAGAATTGTGGATAGCTGTACCTGTAGCGATTTGGTGACCAGCAGGGATAACCGCTGCATAGCTAGCAGAGAAATCAACGAAACCATAAGGTACAGACTTAATTGCTTTTTCTTGGAAGCTATAAGTACATCCTTCTACTACAGTACCGTCTTGAACAGCCTTAACAACAATATTAGATTCATCTATAGTAACGTCATCAGTTTCAATACCAGTTCTAGCATTAGAACCTGAAAAGATAAAGTCAGCAGGTAATGATTCTAATCTTGGAGCAACAGCCACATTTTCTTGATTAGATGAAGTGGATAATGTTTCTTGAGGGTTACATGATGTTGCACCGAAAGCTAATGATGCTGCACCTAAAACAACTAGTAAATGATTTTTCATAATTTGTATTTTTTGTATATTACTTTAAGTAGTGTCAGAAATTATAATATCTGTTTCCTGACTTCATTATACCTTAACGGAGTATTTTAGAAGCGAATGTGTATCATATAGCTATCGATATATATATAATAACTTTCTTATATTTATTAAACTATTTTTATACTACTTACTGATAATGAGGATTCTTTTTCTTGAATTAGATAATCAATCCAAAAAGATTTTGAGTATAAAAAAAGAGCCAGCATATTATATATACTGACTCTGTGATGTGTGTTTCTTAATGATCTAGTTTAACTCAACTACTTCATCTTCGATAACTAACTGAATGAACTGGAACTGAGTTGCAACGTTAGTGATTGTTGGAGTGAAGTCACGGCTGATGTCGATAGCAAGACCTTTAGAAAGACCATTTTCTAATTGTAATCTTTCATCAACTTTACCATCTAAAATCCACTTCTTATCCTCTGGACCAAATACTCTTTCACCTTGAGAGTTGTACTCATTTGCCTCAATTTTAATGTGAATATAAGCACCTGTTTCTGCTTGAAGGTCAGTAAAGTCGAAACCAATAGAATACTCGTTGTTTGGAGAGTGTTGTTCTACAGGAAGACCATCTACTTTAGCAATTTGAACACCGTTTTTATTGAAAACAACGATTTCAGCTGCTAATTTCCAGTAAGATGAAGGAGCATCAAAGCTGATACCTACTGCCATTCTACCATTGTGTGGCATTAATACAAATGGATCTAAGATAGTAGATGAGTTAACATCATGAGATTGTGTTTCTGATTCAAATTGAACCACTGGCTCTCTTAGTTCTCTCATATAATCAAGAACTGCATGAGCATTATCTTCTTTTAGTTCTGAGTTATGAATTACTTTTCCGTAAGCGATCTCGTGGTCTGCAGGGATTACTGCATCATATTGTGCATAGAAATCAACTAAACCGTAAGGTACATTATTAATAACGCTTGCTTCAGGATCGAATGCAGCACCTTTAACAGCTGTACCGCCTTGAGAAATCACTACTTCAATATTACTATTATTGATAGTTACATCGTCAGTTTCTTGTCCGTTAGTTCTTAAATTACTTTCTGAGAAAATTACTTCTGCAGGTAATTCACTAACGCGAGGTGTGACGGCTACTTCTTCTGAGGTATTTGTTGATAAATTTTCTTGTGGGTTACAAGATGTAGCAGCGATTGCTAAAGAAGCAACGCCTAGTGATACTAGAATTTGTTTTTTCATAATAAATTTGTTTGCCCTATTTAGTAGGTCAATATTGATGATTAAATTAATTCTACGGCGTAACTATTTGCCGTAAAACTTCAATCATAAACGATAGTAATTGTGTTTAATTTATATGAAAAATGTCTACAGATTTTAGAATTATGATTTTGAAATTATATCTCAATTCTAATATGATTCTTATGTTATTTTAAATTATTGATATATAGTATTTTATGATTTAAATGAAAAGGGTGTATAAATTGAATGATACACCCTCTAAATTTTTTAGTCAAGATTTACTTCTTCATCGTCAATGACTAATTGTACAAATTGAAACTCTGCACTTAAGTCAGTAATAGTTGGAGTAAATTTCTCATCAATATTAATAGCGTAGCCTTTTGCTATACCATTAGCAACTGAATAAGCTCCATCAATTGATCCATCTAGAATCCATTGTTTATCATTAGGGCCGTTTACTCTTTCCCCATTAGAATTTAATTCAATCACTTTAATTTTTAAGTAAGTATATGCACCAGAAACTGCTTGTAAGTCAGTATAATCAAAACCTAGATTGTATCTATCTTCACCACCTACTTCATCTTCTGGAATGCCTTCTACTTTACCAATTTGTTCACCGTTTTTATTGTAAACAACAAACTCAGCATCAAGTCTCCAGAATTCTGAAGGTGCGTCAAGGTGAATACCAAAAGAAATTCTTCCGTTTTGCGGCATCATGACAAATGGATCTAACTGAGTTGTACTGTTAACATCTTGAGTCTGTGTTGCTGACAAAAAGTTAACTATTGGCTCTCTAGAATCACGAACATAATCTAATGCGGCTTGAGCAGTATTTTCCGAAAGAATATGAGAATCAATTCCCATACCTAGTTCAGGCGTATGATCTGCAGGAATAACAGCATCATAATCAGCATAAAATTGATCTATACCATAAGGAACATTCATTAAAGTTTGAGCATTGGCATCATAATAATAACCTGAAGGAATCACACCATTTTGAGATGCATATACATTAATATTACTATTATCGATAGTAACATCATCAGTACGAGTATCACCAACTGTTCTTTGATTACTTTTCTCGAATGTGAATTCTGCTTGAATACCTGAGGTGGATGGAACTGTATTATTTTGTTCTGAGGTTGTTGAAGTGGATAAATTTTCCTGAGGGTTACATGAAACAGCACCCATTGCTAAAGAAACTACGCTTAATCCGATAAGTAAATTATTTTTCATTGTGTTTATTATTTTTTGTAACAGCTTCGTTGCTGAGTACAGGATTAATAAACGCCAATCGCGAGGGGGAGCTCTTTAAAAAAAAGTTTGAAGTTTTTTAAAAAAACAGCTTATAAAAAAAGGGTAATCTCTGTATGAGAAAACCCCTTAGTTTTTTTACTGTACTTCATTGAGTATATAATTACTTCAATTGATACAGTATTGACTGATTATGAACTATGATTGAATATATAAATAGGAATTGATAATTAATCTATTTCGGATGTTGGTTGTTTATCATAAGAAACAATATATCCTTCAAACATCTCGGCTGTTTCTTCCATAAAGTCTTTACGTATATCTTTGAAACAAAAATGTTCAATCTTTTTGATGGCAACTTCTATATAATTAACCGTTAGTACGGATTCGAATTGAGCATAGATATCTCTATGGTCAACATGAATATCCTGTGATAGTTCTTGCGTGAACTCCTCATTATGAAATTCAGTTGAACAAGAAATACAAAATACTGAAAGCACTAAAATAGCAATTGTAATAAATAACTTATTGTACATGGTAATTATGGTCATAGTAGGCCTGTATAATCAACAGGTTGTTTCAAAAAATATAGACTTCTAAAATTCTAAATGACAAGCATTTTATATTTTATCTGAGTTATTTAAGAAAACGATTTATTCTATGACTATACCTTTTATAATTTGGTTACTTGATTTCATATTTCAACTATTTGAATGAATATTCATCTTTAATTGCTCATTATAATCAAATACTGTAGTTCTATGTTTGTACAAATAACTCTCAACATTATATAGAATAAGTACAAGAACGATCATCATGTTATAAAACTACTTCTCTTTTTATCATTCAAATAAAACTACTAACAGAAATCCATGTCAATATTTCACTTGGGGGTTGGTTCCTTATAGGAATCATTCATTTTTATATTGTTATCTCATATTTTCATCTATTCTATTAATAGAATGTAATGCTTCTATTTCACTTTTGTAATGCTTTGTAACGCCTTTTGCAATAAGAATATTTGAGATTTTCTACTAGTTGCAGTCACTTTTTACAAAATCTGTAACTATGAAATATTCTATTACTCATTCGCGACTTTTAAGGAAGATCAGGAGAAAGAAAGAACAATTGTCTCATCTACTTCATTCAACAAGATATCGTTTTCAAAAGATCAAATCTTTACAAGATGAATTAAATCAGTTGACTAGGCAAGGCCAAAAGAAATTAAAATATACATTGGGTATATTGAGTATATCTGCATTTATGGGACAATATTCTTTAGCTCAAAATATTGAAAAGACTATGTTTCATAAGCCAGTTCCTTTTCATGAGTGGCAAGGTTTTCCGGCGATAGCTATTGGGAGTTCTACATTTTTAAAACCTGATTTAGTGGATATTGATGGGGATGGAGATTTTGATTTATTTTTAGGAAATCATAAGGGATTATTATTTTATGAGAACAAAGGAGACCGAAGTAATCCAATTTTTATAAAAGAGGATGCTCAATGGGAGCCTTTTAATTTTCAAAAGCCATTTGATAATCCAGCATTGGAGACATCTTTTGTTGATCTAGACGATGATGGAGATTACGACTTGCTATGTTCAGTATATGAATATGGAGATGTGTATTATTATGAAAATGTTGGTGATAAATATACACCAGAGTTTAAGGAACCAGTACAGAATCCTTTTGGATTTGAAAACCCAGCAGAAGACCCTTTTGAATATTCTACTAATTCGACTGATATTGTCGATTTAGACAATGATGGAGATTTTGATATTATTTCTGTAGACTATTATGGTGACTTCTTTTATTATGAAAATGTAGGAGACAATAAAACACCGTCTTTTGATAGCCCAAGAAAAAATGACTTAGGGTTAACAGTAGAAGAAGGTTACACTCAAGATTCTAATTGGGAGGGATCTGTAACTTTTAATGATATAGATAGAGATGGTGATTTAGATATTTTTGTGGGTACTTGGTTCCGAAATACTGTTTTCTTTGAAAACTACGGTACTGTTTGTTCTCCTAAATTTGGAGAAGGAGTTATAGATCCCTTTGGTTTATCATATCTGAAAGAATTAAGAAGAGAAGCACTCGCTTTTGCTGATTTGGATGGTGATGGTCAAGACGAAGTTCTAATAACAGGCACAGGAAATAATGAGATCTATTACTACGATATTGATCATGTACAACCAAAAATGAGCAGTTTGGTAGGCTGTGAAATTGATACTTTAATTTCTGTCACAACTTGCAATGAGTATGATTTCAATGGACAGATTATTTCAGAATCAGGATTGTATAGAGATACTCTAAAAACGATTGCTGGAGCGGATAGTATCATTGGTTTACAGCTTCATGTTTCATCATTACTTTCTGAAATTAGAAAAGAAGATGAGTTTCTAATTGCAACTACAGAGGGAGCAAGTTATCAATGGTATAGATCATTAAATAACGGTTTTTTAAAACTTCATGGAGAAACCAATCCGTATTTTATTCCACATGAAAAAGGAAATTATTTTGTAGAGGTTTCTAATAATGTTTGTGAGGCCTTCTCTTCTGATAAAACTATTGAGGAAACAGTATTAAATGTTGAAGCATTCCCTCAAAGATATGCTGGTATAACAAATGGTAAAGGACACTTTGATCAAAAAGAACCCATTTTATCAAGTACTTATAAGCCGTCTCAATTTCCTTCAGATACAAGATTTTCTTATGAAATAATCTCAGATGGTGAGATGATGATAGTTAGTGAGCCATTGGATGATTTTGATTCAGCCTCTGTGAATTTAGTTGAAACTGGTTCTATCTCACTTTATACTAAGAATGATAATCAATGGGAATTCCAAGAAAAGATTTATGCACCGTATTATAAGAATGATGTAAACCAATTTGGTAGATCAATTGATATGGACGATGAGCATGTTATTGTAGGAGCTCCTTTTGTCTACTTCCCGTCAGACTCTGATTATTTTCATCACAGAGGAGCAGTGTTCATCTATTCTAAAAGTAATGAAGGTTCTTTAGTACTTGAACAATCTATCATATCACCAATCAATCAGTTATATAGTAATTTCTTTGGTATGTCAGTAAAGGTGAAAAATGATGTTGCCGTAATTGCTGGCGATAAATTTACCTTTATCTACAGGTATAATGTTGCAACTACTTCATGGGATCTTGAAGAAACATTAGAAATCAACAAAAGGGTAAATGAAATCGGTATAAGAGAGAATCAAGTTATTCTTCTTTCTGATGTGATATTAGTTTATAATAAACATGGAAATAATTGGAATCAAGATCAAGTTTTTAATGCTCCAGAAGGTAAAATAATCAGAGGAGAAATAGAGGGTGATCAAATGATTGTGTCCTCTTATAATCCAACAAAAGAGGGCGAAGATGAAGTGTATGTTTATACTGTAAATAATGAGAATGCATGGTCTAAAGAAACTCGTTTTATGTTGCCAGAAAACGATAGTAAACAATCACCGTACGGTACTTTTGTACAGATAAATGATCAATATGCATTAGTAGGCTCAAAAAATAGTGAACATACTTTGATGAATGGAAAAGTAACTAATTTCCCAGATGTTCATGTCTATTATAAATCGAATGACACCTGGAATTATCACCATGCATTAGTGTATGAGCATGATAGTACTTCATCGCCTGTGGCAAGTATTGAGCTATCAAATAATGAAATTTTTATTGGTGGTTACAACAAGGATATCATCAATTATTTCACATTAGATGATGTAGAAAGTTGGGAATACAGAAACCTAGATTGTGGAACAACGTACTGGGCTGATTCTTTAATTACTTATGCTCCACAAGATATTTTCAATGAAGAAACAACACATCATGTTGGTGTTCTTGGATTACCAAAAAACATTTATATTGTTAGAGTAGAAGCCATCAATGAGTATTTATTTGATGGGAAAATTCCTTTGACTGAAACTGGAAATTACACTTTTACATTAGAAAATGAATTGGGTTGTGATAGTATAGTGGCTCTTGATTTAATGATTTATGAAGAAGCTGATGCTGGATTAATTTGTGATAACGCAACAGAGATCAAAGAAGATAATTATTATAAAGTGCTAACTGATAATGAAAATTCATACTACAGTTATACAGCTTTCAAAAATGGTACACTTAAAGTCTCAACTTGTGGTATCTCTCAGGAAGATGTTGTAATGGAGCTTTTCAAGAATTGTGATCTGATGATTGAGAAATCTTATAATAGATGTTTTAATGGAGGTACATATGTAGAAGTTCCATTATCAGAAGGTGATAATATCATCATTAATATGAACAATGAAGATGTTGGAGAAGACTACTTTTTTGAGGTGACTTTTGAAGAACAATGCTTTACCCAAACTGCCTTAATTCATGATTTCCAATCTTCAGATTGTGCAATTCCAATGGATGTAATGAGTGGTGTGTATAAAGTTACTGCTGACTTTGGTAGTGGTTGGTATAGATACCATGCCTTTGAAAGTGGTGATTTAAGAATTTCTACAGTAGGGATGACGTATCTTGATACAAAAATCGAATTATATTCAGATTGTCAGACGATGATTTCTAGCAATGATGATTTCTCACACCTACAAAGTGAAATTGTACATTCAATGAACGAAGGTGAGGAGGTACTTATTCATATGTCAGATCAATACATCCAGAGCGATTATATCTTCTCATTATCATTCCAAGAAGAAACTTGTTATTCAGCATATCCATTGAGTCCAAATACACAATTAGCAATGCAAAATAGAACGGATTTAGTGCAATTAACGGCAGATAATGATGGACAAATGATTATTGAGGCCTCTGAAGAAAATGGAGATTTTACAGTGTATAGTGATCTTTGTAAAAGCTCTATACTTGCAACTACTTGTGATGAAAATGAAAAATTAATCATATTCAATGTAAATAATGGCGATACATTCTATGTTGAATCAATTAATGAAGTGGCATACTCACTGTCTTATAGAATAGAAGAAATTGAAACACCATGTCTACCAAAAATCCACTCTTTATATATCAATGCTTGTGATTTCTATATCTATGAAAATGATACGCTAACGGAGACAGGAGATTACCAATATATTGAAAAAGGTGAGGGAGAATGTGACGATGTTATCACAATTCTTAATCTTACAATCAATAAAGATTGTGAAGAGAAATGTGAGTCATTTATTGAAGAATCAATTACTGACTGCCATCCTTTTAAATGGCATAATCAATGGATTTCTGAATCAGGAATTTATTTTGATACGCTAAGAAACGATTGCAATACTGTATATCAACTGACTGTAAATATCAATTCGGAAGTTAAGGTTGATTCGATTCAGATTGAAAAATGTGAAATGTTTGTGATTGGTGATATTGAAATTATAGAATCAGGCATCTACTATGACACACTTACTTATGAAACAGGCTGTGACAGTGTGATTAATGTCTATGACGTAAGTATTCTTAATGAAGAAGAATGCCAGGAGAAAATCACAAGACTTGAAAATCCGGAGGATGTAAAAATCAATGTATTCCCGATTCCATCAAACGAAAAAATAAATGTTCACTTACCAAAAACCGTTTCTAAACTAATTATTGATGTATACACTATTAATGGGCAACAACGCAGCCATTCCGTTTTTAACAATACCGACAGAGGAGATGTTATTTTACCTGGAGAGCGTGGTATATATTTATTGTGCTTGTATTGTGATAATCAAAAGTATCCAATTGTACAAAAAGTCATCAAAAACTAAATTGAAATAAGGACCGATATATTATTCCCTATCATAATATTTTATGGTAGGGGATCATTTTAATCTATACAATATGAAACCTTTTGCATGTCATTACTCTCCACAAGTACCCGAGTTACTTCATAAGTTGGGTTGTACAATTGCCCTCTCAACGTATCAAGCAGGCAAACTAATCTATCTTTCTTCAGAAGATGGAACGGTAATACATCAACTACCGCGTACATTTGATAAGCCGATGGGTATTGGTTTAAATCATGATGCATCAAAAATTGCTCTGGCATGTAAAGATGAAGTGATGATTTTTTCTAATTCGAAAGAATTGGCAAAACATTATCCGAAGAAAACAAATCAGTATGATGCTATGTATCTGCCACGGGTATCATACAAAACCAACTTTTTGGACATCCATGATATTGAATTTGGTGATGATGGTATTTATGGAATTAATACTTTATTCTCTTGTATAATGAAACTTTCAGAAGAATTTAGTTTTGAGGAATATTGGAAGCCCAAGTTTATAACTGAATTAGTGTCAGAAGATAGATGCCACCTTAATGGAATGGCATTAGAAAATGGGAAACCAAAATATGTTACATGTTTTAATAATGGAAATACTTTTCAGAGTTGGAGAGATCAACTTATCAATCATGGGAGTATTTTAGATGTTGATACAAATGAGGTGGTTAACAATACCCTTTCAATGCCTCATTCCCCGAGGTTGATTAAGAATCAAATGATTGTATTAGAAAGTGCGAAAGGATATCTATCTCATATCGACTTAAGTAATGGTAAGAAACAGGTTTTATTAGAATTAGGAGGTTATGTGAGAGGTATGGATCATATAGGCGATTATTTATTTGTAGGATTATCTAGGTTAAGAGAAAATTCATCATCATTTAAAAAACTTATTCCTTATTTAAGTAGAAACCGTTCAGGGGTTATCATCATTCACTTACCTACCTTATCAGTTCAAGGTGAAATCATTTACCAAAACTCCGTTGATGAAATTTATGATTTGAAAATTTTGAGAGGAATAATAAGGCCTAATATTCTTAGCGATAAAAATGAAGAAAGTAAAAAGGCTGTCACCACTCAAAGTGCATCTTATTGGGCAAAGTAGCTTAAGTGAAATTTGGGTAAGCTATATGTGTCCAAAGACGGCTTGTAACCTATTGATTTCAGATTGGTATTGGTAGTTCCAAGTACACCTAAACCAGTAAGCGGCATCAGCTCCAACGTATCTCCAATGCCATGATTCTTTTCTTATGTATGATCCTGTACGGAAAAAGTAAGTAGGAATCCATCCATAATCAGCACCATACTTCAACATCCATAAGAACAATTTAGTATTTTCTCCACAATAATGAATATCCATTGTAGTAAGCAAATGGTGTTCAGAATATCCTGGATTTTCTGCAACCTTTGGCCCATGTTTATGAAAAACATATTCCTGTGTACTCTTATTTCTATAGGAAGAACGAATATTTATATTAATACCATCTCGAAGTGCTTTAGAACGCATCTCCTGATATGAATGGAAGGCAGGTTCTAATAGTTTGTTTTTATCGATGTCAACATATTTATATCCTTTAATATTGATGTAATCTAAGTAGTTAAAAGGAACACCAATAGGAAGGTCCATGAAATCGTAGTATATGTATTTCGGGTTAATATCTACACCTTCTTTTATTGCTATAAATGTACTAAGATTAACTCTGTAGTTCCAGTGTTTCTTCTTGATTTGATCATCACATTCTTGTGCGAATGAATGAGTAGAGACAAAAAATAAGAGTAAGTGAAAAAAGTATCTCATAGGTCATTAAAAAATTGAAACACAAGTTTGGAGAATATTTTTGATAAAAAAAAGGGGAAACCCGAAGATTTCCCCTTTAATATTAAGACTTGTGTCTCTCTACAAATTAAGCATTGTAGATGTGAGCAACAAGGTCAAGAACTTTGTTAGAGTATCCGATTTCGTTGTCATACCAAGATACAACTTTAACGAAAGTATCAGTAAGAGCGATACCAGCGTTAGCATCAAATACTGAAGTTTGAGTTTCACCGATGAAGTCGTTAGAAACAACCATATCCTCAGTGTAACCAAGAACACCTGCTAATTCACCTTCTGATGCTTCTTTCATAGCAGCACAGATTTCTTCGTAAGTAGCAGCTTTTTCTAAGTTTACTGTTAAGTCAACTACAGAAACGTCTGGAGTTGGAACACGGAATGCCATACCAGTAAGTTTTCCGTTTAATTCAGGAATAACTTTACCTACTGCTTTAGCTGCACCAGTAGAAGAAGGGATGATGTTTTGACCAGCACCACGTCCACCTCTCCAGTCTTTCATTGAAGGACCGTCAACTGTCTTTTGAGTAGCAGTTGTAGCGTGAACTGTAGTCATTAAACCATCTTTGATACCCCACTTGTCGTTAAGAACTTTAGCGATAGGAGCTAAACAGTTAGTAGTACAAGAAGCGTTAGAAACGATATCTTGACCAGCATATTCTTTGTTGTTTACACCCATAACGAACATTGGAGTTGCGTCTTTAGAAGGAGCAGACATAACAACTTTCTTAGCACCTGCAGTGATGTGCTTACGAGCAGTTTCGTCAGTTAAGAATAAACCAGTTGATTCAACTACAACCTCAGCGCCTACTGCGTCCCACTTTAAATCTTCTGGGTTACGCTCAGCAGTAACACGTACAGTTTTACCGTTAACAACTAAGTTACCGTCAACGATTTCAACAGTACCGTTAAAACGTCCGTGAGTTGAATCATATTTTAACATGTAAGCCATGTACTCAACATCAATAAGGTCGTTAATACCTACTACTTCAATATCTTCTCTTTCTACAGAAGCACGAAATACGAAACGTCCGATACGGCCAAACCCGTTGATACCTACTTTAATTGCCATAATTTTATTATAAAATATTAAATTAATAAATAATTCTTCTAAAAAATCGGAGTGTAGATGTGTGAGAGTCTTATGTTCTAAGTCGTTCTAAAAATCTACATTGCAAACCTACATTAGATGTTGATTTTAAGGAATGATATTTATCATTATTTGACGGCAATTTTGAGCAAATTCATAAAAAATAAAAGTGTACTAAATACCTTTAAGTCAGTATATTATTCAGAAAAAAAAGAGGATTACATAATAATAATTCTGTAATCCTCTAATATTGAATATAATGTCTAAATTTATTGATATGTTAATAAGTTTTATGCGATGAAAAAGTGTTGTAGTTACCGTTTTTCCTCGCTTATACTTATTAACGATATTTTTTTCCTTTTTTTATCGATTCCGACTTTTTATTGCCAAAAATGAAGTCAACTAGGCTTCCAACCTCACCATCTTTATTGGCTTGTTGGAATTTTTTGAAAAGTTGAAAATGCTTTTCTGGGTCGACATTGAACTTATCCTTTCCTTCTTCTAGTTTCAGTTTTGATCGATGAAATAATTGTCTACAATGATCGGCTTTCTTTTTAGCGATTTCAGTGATCTCATTATAGTTTAAATTAAATGCTTCCTTAAGAAGGTATACTCCTAATTCAGCATCATTTAATTTCTTCATCATATTCTTAAGTCCTTCTGATAATTCTGTAGCTTTATCATTAGACCAATTTTCTATAGGATCGAAGTGAAAGTTATTAGTAATGTTAGACCAATTGTCAACTAGGTGTTCCTTTTTTCTTTTCAGTGCTTCTAAATGATTTAAACAAGTATTTGTAATTGTTCTGATCAGATAGTTCTTAATATCTTCAATCTTTGAGAGATCAACTCTCATGATTTTTAAGAAGGTTTCTTGCACCATGTCTTCGGCATCGCTGGCAACACCGAGGATTCTGTACGCTACAGCATATAATAATGGTCTGTATTCTGTGATAGCTTGTTCAGCTGACATAAGGTTACAAGTGATAGTTTAAAAATTAAGTAATCGAATTAAATAATTACTTGGCATATCTTATTTAGCCGCAATTTAGTAAAAACTTTACGGGAAAAGGCAATTAAAAAAGGAATAAATACAATTTCTAATGTTTTTTTCATCTCCCCTTAACATGCTGATAATCAAAATCATTAAGTGAATAAATATTCACTTAAAATGTATAAGACAAAAAAAGAGTCAGAAGAAACTTCCAACTCTTTTATCATAACCCAAAAACTAACTATTACTCTTTTCTTTTATATTTTTAAATCAGTTTTAACTGATTGATTTTGTCTATCTTATATACATATTAACGTTGTGAAATTACCTTAGTTTCAGTGAGTAAGTTAATAGAGTTTAATAAGTGAATTATTATTCACATATCATTTTGGCTATAAAAAAAGAGCCTCTGGAAACCAGAAGCTCTTTTTCATAACCCAAAAACTAACTATTACTCTTTCTTTCTATATTTTGAAATCAGTGTAAAAACTGATTGTAATTTCTTAATTGTTATATCTTAAAAAACGCAAATGATATTGTTAAGGTTTAGGTGTTTTGGTTAATGGAATTTAATGTTTTTTTAGGGTGTAAAGTAGGCTATAAAAAAAGAGCCTCTGGAAACCAGAAGCTCTTTTTCATAACCCAAAAACTAACTATTACTCTTTCTTTCTATATTTTGAAATCAGTGTAAAACTGATTGTAATTTCTTAATTGATATATCTTAAAAAAACGCAAATGAAGTTGTTAAGGTTTAGGAGTTTTGGTTAATGGAATTTAATGTTTTTTGGGGTGTAAAGTAGGGTATAAAAAAAGAGCTCCTGGAAACCAGAAGCTCTTTTTCATAACCCAAAAACTAACTATTACTCTTTCTTTCTATATTTTGAAATCAGTGTAA
>NZ_CANDOA010000015.1:0-125876 GCF_947387565.1 Flammeovirga sp. SubArs3 | reverse complement strand
GCAATGCTTATTTGATTTCATTTGAAATTTTAATTTACATCGCTGTCTTCTTTGCAAAATGTTGAAATGAATAGTACTCACAAGAAGTATTTTTCATATCGCCTTCCGTTTGAAGGGAGTGCAAAAGTATAATATCTTTTTTTAAAGTCAAATAGTATTTTAGATCATTAAGAATCCACTAAAACACACTTATAAGTACTATATACTAATATATCCCTAATTATTAATCCCTTAGTAATCATAATACACATGTAAGGAGCTATAGATTTCACACTTGAAAAAGTGGGTATTTTTTATTTATTTGCAGGTTGAACTATTATAGAATCTTTTTGATTCTAATATTATATGGCAAAAATTAAATACTATTACGATACAGAAACGTGTAGGTATGAGAGAGTTAAGACCTCTCCACTAGATATGTTTGTTAATATAACAGGCTTATTATTTGCATGTTCACTGTTCGGATTCTTCTTTTCCGCTATCTACATTAAGTATTTTCCTTCTGCTGAAGAAGCTAGATTAAAGAAAGAAAATACTGATTTACTATATTCTCATGAATTACTTCAAAAAGAGGTCAATGAGGTAAAAGACGTTTTAGTGTCTTTACAAGACCGCGATGATAAAATCTATAGAGTAATTTTTGAAGCAGAACCTATTCCGCAAGAAATTAGACAAGCTGGTGCTGGTGGATCTCAAAAGTATCAAGATCTATTAGATAAAAAACTAGCTCGTGAAGATATGATCCTTACTACGTTGTCTAAGATTGACAATCTTAAGAGACAAATGTACGTTCAAACTAAATCTTACGATGAGATTGTAGACTTAGCACTTAATAAATCTAAGATGCTTGCAGCGATCCCAGCTATCCAACCTGTAGACAACAAAGACTTAAAACGTTTTGCTTCAGGTTTTGGTCTACGAATCCACCCTATTCTAAAAGTAAAGAAGATGCATACAGGTGTAGACTTCTCTGCTCCAAAAGGATCTTCTATTTATGCCACTGGTGATGGTAAAGTTATTAAAGCTAGAAAATCAAATAGAGGTTATGGATGGGAAATCGAGGTAGATCATGGTTTTGGCTATGTAACAAAGTATGCACACATGTCTAAATTCTATGTAAAGAGAGGACAACATGTAACTCGTGGTCAAAAAATTGGTGAAGTAGGTAGTACAGGATCTAGTACAGCTCCTCACCTTCATTATGAAGTAATTCATAAAAAGAAGAAAGTTAATCCAATCCGTTACTTCTCGAAAGATGTTACTGCGGACCAATATGCTAAGTTATTAGAGAAAGCTTCTGTTGAAAACCAGTCACTTGGTTACTAAATAGATCAAAAATATACACACATCTACAAATCGCCTCATATACTTTTTATTCTGTATATGAGGCTTTTTTATACCCAAATCAGAATAAAACCTATTAAAACTGACATCAAACAAAAAAATATTTTTAAAAACGTTATGTAAATAATTCAATATTATTACATTTGCGATAACTTCAATCTCCCAGACCAAGGGAGTATTACATCGAAATTTTTTACTATACACATATATAAATAACATACAACCATGATTATTGGCGTTCCTAAGGAAATTAAAAACAACGAAAACCGTGTTGCACTAACTCCTGGTGGTGCGAAAGAACTCATTAAAAGAGGACACGAAGTTTACATTCAGGCTACTGCAGGTAATGGTAGCGGTTTCTCTGACGAGGAATACATTGCTGCTGGTGCTAAAGTTCTTCCTACTATTGAGGATACTTATGCAATTGCAGAGATGATCATGAAGGTAAAAGAACCGATTGAGGCTGAATACCCTCTAATCAAAGAAAATCAACTTCTGTTTACGTACTTCCACTTTGCTTCGTATGAACCATTAACGAAAGCAATGATCGAACAAAAATCTGTTTGTTTGGCATATGAAACAGTTGAAAGAGCTGATAGAAGTCTACCTCTATTAATTCCTATGTCTGAAGTTGCCGGTAGAATGGCATCTCAAGAAGGAGCTAAATACCTTGAGAAGCCAGTTGGTGGTCGTGGTATTTTATTAGGAGGTGTTCCTGGTGTGAAACCTGCTAAAGTAATTGTAATTGGTGGTGGTATCGTAGGTACTCAAGCTACAAAAATTGCTGCTGGTATGGGTGCTGATGTAACTATTATGGATATTGATCTATACCGTTTACGTCAGTTAGATGATATTATGCCTGCAAATGTTAAGACAATGGTTTCATCTGAGCACAATATCAGAGAAGAAATCAAAGATGCTGATTTAGTAATTGGTGCAGTACTTATCCCTGGCGCGAAAGCTCCACACCTAATCACTAGAGATATGCTTCCTACAATGAAGCCTGGTGCTGTATTAGTAGACGTAGCTGTAGATCAAGGTGGATGTTTTGAAACTACAAAACCTACTACTCATGCTGAACCAGTATTTGAAGTAGATGGTGTAATGCACTACTGTGTAGCAAACATGCCTGGTGCAGTTCCTTATACTTCAACATTAGCTCTTACAAATGCTACTCTTCCATATGCTATTCAATTAGCAGATAAAGGATGGGAAAAAGCTTGTCTAGAAAACGAAGAATTAAAGAAAGGTCTAAATATTATCAATGGCGATGTTGTATACAAAGCTGTTGCTGATGCATTTGGATTAGAATATACAAAACTTGAAGATGCTTTAATGGCAAAAGCATAAGTCTTTGTAATGAATAAAAAAGGCCCAAGAAAGTTTTATACTTACTTGGGCCTTTTCTCTTTTACTCCTTATTTATGATTGTTGTTTCTTCCATTTCTCCCAATAACTAGAAGAATAAAATAATGGATAACTTTCTTTAGGGAGAATTTCCTCAGGTGTTACCCCTACCATATCTGAAACCTTTAATAGTTCAGTAAGTAAGGATTTGTAATTTTTTTCGATATAGTATGTATCCATTAATAGAAGCCTAGCATCCGTCTCAAAACTTTCTGACTTCAATAATTTCTTTAATACCTTCTTAGCTTTTGATGTTTTTTCCCAAGAAAGATAGATTTCTGCTTCTCGTAACATTAAGTATTCATCACCTCCTATCAATTCTGAGAGTTTATTATTCATCGCATATGCCATTTCAAAGTTATCTAAGCTCCCATATACTTCCATTAAAAGAAGTCTAATACTTTTATCGTAAGGAAAATCGTCTAGATAAAGGGCTTTTTGTTCTTCAAACTCTGTAATACCACCTTGTCCAGCATATGCCTGAATTAATGCTAAACGGGCTGTTTTTTCTTTTTTAAAGTAATTTGATAACGAGTCGTATTGCTCAATGGTATTCCCAAACATTCCTTCTTGGTTATATCCATACAAATCACGGACTTTTAAAAGAGATTTTCTAAAAGATTTATTAGGGATAAGATCTGGGTTTTCTAAAGCGATAAGTGTTCCTATAATATCAGAAAAATAGACTCCCCCCAGATAAAAATAAACATCGACAACATTCCATTGACCTAAGTGATTTTTGGCAATCAACATCTCATTATAATCGAGCATACCATCACCTTCAATCATACGGTATAGTAGATTTTTATTTCCATTTTCGTCCTCTATAACTTTTACAAAACTATACTCTCCTTCTCTGCCGATTTGTTCAATTAACAAATCTCCAAGTCTTAGTTGTTGTCTAAATACTTCTGCATACTCCTTCCAATCAAAAGAAGACTGATGTAATCCTTTGAAAACTCTTTGAGTGAAAACGTCATAATCGATATGCTGATCTACAGTATTTCCATCACCATGGTAGATAGCACTATCTATTGTAATGGCTAATTGGATGTCTGTATCTTCGATTGATGTTTGTGCCTTTAGCTGTGTTATTATCAAAAAGACAAGTAAAAATGTCGTGGTATGTAAGCCTTTATTAAAAATCATTCAATGTGTTAGCAGTATTTACCTTTTTGTAAAGGTAAAAAGTAGAGCGTATAAATTACTACAATCGGTAAAAAAAAGAGGTTTTGTTCAAAAATTATGAACAAAACCTCTAATAAACTCTATTATTTAAATATCGCTATCTAAATTATTTTACTTCTTCGAAGTCAACGTCAGTAACGTCATCTGCGTCGTTACCACCTTGTTGTTGATCAGCACCTGGAGCACCTTCAGCGCCAGCAGCACCTGCTGCGTCACCACCTGTAGCTTGGTACATCTCTTGAGAAGCCGCTTGCCATGCTGCATTTAATGCATCTAAAGCAGGCTGAATTTTATCTACATCTTGAGCTGCGTGAGCTTCTTTCAGGTCTTTCAATGCAGCTTCGATTGCTGTTTTGTTACCTTCAGAAAGTTTATCACCATACTCTTTCAATTGCTTCTCAGATTGGAATACCATTGAGTCTGCTTCGTTTAATTTCTCAGCACGCTCTTTAGTAGCCTTATCAGCGTCAGCGTTAGCTGCAGCCTCATCTTTCATTCTTTGGATTTCTTCCTCAGTTAAACCTGATGAAGCTTCGATTTTGATTGATTGCTCTTTGTTTGTAGCCTTATCTTTAGCAGATACATTTACAATACCGTTCGCATCGATATCAAAAGTTACTTCAATTTGAGGTACACCTCTTGGCGCTGGAGGAATATCCGTTAAGCTGAAACGACCTAAAGTTTTGTTACCTGAAGCAACAGGGCGCTCACCTTGTAATACGTGGATCTCTACAGCTGGTTGGTTATCAGCAGCAGTTGAGAATACTTGTGATTTCTTAGTTGGGATCGTAGTGTTAGCTTCGATCAACTTCGTCATCACACCACCCATAGTTTCGATACCTAAAGAAAGTGGAGTTACATCTAATAAAAGAACGTCTTTTACTTCACCTGTTAATACACCACCTTGGATAGCAGCACCAATAGCTACAACCTCATCTGGGTTAACACCTTTAGAAGGTTTTTTACCGAAGAATTTCTCAACTTCTTCTTGTACTTTAGGAATACGAGTAGAACCACCTACTAAGATTACTTCGTCGATATCTGAAGTAGATAAGTCAGCATCTTGTAATGCTTTACGACAAGGCTCTAATGACCTTTGTACTAAAGAATCAGCTAAACGTTCGAAATCAGAACGAGATAATTCTTTCATTAAGTGTTGAGGTACACCATCTACTGGAGTGATGTATGGCAAGTTGATGTCTGTTTTAGCACCTGCAGAAAGCTCGATTTTAGCTTTTTCAGCAGCTTCTTTCAAACGTTGTAATGCCATTGGGTCTTTACGAAGATCGATTGTAGGGTGATCTTTCATAAATTCTTCAGCTAACCAGTCGATGATTACTTTATCGAAGTCATCACCACCTAAGTGTGTATCACCGTTAGTTGATAATACTTCGAATACACCATCACCTAATTCTAAGATAGAGATATCGAAAGTACCACCACCAAGGTCAAATACTGCGATTTTCTTATCTTGATTTGCTTTATCTAAACCGTAAGCTAATGCTGCAGCAGTTGGCTCGTTTACAATACGAGAAACTTTTAAACCTGCAATTTCACCTGCTTCTTTAGTTGCTTGACGCTCTGCGTCGTTGAAGTATGCTGGTACTGTAATTACAGCTTCAGAAACTTCAGAACCTAAGTAATCCTCAGCAGTTTTCTTCATTTTTTGAAGTGTAATTGCTGAAATTTCTTGAGGAGTATATAATTTGTCACCAATTTTTACTCTTGGTGTATTGTTAGGACCTTCAACAACGTCATACGCCATTTGAGAGATCTCGTTACCTGCATCAGAATATTGTTTACCCATAAAACGCTTAACAGATGCTATAGTGTTTTTTGGGTTTGTAATAGCTTGACGTTTAGCAGGGTCACCTACTTTACGCTCGCCATCTTGTAAAAATGCTACGATAGAAGGAGTTGTTCTTTTACCTTCTGCGTTTTCAATAACAACTGGCTCGTTACCTTCCATTACGGATACACATGAGTTCGTTGTTCCTAAATCAATACCAATGATTTTTCCCATAACTTGTTTTAATTTATTTCTTTAATTTTTTAAATCTTTTTCAGTTGTCTAACCATTATTTTAATCGAAAGACAACATCTATTAGACAAGGGGTGTGCCAATTGATTTTTTAGGACATTTTGACATGAATCGTCAAAAATTACTGACAAAACTTAGTTTGGCCTTTCCGTTATTCAATTAAAAACTGACATATTTTACCTTGACGAAGAAGTAGTTAGTTAAGTTGACTTTATGCCAAAGATTAAGTAGAATAAATATTAAGACTCTATAAAGTGCTTATTTAGTATAAAAAGGCTACTAAAAATTCGTCATGAAAAAAGGTATAGCCATGTTACAACATCACTATACCTTTCCATATATATACTATTTAGTATTTACTAGATCTTTGATTTCCAGCCTTCTTTTTCAACGATTTCTGCAGAATCCAATACTTTATCTTTCATATCCTGCATAAACTTATCGATATTTTTTGAAACAGTATCGTTAGTAGCACCAACAATTTTTGCCGCTAGAATACCTGCATTTTTAGCTCCATCTAAAGCTACTGTTGCCACAGGAACTCCTGAAGGCATTTGTAAAATAGATAAAATTGAGTCCCAACCATCAATTGAGTTTCTTGACTTTACAGGTACACCGATTACAGGTAATGATGTCATAGAAGCTACCATTCCTGGTAAGTGTGCCGCTCCACCTGCTCCTGCTACGATGGCTGCCAACCCTCTTTCTTTAGCAGTAGTAGCATATTCGAACATTCTTTCTGGTGTTCTATGAGCCGATACGATTGTTAATTCGTAGTCAACACCTAAATCTTCTAGAACTTGAGCTGCCTCTGACATTACTTTTAAATCAGATTGGCTACCCATGATAATACCTACTTTCATGGTTATGGAAATTTGAATTATGATTTATTTGTTTGAGCCACAAAAGTAAGGGCTTTATAGTAGTACTACAAAGCCCTTTAATAATTTATATCACTTTTTGATTATCTAAATCTAGGATCGTTAGGATATCTAGAACGTAACCATTGCCAATACAACTGAGCTTTTTGTTTTTGTCCTGTTTGCTCATACAACGCTGCTAAGGCATATCTTAATGATGGATCTTCTTTCGTGTATTTAAGACCAAGCATATATGTTTTCTCAGCCTCCATCAATTTATTTTGTTTTTGGAGCACTAATCCAAGGTTGTAGAATGCTCTAGAATTAAAGTGATCTAATTCTGTTGCTTTCTTTAATGCTTGTGCTGATTTATCCCATTCTTGAGTTTCAGCATATAATAAACCTTTAGAGTAATACACATCTGCCGCATTTGGATCGACCAATATTGCATTATCTAATTGCTTTTCTGCAGCAGCAGTATTTCCTTGAATAGAATATACTCTTGCTAAACTTAACCTTGCTTCATTCATCAAAGTATCAAATTTCAATGACTGAGAATAACAGTCAATGGCTTTAGCATACTCTTTTCTTCTTTCATAATACTGCCCTTCGCCAAATGGCCCTTCTCTAAAATCTTTGGCCTGACGGAAATAATGCATCATTTCTTTAGTTGCATCTTCATGGGCTTGTTTCCACTTCCCTTTTAATCGTCCTTCTGGTACATCGCCTAAGGCTATTGCGGCAGCAATACGTACTCCTCGTACAGGATCGTTTAAATAAGGACTGATGTAAGAGATTCTTTCATCAAGAGACAATTGTGATAAGTTCTGAATTGAAGTAGTCCTTACCAAAGGTTCTTTATCTTTTAGACCATTAGCTACTGCTTCAATCGAAGATGGATCACCTGTTCTAGCTAAATAATATACTGCAGTTGCTCTTGCTATAAATGGTACCTTTTGTTCAACAACCATTTTTCTTAGATCATCGATATATTCTGGATCATAACTTCTACCCAATGCTAATGTATCTCTCCAATCGTGCTTATACTCTCCATACATTTTTTTGTAGTTTGTATCTGCCCATTTCACAGATTTCTTAGTATGGCACTGATTACATGCATTAGGAGTTCCTTCATATTTTAAACTTAAATCAGGTCGAGGAGTTCTGAAACTATGATCTCTACGGTAATCGTTACCCATATAAACTTCTCCTACCATATGGCAATCAACACACCTCACATTATCTGATAAGCTGTGTTTCGAGTGTGCTTTAACATCATAAGTCTTTGGTTCGTGGCATGAAGCACATACTTTGTTTAAGTCTTTAAACTTTAATTCAGCTTTATGAGGATCATGACAGTCAGTACATTTTACACCTTCATGGTACATTTTAGATTGAATAAATGAACCGTAAACATATACCTCATTTAAAATCTGCCCATCATGATAGTACATATTTTCTCTCAAGATCTCTGGTGCATACTGATCATAGAAATTTTGAGCAAACTTTGCATTCTGAACTAATTGAGATCTTCTTGAGTGACAAGGCGCACAAGATTCTACCAATGTTCTTTGGTCTTCGTCTTTTTTGAATTGTTCAATATATAGGCCTTCTACAAAGTCTTTTTTCTCTTCAAAATCTTTTGAATTTGCAAAGTCAACATGTGCTTTACCTGGTCCATGACAAGCTTCACAACTTACATTGATAATGGCCCATTTTGTATCAAAAGAATCATTTTCAAAATCATAGTTTTTACGAACATTCGTAGAGTGGCAGTCTGCACACATGGTGTTCCAGTTACCACCTCCATTCGCCCAGTGTAACCATTCATAATGCTGAATATCATCCATGTCATCATGTTGGTTAAACCATTTATTCTTTTCACTATCCCATGTTTCTCTGATCACTTGGATCTTCCCTTTTTCCATTTCAACCATATAGTTTTGTAAAGGGCGGATACCAAATGTATACAATACCTCGTAATCATGGTTTTTACCATCAGGTCCTTGAGTATTGACAAAATATTTGTCTCCTTTCATGAAAAATCTACTCTTCACATTATTGTCAGAGAAGCGAGCATTATTGAAGTTACCCAAAACGGTTTCCTTCGTTGCCTTTTTCATTGACATATCATGATCAGATCCTTTCCATTGGTGATACTCTTCCTCATGACAAGATCTACAAGTTTGTGTCCCCACAAAGATTGAATCTGGATAAGGTAGATCAACAGAAGTATGATAGTCTTCTGCAACAGCTAAAACATCTTCTGTCTGCTGCTGTTCTTTGTCTTCTGTATTTTTACAACTTTGATAAATCGCTGTCGAAAAAAATAATAAAGAAGCAAGAACTAATAATTTGTTTTTAAGCTTCATTAAACCGTGTACTGATAATAATTCCTTTGATTTCTAATTAAACGTAATCACTCACCTGTTTGTTTGAGTTCCAACTTATCATTTGTTAATAATTGAACGTAGTATTGAGTAGATTCATCATTTACTACAAATGTCAACATTTGTTCTTTAGAATTAAATGACCAAACCCCACTTTCTTGGATAGGTTTATCATTACTTCCTAGAGTTGTACGATTTAATTTTCCTTTTTTAAGTATTTCATAAATATTTCTACCCCCTCTTTTGGCTGGTAAATCTTCACCATGATTAATTAATGTCACCTGTTTGTCTTGTATTTCACTGACCGTCCAAGTTGCTATTAGTTCTTTAGGGTATGAAGTCTTATTCACATTCTGACAAGAAAGAAATAATAATAGTGCTACTGTGATAAAGGCTAATTTTGATCTAATCATCGTATTTAATTTTGTTTGTAATAAAGTTGCAGAATAATTTTTTTTATAAAAAATAATCCTCTAATTTTGCCAAGCATTTAAGAAAAATAGTGCGGGGTGGAGCAGTTGGTAGCTCGTCGGGCTCATAACCCGAAGGTCATCAGTTCGAGTCTGGTCCCCGCTACCAAGTAAAGGTTATCCTAGAAATAGGATAACCTTTTTTTATTTCTCTCTTCTTAAAATACAAAAAGTCGTTTACACCTAAGCATAAACGACTTTAATTTATTAGATAACTATCAGATCTTACTTCGATAGATCCATTTCTACTATCCCTTCATTTTGTAATTGAGGTAATAACCATTCTACCACTCTATCTGGTGTATAACCAAATTCATGATCCAAAGTAGCTGCAGGAGCAGAATATCCAAAGTGAGTTAAACCGTGGATGTTATTAATATCAACCAATCCTGCTAGTGTAACCGGTAACCCTGCCGTTAAACCAAAAGTCGGAATATTTTTGTCCAATACCTCTTCTTGATATTCTTTGTCTTGATCTCTAAATAAACCTTCTGATGGTACAGAAATCACTTTAATTCCTAAACCATAGTTTTTATTTAGAAGTACAGCTACAGATGATAAAGTAGAGACCTCAGAACCATTAGCAACTAATTGTACATCAGTGCTTCCTCCTAATTCTAATACGGAATAACCTCCTTTATTTAAGAATTCAGCATCTTTCAGACGTTGTTCCTCTGAAGCTATTGCAGGAATATTCTGACGAGAGAAGATTAAACCAACAGGTCTATCTGCACTTTCTACGGCTAACTTCCATGCATTTGTTGTTTCATATGCATCCGCAGGGCGTAATGCTAAGAAGCTTCGTTGACCGTGATGATTTTTTAATTGCTCTAATAACCTTAGTTGTGCTTCTTGCTCAATAGGCTGATGAGTTGGTCCATCTTCACCTACTCTAAATGAATCATGTGTCCACATGAAAATCACAGGAGTTTGCATTAATGAAGCAATTCTAATTACTGGTTTCATGTAATCTGAGAATACAAAGAATGTTGCACAGACAGGAATAACACCTCCATGTAACCCCATTCCAACTGCTATTGCAGCCATTGTTAACTCAGACACCCCTGCTTGTAAGAATGCTCCTTTAAAATCATTCTTTTTAAAGGCAGTTGTTTTCTTTAAAAATGCTTCTGTTTTATCTGAATCTGCTAAATCCGCAGAAGCAACAATCATATTTTCAACTCTAGTCGCTAAGTGAGCAAGTACTTTACCAGATGCTGCTCTAGTAGCAACACCTTCAGTTTGAGTGATATTTGACCAATCTACAACCGTATTTTTTCGATCATAGAATGAAACTAATTTGTTTGCTAATTCAGGGTACATTTTACTCCACCCTTCTTCTTGAGCTTTTCTCTCATCAGCAGCAGTTTGTTTCTTCTTAATTACTTCCGCATAATGAGCCTTTACCTCATCAAAAATTTGGAATGGATCTTCAGGGTTACCTCCTAATTTCTTTATTGTTTCTGAGAAACTTGCTCCTGAATTTGATAAAGGCTGACCATGAGTTGAACATTTTCCTTCAAAACTTTGTCCTTCTTGATCAATCGCTCCTTTACCCATTACTGTTTTACCAATAATTAGTGTCGGTCTTTCTTTTTCAGAATTTGCTGCTTTTAATGCTGAACGTATTGCCTCGGGGTCATTGCCATCAATTGTGATTACATTCCAGTGCCATGCTTCGTATTTTTTAGCTGTATCCTCAGTTGTTACTTCTTCTACAGTTGTTGATAATTGAATATCATTCGCATCATAGAACATAATTAGGTTACTTAAACCTAAATGACCTGCGATTCTACCTGCTCCTTGTGATATCTCCTCTTGAATACCGCCATCTGATATATATGCATAAGTTTTATGCTCTACAGTTTTACCAAAACGACTTTGTAAAAAACGTTCTGAAATAGCAGAACCTACCGCAAAAACGTGTCCCTGCCCAAGAGGACCTGAAGTGTTTTCTATCATTCTGTGCACATCAACTTCTGGATGACCTGAAGTTGGGCTCCCCCACTGTCTGAATTGTTGTAACTCTTCCATTGAGAAACAGTTCAATAAAGACAATTGTCCATAAAGCATAGCCGACATATGACCAGGATCTAAAAAGAAACGATCTCTTGCATGCCATGAAGGGTCTTTAGGATCAAAATTTAAAAATTCACTATATAAAATTTCAATAAAATCTGCTCCGCCCATCGCACCTCCTGGGTGGCCAGATTTTGCTTTTTCTACCATCGCTGCTGCTAATATTCTAATATTATCAGCTGCCTGTGTATTAATATTTTTCATCTTATTTCGGTATATAATTAGTTGAAATGATCGGATAATGATCTTATTTGCTGGGTTTCATTGATATAAAAAAAGAGAAAAAAGGCCATCAAAGAAGACCTCCTTTCCCATGGAATTAAAGTTTATACTAAAGCCGATTCCTCTTGCATCGTTTTCGCCGCTTCTATAAACTGAGCTAACCCTTTGTCTGTTAGAGGGTGGTTTAATAGTGCTTCAAAAACTGATAGAGGACATGTTGCTACATCTGCTCCTACTTTTGCACATTTCAATAGGTGCATTGTATGACGTACAGATGCTGCAAGAATTTCTGTGTTCAACTCAGGATATTGAGAGAAAATTTCTTTGATTTCTTCAATTAGTAACATACCATCTTGTGATACATCATCTAATCTACCGATAAAAGGAGATACATAAGTTGCTCCTGCTTTTGCCGCTAGAAGCGCTTGACCTGCAGAAAAAATTAATGTACAGTTTGTACGGATCCCTTTTTTCGAAAAATGTTTGATTGCTTTTAAACCATCTTTAATCATTGGTATTTTCACCACGATTTTTGGAGAAATAGCAGCAAGTTCTTCACCTTCTTTGATCATTCCTTCCAAATCAGTAGATAATACCTCAGCACTTACCTTATCTTCTACGATATCACAGATTTTAGCATAGTGTGCCTTGATATTAGCATTACCTACTATATTTTCTTTAGCCATTAAAGAAGGGTTAGTAGTTACACCGTCCAAGATACCCATGTCATATGCTTGTGCGATATCACCTAAGTTTGCTGTGTCAATAAAGAATTTCATAACTATCGATTTTATATTATTTGATGAACTAGATTAAACCATTTGAGGCTCTTTATCTAAAATATTTAAAAGCATTTTTTTCCAATTTTGATAGGCTAGTTTTGTTTCTTCTACCTCATCGATATTTGGATATATTGTTTCGATCACATTCAATGATTGGAATGCATCTTCTAATGATGAAAAGTGTTTAACACCTACTGCTCCACCTATCGCTGCACCTCTTGCTCCATCTGTATCTAATAGTTCAATTGGAGCACCTGTGATGTTTGCCAATGTTTGTCTGAACAATGGACTCATAAACATATTGGCATAACCTGCTCTAATTACAGCTGGTTTTAAGCCCATTTCTTGCATCACTTCTATACCATATTGGAATGAAAATACGATTCCTTCCTGCGTGGCTCTAATCAGTTCGTTTGTAGAATGTCTATTAAAGTCTAAGTTTAGATAGTGTGCTCCAACATTATTGTTTTCCAAAACTCTTTCGGCACCATTACCAAACGGTAGATACACTACCCCTTTGGCTCCAATAGGTGATTTTACTGCTGCAACATTCATTGCCTCATAATCCATATTACCTGCGATATTTTTTTGGAGCCAAGAATTTGCAATACCTGTACCATTGATACATAATAAAACACCTAATCGAAGAGTCTCTTCAGTATGATTTACATGAGCAAAAGGGTTTACTCTTGATTTTGGATCGTATTTTACTTCATCAGTTACCCCATAAACAACTCCAGAAGTTCCACCTGTAGCTGCAATTTCACCTGGATTAACGACATTTAGAGAAAAAGCATTATTGGGCTGATCTCCTGCTTTATACGTAACAGGGATTCCTTCTTTAATACCTAATTCTAAAGCAATTTGTGAAGAGACTTTACCATGTTCCGTAAACACCTCTTTATAATCAGCTACTAAATTGAATGGTATTCCATAATGCTCTAGGAGCTCAGTATTCAGTCTGTTGTGCTTGAAGTTCCATAAAATACCTTCAGATAAACCTGATATAGTTGTATTTATTTCACCTGTCAACTTCATGTTGATATAGTCTCCAGGTAACATAAATTTGTGTATTTTTTTGAAGTTCTCTGGTTCATTTTCCTTTACCCACTTCAATTTTGATGCAGTAAAGTTTCCAGGAGAATTCATAAACTGCTTTAAACAGTTTGCTTCTCCAATGGCCTCAAATGCTTCTTGACCGATTTCAACCGCTCTACTATCACACCAAATAATAGAAGGTCGGATCACTTCTTTCTTATTATCAACAATCACTAACCCATGCATTTGGTAAGTGATACCAATAGCACCAAGTTCATCTCCTTTGAATGCAGGATCTTTCTTTAGTTGTTCAATTGCTTTTTTGATAGCATCCCACCACATTTCAGGATCTTGCTCTGCAAAACCCGGCTGAGGAGCATCAATTTTCATTTCCTTTTCAGGATATTGAGCGGATACTATCACTTTTCCGATTTCATCAGTAACTGATACTTTTACTGATGAACTTCCGATATCTAAACCTAAAAACTGCATCGTATTAAATTATTTTTTTGATCGCTGTAATTATCTTACTCATTCAAATGAGGCAATGATCTATTACTTGAAAAGAGTTTCCATTTCCTCTAAAGACTTTCCTTTTGTTTCTGGTACATACTTCCAAACAAAAAGAATGGTCAACAAACACATAAAACCATATACCCAGAATGGAAATGCTCCATGATATGTATTGAAGAGATAGTCATTATCCATCATCATTGGGAAGGTCTGAGAAACGATAAAGTTAAAGATCCATTGAAATGCTACAGCAATGGATAACCCTACTCCCCTTACTGCGTTAGGCATAATCTCTGACAATAAGACCCAAACTACTGGACCTAATGACAATGCAAAACAAGCGATATAGCCTAAAACAAAAGCCAAAAGCCAAACGTCTGTATTGCCAAAGTATGCTGCTGTTCCAATTGCACTGATACAAATTCCCATTCCGAGTGATCCAATGAGCATGAGTGGTTTTCTTCCAAATTTATCTACAGAGAAAATTGCAATCACTGTAAATAATAGGTTTACACTACCCACAACTATGGTTTGTAATAAGGCTGTATCTGTATTTCCACCTCCTAGTTTTTTAAAAATCTCTGGAGCGTAATACAAGAACACATTAATTCCTGTTACTTGTTGGAAGATGGATAGCATCACACCAACAAAAACAATAAACATATATGGCTTCTGGAATACACTTACTTTTACTTCGTTTTTAGAAGCATGAAGTGATAGCTTTATATCATTTAATGATAAGGAAGCGTTTTCCGAAATCTGATCTAATATTTTCAATGCTTCATCATCTCTATTTTTCATTGCCAACCACCTTGGGCTTTCTGGAACAATAAATAGTAATCCTGTAAACGTTAATGCAGGAATACATTCTGAAGCAAACATCCATCTCCATCCTACTGTATCTATCCAACTGTTATCCCCTAGACCTGCGATATAGTAGTTCACAAAATAAACGACCAACATACCAAAAATAATGGCGAATTGATTGCATGAAACCAACCTACCTCTGTAAGCTGCCGGAGCTATCTCTGCGATATACATTGGAGATAACATAGACGCAATACCTACTCCTAACCCTCCGATGATTCGGAAGATGATGAACACTGTGAAGGATTCAGGTATTGCTGATCCAAAAGCAGATATAAAAAATAGTATACCTGCAATAATTAATGACTTTTTACGCCCTAGAATTGTAGCTAAGTTTCCTGCAGCTGCTGCTCCTATAATACATCCAACCAAAGCACTGGATGCTGCCCAACCTTTCTCTGCTGCTGATAGTTGAAAAAATGTTTCAAGAGATCCTATAGCCCCTGAAATAACTGCAGTATCATATCCGAAGAGTAATCCGCCTAATGCGGCCACAAGTGTTACCTTGATGACAAACCCAAAATTGACCTGCGATTTTTGTTCTATTTTATGTTCTAGTATAGTATTGTTGTCCATTTCATTCATTGCTTTAATTCCTTAGTTGAGTGAGAGTTCGTGAGTTGATAGTTGAAAAAGTATAGGTAACCAACACAAGAAGACTCTCCTTGTGTTAGTTATCCATTTACTATATATACTTATTCTCTGAAATGATTAGATATACATATTAATCAAGTTTTCAAGGTATTCTTGCTTACCTGAAGTTGGTACAGGCTCACCTGTTTTAATTGCGATGTTACGCAAGTCTTCTAGAGACAACTTACCGTCTTCAAATAATTTACCTTCACCATTATCAAAAGAAGCATAACGGTCTGTTCTGATTTTGTTGTACTCAGAATTCTCCAAGATATCGTTAGCGATCAGTAGAGCTCTAGCAAAAAGGTCCATACCACCAATATGTGCATAGAACATATCTGCTAAATCCGTTGAGTTTCTTCTTACCTTCGCATCGAAGTTTACTCCACCACCTTTAAAGCCGCCAGCAGGAAGAATAATCAACATTGCTTCAACGATTTCATAGATATTATTCGGGAATTGATCTGTATCCCATCCATTTTGGTAGTCACCTCTGTTGGCATCGATAGATCCTAATTTACCCGCATCAACTGCTACTTGTAATTCATGAGTGAAAGTATGGCTTGCTAATGTTGCGTGGTTTACTTCTAAGTTTAAGTAGAAGTCGTCTGCTAGATCATATTTCTCTAAGAACCCTAATACTGTAGCTGAATCAAAATCATACTGGTGCTTAGTAGGTTCTGCCGGTTTTGGTTCGATAAAGAAATTACCTTTAAATCCTTGTTTACGAGCATAATCTCTGGCCATCGTTAAGAATCTAGCCATATGTTCTTGCTCACGTTTCATATCAGTATTTAAAAGGCTCATATAACCTTCTCTACCACCCCAGAATACATAGTTTTCACCATCTAAAGCGATAGTTGCATCTAATGCATTTTTCACTTGAGTACCTGCATGAGCAACAACAGAAAAATCTGGATTTGTTGAAGCACCATTCATATAACGTGGGTTAGAGAATGCATTTGCTGTACCCCATAGTAACTTCATTCCTGAAGCTTCTTGCTTTTGCTTTGCATAATCTACGATTGCAGATAATCTTTTTTCAGATTCTAAAACTGTTGAACCTTCATCAACTAAATCGAAATCATGGAAGCAATAATAAGGAAGACCTAACTTTGTAAAGAATTCAAAAGCAAAATCCATTTTCATTTTTGCCTTTTCGACTGCATCGCCCACATTAGCATAAGGGAAATCACGAGTACCAGGACCAAATGGATCACTACCTTCTCCACACATGTTATGCCAGTAAGCTCCAGCAAACTTGAAATGCTCTTTCATTGTTTTTCCTGCTACTACTCTGTTCTCATCATAGTAACGGAAAGCTAAAGGGTTTCTAGATTCAGGTCCTTCGAATTGGATTTTACCAATTCCTTTAAAAAATTCTTTTTCTCCTAAAATTACTTTTGATTCTGCTGCTGTTTCTAACATGGCTGTAATGTTTAAGTATATGTCTTTAAAAAATTCGCTCTTACCTTCTCAATGAAAGTTTATTTATTGAAATGTCCTTGTAACACTTGCTAGTTAGAAACAATAGGGTTCTGATGTCAAATATCTGATAATGAAATTACAATGAAACCGTGTTCGCAACCGCTCCCGAAACAGTTCCCGATACAAAAAATGCACATTTTCAGTGTTTTTAATCAAATAAAAATCTATAGACAGGAAGGCTTTTTCACAATAATTTAGGTGTTCTTTTTCAATAGTTATCCTCATGATTCTATAGGCAATTCACCATCAGAAACTACAAGTTTATAATGATGAAAACGATGGTTTATAAAACGAGTAGACATAAAAAAAGTCACTCAAAATGAGTGACTCGTTTTTAATTAAGTTTGTTTGTCTAGAATGAATGATAGGTACTTATAGTCTCTATAATTATAAATCCGTGTATAGTGTTGGTGACGACATTAAATATTTATCTTTTTCCATTTCGTCTATCCATCTTTTTTTCAAACCTTCATTGATTTGTAATCTTGCATCTATTCCTTTAAATGTTGGGTTTTCAAACCACATTCTATGTTCTTTCCAGTTACAGTTGATATATGAAAAAGCTTTAATCACATCAGGGTTTTCATCAATGGTCTTGAAGAAAGGAATAAACCATTTATCCCAAGCTAATTCTACATCATGTTGATTATTAAAGTCCATTGGTAAAGTTTCATTATCAAACTTCATGTTCGGACCAGAAACCGTTGGTGATGCTTCTGCAATAAATACAGGCTTGCCTTTTTTCCTTGCAAATTCTACCATCTCCTGCTCTCTCCATCGAGAAAAGAATGAAAAAGCACACCAATCCACATATTCATCACCAGGATACCATTCTTCTAATTGGTCTGGTGTAGAGACAAAGCCTGTTGATTGCCATACATAAGCAACATTAGTTACACCCTGTCCATCTAGAGTATCCTTTATTCTACGATATGCCTTTAAATACTCTTTCTTGTTGTAATGATTCCAAGGATGACCATCAAACTCATAGCCTATTCTAAGAAAAACGGGTCTTGGAGCTAATGATTTCAAGTAATTCCCTAACTCTTTGACCATTTCATCATGCTCACCATTAGCAATCTTCTCTTCATGGTTAACCATTCCTAAACCAATTGCTAATGCCATATTGGCATAATCTGGGTCGCTTAATTGAAGACTCATATTATAATCATTGTCTCCCCAATCATCAGTGGTTTCAATACCGTCTAACCCTTTATGTACAAACCCAAATGTTGTATCTCCGGGTGTTAGGAAAGTGTATGAAGTAAACCCTGCCGGTCTTTTTTCAAAATGATCTAGATAACCATCATTATATTTTTCCAAACCTCCAATAGCTGTCAACTCCTGTCCAATGAAAACCAAAACTTTTCCATCTTCAGGCTCAAACTTAGCTAATGGTCTCTCTCCTTTTTTATTAATACTATTTGACAATAACGGTGGGGTTATTGATGCTTCTCTAATAGATGGATTTTCTTGCTGCTCGACACATCCAGTTAGTCCTATTAATAAAGAAACAGCCCCTATAAAAACTGTTCTCAACATTTTCTTACTATTTATTCCATGAGGGTGACCAACCCATAATACCTTTTCTAATTGTTGAAGAGATAAGTCAAATAACTTCTTTCATTTCGATACTTCAAAGTTCTTCATTTTTGTTTAGTGTATTGATACTGCAAGTTTTCTAGGTGCTACTTCATGGATACGTCAATTAAGCTCTACACATTCTAAACGGCTATTTCTTTCAAGTAATACTACTACTTTGTATTCAAAGTTTTTCATTTCGCTAACTATTCAATCAATCTATTCACCAACTAATGAAAGACAACTTTTGGTTGTGTCCTTAATAATTTCATTAGAAACTTAAACAATACTTATTATGGATGTAAAAAAATTAGCAGAGCAATTCTGGGCCAACGGATATGTAGTTATTGAGGAATACTTTGCCGCTGAACTAATGGACCAGTTAAATAACAAAATCATTACTCATTTTGGAATGGATCCCAACTTTGAACATAACGATGAGTTTTTAGATAAGTCTGCTACTGAGGTAGTTCCTTGGTTTCCTGAAAGAGAAGGAGAAATGGCATTTAGAGAAGTAAATGATGACCCTTTGATGGTTAACCTTACAAAAGAAATTCTTGGGGATGACTGGAATGAATTATACTGTATGATCATGTTCTCGAAAAAAGGAACCAAGGGCCAAGCATGGCATCAAGACTGTCCTCCAGAGAATAAAGCACAATACAATCTAAACCGTCTGGTTTATACTCATGATATCACTGATGAAATTGGAGGACAAACATTAGTTGTCCCTGGTACTCATAAATACGGAGAAATCTCTGCTGGCGTACCTGATGAAGTAATAGAAAACCAGATTGTTCTTAAACCAAAAAAAGGAACAGTAGTACTTCTTCATGGACATTGCTGGCACAGGGTTTTACCAATTACAGGTACTTATAGAGTATCTACAAATTTTAGAGCAATGCCAGAGGGGACACCTGAAGACATTACTGATATCGCTGTATATCGTAATATGCGTTATAAATTCTCTACATCTGAAGTAGTAGAAGAACGTATCTAATTATTTTCACTTTTTATCTCACACTGCTCACACATGTTCTACAAGTGTGAGCTTTTATTATTATCATTAATAATATTTCTGTGAGCACCGATATAAACTTTTTACAATGAAATTATTCAACTATTGTATTCTTTTGAGCTTTCTCTTTCAATCACAATTATTTGCTCAACAGGATAATCCACGATTAAAATTATTTTATGAAGATCAATTCTTTATAAAAGGTGCAGGTATTGACAATAATGGTCCTCAATATTTTCAGGCATTGAAAAATGCGAGTGGTAATGCATTTAGAACTTGGAGATCTACCACTGCCGATGCCGAATTCGATTCTGCTGATAAATACAACCTAAAAGTTGCTTTGGGTATCGAAGTCGGTCAGGAATTACATGGTTTCGACTATAATGATAGCGCTGCTATTGCACAACAGTTTAATGAAATAAAGGAGAAAGTATTAAAGTATAAAGATGAAAAACAGCTGCTGTGTTGGGTAGTTGGTAATGAATTGAACTTACTATTCAAAGAAGATGGAACTTTAGGTACTGTTAATCCTAAAGTCTATAATGCCTTAGAAAATATAGTTCAATACATTCACAGTGTGGATAGTATACATCCTGTCACTACTACTTTTGCGGGTATTATATCTGATCATGTTAAAGTTGGTTTAGAACGTACTCCTTCTTTGGATTTCATTTCTTTTCAAGTGTATGGTGACCTATCTAATTTACCTCTAGCCACTAAAAGACTGAATCTTTCTATTCCGTTCATTATTTCTGAATATGGGCCTTTAGGACATTGGGAAAGACCTACAACAAAATGGGGACGAGAAATTGAAGAAACATCTACTGAGAAAGCCAAAGGTCTCAGAAACAGGATTAAAACTGCTTATATCAACCAAAAGCCAGAGTTATTGTTAGGAAGCTTTGCCTTTTTATGGGGAAATAAACAAGAGCGTACTCCAACTTGGTATGGTATGTTTTTATCCAGCGGAGAATGTGATGCCAGAGTAGATGAGTTAACCTATTATTGGAGTGGAGAATACCCTGAAAACAGAGCTCCTGAGGTCAATAAGATGACAATCAATAATAATATTGCGACGGATAATATCACTGTATCACATCAGTTAAACACACTTCAAGTTGAAGTAGAAACTTACGACCACGAAGGTGATGAATTAGTATATAAATGGGAGTTATTAGGTGAAGTAAAAGTAAAAAGTCAGGGTGGAGCTTTTGAACAAAAACCTGAAGTATATCCAATTACGTTTATCGAAAATCAACAAAATAAAATCAGTATTCAACTTCCTAAAGAAGAAGGCGAATATCGATTGTTTGTCTATGTATTTGATCAGAAAGGTAAAGTTGGCACTGCCAATGTTCCCTTTTTAGTAACAGATGCGATGGAATAAACTAGAAATAAAAAAGTCATCCTGTAATTATTACGGGATGACTAACACTTATCAAAAACCAGATTATCAACTGTTGTTTTGTTAATTACACACTAAGACTTTAATTCTATTGATCTGTCCGTTAAAGTCTTCAACACTTAATATATACACTCCTTTAGATGCGATAATGTTCAATACATTTTGTTCGGGGTGAAATAATTCTTTCATTACTTTACCTGTTGTAGCATCTAATAAGTTTATTCTCTTTACTTTAGAAAAATCTTTAAGATTGACTTTTAAGTTATTCGGTTCATTATTACAAACATACCCCCATTGATAAGGAGTATCATCCGTAGCATTCACAATATCCTTTGGTGGAAAACAATCTGAAGAAATATCAGCGAAAGGGTAACCTATCGTCTCAAATAATTCTGAGTTTCCGTATACCCAGTTTTCTTTTTGCAATTCATTCTCCCAATGTTGTGTCAATGCCTCATTCACTTCGATTCTTGTATCTCCCCAACCTTCACCTTTCCACATCTGTTGGCTATCCCAATCTGTATTGATATAGGCTAGACCTTTAATAATTGGATTATCATCCATTAATTGAATAAGTGGTTGAAACCATGAATTCCATAATTGATCACCATTAACTGTTTTCAAGTCATATCCTCTTGGTGTAGCCTCAGCGATCATTACAGGCTTCTCATATGTTTTTGCTAGTCGTATTAAATCATTCCCTGCATTTTTCTGAAAATATGAGAAAGCAAACCAATCTACATATTCACTTCCAGGGTAATATCTTTGCATTGTCGAAGTAGAGTGAACTCCATCCGATTGCCATACAAAATCGCAGTTTGCTACTGACTCTTCATCAAATATATCTACGATTCTTCTCCACATATTTTTGAAGTATGTCACACTATAATGGTTATGTTCACCATCAAACTCATAACCTATTCTTAGAAATACTGGTCGATTGGTATTTTTAATCCAATTCGCCATTGTTCTAATTTTATCATCTAAATCTCCGTCAACGATACGCTTTTCTTGATCGACCAAGTAAAGACCTATTACTAATGCAGTACTATCAAAAGTAGCATCGTCTAAGTAAACTTCCCCTGAAACATCCCCTGCTCCATAATTCACTACACTATACAAACCACCCAATGAGGGTAATGAAGTATACGTTGTAATTCCTGCAGGCATCTGACTAAAATGATCAACATAACCATCAGTATATTGATCTAATCCTCCTACAGCTCCTAAATCTTGCCCCATAATAAGTAGACGTTTTCCGTCTACAGGTGCAAATTTAGCGAGACCAGAAAGACATGAATTTCTTGTTTGTCCTATAGTCCATTGTAAGGAGAAAAAACAAATCAAAAATAGGATTCCTTTTCTCATGATATCACCTTTTAAAAAATCCCCCTTCAATAAAGAAGGGGGATGAAAATAATCTATTTCAACTTTTAAATTAGTTTACAGCATTTTCAACTAATTCGAAATCTTTAATGTAGAAAGTACCTGAACGTTTATGTCCTTCACCACCAATTTGGATAATGATTTTATCATAAGTATCTGACTCTGCAGCATCTTCCCAAACTATAGATTGATCGTTTCTGTTCGTTACTTCTAATCCATCATATGAGAATTCTAATTCTACCCACTCGTCTCTAGTATCATCAGAAACTCGTACAGTAGCCTCAGTATGCCAAGCATTACCACCCATTTTAGTATCATATAATTTCAAGTTCACCATAGAAGCTAGTTTACCTTCAGAGTCTGTCCAATCTTCAGCAGAATCATCAACAGTTTCATAATCATTAGAAGATGGGAAGTAAACTTTTAACTTGAATGTGTTATTTGTAGATAGATCCATTCTGTGGTTTAATGTTACTTGAACATCATCTACAGTACCATTTTTAGTATAAGATAAAACTTGAACACCGTCATCAGTAGGGTCTGCAACAAATGCAGTTACAATATCTGCTTCGTTGATAAATGCAATAGTTTCATCACCAACAGTAGCATCCATAGTTCCATTGAATGAAGCAGAAATTGCTCTGTACTCAAGGTCTTTTACAACTTCTTCTGGAGCTTCTTCAACTACATCTTCTTGAACATAACGTAAGTATCTGTAATTTTTATCTTCTCCATCATTATAGTTTAATACGTTTAAGTATCTAACATATAATTCAGTTTCAGTTAAAGTAACAATCTCATACTTAGTAGGTGTCGCTCCATCAACTTCTTGATAGTAAGCCATGTAACCACCATTTGCAATATTTAAGTACATTTTTCCTTCTTCCTCAGTGATTGAGTAACCATACGAGCTTTCACCACCATAAGTAGCTTGGTAGTCATGGAAAGGTGTTGCTTCACCATCTGTTTGCCAGTTATTAATTTGATGTGTTGCACTAACAGCCATTGTATTTGGCACTACACCAAATGTAAAACGAGATTCCATAGTTTCAGGCATTGCAAAACCTTCACCGTTATTACCATTCCAGTGGTCATACTCAGAGTTCCACCAAACTGCTTCTTCTCCATCTGCTGGACCTACACCATGTGAACCATATGCATTTGATAACTTCCATGTTTTACCTTCACCTGGACCATCATTAACACAACCACCTGTTAGTAATGTATAGTATTCGCTATTACAGATTCCTGAAACATCGATTGTAGTTACAGTTACTGTAGTTTTTAATTGTGCTTGATCAGATGCACTATTTAATGTTACAACAACATCGAAATCACCAGTTTCAACATATGTATGTGTTACTGAAGTTTCACCTGAATTTGCAGTTGAACCATCACCAAAATCAAAAGAGTAAGATAGAACATCTACAGGATTCTCTATAGTAAAAGTTACTTCATAGTCTGCACCTTCAGCTTGAGTGTAAGTTAACGTTCCTGTTGGACCTGTTACTGTTGTTTCATTATCATCACAAGCGCCAAATGCGAAAGCAATGATCCCTAAAATAAGCCAATTAACGAAGTTTAATTTTTTCATTTCAATTCAAAGTTTAATGATTTTCTTGAGCATTCTATGCCCATGTAAAAAGTTTAGGCAGTATGGTGCCAGCATGGTAAAAAATTACCATCGAATGAAAGAAGTAGTTTATATCGACCCCGTTAGGAAAATAAGAATTTCACATTTCGACTAACGGGGAATTATATACTATTAGTTACTAGGGTTCCCTACAATCAAACCATCCGTAAGATCGATTTCTGATTGTGGAATTGGGAACTTCTCGTGTACTCCCTGAACATAACCTTCATTAGCTAGTTCGGTAGTAATTTGCCCTGTTCTTACTTGATCAAAGAAACGGTGACCTTCTAATGCCAACTCTAAACGACGTTCATTATAAACATCCTGTAATGTTGGAGCAGCAATAGCGTCAAGACCTACTCTTGCTCTTACTTCATTTAAGTAAGTTGCAGCATCTCCTTTTCCTGTTTCTAAAGCCAATTCTGAAGCGAATAATAATAAATCCGCATATCTAAACATTCTATAGTTTGAATGACCATTATATCTATTATCACCAAAACCAGCTGTAAGTTCTCTTTGAGGTAAGAAGTACTTCTGAGGAGCAAAACCAGTTGTATTGTACCAATCACTGTCATTGTCTCCAGGTTGAGCTACTCTAATTCTCGGCTCACCTTCATATACTTCTTCACCATCATAGATGATTGTCTGCTCTCTACGAATATCATCGCCTGCATCTCTAAATGCTTGCTCTAATGCAGCAGTAGGTAGGTTAAAGCCCCATCCTTCTCCAATTGCAGAATCGTTACCCGAGTTACCACCAGCTCTTGGAGATTGCATCATATTTTCACCAGCACCTTCACCTTCTCTACTCCAGTTATTGAAGTTTGATGGTTCGTATTGAATTTCGAAAATAGATTCAGAACCATTTTCTTCCTCTAAGCGCCAGATTTGAGTGTAATCTTCCAATAAAGCGTACTCTCCTGTTCCGATTACCTCTTTTGCTAAGTTGTAAGCCTCTTCATAAGTACTTTCATCTTTAGAATAAAGAGCTGCTTTTGCAAAATATGATTTCGCCATACCTGAAGTCGCTCTTCCAAGATAGTTCTCATCATATTGACTTTTCAGTTTCAGTAAAGTACCAGCTTCTTTAAAGTCTTGAAGAATGACATCGTATACTTCACTTTCAGTAGATCTTCCTGTTGTATTCAGGTTTTCGTAGTCTTCTAATGAAGTAAATAAAGGTACACCACCAAACATTTTAGTTAACTGGAAATAGTGCCATCCTCTTAAGAATAGACCTTCACCTCTAATTTGGTTGTAAACTGACTCATCAACAATTGACTTTGCTACCTCAATATTTGAAAGTACTGTATTTGCTCTGAATACACCTGCAAAATGACGTTTCCAAACAGACTCAAATAATGGTTCAGCGGGGTTCCATTGGAATTTCTGAACTAGTGTCATATAGTCTAAGTCAGTTTCAGACAAACCACCTTTATCAGCATCATCTGAAGCGATATCACCAAAGATGAAATAGTTGTAGAACTGAACACCATCAAATCTCCACTGAATAGGATCATAACCTGCAATGACCATCAACTCTAAGTTATCTGGATCAGATACAAAAGTTTCCGTTGTTTCTCTCGCTAATGGTTCTCTATCAAGGAAGTTAGAACACCCTGTAGAAGTAAAACCAATAAGCGTACTTGCTATTAATATTTTATATAGATTTCTCATGTTTATTCGTTCAGATTAGAAGCTAATGTTTACACCTGCTGTATAGATTCTTGGAACTGGATAGTTACCTCTATCAATACTAAAGTCGATAGCACTTTGAGCAGTTGATAAGTTTTGACCAATTTCTGGGTCGAAACCTGTATACTTCGTTAGTGTAAATAAGTTTTGACCTGCGATGTATACTCTAAACTTGTTCACACCAATTTTCTGTGTGATTTCTCTTGGGATCGTATAACCTAATTGTAAGTTTCTTAATCTTAAGAAATCGCCATCTTCTACATAGTAGTCTGAATACAACTTGTTGTTTGCTGTACCTGTAACTCTTGGATGCTCATTTGTCGAACCAGGACCATTCCAACGGTTATCATATGTCAGTTTCATATAGTTTGTATTCGGAGCATTTGAGTTGTACTTGATACCATTGAAAATTTGGTGACCACCCATACCTTGTAAGAAGATTACTAAATCAAATCCTTTATAACCTAGGTTTGTTGTCAAACCGTAAGTATATACCGGAATAGTATTACCAAGAATTTTTCTATCATCAGGAGTAATACTTCCGTCTTCGTTGGCATCAACATAGATTAAATCACCTGCTTTTACATTTGGATTCAATACTGCTCCAGTTGGTTCTTTTTGGTAAACACCTGCAGTTTCGTAACCATAGATAGATCCAATCGAATGACCTTCCGTCGTAATTAGTACATCTTTACCAAAGAATGGTGCAGTGTAGAATGGTGTCTTAGCACCTGTACTTAATACTTCATTTTTATTGTATGAGTAGTTACCTGTAAGGCTATAAGAGAATCCGCTCTTTGTCTCATCAGACCAACCTAATACCAATTCAACACCTGTGTTTTGCACTGAAGCACCGTTTGTCCAAGGGTTTTCAGTAAATCCAGATGAACCTAAGATATCAGCTTGGAAAAGCATATCTAATGTTTTCTTATTGTAGAAATCTACCGAAGTTGATAATCTACTATTAAAGAATGATGCATCAAGACCTACATTCAACTGTTCTGAAGTTTCCCAAATAAGGTTTGTTGTTGGACCAGTAGTAAGTGATGCTCCATCTGCAATAGCACCAGTTCCTGTTGGGTATCTTAAACCATTTGAGATTGTAGAAATCGTAGGGTAGAAACCTAAGTTGTTTGGCATTTTATCGTTGGCAACTTGTCCCCAACCACCTCTAAGCTTAAGATCTTTCACAAAATCTACACCGCTCATGAAGTCTTCATTAGAAATTTTCCAAGCCAATGCGAACGATGGGAATACTCCCCAACGGTTTTCTTCAGTTAATCTTGAAGATCCATCCATACGGAATGAAGCAGTTAATAAATAACGGTCATCATAACCATACATCACACGACCTAAGTAAGACATTATACCTGCATCTTGAGCAAAGTTTCTTGGTGCATTATCTGACTCTTGGTCAACACCTGCATCTAAAAATCTTAAGTATTCAGCATTTGGTAAACCGCTCTTACCACCATTAAAGAATTCATGATACTCATTATATAATGAGAAACCTCCTAGTAAAGTTAAATCATGCTTATTATTCCAATTTCTTTTAAACGTTACTGTATTATCCCAAGTGTAAGAGAAATGTTTCTCCTGACCAATAAATAAGTTTCCAGACTCTCTAGAAAGCTTAAGGTTATTAGTATCTTCAAACTTAGGGTTGAATGTTTTTCTTTCAAGGTAAACTCTGTCCATACCAAACATTGTCTTGAAAGTTAAACCTCTGATTGGTTCTAACTCTGCAAAGAAATTGGCTAGGTAACGATCTACAATAATGTTATCGTTGTTTAATGCTAGTCTACCTACTGGGTTTGTAAACTGGTCTGAGATATTAGACGCACCGTATACTTTTCCTTCGTCATTTTCAGGAGCATAAACAGTGGCCATTGGATCCATACTCAACATGTGCATGATTGGATCTTCATACTCATTATTTTGAGGAATTACTTCTTGATCTGAACGGGTAATTACAATGTTAGAACCTACTGCAAAGATATCTGATACTTGAGATTTAACATTTACTCTACCTGAAAGTCTATTGTAAGCTGAAGGAGCAATAATACCTTTTTGATCAAAGTAGTTAAAACTCATCAAGAACTGTGATTTAGCATTACCACCTGAAGCAGTAAACTGGTAATTTTGGATAGCTGCTTCCGAAGGCTTACTAAATACTTCATCTTGCCAATCTGTACCAGGACTTTGTTTAAAAGCTTGTAATTCATCAAAAGAATATCTTTCACCTCTACCATCATTGATACTTGCTTCATTAATTAAGAAAGCTAATTCGTATTGGTTTGTTAAAGGAATTCTTTTTGCCACTTCCTGTACACCTGCATAAGCATCGAAAGAAATATTTACTTTCCCTTCTTTACCTTTTTTAGTCGTAATAATGATTACACCATTTGCTCCTCTTGAACCATAGATTGCAGTTGCTGATGCATCTTTCAATACATCCATCTTTTCGATATCAGCTGGGTTTAAGAAAGAAATATCTGTTGTTAAAATACCATCAACAACATATAAAGGTGTTGCATCACCAATAGTACCTTGACCTCTAATTGTAATCGTTGATGCAGAACCTGGTGAACCCGAGCTTTGCGATACAGTAACACCAGCTACTTTACCTTGCATTGCCATTTCAGCACTTGGTTCTACGGCTATTGCTAATGCTTCGTTATCAACAGAAGCAACAGAACCTGTAACATCTTTTTTGCTTTGCGTACCATAACCAATTACAACTACCTCTTCCATTTGTTTTACGTCTTCTTCAAGAACAACGTCAATAAATGTTTGAGTACCTATTGTGATTGATTGTTGTTTGTATCCAACAAAAGTAATGCTTAAAACATCTCCTTCATTTGCAGTAATTTTAAAATTACCATCAAAGTCAGTAACTGTACCTTGTGATGTACCTAAAATTGTAACGTTAACCCCAGGTACCGAACCATTATAATCTTTAACTGTACCTTTGATTACTCTCTCCTGTGCTTCGGCAGAGATTGCCAAAAGACCAAAAAGTAAACTCAGAAAATAGAGCTTAGACAGAAAAGAGAAAGGTTTCTTCATTTGTAAATTATTCATAGTATAATTCATTTGCGTCGTTAATCTTTAAGAGTAACATGTGAAGTAAGAAGGACAATTTCATCTCATAAAAAATTGAGAGAGTTAGTAGTGAAATCTTAAAGACAAGTTTTTCATTTCGCTAATGCAATTAAGGAATATTTATACTTGAGATTCAAAAAATGCACTACTTCACGACTACTTCAAGCACTACTCAACTATACTACATGTGTAAAAAGAACACTTCAATCCTTTTATTTCACTCACAGGGCATGTTTTTTTAATATTTTAAGAGACTTTATAGATAATACTCTTAAAAAATCTTTGGATTATTTGTCATTACAAACTCGTCAATCAACTCAAAAACCACTGATAACATGTCCATTAGACCATAAATGCAGTAATGAAGTACTTCAAAATGAACCCGTATTCTCTCAAAAGAGAATAGAATGTAGAAAAACACTTCATTTACCATTAGAAATAAAAAAAACGGTACAAAATGCACCGCCTTTCTACGATTAATTATTAAAATTACTTGATTCAGTAACTCAATGAGTTTCTTCTGTACTTGTTTCTAACTTTTCTTGATACTCCTTATAATGGAAGTAACCAAAAGCAGCTTCTTTTAGCTGTCCAGATAAGTCTTGACAAGTCATTCCTATAAATGATCCAGTGAAAGCAGGACGGTATCTACCAGTCCCATCGTATTGTATATAATCATCAGAAAGAATGGAACCATTTAGCGTTGGTCCAAACTCAATAAAATCTTTATCGTTCAGAGAATAGTAAAACTGAATGTTCTCTCTTTCAAATTTTACTTTTAAGTAAACCGTCTGATCAATTGGAAAAGATGTTTCCTTCACATCCACTTCGTCGTATTGAAATCTATTCGCAGAAATAATCTGTAATTGTTTTGTCTTTCCATTATCATTAGAAGTGAGATATAAATAATGAAAATGCTGAGTATTATAATAACAGACTAACCCTGCCATCTGCTGAAAGTTCTCAGGGGAGTAATCTAATTTCACTGCTGTTTCTACAGCATGAGATTGTACTCTTCTCGCCACCATACTTTGTGTATGATATGATGATAGAGAGCTTCTCCCTTTTATCACTAACTCACCATTTTCAATGTTTACCCAAGACTTATCAAAAGGTTCGCGTAGTGACGCGAAGTGTGGTGATAACTTTTCATTTGTGAAATTTTCTTGGAAAGGTTCTTCATTTGAAAATGTGTAATTCTTTCCAATACCTTCTACTTCCAACCTAGGTGCTTTTGACCCTGAGAATGTTCTCGGCCATTCTCCCTTTTCCCAAATGATTTTCTCTATGGATGTTTCTCTTCCCAGTGTACACTTTCCTCGTTTTGTTAACGGTCGACCTGTAAGAAAGACACAATACCATTCTCCATTTTCCGCTTGGAATAGATCACCATGACCTGATTTCTGAAGTGCATTATCTGGAAAATCTTTTGCTGATACTAATGGATTATTAGGAGCCGTCTCGTATGTTCCAAATAGTTCCTTTGATCGAGCTATACTGACAGCATGATCATATTCCGTTCCTCCTTCTGCAGTAATTAGATAATAATAGCCATCTTTCTTAATTATATGCGGCCCTTCGGTTAAACCCAATTCAGAACCTTCATAGATATGATGCATTTCACCTACTAATTTTTTGCTTTCTACATCATATTCTTGAATTACGATTCCTCCAAAGAATTTTCCTCCTCTATGATCAACGATCATACTTAAAAAATACTTTTTACCATCATCATCATGAAATAATGAACCATCAAAACCGCAAGATGTAAGGAATGACGGCTCACTCCACTCTCCAAAAATATTATCAGTAGTTACCACATAATTTGGGGTATCTTTCCATGGTCCTTCAAAGTTTTTCACATTAGAATACACCAAATAAAATGTTCCTTTATCATAAGATAAACACGGAGCCCAAACACCACATGAATCCGGAACACCTCTTAAATCCAATTGGGATAAACTTTTCAAAGGATGACCTATCAGTTTCCAATTTTTTAAATCCTTCGAATGATGAATCTGAACACCAGGATACCACTCAAATGTTGATGTAGCTATAAAGTAATCATCCCCGACCCTTACAATCGAAGGGTCAGGGTTAAACCCTTTCAAGATAGGGTTTTGTATAATATCTGTCATAATAATTTATTAATGTGCCATTGGAGTAATACCCTCCACCTCATCAGATGATGAACTTATTTGCTCACCAATTAGCTCTTTTTCGATTTCTTCTAATGATTTGCCTTTTGTTTCTTTTACGATCAAAGAAGAGAATAGTAAACAGGCAATCATTCCAAAACCAAATATCATAAAAGTGGTAGATGCACCTAATAGTTCTAGTTCTAACGGGAACATGGTTGCTACCAAGAAGCTTGTTGCTGAGTTTACACCTCCAATAATTGAAATACCTATTCCTCTTAATTTATTCGGTAAGATCTCTGGTAGCATTGCCCACATAACAGGCCCTACAGAAATTGAAAAACCAGAAATAAACCCTAAAATCCCAAGTAATACCCATAAAGCATTAATATGAATACTTGCATTTAAAATCGGCGATTGATAATCTCTTGAGAATACCTTATTGATTGCTGAATTAAATGCTTCCTTATAATCCTTTCCTTTCAATATGTCTTTTCTTGCCTGACTAAAGAATGGAGAAGATGCAGAATTACTCATTTCATTGATTGTTTCATTAAAGAAAAGAGTTTTCATATTCGCCTTTATTTCATCGAAAAAAGCAATTTCGGAACTAAATTCTTGCCCCTTTAAAGTATTCATTGCAGCTGTTAGAATTTCTACTTGAGTCAATTCTCCCAATGTTTGATCAATATTTGTACTTAATTTCTTTACCGTTTTTCCATCTTTCGTAAGGACTAATTCTCCTTCTATCCATTGATAATGATCAAAACCTTCAAAAGAAGGATCTTCAACTTTCGCTTTTTCCATTACAATTTGATGAGATAAACCTGACTTTATGTTATCAATATTCCTTGCATCTAAACTGTAAGTAGCTTCAGAGAAGTAATAACTTGTCATAAACAAAGAAAAACTCATTATCGTAGAACCAATAATTAATAATGGTCTTCTACCTAATCTATCTATCAAAAACATTGATAATACAGTCATTACTACGAATACTAAACCAATAATAATAGACTGCATAAATGCTGCATCCTGCCCCTCACCTGTCATTTCAAAAATCATAGGAGCATAATATAGAATTGCATTAATACCTGATACTTGTTGAAAAACTGCCAGTCCAACACCAATCATCATTACTAACCTGAGCTTTTTACTAAAAAGTTCTTTTCTTAATGCTTTACTATCTAATTGTTTCTTCCCTGATTTGTCTAAAGCAGCTTTTATTTGTTCGAATTCTTTTTGTGCATAATCTTCTCCTCCAATCTTAGACAAGACCGCCTTTGCTTCATCATGACTTGATTGCTGAATGAGCCACCTTGGACTTTCAGGTATTATTAATAACAATAACATATATACCAAAGCAGGAATAGCTCCTACACCTAACATCCATCTCCAATTCAGATCAGGGTCTTCTATCATTTGTAATATATAATAGTTAGAGAAGTAAGCGATAGATAAACCTAAGACAATATTCAATTGATTAAAGGTAACCAACCATCCTCTCTGTTTAGGAGGAGCTATTTCTGATATATACATGGGAGCTACCAAAATGGCTACACCAACTCCTAAACCTGCTATAAATTTGCACAATATAAAGAAATAGATATCGGTAGCTAAAGCAGTTCCTAATGCTCCAACACTAAACAATAATGAAGTTAGTAAAAGGCTTTTCTTTCTCCCGTATTTATCACTAATAAATCCCGCCATCAAGTTTCCTAAAAAACCACCGAGGATAATCATACTACTAGAGATACCTATTAATAAAGGAGTTTCTGCTATATCAAAGGTGTGTTTATAAAAAGGAATAGCCCCTGAATTTACTACCCCATCAAACCCTAAAAGGAAACCTCCTATCGCTACAATAGAAGCAACCATAATAGGATACATGATATTCTTATTTTTCATAGTACTCGACTTAATAATGTTAGTGTCTTTTAAGATAAACTGAGACCAATACTTTAATCTCAATCAACTCACTTCTTTCATGTTCACAATTCGAGTATACAGCTTTAAGTGTATCAAAAACACACAAAAACAAGGAAGAAGTAGTGTTTTTCGAAGGTTGACGTAGTTTTGAAGTACCTTGATTCACACTTGGCGTAAGACATTCTAAAATAAAATATTGATATTGCTAACGTACATCTTACACTAATTAAACAAAGACCAATAATACTTTTTAAGGCTATTCTTGACGACGAAAACAGTTACATTATGATCACTAGGTTATACATTTTACTTCTATTATTATTTAATTTTCTCACTGCATTTTCATCCAATGAGCATTACGGTATTCCTATAGTTAATAGATATTCTGCATCTGAGTATGGTGCTGGTTCTCAGAACTGGGGCATCTCACAAAACGAAGATGGTTTTATTTATATCGCTAACAACTTTGGCCTCTTAGAATTTAATGGAGTGAACTGGAATACCTTTACCATGAATAAAGGGAATAACAATTTAAAGTCTGTACTAGCTATTAATAAAAGAATATATGTCGGAGGACAGCATGAATTTGGGTACTTCGAAAGAAACACAAAACATGAACTGAAGTATGTATCACTACTTCCGCTGATTGATAGTAAAGAAGAGTTTGACGAAATATGGAACATATATTCTGGACGTAATGATAATGAAATCATCTTTTGTTCACACCGAAAAGTCTTTAGGTTTGACGGTTCAAAGATTACGAGTATCACCCCTCCTCAAAATATTTTTTACACCTTTTATATCAATGGAGATTTCATTTCCAGTAGCCCTGAAATTGGATTACTAAATTGGAATAATAAAAGAATCTTACCCCAATATAAAGGCACAAAATTACTTAAAGGTCATATGGTTCGGTCCATTATCAATTTTCCTAATGGCTTGTTGTTAGCATTATCTCATGATGGTAAACTATTAATGAATTCTGGTGATGGTTTTGAACCTTGGGCAACGGACACTTGGGATACTTTTAAAGATGCTAAAATAAATTCTGCTTTATTGTTAAAGGATAATTCTCTAGCGATTGCAACCCAAAATGATGGGGTATATATCTTAGACGAAGAAGGTAAAGTTCAGCTGCATATCAATAAGAAAAATGGGCTCTCTGATATGTCAGTATACCAAATTTTCCAAGATCAAACAGAAAACCTATGGTTAGCACATCGTAATGGTCTATCATATATTGAGATTCATTCTCCTTTTTCATTAATCAATGAGCAAATAGGTATCGATGGTGGTGGATATGCTGCTTCATTTTTTCAAAACACACTCTACCTAGGTACATCAAATGGAGTATTTAAATATGATCCTAAAGGCCCTTTTCTTGAACCAAATTATAATAAAATAAATATAGGACATACCTATAATTTAACGGTAAGTAATGGCTATTTATTCCAAGGTCAACATGAAGGTTTATACGCATTAAAAGACACTAAAAATGATATTGTCACTTCCAATAAGGGAGCATGGAATGCCATATATATTCCAGAAAAAGATGCCTATTTACAAGGAGCTTATGACGGGTTGTTAATTCATCGATTTAAAAATGGCCAATGGAATACACAAAAGCTACAAGGTTTTAATGAGTCTTGCCGATTAATAAAAGTGGATAACTACAATACCATTTGGATGAGTCATGGCTTCAAGGGTGTTTTTCGTCTAAAGATTGATTATTCGACAAATCAGATCACAAAAGCTGATTTTTATGGTAAAGAAAAAGGTTTTTACTCCAATGTTTTGATTAACCTCTTTACCGTAAATAATGAACTGATTTTCTGTGGTGAAAATGGTGTATATACCTACGATCAAAAGAATGATAGGTTTATCATCCATGAATTATATACAAAGCTATTAGGAACGGAAAGAGTTTCTAGTCTTACAAACGATGAAGAAGGAAACCTTTACTTCATTCAAAATAATAAAGTAGGAGCAGTTTATTCTCCAAAATCCAACAGTCCTTACGTAGAGCGTCAACTATTCGAGAGGATCAATAAATACATTTCAGATGACCTTGAAAGTATTATTGTTATTGACCCTTCCAATGTACTTATTACTGCCAAAGAAGGTTTTATCCGTTACAATCCGCGCTTTAAACAAGTAGTTCATAATAATATACCTTTGAGTATTACTCAATTTAGTAGTAGTAATGGTATTGATTACAAAAACGAACTCAATGAAGGAGCTGATATTAAAATCAACTATGCCAATAACGATATTAGTTTTTCCTATGCTACACCTTTCTTTGATGGACTGGAATACAATTCATACCAAACTTTTCTAGAAGGTTTTGATAAACTGCCTAAACCTTGGAATACACAGCCTAATATTTCCTATACCAACTTAAAAGAGGGAGAATATACTTTTCAGGTAACTTCAAAAAATATTTATGGTGAAGTGAGTAAAATGCAGAAAGTCAAATTTACCATTTTGGCACCTTGGTACAGAACTAGTTTTGCCTATCTTATTTATCTTATACTTACAGCTGGATTTGTATTCTTAATCACAAGAATTTCTAAAAAGAGGTATAGTAAAAAGTGGTTAAGTATACTAGGTCAAAAAGAACAGCAAATTGAAGATCAAGATGGCACCATTAAAAAACTTTTGGATGAAAAGCACCACCAAGAAATTGATTTTAAAAATAAAGAACTAGCACTCTCTGCTTTTCATTTATCACAAAGAAATGCATTGCTTACTTCTATAAAAACAGACTTGATTAAAGTATCCACTTCTGCAGAGGATGTTCGTACATCTAAAGAATTACACCATCTTGCTGTTAGAATATCGAAAGAAATTGATGATGAAAAAGATTGGGCTAGATTCAAAGATCACTTCAACCTGATACACTCAGATTTCTTTGAATATTTTAAAGAAAACTATCCACAATTAAGTACACAAGAACTTAAGATTTGTGCTTACATCAAGATGAATATGTCAACAAAAGACATCGCCAATGCACTTAACTTATCTGTTAGAGGCGTTGAAACATCTAGATATAGATTAAGAAAGAAACTGAATTTAGAGAAAGGGGAGAATCTATTAGACTTTATCGCTCAAGTAGAAACACAAGTTGAAATGGATCAATCACAAAATTAATATAAAAAGAAAGCCCTGTACGTATTAGGTACAGGGCTTCACACTTAATTTATTTCATCTGCTTGGTTAAGCATTTGCAATTTCATCTTTTAGTTTATTCAATGAAGCTTTAGCATCACCGAATAACATTTTTGTTCTATCCCCAAAGAATAATGGGTTCTGAACACCAGCATAACCTGTACTCATACCACGCTTAAATACTACTACATTTTTAGCAGTCTCAACGTCTAAGATCGGCATACCGTAGATTGGAGACGAAGTATCATCTTTTGCAGATGGGTTAACAACGTCATTTGCACCAATTACTAAAACAACATCAGTTGAAGGGAATGCATCGTTTGCAGGCTCAAGTTCTAATAACTTGTCATAAGATACATCCGACTCTGCCAATAATACGTTCATATGACCTGGCATACGACCTGCTACTGGGTGAATTGCATATCTTACTTCAACACCTTCCTCTTCTAATACTGATTCAATTTCATGACAAATATGTTGTGCTTGAGCTACAGCTAAACCGTAACCTGGAACGATACATACTCTGTCTGCATATTTTAATTGGATCGCTAAATCCGATACATTTACTTCTTTTACAATCTCTTCACGAGATGATCCAGATCCACCACCTGATGCACCTAAGTTACCTACTAATACGTTAACTAATGAACGGTTCATAGCTTCACACATCATCACAGTAAGAATAATACCTGATGCACCTACAAGGATACCACCAATGATCATAATATTGTTACTGTAGATAAGACCTGCACCAGTTGCTCCAATACCAGTTACTGAGTTTAGTAATGAAATAACTACTGGCATATCTCCTCCACCAATTGGCGTTACGAAAGCAATACCATAGAATAATGATAATCCTAATAAAGCATATACTAAAGGCATGTTCAATTCTGGTTGAGTCATGATCATACCAGCCAAAACGAATACACCAATTAAAGAAGCAATGTTGATTAATTGAGGAGCAGGTAACGAGAAGTTATCTCTTAAAGATCCATTCAATTTACCATAAGCTACTAATGAACCTGTTAACGAAACAGCACCTACAAACATTGCAAAGATGTTTGTTAAAACAGCACCACTCATCATTTCAGTACCAGCAGGTAAGTTATTGAATTCAGCAATACCAATTAACATGGCACAAGCACCACCTAAACCATTGAATAAAGATACCATCTCTGGCATTTTTGTCATGGCTACTTTCTTTGCTGATACCATACCGATACCACCACCTACTAACATTGCTCCTAAAATCCACAGGTAGTTATTATCTCCTGAAGCTTGTGGGGCAAATAAAGATATTACGATAGCCATACCCATACCTAAAGCAGCGACTAAGTTACCTTTACGAGCTGATTCCGGGTGAGACAGACCTTTTAATCCTATAATGAAAACGACTATACTTACTAAGTATAATAAGTCGATGATATTAGAATACTCCATTGTTTTTTAATTTCAGATTTTAGAGTTTAACTTAAGCTTTACGGTCTTTTTTCTTGAACATGTCAAGCATTCTGTTCGTTACAGCAAAACCACCAACTACGTTGATCATAGCTAATGCAATACCGATAAAACCTAATGAAAGAGTTAGGTAATCATCCGCTGATGCCTTACGAATTAGAATAATTGCACCGATAACAACTACACCTGAAATTGCGTTTGCACCCGACATAAGAGGAGTATGCAAAACAGTAGGTACTTTTCCAATAATCTCCATTCCTAAGAATGAAGCAAGTACTAACAATGATAACATTGCTAGAGTATTATCATCTAAAAATTGAATTAATTGTTCCATTGTTTGTGTTTTTTGTTTGTTCAGTAGTAATGATTAAGCTTCTGCAGTTTCTTCAACTTGAGGGGCAGGAACTAAAGCTTGTTGCTTTGCCTCATTACCATAAATCACTTCACCTTTGTATACTATACAGCTTTGAAGAATAATCTCATCACTAAAATCAAAGTTGAAACCTTCTTTTGTCAACATTAATTTAAAGTAATTCTGAACGTTCTTACTGAATAGTACTGAAGCTTGCTCACTGATATCTGCAGCTAGGTTTGAGTTACCAACGATAAATACATCGTGTTTCTTCACCACCTTAGCGTCTTCTGTTAAGGCACAGTTACCACCTGTAGAAGATGCGATATCAACGATTACTGAACCAGGTTTCATGCTTTTCACTGCTTCTTCCGAAATCAGTGTTGGAGCAGGTCTACCTCTTAACTGAGCAGTAGTAATTACAACATCAGCTTTTTCAATTTTCTGATTAATTAATTCTGCTTGTTTCTTTTTATATTCTTCTGATTGCTCTACAGCATAACCACCAGCATTTGTATCATCATTAGCTCCCGCTACTTCAACAAACTTCGCACCCAATGATTGTACTTCTTCTTTAGATGCAGCACGAGTATCAAAAGCCTCTACTTGAGCACCTAAACGTTTAGCAGTTGCAATTGCTTGTAAACCTGCAACACCAGCACCTAAAATCAATACTTTTGAAGGAGGTACAGTACCTGCCGCAGTAGAAAGCATTGGCATATAACGAGGAAGCAATTCTGTTGCTTTCAACACCGCTTTATAACCAGCAATTGAAGCCATAGATGATAATACATCCATAGATTGAGCAATAGTAGTTCTAGGAATCATATCAAAGCTAAATGCTGAGATTCCTTTAGTAGCGTACAATTCACAGATTGATGCGTCTTGAAAAGGCTCGAAAGAAGAGAACAACAACGTTCCTTCACTCAATAGCTCTACTTCTTCTTTAGAAATAGGAGCAAGAGTGATTAAAACATTTGCAGTCTTTAAAATATCCTCTCTAGATTTTTCAGTTGCTCCAACAGCAGTATATGAACTGTCATTAAAATAAGCTGTAGTCCCAGCTCCAATTTCAAAACACACCTCGTGACCTTCAGAAATAAACTTTTTAGCTAATTCTGGAGTAACGGACACACGGTGATCATTTTCTCTTAAAATTCCAAATAGCATACCGATGCGATTTTAAATAGTAATATCTAATAGAACGGAGCAACTTGCCCCACCTTTTATGTTAGTCTGTTTGTTGTAATGAATAATTAAAACATTTGATATGTTTTCCATTCATAGTTTAGCAAATATACAATAAAAATATGAATTTTTTACAATGATAATAATCAACATAGGGTATTTTTGTAAAAGTTTCAAAAATACACTTATTTTATTTACTTTTATTTACCTACTCAAAATGCAACTTTACAAAAATGATCATTCAGTTATAATTCAAACAAGGGTGTAAAACATCGTTTAGAATTATACAAAACAAAAGTTAATAACTCGGCTATCTCTGAGATAGCAATCATCACAATTTGATATATCAAGAATAACCTTACAACTAGATCATTATATGATATATTAGAATAATACAATTAACATAAAAAAAGCCCCTCACCTTTCGGGAGGGGCTTTTTTTTTAAAACCGCTTGCAAATATTAAAGACCTGAGTGCATAGTATGTCTTTCTCTAGAATCAATTAACGCTTCGTATTCTTCTTTAGAACCTACGCGGATTGAATCATAATCACGAAGACCTGTACCAGCAGGGATCAAGTGTCCTACAATTACGTTTTCTTTCAAGCCTACTAATTCGTCACGCTTACCTCTAATAGAAGCTTCACTTAACACTTTAGTTGTCTCTTGGAAAGAGGCAGCTGAAATAAACGATTTCGTATCCAATGACGCTTGAGTAATACCTTGTAACGTTGGTCTTGAAATAGCTGGCTGTGCATCACGAACCTTCATTTCTTTCAAGTCTCTACGCTTCAAGTTCGAGTTCTCATCTCTCATTTCTCTGAATGTGATTAAAGCACCCGCTTTGAATCTTGCAGAATCACCCGCATCAGTAACGATCTTCATGGCTAACACCTTGTCGTTTTCTTCACGGAAAGTAAATTTCTCTACTACTTGACCTGGCAAGAATGTAGTATCACCGTTATCTTCGATAACTACTTTTTGCATCATTTGGCGAACGATCACCTCGATATGCTTATCGTTGATCTTTACACCTTGTAAACGGTATACATCTTGAATCTCATTTACTAGGTACTCCTGAACTGCAGTAGGACCTTTAATTTTCAAGATGTCTGCAGGAGTAATTGCACCATCTGAAAGTGGCATACCCGCTCTCACATAGTCATTCTCTTGCACTAAAATATGTTTCGACAAGTTCACCATGTAACGACGCTTCACACCATCACGTGACTCTACGAATAACTCACGGTTTGCACGTTTTACCGCACCATAAGTAACAATACCGTCGATCTCAGAAACTACAGCTGGAGATGATGGGTTACGCGCTTCGAATAATTCCGTTACACGTGGAAGACCACCAGTAATATCTCGTGATTTACCTGCTGAACGAGGAATCTTCACTAGAATGTCACCTGCTTTCACTTTTTGACCGTCTTCAACAATCAGACGAGCGTCTGTTGGAAGGTTGGACGCTACTGTTTCCCCTTTGTCACCAGCGATGTGGATAATTGGGTTTTTCGTCTTGTCCTTAGTATCAATAATTACTTTCTCCTCGTAGCCAGTCATTTCGTCTGTTTCTACTCGGTAAGTAATATCTCTTTCGATTGATTCGAATTCAGTAACACCATCGTACTGAGCAAGGATTACGGCGTTGAATGGATCCCAGTTAGAGATTACATCACCTTCCTCAACCATATCTCCTTCTTTAACATGAAGATATGAACCATATTGAACGTGAGCGTTGAAAGCTACTTTACCTTCTTCGTCGATTACATTCAATTCGGCAGTACGGGCCATTACTACATCTTTAGGATCTCCGTTCGCATCTTTCGATTTTACAGAACGCATTTCCTCAAATGTTACTTTACCTGCTTTCTTAGACTTTAATGATGCATCAATCGCAATGTTTGATGCCACACCACCGACGTGGAACGTACGTAAAGTAAGCTGTGTACCTGGCTCACCAATTGATTGTGCTGCGATTACACCTACAGATTCACCTTTTCCAGCTACACCGCCAGTTGCAAGGTTTTTACCGTAACATTTCTCACAAACACCTTTACGAGTTTCACAAGTAAGTACTGAACGTACTTCTACTTCTTCGATACCCGCTTCTTCGATAGCCTGAGCAATTTCTGGAGTAATTGAACCCGTTGCAGGAACAATGATTTCACCAGTTTCAGGATGCTCAACATCATTTAGAGATGTACGACCTTCAATTCTATCCGCTAATGCTTCCTTAATTTCGTCGTTTTCTTTTAATGCTGTTACAGTCAATCCACGAAGAGTACCACAATCTACCTCAGTTACTACAACATCTTGTGCAACGTCTACCAAACGACGAGTTAAGTAACCCGCATCGGCTGTTTTCAAGGCTGTATCGGCAAGACCCTTACGAGCACCGTGAGTTGAGATAAAGTACTCAAGAACGTCAAGACCTTCTTTAAAGTTTGAAAGAATTGGGTTCTCAATAATGTTTGCTGCTGAAGCACCACCTAAGTTCTTCTGAGGTTTCGCCATTAGACCCCTCATACCACCTAACTGACGAATCTGCTCTCTTGAACCACGAGCTCCTGAGTGCATCATCATATAGATTGAGTTGAATCCTTGGTTATCCTCTTCCATTTGAGTCATTACTGTAGACGTCAACGTGTTGTTTGTTTTCGTCCAAACGTCAATTACTTGGTTGTAACGTTCGTTATCAGTAATAAGACCCATCATGAAGTTGTTACGGATGATATCTACTTCACCTTTCGCTTCTTCAATTAAGTCTACTTTCTCTTTTGGAATAATGATTTCATCAAGACCGAATGACAAACCACCTTTGTAGGCCATTTGGAAACCTTCATGCTTGATATCATCTAGGAATTGTGCAGCACGTGCCATACCTACGATATCTACCACTTTCGCGATAATTACCTGTAAAGCTTTCTTAGAAAGTAGTTCGTTTACGAAACCTACTTCTTCAGGAACGTGTTGGTTGAATAACACACGACCAGCAACAGTCTCAACAAACTTTTCTTCAAGTTCGTTAGTTTCGTCATTCAATACTTTTGTTTTGACATTGACCCAAGCATGACGAGAGATAGTTCCTTCGTTTAATGCAATGATCACCTCTTCAGAAGAGTAGAACGTCATACCTTCACCTTTTACTACTTCAGTATCGGTTGTACGACGACCTTTTGTCATATAATATAGACCTAATACCATATCCTGAGAAGGTACGGCGATAGGCTTACCATTGGCTGGGTTAAGGATGTTATGCGATGCTAACATCAATAAAGATGCCTCTAATACAGCTTCATGTCCAAGAGGAACGTGAACGGCCATCTGGTCACCATCGAAATCGGCGTTGAAGGCTGTTGTAACTAATGGGTGTAATTGGATTGCTTTACCTTCGATAAGTTTCGGTTGGAAAGCTTGAATACCCAATCTGTGAAGTGTAGGGGCACGGTTTAGAAGTACTGGGTGTCCTTTCAATACATTTTCTAGGATATCCCAAACTACTGGATCTTTACGATCAACGATTTTCTTCGCTGATTTTACCGTTTTTACGATACCACGCTCGATCAACTTACGAATAATGAACGGCTTGAATAATTCAGCTGCCATATTCTTAGGAAGACCACACTCATGAAGTTTAAGCTCTGGACCTACTACAATTACAGAACGACCTGAGTAGTCCACACGCTTACCTAATAAGTTTTGACGGAAACGACCTTGCTTACCTTTCAACATATCTGAAAGTGATTTCAATGGACGGTTACCATCAGAACGAACTGCATTTACTTTACGAGAGTTGTCAAATAATGAATCAACTGCTTCTTGAAGCATACGCTTCTCGTTACGTAAAATTACTTCAGGTGCTTTGATATCGATCAGACGCTTCAGACGATTGTTACGGATGATTACTCTTCTGTATAAATCGTTAAGATCTGATGTTGCGAAACGGCCACCATCTAGAGGTACTAAAGGACGTAACTCTGGTGGAATTACAGGAACCATACGAATTACCATCCACTCTGGGCGGTTTTCGATTCTTGTTCTTGCATCTCTGAATGCCTCAACTACTCTAAGACGCTTTAAAGCTTCCGCCTTACGTTGTTGAGAAGTATCATTATTAGCTTGGTCACGCAATGCTGCGGCCATATCATCCAATTGAGTACGAGCTAATAGCATTTCTAATGCTTCAGCACCCATCTTAGCGATAAATTTATCTGGATGGTCGTCTTCTAATTGTCTGTTTTCGCTAGGAAGTTTATCCATGATATCTAGGTACTCATCCTCAGTAAGGAAGTCCATTTTTGCGATACCATCAGCAGCTTTAATACCTTCTTGGATAACTACATAGCGCTCGTAGTATATGATTTGATCAAGTTTCTTAGTTGGTAAACCTAATAGGTAACCAATCTTGTTCGGTAAAGAACGGAAGTACCAAATGTGTGCTACTGGCACAACTAGTTGGATATGACCCATTCTCTCACGACGAACCTTTTTCTCTGTTACTTCTACACCACAGCGGTCACAAATAATACCCTTATAACGGATACGCTTGTATTTACCACAGTGACATTCCCAGTCTTTTACAGGACCGAAAATTCTTTCACAGAATAAACCACCCATCTCCGGCTTGTACGTACGGTAGTTGATGGTTTCCGGTTGAGTTACTTCACCATGTGAGCTCTCCAAGATTGACTCTGGAGATGCTAAACTCACTGTTACTGAAGTAAAATCGTTGTTGATCTTTTTGTTTTTTCTGAACGCCATTTGCAATTTGCGGTTTTCTTGAACTTGCAAATATAGAAACTATTAGTCAAATTTTCTATCCAACGCAATAAAAAAACTATTACATTTTTTGTATTTAAAAAAATAAATCATAAGTAATTAAAAATCAGTTAATTAAATTTATTGCATTATTTCTAAAAGATATTTAACAGAGATACTATATAGTACTTTTCTAATCTTTTACTGTATAAAAAGTGTATACCAAAGAAACTCAAGTTCTACTTGTGCATTACTCCAACTTTGGATCAATAGAAGAAGAGTTTTAACGATACAGAGAAATAAGACCTAATCTTGTCATACAATCAAAATCAATTTTCTTTTATATAAATAGTATATCAATTACTCTTTAATTTTTACTGTCAAATTATCGTGATATCCATTGTTTCTACATTATATTTGATATCACAATTAAAACTTCATAACATGAAAAAACTAAGTCTTATATTTTTTTGTATCGTACTATCCTATGCTTCCTTCGGACAAGGTGCATTATCTAAAATACCTGGTAATTTTTATGTTGACTTCGGCTTAACTTTTTGGGAAGATGATAGCGGACTACCTTTAGAATCTCAATCAAGATCAATCTCGATTTCTTATATGTATGAGTTTTCTTTATCACCTAGTGGTCAATTCACGTTCAATCCTGGTTTAGGTTATACTGGTGAAAACTTATTCTTTAAAAGTGGTATGACGTTAACACATGCAGGAGACCAGACAATAGCAACACCTACTAATAACCTTTATGACAATACAAAAAAGTCGAAATTAGTGGGCAATTATTTTGATCTCCCTGTTGAATTCCGATTTAGAACCTACCCTGGTAGAAATGCTTTCCGTTTTGCTTTAGGAGCAAAAGTAGGTGTATTAATGGGAGGACATACGAAAGTAAAATATGAAGACAATGGTGAAACAAGAATCGCAAAAGATAAAGGGGAGTTTAATCTAAATCGCTTCAAAGCTAGTCTTGTAGGACGAATAGGTTACGGATGGATTAACTTCTTCTGTACTTATGGATTAACTAACACTTTTCAAGACAATACTCTTGTTGATACTAATGGCAACCTAATTAACGTTAAGGATAGACCTATTACTGTAGGAATCACCATCTCCAATTTTTAAGAGTTCAAACACCAATATTCATAAAGCCTTTCTTATATTTTCAAGTATAAGAAAGGCTTTATTGTATATTATAATTCACTGACTTCAAGAAATATGATTCATCATGGTTTTTTCAAAAGAATTTTACTTAAATTCAGTTTCTGAACTTATCTCTATAAAGATCTAACAGTTATCTTTGAAAGATATGAAAGCTAATACATTAAAAATCACAACGAATTCCCTTACTGATTTACCGGAAGCAGCAAAGAAAATATTAGATTTCACTAAAAGCAGCTCTCCTGTTTGGCTCTTCGAAGGAGAAATGGGAGCAGGTAAAACAACACTAATTAAGGCAATTTGTGATGAATTAGGAGTACTTGACCATGTAAACAGTCCAACGTTTGCATTAGTAAATGAATATATGACCAATGATGCTGATACAGTTTATCACTTTGATATGTATCGTATAAAGGATGAGATGGAAGCCTTTGATATTGGTTTTGAAGAATATCTTTATAGTCAGAATCTATGTTTAATTGAATGGCCTTCTAAAGTAGAACGCTTACTACCTGATGACTGTACTGAAATTTCCATCACTACTATCGACGAAAATTCAAGAGAAATTATCGTCACTATCATGTAACTTTTTATTGAGTTAAAATGGGCAAACAACGTGAAGGCTTTGAAAAAGCTACCGAAAGTTATTTTCAATTCCATCCTCAAGAAGTGATGGAAGGTCCAGTTCATAAAAGAGGGAACCCTCTTAAAATTGGTGTTCCTAAAGAAATCAACCTTGATGAAAAAAGATGTGCTCTACGACCAGGAGCAATATCTCTTCTAATTAATAATGGATGCGAAGTTTATGTGGAGACAAATGCCGGAAAGCATGTCAATCACTTAGACAACGAATATTCAGAAGCAGGTGCTACTATTGTGTATTCTCACAAAGAGGTGATGGAATGTGATATCGTAATTAAGATTTCAGCTCCTACTATCGATGAGATTGCAGATATGAAACAAGGTAAGGCTATCATTTCTACCATTCATATGAGGGAAATCAAGAAAGATGTCTTAGTAGCTCTGAATAAGAAAAAAATCACTGCTCTAGGTTTTGAATTGATTGAAGATAAAGTAGGTGGACTACCTCTTGTTCGAGCTATGAGTGAGATTGCTGGTAGTACAGTGATGCTTATTGCTGCAGAATATCTAAGTAGTTATAATGGCGGAAAAGGAATTATCCTAGGCGGCATTACAGGTGTCCCTCCTTCAAAAGTTGTGATTCTAGGCGCAGGTACTGTTGCCGAATACGCAGCAAGAACTGCTATAGGTATGGGTGCAGAGGTAAAGGTGTTTGACAATGCCATTTACAAACTCAGAAGATTAAAGAAAGAACTGAATTACCCTCATCTATTTACGTCTGCCTTAGATAGTACCTCTATTAATGAAGCTTTAAAAAGAGCGGATGTTGTTATTGGAGCAATACATACTCACGGGGCAAGAACTCCATCGATTGTTACCGAAGAAATGGTCATGGATATGAGGGAAAACTCTATTATTATTGATGTTTGTATCGACCAAGGTGGTTGTTTTGAAACCTCAGAACCCACAAATCACAGACACCCTGTGTATAAAAAACACGGTGTAATTCATTATTGTGTTCCCAATATTGCATCAAGAGTTTCTAGAACTGCAACAGCTGCAATTAGTAATATCTTCACTCCCATCCTTATGAAAATAAATGATGAAATGAATGTAGACACCATGATGAGAAGACATCCATGGTTTTCAAAAGGAGTATATACTTACCGAGGGAGTATCACAAACCAAGCAATTGCGGAAAAGTTCAACCTACCATTAAAGAATCTCGATTTAATTTTGGCTGCAGGCTTATAAAGGTTTTACTTTTCAAAAAAATAACAAACCCTCATCTTAAAATGGCGAACCATTTATAGATGAGGGTTTTTCTTTTATTAGTAGATAGTAGTATTAGGGTTATTCTTCGTTATCTAAGTGCATTTTTGATTCTACTCTATTACCTGTATCATCAGTATACCAGTTAGAATTTGCACTACCGCTGGATTCAACGAAATTTTCAAAATTTGAATACGCATTCGTAATATCAATAGCTTCTTTCGGTGGATGGAATTTGTGCGGTAAGTGAATCGCCCATGGGTGCCCTTCTGCTGTTTTGAAATTACCATCATCAACACCATCTGTTTGTAATGATTGATTGAATTTCGATGTAGTAGGGAAATTAGCTAAATGGACTTCTTTCGTTCTATCTTTATTGATGAAAATAAATGGATTAAATGCACCAATCGGTAATGACGAAGGATCAATAGGCTCTGTAAAGGTGATCACTACTTCGAATTCATCACTCTTACTGATCTTACCAGGTCTACTTATCAATGCAAAGTGATCATCGAAAGCTACCACTACTGGTTTTTCAGGAGCAATACCACTTTCTAATCCTTTTGAATCCAAGGTTACGGCACCTGCTGTAACTCTAGATCCTGTTACACTTAAAATAGAATCTGCATGTATCGGTAATTGGAACGCAAAACCTGATGGTAAATCAGACTGTACTGTTTTTACAATATACTTTGTCTTGAACTCTACAATTTTATTGTCTGCATTACTCACACTAGTATGTCTGTAGTGTACTATAATATCGTTAAAATCGTAGTCACCTTTAGCAGGGTATAAATCCTCGAATGCATAAGTACCATAGCCATTTTCACCTGGAGTATAAGATTCAAATGCTCTTGTAGAATCATTAGGATATAAATCGAAACCATCTACAACTCCATCGCCATCTGCATCTTCGCCTGCAAAGTCTTCTTCGGTACATCTAAATGAACTTAAATCGTTCATCCTTCTTCCCATTCTTTTTAATGTCACATAGGAACCATCTTTGATGTCCATTTGAATCAACCTACTATTTTGATCATTTGTTGACGCGTACAAACGATCAAACCTGTCAATTGTAACACCTGTTAGATAGTGAGGAAAATTATCTGCACTAATACGAGTAGCATTAATAATTGTTGAGTCACTATTAAATGCCATTCGGAACATGCCTCCACTAGACACTTGATATAATGTCCCATCGGATGAAAAGTCAAAGTCACCTCCCCCATTTTGAGATCCTGTGATACCTTGAATTCTAGCATTTTTAACAACACTACCATCTGAAGGATCAATAATTGCGAAGTCTTCTTTCGCTGCGATATATAAATAACCATCACTTGGATTGATTACCATTCTTGGATAACCATCATTTAGATTATTACTTGAAGTGTTCAGTGATGCAATCAAGGTAGATGTTCCTGTTTCTTTTACATAGCTGTAGAGTTTACCTTTAACATCATAATAAATAATATTGTTCTCTCTATCATAAGTAGCTGCATAACTTGTCCCCTCCAAATCAGGGTAATCAGTTATTGCTAAATCGTTGTCCAAATTGATAGAAAAGAATTCACTGTTACCATTCACGACATAAATAAAGTCGTTACAAGTATTAGATTTTCTTGCTTGTGATGCTTCAAATGGTACTAATTCTGATTCTACATCAAATTCTACATTTACATATTCAGTAGCGATTGAAGCAGTTTCGAAAAACTCCAATCCTGCTGCTTGCTTTGAAATGTACAGTTCGTCGATATAGGTTGGTACCGACAATTCCATGTTTAGCACTCCGTTTTCATCACTGAGTCCTGAAAACATTTTGATTTTCTCTCCTGCTGGAGTTGATAAATAAGCTGTAATTAGGTTTGATCCTGCGAAATTAGATGAGGATACTTTTACATAAATTGTTTTTGTGGTTTTGTAATCGAAACCAGAAGGGACATTCACATCATTAATGCTTCCTTCTGAAATAGGGTCGTCTGTGTTGATCTCTTTATCTTTCTCATTGGTACAACCAATTAAAAGAAACAGAACAATGCTAATTGATAATAGGTTGAGTGGTCGCATTATAACGTTATTAAATATTTACATAATAACACTATAACACAGCCTTTTTAAAATTAATTCACTCAAATCGATTTTTTTTATAAAAAAGTAGATGCCCAAATCAAATTCAAGCATCTACATATAATTATATTTTCCTTTTATACTTAGAGTAAAATTAAGGGTGATTATTTATAGTTGTTTTTCCATTCTGACAAATAGAATTCCTTTACGTATAAAAGAAGTATCCGTTTGATGTAATCCCTCTCTTTCATATAAGATTGTAGCTGTTGCTCTTGCATTACACCACAATACTTTAGCTCCTTCTTCTTTTGCTAGCTTTATCACATGCTTTAGTAGAATACTTCCATACCCTTTCCCTTGCTGTTCTTGCAGAGTGGCAAATTTTCTAAACTGAACATTCTTGTCAGGATCCATAAATAATGAAATCACAGATGTTAATTCTTCTCCAACAAATAATCCTAAATGTCTTCCTTTATCATCATCTGGAATTTTGACATAAGATAGTGGTTCTTTCGGCCACATTACTTTATGTCGGATTGCCCAAGTTTGTGCAGCAGTAATATCTCTAATTTCAAATTTCATACAACAAAAAAAGCGACTAAAAAGCCGCTTTACAAATCCTTTAATATTTTCTTACATTTTAGAATGCAACTTCGACTCTAATTACCCAAGGAGAACCGTAAGTTACATAAGGAGAACCATAATATGCATTATTTGAATCGTAGGCTACATCATACAAAGCAATAATATTTACTCCTCCTTTTCTTCCTACTCCTTGAGAAACACCACCACCAATTAAGAACTGTTCCTGCCATCTTCTATCCGTAATATATCTTCTAGAAGAAGCATCATAATCTTCGATGTGCTCGTAACTAAAGGCATAGTATTCTATTTGTGGAAATATTTTTAAACCATCTCTTACGTTAATCATGTATCTAGCAAATGGTCTAAATCCATAATTATTAGTGCTGTAATCTGGTCCGATATCTGACTTATAATTGTAGTACTCATATACAAACCCAATACCTAATTGTAGGTTTGGTGTAATCAAGTAACCTACCATTGGTGTAACTGCGATTTGGGTGTAATAATTTGAAAAACCAAACCCTAAACCTCCTCCAAAAAATATTTTATCTTTTAACGGTTTATCAGAATGTTTTTGATCTTTAAAGGCATTAACTTCCGATTGTGTAGGTTTTTTGTACTGTTGTTGAGTGTAGGCATCTTTTTGTTTGGTACTATCTTCCACATAATCATAAGTTTGTGCAGACAAGTTTCCACTGAACATCAGTAAAACAAAAAGTAAAGCAATAGCTTTTATGGTATCTTTCATGGTAGATGCTTATTTTTATTTATATGAAAATACGTAAAAAAAATATATTTATTGAAATAATATGACAAATCAGACTTCCCAGTATGCCAACGATCCCTCTTATAAAACTTTAAAAAGAATTAGTTCTATCATGGATGAGGCCATTCCAATTCCTGGAACAAAACAAAGTATAGGATTAGATGCGTTTGTTGGGTTGATCCCGGGAGTTGGTGATACTATCTCTGTTTTTATTTCTGGAGTTGCCTTATTTACAGTGGCAAGAAATGGTTTACCCGCAAGACTAATCATGGCAATGACTTTTAATCTATTACTGGATTACCTCATTGGAATAATACCAGGCATTGGAGATTTCATAGATGTATTCTACAGAGCTAATAGAAATAATGTAAAATTGATTGAAGGATATTATAATCAGAACCCTCAAGCAATCAACCAAGTACAAAAAAGCTCCACAGGGTTAATGATATTCGCAGGGTTAATGTTCATATTACTGACTAGTGTTGTATTTCTTGTTGCCTATTTTGTAAAATTGGTCATTTGGCAATCAATGGGGTGGGAATAAATTATAAATCCAAAAGATACTCTACCAATACATAGACATTCGTGTAGGGTTCTCTTTCATGAAATTTAGTATTTGATTTTACACCAGAGATAAAATGCTCTTCTAACTTTTTTGCCCTTTCTATAGCCAAATCAGTCAGAGGTTTTAGCTCGTGGTAGTTTTTTGCATTTTTATGGTAACGGGACACATAATTTTGCTGGATGTATTTGATTAAATTTCCACATTTCAAATAGCGCTTATTGACGTCCACCATTTCATAGTGCAGTAAAAACCATAACTCAAAACAGATATTAGAGATAATTACTTTGATGTCATTTTTCCCTGCCAAAATGATCACTTCTTCGATATGTTTGTGATAATCTCTATCAAAGACAAGCCAAATAGTTTCGTATGGGTTTCCTTTTGTTAAGGCTTTCTTTTTTTTGAATATCGCTTCTCTCACTAAACCTAATGGGCTATGACTTTTAGGTTGATATACTTCAATATCAACAGCAGATAAAGTTCTTCTTTTTGCTGCATCATGTTTTAAACCATTAAAATAATTGGGTTCTGTTTTAGCTCCCTCACAAAGAATCAATACTCTTTGGCGAAGGGAATTATTCTTATCTCTCCTTCTGTTCCTCATCGCCTTGTATGTTAAAGTCAAACTCTAAACCTAATTGATTAATTGCAGGTGTTCCTCCAAATTTACCAGTCAGGTACCATTCCTCTAGTGGTACTTCTTTTTTCAAGTTAGGAATATCAGAAACCGATGATACTTCAGTCTCTCCATCTTCCGATCTCTCTGAAAGAAAAACTTGGTCGAAACGAAATAGATCATCATTTAATAAAGAAGCATCGTGAGTAGAAAATATCAATTGTGCTCTTTTAGGGTTCGTATTTGGATTATGAAAAAGCTTAATTAGTGCTCTTGTTAGGTGAGGATGCATACTCTGATCAAGTTCATCAATAGCAAGTGTATCTCCCGCTTCCAATACTCTTAATATTAACCCTCCTAAAGCTACTAGTTTTCTAGTACCAATAGATTCCTCTTTCAACTCAAATAATACTGGTTTTTCAGTATCTTCAGAATGATGCAGAGTTTTTATTTGAAACCTTCTTCTTCCTTCAAAAAGTCCCATTAACTCCGAATCTTCCTGAACAACATCAATCCCTTTTATCCCAGTGTCAGCATTATACACTAATTGACTCAAATTCTTCAGAAATCTTCCTGATTCATCATTGACAATGTGTTTTGCGATTCCTTGTAATAAAGCATCATCATATACTGATCGATAAAGGATATATGCTCTCAAATGACTCTTGAAAAACCTCCATGGAGCCATTAATTGACCTAAACCCAATTGAGCTCCCTTCGCTAACATTAACTGATGCGGTAGTACATGCCTTGCTATAGACTGTTTATCACCTTTAAGTTTCTTACCAAAGACTACAGGCAAATTTTCACTTCTTTCAAAAAGCTTAACTCTTCTGTTTTTGGGGTAAGAATACAAAGCCTCATGTGTTACACTTTCGGCGTCTCTAGACAATTCATATTCATACTGAACTCCATCTGACGCTATAAATCGAATATAGAAATTTGTAGGAAGCTCCCTTGACATTCGATCCAAACGGAAAGGAACATAGGCTTTAGCTCCTTCTCCTAACACACTATCATGCCCCTCTTGTACCATTACGCTAAGTGCTTCCAATGCTCGTAATAAGTTACTTTTTCCCGAAGCATTAGCACCAAAAACAACTGCAGAAGCCAAAGTCTCTGTTTGTGGATAATTGGAATGGGTTAACAATCTATTATCCTTGGAAATTTTTCTTACTCTTCCTGATGGAAGTAATGACAACACCTGTTCATTTTTAATAGACCTAAAGTTGGTCACAGAAAATTCTATCAACATGGCTTTTTGAGATAAAAAGTAAATTAATAGTGAAGCACTGATTATAAGGGAAGATACAAAATATTGAGATAGTAATTGATGATGTTGCTCTCCAAGTAATGGGTTATATAGAATAAAAAAAGGGTTTTAGAAGACTTATTACCCTTCTAAAACCCTTAATATAAACATCACAGATCTTGTGATGTTTATTTCAAGTATTAAACTTCTACTAGTTCTCCTAACAATGTACCACCTGTACAGTCATGTACTTTAACATGTGCATATGCACCGATTTGTGCATTTCCTTTTGGGAATACTACTACTTTATTTGCAGAATTTCTACCTTGGAAGTGTTCTTGTGAACGTTTAGAATATCCTTCAATCAATACTTTTTGAGTTTGACCAACATTTAAAGCATTACGTTCTGCTGAATGTATACGTTGTAATGTTACAATTTCTTGTAAACGACGTTTTTTCACTTCTTCAGGAATATCATCTTCAAATTTCTTTTCTGCTAATGTTCCTGGTCTCTCTGAATAGAAGAACATGTAACTGAAATCGAATTTCACATACTCCATCAATGACAAGGTATCTTTATGTTCCTCTTCTGTTTCTGTACAGAAACCAGCAATCATATCAGAAGAAACACCACACTCGTTTCCTAAAATTTCTCTAATCTTATCAATTCTATTAATGTACCATTCTCTATCATAAGTACGGTTCATAATATCAAGAACTCTAGAGTTGCCAGACTGTACTGGAAGGTGGATAAACTTACAGATGTTTTCGTACTTTTTCATAGTATATAGTACCTCGTCTGTAATATCCTTAGGATGAGAAGTTGAAAAACGAATACGAAGTTCAGGAGAAACTTGTGCTACCATTTCTAACAAATTAGCAAAGTTCACCACTTCTTCTACTTCTTCCTCCTTCTCTTTTTTCTCTAATCGAGCTTTATTGTTTTCTTCACCAGACCACTTGTATGAATCTACATTTTGGCCTAATAAAGTAACTTCTTTATATCCTTGTTCGAATAATTCTTTTGCTTCTTGTACGATAGAATGAGGATCTCTAGAGCGCTCACGACCACGAGTAAATGGCACTACACAGAAAGAACACATGTTATCACAACCTCTCATAATAGAGATCATTGCTGTAATACCATTTGAATTCAATCTGATTGGAGCAATATCCGCATACGTTTCATCTCTAGATAAAAATACATTGACACCTTTATCTCCTTCATCAACATCACCGACAAGTTTAGGAAGATCTCTGTAAGCATCGGGTCCAGCCACGATATCTACCATTTTTTCTTCTTCCAGTAATTGAGTTTTTAGACGTTCAGCCATACAACCCAATACACCGATGATCATTCCTGGCTTTCTTTTCTTTATCTTATTAAATACAGTTAGACGCTTACGAACAGTTTGCTCTGCTTTCTCACGGATTGAACATGTATTTAAAAAAACTAGGTCTGCTTCTTCGACATCATTAGTTGTTCCGAAGTTATTTTCCTGCATTACTGAAGCTACAATTTCAGAGTCAGAAAAATTCATCTGACAACCGTAACTTTCAATGTATAACTTACGTTGTCCTTCAGCTGCAGTGTTGTCAGTTACCTTAACTTCACAAGTCACAGCTTTCTTATCAACTTCTTCACCAACAAAGTTGATATCCTTAATTAAATCGCTCATTACGTTAGGAATTTAAGACAGAAGGTTGAGGATTTTCAGTCCTCCTAATTCTGAGCTTAATGATTCAAAAATTAATTAATACACATCTAAGTGTTAATTCCGGTCGCAAAAATAACATTTCAAAATACAATCAACAATTTTGTTTAGAATTCATTGACATTCACGTTATTATTCGAGTTGGTTTTAAAAAAGGATATTTAAAAGTATTTACTGAAAATATATTTTTACCGTTTAAAAAATTGATAATAAATCATAAAAACAACCTGTATAATTAAGGTAAAATAAGTTTATTAGTTAATATTAATTAATCATATTGATTAATTATTATGAATTGTACATTTTGTAGTGTGTAACTAAATAAATGAACTTTTAATTAAATATTCCACTACCATTTTGTCCCCTTTCAGAAGCTATATCATCTTTCTGTGTGCATTCCTTCCGAGTATATCTTTTGCACAATTACATCGCATGAACATAAATGCATGGAACACACATGATGCTCCGAAAATTGATGGTATTCTAGACGATGAAGTCTGGAGTGATCCATTGAACATGACAAATCTGACGGCAAGTCTTAACGGCCATTATTTAAATAATGATGAGGCTGATAAGTATATCTATGAAGGATATTTTACTCAGAACTGGCCGAACAATAATCAACCTTCAAGACAAAAAACCAGATTACAGGTAGCCTATGATGATTATGCTATTTATGTAAGTGCTCAACTATACGATACTGCTCCTGATTCTGTTAGAACAAACCTAGGCGGTAGAGACTCTGGAAGTGGAGCGGCAGATTCATTTATTGTTTCTTTTGATACATACAACAAGCAACAGGATTGTTTTGAATTCGAAGTAACTGCGGCTGGTGTACAAAGTGACAGAATGAGAGGTATGTCTGGCTGGGATGGCAACTGGAATGAAGTATGGCAATCTGCAGTTCAGAAGAATGAAGAAGGATGGGCTGTCGAAATGGCAATACCTTACCGAGCTTTGAGAATGCCTAACGCCAAAGAAATGGTATGGGGTGTCAACTTTGGTAGAGTAATTAAACGTTCTAACGAAACGGCTTTCTGGAATAATGTTGATGCCGAAAAACAAGGATATGTTAATCAGTTTGGGTCATTAAGAGGGTTATATGACATCAAACCTCCATTAAGACTTACATTATCACCTTATATCAGTAATGTGGCAGTAAGTAAACAAGGTTCTGATAAAATTGCGAATACATTCTCTGGTGGTGCCGATTTAAAACTAGGGTTAGGACAAAGTTTTACATTAGATGTTAGTTTAGTTCCTGATTTTTCTCAAGTTCAAGCAGACAATGAGGTACTCAACCTATCGGCTTATGAAGTTCAATACGGAGAGTTTAGGGATTTCTTTAGACAAGGTACTTCAATCTTTAATAAGTGGGGACAATTTTATTCACGAAGAATTGGTCAGAGTCATGTTGCTCCTTCTGATGATCACCTACAAGACAATGAAGAGTTTATCTTCAAACCTAATGACGCTCCTTTAATCAACTCTATAAAACTTACTGGTAGAACAGAAAAAGGACTCGGTGTTGGTATCCTTAATTCCATCACTAATGTTAGTTATGCAATTATTGAAGATACGCTAACAAATGAAACAAGAACTGTAGAAGCTGATCCTCTTACCAACTTCAATATCATTTCTGTTGATCAAAACTTACCTAATAATTCATCTATTGGTGTGATCAATACAAATGTTCGTAGAGGCCAAGGACATAAATCTTCTAACGTATCCTCTGGTCACTTCAACTTGTATGATAGAAACAATATGTTCCGCTTTAGAGGTTTTGGAGCTTTAAGTCAAGAATTCAATACTGAAGTAGGCAATAATGGTGAAGACGAGAGGTTAACAACTTTAGGACATCGCTTTGATTTAGGACATGGTAAAGTTTCAGGAAACTGGCACTACTGGGTATCTACAAATGTAGAATCGGATACTTACAACCCTAACGATTTAGGATATAATAGTTCTAATAACGCTATTCAAGTAAGAGCAAACACTTCATGGAATCAATATAAAGGAAAAGGTATTTACCAAAGATATTGGGTGAGAGTTGGATACAATGAGGACCATCTTTATGCACCAAAAGCATTTATGTATAGAAACTTATGGGGTGATGCAGACATGCTTTTCAATAACTTCTGGAGTGTGAGGTTAAATGCAGCTATTACGCCGCAAATGAGTTACGATTACTTCGGACCAAGAGAAGAAGGCTATCGCTTTGCTCAATATCCATCACATGATACAGGAGTTACACTTAACTCTGATGGTAGTAAAAGGTACTCAATCAGCATGAGAGCTAGTATATGGCAAAGACAACATTTCAATCAATTGGATGATTATTACCGTTATGGGCAAACATATAGGGTAAATGACAAATGGGATTTGAACCACCAAATTGCATGGAGTCAAAATAGAAATGAAAAAGGATATGTCACTACCGAAAAAGATGAAAGTGATAATGTCGAAGCAGTAATCTATGGAGATAGAAATGTAAAGACCTTAGAAAATAATTTCTGGACGCAATATACTTTCAACAATAAGATGTTCTTAAAATTGAGATTAAGACACTATTGGAGACAAGTTGCTTATGATGAATTTTTCGATTTAGCTAAATCAGGAGAGTTATTAACTTCAGACTTTTCTGATGTCAATGAAGATGGAGAAAAAGAACATGATGCCAACTATAATACATTTAATATGGAAGTATCGTATAGTTGGGAATTCCTTCCTGGCAGTTTTGTTACTGCTATGTGGAGAAATGAACTAGGGTCAAATTCTCATAACTCACATTATAACTTTACAGAAAATGTAAATGAGATGTGGAAAGAAGCTCAAGTAAATACACTTTCTGTTCGATTAATGTATTTCTTGGATTATCAACAAGTAAAAAGAGGAATTAAGAGCATGTAATTTTCTTAATTATCGAAATAGATTGATAAAAAAATAAAGCAACCTTATTCAGCGGTAGAATAAAGGTTGCTTTTCTCATTTTTTGCCAGCTTAAATTAACAAGCTTCAAAATTGATAGTAATTCGGTACTTTCATACGAGAAGTACAGTAATCAGATTCTGTTTTTAACCAGTTCGGCTTTCGCCATTAAGATTAATTAGTGAAGTTAGTTTTTAATAAAACAATCATTCTGTTCTATTCTTTTACCCATATTTCACACTTTAGACAAGGCGTTTACAGATATGTAATCACTGTAATCAAAATTTTTTCAATTTATTTACTTCTACATAGTGTTAGAGTGTTTTTCTTTCATAAAATGCCGTTTTGATTATAAAATCATCAAAAATTCTTTCGTCAAAGAACATAAATCGCTTTTCAAGAAAAAAATATTCAATATTTTAGGGCACTAATTTACACTTATCGCTAACTTAAGAGGTTAGCATTTCATTATTTAGATCGGAATTATCGGTCTCATCACGAAGAGATTGATATTAAAATAGAATAAGCGAGACGATGAGCGAACTCTCAAACTTAGCCTACGACGTACGTAAGCGATCAAAGAAACTACTGGGTTTACTTGGAGAAGACCTTCATGAAAAAGAAGATGTTCTTTCATTAGCGATGTTAAGCGCCATTGCCGGCGAAAGTATTTTTATGTTAGGCCCTCCCGGTGTTGGTAAAAGTATGATTGCAAGACGATTAAAATATGCCTTCAAAGGCGGCGATTCATTTGAATATCTAATGAATAGATTTAGTACTCCAGATGAAATATTTGGCCCTATCTCTATATCAAAACTTAGTAAAGAAGATAAATACGAAAGATTAACAGACAATTACCTTCCGGGATCTTCTGTAGTCTTTCTTGATGAAATATGGAAAGCTGGACCTTCTATTCAGAATGCCCTTCTTACTGTACTAAATGAAAAAGTATTTAGAAATGGTGATCAAGAAATAGAAGTAAAAGTACATGCACTTTTATCCGCTTCTAACGAACTTCCTGCTAAAGGCGAAGGACTAGAAGCTATATGGGACCGTTTCCTGGTAAGAGTTTATGTGGATAGAATTATCGATGAACAAAAGTTTTTCGATATGATTACGTCTTCTAAACTTACTACACCTATTGTAGACGAATCATTGAAGTTCGATGAAACTGAAGTAGACGGTTGGAGCCCTATCATTGACACTGTAAAAGTACCACAAGAGATACTTAGTGTCATATCGATTGTTAGAAAGTATATAGAACGCTACAACCAATCTTCTAAAGGAGAAAATGAAGAAAGCATTTATGTTTCTGACCGTAGATGGCATAAGATTGTTCGGTTATTAAGAACCTCTGCCTTTATGAATGGTCGAGACCGCATCGATCTATCAGATTGTTTCCTTATTTCCAATTGTATTTGGCATACTCCTGATCAAATTGATATGGTGAGACAATGGGTAACCAGAGCTGTTCAAAAATATGGTTGGAGTGCGAAGTACAGCATGGAAACTGTCCGCTCTCAGTTGGTATCTTTTGAGAAAGATGTTGATAGTATGACAAAAGAAGAAAAAGAGCTTCTTATTGAAACACCTACTATTATCGATGATGATTATTACATGATTGAAAACTTCATCGGAATCAATAACCGTATCTTAGCAGATGACTTTGAGATGATGGGCCGAGGTGCTTCTGATGTTATGTTATACTCATCTACAGGCAGAACGGAAACCTTTACGATTGGTAAGATTTCAGATATTGAAATCGAAGTACGTATGGGACATGAATATCATAAATATCAATTAAGATCTTCCAAAGAACAGCGTTTAGGTAAAGTAGCAAGAAGCATCACCGACGATGTAAAAGTTCAACTTAATAAAGAAGCTGATCTACTATTAAAATATTTGGATAAGATTTCAACAGAAATCGAAGAAGTGCGTCACAGTAGAGAAGAAGGTGTAGGTAAAAACATCTTCCTTTCAGAAAATTGGCGTTCATTGATCGATGAAAGTTTAAATGATCTGTGGAAACAAATTCTTAATTATAAACTTCAAACAGAAAAGTTAAAACGTAGTTATGGAGGATAAAACTTCTTTTGATGAAATCGAGAAGTTTAAAATGTTCTCTTCACTTGGAGAAACCGATGACCGCCAGGTTTTAGCTTCTTATTTAACGGAAATAGCCAGAGGACACCAGCCTGATATTAGAAACTCAGAATTTTCTGATATGGCTCTTGGCTATAAGTTTATTATTGATGATATCTTAGAAACACCTGGTTTAAAAGATTCCATTCATCGACATGCATCTTTGAGAGATCATGTGGTAAAGGAGTTAATTACGCATATTGAAAATATTGCAGAAACAACCTCAGAACCTCCACAAATTGATCGTCAGAGAAAACGCCTTAGTTTACCATTCGGAATGCGTTCTGGTAACGCCAACGGTGATAAAGGTCGATCTACTAAAGGAATGATGTCGAAGCTGATTGAGAGTGTTCGTAAAATGCTTGGAGGTAAAACCCAACAAAAGCAAGACGACCTCAAAAAGAAGCTTAGTGATAATGCCACAAAGTTCGACAAAAGTCAACACCTTATCAGCCAATTGATGGACCATCTTGGGCTAGGGTTTGAAAAGGCTAAAGGGAAATGGCAAAGTACTGGTTTTGATGTACTCACTCGATACGAACGTCTGCTCGAAGATGAGGAGATGCTAAAAGAGTTAGTAGAATTACTAGGTAGATATGCCAGTGCAGAACTTGAAGAAGAAAAGGAACAACTGGAAGAAATATCAATTCAACCTTTCAGAAGAACTTTCACTCATGGTAAAGAGTCTTTGATTGGTGTACATGAAAGTGATGATCTATCACAAATATTACCAACAGAAGCAGCCTTATTAGGAAATGAAGATACTGAGTTGATCTTTTACAAAAAGTTTGTTGAACATAAACTGCAAACTTTCGAGCTAAAAGCAGAAGAACGTCCTCCAGTAAAAGAAGAAGGAAAGAAAAGTCAGAAAGTAAGTACTAAGGAAGACGTTGTTGGGCCGGTAATTCTTTGTATTGACACCAGTGCATCCATGTTAGGAAAGCCAGAGCAAATTGCCAAAACGCTATGCTTTGCAATTATGAAAATGGCTTTGGAAAATAAACGAGAATGTATTCTTTTTTCTTTTGGTGCGACTGAGGATGAAATTGAGAAGATTGACCTAAGCAACTTAAGGGAAGGCTTAGAACCTCTAATACATTTCCTTTCTATGTCATTTAGTGCAGGTACCAATGCAGGACCAGCGTTACATGCAGCTATCGATCAGATGCAACAGCCAAACTACAAAATGGCAGATTTGATATTGATTACAGATGGAAAAATTCCAGAGTTATCTACTGATATCTTGCACAAATTGAGAAAAGCACAATCAAAAGACAGTAGATTTTATGCTGTTACCTTTGGTGCTGAGAATGCTCCAGAGTTGAAGCCTTTTGACTTAGTTTGGAAGTATCGAGCCAGTAAAAAAGAGAGTTTAGCTGAGTTTGCTAGAAAAATCAAAAAACTAAAAAGGAAGAAATAGAATAATTATTCAACTTCTTCTTTTTCGATATATTGATCAACTAATCTATAAAGAGATGCCTTCATTTTTCTTTCAAGGAAATTGTAAGGCTCTTTCTTTTTAGAGACATAAACAAACGAAATTGCCTCAATGCTTTTTTGAGGATTTTCTATGTTTAAGATATTTTTATTTAGGCGATAAGCTTCCTTCAATTGACGTTTAACCCTGTTTCTATCAGAGGCATTCTTGAAGGTTCTCTTTGATACTGAGAATAAAACTTGAGGGGGTATTGGAGCTGTAGTAAGATCATCCGACAAAGTGTAATATACTTTGTATGGAAAACAAAAAACAGATTGCCCTTTCTTGAACATCTGCTCTATTCTACTCTTACTCTTAAGGTGCTCACACTTCGGGAAAGTGGACCTTGTATATGTTGGCAAATTATTCTGCTCCATAAGAAACTACTTTGCACTTTTTTGAAAGGTCTTTAAATAAAAAGTGAAGGTTCGTCGTACTTGCTGCCGCCGAACCTTCAGCTCTTTAACCTTTTCGCGGGCTTCCGTAGAGCACCATAAAGATGCTCTACAGAGACGCAAGATAAAAAGCTGCTAGACTATGTCAGTCAATTAAGCGTTAGCGGCAGCTTTTTGTTTTTTTGCAACAAGGCGTTCAGCTTTTTGAACTTGACCTTTGTTGTAATTCAATTTCTCTTGATTTTTCAAGATTTTTTTTGCGATACGAGTTTTCATCACATTAATTTTTTAGTGTTCTGAAACACACTCTATTTTAGAGTGCTAACTACGCCTTGTGTTTTCTTGAGTCAGAAACTGTAAGGCTCTTTCTTCCTTTTTTTCTTCTCGCTGCAAGAACGTTACGTCCGTTTGCTGTTAGCATACGTTGACGGAAACCATGCTTGTTTCTTCTCTTGCGGTTCGAAGGTTGAAATGTTCTTTTCATCGTACTATGTAAGATTAGAATTTTTCGGCTTGCAAAAGTAAGCATACTTCTGCAAAATGACAAACCAAATATGACTGACAATCAATTAAAATCCTATTATTATGATTGAATTTCAATGACATTAACAGAAACAACTTATAAAAAGTGCCTTTAATTGACTGATAACGGCCTATTTACCTAAGAATCCATAGTTTAAACATTAGTCAGAAAAAAATATCAATTAATTCTTAACAGATATTTTCCATTGATTATTTAAGCTAAGAAAACCCAGTTTTGCTTGTCGGCTGACAAAGGTAAGTAATTAGTTTTAAAATATTCTTATTACTAGGTAATTATTATTTCTTTATTCACTGAAAAATTGATCTTATTAACAGCTATAAATCAACAAGTTACCAATAAATAAAAAAGTCATATAGTTTATATACTGTTGTACATACTATATGACTTAAAATTGAGCTCAGTTGTGTATTATACTACAGAAAGTAAATCATCCACTTCTGATACAATTTTATAAAAATCTTCTGATCGCTCTACAAAATCAACATCTTCCATTTTTAAACGGAGCAAAGGTCCTTCGTAGTTATCGATCCATTCATTATACAATACGTTCAGTCCCTTCAAATAATCTTCTGGGATAGTTTGTTCATACGAACGTCCTCGCTTCTGAATTTGAGAGATTAATCGTTCATAATCTGTATCAAGGTAAATCAATAGATCAGGCTTTGGCAATTGAGACGACATACTGACAAAAAGCTTCCAGTAAGATTCAAAGTCTCTTTCATCCATAATACCTGAAGTATGAAGGTTACGGGCAAAGATATGAGCATTTTCATCAAATGAACGGTCTTGAACAACCGCCTTGTTGCTAGTACGAAGATCAAGCATTTGCTGAAAGCTGTTATCTAGAAAACGAATCTGAGTATGAAAAGCCCATCTTTTCATATCGTTATAGAAATCCTCTAAATATGGATTATCGGCAGTACTTTCAAACTCCGCTTTCCAACCAAAGTGTTCTGATAACATTTTTGTAAGCGTAGTTTTCCCTGAACCAATATTCCCTGCTATGGCAATGTATTGCATTATATCTTGAAGTCTAAACTTGTGATGTAGGTTAATAAATAATCGATAAGAAGTCACAAAAAACGTGTGTCATTTTAGATAACACACGCTTTTAAAATAGTATTCCTCTTGTTCAGATTTATACACGAGCTTTTTGTGCGTGTAATTCAGCATCAATGCTTCCAATAATTTGTTGAAGGTCTGCCGAGTTCTCTACGAAATCTTTATCCTCCATATCGATAATTAATAATTTACCGCTATCATAATTGGAAATCCACTCTTCGTAGTACTCATTTAGACCTGTAAGATAAGCTCTAGAAATACTTTGTTCGTATTCACGGCCACGTTTACGAATATGATCCAATAATTGTGGTACGCTTGTTCTTAAGTAAATCAATAAGTCTGGAGCCGGAGCTGTTTCTGTCACAGAATCGAATACAGACTTAAAACATTCTGCATCTCTATCCGTAAGATGACCATCCGCATTCAATTGACGAGAGAAGATGTGTGCATCTTCATATAAAGATCTGTCTTGAATGATAGGCTGTTCTGTTCTTGAAACTTCCATTACCTGACGGTAACGACTGTTTAAGAAATATATCTGTAAAGGGAATGCCCATTTAGACATGTCCTCATAAAAATCTTCTAAGTAAGGGTTGTCGTCTGCACTTTCATAGCGTGGTTCCCAACCAAAGTGCTCAGCAAGTTTACCCGTTAGCGTTGTTTTTCCACTACCAATATTGCCTGCGATTGCGATATACATGTTTTTTGTTTTTTTGTTAGTAATGAATTAAGCAAAAGAACCTTGAGGTACTTTACGGATACGCATCGCAGATTCAATAGCTGAAGCAATACGTTCGAAGTCTTGAGAGTTTCCTACGAAATCTACGTCATTAACATCAACAACAACTAAACCTCCCTTATCGTAATTGTCTACCCACTCTTCGTATAAATCATTTAGATTTTGTAAGTATTCAACTGGGATTGTCTTTTCGTAATCTCTACCTCTTTTTTCGATATTCTGAAGTAATTTCGAAACATCGGCTCTTAAATAGATTAAAAGATGTGGAGGTGTTGCTTTAGCCTCATAAAGTTTAGATAGAGCAGTGTAGTTTTCAAAATCTCTTTGATTCATCACACCTGATCGGCGAAGGTTTTCTGTAAATACATAAGTACCCTCGTATAAGCTTCTATCTTGGATAATTGGGTTTTCTACAGTAGCTTCTTTTACCTGTTCAAATCTATGGTTTAAGAAGTATGTTTGTAAATGGAAAGCCCATGCTTCCATATCTTGGTAAAAATCCTCTAAGTATGGGTTGTTTACTGTGCTTTCATACAACGCTCTCCATCCGAATCGTTCTGACAGAAGACGCGTTAAAGTGGTTTTACCACACCCAATGTTCCCGGCTATTGCTATATACATGAAATTAAAATATCTGAAGTAAGAAGTATTTTTGTATGGCTATTGCCTATAATTTAATAGTTGCTGCAAATATATAGTATTTCGAGTTGCTAAACATCTGTATTTGAAGAAAGACTGTTAATAAGCGAGCAAACAACTATTAATAATTGATTACCAATTATTTACTTGTTATTTAAACAGATAATACATAAGACCAAACATTGCTGCTACAATAAATGCTCTTATAATCATAGGCTTATGTTCTGTTTTTCTTTGCCTTGATCTTGTAAAGTCAATTCTGTCTTCAATGTTCTCTATATTCTTCTCTTTCTCTTCGTCCGATTGAGAGTATTTCTCATGAAGAGCTTTTATTCTAGCATCGCGTTCTTCTTTTTCTGCATCATAATAACGAGTGGTAAAATCGAAGGTACGGTGTTGAAGTAATTTAAAAAACGGTGATCTTTTCATAGCAATCTCTTTATTTAAGTAAACAGGTTTCTAAAACGGAAGTTTCTCCTCAATACCAATTAATTAAAGATAATTCATCTATTCAATGTTATACTGATATTAATTCGTAATAAAGATTAAAGTAAATACTTTGCTGATTTCTCGCTTATTATTAATAATTTTTTCTATACAAAGGTACGATATATTAAAGGTAATTGATGCATCGTTTTTATTTTGTTTACGAACGTGTATTTTTGCATGGGAATTTTTATCAATTCCCTTAAGAAAACGAAAAACGAAAAGTTATATATTAACAACATTTGAATTATGTCAGCAACGAAATTTGATTTAATTGTTATCGGTAGTGGTCCTGGTGGATACGTGGCAGCTATCCGAGCTTCTCAACTAGGTATGAAAGTAGCCGTAGTAGAGAAAGCCGAAGTGGGTGGTATCTGCTTAAACTGGGGATGTATTCCTACGAAAGCACTTTTAAAAAGTGGTCAGGTATTCCAATACATCAACCATGCTAAAGACTTCGGTATTAATGTAGGTGAAGCAGAAGCTGATTTCCCTGCAATGGTACAAAGAAGCCGTGGTGTTGCTGCTGGTATGAGTAAAGGTGTTGAGTTCTTGATCAAAAAGAACAAAATCGAGAAATTACTAGGTTTCGGTAAATTAGTAGGCCCTAAGCAAGTTGAAGTAACTGATGCTGAAGGTAAAGCTACTGTTTACGATGCAGATAATATTATCTTAGCTACAGGTGGTAGAGCAAAAGAACTTCCACATATTAAGATTGATGGTGAAAAAATCATTGGTTACCGTCAGGCAATGACATTACCAAAACAACCTAAGAAAATGGTTGTAATGGGTTCTGGTGCTATCGGTGTTGAGTTTGCTTACTTCTATAACTCAATCGGTACTGAAGTTACAGTTGTTGAATACTTACCACGTATCGTACCTAACGAAGATGCTGACGTTTCTAAAGAATTAGAGCGTAACTTCAAGAAACAAGGTATTAACGTAATGACTAATGCTGCTGTACAAACTGTTGATACATCAGGAAAAGGTTGTGTAGTTACTGTAAAAGACAACAAAAAAGATAAAGAAACTACTATCGAGTGTGATGTAGTTCTTTCTGCAGTTGGTGTTGAAACTAACTTGGAAGGTATCGGTCTTGAAGAAGTAGGTGTTGCTCACGACAGAGGTAAAGTATTAGTAAACGATTACTATACTACTAACATCCCTACTGTTCACGCTATCGGTGACATCGTTAAAGGTCCTGCTCTTGCACACGTTGCTTCTCACGAAGGTATCATCTGTGTTGAGAAACTTGCTGGTTTAACTCCTGAGCCAATGAACTATGGTAACATCCCAGGATGTACATACACTGTTCCTGAAGTAGCTTCAGTAGGTATGACAGAAGAAATGGCAAAAGAAGCTGGTTATGAAGTGAAAGTGGGTAAATTCCCATTCTCTGCATCTGGTAAAGCTTCTGCTGCAGGTCATAAAGAAGGTTTTGTTAAAGTAATCTTTGATGCTAAGTATGGCGAATGGTTAGGTTGTCACATGATTGGTTCTAACGTTACTGAAATGATTGCTGAAGCAGTTGTTGGACGTAAATTAGAAGTTACAGGTCATGAGATCATCACTGCTGTTCACCCTCACCCGACTTTATCTGAAGCGGTGATGGAAGCAGCTGCGTTAGCTTACGACGAGTGTATCCACTTGTAATCATCCAAGATTCTATAATATTATAGATACATGCCACTATACTTTTTATGTGTAGTGGCTTTTTTATTGTAACTTCGTACTACTTAAAGCAACTTATAATCAATCTATTACCTCTTCAAACATCCCTGCTTATAGAGTACATTTTACTACTTTACATTTCACACAATCAGTATATTATATTTCTAACAAAATAGTAAAAGTAAAGTCTATTTTGTTTTCTATATCTCATTTTCAAACTTATGAAGACAATCTGCTGTCTACTCGGCCTTATAATTATACAAGGGTTGACTAATGCTTATGGACAAGATAAACATGCACATCCAAACCATGAGCAATACGAATCTTATTGGAGTTCATTAAAAGAACATAATCACGAATACACTCAACAACTTAAGCATCATGAGCGTTTAGAGCTTACGAAAATTCGACAATTGGTACAACAAAGTGTGCATCAAGAGATGGAAGAGGTAAAGCAATTGAGTGGCAACTTATTTCTTAATTTCGTAGTCATTGAAGAACATTTCCACGAAGAGTTTACAGCTTTAGGCTTAAGTTATAAGCGATATGAAGAGCTTCACCCTAAAACAAGATTACCTAGAGATGTTTGGGTTGATTATCATACTCAGAAGATTATCAAGCACAAATTATCTAAAATTGATGCAGAGTTAAGTCAAATACATGACTGAAATCATAGAAATAACTGATAATAAAGAGATCATTCATCTTTTTTATACAACTACATCAATTTACCTTTGTGATTCTTGAAAGAACTCACTTATCCTTAAAAATGAATCGATTTTTATTATCTACATTTTTCATAACATTATTTACTGTTTCCTCTTTCGCTCAATTGGCTGATTCTACCCAATCAGTGGCAGAAATGCCAAAAGTGGAAAAGACAAGTTATCAAAAATCTGTCGATGTCTTTAAAAGAGGTTTACGTCTTGATTTAAACGAGAGTAAAACTTCTTATTTAAAAACTATAATTGGTATCCAAAGTTGGTGGAGAATGGGAGAAACTAACCCAGGAACTATCAATAAGTTATCTGAGGAACCGATCTCTAATTTTAGTGACTTTTCAATGCGTAGAATTCGTACGATGTTCTATGCAAATATTGAAAACAAATATCTTCTATTTGCTCACTTTGGTGCAACTAGTGATGGTACATATTCGAATATCTATAACAACGTTTATGTCCATGACTTTCAAGGTCAAATGAAGGTCGCTGAAAAAAATTATATAGGTGCCGGTATTCACTTCTGGCAAGGTCTTGCTCGTTTATCAAGAGTAGGATCAAACAACTATCTTATCTTAGACAACCCTGGTTTTAACTACCCTGAAGTAAATAGAACAGATGCTATTGTACGTCAGATGGGTGTTTTCGGTAGAGGTATTGTATTTAAAAAGTTAGGTTGGCAAATGTCAATTAACAAGCCTATTATTAGTGATGATGCGGGGAGCCCAACTGTTGGAGGAAAGCCTATGTCTGTCAATGAGATGATTGATTTTGCCGAAGCAGACCACAGTGGAGCTACAGTTGGAAGTACATACTTGCTAAAGCAGACCAATTACAATTACAATGGTTATTACTTCTGGCAATTCTGGGATGTAGAATCTCAATCAGTATCAGGAGCTTCACAGATGAATTACTTTGGTCAGAAAAGAGTTTTCAATATTGGTGCAGGTTTCCAATACCAACCAGGAGGAACAGGTACTTATAGAAAAAATGAATTTGATGAATGGTACATTGAAGAAAATGACATTACAAAACTTGCTGTAGATGTTTTCTTAAGTACACCTGTTGGACATAATGGAGGTGGTTTTACAGGCTATGCTGTGTATTACAACTATCAATATGGTGATAATTACCTAAGAACATCCAATGTATTAGGTGGCTTTGCTGGCGTTGATCCAAGCGTAGATCCAGAGGACATTTCTCCACAAGGTGTGGGGTTTGCTCAATATTCACATGGTACTGGACATATTTTCCATACCGAATTGGCTTATACATTACCTAAAACCATTTATAATTCTGAAAAGAAAATTCAGCCATTTGTTGCCTTCTCTTATAAAAACTTAGAAGGTTTAGATGAAGCTTCATTCCAAAGTGACTATGGAGTAAACTGGGCAATCATTGGTCAGAATGTAAAATTATCTGCTCAATATTCACTACGTCCTGTATATATGATCAATAATGATGGACGTAATGTAGTAGATCACCATGCTGGGTTATTCGTTACTCAGCTTCAATTAAGAATCTAATATTTAATTCAAATATTTAGTTTTATCGTTTTCTTAAAAAAGAAGCCCAACTATTACAGTCAGGCTTCTTTTTTTATTGCATTCTTTTTGGTTGTCTTGGTTTCTTGTAGATCGGAACTGTACTACAAGGCTCACCAAACATGATTGTTTTCGCGATAGGTCGAAGTTTTTCGGTAATATCAACGTATGCAGTCATTGGTACTGACTCTTTACTACAACCTTTAATCACTACTGGTTTATCTCTGTATTCTTCTCCATCTAATTTCTCAATTGCCTTTTCAAAGATCTTCTCTTCTAAACGATTAAGATCTCCAAATACAATTGTTTTCGCATATTTTTCAAACCTAGTAGTTAAAAGCATATAAGCCCAGGTAGGAACAATAGCATCTGCAGAGCAAATAATCCCTACATGTTTACCTCTATATTGTTTCCAATCATGCTCTTTTACAAAAGCTCTAAAATCTTTCTCTCTAAGTACCAACTCTTGAAATAATTGGTCTTTTATATCGAAAATCACTCTCTCGCCTTCTGGTCTGATTTCTTCTAAATCCAAAGAAACCAAGGCACTTTGAGCAACTCTATTTACAATTTCATCCATGATTATTTATCCATTTATAGTATTGAATAAACTATTTTCTTACCACAAAGTTACAGGAATTTTGATTATAAAACCTTCATATAAAAATCACAAGCCAAGCCTTCAGTACCAAATTTAGATTTATATCTACTGAGAGATTCATTTAGCCATGTACCATCTTCTTCACAAGAATGTCCAAAATCTATGTAGTGGTAAACATAATTTGATATCAAATGCATTAAAAGAGCATCTACAATTCTTACTTCCTTCCCTTTTGAATTTGAAGAAGGGTATTGAATTCGAAGTACTTGTTCGGTTTCAAAAAATAAGATCCCTCCTACAAGTTCATTTTCATAAAAACCTCCTAAAACTTTAATCTGTTCTGGAAATTTATTCATTAAGAGCTGAATTTCTTTTAATGAATGGGCTGGTTTTAAATCATACCTTTCTAATAGATTTTCCTCTACAATTTTCCAAAACGAGGTAATCTCATCAACTCTCTTAATCTGTATTTTCTTGTTAAATTTTCTTTGATTCTGATACCTTGAGCGATGTATATTATCCTGTCTACCTCGGGTAAAGTATTGGCTATAATCTCGTCTAGTTAATTCCCATCCATTTTTAAAAAGAGCGTAACTTTCTTCCTCTCCTCTTTCTAGCTTATATATTGAAGGCATAACCTTATAATGGATTTCGGTAATTCCATTTCTTTTATAAAACTGTTCTATAAGCGTTAACCAATCTAGAATTTTTTGAATAAAAGTATGCCTAGGATATAACATTCCTCCAAAAGTTAAGCCTTTGTGTGATGTTACTACACCATGATCGACAGAGGCAGGAAATAAAGCACAGATTTGCCCTTTTTGATTTCTTATGACCAAAGAGAAGTCCTCAAACCTATCTTTATGATAATCCATGTATTCTCTTTTGAAAAAAATATGCTTTTGCATACACTTCTCAAGAAAGTGATTCCACTCCTGTTGATCTTCTTCCAGATACCGAGATATTAAAAATTGTTGTTTCAATTAAATTTCTCCTTCAAAAAATAATAATAAGCTACGAACTGTTTAACTTCGCTCATATCGCTTATCAAAAGTACGGATTCATTTTTGTATCTTATAGAGAAGGTACATAAACTTGGTTAATCAAATCAGCATGCTGAGATACGTATTACTACTTTTTATTTTTATTATTCATCATTTTGCTTTTGCTCAAGAAGATATAAAACAGGCAAAAGAACGTATTGCTAAAATGTCAGCCATCTTAAAAAACACGACAGAACAGAAAGAGGCTTCCATGACAGAACTTAGTGATATTGAAGCACATATCGAAGGCTTAAAGCATCTACTTGAACAAATCAATAAACGTATTGTCAATGCCCAAAAGGAAGGCATTCTGGCGGCACATAGTGTAGATTCACTAAGTGAAAAACTCATGTTTTTAAAAGAAGAATATGCTGAACTTGTATATGCATCTTATAAAACAGGAGGAGACTTTGAACAATTGGCTTACATCTTGGCGAGTGATAACTTCAGCCAGTTTGTAAGAAGAGCAAACTACATTGAACATTACAAGGATATTCGAAAAAAACAGATCCTTGAAATTGAAAGAACTCAGGAGTTACTAAACAGTAAACAAATTGAAGTTCAAGAGAGAGTGAAAGAGGAAGCAAATTCCTTAGAAGAAGAAAAGTTACAATTAGCTGAACTTAAAAAACTTGAAGAGAAACAAGGTGAAATGATCGCTAGTCTTAAAGACAAAGAGGAAGAAATAAAGAAGCAATTAGAATTAGAAAGAAAAGGGTTATCTGAATTACAAAAGCAAATGATTGCTATGACTTCCAAAGTATCTTCAAAGCCTGAAACTCCTATCACTAAAAAAGAAGAAACTGTCGAGGTAGAAGCCGTTTTTACAGAACAAGAAGGAAAATTAAGTTGGCCGGTTGATGAAGGTGTTGTTACCAACAAATTTGGATTACGTCCTCACCCCATCTTAACGGGTGTAACAATAGAAAACCACGGCATAGATATAAGAGTAAAAGAAAATGCAAAAGTAAAAAGTGTCTTTTCGGGTGTCGTAACAGCCGTTACAAAAGTGCCTAACCTACAAAATGTTGTCATGATCAGACATGGAGATTTTTTTACGGTTTATTCTAAGCTTTCTAGTGTAAATGTAAAGGTAGGTGATCACCTTCCTGCAAAAAAGGTATTAGGCAAAGCTGGCAAAAATATGGATGGAGCCTACGAAGTACAGTTTCAAATTTGGAACAAAAAAGGTCAAAAGCTAGATCCTGAAAAGTGGTTAGTCGCTCATCAATAAAAATATCTTGTTCATTTATAGTAAATAATCTATATCTTAATAGTAATCATCTCCATTAAGTTAATGGAACTGTTACTTTTGTTGTAATAATCCTGTCATTAGCTTTTGTTAAGACGCTGTTTTAAACTCTCAATGGTCAATCCCGTTCAAAATGAGAATAACAAATAAAAAAATTATGAGAAAAATTTTCGGAACTATTATCGCTCTGTTTGCTTCTATTAGCTTATTCGCTCAATCACCAGCACTTTCTACTTCAGTTCAAGGTCAAAATATGGACTTTGAAACCATAAAGACATTAATTAAGGCAGAGAAAAGAGGAGTTCTGAAAGAAAATATGAATTTATCAGAGTCTGAAGCAGAACACTTCTGGCCAGTTTATGATAGATACGAATTTGAACAAAGTAAATTACTAAACGATCAATATGCTCTACTAAAAGAATATGCTGAGAGCTTTGAGACTTTAGATGAAAAAAGAACTGATGAATTAATGGCATTAGCTTTCAAACACAACAAAGCTGAAGTAACATTAAATCAAAAATATTATAAGCAGATGAAGAAAGTAGTTTCTACTCAAACAGCTGCAAGGTTTGTTCAGATCATGAGTCAATTAAATACAGTAATTGATTTAAGCATGACACAAGAACTACCACTTATCAATAACCTATAAGAAGTTTATTGCATAAAAAAGGGTTCGAATTTTTACTAATTCGAACCCTTTTTTATTGATATCTATCTTAGTCCAATACTTTTGGAACTCTAAAAAAATCCTCATCTCTTTTCGGAGCATTCTTTAATCCATCCTCATGAGATAAAGTTCTTGCTGCTTCATCATTTCTAAAGACGCTTTGTTCGTCAGTCATATGTGTTAAAGGCTCTACCCCTTCAGTATCAACTTCTTCTAGCTTGGCTACCCAATCCACAATTTCATTCATGCTTTTACGCATCTTCTCCTCACTACTTTCATCTAGTTCTAAACGAGATAGGTGAGCCATTTTTTCAATTGTTTCTTTATCTATAATCATAATATATTGAGATCTAATTTTGAAACATTACACAAATTAAATCATTTCATTGAAAAATATTTAAAATTGACACTCAAAAATTATTAATTATATTTTTCAGGGTAGTATTTTATTAATTCTCTTTCAATGATCTCTTCCGTTTTTTGCCTTAATTGAGGTATATCTTCTAATGTCAACCCTTCAGTAGAAATTGGTTCATGCTGTACTAGTCGTAAAGGTGTCCAACATAAATAAGGTCTTAATGCTGGCCATATTTTCCAATTGCTCACGATCGTTACCGGTACTATTGGCTTTTGTGCTCTTATAGCAATAATATATGCACCATCTTTAAAACCTTTTAAATTCGGAGGAGTTCTGTTTTGGGTACCTTCAGGAAATACGCCTAAACTGTACCCATTATTTAATTTATTGATCGATTTACGAAACATCTCTTCTGTCTTCTCAGGGTTACCTCTATCAACACAGATATGTAAGTTTCTAAACATCCATCCAAAAATGGGTGCTTTTGCTAAACTTCTCTTTCCTAAGAAAACTACAAATTGATCAATAATTAATTGAGTAGCGGGAATATCTAAAAATGAAGTATGATTGGCCACAAAGACATATTGTTCTTTCTTCGACAACCTGACTTTCTTTTCCTTTTTAATAGGAATAAGAATCATGATGTACGTAAAGTAAGCCCATATTTTATTAAGAAAATAGGTAAGTGGCATCAGTTTGGGGAACCAAATCACTAATGCAAAAAGTGGGTATAAGATGATGAGTCCTAAAACAAACATACTCACTCCCCATATTAAATACAGTTTCAGAAAGAATTTCATTGAAATGGTATTTACACTCTATTATAGTTTGTTAGTCCTAAATAATAATTCAATTATAAAAAAAAATAATGAATGACCTTTCATTATGGCAATATGTTCTTAATTCATTATTGAAAAAATTAAGATCCTTCACAAAAAGAAACAAACAAGACACAAATTTGTCATTTATTTTCAACATAAAGTTATTCAAGAAGAATTTAACGTAAATCATCATATATTTTCCGCCTAAATGATGTAAAACAACTACGATTCTTTAATTTTATATTCTGTATTTGAAGATAATCATCCTTAGATTTTATGCGTTCAGTAGATCAACTCAATCCAAAAGAATACATCATCGTTAAAGGTGCAAAAGTGAACAATCTTAAGAATGTTGATGTATCCATACCTAGAAACAGCTTTGTTGTAATAACAGGTGTTTCCGGTTCTGGAAAATCTTCATTGGCTTTTGATACACTGTTTGCTGAAGGGCAAAGAATGTATGTAGAAAGCCTAAGTTCTTATGCTCGACAGTTTCTCGGTAGAATGGAAAAACCAGAGGTAGAGTACATTAGAGGTGTTTGCCCTGCCATTGCCGTTGAACAAAAGGTTTCGACAAAAAACCCAAGATCTACAGTAGGAACTACTACTGAAATTTATGATTATCTGAAGTTACTTTTTGCAAGAGTGGGTAAAACCTACTCACCTATTTCTGGTCAAGAAGTATCCAAGTCATCAGTGACTGATATCGTTAATTATATCTATTCTTTTGATGAGGGAACGCGATTTATTGTTTCTTGTCCTCTTACAATTCCAGAAGGAAGAGAACCTGCAGTTACTCTTAATTTACTTCTTCAACAAGGTTTCACAAGAGTGATTTCTGAAGGAACAACGGTATACATTGAGGAGCTTGTCGAAAATATTGAAAAAGGGGAAAAAGTAGATCTTGACGCCCTTGAAATGCTTATCGACAGAAATGCTGTAAAGAAATCTGACGAAGAAAACCAATTTAGAGTAGCCGATTCTATCCAGACAGCCTTATTTGAAGGACATGGAGAATGTCGAATTGAAATCATTCAGAAAGGAAAAGATAAAATTGACCGTACTTTTTCTGATAAGTTCGAAGCAGATGGTATTACGTTCGAAGAACCTAGCGTAAACCTATTTAGTTTCAATAACCCTTATGGTGCATGTAAAAGATGCGAAGGATTCGGAAAGGTATTAGGTATAGATCCAGATCTTGTTATTCCAGACAAATCATTATCTATTGTAGATGATGCCATTATGCCATGGAGAACAGAGACGATGAAGAAGTGGATCAAACCGCTTACAGATAACGCACATGAAAATGGATTTCCTATTTTTAGAGCTTATGCTGAATTATCTGATGATGAAAAAGATATACTTTGGAACGGTAAAGGTAAGTTCAAAGGAATCAATGCATTTTTCAAACACTTAGAATCAAAAACGCATAAAATCCAGTACAGAGTGATGCTTTCTAGATATAGAGGTAGAACTATTTGTCCTGAATGTCATGGTTCAAGATTAAGGAAAGATGCTTCATATATTAAAATCAATGGCAAGTCGATTATAGATATTGTATTAATGCCAATATCAGAATCGAGCGTCTTCTTCAATGAAATTGATTTAACAGAACATGAACATAAAATTGCAGATCGCCTTTTAGCTGAAATTAAAAATAGACTGCAATACATGAATAAAGTAGGTTTGGGGTACCTCACTCTAAACCGTCTAACAAGTACACTTTCAGGTGGTGAATACCAACGTATTAAATTAGCAACTTCTTTAGGTAGTGCTTTGGTGGGTTCGATGTATATTCTTGATGAACCAAGTATTGGTTTACATCCTAGAGATACTCAAAACCTTATTGTTGTACTGAAAGAACTTCAAAGATTGGGCAACACAGTTATCGTAGTTGAACATGAAGAAGAAGTGATGAAGGCTGCCGATGAAATTATTGATATAGGGCCAGACGCAGGAAGCTATGGAGGAACACTACAATTCCAAGGAACGATTCAGGAAGCCATAGACCACCCTGATATTTCGCATACTACAAGATACCTTAGTGGTAAATCATTTATCCCTACACCAGAAAAAAGAAGAGAATGGTCAGAATATATTGAAGTTATCGGTGCCAAAGAAAACAATCTGAAAAACGTCGATGTTAAATTCCCATTGGGAGTAGTTACTTGTGTAACTGGCGTTTCTGGTAGTGGTAAATCTACTTTGGTAAAAAGGTGTCTTACTCCTGCCCTAAATAGAGCATTGGGTAATCATACCGATGAAAAAGCTAAAATAGATCGTATAGATGGCAATATCAGTTCTATCACAAAAGTAGAATTTGTTGATCAAAACCCAATTGGAAAATCATCAAGATCTAACCCTGTTACTTATGTAAAAGCATATGATCCTATCAGGGAGTTATTTTCAAAGTTACCTCTATCAGTAAATAGAGGCTACAAACCTGCCTTTTTCTCATTTAATGTAGATGGTGGTAGATGCGAAGCCTGCCAAGGAGAAGGAACCACTAAAATCGAAATGCAGTTTATGGCTGACATTTTCCTTCCATGTGAAAGTTGTGGTGGCAAGAGATTTAAAAACGAAATACTAGAAGCAAAATATAACGACAAAAGCATATCAGATATCCTTGATCTTAGTGTGGATGAAGCTGTTGATTTCTTTAAAGGACAAAAGAAAATTATTCAACGTTTACAACCACTTTTAGATGTAGGTTTAGGTTATGTACGTCTAGGACAATCTTCGAACACCTTAAGTGGTGGTGAAGCACAAAGGGTAAAACTAGCTTCATTCCTTGCAAAAGGTACTTTAAAAGAATCAGAAAAAGTTCTTTTTGTATTTGATGAACCTACTACCGGTCTTCACTTCCATGATATTGATAAATTAATGAAAGCCATCAATGCACTTATTGAAAAAGGGCATTCGGCAGTAATTATTGAACACAATGTCGAAGTGATTAAAACAGCAGATTGGGTGATCGATATTGGACCTGAAGGTGGTAAAGATGGTGGTAATATCGTATTTGAAGGAACTCCAGATGAACTGGCTCAGTTTAAAGAAGGCTTTACTGGAGGGTATGTAAAATCAGTAATTAATTAATGATCTCGTTATGAGCATGGATATTTATCTAGTCAGACATACTACTCCTGATGTGGATGCTGGCAAAACTTTATACGGACAAACAGATCTTGAATTAATTGATTCTTTCCAAGAAGAAGCAAAAGAAGTTCAACGTAAAATCGGAGAGGCAACTTTAAATACAACTTATTACAGTCCTCTTATTCGTTGTAAGCAATTGGCTAAATACCTTCGATCAGACTTATATGTTCCTGATGAAAGACTAAAAGAAATTCATTATGGCGACTGGGAAATGAAGCAGTTTACCGAATTGAAAAATGAAATTAGTGAATGGTCGAAAGTTTTTGATCACAAGCCCGCACCCAATGGGGAATCACTGATGGACGTAAAATCCAGGATACAATCATTTTGGTTAGACTGCATCGAATATAAAGAAGGAAATAATATTGCTATAGTTACGCATGGTGTAGTAATGCGACTTCTTTTAGCTAATTTTTTAGAGATGCCTCTAAAGAATATCTTTAGATTTCAGTTTGATTTCGGAAAAGTCATTCACCTAACAATGAATGAATCTGGAGCAATCAGAATCCATATTTAATTAATACTATGAGCTTCGAAATTAAGATTCCTATTTTTGAAGGTCCTTTCGACCTTTTACTTTTCTTTATCCAAAGAGATGAATTGGATATACATGATATTCCTATTTCGAGTATCACCAATGACTTTCTAGGGTACATGGAAGACATGGAACGTCTTAATATTGAGTTAGCCAGTGATTTTATTGTAGTGGCAGCAACACTAATGAGAATAAAAGCGAAAATGCTTTTACCTCGTGTTGAAAAAGATGAAGAAGGTAATGATATTGACCCCAGAGACGAACTAGTTAAACACTTGCTAGAGTATATGAAATACAAATCTGTATTAAATACTCTAGAGGAATGGGAAACTGAGATGCTAGATAGAGAAAAAAGAGGAAATCTAACTTCAGAAATCAATAAAATTGAGGAAGAAATAGGTGTTGAAACCGAGCTTCAGAACGTAGATTTATTTAGTCTTTTACGTTTCTACCAAGGAGCTATGAAGCGTTTGGAAGCAGAAGATAATGCACCAAGGCATCAAGTCATAAAATACCCTTACTCTCAAGAGGAACGTCAGAGTAGTATATTAAAAACTTTAGTAGATCGTCCGAAATTTAGTTTTATAGAACTAGTTGAAGCCGATTTTAATAACGTAGCTATCGTTTTTAACTTCTTAGCAGTTCTTGAATTATTATCTCAGAATAAAATTACTATCGAAGTACATGAAGGTTTCAATAACTTCGACATTAAGCGAATAGATAATGCTGCTTAAGTTTAGCAAATCGTATGCTCATCAGTTTCTACTTTTATTACTTTGGTCAATTGTCCAAAGTCTTTTATGGTTTACTATTGGCCCCAAAATAGGCGCTGACTCTGATTTATATTTTACCCTAGCAGAAGAACTTCATCGATTAGAATTCCCTTTAAACAGAACACTACTATATTCTAGTTACCCACTTTTTATATTAGTTTCTCAAACTTTATTTAGTGGAAAGTTTTCTGTTCTTTTTTTTCATTTACTGTTTAACGGATTATCTATCCTTGCATTCTATTCAATCATTGCTAACACTTCTGAAAATAAAAAAACAGCTCTGATCGGGAGTATTATTTATTGTCTCTATCTCCCTCTACATGAATGGAATTTTATTGTATATGGAGAATCTATATTTACATCCTTTACTATTTTCTGCATTTACTTTATTGTGACCAAAAAATATAAATTGTTATCGATCACTTTATTGATTACTGTTTTTTGTCGACCTACAAGTTTATTGTTTTTATTAGCTCTATTTATAGGATGGGCCTATCAGAAATATAAAAATGGGAATTATAGCCAAAGGATCACTTTATTTTTGATGGGAATTATAAGTCTCACATTAGGTATACTATTTCATCAAGCCTTAGAGTATTATGGTCCTTTTATGATTGAGGGGTATTTGATTCCTGAAATCATTTACTTTAGAAATTCACTAGGAGTTTCTCCTCCAATAAACCCCTACATTCCTTCAGAAGATGATGATATCATTATTCAGCTATTCCTCTTTGTATTTAATAATTGGTGGTATTTCCTAAAAATAACGCTGATAAAAGGAGCACTGTTCTTTGGTAATATCAAACCATATTATTCTTTACCACATAATCTACTTATCATCTTATCATTGTATCCACTTTATTACTTCGCTTTCAAAAAGTGCCTGAAAAGAGCTAGGTTGAAGTTCATAGATATATTTTGTATCACTTATATCCTCTTACAAGGTTTTACAGTTAGTATCACAAGTGAAAATTGGGACGGGCGTTTCCTTATACCAATAATACCATTTATCATATACCTTTCTTGTTTTGAGATATACAATACATTGAAAAAGAATAGGGCACTGATCACTTTTGTGAGATACTTCACACTTCATTAAGAATCATCTCCTTACATTTGTAATAAAACAACTGCTACTACTATGAAAAAAACGATCTCATTATTGCTACTTAGTTTTATGTTTTCATGTTCAGATACTACTGATCAAGAAGATGATATTATCACCCCAGATGAAGAAACGATACGTTATGAGGTAACTTTCCAAGGAACTTGGTCAGATGCATCACATCCAAATACTCACCCTTCTAACTCACATTTTTCAGGTGTAATAGGAATGTCGCATAACGGGGCTGCCTATTTACCTACTGAAGACGATCTAGCTTCTGAAGGTCTCAAGGTAATGGCTGAAACTGGAGGTAAAAGTCCATTAATATCAGAAATAAATGCACTGATTGATACAAAATCTGCTGAAACACTTATTAGTGAAGGTGGTTTAGGAAGCGGTAGTTCTTCTATTTCATTTACTTTGGAAGTAACAAACAATAATCCGTATATCACTTTTTACTCTATGATTGCTCCGAGTCCTGATTGGTATGTAGCTGTAGAAAACCTAAACCTTTATCAAAACGATATATGGGTGGATTCTTTGACAATTATACCAACTCACTATGATGCTGGAACAGATTCAGGAACAACATTTGATGCCCCGAATAGTCCAACAACACCACAACAAAAAATTTATCCTTTAAGCAGTATTTCTCTTGGCAATGAAGAAGCTGCAATAACTCCTCTTGCATTATTTACCTTTAGGAAAATTGAAGAGTAAGTAATAAAAAAAGGGAGATTAATTCTCCCTTACTTCTTCTGGTCTTGAAATCTGTAAATTTTCCCATCCGCTCCCAATATTTAAATCTCTCTGAGGGAATGGTATTGATATGCCTTCTTCTTTGAATCGCTCAAACAATGCGTAATAAATATTACTTTTTAATACCATCGGTTGAGAATAGTATTTCACAGTCCAAACATTTAATATAAAATTGATAGAGTTATCGCCCCATTCTGTAAATATTAAATCAGGTGTTGGAGTCTGAAGAATACCATCTATCTTTTTCACTACATCCAGTGTAATCCTCTTTACTTCTTTTGGATCCTCATTGTATGAAACACCAATAGGAATACCTATTCTAACCCTACGCTCATTATGCGACCAGTTGATAACATTGTTTGATATAAACTGAGAGTTAGGAACAATTACCGTAATATTATCATTAGTCTGAATGGTGGATGACCTTGAATTGATCTCTACTACTTTTCCTCGAATACTATCCACTTCAATCATATCTCCCACCTTTATGGGTTGTTCAAATAATATAATGATACCTGATATGAAGTTGTCTGCAATTGTCTGTAAACCAAATCCAATACCCACACCCAATGCACCAATTAAAACAGATAATGAATTGAGGTTAATACCTGATGATTGAAAAATGACAATACAGCCGATACTTATAAAGGCATACCTAAATATTGTTCCTATGTTATAACTAACCGACTCATCTAAACCATATTTAGGTAAGATATTTCGGGCTAACATATTCCTAAACTTGCTCGATATAACAAATACAGTAACAAATGCCAATAAGATACCGAGAATAGATAATGGTGTAAATTCCTTTCCTCCTATATTCATAGGATAAGTAAATACATCTACTAACAGTTCGAATATATTGCTTTCAGAGAGGTCAAACATGATGATGAATAAATTACGTTTAATCGAAAATAATAAAAGGCTACCACTATTGGTAACCTTTTATATCTAAAAATAGAAAATATCACCTGGATTAATTACCAGACAAAATCTTATTATATCTCGCTTCATCGTTTAACACATTTACTGCTTCAATAATATCAAGGTCTGCAGTAAAAGTAGATTCTGTTTCTCCTGCTTCTAAGTAATATCTTTTAGCAATTTCTGCTTCTAAGATATCCTTAATTTCATCTTTGAATTTGATGACATCAGATTCTTTATTATGATAAACCTTCTTTTTCAAGTCTTCAATTTCAGCTTGAATATCATCATAATATTTATCCTCTTTTGCACTTTCTTCAAGCTCTTCGATTGTAGCTTCTACTTTAGTATGATAGCCATAATCTTTATCTTTTAACCAAGTGACAAAATTTTCAAACTGAGCATCTGACAACTCAAATTCTCTTGCCGGTGCAATCGACTCATTCTCATAATGGAATTTCGTTGCATAATCGAAGATCAAACCTTTTAATATTAAGCTCACTGAAATTTGAGCGAAATTAAATGGCTTTACATCAACATCTGGTGCTACTCCACCACCATCTAAAACGATACGTCCATTAGCCGTTTTAAATTTCTCTCTTAGTGAATCTGCAACTACGATTGCCTCACCATCTTCATTTCTATGGCTATAATCGATCGCTTGTATACATCTTCCACTTGGAATATAGTATTTAGCTACCGTTACTTTTAATCTTGAATTATAATCCAAAGGTCTTGTTGCCTGTACCAATCCTTTACCAAAGGATTTACTTCCAAGAAGAACTCCTCTATCATAATCCTGGATAGAACCTGATACAATCTCGGCTGCAGAGGCAGAACCACCATTAATTAATACTGCAATAGGAATATCAGTATCTAATGGAGCATTTAATGCCTTATAAGTTTTATTCCAGTCTTCAATGCGACCTTTTGTGTAAACCACATCCGACCCCTTTGGAACAAATAAGTTGACAATATTTACAGCTTCGTTCAATAAACCACCAGGATTTCCTCTCAAATCGATGATGACTTTATTTGCTCCTCTATCTTTTAATTCTACTAATGCGTCTGCTACTTCCTTACTTGCATTTCGAGTAAAATCAGTCAGTTGAATTAAACCAATATTATCTGTAACCATACCATAGTAAGGAACATTATTGATTTGAATTTTCTCTCTTTTTACTTTAACATCGAACGGTTGGTCTACACCATATCTTTTAATAGTTAAAACTACTTCTGATCCCGCCTGACCTTTTAAGTATTTACTAATTTCGTCTGTATTTTTCCCTTCAATATCTTCGCCACCTACTTTTTGAATAATATCTCCAATTTGTAGACCTGCTTCATATGCTGGGTATCCTTCATTTGGTAAAATCACAGTGATATCACCATCTCTATTACCAACTACAACACCGAGTCCACCGTACTCACCGGTCGTCATCGTTCTGTAATCTTCAATACGATCTTCAGGGATATAATTTGTATATGGATCAAGAGTGGCTAACATTGCTTCAATCCCAGTTGTCATCATCTCAGAAGGGTTCACATCATCTACATAATATGTATTCACTTCTTGATATAATTGAGCAAAAATTTTCATGTTTTTAGCAATCTCAAAATAGTGATTACTGACCTTATTGCTCGAAAATGAAAATAGGACAATAGGAATAATTCCTAAGGACACAAATACAGCTATTCTTTTTTTCAAACGCATATTTTTCTAGTGATTTTAATAATGAGAGGAATGAAGCAGTAGCAAAGGATACTTCATCATTTATTAAAGTTAATAGAATATTACTCAAAAAACACTACATTTTTAAGACTTCAAGAAATTTATTATAACTATTTAAAAAACTTCAATTTTAAGCTGATTATCACAATACCTAAAATAAATCCAATAATGGTATTAATTTCAGTAGAGTATTTTATATATTTACTTTTCTTAACATCTGATAAACTGTCTTCATTGAAACTTAAATTTTAGAGGCACCACAAAACTATCTTCAAGCTGATATGAAATTCTCAAAATTATACCTACTTTTTACTTTTGTTATACTAATAAGCTTACGTTCACCCATTTTTGCTCAAATGGAAGGTAGTGTGTATTCTGTCACTGGTAGAGGTGGTGTGGGTACTACTTTCGTCACTGATTACCAAAGTATTGGAATCAACCCTGCCAACTTAGCGATTAAAAAGAACTACAGAGATCCAAAATTCACTTTCGGACTATTAGAAACAAATGTTATTTTCTCTTCAGAAGCCATCAATACTGATGAACTTTTGGGAGCAATTACAAATTATAAATCCACTAGGTTTACATTAGACCAAAAAGACGAAGCTGTTCAAAAGTTTTCAAACAAAACAACTACAGTAGATGCTTCTGTTATGCTTTTTGGTGCTAGTATGCAACTTCCCAAAAAATGGGGTGGCTTAGCCATCAGTGTCAGAGATAATATTCATACTAGGGTAACAACAAATGACTTTGCCGCAGAGCTGATGTTCTATGGAGCAACTAGTAGCTATTTCCCAAAATTGGAATTAGCAAATGGAGACTACATTGACAACCCTAGACATACCGGTGTTGGAGAATTAACAGAAGATCAGAGAAACCAAGTAGTAGGCGGTACTTTTGAGGATTTGGATAATGCTCAAAACTATAGTGAAGTATTAAGTGGTACGAAGACAAAGTCAACTTGGACCAGAGAATACAACGTAGCTTGGGGAGCACAAATATTAGAAACTTACGACCTTTCTATCTATGCCGGTATTGGTGCTCGATATATTCAAGGATTACTCATCATGGACTTTGAAGTAGGAAGTAATGGAGAGTGGAACCAACCAATCTTCTCTTCATCATTGATCAATCAGCAAGATATTCTTTCTGCCGCTTCCTTAGATTCTATCTCTCAATTTAGAAATGTTGATAGTGATAATCGATCAATGACAGAGAAAATTTTACTACCAAAGCCTGCTGGTCATGGTTATGGTATCGACTTCGGATTGACGTTTGTAATCAAAAGAAATTTAAGAGTTGGGGCATCTATTTCTAACTTTGGAGAGATGACTTGGAAAGGTGAAATTTATGATATCAACGACGGGGAACTAGGAAGAATTAATGGTCAAGGTTTTGACAACTATAATATCCTAATTAGTGATCAGAGTGCTTTCCAATTCGCAGGAACCAATTCCCCTCTAAATTGGGAAGTAGAAGAAAGAACAGAGACTATAGAATTACCAACAGTGGTAAGATTTGGTTCTAGTTACGAATTCTTCCGTCTAATACATGTAGGTGTAGATGTCATACTTCCTCTTAATGATGCTCCTGGTAGTTTAGAAAGACCATTCTATGCAATTGGTGGTGATTTCAGACCTATCAAATCCTTTTCTTTTTCTACTGGATTTAACTACGGAGGTAATAACGAAGTGTATAACTTCCCTCTTGGTATCACCTATCACTCTCGTAAAGGAGGGTACGAAGCAGGAGTTTCGACACATGATGTCCTTTCGTATTTTGCTAGAGATAAAGATAGTAGTACAATTTCTATCGCTGGTGGTTTCTTAAGGTTCAAATTATAAGATCCCTTTGATAGAGAATAATAAACTCATTTTCATAAGTGATGTATAGCATTTTCAAGGCTTTATACATCACTTATTTTTTATTTGCCCAATATTTGTATAGTATCTATTATCACAATAGATGTTCAATAGAGATCATGACACAAAAATTAAGATATATACTCTCCACTTTATTTTTATTATTTGCTTTTCAAGCGAATGCCCAATTTGGGGTGTTTATTGAAAACGGTGATTTGGTAAATACGAGAGAAGTGAAGTTAATACTTAATGTTCCTGATGCCTATAAAATGAAAATCAGTAACCACTTCGATTTTCATGATAGTGAATGGAAAAATTACCAAAGAACTCACTTCTGGAATCTTTTAAAAGACGACGGTGAAAAAGAAGTCTTCGTAAAGTTTCAACTTCATAATGGACAGGTAACTGATGTTTTTGTTGCTTACACCATATTAGATACAAAACCTCCATTTGGAGGGCGAGTGAGCTTCTCTAGAGGTAACTATACGAAAAAAAGAAGAGTAGAAATTGACCTTAAATGTCAAAATGCTACTTGGATGAACTTAAGCAATACAGGTGTTTTCAGTAACGACGACTGGATTCCCTACAGAAAACATGTACATTCTTGGATGTTGCTTTCTGGAGACGGAATCAAAAAAATATATGTCAAGTTCAAGGATAATGCAGGAAATGAAACAAAAGTTTATACCGACCATATCAAACTTGACACAAAAGCTCCAACCCCTCAGTATATAGATATTGTACCCGACTTTGCGGTTGTTGATGAAGAGAAAAACATCAAGTACGTTAACCAACATAACCGACTTGTGAGTCTAGAATTAGGAGCAAAAGGAGCAGAATACATGAAGCTTAGTAACAGTATGAACTTCTATGGACACAAATGGAGACGCTACATGGACTTCATTGATGAGTGGGAAATGGAAGATGATATTTTTGAGGGCTATCGTGGTGTTTATGTTCGCTTCAGAGATAAGGCAGGTAATGAATCCGGTACAATACATACACAAATATATGTAGATACTAAACCTCCAATTAACCCAAGAATTACTGTCAATAATGGTGATGAATATACAAAATCAACTAAAGTAGCTCTACAACTAAGAGCCACAGATGCCGTTGAGATGCGTATTGCCAATGATAAAGATTTTGATTCTGCAGGAGAATGGGAACCTTTTTCACCTGTAAAAATGTGGGAACTAGAAGGAGGAGAAACAGGTAAAAGAGAAATTTGGGTTTCATATAGAGATAAAGCCAAAAATCAATCATTACCAATCAAAACAGAAATTGAGTACGACAAAGATCCTCCAGTAGATGGTGAGATTTATATCCAAGGAGATATCAAAACAACAACTGATAATCAAGTACGAATTAGAGTAAGAGCAAAAGGTGCTTTAATGATGAGAGTTGGTGTTGATGAAGAATTTGATAATACTCACTGGAGAGAATACTCTACTGCCCCATTCACACAATATATTGGTAATAAAGGCGGTGATAGAAAAATCTATGTCCAATTTAGAGATAGAGCAAGAAACGTCTCAGAGGTATTTGAAAAAACAATTTTCAAAGAAATAAGACCGCTTTCTCCACAAATCACTATCGATGAAAATAGTGAATACAATACAAGGGAAGATGGTAAGGTAAGTCTATTTGTATACTGCCTGAATGCAACAAAAATGCGTATTAGTACCTCTTCTCGTTTTGAAGATGTAGAATGGGTAGATTTCCAAAAACACATTGACTTCAACCTCAAAAAGCCGGATGGAAACAAAACGATCTATGCTCAATTCAAGACAGAAACCGAAACTGAAAGTAGAGTAGTAAGTGATGAAATTATTTGGGACATTACTCCTCCATTAAATCCATCGATGGAGTTAACAGTATTACCAACAGAATCGAGAATCTACTATACAAAAGACTACATTGTAAAGGTGAAAGCTCAAGACGCTGTAGCCATGCAAATAACTGAAGATTCTTCTTTTTATACTGCTTCATGGAAACCATATATCGAAACACCTTTCTATTATGGTATGAGTGTAAAAGGTGGACCGAGAGGATATAGAAATTTATACATTAGGTTTAAAGATTTTGCAGGAAATATTTCAGAACCATTAAGTAAGCGTCTTTATTTTGATGCAACAGCCCCTCAAAATTTAGCTGTAAACATTCATGTACCTGAAATACCAGAAAATATCGCTGTGCCTAAAAGCTACACATATATAAGAGATGTCGCTTTAGATATGCAAATGATTGCTGATTCAGCTTATTATATGAGAGTTGCCGATAATCCTACTTGGGAAGGTGTAGACTGGATTGCCTATAAGGAAAAATACAACTATCCATTAAAAGGAGAAGAAGGTAAAAAGACCATTTATGTTCAATTCAAGGATGATCACGATAATGTTACCCGTATCATCAAGAAGAATATTATTTGGGACCGAGATCCACCAGAACAACCTCAATTAATTATTGACAACAATAATCCATATACAAGGAATCCAAGAAGAGAGGTTTTACTCAACCCTATCTGTAAGGGAGCTGATTTTATGGTTATTTCAAATAATCCTGATTTCTCTGATGGGTATTGGACGCACTACCGTTCTAGAGTAAAATGGACTTTACCTGAAGAAGATGGTGAAAAAAATATCTATGTAAAATATTATGATTATGCAGGAAACGAATCTTTCCAAGCAGTATCTCACATTGTATTAGATAGAACACAGCCTGTGGCAACAGATATTACAATCAATAATGGAGATCCATTAACAAATCTATTGAACGTAGATTTAAAAATTAATGCAGACAATGCCACTGAAATGATTATCTCTAATGATTATTCATTTGCTGCTCCATCTACATGGGAACCTTTCAGAAGATCTAAGAAGTGGAAACTTAGAAATCAAGATGGTGTTGCCAAGGTATATGTAAAAGTAAGAAACAGAGCAGGCGAACAATCAAAACCAATCTTTGCTTCTATTACTTTAGATACAGATCATCCTATTCTTTACACCTTAGAGTTTAATAATGGAGCTACAGGAACAGAAAGTGAAGAAGTGACTGTAAGAACCCACGTATCTGAAGGTACCGTTCAAATGCAGCTATCAAATAGTTCTAACTTTAACGGAGCAACATGGATCGACTATTCTCCTGAAGTTCGTTGGAACCTAGGAGGTAGAGGTAGAAGAACCGTTTATGTAAGATTTAAAGATGAAGTTGGTAACGTTTCTCAACCATTAAGTCATCAAATTGTTGTCTTCGAGAATGTAAAATAAGACACCTTATGTATCTTAAAAATAAAAGTCACTTGATGAATTAAATCAAGTGACTTTTTTATTAACAGGTATTTTATAAATTAACAACATACACAATATCAAGTTTTTAACACCTTAACATTAACATCATACACAATTTTTTCATTTAATATTTTCTTTACTTTTTGTAGAATTCGATGAGATATACCTCGCCTACTTTTGCAGACGTAAAAAATATCAATCGAAAAAATGAAGAACCTAATTTTCTTAATTTTACTTACTTCAATTGGACTAACATCTTGGGCACAAAAAGGTACGATCTCGGGTACCGTCTATGATGCTGAAACAGGAGAAGAAATAATTGGTGCGAGTGTAATCATTAATGGCACCACCACAGGTGCATCTACTGATATCTTTGGTAAATTTTCATTTCCTGCTAACCAAGGTGAACATGAAATTCTAGCCACTTTTATCGGATACAAAGCTACCGCTCAAACTGTATTGGTGAAGGAAGGACAGACCTCTACAATTCAATTCTCTTTGGGTATTGATGCACAAGAATTAGATGCAGTAGAAATTGTTGGAAAAGCTAATAAAGAAAGCTCTGAAGCATTAATGGTAGAGAGAAAGAATTCTGATGTAATGATTCAATCTATCGGTGCTGAAGAAATGTCAGTGAAAGGAATCTCAGATGTTGAAGGAGCAATGACTCAAATATCTGGTGTTTCAAAAGTAAGTGGAAAAGGATTATTCGTTAGAGGCCTTGGTGATAGATACAATAATGCCACTATGAATGGCCTACCCATCCCTTCTACCAATCCTGATCTTAAAATGATTCCCCTATCCATCTTCCCTTCAGATTTGGTTAAGAATATAAGCGTTTCTAAAACTGCTTCTCCTGAGTTATATGGTGATTTTTCAGGGGCCAATGTAGATATTATTCTAAAGGATTACCCTGATGAGCCATTTTTCACTTTTGGAGTATCGGGTACATATAACAGTCAAGCTACTTTCCAAGACTTTAAAACACATGCTGATGGCCAATTTGAAGGGTTAGGGTTTAATGGAAATGCGAGACCAATGCCTCCAGGAGGAGTACCTCCAACTATCGGAAATGAAGTAGGTACTTACGAAACTTCATGGAGTCCATCTACTGTAAAAGCCCCCGTAGCTATCAACTTCAATACTTCTGGAGGTAAATTCTGGAATATCGGTAGCGAAGGTGGAATTGGTTTTGTTGCATCACTTGCTCATAATAACAAGTATGAACATAGAAGTGGAAAACTAGCTGCTTATAATGCACAAGCTAGCCCTACTGTAGATTATGAAAGAGATCAATGGATCTATTCTACAAATACTTCTGCATTAGCAAACCTTACTTTTAAAATCAATAACCGTCATAAGTTCAACATCAATAATATCTTAGTCAATGAATCATTTAATACTGTTGATGAGAACTATGGCTATCATAGAGATTTTGATCAGAACAACCTTTTAGTTCGAAGAAATACTTATATCCAAAATACAATTTGGGTAGCCCAATTTACTGGAGACCATTCCTTTCTAGAAAATAATCGATTAAACTTCAATTGGGGTGTATCTAGATCTGAAACAAGCAGTCAGGAGCCAGATAGGAAACAATTATTATTCACAGGTAAAGGAGAAAATGTCAACTTATTCACATTAAACCCTGTTGATAATCATCGCTATTGGGGCGATATGGGAGAAGTAGAATATGCAGCAAAAGGAGAAGTGAAATATGGATTAGGTGCGTTTGATCGCGATTCTGATAAATATAGAAGCAATCTTCGATTAGGCTATCAAGGGAAAGTAAAAACAAGAGAGTTTAATTGGTATCAAACTGGACTTTACGGATCAGGAGCAAATGGTATTGATTCAGAAAATCCAAATGACCAGATTAATAAGTGGTTACAAGATGGCACATTAGAACATAGGCCGTACAGAGTTGCTGATACATATTTTAAAGCTGAAATGGAAGTACATTCATTCTATACAGGATACGATTACGATATCATTCCTAACCGTTTGAAAATGAATGTAGGTATCAGAACTGAAGTAGGACGCCAATATGTAAAATACAGACTTAGAGAAGATGCTCTTGATGCTCCTTTTAGAGAAAATGTATACAACTCCACTGAGTTCTTACCTTCTGCCAACTTCAAGTATACCATCAATGAGCAATCCAATATGCGTTTTGCGGCTAGTAAAACAATCACTAGACCTGGTATGAGAGAAATTATTCCTTTTGAATACCAAAGTGTTGCTGGTGGAGAGTCCATTATTGGTAATCCCAACCTTAGAAATGCGGAAAACTATAACCTAGATCTTAAGTATGAAATCTTCCCTAATTCTGGAGAAATATTCGCCATCGGAGCATTCGGAAAACTACTTGATAACCCTATTGAGAGAGTAACCAAAGCTGCCGCAGGTAACCTTTATACTTATGAAAATGTCGGAGAAGCCGTAGTCGCAGGTATAGAATTAGAATTCCAAAAGAAACTCGATAATGTATTCAATACCGGAAGTACAGTCTTACAGAATACAACTTTCGGTATAAACGGTACCTTGATGTACTCTAGAATGAAAATTGGAGACGATGTGAGTACTGTAGTAACTAACAGAGAAAGAGCATTACAAGGTGCTTCACCATATATTCTAAATACCAATATTGGTTACAATCAAGAGTGGTTAAATGGAGATATCAACTCATCGTTTATGCTTAACTATACCACTTTTGGAGACCGTCTTTATGCATCAGGTTCTTACGGTGCGGGTGATATCTATGAAAAATCATTTGGCACATTAGATCTGATCATCAGAAATAAAATAAAAAAGAATCTTAGTCTGAATATTTCCGCTAAAAACTTACTGAATCCTTCTATCGAAAGATATCAAGAATTTGATGGAGGAATCACAAAACCAATTTCCTCATATAAAAGAGGTATGGAAATCGGTATCGGACTATCCTATACATTTTAGTAAACCTTAAAAATCAATCAAGTCTTAAATTCTATTAGAATGAAAAATTACTTTAAAACTCTAGCTGTTGCAGGTGTTTCTGCACTAACGGTATTTTCTTCATGCGAAAAAAGTGAAAACAACAACACTCCAAACCCTGAATTAGACGGAGAAGCTTTAGCTCAATTCTTAACTGAAAACAATCCTATTAATGCCAATGGTGAAGCCAGCGGATGGGATATGCCAGAATGGGCTGTTGATGCTGATTATGAAGGAACACAGACAGATGTTAGCAATGCGGATACACTTCCACAAGTAATTGATCAAAACCTAACGCTAGCAGCACATTCTACCTGGTTTTTGAAAGGTGGTGTACATGTAAAAGCTAATGCGACACTAACTATCGAAGAAGGTGTACATATCGTAGACCCTGATGAAGATGGTGTTTCTTATTTGATGATTGAGCAGGATGCAAAAATTATTGCAAAAGGTACAGCTGAAAACATGATTGTCTTCACTACAGAAGATGCTCCAACAAAAGGTAAGCCTGGATCATGGGGTGGTATTATTATCAATGGTCATGCTCCTATTAACAACGGCGATGATACAGGTAGAGCAGTACCCGAAGTTTCTGGCCCTGGTATTTGGTACGGTGGTAACAATCCATCAGATAATTCAGGTATCCTTGAGTTTGTTCGTTTAGAGTTTGGTGGTAACCAAATTACAGCAGATAAAGAGCACAATGGGTTCACATTCAATGGTGTAGGCAACGGTACTGTATTACGTAATCTACAAGCACATAAAGGTGCTGATGATGGATTCGAATGGTTTGGTGGTACTGTTAACGCAGAAAACTTAGTATCAACCGATAATGGTGATGATTCTTTCGACTGGACAGAAGGTTGGGTAGGAACAGCTGAAAACCTTTATGGTAAAAACACTACTCAAGGGGATAGAGGATTAGAAGGTGACAACAATCAAAATAACAATGCGATGGAACCATTCTCATTCCCAACACTAAGAAACGTTACATTAATCGCACATTCTGGTAACCAATCACAAGGTTTAAAATTAAGAGAAGGTACGAAAGTGAAGCTTGAAAATATCAAGGTAGAAGGCTATCCAACAGGTGTTAGTATTGAGCATAACATCACATTAGTACATGTTCATGAAACTTACTTCCCTGAAGAAGGTAAAGAGCCTGCCAACTCATTTACTGTAAATAATTTATCTGTTTCTGATGCTCAAACTCCTATTGAGTACAAAGCTAGTAGATAATGAAAATATTGAGTAGGGCTACTGTATATCTTCATTTTTTTGGAACCCTACTCATATAATAGGCTTGAGAAACCTATTTCTATTAACTGAAAACCAAAATCACAAAAACAAAAAATCCCCTCTTGTAGCAGTAATGCATTAAGAGGGGACTTTTTTATATATTATATCGAATAATTAAGCTTGTTGCTTTTCATATTCTTGCCAAGCTAAAGCTGAAGAACCTAAGATGGCAGTGTTATCACCTTCTAAGTTCGATACAACTAAGCGAGTTTTTCCTTTAAAGATTGATAAGCAATTCGCTTCCATTGCTTCGCGAGTTGGAGAAGTGATGTAATCACCTGCACTTGCTAAACCACCAAACAATACAATTGCTTCAGGACTAAAGATTGCGATAGTATCCGCTAATGCTTTACCTAAAATTTCACCTGTAACAGCAAATGCTTCTTTTGCTAATTCGTCACCTTGCTCAGCAGCATCAAAAATATCTTTTGCTTCTAAGTCTTCAAATGTTTTATTAGAAAGTAAGCTACTACCGTTGTTATCTGCTAATAGTTCAAACATAGTACGTTTGATACCCGTTGCTGAAACATATGTTTCTAAACAACCTCTTCTACCACAGCCACAGATACGACCGTCTTCAACTACGTTGATGTGTCCTAACTCACCAGCAAAACCATCATGACCGTAAAGTAAGTCACCATTTACGATGATACCACTTCCTAAACCAGTACCTAAAGTAACAACTAAGAAGTTTTTCATTCCTTGAGCAACACCAAACTTCATTTCACCTAAAGCAGCAGCGTTTGCATCATTTGTAATAGCTACAGGAACTTTGAAGTGCTCTTGCATTAAATCAGCGATAGCTACTTCCTCACCCCAACCTTTAAGGTTTACGGCTTTTTCAATTTTACCTGTATAATAGTTTGCGTTTGGAGCTCCAATACCTACTGCTACCATTTCGATTTCACCAGCTTCTTTTTTCAGTTCTTCTACTGTAGAAAAAACGTCTTTTAAGAAGTTATCGAATGGTTTGTCTGCACCTGTAGGAATGTGAGTACTAGCCAAACATCTACCGTGACGGTCTACAAAACCGATCTTAGTATTAGTTCCCCCAACGTCGATACCTAATGTAACTGTTGTCATGATAAGTATATATTTTTGAAAGTGTTCGTTTAATTGTTGATTTATTTCAATCGCGGCGGAATTTGTACATTCTTTTTCAATTTTGAAATGACTTTAATTATTTAAATGGAATTGATGTGACTTTTTTTTATAGATCATTACATTATTCGAATATTTCAGCAGTTTTTCATCATCATTTATGTAGATTTTGTTACAAATGAAAAATTGTAATAGCATTCTATGACCAAAAAACACTCTACCCTACTCATTCTTCTTGTGATTCACCTTTTCTTATTCTCCTGCAAAGAAGAAAAAATAGACTATAGTGTACAGTTCGACCAAAAAAATATAGTAAATGATCATTTCGAAGGCTTTGGAGTTCAATGGTCTACTTATATACACGCAGATGCTCCTAGAGATCCTTGGGGATACTTAATGAAAGACCCAAAACGATGGCAGTTCTTATTTCAGAAATTAGACTACATGCAGCCATCAATTATTAGAATTCTTGATAACTCTCAAGATCGTTACTTTAGGAGGTTAGACAACAATGGTATACCCGTACTCAGTTTTGACAGACATGAGATGCATGCATTATATAGAGTTTTAGACTATTGTCAGAGAGAGAATATTACCGTCATTTTAGGAGAATGGAACCCATCATGGCAATTCAACCAAAACAATTATGATCAATGGTTAGAAATGATTGGTCAATTTTTACATCACCTCATTAAGAAAAAAAAATATACTTGCATTAAGTATTATACAATTGTTGATGCTCCGAATACATTCAAAGCCAAGACTCAAGGAGATTGGGAACATTGGAAAGAAATAGTAGAAATGCTTCATCAACAATTAAACAAGAAAGAATTAAATCAATATGTAAAAATTATGGGTCCAAGTTCTGATCCACAATGGAGTATGCCAAATAAAGATACTGAAGGAAAAGAATGGCTAGGTAAAGCACAAAAGGAGCTTCAGGAAAAAATTGGTGCTTATGATATACATGCCATACTAACAGAACAGTCCATACTCAATGACCGTGTTGATTCTGCTTTGAATATTTCATCTGAATCTATTCAGCAATTAGCACATCCACTATTTATCACAGAATATGCGTTACAACAAAGCGATTCTGTGATTCATGATGGAAGAACAAGCAGAAACTCACAATCTGCGGTATATACAACTAAGTATGCGATCAATACCACCGTAGGAAGTATTCAATTATTAAATGACGGAGCAGATGCTATTGTAGCTTGGAATTTAGATGATGCTATGTTTACAGAAGCGAGTGATGGGAACAAATCACAGCTGATAAGATGGGGTATGTTTAATTCTCTTGGAGATACTCTCTATCAAGATTCGACCGAATTAAATAATCGACCTTGGTATTATACATGGTCATGGATGTCAAAATATATTCCTAAAGGCAGTCGAATTATCAAAATGGATAATAAAAATCATCATAACTTTTATGCAGTAGGTGCTATTACATTAAATAATGAATATGTAACTTTGATGGTCAATTTAGCGGAAACAAGTAAAGCTATATCGGTTGAATTCCAAGATGATATATCTGAACTTGATTTTTACTGCTTTGAAATGAACGCTCATCAAGTATTTGATCAGCATTCGGTCATATTATCAAGAAATACAGATATCAAAGTGATGAATCACCGAAATTTGTATGTGAAAATGTCTCCATTTGAGGTGAAATTGATTACTACTGAACAGAAATAAAACTATACAATAACAACGATGTCAATACAAGAGAAAAAACAAATTGTCCTAACACTTGATGCAGGTGGCACTAACTTCGTATTTTCAGCAATGCAAGGCGGAAAAATGATCGTTGATCCGCATAGACTACCTTCTAACGGTGACAATCTAGAGAAAAGTTTACAAAACATCCTTGATGGCTTTAATCATGTCATCCAACAATTAGGCGATAAAAAACCAGAAGCTATCAGTTTTGCATTCCCTGGTCCTGCAGATTACCCGAACGGTATCATTGGCGACCTTCAAAATCTTCCTGGATACAGAGGTGGCGTGGCACTTGGACCAATGTTAGAAGAACAATTTGGTATTCCTGCATTTATTAACAATGATGGTGACTTGTTTGCTTACGGTGAAGCAATTGGTGGTATTTTACCAGAAATCAATGCTAAGCTTAAAGCAAATGGTAGCGACAAGCAATACAAAAATATTATTGGTATCACACTAGGTACTGGTCTTGGTGGAGGTGTTGTTTCTGACAACAAACTTCACATTGGCGATAACAGTATGGGTGGTGAAATCTGGTTGATGCCTTCGAAGGTATTAGACCATATCAATGCTGAGGAAGCTTCTTGTATTAGAGCTATCCAAAGATTTTACAAAGAATTCTCAGGTGTAGATAATGCAGAACTAACACCAAAAGATATCTTTGAAATCGCAAAAGGTATCCAAGAAGGTGATAATAAGAGTGCACAAAAGTCTTTCGACACATTAGGAGAAAACTTAGGTGATGTTCTTTGTACTTTAGCCACAACTATCGATGCAATTGTAGTCATTGGTGGAGGATTATCTGGTGCTCACGAATTATTTATGCCAGCAACTTTAGCTGAGATGAAATCTAAATACAACTCTGGAACTGATCGTTTAGTAATGGAAGTATTCGACCTAACTAGCGAAACTGAGACAGAGAAGTTCGTGACAAATAACCAGTTAGAGATTAAAGTACCTTTCAGTGATAAAACTGTAAAGTATGATGCCAACCCTAAAATTGGTGTAGGTATTTCTTCATTAGGAACTAGTGAAGCGATTTCTCTAGGAGCTTATGCTTATGCCGTTGATCAATTAGAAAGTTAGTCAACTCTAGCACCTAACATAATACACTGCTGTGATTTTATTGGACTATATCAAGAAAAATGAACTCCGATAAAATTATGGTGGTGTATTTTTTTTACCTTTACTAACAGATAGAGAGCTCTTTACCTAATAAACATTAATTCACGATAATTATATCATACAAAATCTTGTCTTACTCGTAATAATAAATGTCTTAGGACATACAATACTAAATTCAACCTCTAAACTATAGTCTTATGGAATTACTTGCTTGTGTCTTCGTTCTTTCGTTAGTTTTCATGGGTTCATACCGTTTGATGGCTAAATCAAATTAATTTAATCTCTTGTTTTTATTGAATTAAATTAACCCGTACCCGTATCAACTAATTCGAATCTACTATGTACCTTTGTAGATATTTTCAATGAAATTATTATATCAATGCGTACGAGATTTGCACCAACACCTTCCGGTTATTTACATATTGGCAATGCCTATTCATTCCTTTTAACTTGGATTTTGGCAAGACAATCTGAAGATGGTCAAATACTTTTACGCATTGATGATATTGACAGTACTCGAGCTAGAGACGAATACATTGAAGATATTTTTCAAACCATTGATTGGTTAGGGCTAGATTATGATCAAGGCCCTTTTAGTGTAGATGACTTCAAAAAAAATTGGTCACAAGAATTACGCTATCACCGCTATCAACAAGCTTTTGACAAACTTAAAGAACAAGGCGATTTATTTGCCTGCAATTGTTCTAGAAAAGAAGTTTTTGAGCAATCTCCCTCTGGTTTATATACTGGTAAATGTAGAGATTTAAACCTCCCTTTCAGTAGTGACAATGCCGTAAGGATTAAAACTACGCCTACCCCTATTTTATTAGAAGATTTATTTATTGGCGATCTTGCTATCGATGTTGATGCTGTTATGAAAGACTTTATCATCAGACGAAAAGATGGCCTTTTCTCGTATCAATTGGCATCACTTATTGACGATGAAGATGATGGAATTGATTTTATTGTTAGAGGAGAAGACCTTGTTGAGTCTTCAGCTGCTCAAATCTTTCTCGGAAATAAGCTCGAACTAGAAAACTTTGAAGAAGTAGAATTTCTTCACCATCCACTATTAGTTGATGAAAAAGGAGAAAAACTTTCTAAATCTGATGGAGCTGATTCAATCAAAGCCTTAAGAGAAGGTGGCATGACACCCCAAGAAATTTATAGTGGTTTTGCTGAGTTCTACCTAGGCGAGGAAGTAGAAATCACACATATCGAACAATTATTAGATATTGATTTTATTGAGGAAGAAGACGAAGACGAATTCGATTTCTAATTGGTTCAATTCATTCCATTCTCTGTGTACAGTATTATAACATCACAAACTATAAGTGAATTTAGATTCATCTATTTACAAATATTTGTTATTAAATTTTAATAACCATCGTCACTTTATTTCCTTAAACTACTAATTACTTTTGTTATTGATAACGACGATGTATTAACGATCAGTAAGCGAAAACTATACATTAATATTTATCCAACTTCATATTAAAATAAATAACACCTTGATTTTCATCTACATACTATTTTACTAATCCATATTATGAACTACCAAAGTAAAATACACAGTATTCGCAAGAACAATGTTGTGACTATATATGTCCCTAATTTTTGTTTAAATGAATTATCACAGAAATTCACTTTAGATATTATTAATACCCTAGAAAAAATTAATACAGATACTAGCATTGATATGGTCATTTTACGAACGGTTCAAGAAAATTATTTTCTTCCAAAATTTCCCATCGATGACAAAAGCTTCAGTGCAAACAAGATTCTAAAAAGTGATTACTTTATTAAGCTGACGCAGATGATTCAAAATATGAGAGCAATGACTGTTGCAGTAATAGAAGGAACAGCTAATTTTATTAGTTCTTCATTCTTGAAAGCCTACGACCTTTCTTATGCCACAGAAAATACTGCTTTCACTAATAAATTGAATATCAATTCTTCTGAATTATTCTCTGCCAAGCAAGCTGAAGATCTAGGATTAATCACAAGAGTAGTACCCACAGATAAAATTGATATCACTCTAGATTACTTAATCAATACATATACAGTAGAGGACGAATAGAAATTCTTATCGTTTTTAGGGATATTTATGCGTTTTTTTCAAAAAAAATGAGAAAAAGGTGTGGGATGTCAAAAAAGGTTGATTAAATCGTTTCGAAGTGCGGTTCCAACTCCTTATTTTTGCGTTCGATAATTTCGACAAGACAGAAACAAAAAATAATATAAAATGCTTAGAACGCATAACTGCGGAGAACTCCGTGAAAGCCATATTGGGCAAAAGGTGACATTGAGCGGATGGGCACAAGCTATTCGTGATAAAGGTGGTTTAATCTGGATTGACATTCGTGACCGTTACGGTATCACTCAGTTGTTAATCGAAGATGATGGTAATGCAGCTGCTGCACTATTAGAAACTGCTCGTAAAGTGGGTCGTGAGTTTGTATTACAAGCTACAGGTGAAGTAATCGAAAGAGCGGCTAAAAACCCTAATATCCCTACTGGTAATATTGAGTTGCGTTTAAGCGATTTAGTAATTTTGAATGAGGCTCAAACTCCTCCATTCAAAATTGAAGACGAAACAGATGGTGGTGATGAGCTTCGTATGAAGTATCGTTACTTAGATATTCGTCGTAATCCTGTTCGTGAAAAATTAATTTTACGTCACAAGATTGCACAAGAAGTTAGAAGATATTTATCAGATCAAGATTTTATTGAAGTAGAAACTCCTGTTTTAATTAAGTCTACTCCTGAAGGTGCTCGTGACTTCTTGGTACCATCAAGAATGAACCCAGGTGAATTTTATGCTTTACCTCAATCACCTCAAACATTTAAGCAATTATTGATGGTAGGCGGTATGGATCGCTACTTCCAAATTGTAAAATGTTTCCGTGATGAAGATTTACGTGCTGACCGTCAACCTGAGTTTACTCAAATTGACTGCGAAATGGCATTTGTAGATCGTGAGGATATCATCAACAACTTCGAAGGAATGATGCGTCACCTATTCAAAATGGTGAAAAACATCGAACTTCCTGAATTCCCAAGAATGGAATATGCTGATGCTATGCGTGACTACGGTTCGGATAAGCCTGATACTCGTTTTGATATGAAATTCGTTGACTTAAACGATGTTGCTCAAAACAAAGGATTCAAAGTATTTGATTCTGCTGAGATCGTTTTAGGTATCTGTGCGAAAGGTTGTGCATCATACACTCGTAAGCAAGTAGATGAGTTAACGAAATGGGTACAACGTCCTCAAATCGGAGCAAAAGGTTTAGTTTATGTGAAGTGTAACGAAGATGGTTCATTCAAATCTTCTGTAGATAAATTCTACTCACAAGACGACTTGAAAGCATGGGCTGAAAAAGCAGGTGCTGAAGCAGGTGACTTGTTATTAGTATTATCTGGTGAGTTGGACACTACTCGTAAGCAAATGTGTGAGCTTCGTTTAGAAATGGGTGAGCGTTTAGGTTTAAGAAACCGTCAAGAATTCTCTCCACTTTGGGTTGTGAACTTCCCAATGTTCGAAAAAGACGAAGAAACTGGTCATTACCACGCAATGCACCACCCATTCACATCAGTACTTCCAGAAGATGCTGAAATCTTGAAAACTGATCGTTACAATGCGCGAGCAAATGCTTACGATATGGTCATCAACGGTGTTGAAGTTGGTGGTGGTTCAATCCGTATCCATGACAAAGGTGATCAAGCCAATATGTTCGATGCACTTGGATTTACTCCAGAAGAAGCACAAGAGCAATTTGGTTTCTTAATGAACGCGTTCGAATATGGTGCTCCTCCTCACGGTGGTATCGCTTTAGGTTTCGACCGTCTTTGTTCGTTATTTGGTGGTGTGGATTCTATCCGTGACTTCATCGCATTCCCGAAAAACACTTCAGGTAGAGATGTAATGATCGAGTCTCCATCAGCTGCTGATGCTCAACAATTAAAAGACTTAAGTATTCAATTGGATATTAAAGAATAAATTCTTGAATATTACATTCAAAAGAAAAAAGCCAATCTACTTTATGCAGATTGGCTTTTTTTAATTGTAGAACTTTAATTTCTGAGTAATAAATAACTGAAACCTGTGTTCATTATTATGTCCATTTTTGGATAGGTACATATAACCTGACTGAAGGTTTAGTGTAGGTGTTAACTGATAACCCAACATACAATATGATCTATTCTGATTAAAATTTACATTAGGTGTTACATCCATCAGAATCTCATTACCAAAAGTTGTAAACACAACTCCCTTTTTCATAGTACGGTCCGTCAGTGGAATTCCAACTTGGAGTCTATATCTTGCTCTTGTCTTAAAATCGTTTTCAATTAACCTCAACTCATACCTATATCTATGCTGAAGGTGAACCCTGCCCCAATGTTGAGTGGTTATAGCCTGTAAGGTTGTTCTATATTCTGAGGTATTAATTGATGGGTGATCAGGAGCTTCTTCAGACCAATTTGAATGATATTCTTGGCTAATACCAAACTGAAGATCATCTTTTACATAATAACTCAGAAAAGGTCTAACAAAAAAGCTCTGAGGTTCAGATATGAATTCATAAGTACGTAATTGTCCTTCAAAGAATAATTCCCATTTAGGACTAAGCTTATAAAATCCATTATATACATACCAAGATCCTAACTTATCATTTTTGTCTTGGGCTGTAGAGATTTGATTGATTAATAAAACCAGGAAAAAGATTAAAACTTTTTTCATGACAGTAGGTAGTAAATACGTTTTTAGTTTAGCATTCAACGAAATTTACATTGGCTTTATTTCTAAAACTAAATTTGTTATCTATCAATTGTTAATAAAAAAGCTGATTCACATTATCCGTAAATCAGCTTCTATCTATTAATTATAATTTTTGCATTTCCCACTCGATCATTTGTGACTTGAGCCATTCTGTGGCTTTGTTCCACTTCTTTCGTTTTTTATCGTCTGATAAAATGGAGTTGATTACTTTTTGTTTTGCGATGGAATTTAAAGTTGAGTAAGTCATAATTTTAAAAAAGTTCAGCACAATGCTGTTTCTCAATATCCATAAATGGAAAATGAGAGGTTAAGTAATAATTTAATTCTATTTGCTACACACTAATTAAGCAGTCTTTCATAGGTTTGATTAGTATGAGGCGTTTCATTTAAAATTAAATTGAACAAACTTTCACAAATAATCCACTCTGAAGCATATTTCAATCAACAAATGTACATATAGCATCATTTTATGTACATATAGTACTGTTACTAGATAATCAACATAAAAAAAGGCCAATTTACTTATACATTAAACTAGCCTTTTAATACTGTAAATTTATATTTTACTCGTTGTATAACACTTGTAATAATGTAACACCAACTGCTTCCAATGATTTTTTATCAATGTTTTCCATTGTATCATCTTGGGTGTGCCAGTGCTCAAAGAATGTATGCTGTCCTGTCGGATCAAGATCAATAATATCGATCATAGGGATCTTGGCAATTTCATTTACATATAAATGATCGTCTGTTAACTGAGGACCATTTTGCTTTAAAAACATACTTCCAAAACCTTTTCTTTCAGCAGTTTTCCAAACTTTCTTTACTATTCTTGGTGCAAAATACATTGATACACCCTCTCTTAAGAAAGTAGGGTTCTTTGCTCCAACCATATCCAATAAAATACCATAGTAAGCTTGGTAACCTTCTTCATGTGGATTGGCTGCCCAATATTTTGATCCCAAACAATATCCAGAATCCCCAGACTGATCTTCCTCAAATGCGGGTCTACCATAATCTTCTACATCGAAGAAGATTATATCAACACCAATATTTGGTTTAGTTGAAAAAGAATTGATTGCTCTCGCTACTTCTAGCAAAACACCTACCCCACTTCCACCATCATTGGCTCCCATTACGGGTTGGTTATGAACTGAAGCGTCCTCATCTTGATCAGAAACATGTCTTGTGTCCCAATGTGCAGCTAAGATGATTCTTGTTTTTGCATCTGGATTAATACTACCAATAATATTTTTCCCGTTTAATGTTGTTCCATTATAAGCGGTAACCATTAAAGGTTGTTCTGTCACAATAGCACCAAATCGCTCCAACTCGTTAGCTATGTATGCTCCACACATATCATGAGCCATAGTATTGGGTACTCTTGGACCAAAGTCTACTTGTTTTTGAACATAGCTATATGCAGAATCTGCATTAAATACCGGTATAGGATTATCTTTAACAACAGCCTCAGTACTTGTATTATCTGAACTCCCTTCTCCACATGAGAAAAGTGCAAAACAACATAAAGCTGCTATTATCATTTTTGTTTTAATCATCTTATCTTTTTCGAACTGCTTTAACACTCCCCAAAGTTATAAGAAATTAATTCACTATGATATTAATTTTCGTAATATGCGTTGGTGATAAAGTAATTATTGAACTAGAGTCTAAGGAATGTTTTTTATGATTGAAATCTGGTAATCTAACTTTAGACTTCACTGGAGCATGCTTTTTTGCTATTGATATTACCAATTTATATACACCTTCACCAAAGTTATTAATTGTATTCATCTTAAGATCAAACTTTTCTTGAGTACTAAATCTTACTAGATATACACTTAAATTGTGCTTATTAAAAAAGTTATCAGTTGGTTTTTCCCCATTAATCAATAACGATATATTTCCCAAAGTGCTAATCGAATCAGACACTTCCTGACTCACTTTTACTGCATAAGTTTTTGATGTTGTCGGCTTCTTAGGTGTAGTAGGAATTATCTCTTCTGTGACTGTTGAGCAAGAAAATAATAACCCAACAAATAATATATATATGAATCTTTTTTTCATGAATGACGACAGATGGAATGAAATGAGTTCTAATTTTTTTAACGTCATTTATCTCATCAAGTTTACAGAAGACAAAAAAGCTGTTGAGACTTATCATAATAAACCCCAACAGCTTTAATATAAACAGTTTAACTGAACTAGTTAACTTTTTATTTTTCTTTGAATACAATACCCATTGGTACACCTTCAAAACCAAAATGCTCTCTAATTTTATTTTCCAAGAAAGACTTATAAGGTCCTTTTACATGTCTTGGGTAATTTGAGAAGAACGCAAATACCGGAGTATGAATAGGCAACTGCGTAATATATTTCACTTTGATATGGTGACCACGGTGTGCTGGAGGCGGACGACGGTCAATCTCTCTACCAATGATTTCATTTAATGCTGAAGTCATTACTTTCATCTTACGGTTTTCGAATACTTCGATCGCCTTGTCAATGATTTTTGAGATACGTTGTTTTTCCAATACTGAAGTAGTGATAATTGGAATATAAGAAGCACCACCTAAACGCTCTTGAATTTTCTTTTCGAAATCTCTAGCAGTGTTAGTTTCTTTCTCAATCAAATCCCATTTATTCACCATGATGACAACGCCTTTCTTGTTCTTAATAGCAAGGTTAATGATACTCAAGTCTTGAGACTCAATACCTCTTGTTGCATCAAGAACAACAACACAGACATCTGATCTTTCAATAGCTTTGATCGTACGTAAATCTGAATAGAATTCTACGTTATCTTTTGCCTTTGTTTTTCTTCTTAGTCCGGCTGTATCAGTAAGGATAAATTCTTTACCGAAAGCTTTATATCTTGCATCTACTGCATCTCTTGTAGTACCAGCAATATCAGTAACGATACTTCTTTCTTTATTTAAAAGAAGGTTAGTTAATGATGATTTACCTACGTTTGGTCTACCGATCACAGAGATTCTTGGAATTTCTTCTTCTTCCTCTTCTTCTTCTTCAGGGAAATTAGATACTACTTCATCAAGAAGATCACCTGTACCAAAACCAGAAGCAGAAGCAATGGCCATTGGATCACCCATACCTAGTTCATAGAACTCTACAGCATGCATCACCTTTTCTGATGAATCTGCCTTATTAGCCACCAAATAGATTGGCTTTTGGCTTCTTCTCAGTAGTTGGGCAAAATCACGATCCAAATCTGTTAAACCTGTGTTTACATCTACTACAAATAGTAATACTGAAGCTTCATCAATAGCAATTTCTACTTGTTCGCGAATTGCTTCTTCAAAAGTATCTTCAGAACCTACTACATATCCACCTGTATCAACAACAGTGAATTTTTTCCCCGTCCATTCGGCCTGTCCATAGTGTCGGTCACGCGTTACACCACTTTCATTATCCATGATAGCGTCTCTGCGTTCCACCAAACGATTAAATAAAGTAGATTTACCAACGTTTGGTCTACCTACTATTGCGACAATATTAGCGTTTTTACTCATTTAAGAATTCTCTTTTCAGACTACTTTGCCTTCACCGGCAATGTAATAATATACGTATCTCCATGTTTAACAGTCAATTTATTTGACCTTAACCACGGATTGTATCTCTTAAGGATTTTATAGTTATATCCCTGTTCTTTTGCAAAGGTAGCAAGGTCAGGAATACTTTTCTTTATTTTTATCGATCTAAGTTCATGAGGCATATATAATTGATGCGTCGATAGCTCAAAATCATATTTCTCAGGATACATCATGATCTCTTTGAGCGCTAAGATACGGAATACATATCTTGAAGTTTCCTCATTCAGTAAAAGATCATAATAATTTTCTACTTTCTGATCTCTAAGACCTCTCTGAATACCAGATACTCCTCTGTTATAAGCTGCTGCAGCAAGGGTCCAAGAACCCAATTTTTCCTTTGCCTTCTTAAGATATGTACAAGCTGCATATGTAGCTTTTTCTACATGATAGCGTTCATCTACTTCTTTGGTTACCTTCAAGCCATATTCTCTTGCAGTGCTCGACATAAACTGCCAGAAACCTGAGGCTCCGGCTCCCGATCTTGCGGTTCTCATCAAGTCACTCTCAATAATACATAAGTATTTAAAATCGTCAGGAACACCTTCTTCTTTTAATATCTTTTCTAATGTTGGTAACCATCTTTGTGCTCTCTTTAATACCAAAATTGTATGTGAATGCCAATAAGAATTTACATACAATTCACGATCAAAACGTTCGTAAACATCAGGATCTTCCAAGGGTACTTTCTCTCCACAAAATTCAAACTCAGAAGGCATTTCAACTTCATAGCTCTGCTGATGTCCTTCTGCAACAATTACTTTCTCAGTAACCATTTCTTTTTTAGGAGAAATAAATTGCGGAGCATATGTCAATAAAACAGCTGACACTACTCCTAAAATAAACCACAAATATGATTTCATGCTTGATAAACAAGGAAATAGATTTAACAACAAAGGTCGGGTTATTTATTATTAAGATCTGAATATAAATGCATTAGTTAACAAATTATCCACCTGTTAAAGTTAAAGTATGGGTTAAATCGTCGATCTTATATAAAAAAACACCCCAATCGTATGATTGAGGTGCCAAATATAAGGTAAAATATCCTTTTAGAAGTTCGGAGACAGTAAATACTTCCCGTAAAAATCTTCAATTATTTTTACAGCTTCTTTTGGTGTATCTACTAAATGAATAAGATCCAAATCTCCTTCACTAATATTTTTCTCTTTTTCTAGCAACGTAGATTTAATCCAATCAAGCAATCCCTGCCAATATTCTTTACCAACTAATACAATTGGGAACTTCCCTATTTTTTTAGTTTGAATCAAAGTATAAGCTTCGAAAAGTTCATCTAAAGTTCCCAATCCTCCAGGCATTACAATAAAGCCCTGTGAGTACTTTACAAACATTACTTTTCTAACAAAGAAATAATCAAAGTTAATCAGCTTATCTCTATCAATATATGGATTACCATCTTGCTCAAAAGGTAATTCGATATTTAAACCTACAGACTTACCTTTTGCTTCGAAAGCACCTTTATTGCCTGCTTCCATAATTCCTGGTCCACCACCTGTAATCACACCATACCCATGTTCTACTAAAAGTTTGGCCACTTCTTCGGCCATCTTGTAATATTTATGATCAGGGGCTGTTCTTGCCGAACCAAAAATAGATACACAAGGACCTATTTTCGCTAATTTATCAAAGCCATCTACAAATTCGGCCATCACTTTAAAGATTACCCATGAGTTGGCACTCTTAATTTCTGACCAATCTTTTTTCTGAAAAGCTTCTTTAATACGTTCTACTTCTTCTTCGTTGATTTTATTTTTTTTGTCTGACATGTGTTTTATGGTTTTCGGTTATTTAAATTTTATCATGTTATTATCATCTGCCACCTTTGGTGCAGCAATCATAAATGCTTTTTGTTGAGGCATTTCTTTCTCATCAAGGTATGCTGATATTTTCTTCTCATCTAATGCGGTCTGCTCCCTTTTTAATTGTTCTAGTGTAATTTGAGCTTCTTTTTCATCACCATATTGGAATGTTACAAATGAAGCTCCATTGAATTTAGATCGAGGAGATAGTACGCCTTCAAAATTGACAATACTCCCCATTAATGTCTTTTTATTTCTCATCAACTTCAACCCTTCCTGGTCAATCCACAATGGTAAATCTTGATATAATGCCTCACCTTGTCCCCAGAAGTACATCGCAGATTTTGGAATGGTTCTAGAATCTATATCAATAGTTTTGTTATCCAACTTAGCATCAATTAATCGCTTTAATGAAAGTGGATGATTAGAAAAGGCTACTGCGTTTCCTAAAACAGTGTAATATGGTCTTTTAATTCTATCGAAGGCTTCTCCATAAATTCTTGGTAATAGGTCTTCGATTCCTAAATAACCAATGGCAAACCCTCTATACTTTAACTCTGAAAAACGCTCCAAAGTTTGTTTTTCAATCAATTCGTTTAAATCTCTCAATTTTTCTGAGGCCAATGCAGGGTTATCTGTTTTAAGTAACATCACCTCTCCATCTTTCCCTTTTAGTTGACTTGGTAATAATTTCACCCAAGCGGCTTCGTCTCCTAACCAACTATCAAAATCCTTTGCTATATTGATCTTTAAACGCTGTTCTATCACTTCCCAAGGTGCTACTCCTGCTCTTTTCAGGGCTGCTCTCCTTTCATTAATTTTATTGGATAATCCCCATTGAGAAGCCATAGTTACATCTTTAGGTATTACTGTTAGCAATTCTTTCGAAGATTGTGTTCCTGACCACATCCACCATACCGATTCTAAAGAAAATCCTTTTTGCTGTGTGGTGATTGATGCTTTAAGTTGTTTCTCTTCTTTATTCCACACCCAATGTTGATAGCCTAATAATTTACCCAATCCTTTGATAGAAACCAACGGTTCTACAAAATAGCTTTCCATTAATGAGTAAACTGCAGATGGATGTGCCCATACTTCAAACAAGGCTCCTTCTGTAAAAGATTTGCCAGATAAATCTGTTAACTCTCCTCCCTCTTCAATAGATTCTATCGATCTTTTTGCTAATGATTGATGAGTTGTAAAAACCAAGAGATTATTATACACGAAATAATATCCATATGTATGATTATTTCTTTTTAAGCTTGTAACCAATACCTGATCTCCAAAAACCTGCGATTCTAGAATGAATTTTTTCCCTAGTATGAACCTTAAGTTGTGAGTCAGCTTTGCTTTCCAACCTAAATTAACTACTCCAATTATAGCCTTCCCTTCTTTTTCTGTTTGATACATTCCACAAATCGCGGGATAATCAGACATCAAAAGGTGTAAAAAAGAATTTTCTCCTACTGCGCTTTGATACACCTTCCTTTTACCAGGAGTTAAAGCTTCAGAAATACTTTCATCCCACTCAGAATCTCTAATTTCTTTCCATGAAGACAATACATTTTCAGAACCAATTAAAATTCCTGGACTACTTGGTAAAGTAACCCACATTGGTGTAGTGGGTAACGATCTTGTCCACCATAAAAAAGTACCTATTAGGAGAATCAATATTCCCAATACAATATATTTCCAGTTCGATTTTTTTGGTTTATCTGTTACTTCCTCATGAGAAGACTGTTCTTCTGAAAGTTCTTCCATGGGAAATTCTTGGTTTTCTCCTTCGATGGTCATAAGGGGGATGTTCTTTATTATATGGTTTAAAAAATTATAGCTCTGTTCGATTTCCTAATCGGATCAATAAATCTACTACTATTTCAGGGTCTGTAAAAGGAAATATATGGCCTTTCTTCTCTAATACTTGAGTTTCTAATGGAGCTTTCCACTTTTCTTCTACAAATTCCATATTAGCAAAAGGAACCAATCCATCTTTTTTACCATGTACAATTGTTGTCGGCACTTCAATTTGTGACCAATCGTTTTCAATTGTCTTAAGAGCTGCAGCATGATGTGCTTTCTCATCAGTAGCCACCTTAAATGAAGAAGGAAGTATCGAATAAATCACTTTACTCTGGGCCCACCTCGAATACCATTTCATAGGCTCTAATTCAGCAGACATAGCGGGAGCTAACAAAGCAATGTGATTCACTCTTTTTTCCTCGCCAATACTTGCATAAGCAGCTATTGGACCTCCGTAAGAATGCCCTACTAAAATGTAACTTTGAGACTTTCCTTTTATTTTATCCCAATCGTCCATCACTGCATGTATACTCTTTGCATGTAAAGAAATATCATCTATTTCATGTCCTTTCTCGCTACCATACCCTAAACGCTCTACAGACAAAACACTTCCAAGGTGACGGATGCTATCATTTTTTAGAAACTTCCCAAAGTCATTTGCACTTCCAGGTGCACCATGAATAAAAATAAAAGTGAGATGAGATGTAGTGTCTAGTGCATTGACAGATAAATAATTTACTTCCATTGTATCTAATGCTGCATGGTATACTTTCATTGGTACACCATCTTTCAGATACTTTTTTTCAAGGTTTTTCCATTCCTTTTCCATAGAAGAAGCACAGCTAATAAGAGAAAATAGACAAAGTAAAATCAAAAGATGTCTACAATACCCCATTGAAGTCATAGGTTTATATAAGATTGTGGTTAAATTTGATGAAAGATAAGCAATAGATTACAATATGGAAAAGAATAAAAAATACGGTTTCTCAACTACTGCAATTCATGCAGGACAAGAACCGGATCCTACAACAGGTGCGGTAATTCCACCAATATATGCTACTTCTACCTATGCACAAACTGCTCCGGGTGAACATAAAGGTTTTGAATATACGCGTTCTCATAACCCAACAAGATATGCTTACGAAGATGCAGTTGCCGCATTAGAAGGAGGTAAAAAGGGATATGCTTTTGCAAGTGGACTTGCTGCAGCTGCAACTATTTTAGATATGTTGGAAAGCGGATCACATGTTATCGCCATGAACGATTTATATGGTGGTACGTTCCGTTTATTCGATAAAGTAAGAAAGTTTTCTTCTAAACTAGAGTTCTCTTTTATTGATCTCAATGATATTGATACATTAAAATCTGAGATTAAATCAAATACCAAGATGATATGGGCAGAAACACCAACAAACCCTATGCTTAGATTGGTTGATTTAGAAAAAGTAGCCGAAGTAGCAAAATCTCATAATATCATTACCGTTTGTGATAATACTTTTGCCACTCCTTACCTTCAAAAACCATTAGAACTTGGTTTTGATCTAGTAACACACTCTGCAACAAAATATATCAATGGACATTCAGATGTTGTAGGCGGTGTTGTAATTGTCGGTGAAAATGAAGAGTTGGAAGAAAAGCTTACTTTCCTTCAAAATGCAGTAGGTTCAGTTCAAGGACCATTTGATTCTTTCTTAGTGAATAGAGGATTAAAAACTCTTGGGGTTAGAATGGACAGACACTGTGAAAATGCTTCAAAGATTGCTGAATGGTTAGAACAACATCCTTTTGTTGAAAAAGTATATTACCCTCACCTTCCATCGCACCCTGATTTTGCATTAGCTAAAAAGCAAATGAAAAAAGGCGGAGGAATGATTTCAGTTACATTAAAAGCTGATTTAGAACAAACAAAGGTGTTCTTATCCAACTGTAAACTATTCACTTTGGCCGAAAGTCTTGGCGGTGTTGAAAGTTTAATTGAACACCCTGCAATCATGACACATGCTTCTATTCCTGCAGAAACAAGAAAAGAACTTGGTATTGATGATGGATTCATTAGAATTTCTGTTGGTATTGAAGACTTAGATGATTTGATTGAAGATCTTCAAAATGCATTCAAAGCAGCAGGATTAGAATAATAAACACATGGCATTAGAAATAGAAAGAAAGTTTTTAGTCAACAATTTTGATCCAAGTATCGCAGATCAGTCTAACAGAATTGTTCAAGGGTATATCCATAGCGATGAAAACAAAACTGTTCGAGTAAGAATAAAAGGCGATAAGGGCTTTATTACTATTAAAGGAAAATCTGATAATGAAGGTTTATCCAGATATGAATGGGAAAAAGAAATTCCAGTCGAAGAGGTAAACGAATTATTAAAGCTTTGTGAAGGTGGTGTAATTGACAAAATACGTTATGATGTATCAGTCAATAATCATACTTATGAGGTCGATGTTTTTTCTGGAGATAATGAGGGACTTACCGTTGCTGAAATTGAACTCTCTTCTACTGACGAACATTTTATTAAACCTGATTGGCTTGGTAAAGAAGTTACAGGAGATACAAAGTATTACAATGCTTTGCTAATGCAAAACCCCTATAAAAATTGGTAAAAAAAGCCTCAGTGATATACTATCACTGAGGCTTTTTTTTAAAATAGACATTTCGTACAGAACTCATCAAAATATTGATTAAACTCATCATCCTTCAATGTTGGATCTGTAATATCATATACTGTCGAAATACCTCTTTTGTATCTTACTAAATTAGATATAGGTGAATAGAAAAATTCCATTCCTCCTATTCCAGATAATTCTTTTAGTTTTTGATGTTCTACTGTTTGGTCTTTTTTATTCACAATACCATAGACATCAAATTTATATCCCTGCTTTTCCTTCATTTCTTTAATCATAGGTAATGTTTTTAAGAAACGAATCGTGGCTCTCATATCTAATACACTTGCCACTACAGGTACAACCACAACATCAGAAACCAAGACTGAAAAATAAATCTCTTTACCTTCAATTCTACCGGGAACATCTAGGAAAATAGCATCATATTTTTTCTCTGCTAAAGCTAAAGTCTTATCAAAGTTTTCTTCTGCCCTTGGCTGTTTCCAATTGAAAGAAATAACATCATAAGATTGCTCCTTGTCAGCTCCTTCTGTTGTAAATATATCTTTTACTGATTTTTGTGGATCACAATCGATCACTAAAACTTTCTTATTTGTCCTATTGTGTACCGCTGAAGCTGTAAGCATAAGCAGCGTACTTTTACCAACGCCCCCTTTTTGGGTTGCGAAAGAAATTACTTTTGCCATATAAGTTAAATTGTGGCGTATTTTACGTTAAGGTGATTAACTAAATCAGGTAAAACTGTTGGGTTAGTATATCAGTTAATCACAATTTGGGATTGAAAATACAACAAAAAACCGAATATTTCCCAATAATTACCCATCACCCCTATCACAAATTACCTAAGCTCTGAGGGGATTTTGTATGTTTGCAGACTGAAAAACAAAATTTTAGATAAATGGGTCGTCATAAATTAAAAAAGTTCGCAATTAATGAAACGCGAGACTATATCATAGAACCAGGAAAACCTTTATATGATAACATCAAAGGTAACTGGAGAAAAGAAGTATTTAAGAATGATAATCCTGTAGTACTTGAACTAGCTTGTGGTCGTGGAGAGTACACTACAGGTCTTGCTCAGGTATACCCAGACAAGAATTTTATCGGTGTAGATATCAAAGGTGATAGAATATGGAAAGGTGGTAATGTTGTAGACGAAAAAGGTCTGACAAATGCTGCATTTTTAAGAATCCATATCCAAAACCTTGAACAATATTTTGAACAAGGAGAAGTGGATGAAATTTGGATTATCCACCCTGATCCTCGTCCAAAAGATAGAGATGCTAAACGTCGTATGACACACCCTCGTTTCCTAAACATGTACAAGAACCTACTAAAAGAAGGAGGACAAGTACGTTTCAAAACAGATAGTAAACCACTATTTGAGTATACAGTGGAAACGTTGGTCTCAGAAAAGGTAAACCTTGAGGCAGTAACATTCGACCTTTACGAGTCTGATTTATTGGAAGAACATCATGGTATTGTGACTCGTTATGAAAAACAATTCACTGAGCTAGGACATACTGTTCATTACCTAAAGTTCCGCTTCAAGTAAAAAATATTTTATTGGGCGTTATAATAATTGTAACGCCCTTTTTATTCTTCATCACTATGCAGGTTTTAATCGATTTACACTACTTCCCTAACCTAGAGTATTTTACCGTTATCGCAAAAGCAGATAAAGTATACATTGAAAAGTTCGAAAACTTTCAAAAGCAGAGTTTCCGAAACCGTTGTTTCATAAAAACTGCTCAAAAGGTAGATCGATTAACTGTACCAGTAGAAGGTGCCAATAAAGGACGCCCTCTTAGAAAAGTGAAAATTGATCATAAAGATAATTTCGCAATAAAACACTGGAGAAGTATTGTAACAGCGTATGGAAGATCTCCATATTTTGAATATTATGAAGAAGAAATTAAGAATGTCTTAACGAAAAAAGTAGATACACTTTTTGAATTAAACATGAACTTACTCGCATCGATCACAAAACTGTTAGGAATTAAGACCGAAATAGAGATCACTAAAACCTTCGAAAAAGAAACTAGTGATGAGATCTTAGACTTAAGAAATAAAATCACAAAAACAGATTCTCCTACTTTTACTAAGCAGCAAGCCTATATTCAAGTATTTGGTGAACAATTCGACCAAAACCTCAGTATTTTAGATTTACTTTTTTGTGAAGGTCCTAATGCCCTGCACATATTAAAATCAAATTCTAGTAAATTAATCGAGCGTTAATATTGTTTAATAGAAAATATATGCTTTATTTTAAATAACAGAATTCACAAACACTACGATTAATCCATAATCAATATTTAAGATTTAAGTCTCCTTATTTCTGAATTAGCTTTGAATTCTGTATCTTATTATTTCTACATTAGAATAATGATAATTTAAAATTCCCTAACCATGGAGGCAAAATTTTCTAACAGAGTAAAAGAGGTCATCTCGCTTAGCCGAGAAGAAGCCTTACGCCTTGGACACGATTACATCGGGACAGAACACCTGTTGCTCGGTATGATCCGTGAAGGTGAGGGATATGCGATTACTTTACTTAAAAAGTTGAACGTAAACCTTAATGACTTAAAAGATGCAATCGAACAGTCAACTAAGAGTACTGCGAATTTCAACGTAAAGAATCTCGCTAACATCCCACTAACGAGACAATCAGAAAAAACGCTCAAAATAACATACTTAGAGGCAAAAATCTTCAAATCAAGCCTAATAGGAACAGAACACTTATTACTGTCAATATTAAGAGATGAAGATAATTTGGCCACACAAATATTACAGCGTTATGATGTAAACTATGATGTAGTCAAAGAAATGATCGAATTCCAAGGAGAAAACCAAAACCCAAAGGCATCGTCGAGCACAGACGATGATGATCCACAAGCGAAAGGCAGTGGATCATGGAGCTCTCGCCCAGAGTCATCAAAGAGTACAGAAAAATCTAAAACCCCAGTTTTAGATAACTTCGGTCGTGATCTGACTAGCTATGCAGAAGAAGGCAAGTTGGACCCAATTGTTGGGCGTGACAAAGAAATCGAGCGCGTAGCGCAGGTGCTTTCTAGAAGAAAGAAAAACAATCCTATCCTTATTGGTGAGCCAGGTGTTGGTAAAACAGCTATCGCCGAAGGTTTAGCATTGCGTATTGTACAGAAAAAAGTGTCTCGAGTTCTTTTCGGAAAACGTGTTGTTACATTGGACTTAGCTTCTTTAGTAGCAGGAACAAAGTATAGAGGACAGTTCGAAGAAAGAATGAAAGCAGTCATGAACGAGCTTGAAAAAGCTCCAGAAGTGATTCTTTTCATTGATGAGATTCATACTATTGTTGGTGCTGGTGGTGCTTCAGGCTCATTAGATGCTTCCAACATGTTTAAGCCAGCTTTAGCGCGTGGCGATATACAATGTATTGGTGCTACTACTCTTGATGAGTATAGACAGTATATTGAAAAAGACGGTGCATTAGCTCGTCGTTTCCAAATGGTAATGGTAGATCCTACCACACCTGAAGAAACGATTGAGATTCTGAACAACATCAAAGGAAAATATGAGCAACACCATCATGTAGATTATTCTGAAGATGCATTAGCTGCTTGTGTTAAATTCTCTGATCGTTATATCAGTGACCGTTTCCTTCCAGACAAAGCTATTGATGTTCTTGACGAAGTAGGTGCAAGAGTTCACATCAATAATATCCATGTTCCTGATAATATTGTGAAGTTAGAAGCACAAATTGAGGACATTAAGGAAGAAAAAAATAAAGTTGTCAAAAGACAAAAGTACGAAGAGGCTGCCAAGCTTCGCGATACTGAGAAGAAGTTATTAGAAGATTTAGATACTGCTAAAGAGCAGTGGGAAAAAGAAACTAATGAAACAATCTACCCAGTAACCGAGGATGATGTAGCTGCAGTAGTAGCCATGATGACTGGTATTCCTGTAAACCGAGTTGCTCAATCAGAAGGTAAGAAACTGATGAAAATGGCAGACGATTTACAAGGTAAAGTTATTGGTCAGGATGCTGCGATCGAAAAACTTGCAAAAGCTATTCGTCGTACTCGTGTTGGTCTGAAAGATCCTAAGAAACCAATCGGTTCATTTATCTTCTTAGGCCCAACTGGTGTGGGTAAAACCGAACTTACTAAAGTTCTAGCTACTCACCTATTTGACAAAGAAGATTCTCTAGTAAGAATCGATATGTCTGAGTATATGGAGAAATTCTCTGTATCTCGTTTAGTTGGAGCGCCTCCGGGCTACGTTGGATACGAAGAAGGTGGTCAATTAACTGAGAAAATCAGACGTAAACCTTATTCTGTTATTTTATTGGATGAGATTGAAAAAGCTCACCCAGACGTTTTCAACTTACTTTTACAAGTACTTGATGACGGTATCTTAACAGACGGTCTTGGTAGACGTGTTGACTTTAGAAATACGGTAATCATCATGACATCAAATATTGGTGTTCGTGACCTTAAAGATTTTGGTACAGGTATTGGTTTCAGTACTCAAACAAAATTAGATAATCAAGATGCTGAAATGCAGGCAACTATTCAAAAAGCATTGAAGAAAGCCTTCGCTCCAGAATTCTTGAACCGTCTTGATGATGTTATCATCTTCAACTCATTAGAAAAAGAGCATATCCACCAAATTATCGATATCTCTCTTTCTAAGTTATTCGAAAGAATATACGCAATGGGTTATGGTATTGAAATCACTAAGAAAGCTAAGGATTTCTTATCAGAAAAAGGATATGATCCACAATACGGTGCTCGTCCATTGAATAGAGCAATCCAGAAATATTTGGAGGACCCAATGGCTGAAGCAATCCTAAGTGGAGATATCGAAGATGGTGATACAATTGTTGCTGATTACTCTGGAAAAGGAGAAGAGCTAACAGTTTCTATCAAGAAAAAATCTACACAAGAAGAAAAGCCAGAAGAATAAAAACTTCTGAAATAGCATAAGACATCAGGTGGAGGAGAATGTAAAAGTTCTCCTCTTTTTTTATTTACTGTTTTCATATTATAATGAAAAACATCACTATTTGGTGAAAATCAGCTTTCTAAGGATCGTTTTTGTATATTTATGTATCTACTAGAAGTTTTACCCGTATAAAAGATTATTAAATTTTGTTTACAGCTTAATCTTTATACTAACTATGATTACCGCCATGAAATTAACGACTGACCGATTAGCATCTTTATTGATTACATCTGCATTATTTGGAACGAACATAGAACTGAGTAATGATGAGAAACAAGTAATCTGTATCGAATCACCAATCGCCCAAAATAACTTAAATACTTTTGATGAAGTAAGAGACAAAATCATAAAGGTATTCGTTACTGATATGATGAATGGAACTAGAGTTTTAGCTGCAAATCCTACAAATTCAATTGATTTGTCATTATTAGCTGTAGGTAATTATATTCTTACATTACAGTTAGCTACAGGAGAAATTTCCAGAAAGATGACTATCCATGAAGAAGGAGAATATTCTGTTGTAAGAGCTTAAGTTTATTTCCCTATCTTTACACAGTTTTTTACTGAGATAGGGAAAAATGACTGCTAAATACATCAAACAAATCGTTCTTGGAGGATTCTTTATAATACTTCCTTTTAAATCCATTTTAGCTCAAAACTTAATACCAAATCCAAGTTTTGAAAACATCGTAGAAGAAACTAGAGGACACGCATATCTAGATAATATCGACGATTGGTTTAATGCCAATCATACCCAACCTAAAACCTTATATGGCACTCCAGATCATTTATTTATAAATGAAAAACAACCATTAAAAGGTATTAAAGATACTTTTGAACCTAGAACCGGTAAATCTGTTCTGGGACTTATTTCTTATATGCAAAGAGTTAAGAATTACAGAGAGTACGCTTCTGTTAGATTCACTCACCCTTTGAAAAAAGGAGAAGCATATACTTTTTCAGCCTATATCAAAAATGGAAATCATGTCGCCTTTGGTAGTATAGCTACTAACGGTTTAGGTGCCTATTTTTCAGTGCACAAGATCAAGCAAAATCTTTTCGAACCTTTATCGGTAACACCTCAATTCCAAATCAAAGAAATTTTTTATACCACTGAATGGACTGAAGTACAATTCACGTTTGTTGCAGAAGACAATTATAAATACCTCACATTAGGTAATTTCTTAGATGATACACATACCGATTTAAAATACATCAACTATGATGTAGACCCTCAATGCTATGTCTACATTGACGACGTCTCTTTAGTACATGTTCCTAAAGAGGAACAGGAAGAAGTAGAAGAACCTGAGGAAGTTATAGTAGAGGAAAAAGTTGAAGAAGTCAAAGAAGAAGTTATCGTAGCTGTCGTTGATACTCCAAAAGTGGAGGTTCCGGAGAAGGTAATTTATGAAGATAGACCAACTGAAGTTCAATCATCCATTTATATCACAACATATGAAGTTTCTCTCGCCATTTGGGATAATAAAACTGTGGATGGTGACATTGTATCACTTTTCTGGAATGGAGAACATATTATTGAAGAATATGAACTTACAGCCAAAAAGAAAAAGCTGAAAATAAGGTACGAACCAGGAAAAGAAAACGTATTAATTCTTTACGCACATAACCTTGGAGACGACCCTCCAAACACTATGGCGATTCAAATAAAAGCAGGAAAAAAGAAGAGAGAATTGAGTATTCGATCAACTCTCGGAAAAAGTGGTGCAATTCGCTTTAAACGATAGAAATTAGAGTCATTTTTTCCTTTATTTAAAGCATGTTTTTTGTATCTTGCATAGTTGGGAAAAGATGAGTATTTCTTCTTTTTTCTTGGGTTGAAAAACATATCAATAATAATATATGGCAGACGAAAATATCATCTCTATTAACATCGAGGATGAAATGAAAAGTGCCTACATTGATTATTCAATGTCGGTGATTGTTTCAAGAGCGCTTCCTGATGTTAGAGACGGTCTTAAGCCTGTTCACAGGCGTGTTTTGTACGGAATGGCAGAACTTGGGTTAAGCTATAACAGATCGTACAAAAAATCAGCAAGAATTGTTGGTGAGGTACTTGGTAAATACCACCCTCATGGTGATTCTTCAGTATATGACACAATGGTTAGAATGGCTCAACCATGGTCATTACGATACATGCTTGTTGATGGGCAAGGTAACTTTGGTTCAATTGACGGTGATTCTCCTGCAGCGATGCGTTATACTGAGGCTCGTATGAAAGAGATCGCTGGTGAAATGCTTTCTGATATCAAAAAAGATACAGTAGACTTTGAACCAAACTTTGATGATTCATTAAAAGAACCATCAGTATTGCCAGCAAGAATTCCAAACTTACTTCTTAACGGTTCTTCTGGTATTGCAGTAGGTATGGCGACAAATATGGCTCCTCACAACATGAATGAAGTGTGTGATGCCATTATTGCATATATTGAAAACCCTGATATCCAAATTGAACAACTAACAGAGATCGTAAAAGGTCCTGACTTCCCTACAGGAGGTATCATTTATGGATACGATGGTGTAAAAAAAGCATTAGAAACAGGTCGTGGACGTGTTGTAATGCGTGCAGTTACTGACTTTGAGCAAACTTCTTCTGGACGTGAGCAAATTGTTGTAACGGAAATCCCTTACATGGTCAACAAGGCAAATATGATCGAAAAGACTGCCGACCTTGTAAATGATAAGAAAATCGAAGGTATTTCTGCCATTCGTGATGAGTCTGATAAAAATGGTATCAGAATCGTTTATGAATTAAAGAAAGATGCAGTGCCTGATGTAGTACTTAACCACTTATTCAAGCAAACAGCACTTCAAAGTTCTTTCAGTGTTAATAACATTGCCCTTGTAAAAGGTAGACCAAGAACTTTAAACCTTCATGACTTGATCAGACACTATGTAGATCACCGTCATGAGGTTATCATGAGAAGAACTCAATTCGAATTAAATGAAGCTGAACGTAGACTTCACATCTTAGAAGGATACTTAAAAGCGTTAGATAACTTAGATGAAGTTATTGCTTTAATTCGTGGTTCGAAAGATGCTGAAATCGCAAAAGCAGGATTGATTGATCAGTTTGAATTCAGTGAAATTCAAGCGAAAGCAATTCTTGACATGCGTCTTCAACGTTTAACAGGTCTTGAAAGAGAAAAAATCACTGAAGAACACAAAGAAGTTGTTGCTTTAGTTGAAGACTTAAGAGATATCTTAGCTAGAAGAGAACGTCAGATGGGTATCATCAAGACAGACTTGGCTGAGCTAAAAGATAAATACGGTGACGAAAGAAGATCTAAGATTGTTTACAATGCTGACGATCTTGATATTGAAGATTTAATCGAAGATAAAGAAATGGTGATTACTATTTCTCATGAAGGTTATATCAAGCGTACACCATTAAACGAATATAAATCACAAGGTCGTGGTGGTGTTGGATCGAGAGGTGCAACAACAAAAGACAACGACTTCACTGAACATATGTTTGTTGCTAGTAACCATAACTACTTATTGTTATTTACTAACTTAGGTAGAGTATACTGGCAGAAAGTATTCCGTTTACCTGAAGGATCTAAAACTGCAAAAGGTAGACCATTACAAAACCTACTGAACATCAGAGAAGGTGAAAAAGTACAGGCTGTAATCTGTACTAAGAACCTAAATGATCAAGATTATATCAATAATCATTACTTGATGATGTTAACTGAAAGAGGTATCGTTAAGAAGACAGTTCTTGAAGCCTATTCAAGACCTCGTAAGGACGGTATCAATGCTATCAACATCAATGAAGGTGATAAATTATTCAACGTAATGTTGACTGATGGTCAAAACGATGTAGTTATCGCTACAAGAATGGGTATGGCAACTCGATTCAACGAGGACAATGTTCGTTCTATGGGTAGAGGTGCAACAGGTGTTAAAGGTATCGAATTAAAAGGTACTGATGACTGTGTTGTAGGTATGGCTTGTATTTCTCAGGAAGAGTTGGAGACTAAATCTCTAATGGTAATTTCTGAAAACGGCTATGGTAAACGTACTGAATTGGAAGAATATCCAAGAAGAACAAACCGTGGTGGTAAAGGTCTGAAAGCTATGCAGGTAACAGATAAAACTGGTAAGTTAACATCACTATTCTCTGTAGAAGAAACTGACGACTTAATTGTAATCACTAAAGATGGTATTACAATTAGAACCGCTGTTTCTAACTTCAGAATTATGGGTAGAGCCACTCAAGGTGTAAAAGCTATCCGCTTAAATGATGGTGATGAAATTTCATCAGTTGAGATTGTTCCTATTTTAGAAGATGATGAAGTAGATATTGAAGCTACTGAAAACTCTGCTGAAGGATCAACTCCAGAAGACAGTAACGATCAAAACACTGAAAATACTGATTCAACAGAGGATAACACTTCTGAAGAATAATTTTCATTGAATGATATATTGAAGGCAACTGAAATTCAGTTGCCTTTTTTTTATTTCTTGATTACTGTATATTCGTTAGGTAAACATCTTATATATGAGCATTCGAAGTCTATTTATATATTCAGTACTTATCCTTTGTGTCTACAATTCGTATACTCAAGCCCAATCGATTACATGGCAGGAGAAGTATCTTAAATTAGCTCGTATTTCTATAAATGAGAATCGATGCCATGATGCATTACGCTATCTTGACTCCCTACAACAAGCTACACTCACTAGAGAAGGAGAATTAGAAGCGATTACTTTAGTGGCCAAATCGTATGGTATTTTAGCTTTGGAACCCTCTTGTAGTGAAACTGATAATTTTGGTGTATGCTCTGAATATGTCACTGAAACAATCAACAACTATAATCTAATTCTTCAGAAAACGGATATTGGAGAGATATTTAATCAATTCACGAAAGCAGAGCTAGATCGCTTTTATGATAACCTTATTACTGCAGGTGCCAATCAATTTATCACCCAGAACTTTCAAGGGGCTGCATTCTATTTTGATCAAGCTTTATTAGTAAACAGTGATGACCCAATCAATTGTAGATATGGCATGATTGCCAATGAGTTATGTAACAACTATGATAAAGCACTAGAATATTCTAATATGTTACTTGATTTGAATTATGACAGTATCAATGTTTATGAAAGTAGGTCTTTATACTATGAACAACTAAAAGCTCCTCAGAAAGCTATTGAAGAAGTCGAAAATGGATTAGCAAAACATCCTGTAAACTATAAATTAACTTATAGAGGAATCGGTATTTGTGTTAGAAATAAGTGGTTCAATAAAGCCATCGACTTAATTGATCCGATTCTAAAAAAATATCCTTTTGATGAACGCACATTAATGACTGCAGGTATGCTCAGTGAGGCTGTTCAAGATCATAAAAAAGCAATATTTTACTATGTTAGAGCAGCCAATATCAGCCCCACTCGATTTGATGCCTATATGAGTCTCAGTCAAGTACAGTTTAATGAAGCTATAAAACTTCAAAAAATTTTAATGAACTGGAACAACAATAAGAAAAAGCCAGAATATAAAAATGTACACAAATCTGATTTAAGAAAAGAATCAAAGTTTTACCTGGAATTAACTGTCAAAAACGCCTCTGAAGCATCGCGATTAAACAAAGAAGACAAGGAGTCATTAACAACTAAATACAATGCTTTGCTTTTATTAAATAGAACTAAAGAACTAAAGGACGTAGAAGAAACGTTAGACAAGATGTAGAGATGCAAAATTTATGCTCCACATCATCAAAAATATAAACTGAATATAGTATGTTTGCGTGTTGAGGAATAAATTATTGTATTCTAAGCTATATAACATATAATATTTCTATGAAATTCACAAAGGTCATTACAGTTCTTGCTGTATCAGCAGCTCTATCATCGGGTGCTCTGGCGCAAGAAAAAGGTTCTGCTACTAAAGCTGCAGCTTATTTAACTAAAGGTGAGATTGAGCAAGCAAAAACTGAAATTGAAAATGCCGTTGGCTATGAGAAATACAAACTGGAGTCGAAAGGTAAGCCAGTTGTAGTAAAAGAAAAAACTCTTGAAGTTCAAGGTGATATTTACTCTGCAATCGCAATCAATCCTGAAACAAGTGCAGACGAGATTCCAGCCGATATCGACAAGGCAATGGAAGCTTACAACGAAATCAAAACAAGACAAGAAGAATCAGGTAAAGCATCTGCTTCTTATAAAGCAATTTGGGAAAATCAAGGTGCTGACTTGGCAACTGGTCAAATCAAACCTTCAAAAGTTGATGATCTTTGGGGTCACTTCTTTAACATTGGAGCTGAAGCTTTCAATGAAAATGATTATCCTAAGGCAATGGAGAACTTCGAACTTGCTCTTAGAGTAAAGGCGGATACAACTACAGGGAAATATGGTTTCTATGCTTCTGCTATGGCTGAAGAGGAAGCTGCTGACGAAGAAGCTGCTGCTATCCGTGAAACTACTATGATGTTTATCGAGAAGTTGTTCGCAATGAACTACCACGATCCACAACAGTACTATTCATTACTTCGTTATGCTTCTGAAACAGCTGGTCCTGCTGAAGAGCGTATCGACGAGTTAAAGTATGAAATCAGAGATGCTGAAGGTACTATTGAGAAAGCTACTAAACAAAAAGAGCAATCTCAAGAACGTTATGAGTACTACACTAAAGGTGGTGGACGTAAATATGGTTCTGCTCGTCAAAAAGCAGCAACTGCTCAAAAAGAAGTAGAAGAAGCTACTGCTGAGATCACAAAAGCTCAAACTACTTTAGACGCAGCTAACAAAGAAGTTGAAGAATTAACAGCTCAAGCAAACGTTGCTTACGAGAAATGTTTAGAAATCGCTATCGAGGGTGCTAAAAATAACCCTGGTAACCCTACTTTAACTTCACAAATGGTTGCTTACTATGTGAAGCTTAACAAATTAGATGATGCTATCGCTTCTGTTAAATCTGCTTTAGCGGAAACTCCAAACGACGAAGGTATGAACTTCAACTTAGCAGTTCTTTATGATCAAGCTGCTGAAAAAGCTCGTGAGTCTGAAGAGTCTGCAAAAGCTCAAGAATACTTCGAAATGGCTGTTGCTCAATACAAAAAAGTAATTGATATCAACCCTGAGAGCAAGAATGGTTTATTCAACTTAGGTGCATTATATTACAACAGAGCTGCTGCATATAACAAAGAGAAGCAAGACTTACCAATGAAAGGTATGAACTATGCTGATCCTGCAAAAGCAAAAGAATTAGATACTAAAATGTTAGAATACTCTAAGTTAGCTGCTCCATACGCTGAGAAAGTTTCTGAACTTGCTCCAGACGAAAGCAAATATTTAGTACTTCTTTCTAGAATCTACTATATGACAAAAGAAAATGACAAATTAGAAGCTGTAAACAAAAAGTTAGAAGCAATGGAGTAATTCCTTTCTAAAACTTAACAGTTTTTCTAATTTTCATTGAAAAGCCCGAACTTCGCATTGAGGTTCGGGCTTTTTACTCTCTAAATCAAAAAGTTATATTTGCATTAAGAAAACAATTAGTATATATATACATCCATGATTAAAACGAAGAAAAAGGATATCCGTAAAATGACTCCTGATCAAATAAAGGATTTCCTTACTGAAAATGGTGAAAAGGGTTTTAGAGCAAAGCAAATCCAAGATTGGCTATGGAAAAGCTCTGTAAAATCTTTTGATGAAATGACCAACCTCTCAAAGAAAACTAGAGAACTTCTAAGTGATAACTTTGAGATCCTGCCAATTTCAACCTTCAAAGCACAGAAAAGTAGTGATGGTACGATTAAATCCGCTTTTCAATTACATGATAAGCATTTAGTAGAAGGAGTACTTATCCCTGCTGAACCAAGAATGACAGCTTGTATTTCATCACAAGTTGGCTGTTCTTTAACATGCTCTTTCTGTGCTACAGGATACATGGATCGTAAGAGAAACTTAGATGCCGCTGAAATCTATGACCAAGTAGTTGCTATCAATGAACAAGCAATGGAGAACTTTAATACTGGGTTATCCAACATTGTATACATGGGTATGGGAGAACCTTTATTAAACTACAAAAATGTTCTAGAATCAGTAGAGAAAATTACTTCTCCTAATGGATTAGGTATGTCTGCTAAACGTATCACAGTTTCTACTGCAGGTGTTGCTAAAATGATTAAAAAGCTTGGTGATGACAATGTAAAATTCAACCTAGCCTTGTCTCTACACGCAGCAAATGATGAGAAGAGAAACAAGATTATGCCTATCAATGAGCAAAATAATCTTAACGTTCTACGTGATGCATTAAAGTATTTCTTTAGTAAAACTAAAAGTCCAGTTACTTATGAATACATTGTTTTTAATAATTTCAATGATTCAATTCAAGATGCTGAAGAGTTGTATCAATTCACAAAACACTTACCGTCTAAGGTTAATATAATAGAATACAACCCTATTTCTGAAGCAGATTTCTTAAATGCTAAAGTTGATAAAATTCAGAAATTCGCTGATTACCTTTCTAAAAAAGGTGTTAACGTTCATATTAGAAGAAGCCGTGGTAAAGATATTGATGCTGCCTGCGGTCAATTAGCCAACAAAGATAAGAACAAGAAAAAATAAATTTATAAAGGCTAGAACTGGAGAAGGTTCTAGTCTTTTTTACTTTTAGCATTATGCATTGGTTATATCTCTTTATTGCGATTATCTCTGAAATTATCGCTACATCAACACTAAAAGCATCAGAAGGATTTACTAAACTAATACCCTCAGTCATTACAGTGATTGGATATGGTATTTCTTTTTATTTCTTATCGTTAGCTGTAAAAGGTATTCCTATCGGAATCACTTATGCGTTGTGGTCTGGTATTGGCATTATTTGCATTACTACTATCGGATATTTTTTCTATAAAGAACCACTGAATTGGCCAACAATTATTGGTATAGCTTTTATAATTACAGGCGTTGTTATCGTAAACCTTTCAAATCACACTTCCCATTAGTTAGTTCTTCTGATAAATCACATGATCATCTTTTGTGATTTCATCTGTTGCCAAACTCTCTAATTGAGTACTAGTTATATCATCTATCTCTTTTTTATAAAAGAAATTGATAAACTGACCTTTAACTTTATATAGATTATCTAAGTCATATATTGAGCTTAATGAAGTATTAAAAACTTTCATTTTATCGGTTTCAAAACTGAATAGATTTAATACGATTTGAAGCTGCGTCACAGAAATACCATGATTTTGAATTCTATTATCAAATAAGTTTATTTTATCCTTAGGGATATCATGAACTTGAAGGTCCCTAAATAACTTTTGAAACACATCATTACTCATGGGTTTATCTGCTCCAATTTTACCTCTATAACCATCCACATAAACTACTCTCTGTTCATCTGGTATTTCTTCCAAAACATAATCGGTGATCATTTCGGATTCTATTCTTGCTAAATCTTCTGAAATGTCTGACATATCACTTTCAAAGCTTTGTACAAAAGAAACAAATCGTTCTAAATATAAGCTATCTTCAAAATAAAAGTGCATTGTATGTAAATCTGACCAATCCTCTACATAAGCATATGCGTGGTATAAATACTCTATACGCTCATGATCTGATTTAAATATGGCAGCTAACTCATGTACAGATTTACTGTTCATACAGTATACCTCTGTAAATTCTTTAGCTTTTACACTATAGATATCTTCGGGTAATTCATGAAAAGTAGATATTACCTTCGTATACTCTTTTTTGGAGATTTCTTTACAGTCTTCCTGAATTGCGAATAGTGAAAATGGAAGAAATAATTGAGTGAGTAAATAATAAAATTTCATAGTTAGCAGTAATAGCCGTATAGCATTTTAAAGTATATAGATCTGTTAAGCTGGATATCCAAAGAACCAATAAGTACAAAAAATAGTTGATGAGTACACTTAAATTATAATCTATACATAAAATAGTACAATTTTTATATTTTATGATATACAAAAAAAGGTTAGTCAACATCTTGTGTTAACTAACCTTCTGTATTTTATGAATGTGGCGCCGACTTACTCTCCCGGGGGTTAACCCAGTAC
>NZ_CANDOA010000014.1:0-130445 GCF_947387565.1 Flammeovirga sp. SubArs3 | reverse complement strand
CGAACAGAGCAGTTAAGCCCTACAGTGCTGATGGTACTGGGTTAACCCCCGGGAGAGTAAGTCGGCGCCACATTCATTAGATATAGAAGGTTAGTTAACACAAGATGTTAGCTAACCTTTTTTTGTATATCAAGAACTTTTAATAAGAAATTGTAAACCTTATTATTAATTAAAGTTACATCGCTACTTTTCTTACCCCTAATTAATTATATTCGTCAGAAATTATCAATCAAGAAAATGAAAAGAATACTACTCTATTTATTAGTAATGGTGGTAGGACTTAGTTGTTCTAAACCACAAAAAAGTCAATCAGAAAAAAAATTAGGATTAGGGGCTGCCGATGCTTCAAAGATGCCTAAACTAGCCGCTGGTAAAATCGATAGAATACCAGACTTCCAATCTAAGTATATTGATTCTCGTTCAGTTGATGTGTATTTACCTGATGGTTATTCAAAAGAGAATAAGTATGCAGTTTTATATATGCATGATGGCCTAATGTTATTCGATTCTACTGTTACTTGGAATAAGCAAGAGTGGATGGTAGATGAACACATCACAAACCTTTTAAAGGAAAAGAAAATTGAAGATGTGATTGTTGTTGCGGTACCTAATAATGGGAAGTACCGTTCCTCTGAGTATTTACCTCAAGAAGCAATTAGTGGTTTAGATGATGAATTACTTATTAAAATTAAAGATAAGCGTCTTGCAGGAAAGATGATTTCTAATAATTACCTGAAGTTCTTAACATCAGAACTTAAACCTTATATTGATAATAATTATTCAACTTATACAGATAGAGAACATACATTTGTAATGGGTTCTAGTATGGGGGGCTTAATCTCTCTTTATGCAATCTGTGAATATCCAGAGGTATTTGGGGGTGCGGGTTGTCTATCAACACATTGGCCGATGGTTTATGCAGAGGCATTTACTGCAGATGAAAACAAAAAAATCACTGATGGTATAATAAATTATACAAGAACACATCTACCAGATCCTAAAACACATAAAATCTATTTTGACTATGGTACAGAGACTTTAGATTCTCAGTATGAACCATATCAGTTGAGAATAGATGAGGTGATGAAAGAGAAAGGTTTTAGCTCTTCAAATTGGATAACAAAGAAATTTGAAGGGCAGAATCACTCTGAAAGAGCCTGGCAAAGTAGATTAGATATTCCACTTGTATTTTTACTTGGGAAATAAAAAAAGTCCAATGTATTTAATATACATTGGACTTTTTCATGTAAATCTTAATTGGTTACACATCAGCGGGTGCCCAATCTGAACATAGCATACCTTCAGTTGCTTGAACAGGCTTTGAACAATTGTCTTTTTTAAAGAAAGTACAGTTAGTACACTGTATAGCATTGATTAATTCAGATGCATTTGAAAAGCTATCACATGTATATTTTTCATTTACTTTTACATTGTGAACATTGCATGTTAACGATTCAGCTAACTCAGCACAGCTTTTACAATTTGATGATAATCTAATAGACATAATTTGATAATAGTTTAGGTTTAACCTTTGTTTGTTTTCTCTGTTCTCAAATGTAGCAGGTCACCTTATATTTATTACTATCAATAAGTCGATATTTTAACGTTGAAAGTTAGTTTATATTTAGATTGTTTTTAGTTAAACATTGTTTTGAATTGGTCTAAATTATATAAATAAAAAAGCACTAGAATTTATTGTATTCTAGTGCTTTATGAATATGTTTCTTGTTGTAAGAACTAAGTTAAAGTAACAGAAAAACGAATTTGATCTGATAGGTCTACTTCAACATTTTGTTTTACGGTTGTTGATAATTCATATCCAATAAAACTTGGGATTACAGGGAATTTATGATACCCTCTATCGACAAGAACAGCTACCTGTAACTTGTCAATTTTAATTCCTAAAAATGGTTTAATACTGTAGGCTAATGTACGTCCAGTATTTAATACATCATCGACAATGATAATCACTTTTCCTTCCATTTCTTTGAGGTCTTTATCTACCTCAATAAAAGTTTGTAATGGAGCCGTTTTGTCGATAGTAATTTTTGTAATATCAGAAGGAATTGAAGCAATCTTGTCAAACTCTCCTTTTAATAATTCAGCAAAGCTATAACCAGTTCCTTTTATTCCCGCGAAGACAATTTCTTTTACCCCAAAGTTGTCTTCATATACTTCAAATGCAATACGACGGATTTTTTGTACGATCTGTTCGTGAGATAAAATTACATTGGTAGTTAATGACATAACTTGATTTTTTATGTTATACTAATTCGAAATCAATCGAACGTTTTTCAATATTAGTTTCTTTAACGATTACCTTAACAGGATCGCCTAATTGGAAAGTCTCTTTGTACTTCACACCTTTTACGATCATCTCTTCACTATCAAAAATATATTGATCAGCTAACATTGATGAATATCGCACTAGGCCTTCACACCTTGTGTCCTTTAATTCGATAAACATACCCCAATCAGTCAGACCAGAGATAGTACCTTCCATTTCTTCACCTAAGAATTCTGACATGAATTCTACTTGCTTGTATTTGATGGAAGCTCTTTCTGCATCGGCAGCTACTTTTTCTCTTGCTGAAGAATGTTTACAACGATCTTCGAACTCATTTTCATCAGCAGATTTACCTTTATCAAGGTAATGTTGAAGTAGTCTGTGAACCATTACATCAGGATAACGACGAATAGGTGATGTAAAGTGAGTATAATGAGCAAAGCCTAAACCGTAATGTCCTTCAGGAGCTGTAGTATACACAGCCTTTGCCATTGTTCGGATCGCTTGCTGCTCAATGATATTTTGTTCTGGTTTACCTTCTACTTCTCCAGTCAGGTTATTTAATGAGAACGCAATTTTCTTTTCGTTCAGATCTAAATCATAACCAAAGCGCTTAGCAAATGATGCAAACTGAGCTAATTTCTCAGGGTCAGGATCACCGTGTACACGGTATACCATTGTCATTGGTTTGCCGTCTTGCTTTTTTCTGAAGATAGATTCTGCTACTCTCTTGTTTGCTAGTAGCATATACTCTTCAATCATTTTATGAGCATCCTTTCTGATTTTTGGAGTCAAACCAGTTGGTTTTCCATTTTCATCAAGGTCAAACTTCAATTCGACAGATTCAAAAGAGATTGCTCCATTTTTGAACCTTACATCTTTTAGTTTGTGTGCGATACCATTTAGAATATTGATTTCTTCTTGGTAATCTCCTTCTTTAGTCTCAATTCTTTCTTGAGCTTCTTCGTAAGAAAAACGTCGATTAGAATGTATGACTGTTCTACCAAAAGATTGTTTGTATACTTTTCCTTCCTCATCCATTTCGAAAATAGCTGCAAAAGCTAGACGATCGACATGAGGGTTTAATGAGCACAAGCCATTCGAAAGCTTTTCTGGAAGCATTGGAACAGTTCTATCTACTAGATATACTGATGTTGCTCTTTTGAAAGCTTCTTCTTCAAGTAATGATCCTGGTCTTACATAATGAGAAACATCGGCAATATGAACACCGATTTCATAATGACCATTCTTCATTTTACGGATAGACAATGCATCATCAAAGTCTTTTGCCGTTACAGGGTCAATCGTGAAAGTTGTACGATCTCTGAAGTCTTTTCTATTTTTGATTTCTTCCTCAGGGATTTCATCTGGAATAGTGTTGGCCTCAGCATCAACTTCCTTAGGGAATTCAAATGGTAAACCGAATTCAAACATGATAGAGTGAATTTCAGTATCATTATCACCTGACTTACCTAAAATTTTAATGATTTTACCAGTAGGAGATTTATCATTTGGCTTCCATTGGGTCATTTTGACAATTACTTTGTCACCATTTTCAGCTTCACCAACTTTTTCTCTTGGTATAAAGAAGTCAAAGAACATTTTCCTTTCAGAAGGAACAACGAAGGCAAACTTTTCAGAAACTTGTAGTTGCCCTACAAATTCATCACGTTCTCTTTTTAGAATTTTCGTGATTTTCGCCTCTGTTCTTTTTCTCTGCTTATTGTAAAAAGTAGTGTATTCAACCTTATCGCCATGCAGTGCTCTGTTCATGTTAGGTAGAACAATTCTGATGTCTTCGATAGGTTCTTCTCCTTCTTTAGTATCAACGATCAAAAAGGCAAACTTCGGGTTGACAAAGTCAACAGTAGCAGTTCTTATATTCGCTAATTCGTCTTCAAGCGTTATTGACTGATACTTCTTTCCTTTTAAAAGAACTTTTCCTTCTTGAGCTAATTGTGCAAGTATATATTTTAATTTGTCTTTATCCGTCTGACTTTTTATTCTGACCTCTTTTACGATTTGTCTTAAGCTAAAACCAGTTTCAGGACTTGAATTAAGTAGATTGATAATGTTCTGTATCGTTTGTGTATTGATACTACTTCTTTTTTGAAACTTCTTTTTTGCTCTCGAATTCTCTTTTTTATTCTTTTTTTTGCCTTTTGTCATGTTTTTGATTTACATCTGAAAGAAGATGAAACAAGATTTATTATATTAATTAATATGATTAGTGGGGGAATCTTGTTGCTCTCGCTAAATTACGATAAAAACCTAGTATAATGACGATCAATACTCTTTTATGTTGCGAAGATTATATTTAACCCTCCAATTTTTATTCTTATTTACAACTTTAAATGCTCAATCATATAAATTATTGTGGCAGAATGAAGAAGCATTAAGATTGGCAGAAGAAACCATGGATCAGATGTACCATTGGAACTTTGTAAAAACAGATAGTTTATTGTCTGTTTACGAAGATCTCATGCCAAAACATCCTTCATTACCTTTATTGAAAGCCATGAGAGTGTATTGGGACATTACACCTTTTGACTACCAAAATGAAGATCAAATTGATAAAATGTTTACCTACTTAGACGATTGTGTTGAGTTGTGTGAAGATCGATTAGACGAACAGGAAGATGATGAAGAAAGTATATTCTTTATGTTATTAGCAAAAAGCATAAAAGCTAGAACATATAATTATATTGGTTCTACCTGGAAAGCTGTTTCTGAGGCAAGAAGTGTATACTCTTTAACTAGAGTTGGAATGACTTTAACAGATTCTTTACCTGAGTTTAATTTCTCCTCTGGTATATATAATTTTTACAGAGAGTTTTATCCGGAAAAACATCCTATTTATAAGCCTTTTTTAAGCTTTTTTCCTCCTGGAGATAAAACAAAAGGAATTGAGCAATTAACTAATGCAATGAAAACGGGAGTATTTACTTCTGCGGAATCACATAGGTATTTGATGTGGATTTATCTACATATAGAAGACCAACAGTCCATCGATTTAGCTAAAGATTTGATGAGTAAATATCAAGAAAATCAGTGGTTTATTTACGAATCTTTATTGGTTATGTCGGGTTTTGATGCTTTAAATGATTCAAATGCTGTGGAGAAGATAAGTGTGTTGCAGGTATCAACAGACTCATTTTATATTTTAGCAGGACAAATGATAGAGGGCATGAGGTTTTATGAAATGCATGATTATGATGAGGCAAAAAAAATGTTGTTAGGTGTAGAAGAAGATCTTACACATCTAACAACAAGGCAAAACTATATAAAACCGTTCCTGTATGCTTATCTCACTACAATTTTCGAGATTGAAGGAGATCAAAACAATAGAAAAAAGTATTATAAGAAGGCAAGTCAGGCTGATTTTGGGGATCAAGTAATGAAACGTTTATCAGCCCGAAGATGATTTTATTCAAATAAGTCTTTTTGAGTAAACTTAAATGGTAAGAGATCGGAAATAGAGTGTAACTCAAAAATTTCCTTATGTCCTTTCATTATTAAGCGAATGGGCTGGTCTTGTTTTACTTCATATTCTAACATTGCTTGTCTACAAGAACCACAAGGTGATATTGGAATAAAACTCGTTTCTTCACTTTTTCTTGCTGCAATGGCAATTGTCAATATTTTTTCATTGGGATAAGTAGCACCTGCATAATATATCGCATTCCTTTCTGCACACATACCTGATGGGTAGGCGGCATTTTCTTGATTATTCGCCGATATGATTTCACCATTTTCAAGAAGTAATGCAGCTCCGACATTAAAATTTGAATAAGGTGCATACGAACGATGAGTAGCGTCTTCAGCTAATGATAAAAGGTTTCTGTCGCTTTCACTTAATTCAGAAATATCATTGTAAGCAACAATTTCAATATTTAGGTTTACTTTTTTTGCCATAGGTCATTATTTAAGTATCACAATTAAGATACAAAAAAGCCCTTAGAAATAAACTTCTAAGGGCTTTTTTAAAGTGAAAGATTTTAAACAGTTAATTATCTACCACTTTTACGTTGAACATCCTTAATGTCCTTACGTGTATTATCTTCATAAGCAACGATCCATGCATCTTTTACACCCATTGCTCTCATGTACTTTTTAAATTGATCAGCCTCTCCATAATCACGGAAGTAAGCGATAGTGTATTTCTTTAAACCATCTTGATCTTCCATCCAGAAATTACCTTTATCTTGGAATTTAGAAAGGTCTCTATTTTTGAAAGCACCAACTTGTACTTTGTAAACAACTCCTTTAGTGTAATCATCTCCTGAAGCAGACACATTATTGTCCATTTTCTTCTTCAGTTTTGCTAACTCAGCTTTTAAGTCTGCAATCTCGTTGTCCTTTTCTTTTAACTGTTGATTAAAAGTCTCTTTTTCTTGTTCTAGTTTAGAGATTTCAGCTTTTAAGCCTGAAGCTTGACCACGTAAAGTGTTTAGCTCCTGTGTCATATCTCTAAATTTTAATGGATCAGTTTCTTTAAGCTTCTTTTTCCATTCTTTAATTTCTTTCTTCTCAGACTTTTTATCGTTACCGCCTTTGTCTTTTTTCTTTTTCTTTTGGGCGAAAGCATCGTTGTCAAAAGCAACAACACTAAATGCAACTAGGAGTAATATGAAGATCCTTCTCATGGTAAAATAATTTTCTCTTTTTTGGAGTTGATATACGTATAACTTAAAATTTTGCTTTTTATTTTAAACCGAGTATGAAAATACTGTTTAGTTATCGTTTAATCTGAATAATTTAAAAAATCATCAAAGTTTATACCACTATTTTAATCAAAAATAAATCAAGATTAAAAAAAATTGTTGGATTCGATTAAATTCGTGGAATTCGAGTATTGAATTTATAACAATAGTCATAACTAATGAACGCAGTTATACAAAGAGTAACTTCTGCCAAGGTAGAAATTGAAGGAGAAGTAAAAGGAGAAATAACATCAGGGTTACTCATTTTATTAGGGGTTGGACATGAAGATGACCCTTCAGATATTGAATGGTTAGCGAAGAAAATAGTAGGGATGCGTATTTTTTCTGATGAAAATGGGAAAATGAATTTAGCATTAGGTGATGTAGATGGTGATATATTATTGATTTCACAGTTTACATTGCATGCCAGTACAAAAAAAGGGAATCGTCCATCTTATATCAATGCAGCTCCTCCTGAGAAAGCCATCCCTTTGTATAATGATATGATAAAAAAGTTAGAGGAGTTGACAGGTAAATCGATACAAACAGGAGAGTTTGGAGCGGATATGCAAGTATCGCTGTTAAATGATGGACCTGTAACGATAATTATAGATTCTAGAGATAGAAAATAATTTAATGAGTAGAATAATAAAGATCTCTTTATTGATCATCCTATTCTTTTCAACAAAGAATTTTGCCTCCAATTTTTATTCATTGGAAGATAAGTGGATGATTTATGATGATGCAGTGTCAGGATTCGTTCCTTATGTGCCAGAGCAACATCCATTTACGAAAAATTTCTACATGTTACTTCATGTAGAAGATCTTAGTGGATTGGGTATTGAAATACTCTTACCTGATGGTGCTGCAGTATTTATTAATAACCAACTGCAAGATGTTGCCAAAGGTAAGAACAATAAAATCTTCTTTAATAATGATGAACTTCTGGATCGAGTAAAGAAATCTGGAGAAGTTCTTATTGTTGTAAATACAGTACAAGGAGATCATCCAACAGCATATTTAGCTGATAAACCCTATTCTTACAGAACAATTACAAAGAAAACACAAGAAGAAAACTTTAATGAAGGATTGATCGTACGTCATGACTCTAGTTATAGATCGATGTTATTGATGTGGTCTATTATCGTTTTTGTCTTAGTAGGAGTTTTTTCAAGAATTGGAGGATTAAAGACCGGTGCTGATAATATTTTAAAGTCATTCGAAGGTGTTACATTGGGTAGGTCGGATGATACAAAAATGAATACTCTTCAATTAATCATGTTTCTTTTTTCATTTGCTTTGGTAGGAAGCTTGTCGATGATGCTCTTTGGAAAAGGAGATATTTGGCTTTCTGAAGTGAACTCTCCAGAGTTGAATAGAAACATGTCAGAATTCTTTATAAATGTATTCTATGTTATACTTGCAATCTTTGCATTTGTAGCTTTTAGACTCTTTGTGATTTATTTTTTAGGAAATATTTTTAGTAATTCTCAAGTGTCTTCTGTACACAGTTTAGAATTCTATAAATTGACATGGGTTTATGTATTGTTTTACCTGTTTTTATGTGTATTATGGACGTTAAACCCATTTTACATATCATGGGATTTTATGAGAAACTTTATTGGAATTGCCTTCTTTTTAAAGAGTTTTTTAGTGTATATCGCTGTATCTAAACAAGTAAACCTTAGATTTAATTATTTATTTTCGTATTTTTGCGCGACTGAATTCCTTCCGTCCCTTTTGGCAGTAAAGGTATTCATTGGTTGATTTCTTATAACTCACAAACAAGTCCGAGGGCTTTTTAAAAATATAGAAAAAGCATGGCAAACGACATAGCAGGAAAAGAGGTGAAGAAAGCTGTAAAATCGATATTGGTGTCACAGCCAGAGCCCGCAAACCAGAACTCTCCTTACCATAAGTTAGGTGAGAAGTATGGGATTAAAATTGATTTCCGCCCTTTTATTGAAGTAAAAGGTGTAACTGCGAAGGAATTTAGATCACAGAAGATTAATATTCTTGAGCATACAGCCGTTATTTTCACATCAAGAAATGCAATTGATCATTTCTTTAGATTATGTAAGGAACTAAAAGTCGAGGTTCCTTCAGATATGAAATACTTCTGTATTTCAGAGCAAACAGCAAATTATCTGCAAAAGTATATTGTAGTTAGAAAGCGTAAGCTTTTTACTGGCTACAAAACTGCAAGAGATATGTTTGATTTGTTCAAAAAACATAAGTCAGAAAAATACTTATTCCCTTGTTCAGACATTAGAAAGGAAGATATTCCAAACTTTATGGATGAGGCTGGTATTGAGATGAATGAAGCGATTATTTATCGTACAGTTGCTGCAGATCTATCTGATCTAAGCGATATCTTCTACGATATGATTGCATTCTTCAGCCCTTCTGGTATTAAATCATTGTTTACAAACTTCCCTGATTTCGAGCAAAAAGAGACTCGAATTGCAGCGTTTGGACCTACAACAGCCTCTGCAGTTAGAGATGCAGGATTACATTTGGATGTGGAAGCTCCATTACCAAATGCCCCATCTATGACAGGAGCTATTGAATTGTACATTAAAGAAGCGAATGATCTATAAGGAAAATTACTTTTTTATTGAAGCACTACATTTGAATTAAGATGTAGTGCTTTTTTTTGTTCAAAATCCATGGAAACCAATGTATTTTTTTGTTAATTGTATAAGGGGCAATCTTTAAAAAGTCTCCTCAAATTATTTGTATACCTGATTTGAATTCATCTATTCAACTCAAATATTACTCATAAATCTAACCCTTGTTCAAAACATCTGTTGACTTTAAAGCTATGCAGCAATTCAAAGCGTTACTATTAAGCGGTATTGTTTTCTTTATCATCTCTTATGAAACTAAAGCACAACAAGATCCTCAGTTTACACAGTACATGTTTTCTAAACCATTTCATAACCCTGCTGCCGTAGGGATGACTTCAGAAGATGCAGAAGCATCTCTAATTCATCGTACTCAATGGTTAGGCTATGAAGGTACTTTTGATGATACCGGGACGCTGAATACTCAGTTTTTTTCATTAACAGCTCCTATTAACTCTAAAAAATTAGGTGTAGGTTTTCATGTGTTAAATGATGATGTAGGCTTGATGAGGAATTTGGAAGCTCAGCTTTCAGTATCTTACTATGTACCGGTAAAGAAAGGTACTTTATCATTTGGTTTGAGAGGAGGAGTTTATGATCGTTCAGTAAATGAAGAACGCTTACGCTTTGTTAATGAGGATGATCCATTTCTTAGATCAGGACAATCTTTAAATTCAATTGTTCCTGATGTATCAGCAGGTGTATACTTTCAGCATGAACGATTATATGCAGGTATTGCAGCAAAACATTTGGTGCCATCAGAGTTTGTAGGTGGTGAAAATAGCCCATTTTCAGCTTTGAAAATGTCTTTCAACGGAATGTTCGGGATGTCTTTTGATATTACAAATAATGTTATTTTACAACCTTCTGTATTAATCAAGTCAGATTTGGACACATTTACCTTCGATGCTACGTTATTAGCAAACCTACAAGAATGGGTTTACGTGGGCGCAGGAATTAGAGAAATAGAAGCTTTAAGTATTTTAGCAGGTGTTTATGCTTTGAAAAGCAGAAAGTTACACCTTGGTTATGCTTTCGATTATACAATGAAAGATCAATCTGCAAAGGCACCTACAAGCCATGAAATAATACTATCATTTAGTTTTAATTCGTTTGGTACAAAAACACCTTCAGCTATACGTACACCACGTTACAGACATGATTGATTTAGGAATAATAGACCTACTTTTTTAATTTTTTTTTACGATTTCCTCTTTTTGGATTCATTTTTGTTTTGTTACCAAGTGTTATCGATCTAGATTAGATTTTATTAACTATCTATCAGATAAGAAACAAAATAATATCCAAGAGGAGAATTTTTAGAATATGAAAAGCTTGTCATTACAAAGGCTTACGGGTTTGTTAAGCATTTTGGCTGTCTTAACTCAGAGTTGTGGAGGGGGCGGCCTATTAGGAGGCGGAAGCGGCTCTGATGGTGGAGAGTTAATAGGCTCTCAAGACCGTCCTGAATGGGATGCGCAAGTTATACCTTACGGTATGACGAACGTTCCTGGTGGTACATTCCACATGGGACAGGCAGATGAAGATATTACGTACTCTATGATCAACATGAACAAACAAGTTACTATTAGTGGCTTCTTCATGGATGAGACAGAGATTACAAACAATGAATACCGTCAATTTATTGAAGGTATGGAGGCTGAATCTGATACTAGTGCAGACTGGACTTACGAACAGATTCAAGAGGAATTAAGACCAGACACTACTGTTTGGGAAAAAGATTTCTCTTACCATATGGGTGAGCCTATGCAAGACTATTACTACAGTCATCCTGCATTTGACGATTATCCAGTAGTAGGTGTTACAAGAAGAGCTGCAGTTGAATTCTGTGCTTGGAGAACAAGACACTACAACGGATATAGAACAGAGCAAGGTATGGCGGAAATGCCAGCATTTAGATTACCAACAGAAGCAGAGTGGGAATATTCTGCAAGAGGTGGTCTTGATATGGCGAAATACCCTTGGGGTGGACCTTACGTGAGAAATGGTAAGGGATGTGCTTTAGCAAACTTCAAACCAGGTAGAGGTAACTATTATGATGATGGATATTCATATACATCTCCAGTTGCAGCTTATTTCCCTAACGGATTTGGTTTGTATGATATGTCAGGTAATGTTGCAGAGTGGTGTGATGATGCTTACAACCCTGCTGGTTATCCGATTGTTTGGGACTTGAACCCAACTTATACAGATCCTAATGAACCTAAGAAGATTGTAAGAGGAGGATCTTGGAAAGATATTCCTTATTACATCCAAACAGGTACTAGATCATACGAGTTTGAGACACAAGCGAGATCTTATATTGGATTCCGTTGTGTAATGATCAACTTGGGTAGATCTTCAGGATTTGATTTTTAGTAATTTAGTTTGAACGTGTTTTATAACCATCTTATTGGTAAGCAACATTATCAAAAACATCAATTAGAAAATTTTTAAGCAGACAGAAATGAGCCATTTTCACGAAACAGGTAGACAAAAGTTCTACAGAGTGTATGTTCCGATCTTAACAAACTTAGGAGCATCAGTTGTAATTATTGGAGCCATGTTCAAGATTCTTCACTTACCGAACGGTGGTCCAATCTTAGCAGCGGGTCTAATTACTGAGGCATTATTATTCTTTATGGGTGCATTTGCTCCAGCTCCTCCAGTTGAGAAACATTATGATTGGGAATTAGCTTATCCAGAATTATTAAGCGGTGAAGCTGCTGCTCCTAAAAAGAAAGCAAAAGCAGATCCTTCAAAAGACTTAGCAGCATTAGGTGCTATGGATAAATTACTTGCTGACGCTAAATTAACTCCAGAAGTATTCAAGAACTTTGGTTCAGGTATGGAGAACTTAAACAAGTCAGTAGGTCAAATGAAATCTGTTGCTAGCGTAGCAGGTGCATCAGACGAGTACTCAAGAAGCTTACAAGTAGCTACAAAATCAATGGGCGACTTGAATAAGTCTTTCTCTACTACAGTTACAGCAATGAAAACTATGGAAGGTACTGCTGCTGACTCTAAAGCTCACCAAGCTCAAGTACAAGCAATTACTAAGAACTTAGGTGCTTTAAATGCAGTATACGAAATGGAACTTAAGGATGCTAACAACCACCTTAAGACTATTAACAAGTTCCACGGTAATTTAGCTACAGCTGTTCAAAGTATGGATGAAGCATCTAAAGAAGCTTCTAAATTCAAGACTCAAATGTCTACATTGACAACTAACTTAACTCAGTTGAACAATGTATATGGTAAAATGCTAACTGCAATGAAAGGTTAATTTTAGTCTTTCACAAAGTCTATTTTTTAACACAATAATCTTAAAAGACTAATGGCAGGAGGTAAGGAAACACCAAGACAACGGATGATTGGCCTAATGTACTTAGTGCTAATGGCCATGCTTGCGTTGAACGTAAGTAACACAGTACTTGACAAGTTTATGTTTATTGAGCAATCTTTAGAGAACTCAAATGGCATTACTCATCAAGAAAATGATAGACAATTGCACGCGATTGAAGCTGCAGTTGCAAAGAAGAATAATGAAATTACAAAAGAAGTTTTATCTGAAGCTCAAGCTTTAAGAAAAGAAACATCTAAAGTAATCGCATATATCGATGATTTGAAAAAAGAAATCATTGAGAAAACTGGAGGCAAAGAAAACGGAGAATTAAAAGGAAAGAGTGATACTCAAATTCCTGGTAATATCCTGATCGGTGTTGAAGGTGCTAAGAAAAAAGGTAAAGCATACGACTTAGAGAAGAAGTTAAATGAATTAGCTAAGCATTATGATGCAGTAGCTGAGAAGTTTGACACTACTAAGACTTGGAAGAAGATCGGTAAGTTGGCGAAACCTGCGAAGGATATGCCACAATATAAAAACGATAAGGACAACAAGAATAAAGATTTCGCTTACATTCAATTTGAAGAAACTCCAGCTGCAGCTTGTATGGCAATTCTTTCAGAAATGTCATCAGAAGTTCTTCAAAATGAAACTAAAGTATTAAAAGTACTTAATGATCGTGTAGGTGGTAGAGTAGTTTTCGATAAAGTTGTTGCAGTTGTAAAACCTACATCTAAGTATGTAGCAGCAGGTTTAGATTATGAGGCAACAATGTTTATTGCTGCGTCTTCTTCAGCTGCAAAACCAAGAATGCAGTATAACGGTAGTTCTATTAAAGTTGTAGATGGTGTTGGTGAAGTGAAGTTCCCAGCAAAGCCAGTAAAATATGACAAAAACGGTCGTTCAACTCAAACTTGGAAAGGTGCTATTACTTATACAACTCCTTTCGGTGATACAACATTACTAGTTGAAGAAGAATATGTGGTTGTAAAACCATCTATCTCAGTTAATTCAGCTACAGTAAATGCTTTATATAGAAATGTTGCAAACAAATTAGTTGTTGACGTACCTGCTTTAGGTGAGTCTTACAATCCTAGATTTACTGCAACTAACGCTAAAGTAATGAGTAAAGGTAAAGTAGCAACGATTATCCCAACGTTAAAAGCTAAGTCAGTAAACTTAACTGTAACAAGTGGTGGTAATAAGATTGGTACTAAATCTTTCAAAACTCGTGGTGTACCTAAACCTTCAATTGAATTCCCAGGTGTGGATTTAAAGAAAGGTATCTCTCGTAAAACTTCTAAATTACGTGTTCGTCCAGTGGCGGATTCAGAATTTAAGGCAGCTTTACCAGATGAGGCAAACTATAGAGTTGTGGATTGGGAAGCAACAGTTGCTTTTGGTACTAAACCAATCGGTAAACCAATTCGTCTTACTGGCGGTAAGCAAGATATGGATATTGGAAATATCCTAAGAAACGCACCAAAAACTGATGGTGTACGTATTGTAATCGATGTGAAAAAAGTTGTACGTAAAAACTCACAAGGTAATACAGAGACTGTACCAGGTGTAGGTGGTATTACAACTATCGCAGTATACTAAGAATTTAATTATGAAAAGTCTAAGAGGATTACTTCTACTAGCATTGACTATCGTTGCTAGTGTGGCTTATGCACAGGAGATTGATGAGAGTGAATGGAATAAGCACTCTGTAAGACCTGTTCGTAATGCAGATATAATGTTCAAAAGAACTGTTTGGTATAGAGTTAATCTTAATGATAAAATCAACCAACCTTTCTTTGCAAAGAATAGATGGTTACCTAAGCTAATGATTGATGCAGTAAAGAGTAGTTTGCTTAGACCATATGAAAATGATTCTTTAAAGAAACGTTTAACAATTGATGAGTTTAAAGAACGCATCAAGAAACCTAATCTAGGTGGCGACTCAGGCGGCGGTGACGACTGGGGCGGCGGCGACGATTGGGGCGGCGGCGGCGGCGGCGGCTGGGGTGACACTGGCGGCGGTGGCGGCTGGGGTGATGACTCTGGTAGTGCTGGCGGTGGAGCTGTAGCTGAATCGTCTGATGAATTATATCCTGAAGATATCTATTTGATGGATGTAAAGGTTGATATCTTATTCGATAGAAGAAGAGGTAAGTGGATTCACGACATACAAGTGTTATCATTAGTTCTTCCTGCTGAGAATAACGGTGGTACTCTAGAAAGACAAGTTGCTTCATTCTCTTACAAAGAGGTTGTTGAAAACTTATTCAAAGAAAATAGAGATGCACTATGGTACAATGATAAGAACCTTGCTGAAAGTAAAAACTTATCAGATGCATTCGATCTATTGTTATTCGATGGTAAGATCACTAAATACTCTAATACTCAAGATAAAGATATCGCTTTATTGTATGGAGATGCTAAAGGTGATATTGCCCTAATGAAAGGCTTAGAATACAAATATGATTTAGTTGAGTTTGAATCAGACTTATGGTCTAACTAATTCGATAAATCAAAATATATAAAAAGGACACTCTATTTTCTGTAGAGTGTCCTTTTTTTGTGGAATAGTTTTCTCAGTTCTTGTCAATCTATCATCCATTTATTTAATAAAAAAAGAGGTCTAATCAATGAAGATTAGACCTCTTTTTAATATAATTATTTCCTTTCGGAATGAATTACTTACCAGTTGAAACTCTGAAGAAAGACTTAACTTCCATACCAGATTTCACGCTACCTACGTAAGCTTTAACCGATTGGCTAGGCTCTTTAACGTAAGCTTGCTCAAGAAGAGTGTTTTCTTTTAAGAATTTCTTCACGTAACCGTCTGCAATACGCTCTAAGATATGCTCAGGCTTACCTTCTTGACGTGCACGCTCAACACCAATTTCTTTTTCTTTAGCGATAACTGCAGGATCTACATCATCAGCAGATAAAGCTAATGGACGCATAGCAGCAACTTGCATACCTACGTTTCTACCAGCTTCTAATACAGTTTCGTCAGCAGCTTCTGAAAGCTCAACTAATACCGCGATTGATGAACCGTGCTTATATGCAGCAACTGCAGCACCAGAAACGTTAGCGAAACCGCTAATTTCCATTTTTTCACCCATTTTTGCAGTAAGAGCAGTGATTGCTTCAGTAGCAGGAGCACCGTCGATCTCTAATGCAAGAACGTCTTCAGCAGTTTTAGCGTCTGAAGCAACAGCAGCGTCAAGTAATTTTTGACCTAATGCTTTGAACTCGTCGTTTACAGATACAGGTTCAGTTTCGCAAGCGAATGCTAAAGCAACTGATTTAGAGTTGTCATCGTTAGTGTAAACGAAAACTTGACCTTCAGTAGTCTCTCTATCAGCTCTTTTAGCAGCTAATTTTTGACCTTTTTTACGAAGGATCTCAACTGCTTTGTCGATATCGCCTTCAGCCTCAGCTAAAGCTTTTTTACAATCCATCATACCCGCACCTGTCATAGTACGAAGCTTTTTTACGTCTTGTGCTGTGATAGCCATCTCTAAAAGAATTTAAAAGATAGGTTAAAAATTGGTAGTAATACTACCTTGAATTTATTACGAACGAACCCGCAAGGTACTTGGTACGATGCGGGTTCGGTTTAAAACCCTAATATAAGTCTAAACTTATTTAGCAGCTTTTCTTACCGCCAAGCCTTCTTTAACTTTTGCTTTCAACTCAGCTACTTCCTTACGGATAGCTTCAAGAGCTGCAGCATCACGGTCAGCTTTTTTCTGCTTGAAGATATCGCCTTGCTTCACTTTTAAGTCGTGAAGTTTAGCTTCAAGCTCTTTGATATCTTTAATATCCATTGTTATTCAAAATTTAAAGGTAAAACGAGATAAGAATTACTCATTAGAAGCTTCGTCAGCCGCTTTCTTTTCTGCTTCAGCAGCAGCAGATGCAGCTTCGTCACGCTCTTTCTTACGCTCGCCAATTCCTTCTTCGATCGCAGAACCTACAGCACCCATGATAGCGCTTACAGACTTGAATGCGTCGTCGTTTGCAGGGATAACGAAATCAACTCCTTCAGGATTTGAGTTAGTATCAACCATTGCAAATACAGGAATACCCAATTTTTGAGCTTCTTTTACAGCGATAGATTCACGCTTAACATCAACGATAAATAATGCTGCTGGAAGACGAGTTTGGTCAGCGATACCGCCTAATACTCTTTCTAACTTCTCACGCTCACGTTGCATCATTAGACGCTCACGCTTTGCAAGAGAGTTATACTCATCCGACTTCATTAATTTGTCGATTGATGACATTTTTTTCAATGACTTACGTACAGTTTGGAAGTTAGTAAGCATACCACCTAACCAACGCTCAGTAACGAAAGGCATTTTTAATCTTGCCGCTTCTTGTGCAACGATGTCTTTTGCTTGTTTTTTAGTAGCAACAAACATCACCTTACGACCAGACTTTACAATATTTTTTAAAGCATTTTGTGCTTGCTCTAAAGCAGTCTTTGTTTTGTTCAGGTCAATGATGTGGATACCATTGCGCTCCATGAAAATGTAAGGAGCCATTTTAGGGTTCCACTTTCTGGTCAAGTGACCAAAGTGAACGCCTGCATCAAGCAGTTCTTTGTATTCTAAATTTTTCATTCTTCTAACAAGTAGATTTTTTTTGCAAAACGTATTCTAAGCAGCGCGGCAGATAGTCTTGAAACAAGACCATCGTATGCCGGCAAAACTGCAAAATACTTGATTAACGTTTCGAGAATTGGAATCTTCTTCTCGCTTTTCTGCGACCTGGCTTCTTTCTTTCCACCATACGAGGATCACGAGTTAAGAAACCTTCTGGTTTCAATGTCAATCTGTGTTCTGCGTTGATTTCGCAAAGAGCTTTAGAGATTGCTAAACGTACAGCTTCAGCTTGTCCGTTAATACCACCACCTTGCACATTTACGTTGATATCGTACTTGCCAGACTCATTAGTCAATTCTAATGGTTGTTGCACTTTGATTTGCAAAACCTCAGATGGGAAATAATCACCAAACTCACGTTTGTTGACAGTAATTTTTCCTTCACCTTGACTCAGGTAAATTCTTGCTACAGAAGTCTTTCTTCTGCCTGAAGTGTTAATTACTTCCATCACTTAATCTTATTAAAGTTCAATTTTCTTTGGTTGTTGAGCTTCGTGCTTGTGCTCTGTACCTGCATAAACATACAAGTTACGGTATAAGTCACGACCTAAACGCCCTTTTGGCAACATGCCTTTTACTGCGTTCTCTACTAATCTTGTAGGGAACTTTGCTCTCATTTCTGAAGCAGTTCTCGATTTTAAACCACCTGGGTATCCAGAGTAACGAAGGTAAACCTTCTCATCCTCTTTCTTACCAGAAAGCTTAACTTTCTCTGCGTTGATAACTACAACGTTATCACCACAGTCAACATTTGGTGTAAAGCTTGGCTTCTTCTTGCCACGTAAGTACATAGCAATTTCAGTTGCTAAACGACCCAATGTCTTACCTTCAGCATCGATTAAAACCCACTCTTTTTGAGCTGTAGCTTTGTTCACTGAAACAGTTTTGTAACTGAGTGTATCCACTGTGATTCTTCGTTTAATAAAAATTAAAACTTGAAGCATTTACACTACTGAGATACAGTTAGTTGCAAATACTTCGACCTGAACACGCAAAACGGGTAAACGTTTGCGACGGGCAAAGGTATTACTTTATTTTTTGATTACCAACAATTTAGCACTTATAAATGTCTAAATAATTCATAATTACATCATAAAAATAAGGTGTTCCTATCTGTATATGAACACCTTATAAATAAATATTTGGTAAACTCTCTGTTAATCTATTGTATATTGACTGTTTTTGACCATGTTCCAAACATAGGTTCACTATCACTTGTACAACCTATTGTAGAGTCAAAGAAATTATAGATAATATTGATTGTAAACTTGTCTTGAGGTAGCTCAGAATTATCTCCTGGTGTACTAACAGTATAAGTTGTACTGAAATTGTAAGTGTAATAACCGTTGCTATCTTGTTCCAATGAATGATCCGTAACTTCGAAACCAATTCTATTTGAATGTGGTAAATCAGATGCGTTATTATCTACAACTGCATCAAAAGCACCTTCAAGAACACTTGTACTAAATTGAATACCTGTTTGGCCAGGAACATTAATAGAGGTACTTGTTCCATTGAAAGGTAAAACTGATTTTATAGTACCTGTTACTGTAAAAGTCGAATTTTCAGCAGCTGAAGAAGGGACATTACTATCGTCAATATCAATAATAAATGGAGCTTCTATTACTTTTATTTTTTGACTAATATTTGAAGTTTTACCATCATCTGTATAAGCAGTAAATGTTATTGTATAATCTCCTTTTGAATAAGGAGCAGGCTGATTATAATTTAGATAGCCTTCATTTGCATTTAGAGTTGTGTCTTGTTGTTGAATACAATTGCCATCTGCATTTGTTTGGATGTCGCTAACCGGACGACCGTTATTTGTTTTTGCTAAAATATCTAGCCGTATGGGTTGTAATGGATAAACCTCTAGTACATCACTTTGATTATCTATTGAAATCGAAGGCCCATTATTGGGAGTTTCATTATTGTCGTTATTTCCACAGCTAAAGAAAGTGATAGTGAAGATTGATAAGATGATGATTGATAGATTTTTCATTGAGTAGTATAATTTGATATATTATAAAATACGTTAAAATCTATTATTCGTCGGTAAATTGTTTGCTAGCGTTACATTTATTATGATAAAAACGATGAAAAACTTATTCAATGAGTTGAATGCTAGTGATTTGATATAAAAAAAGCTAAGTCCAATGAAGAACTTAGCTTTTAGTCAGCATTTGAAAATCAAATACTTATAATATGTTTAATTACCACTGAAATAATGGGAATTGACGCATCCACTCATTGATCTCAGTTTTCACTTTCTCAATTTCAGCATCATTTTCATGATTCATCAATACACGATCGATAAAGTCAACGATTTTACCCATATCAGCTTCTTTTAAGCCACGAGTAGTAACTGCAGCAGTACCAACACGCATACCAGAAGTAACAAACGGTGATTTGTCATCAAATGGAACCATGTTTTTATTGATTGTGATATCCGCTTTGATTAAAGTGTTCTCAGCAATCTTACCAGTTAAGTTTTTCGAACGTAAGTCGATCAACATCATATGGTTATCAGTACCACCAGAAATGATTTCATATCCTTTTGCTAGGAAGTGCTTAGCCATTTCTTGTGCATTCTTTTGAACTTGAGTTACATATGCATCATACTCAGGAGTTAAAGCTTCACCAAAAGCAATTGCTTTAGCTGCGATAACATGCTCAAGAGGACCACCTTGAGTACCAGGGAATACACCAGAGTCTAATAAAGAAGACATCATACGTGTTTTACCTTTTGGAGTTTTTAATCCCCAAGGATTTTCGAAATCCTCACCCATCATGATAACACCACCTCTTGGACCACGAAGTGTCTTGTGAGTTGTAGTAGTTACGATATGACAGTGTTTGATAGGATCATCAAGTTTACCTTTAGCGATTAAACCTGATGGGTGTGAAATATCAGCTAGTAATAATGCTCCAATTTCGTCCGCCACGGCACGTAATTTTTTATAATCCCACTCACGAGAGTAAGCAGAAGCACCAGCAATAATTAATTGTGGCTTTTCTTTACGAGCAGTTTCAACAACTTTATCGAAGTCGATCAATCCTGTTTCTTTTTCTACACCATAGAACGTTGGCTTGTAAAGTTTTCCTGAGAAGTTTACAGGAGAACCGTGTGTTAGGTGACCACCATGAGATAAGTCAAAACCTAAAATTTTATCACCTGGCTTTAATACAGCAAGCATAACAGCTGCATTTGCTTGTGCACCAGAGTGAGGTTGAACATTGGCCCAAGCCGCACCAAATAGTTCTTTTAGACGGTCGATAGCAAGGTTTTCTACCTCATCAACTACTTCACAACCACCGTAATAACGTTTGCCAGGCAAGCCTTCAGCGTATTTGTTTGTTAATACACTGCCCATAGCTGCTCTCACTTGCTCTGAAGCAAAGTTTTCTGAGGCAATAAGCTCGATGCCTGAAATTTGTCTTTCTTTTTCGCGATCTATTAGATCGAAGATGATATCATCCTTCTTCATGGTTGCAATAGGGTTTGTTTTTTAGTTGAAATTCCTAAAAAATAGGGGGTTGTACCTTTATAGACATCGCAAAAGTACTAAATTTCAAATATTCAATAATGGAATTTGAGAAAAAAGATGTTTTTCCGACGAAAAATTGTGAATTATATAAGAAATAGAGCAAAAAATTGAATAAAAAAAATAGCCATAACGTGTGAGGTTAATGGCTATTTATACCTATTTCTTGAAAAGAAGGACTTAATTAATCGTAGAGATGACTGATTTTTACTAAGCCATCAGGATTAATTATTTTGATACTTCTTTTGTTGATTTCAATCAGTTTCTCATGTTTGAACTCTGAAATAATTCTGATTGCGGTTTCTTTCACAGTACCTACAAGGCCTGCAAGATCCTCTCTAGTTAGGGTTATTTGTTCTTTGTCCTCAAAAGCTTTGTCTAATAGAAGCAAAGCTTCTGCAATTCTACCTCTTACAGGTTTGTAAGCGATATCAGTAAGTTTTGATTCAGCATTGTCTATCTCATCACACAGTAAATGAACGATTTGCTGGTAGAAAGCAACATTCTCATGGAGTAACTCCATAAAAATCGCTTTAGGAATAAGACAAATTGATGAATCTTCTATCGCTATCGCAGATGCACGATATCGATTGCCCTTAATTAAGGATTTGTAGCCAACAAAATCGCCAGGTTTAGCAATACGTAAAATTTGTTCTTTACCGTTGCTTCCTAACTTAGTTACTTTGACTAGTCCATCACTGATACAAAAAACTCCAGTTGGTACTGACTCTTCTTGGAAAATAGGTTGCCCTTTTTTGTAGAACTGACAAGTATGTTGCTGAACTTTTTCTAGTTGATCAGGTGTAAGACAAGAAAACAAAGATTGGCTTCCCTTAGCTTTAAGTGCACAGGTGGGTTGTACCAATTTCATCTTTTTTATTGTAAGTGGATAATTCTGATAAAAGCGTTTAAAAGTAATACATGTATTAACAATTTTCCAAAAAAAAATGACATTTGTTACTTTTTAGACAAAAAAAACACAGCCAAGAGCGAAAATCACTCCCGACTGTGCGCTTTTATCAGAATTATCCATTGCAAAAGTAATTTGAGTTTTTCAAATTGCTTATGACAAAAGTTTTAATCAATAGTGAGAGAAGTCACTATTGAGACTTTTTTATTTTAACGATTCATAAATTTCTCTTCAAATGCTAAACTTAATGAAAACATTATTAAAGAGTTATCTCTTTTTAATGTTGCTTCTGCCGTTTACGGCCTACTCTCAAGCCACTAATTATTTTTCAGTTTTTTTTACAGACCAATTAGAACAAAAACTAAAATCTAGTGGAAAAACTCCCACAGGAGGTTATCAATTTATCGGAGATTCTATTGCAAGCCTTAAAACTGACGGTGGAACTGGACAAAGAGATGTTCAACTCTTTCATAAAGAAGAGTGGCTTTATAATTCTTCGGACACACTAGTGTGGAATCTTCAGGTTCAACAGAATTTTGTAGTTTCTTCATCACTTCAGAAAACAAATTTGACCAATTGGTGGGTCATTGAAGATGAACTATGTATCCACCTTGGTAGTAACTTAAAGGTAGAACATTTTGGTGAACGTATTGTTTCAACAAATTTTCCATGGAAATATGGTGAGTTATGGAATGATGTAAAATTAGTGTCTTATGGTAATGAATGGTTCTTAAAAATTAATGGGACAGATGTTCTTCAGTTTTCACTTTATGTAACTGATGGCCCTCATCGAACTGGTTTTAGTTCTTTATTTACATCTTCTGCTAGAGGCAAACATTTCTCGTACAAGAAATCATCGCTTGTTCGGCATGAAAAAGTAAAAGACACTTTTCCTCCAACGATTTTAATGCTTCAAGCTAAGAACCAAAATGAACTGGATATACTTTTTGATGAAGATGTTGTCCGAGATTGTATAGAGTCAAGCTCTATCTTCTTTAATAACGAAGAATTAGAAGTTAATCATCATGCTGAACATATAATTACCGTTCAGCTGCCTTCTGGTCTATCTTATAATAAGAAGTATCTGATTGAAGTGGAAAACCTCTGTGATACTGATGGAAATTATCTTCTTTATGATAGTATGACTTATATACATAAAGATGAAGTTCCCCCTCATTTAGAAAGTGTAAAAATAGAAAGTCCGTTTTCTGTATCTTTTACTTTATCAGAGCCTTCAAAGTATGACCTAGTATCAATAAAAGATGAGGAACAGTCTTTATTTAAAAATTTTTATTCTACACAAGGCTTTATCATTTCGGATACCATATACATAAATGATGTATTTCCAGAAAATGAAGAATTATATCTTATACTGTATAATAATGTAGATACCTTAGGGAATTTTATTGATTCACTAGAAATGTATTTTGAATATGATACTCAATTACCCAAGGTTACTTCATTTGGTTTTTTATCTGACTCAAGTCTAGAAGTGATTTTCTCAGAAGAGATAGAAGAGTATTCACTATTGCATCGATTTAATTATAGTATTCAAGAAGAACAACCATTAGAAGTGGTAGTGATTGATCTTAAAACTATTCATCTCATTTATCCTACTAGCTATTTTAAAGATTTGTATGAATACACTTTAGTAGTTCAAAATATTAAAGATAAGGCAGGGAATCTGATGAAGAAAAGAAGTCTCAAAATGCTTTTTGATCTCACCTTACCCTCATTAAAAAAAGTATGGACTCATAATGATACTTTACATCTCAGTTTCTCTGAGAAAATAATCAAAATGGATAGTATTAAGGTTTGTGGAAGGTTAATAGAAAATACACAAATTGAATGTTCGAAAACACGATTAAGTATTCTGAATCCTTTAGGCTGTAATCAGTATATAGAAATATTCGGATTGGAAGATGAAAATAAGAATGTAAACCATTATCAGAAAACAGACATTGCCTCTGAGCCTTTTGAATATTCTTATACGGATTTTGATCTAATTGTTGAGGATAGTAAAGTGATTAATCCCGATAAGTTGTATGTGTACTTTAATAAAATACTAGACAAGGATTCTAATATTGAATTTGAAAATAGATCTATTAGACATTGGGTAGTTGATGAGAATTCTATTCTGATTCAGTTCGAAGAAAACTTAATTGAAAATGATGAATACACTTTAGACATAAAAGGGTTAAAGACTTGTGAGGGAGATTTTCTTTCCAATGGAACGATTCGATTTACATTGGATCAAACTCCTCCGACATTATTATCAGCTGAGGTTTCTTCCATGAATAGTATTACGTTATATTATTCTGAATCTCTAGAAGAATCTAGAAATGAGATCAAAAGTCGTTTTTTATTAAAAGGAAATATTGTCGATGAAGTAGAAGTTGTAGATCAAAAAATTGTGATACACTTTAGTAACCCATTTAATTATAATGAGATATCGGTGCTGGAAATAGCAGAGGGAATATCCGACTTCAATCATAACTTAAGTGAGGCTGTTGCAATAGCAATACAATTCCCAAAAGCAATTACGGAACATGATATTGTATTTAATGAATTTATGATTGATCCTTTTCCTTCAATAGGAGGACCTGAGGATGAATTTATTGAGATATTTAATTCTTCTAAAGATACTCTGAATCTAGTTGGTTTAAGATTGAAAGTAAATGAGGACACTATCCCATTGCCTAATTATTATTTACCTCCATCTGAATTTGCCGTACTTATCGATGTTGATGATTTAAGAAAATTTACTTTTAATAATAAAAGAAGAATAATTGAAATTGACGGATTACCTACTTTAACTAACTCGAATTTTGAATGTCAGTTGATCAATTATAGTCGTATTGTTATTGATGATTTTACTTTTTCAGATCAATTGTTTCCTTCATCAAATGATGGTGGCGTAACTCTAGAACGAATTGATCCATTATTTAGTTGTGATCCTTTAGTGAATTGGAATTATAGTGATAATTCTGCTGGACATTCTCTATGTGAACAAAATTCTATTTTTGGAACATTACAAGATTTTGAAGATCCGATAATCGAAAAAATAAAAGTTATCAACAGTTATGAGCTGGATGTTTATTTTTCTGAAGCTTTATTGTTAGAATCTTTGAAAAATACAATGGATTATTCGCTTAGCAATGTTGATAACTCTGTGAATAAGTCATATTTTGTTGATAACTACCGGTTGAAACTGATATTCGAAAAAGAGTTACCATCCGGAATGTTGATATATTTAACTGTTGATAACTTTGTTGATTGTTTTAACAACCTTCAAAATTCATATCGTAAGGGCTTTGTAATACCAAAATTAATCACTAGTCAACAACTGTTGATAACTGAGTTAATGGTTGATCATTCACCAAAACGTCAAATGCCTGATTCTGAATACGTGGAGGTACATAACCAAAGTAAGTATTATCTTTCATTGGATCGGTGCAGAATGTTAGTGAATGGTGATACAATACACCTACCTGATAATTGGATTATTCCAAGTGAATATAAAGTATTATGTCCTGTTGATAACTTACAAGAATTTGAAGATCTAGGAATTAATGCAATTGGGGTAGAAGGATGGAGGTCATTACCAAATGAAGAGGGAGATATTTCTATTGTAAATCAAAAAGGTGAAATTATTGACCGAGTGAAATATCATAAATCCTTTTATCAAAGTACAAGAAAAAATGAAGGTGGCTGGTCTTTAGAATTAATTGATATTAATAGCTTGTGTAAAAGTGAAGATAACTGGTCAGCTTCCATTGACGACAGAGGTGGGACAGCAGGTGAACAAAATTCGATTTCTCAATCACTCATTGATATTAATGCACCGACCATTGCTCAAGCTTTTTCATTTAGAGATTCAGTAATTGTTCAGTTTACAGAAAATATAGATTGGGATATTTCATTAAACTATTCAGTTGAAGTGAATGGGAGATCAATAAATAATAATGACATCCATATTTTAGATCAAAGAAGTTTAGGGTTTCAGTGTTTATTTTTAACTGATGAAAATGAGGTAGTATTAGAGGGAATAAAAGATTGTTTTACTAATACAGAAATAATTTCTTCAACTATTCATAGACTAAATGAACACCCCGAAAATGATCTTTATTTATCAGAGATACTCTTTAATCCTTCTCCACTAAAGAATGATTTTGTAGAAATACATAATAATTCTGCTCAATATATTGATTTGAAAGAATACAAACTTGCTAACCTTAGAGATGGAGAAGTTCATGATTTTAAAAAGATATCCACAGATCATTTAGTAATACCACCTTTTTCTTATTTCGTGTTCACAGAAGATGTTGATAACTTTTTGAATTTTTATCCATCTGTTGATAAAGAATTACTTTTTGAGTTAAAACTTCCTTCTTTTCCGAATGATGAAGGTGGGGTAGCTATATTAAATGAAACGGATTCCTTGATTGATGCCTTTAGTTATCATGAAAGAATGCATCAACATTATCTAGAAAATGTTGAAGATATATCCCTAGAGCGATCAAGTTTTGATAAGAAACTTGACGGTTCCAAATATTGGGTGTCTGCTACAGAAAGTAGTGGATTTGCAACACCTACTGAAAGAAACTCTCGAGAAGGTAATGGAAATGATAGTTTTAATGATTTTGGAGGTTTAGTTATTAATAAAACATTGATTACACCTAATGGAGATGGTATTGATGATTTTCTTGAGGTACAAAATACGACTCAAGATGCCGTATATATTCTTCGATTAGAACTGTTTGATATGTCTGGAAAACTGGTAAAATCAATCGTAAATAATTATGAGTTGTCGTATGGTGATCAATTAAAATGGGACGGAAGTAGAGATGATGGACAACGATTTTATGGCCAGTTTATATTAATGTTACAGTCTGAAAATCAACAAGGAGACATTGAGTCTTTTACAAAGACAATTAGTGTAGCTACTTGGTTTTAACCGATTTAAGTAGTTTTTGTTAGATATTTATAGTTGTTATAGAATAAGTTGCAATTTATTTTGTATCAGTGATTTAAAAATACTACTTTTGCATTTCGATTTGGGATTACAGAAAAAGTAAAAAATATTTTAAAGATGAAAAAAGACATTCATCCGGAGTTCAGACCAGTGGTTTTCCACGATTTGACTTCAAACGAAAAGTTCCTTATTGGATCAACAGTAGCTACATCTGAGACTATCGAATTCGAAGGTGAAACTTATCCTTTATTCAAAGTCGAGATTTCTTCTGCTTCTCACCCGTTCTACACTGGTAAGAAAGCTGCTATCTCTGCTGCTGGTCGTGTTGATAGATTCAACAAAAAATACGGAAAGAAGAAGTAGTCATCTATTTCTTTACAAAGAGCCATGGTTTCATTTCGAAATCATGGCTTTTTTTTGTTATAGAAAAGTTTAAGACGCAATTTTGTAACAAAATCGATATACTGTCGTAATTATATCCGACCAAAGATTTTTTAATTTGTTCGTTATAAGCATGTTGCATGTGCAACATTAATACCTAAATACATGAATATCATATTATTCGATAACCCTTTAGCAAGGGTACAATTACTCCCTTTTACTTTTATTAGACCCATAGCTGATATACGCGTAGGCATTTTTAAAATCCATGAAAAGTGGGAGCGAGCTTTTGATAATTCAAAGATTTCATTTCTAACAGAAGAGTACCTACAAGGGAAATTTACGTTAAATCACGATACATCAGACCAATATTATATCAATGGTTCTTTATGTCCTAATAAGCCTTTAATTCAACGTATTCAAAATTTAAAGGAAGGGCAGGGGTTAGTTTGTGGAGATGATTTATTGGTCTTACATACTTCTCATCAGTTTAATAAAATGACTGATGAACCAGGTGATTTCGAAAAAATTGAAGTACCTGCTGATGAAGTAGTGCTTATAAAACACCCTTGGGAGATTTTTACTCACAATAGAGAGCAGATTATGTTGGATTTTGAGGTGGTGACTAGAGGGAGAGTCAGTCATCATATCGAAGATCCGCATACAGTTGTATATGGTAGAGCAAATATTTTTGTTGAAGAAGGAGTAGAAGTGAGAGCATCTATTCTAAACGCACAAAAAGGGCCTATTTATATAGGTAAAAATGCTGTTATTGAAGAAGGAGTGATTATTCAGGGTACTTGTGCAATCGGAGAAGGAACTCGTATTAACATGGGAGCAAAAATTCGAGAAGATTGTTCATTTGGACCGCATTGTAAAATTGGTGGAGAAATTAATAACTCTGTTGTTTTTGGTTATTCTAATAAAGCTCATGATGGTTACCTAGGCAACTCTGTAGTTGGTGAATGGTGTAACTTAGGAGCGGATACCAATAACTCTAACCTTAAAAATAACTATGGTCCGGTAAGAATCTGGAGTTATAGTGATCGTAAATATGTGAGTACAGGACAGCAATTCTGTGGTATGATGATGGCAGACTATTGTAAAGCAGGTATTAATACTATGTTTAATACAGGTACAGTAGTAGGAGTTTCAGCACATATTTTTGGAGGAGGTTTTCCTCCGAAACATATTCCATCTTTTGCATGGGGTGCTATTGATTCTAATGATGTGGCCAACCTTGATAAAATGATAGAAATTGCAGAACGTGTATTTGCAAGACGTAAGGCAGACTTTACTATTCATGATCGTCAAATTCTTGAGAAAGTATTTGAATTAAGTGAATTTGACAGAAAGTAGCTTAAAATAATATAGCGAAAGAGGTTGTACCAATATTACTTGATACAACCTCTTTTTTGTTAGTCTACATTCTTTTCTAAGTCTCCAAAGTATTTGATTAATTCATCTATCTTTTTAGTCTGTTTCCTAATTAATCTAGGTCTAAAAATAAACCAATTGATACCAACCCAAATGATAGTAGTTATAGCAATCGGTATAGAATAATTAGGACTTAGTGCGACTAGGTATTCTGCCATATAAAATCCTAAACCTAAAGAGAATAGAATGAAATAAAGAGAAGTTGTTGTTGTCTGAATCTTTCTTTGTTTTTCTTTTATCTCCTTTAGTTTTTTGATATAATCTATTGATGTAGTATCAAAACCTATATTATTAACGAGTTGGTATAGTGCATTAATAGAATAGATGTAGATCACTACTGCTAAGATCGATAAACCAATACCTATTTTTGGAAGAATGACTTCAGGATCATAATAAAAAGCGATAAATAATAAATAAGCGATGGTACCAAAAGCGGTGATATGTGAGATGATCATCGACTGTTGAGACTTTTTCTTATATGATTTTGCCTTTTGTAATACTTCTTCAACATTAGGTTGTGAAGAAGATTGTTGTTGCCATAAATTCTTAAGATCTAGAGTACTCATAACGCGACATTTTTTTATTTAATTTTTCTTTTATTCTGTGGATTTTAGTTCGAACATTTCCATTCGATAATCCTACGATTTCAGCAATTTCATTTTGTGGAACCTCCTCGAGTTCTAAAGAGATAATCAGTCTATCAATTTCAGATAATGTTGAGATACATTGGTAGAGAAACTTTATCTGATCATTGTCTTCAAATTGATTTTCTGAAGCAGACAAATTTTGAGGCAATTCAGTTGTTTGGTGCTTTTGTCTTTTTTCTACTGAACGTAAACAAGTATTTGAGGCAATTCTGAATATCCAAGTTCCAATACTTGATTGTTTATTGAAAGTAGAGAGTTTTTGGTACACAATAATGAAAACATCTTGTGTCAGATCTTTGGCAAGGTCATGATCATTGACATATCCCATTGCTAGTCGAAAGACTTTTTGCCAATAGTTCTGATATATTTCTTCAAATTTCATTGGTTATACATTGAGAGCTTAAATTTTTTGTTTTCATCTCTTTAGATACAAGTTATTGGGAAATGTTACACTGAGCCTCAATTATTTTTTAAAAAAGCAGTAAATGAGTTCTTTTGCGATCACTCTAGATATAAAAAAACGTCTGTATTGATTAAAATACAGACGTTTTTTGTTCATAAATATATTTTTTAATCGAAGGTTACTTTAGCCTTTTTTATTCTATTAATTTTTCTTTTTGTATCGAAGATGTCGCAGTTTAGAGAAAAGTAGAAGACATTGCCACTAATTTGATTATAACTTAATGTTGTTCCTTGAATATTAGCTTGATTGCTTCCCCAAGAATCATTAAAGAATGGGTCTAAGTAATATTTGAATTTGAGGTTAGTACCTTCTGCAAATTGAATACCTAGCATTACACTCTGTTGTACATTTACTCGATCAGTAAACCATAAAGAGAATTTATCCGTTTTATTCCCTCCTACGAATGTTTTTTCTTTATAATGTATTGGCTGTTCAATTTCATAACCTCCATAAAGAAAGAATCCATTGAGGTTACCGAGTTTAAAACCAACAGGAACACCTACGTTATAAGTTCTCATTTTTTTACGCATTGAACCTGTTATTCCATCCTCTTTATACTCGTCAGGAACATCAAAAATAAAACCTAGGTTTCGGATTGATAAACCTGCGAAAAGGCCAAAATGATTTCCAAGATCCATGTTCACATAAGTCTGCCCATTAAAAAAGGGAGCAAAACGAATCACATCATTCTGTATTTCTTGATTGTTAATATTGACTGCCGTCATTCCTGAAAAAATGATTTCTAATCCACCAGAAAGGTAGAAATCAGTTTTTCTTTCATCTTGTCCATAGACTGATACGGATAGGAATAGTGTTCCTAAAAGAGGTAATAGAAGTTTACTTAATTTGATCATGATCTTATAGTTTTTGTTTCAGTAGTTATTGATTGTTTTTGAAGAGAGTCACTACTGATAATTTGCACTAGTATTGTTCTAAAGACAAAAATTAAATGTGTAGGTTGCATCAATAATTAGAATTAGGAAAAATTTTTATTGATGGTTGACAGTATGAAAAAATATATAGCTCTTGATTTAGTTTTAATTCCTTCAAAAAAGCATATTGAAGAGTTAGTAAGTATTAATCAACAACTCTTAGATACCACTCTAAAATTAGAACGTACACATACGGTTCCGCATATTTCAATCAGTATGTGTAGGGTAGAAGCTAATCGTATTGATCAATTAATTAGTAAGTTAGAAGATTATTTAGGGATTTTGGATTTGTCTGAACTCTCTTCTCTAAGAATAGAATCATTATATCAGCATAATAAAAATACTGTAGGTTGGAATTTAGAATTAAACAAAAGTTTAACTGGTTTGCACTATAGTGTTTGTGCATTAATGAAGAACTATCATTTCTCTGAAAGAGAAGAACATCAAAACGATGACTTTTGTGTGATACATAAAGATATGCCCTTTTCTGGGGTAAGCTATCTTAATCAATTTTTTGTGGATTATGCATATGAAAACTATCAACCTCATATTACAATTGGGCAGGGAAAATTGGAAAAGAAACATCAGAAAATAGGAGAAAAAATCATCTTTGATCGAGTGTCACTTTATCACATGGGAACGGGGTGTACTTGTGAAAAAGAACTATGGTCAATGGATATTGACAACAATTATTAGCAAAGAAGAGAGTTAAACTTGACAAAAATCACTTTCACATTGTAATTGCCTTCGAATAAGATTGTTTTTTTATCGATTTATTAGCAGATTTGGGGCGAAAACGAAAAATTATAAAATATCTTTTAGCATCTACATCTTTATGCTTGATGCTAACACTCAACAACCGCAAGAGATGTCTCAAGAAGAAAAAGTACTGAAAGAAGAACGTGCATTCTCCAAAGAACAATATTGGGAATGGTATGAGAACATGTTATTAGTTAGACGTTTTGAAGAGAAAACGGCTCAACTATACGGTCAGCAAAAAATCAGAGGTTTCTGTCACTTATATATCGGACAAGAAGCTTGTGCAGCTGGTCAAGTTTCAGCGTTAACAAAAGATGATATCTATATTACAGCATATCGTGACCACGCGCATCCAATTATGTTGGGTACGGATCCAGGTGCGGTGATGGCTGAAATGTATGGTAGATCTACAGGTACAACTAAAGGTAAAGGTGGTTCAATGCACATTTTCGATAAAACTGTGAACTTCGCAGGTGGTCACGGTATCGTAGGTGCTCAAATCCCAATGGGTGCAGGACTTGGCTTTGCTGAGAAATATAAAGGAACTAAAAACCTTTGTGTAACTATGTTTGGTGATGGTGCAATCCGTCAGGGTGCAATGCACGAAGCCTTCAACATGGCGATGGCTTGGAAATTACCAGTTATCTTTATTGTAGAGAACAATGGTTATGCAATGGGTACTTCAGTAGAGCGTACATCAAATGTAACTCACTTATATGAATTAGGTGCTGCTTATGATATCCCATCTCGTCCAGTAGACGGTATGACGGTAGAAGAAGTACACATCGCAATGGAAGAGGCTGCTGCTCATATCCGTGCAGGTAAAGGTCCTTACTTCTTAGAGTTTAGAACTTATCGTTATAAAGGTCACTCAATGTCTGACCCTGCTAAATACCGTACTAAAGAGGAAGTAGCAGAGTACAAGGCACAAGACCCTATCGAGAAAGTAAAACAAACGATCTTGAAGAATAAGTGGGCAACTGAAGAAGAATTGAAAGAATTCGATAAGAAGTTGAAAGCGCGAGTATTAGAAGCTGTAAAATTTGCTGAAGAGTCTCCATATCCTGAAAAATCAGAAGCTTACACTGACGTTTATGTTGAAGAAAATTACCCTTTCTTAGATTCATAAACTGAAGAAAACATAAAAAAATTAGGCTACTCTTAAAAAAGGGTAGCCTTTTTTTATGAAATAAGTGTAATATTGATCATTTTTGAGTGCAAACGTAACTTAAAAATATTATGTTTGCCCGAAATTTTTTAAATTTGCCGACTGAAATATTGATTCAAGACATTTAGGCGACGAAACCTATAGTATATATACATGGCGATCATGAAAGAGAAAAACAAAAACGTAGAGAAAGGTAATACTCAAGATGAACACAAGGAGTTTGAGGTATTTGAGAGTGCAGAGGTATTACAAGAACACATTATTGAAACTCAAGGTTTCCTAGATAAAAATAAAAACTTAGTACTTGGTGCTATTGGAGCTGTTGTAGCTGTAATCGCTGGTTACTTCTTATATGGTTTAAACATTGAAAACCAAAACAAGAAAGCTCAAGCAGACTTATCTCCTGCAGTTTTCTATTTTGAGAAAGACTCTTTAGGTAAGGCACTTAACGGTGACGGTAACTTAACTGGTGGTTTCTTACAAATCGCAGATGAGTATAGCGGAACTAAAGCTGCTAATCTTGCTAACTACTATGCTGGTGTTTCTTATATGAGAATGGGCGAGTTTGGTAAAGCAATCTCACATTTAGAAAAATTCTCTTCTGATGATGAGTTGGTACAAGGTAGAGCATATGCTTTAATTGGTGATGCTTATGTACAACAAGAGCAATTTGGTAGTGCTATCTCTTCTTACAAAGATGCTGTAGCTTACAAGCCAAATAAAGAATTTACTCCTGCTTACTTGATGAAGTTAGCGTATGCTTATGAAGCAAACGGTGACCAAGCAAACGCTTTAGAAACTTACAACAAAGTAGCTAATGAGTATGCTAAATCTCAAGAAGCTAATGATGCTAAGAAATTTGCAGCAATGATGTCTGTAAAATAATATAGATCCTTCCAAAGGAAATAAAAAAAGTCAGTTGATACCATCAACTGACTTTTTTTGTATGTAGTGCCCTATACTCACTAGGACTACTCCCTTCTGTTTTCTTAAAGAATCTACTGAATGCTTGTAGGTCTTCATATCCCAATTCATAAGCAATTTCTGAAATAGACTTCTCTGTATATATAATCTGTCTTCTGGCTTCCAGTAATACTCTCTCTTGTATAAATTGTAGTGGTTTTTTTTGCCCTAATAACTTGAATACATTAGAAAGTGTCTTGGGAGATTTATGAAGCAATTCAGCATATTCTGCTACTGATTTCTTTTCTCTAAAGTGTTGTTCTACTAAGAAATTAAATTCTTTTACAATGGTCATCTTATCTTCTTCTATAGTGGATAAATCTGTTTGTCTCTTCATGATTCTTGTGCAGAGTATTAGAAGACGTTTTAGAAGCATCTGTAACATCTCTAGTTGATGTTCATCAGAAGATTTTATCTCGTGTTCGAATACTTGCCAAAGAGATTTAAGTGTTTCACCATCAGTATTGGTGAGGTTTATTTTTGGAAGATTTGATGCCCCAAAAAATAAGATACCCTTACATCCTACATCACTTTCGTGATGTAAAATACAGTAAAAAGGTCTGTTGAACCGTAAGATTTTTCCTTTGTTTAATCGAATATTTTCTATCTGATGAAACTCAGTAAGGAAAACAATTTCATTGGCCATGAATGTATATCTACGGCCATCAATAGTTAAGTAGTTATCGTTTTCAGTAAACCAAATTAGTGTAAGCTTCTCTTCTGAGTTTTCGAATAAGTTAGTTTGGTCTGATGTGATATCAAAATTCTGGATTTCTAGGTATTCACCGGTTGTTTTTAAAAACTTCATAGCTTATCGTTTATCAAAAAACACTTATTTATAGTAAGGGTATTCCTATCACAGAAGAAAGAAGTGAGTGAGTAATAATGTTTACTCACTCTATATGATAATGGGATATTAGCTGACTAAAACGTCAAGCTGATTTCTTAATTCTTTTTCTCCTGTTAAGCCAACATGTGTATTTACCACTTCTTGATCTTTGATAAATACTAAATTAGGGATACTTCTTACTTTATGTAGTGTAGCAAGTTCTGGTACTTCTTCGATGTTTACCTTGTGGATACCCACTTTACCTTGGTATTCATCAGAAAGTTTCTCAACTGTTGGCAATAATGCCTGACAAGGTCCACACCAATCTGCGTAGAAATCTAGTAATAGAGGTTGACCTTGGCTGATTAACTCATTGTATTGATCGATGTTCTGGATTTTATTCATGATTAAGTTTTTTATGTTTTAAATAAATGAACAATACAAATATCCAGATTAATCACAGCACCTAAGTATGCATTTTGTCACATAAAGTTATCAAAAGTTCCTTAATTGACTTATTGGTCAAAAATAACAAAAAATAAACTACTTATCCAAAATATATGGATAAGCAGTTCAAAATTCGCGATCATTGTTTATTGATTAGAAGATGATTTTTTTGATAGTATCATTTTTTACTGGCCTCCATCCAAGTGTTTTATACTTTTTATAAGTATACTTTCTCCAAATGATTTCTCCTTTTTCATCATAATCTCTGATTTCCCAAATGATCATGCATGGCTGTTGGTCATGAGAGTCTTTGTAGACTCTTAAAAAGTGAATATCCTTCTGAAGCTTTGGAAATAGGATATTATCAGACTCAGTATCTACAACTAAATGCCTTGTTTGCTTTCTGTAATCTTTTAATAGACCCAAAGACCTTTCTGTTGATATATTAATAAGATAGGGAGCCTTCTTTACTTCTGGAGGAGTATTGAAGTAATCAAAATTTGCTGGATGTTTTGTAGGTTCGATAATGATGAGATCATTGTCTTTGTTCTTAGACTTTTTCTTATCATCATTAAATGAAGAATCTGCAAAAGCACTAAATGATACACAGTAGAGAAATTCTACAAGGAGTAGAATTAATTTAGAAGTTTTCATAGTTAATAAATAGATATGTTAGGTAAAGAAAATTCTTATATCAGTTGGGTCACTATTGGTTTTAAGTAGTACAGATTCTATTGGGATAGGTAAAGATAGCGGTGTAATCTGTAATACTTTGTTAACTAAAATTATATAAATAATCACTTAATAGTAAGGTTATTAAGTGATTATTTATGTTGATTAACATATGTTATCGATTACTGCAATAGGTAAGAAAGTTTAAAATTACCTGTTGGCACTTAGTTGTTTCTTCAAACATTCCCATATGGCCAACATTTTCGAAGAAATAAACATGGGCATCTTTTGGCAGATGACATTGTTCTATACTTTTAGTAAGAGGAACAGCAACATCTTTTTTACCGACGATAAATAGTACAGGGATGTTGAGAGCACTAATAAGTTCACTACTGTCTTCTCTTGTTCTCATTGCTAAAGAGGTTTTTGCAATACTTTCGACATCCTCTTTTTCTGCTTCTTTGATAATTCTATTAATAATGCCTCTATGCTGTTCTCTATTTGTTTCATCAAATAGATTGGCAATCATTGGAGCAACAAAAGCTCTAGCTCCATGTTCTCTTACAAATTCTGCAGCTTTTATTCTTACTTCTTTTTTTGCTTCATCATCTTCAAATGCTGTTGAATGGAAAAGTCCAATACCATTGAGATAGGAAGTATATTTCTTAGCGTAAGCTAAAGTGACATACCCACCCAATGAGTGCCCCACCATACAATATTTTTGAACACCAATGCTTTGTAGTGTTTGATGAATTTGATCTGCAAAATCAGATAACTCTATAGTCGCTTGTGTAATGTTAGGACTTTCTCCACATCCAGGAAGATCAATACAGATTACTCGGAAGTAGGGAGTGATTATTTTAATAAAATCGTTCCATAAATTTTTAGTCTCACAGTAGCCATGGATGAGTACTAGAGTAGTTTGATTTTCTTTACTATCAGTATACGCTAACATAATTTTTTGAATAATAAGTCTAGGATAAATATAAAGCTTTAATAAAGTATATATTGTTTTATCACATTATTAGATCAGTGAAACTACCGATTTATCCTTATATTCATTGGAATTAAAAACCATTTATTCAATGAAGAGTTTATACTCTGATTATCCACTTCCAAACTTAAAGACAATGAAAAACGCACTCTATTTTTACCTTTTAGTCACTTTCAGTTTTGTTGCCGCTCTATTGGCTCTTCATGAACCAGAAAAACCTAAAGAACCCGTATTGTGCCATGCAGATATAGAAGCTGTACATGCTTTTGCAGCATTTACAACTCAAGAATCTTTCAGAAATGCTCATTCTATGTCAAGGGATTTAGGAGATGTTTCTTTTAAAGGGACTGAAATTACTTTTGATGTAGCAAATGGAAAACAAGGAAAAGGATATTATGTAGCGTCAAAGAAAAAGTCGAACAAGTATATTTTTATATTTCATGAATGGTGGGGGTTAAATGATTATGTTAGAAATGAATCTGATCGTCTATCCAAAGAATTGGGAAATGTCAATGTGATTGCACTGGACTTATATGATGGAAAAGTAGGTACTACAAGAGAAGAAGCTGGAAAATTGATGAAAGCCTGTGACCCCAAAAGGGCTGCATCGATTATTCAGGGTGCTTTAGCTTATGTAGGTAAAGATGCAGTTATTGCCACTATTGGTTGGTGTTTTGGAGGAGGTTGGTCATTACAGGCAGCACTTCAATTACATCAACAAGCTAAAGCCTGTGTCATGTATTATGGTATGCCAGTAAAAGATGTTGATCGCTTAGCATCATTAAATTGTGATGTCTTAGGAATCTTTGGAGAAAAAGATAAATGGATTAATCCAGAGGTAGTGGCCAATTTTGAAGACCACATGCAAGAGGCAAAAAAGAACCTTGAAGTTAAGATGTATAAAGCAGATCATGCATTTGCGAACCCTTCTTCTGACAGGTATAATGAAAAAGATGCAAAAGAAGCTAACAAAGTAGCATTGGCATTTTTAAAACAACATTTGAAATAATATCTCATTAGGCAATAAAAAAGACCACCCAAAATTTAGGTGGCCTTGTTTGTAGTTAGCTTGCTTAAAGTAATATGAGGTTATCATTGATTTCTTAATACAATAATAAAAAAGTAGAACGTAATCTGTTTACGTTCTACTTTTTTTGTTTATTTTTTTTCAAATCATTCTAAATATTTTCTTCTACACCAACATCTTTCTTTAACTTACTAGTAAATCTAATTTACAATTGTCATGAAAAACTTATTGATAGTATTGCTATTGGGATTTTCCCAAGTAGTACTTTCCCAAAACCTAAATGATATGCAATGGTTTAATGCCCCAGAGAAATGGGAAGTAGATGGTTCTTCATTAAAAATGTTCGTTACCCCACAGTCAGATTACTGGAGAAAAACACATTATGGATTTACCATAGATGATGGTCCATTTTATTATGCCCAACGCGGTGGAGAATTTGAAGTTTCTGTAAAAATCACAGGAGAATATAGAACTCGATTTGATCAAATGGGATTAATGATTCGAGTGGATGAAAAACATTGGATCAAGACAGGAATTGAATATGTTGATGGGGTGTATAATTTTAGTGCAGTAGTTACTAATGACCATTCTAGTTGGAGTGTTATCGCTTTAGAAGGTAAACCAAAATCAATTTGGATTAAAGCCATCAGACGAAGAGATGCTGTAGAAATTTTCTACTCTTTAGATGGGAAAAAATACCAAATGAGTAACCTAGCTTATCTTCCAGATCACAAACCTCTTATGGTAGGTATGATGGCAGCAAGCCCTGATGGTAATGGTTTTAATGCAACTTTCGAAGACTTTAAAATCACGCACCTTGCGGATGAAAGAAGATTGGAATGGTTAGAAAATAACAAAGAATAAGCGAAAAGTTATTTTAATAGTTCAGGTTTAAAAAAAGGTTCATGTGAATTGAGTATCACATGAACCTTTTATTTATTTAGAGAGTATATTGTTTACTCAACGATAATAAATCTTTTCACTAATGGCCCTAAACCGGCAAAGAAGAATTCTACTGCCATTACCATAACGATAAGACCCATCAAACGTAACATCAATTTATTTCCTGTATCTCCTAACACTTTCATGATTGGTCCTGCGCTTAATAAGCTCAAGCATGTAGTGAGTAATACAGCTGTAATGGCAATAAATAGTGTTCCTACTTTAAAAGGATCATCGCTGGCTGAATCCATTAAGATAATTGCATTGGCAATAGATCCAGGACCACAAATAATAGGAATAGCTAGAGGAGTTATAGCTACATCATTGGCATATTCATGAATTTCATCTTTTGTGACTTTAACGCTTCCCAAGCGAGCTTGTAGCATATCAAATCCAACTAAAAAGAAGATCATACCACCTACAACTCTAAGGCTGTCGATAGAAATACCAAAGAACTTAAATAGTGATTGTCCTGAGATAGCAAAGAACAATAAAAAACAATAAGCGATGAATGTAGCTCTTAATGCTGTGCGTTTTCTCTCCTTGGCCTCTAACTGATTTGTGATGGTCATAAACACCGGCATAATACCTACCGGGTTAATTAGAGTAAAAAATGAAGTAAACGCCAATAGACCGTATGTAATTGCTTCGTTCATTATTTATAGACTAGTATGTGTGATGGCTACAAAGTAAAGACAAATAACTCTAATAATCTATTAGTTATCAGAAATAAGAAAGCCCAACGAAAAGATTTACGTTGGGCCTTCGATATATCAAATACTTATTCTTTCATTATAGAATGAATCCTATCTCACCTTTGTAAGGTGAAGCGAATACAAAATATCAATGCAATGCTTATAAACTCGACATTTCTTGTGGACTCATCACTACCTCTTGCTCTTTAAAAGTAATCCCTAGTGTTTCGAGTTCTTCTAAAACAGGTTCATATATGTTTTTATGAACTGGAATACACGTACCCGTTTTAGTAATCTTACCCTGAAGGATTAATTTCGTAGCAATGGCCAATGGAATACCTACTGTATCTGACATTGCAGTGTACGTTTGGTCTTTTCCTTTTACGACCATGTGTGATGTACGTAAAATATTTTCAGCTCCTTTTTTATAGAAAAGCTTATGGTACATCACAATCATATCTTTGTCATTCTTATCTAATGCCCATTTTTCCTCAAGAATCTTTTGAAGGATCTGAGCAGGAGTGGCACTTGGTAAGCCTACTTTCTTATCACTAAAGATATCCAACCACTCTAGTTTTTCCATTTCGATATCGTCTTGAGACAACTTAAGGTATTGCATCAATTTCAATTCTACAGAATCGTTTGGATTGTAACGTAGGAAGGAGTTGATGAACTCTCTATAAGTCATGTTTTCTGTATTTTCCATAACATAACTATCATCTGTTGCTCCTAGGGTAACAAAGCAATTCCATGCTCTACAGAAACCAGGTCGGCGAAGTGTGCCTCTATATACAGTAGGTACTCCTTCTAAACCGTATTTTTCAACATATTTTAGAGAGTCTCTATTGGCATATCCTTCAAACTTTCCGTATTCATCAATTTCAATACGCTCTGTTCTTCGGAATAATTTATTATATGGAATGTATTTGTATTTTCCATTGTGTAAGAAACGGACCGCTCCACCTTGTCCAGCAATAACGACATTTCTTGGGTTCCAAGTAAACTTATAATTCCAAGGGTTATTATCTGATTCGGGAGCAATTAATCCACCCGTAAATGATTCAAATCCTTCAATGCTATGCCCTTTTTCTTTGACCTCTTCTATCATTTTCATAGCAGACATATGATCAATGCCTGGGTCTAGCCCAATTTCATTTAATAAAATGATACCTTTTTCTTGGGCTTCTTCATTTAAGGCCTGCATTTCTGGTGTAATGTATGATGCTGTCGTCATAGATACAGCATGTTTTATGGCCACTTTTGCCACCTCAATATGGAATCTTGCAGGAAGCATAGAGACAACAATATCTCCCATAGCAATGTACTTTTCCTTGTGTTCGTCATTATTGATGTCGAACTCGAAAGCAGATGCTACTTCTTCAAAACCTTTGATTTTTTCTGCAGCAAGAGTTTGTTGATAGTCGCCGACCATTATTTTCCATTGATGGTCTTTGGCGTGTTCACAGAGATAATGAATTAATGACGAAGCTGAACGACCAGCACCTAAAATGATTATCGTCTTCATAAAGTAGTGTTTATTGGTAAAAGTATGTGATGTAAAAAGTTATCGTTGTTGTACGATATGTTATTGTATATGTGTTGTGGTGTAAATGTAATTTTTTTTGATGAAAAGTGAATAGAAAATCACTTTTTTCCTTCTTGATTCTCAAAAACGCTCCTATAAACCACAACGAAATAAAGTTGTAGTAATAATGTTGTATTCAAAATCTATTTGTATACCATCTACAATTATAGCGAATTTAAATCACTTAAATATCTTTTAATCAGCTATTTGTGTTGTTTTATTATCTATAAAAATGCTACTTCTCCTAGCAACTCTTTGATATATTTTGGTGATTTGAAAAGGCTCTCATTTAAATGAAAAACTAACTAAAGAGCGATTACGCAAGTACTTTTTTGAATCATTTTTTTCTAGAGAGAATGATTCTAACAGAGAATAATTTAAATATCAGGAATGCTATGAAAAAAACAATCTTTATACTACTTACGATGATTAACTGTCATCTGAGTTTAGGAAATGAAATGAATATTAACTTTAAAAACAACAACACATGGAAACTGAATAACTACTCTTGTAATGCTACACCAATCCCTTCTACCATACAAAGTGAGTCTTATTGTAGAATGTTTGGTATATCAACAGAAACTACTCAAGATAATGGAGGAGGACAGAATGTTGGCTATATAGACGACAATGATTGGATGAGTTATAATATCTCTGTCCCGACGACTGGTTCTTATAAAGTATCGTATAGAGTAGCGTCCAATTTTGGAGGTAATGAAATACAGATCGATAAAGACCTTGGTAGTACAATTTTAGGTACAATATCAGTTCCTTCTACAGGAGGTTGGCAAAGTTGGGAAACTATATCACATTCCATACAATTAGAAGCAGGTGAATATGAAATAGGTATTAAGGCGAATATCGGTGGGTTTAATATCAATTGGTTTGCCTTTGAACAGGAATTTCCAACTGAGGAAGAAAATACTGATTTTTTACATACAGCAGGACAAAACATTGTTGATGGACAAGACCAGAACTTTGTGATTAAAGCTGTTAATCTTGACGGTTGGATGGTTCAAGAAGGCTATATTATGGAAGTTCCTTTCGGGCCTCAATGGGAAATTATGGAAGGAATTGAAGATATTATTGGTCAACAAAATACGCAGGAATTTCATGATGCTTGGCTCGATAATATGGTGACTGAAAGTGATATCCAACAGATTAAACAATGGGGCTTTAATAGTATCCGTGTTCCTCTTCACTATAATTTATTTACACTGTCTATTCAGGATGAACCCGTCGATTTCGAAAATACAGTTATAAATAAAGGTTATCAACTTATTGATCAGTTGTTAGTTTGGGCTGAGAAATATGAATTATACTTGATCTTAGATTTACATGCAGCTCCTGGTGGGCAGGGTGAGGATCAACCTATTTCAGATTATAATCCTGCATACCCATCATTATGGGAGAGTGGAGAAAATAGGTCAAAAACGGTTCATCTATGGAAAGAAATAGCGAAGCGTTATGCAGATGAAAAATGGATTGGAGGTTATGATCTAATTAATGAAACAAATTGGGAGTTAGGCGATCAAAATCAATTGTTAGCAGATTTATACGAATCGATCTTGTATGAATTGCGTCAAGTAGATAATAATCATATTGTCTTTATTGAAGGAAATTGGTGGGCAAATGATTTCAGAGGGTTAACACCCGCTTTTGATAATAATATGGTTTATGCTTTCCATAAGTACTGGACAGCTACTGATCAGGCTTCATTACAGGAATTTATTGACCTTAGAAACTCTACGAATACACCAATATGGTGTGGAGAAACGGGGGAAAACTCTAATCAGTGGTATGTTGAGAACTTTGAAATACTTGAAGCTAATAATATAGGGTATGCATTTTGGCCATTAAAAAAGGTCAACCAGATACAAGGTTTGCTAAATGTGGGTCAGCCAGAAGGCTTACAAAAAGTACTAGATTATTGGAATGGTGAAGGTTCAAAACCAAGTGTAGCTGAAGCAAAATCAGCTTTAATGGAATGGGCAGTGAATACTAGGTTAGACCGTTGTGATTATAATTATTCTGTTATTGATGCAACTACTCGAATGGTAGGAACTACGGATACAAAAGCTTATTCTACTGTAAGTATTCCCGATGATAATATTACTGCGGCACATTATGATTTAGGAAAGCAAGGACACGCCTACTTTGAACAAGGTGATCTTGGTGATTATGGGGACAAAGCTTGGTGGAATATCAATTGGACCTTTAGAAATGATGCGGTGGATATATATACTTTAGGTAACGAGTATTACATAGGAGAAACGAAAGACAATGAATGGTTACAATACACTATTAATGCTACGCAAAGTACAAATTATGAATTTCAAGTAGAGGTTGCAGCCAACAGTTCAGGAGGGAAATATCATATTGAGGTAGATGGAAATGATATTACAGGGTCGATAAATGTCAGTTCCACTAATGGATGGGAAGTTTTTTCTTGGCAAGATGCGGGGCAGGCTTTTCTAAGTTCGGGAACAAAAGTGATTAGGTTTGTTTTTGAAAAAGGTGGCTTTAATCTTAAATCATTACGACTAGTTCCAACAACTACTGAAGATGAAGAAGAAGTGGTTGCAGAAGGCTGTTCTAACTCTGAAAATATAAGTTTAGACTTTAGTTATGATGGTATAGAAGAAAAGTGCTGGGTTATTTCTGAAGATATCAATTATATCAACTCTTGGGGAGCAGAATACATTACGATTAATGGTGTTGATATTACTAATGTTTGGATAAATAGTAACCTTCCTCCGAGACAGAATGGTAAATACTATATTTCATTCAAAGGGTTAGAATCTTGGGCACATATTGAGATTATGGGAAATAGCTCTTCTCAAAGAAAAATAGATGTTACTACAAGTTCAGAGATACAAGTATATCCTAATCCTTTCTCAACATCAAATGTGACAATAAAGCATCACAATCGAAGTGGTGAACTGATAAAAGTGTTAGACATTCATGGGAATATATTATATGCTAATCTTATTGAAAATGATCAGACAATTTTATCAAGAAACTTATTTTACAGAGGAATCTATTTTGTTCTCATTGAAGGACAAGATCAAATAGAAACAATCAAACTTATAGTAGATTAAGAAAAAACACCAGACTCAAATATGGAGTCTGGTGTTTTTGTTATTGCAGGTTTTCCTTTAATTCTATTTCTTCTAAGAACCTTTTAATAACATCATTCCAATGACCTTCTTTATGTTTAGGTCTTCCATTTTCATCTAAAGGGAAATAGTTGTGATCGCAGTTATACCACCTTTTAATAGTAAGGTTCTTTTTCCCTTTTTCAATAAAAAATAAAGGGATAAGATCACAGAGCGCAGCAGCATGATCTTCCGTTCCATAGGTTAAGAAAATAGGAACATCCAGCTGCAGCCAATCATCAAATAAAGGTTCAGAAAAAGTATTGATACCTTTTAAGTAACTATGTTTGGCAACAGAATCGGGTTGAAACGAATCTTCATAATATTTATAATAAGAATTGATTCTTTCTTCTGCTTCTGTCCAAGATATTTTTTGATGTTGAGCATCAACTTTTGCTGTTCTCACATATTGATCAATCCTTCCAAAAGGATTAGCTCCACCAAGACCAATATGTTTGATGTCTTTATTTTTCAACGCTAATTTTGTAGCCACTTTACTTCCTTGAGAATGTCCAAAAACAACAACTTTAGAAGTATCAACCCAAGGCTGTCTTTTTAAAAACTGAAGTACTTCTAAACCGCGTTGTACATAATTATCTAAATAGTCAGCATTGGTAAAAGCTTCTGAAATCTGTGAAGGCTTTGAAGGATCTTCTATATAATAATTACCGTATGGACTAAGATGAAGACTATCAACAACCAATGGTGTATGTGGCATATTGATGACAACTAAATGATACTTCTTTTTTACTTCATCTATATCAAAATTTGAAATTCCTCCTCCAAATAAAAAAGGCGTATCTCTATTGGGAATGTCCATAAACATGGGGATAGGAAGAGATCCTTGACAGAACAGAAAAATCGGTTTCTTTTCTTCAAGCTTTGTGTCAACAACAATAAAATTTATGCTATCTGATTGATGTGGGTTTAATTGAAATGTAGTCACCTTATTAAATAAAATGCTTTCAGTTTGTCCTTGACATACCAGTGTAATCAATAGGCAACTGAGTAGTACTAATAGCTTGTTTTTCATTTGTAAGAGAATTGATTTTTAATGGTTAGTGATGAAAGTTTGCAAAAGGTATTATTTACATCGAAGTACATAATTTAATTCTAATATATAGCATAATTCATAAGAAATATTTTGCAAGACACACGTATTTTGAAAAAGTTAGGCCATCAATTAGTAAATTCTTGGTGATTCATTAATATTATTACTACTTTTATAACTTAACTCGCAATATTTTGCGAATTGTTTATTTTTAAGGACTAGCGAACAGGAACAAGGATGAAAGTACTCAAGTTTGGAGGAACGTCGGTTGGAAGTGCGAAAAATATCCAACAAGTAGCCAGTATCCTTTCCGATTATCAACAGAGCGGACAAAGGGTTGCCGTAGTCGTATCGGCAATGAGTGGCATCACAAACAAACTCATCGAAGTAGGTAATAGAGCTGCTTCAGGTGACGAAACCTACAAGTCATTATTAAAAGACATTGAGTCTACCCACTTGACCTGCATTCGTGAGTTGATTGAGGTGCGTAGACAGAGCAAGACAATTGCTTTTGTAAAGCTTTTATTAAATGATCTTGAGGACATTTTAAGAGGTATCTTTTTATTAAAAGAATTATCACTTCGTTCTCTTGATATTCTTCAGAGCTTTGGAGAGCGTTTGTCTTCATTTATTATAGCAGAATACTTAACACAAATTGGTGTTGATGCTGAGCAATTAGACGCGCGTTATGTTGTTCGTACTAATGCTGTATTCGGTGGTGCAAAAGTTGATTTTGTAACTACTAATTCTGCAATCACAAAGCATTTTGGCGAAACTGACAAAATGCAAATTGTAACAGGTTTTATTGCTTCGTCTGAAAGTGGTGAGACAACTACGTTAGGTCGTGGTGGTTCTGACTACTCTGCTGCGATTTTTGGTGCTGCATTAAATGCTTCAGAAATTGAGATTTGGACAGATGTTGATGGTGTTATGACTACTGACCCTAGAGTTGTACCAACAGCATTCTCGTTACAGCAACTTTCTTACGAAGAGGCAATGGAGATGTCTCACTTTGGTGCTAAAGTGATTTACCCTCCAACATTACAGCCTGCAATCAAAAAGAATATTTCATTAAGAATTAGAAATACATTCAATCCATCTTTCCCTGGTACACTTGTTACAAGTAAATCAGGACAAGAAGATTGGCCAGTTAAAGGTATATCATCAATTAAAGATATCTCTTTAGTAACACTTTCAGGAAGTGGTTTAATTGGTGTTCCAGGTGTATCTTCTAGACTTTTTGGTGCTTTAGCAAGAGGTGGGGTATCAATGATCTTGATTACTCAAGCTTCATCAGAACATACAATTACTTTTGCAGTAGCTCCTTCGGATGCTTCAGCAAGTAAGAAAATTATTGAGGAAGAATTCTTCAATGAAATGGCTTCTGGTAAAGTAAACCCTGTTGAAGTAGAAAATAACTTATCAATTTTAGCCATTATTGGTGAAAATATGGCACATCGTCCAGGTGTTGCAGCTAAGTTATTTAGTGCATTGGGTAAAAATGGTGTAAACATCCATGCTATTGCTCAAGGTTCTTCAGAGTTAAACGTTTCTGTTGTTATCGAACAGAAGCATTTATATAAATCACTAAATGCATTACACGAAATCTTCTTCTTGTCTGATATGGCAGAGTTGAACGTGTTTATGTTAGGTCTTGGTTTGATTGGTAATACATTACTTACTCAAATGAGAGATCAAGCAGAATACTTATTAACAGAGCGTAACTTACGTTTGAACGTTGTAGGTGCTGCTAACTCGAAGAAAATGATCTTCAGTGAGACAGGTTTAGATATTTCTTTAACAAAAGAAGAAATCTTAGCAGAAGGAGAAGCTTCTAATGCTGAGCAGTTTGTTGAGAAAATGATCGAAATGAACTTGCCTAACTCTGTATTTGTGGACTGTACTCCAGGTGAGAGTGCTGTGAAGCTTTACGAGAAAATCTTATTGAACTCTATCTCGATTACTACACCAAATAAAATTGCCAACTCTGGTACTCTTGAGTATTACTTAAGATGTCAGGCTGCTGCAAAACGTAGAGGTGTGAAATTCTTATATGAAACGAATGTTGGTGCAGGTCTTCCTGTTATCGGACCGCTTCAAGATTTAAGAAGATCAGGTGATAAGATCATTAAAATCGAAGGTATCTTATCAGGTACTCTTTCTTACTTGTTCAACACTTTTGCTGCAGGCATGAAGTTCTCAGAATTAGTGAAACAAGCAAAAGAAATGGGTTATACTGAGCCAGATCCAAGAGATGATTTAGGTGGAGTAGACGTTGCTCGTAAGATTTTGATTCTTGCTCGTGAGGCAGGGTATCACTTAGAGCCTTCTGATGTTACTGTTGAGCCTATCTTACCACAAGCATGTTTAGATGCTGCTTCAGTAGATGATTTCTTTGTTGAATTAGAGAAAGCAAATAGCTTATTCGAAAAACAAAGAGCAGAAGCAGAAGTAGAAGGTAAAGCTCTTCGTATTGTGGCGACATTAGATGAAGAAGGTAAAGCAACTGTAGCTTTAAAAGCTGTAGATAGCTCACATCCTTTCTATGGTCTTGTAGGATCAGACAATATGGTAGTGTTTACTTCTCGTAGATACTTCAATGAGCCGTTAGTAATTAGAGGCCCTGGTGCAGGTGCTGAAGTTACAGCTGCTGGTGTATTTGCTGAGATCATCACAATCGGAAATTTCTTGATTAACTAAGATTGAAGTGATATAAAGCGAAGTAGTTGAGTAATTCTCTTTCTACTACATACTTTATAAACTTTATAATTATATAGTGGGGACGAGGTATTTTACTTCGTCCTCATTCTCATTTTTGTTGACTCCAAATTCTTTGATATTATTAAACAAATTGAAAGGGATATTGTAGTCATTTTTATAGAATGGCCTTGAAGAGAAAAGCGATAAAAAATTAATAGAAGAACCGTAAAAAATCTTCATTTGTTTGAGTAAAGCGAGTCTGAAGATTTTAGGTGAAAGGAATTAGTTTTAGCTTTTGACTTCACAGTCTAGATTTTTTTGCTTCGTTTTTTTCATCAATGGAAAAAATGAAAGACAACTATGATTGAAAGAAGAACGATGATAATTATAACTACTGTCTCGTTCTTTAAAAGTATAAAACCATGAAAGAAGTAAAAGCTTTTGCCCCTGCTACTGTGGCTAACGTAGCTTGTGGCTTCGATATCTTAGGTTTTGCCGTAGATAGCCCAGGTGATGAAATAGAAATGAAACTTGTTGACAAGCCAGGTATTGTCATCAAAGACATCACGGGAGATGAAGGAAGATTATCTCGTAATCCTAGAGAAAATACGGCTACTGTTTCTGTATATCAGTTTTTAGAAAGAATTGGAGCAGAGAAAGCAGGTATTGAAGTAACACTTCATAAAAAAATGCCTTTTGGTAGTGGTTTAGGCTCTTCATCGGCGAGTACTGTTGCTGGTGCTTTTGCTGTGAATGCATTATTCGATAATCCATTGACAACGGAAGAACTTTTACCTTTTGCCATGGAAGGTGAGCGAGTAGCTTGTGGAGCAGCACATGCTGATAACGTAGCTCCGGCATTATATGGAGGTTTCGTATTAGTAAGAAGTTATGATCCATTAGATGTAGTTCGTCTGAATGTACCGGAAGAACTATGCTGTGCAGTGGTTCACCCACATATCGAAGTTTCTACAAAAGATGCTCGTAATATTTTAAGAGGAGAGATTCCATTAGTAGATGCCGTACGTCAGTGGGGTAATGTAGGTGGTTTAATTGCTGGTTTAGAGCAAGAGAACTACGACTTAATTGGAAGATCATTACAAGATGTTATTGTAGAGCCTATCCGTTCTATGCTAATCCCAGGCTTTGATGAAGTAAAAAGAGCTGCTGTTTATGCAGGTTCTATGGGTACAGCTATTTCTGGATCTGGTCCATCAGTATTCTCATTATGTAGAGGTATTGATAAAGCAGAAAGAATTGCAAAAGCAAAAGTTGAAGCATTCAAATCTATTGGTATTGATAGTGATTTGTTTGTTTCTAAAGTGAATAAAGTAGGACCGAAGATTATTTACTAATCTATCATATAAATTCCTATAAAAAGAGCAAGGTGTTTACAATAACATCTTGCTCTTTTTTCTTTACAAAGAACTTTGAAAACACCTCTTGAGTAGAGTTTTTGTATTGATACTAACTCTCTATTAATTAACTATTTAAAACAAATTCCATCTTTGATATATGAAGTTTTTTTCATATTATCTGTCGCAGTGAAAAACTAAATTAATTATCTATTTGCAAGCATGACTGTACATATTATTATCATTCTTTCAGCCTTTATCGCTGGTTATATTGCATTAAGACTCAAATTTCCACCCTTAGTAGGTTTTCTAATTACTGGTTTTGTATTACACTATCTAGGTATAGATGATACGACACAGATTAAATCATTAGCGGATTTGGGTGTCACTTTATTGCTGTTTACCATTGGACTTAAGCTAGACATCAAAATGCTTATTGGTAAACACATATGGCTGAGTTCATTGATACATAATTTGGCAAGTTCTGTTTATTTTATTGCAGCTCTTTGGAGTTTACAATGGATGGGATTATCGATTCTTCAAGGATTATCATGGATGCAATTAATGCTCATTGCCTTTGCCTTATCTTTTTCAAGTACCGTGTTTGCTATAAAAACATTACAGGAAAAAGGGGTAATGAATGCAGTATATGGTTCATTAGCCATAGGTGTTTTAGTGATGCAAGATATTTTTGCTGTTGTGTTTATGACCATTAGTTCTGGTAAAATGCCTGAGGTTTGGGCGTTGCTACTATTTGCCCTTCCATTATTAAGACCTCTGTTCTTTAAGATTTTGGATAGTGTGGAACATGGAGAGATGTTAGTGCTTTTCGGAGTATTTATGGCTTTGGTAGTGGGTGCTGGACTATTCTCATTAGTTGGATTAAAAGCAGATTTAGGAGCTTTAATTATTGGTGTTTTATTATCAAGCCATAAAAAGGCATCGGAATTATCTAAAGCACTTTTTAATATTAAGGAGCTATTATTAGTTTTCTTCTTTTTAGATATTGGCTTAACGGCATCAATCACATTAAACTCACTATTATTTGCTATTGCTTTGGTGATTTTATTACCAATAAAAGGTTGGTTGTATTTCCAGATATTTGACCGTTTTAATTTTAGAATTAGAACTTCAGTATTCGGTAGCTTGATACTTATGAACTACAGTGAATTTGGTCTAATTGTAGGTGGTTTAGCTTATAAAATGGGATGGTTACCAGGAGAGTTATTGGTGAGTATAGCTATAGCAGTTTCTTTATCTTTCCTTATTTCTTCTCCAATTAATAATTGGAGTAATGAAGTGTATTTAGGTTTAAGTCAGTTTAAGAAAGAAGGCAACCGTTTAAACAGCATGGACAAAATGATCGATATTGCTAATGCTAAAATTTTAGTAGTAGGTATGGGGCGTATTGGTTCGGGTGTTTATGATGAGATGCAAAAGCAATTTGGAGGTTTAGTTTTAGGAGTTGAAGTCAATGAGCATACCGTCGAGAAGCAGCTGAATGAAGGTAGGAATGTGATTCAGGGTGACGCCGTAGATAATGACCTTTGGGAAAGGATTAATAACCTTGATGCTATAGAGCTGATATTTTTTGCTATGCCTCACCATCATGCCAATGAGTTGGGAGCAAGGCAACTTCAAAAAATGAACTACACAGGTAAGACCACAGCAATTGTGGAGTTTAATGATCAGGTTCAGCCATTAAAACAGCTTGGTGTTAATGCAGTATTTAATGTTTACAGGGAAGCAGGAAAAGGTTTTGCTCAGCATGCTATTGAAGAGTTTCAACCTCAGAAATTGATATCAGAGAAACCATTTAAGAAGGTTTCAATTACCATATAAAAAAAGCCGATAGCTACGTTTCAATAGCTATCGGCTTTTTACTTTTATAAAGATGTTCTACTAAGTGTAAATTTCATCAATTAAGTGTTTATACTTTTCATTGATGATTTTTCTCTTAGGCTTAAGTGTAGGGGTTACCTCGCCTGTATCGATGGTCCATTCATTTTCTAGGAGCTTGAACTTCTGTACTTGTTCATATCTAGCAAAATCTTTATTGGCTTGCATCACTTCCCTTTTGAATTTTTTCAGTACCTCTGGATTTTGAATAATATTCTGAGGAGCTGTATCGAAGATATGGTTTTCTTCACACCATTTTTCTAGAGCATCATAATTAGGAACAATTAAAGCGGCAGGGAATTTTTGGTGATTTCCCACAACGGCAACCTGTTCAATAAAGAAAGATTCCTTTAATTTATTTTCTAAGAATTGAGGGGAAATATATTTACCTGCAGAGGTCTTAAATAACTCTTTCTTACGATCAGTTATTTTTAAGAATTTTCCATCAACCAATTCTCCAATATCTCCAGAGTGTAACCAACCCTCTTTTATTGTTTTGGCTGTAAGATCTGGTTGTTTAAAATAACCAAGCATAACATTAGGCCCTTTGATCAATATTTCTCCATCTGATGCAATTTTTAATTCTACACCTTTTAGAGGTAGACCAACAGTTCCAACCATCATATCTTCCGGATTAACTCTGTTGACACAAACTACAGGAGCTGTTTCCGACATACCGTAACCTTCGCATACTTTAATACCAGCAGCCCAGAAAGAACGTATAAGTCTTGGTTGTAGAGCAGCGGCACCCACGTTCATGTTTTTGATATTACCACCCAATGCTTCTCTCCACTTCTTGAAGACTAATTTATCTGCAATAGCATGCTGGATATTGAACCAAAGTCCCATTTTTTCTCTAGGATTATACTTTAGTCCTAAGTTAAGAGCCCAGAAAAAGATGGCTCTTTTAAGGCCTTTCGTTTCCATGCCTTTACTGACAATGGTATCGTAAACTTTTTCGAGTAATCGAGGTACAGTACAAAAAACATCAGGTTGTACTTCTTTTAAGTTTTCAGCCACCTTTGCAACATTCTCTGCATAGTAAACAGAAACACCGCCACATATATATGAATATACACTTGTACGTTCATAAACATGTGATAAAGGTAAGAAGCTAAGTGCTTTGGCATTTCCTCTAGTAACAGGTAAGGTTTCTGCTGCAGCAATTGCATCACTCACAACATTTTTATGTGATAACATTACCCCTTTAGGGTTGCCAGTAGTACCCGAAGTATAGACTATAGTGTAGAGATCATCCTCAGAGATTTCAGCTTTAATCTGATTGATACTTTCCTGTTCCGAAATAGTGACATCAACTAAAGAACTCCAATGAATTTCTCCATCAATCTGATTAAATGTATAGACTTGTTCCAATAAAGGAAGCTGATCTTTTATCTTATTGATTTTGTTTGAAAGTGCTTTTGTTTCAATAAAAGCTACTTTGATCTCTGCATGATTAAAGATGAAAATATAATCATCAGGAGTGATTGTAGGGTAAATAGGAACTACTGTAACTCCTATTTGTGCACAAGCCAAATCAATAAAATTCCATTCTGGTCTATTATCTGAAACAATAGCAATTTTATCTCCTTTCTTTAGACCATAACGTAATAAGCCACTACCTAATTGATCGAGAAGTTCTGATATTTTTTCAGTAGAATATGTTATCCAATTACCATTTTCTTTATTGGCAAAACAAACATTGAGTCCACCGTAGTTTTCTTTTTGTTGGTCAATAAAATCAAAGACACGTTTAGGTTCCATGTAAATGAATTCTTATGCTTATATATGTTGATAAGTATGTAGTGCATTAATATTTGCACACATAATGCAAATAAACGCTTTTTTCACTGAAAAATAGGTTGTTTTCACAGAATAATCCAATGTTTTGTTTCTTAACTTATTGATAATCAAAAATAACAATATGAGTGAATATTCATTTTCATTGTTTTGTAATTAATGTTACTTAGTCATTTTTGATAAAGTAGTATATTGCTCGAGTATTAACCGACATTCAAATGACAGATTTTAATAAAGAGGCCCATTGGCAAGATATTTATTCTAAAAAGCAATTAACTGAAGTAAGCTGGTATCAAAAAGTACCTAAGACCTCCTTAGATTTTATAGAAAGAGCTGTATTATCAAAAAATGATGCGATAATCGATGTAGGGGGGGGAGATAGTTTCTTGGTAGATCATTTATTAGAGGAAGATTATACAGATGTTACCGTATTGGACATTTCTTCTAAGGCGTTAGATCGAGCAAAAAAGCGTTTAGGAGAAAAGGCTGCAAAAGTAAACTTTGCTGTAAGTGATGCCTCACTATTTAAATCAGATAAAACGTTTGCCTTCTGGCATGATAGAGCTGCTTTTCATTTTCTAACAGAACAAGAAGACATTGATAATTACAAAAAAGTGGTTGCAGATCATATACAATCGGATGGAATTTTAGTTGTTGGTACATTCTCAGATAAGGGACCAACAAAATGTAGTGGTATTCCTATTAAACAATATACAACTCAACAGCTAGCAGAGGTTTTTCAAGATCATTTTGAATTGGTAAATACCTTGATTGAAGATCATGTTACCCCATTTGAGACCGTTCAAAATTTCTCTTTTGTTTGTATGAGGAGGAAATAGAAAATGGGTATCGAAGTTAAAAGTTCGATACCCATTTTTTTAGCTTGGTAAATTCAATTGGAGCTCATTAATTCCATTATAAGACTTAAGGAACTCAATAATGTAATGGTCTTTTTCTTTGAGGTATTGTTCTAGTGAAATACTTTTATCGTATTCTTTTACCAGTCCGGCATCTTCTAGATCGTCCCAATGTATTTCGTGGAAGGCCATGGCCCAAGTTTTAAAATTACGTTTTTCAATCTCACCAGAATAGACCTTTTGAACATACTGATGTCGGTTATCTTTCATGATTTTGTTATAAATATCATTGACATCATTTTCATCGCCTTCTAGTATTTGAATGAATTTGTCTTTTAGAAGTACTAAAATACCTGTAAGATTCCTGAATCGGTTATTTTCTCTACTATGAAGAAGAATCTGTTTTAGTATATCATCGTCAAGATCATGCTTTCTAGTGCTTATATAGCAAAGGCAGTACATAATAGTTAATTAAATAGGGTTAAAGATTATAATGCATACAATCGTATTGCTTTGGGTTATTATTAATATACTAATTTTTTTGATGAAGTGAGGCAATTTCTTTAGGAGTGGCCTGAAATTTATCTTTAAAGTTTTCAGAAAAATTCGAAATACTCTTGAACCCAAAATGTCTGGAAACTTCTGTAACAGAGATATTTTTTTGTGATAACATCTTATAAGAAAGTTCTAATCTATAGTTTAAATGAAACCTAGGTATAGTTGTACCAAAAGCACTTTCGAAATCTCTTTTTAGTTTAGAAAGAGATACTCCATATTTCTCAGCCAATGAATTAAGTGAAGGAGTTTTATCCATCAGTTGTGTCAACTCACCTTTAATAGAATGCATTCGTCTAATATCCTCGATATGCATATTATTATTTTGTACATCTCCTTGGTTTCTTCTAATGATCATATCCAAAAAAGTCCCAATGATTTCTGCTGTACGAGATAAAATGATACTATTTTTTCGTGGTGGAGTCATTTCATCATTCACAGAAAATAATTCATCGATTAAAATTTGAACATTCGTAGGTATGATATCATAAATGATCCATGGGTTATCAATATCGAAAACCTTCCCAATGTGTTTCTTCATATGCGACATATAATTATTGAAATGGTCTTCAGAGACTCTAACAGAGACCCACTCACTAATGTCACCTTTATTGGCTTTCATTTCTAAAGGGATATTAGTGCTTTGCATACTCATCAAATTTGTTGATGTTGACAATAACTTCGACGCCTCTTCTGTTGATTTAGGAGCGATATTATTTGAGTAATCAAATTGGAAGTAGATATATTTTTCTTTCTCATTACCATCGATAATCTCGATTTTGAAATCCTCTTTAAAAGCCACTTTATGCAATCCTATCTCGATACCTTGAAATGGAGTGAACCATTGGTAATCAATCTTTACTAAATTATTATTGATCAATAATTTATTATCATCTGATGGGGTGATATTGAATGCCGATTCTAATTGTTGTATAGTACTTCTAACTGACCCGGTTTTTATTTTAAGTTCTTGCATTGCTAAGAGGAGTGATCATTTTTATTAAGTGGATACATCACTTTATACATTGAAAATAAAATAAAGTTTCAAGAATAAATATGATTTGAGCTTATTACGATAGTTAGTGAACTAATCGATGTAATCTGAAGACTGACTTTTCAGTTTAATTAATCATCAATCATTTAATAAAACGAAAGATGAAATTGAAAAGTGTTCAACTACTAGGAGCTTCCCTGTTATTACAAATGAGTGCATCTTCAATCTATGCACAAACGCCATTATCAAAAGCATCACTGCAAGGTGATGAAATTATTGAAACTGTATATGGTGATATCGAATTAGAAAATAACTTTATCAACAAAGGTTCGGATGAACTGTTTGATGCAATGGATTTTCAAAGAGCTTCTCAAGCTTATATCTGGTCTACTCCAATTGTCTCTATGAAAACTTGGGGCGATAGAGAAGATGCAGCTTACGATGCTGCAGGCCTTGAAAACTTTGTGGTATTAAAATCATTAAAAGAGAAAAGAGGTATTGTTACAGGTAACTTAACTACCCCTTATATTTTCACTTTTTCTAATCTAAAAGATGGAGCAGTAAAAGTTGATTATCCAAAAGGAATGACAGCAGGAGGTTTCTTGGACCTTTGGCAAAGACCTGTTGCTGATCTTGGGCTAACAGGACCAGATAAAGGACAAGGTGGTACTTACATTATCTGTGGCCCTAGTGATAATCCGGATAAGTATAAAGGTCAAGCTGATTTTATTGTTCAGTCAGAAACGAATAACTTTTTTATCGGATTAAGAATATTAGAAGCGGACCCGAGTGCTGTTGATAAATTTAAATCAAACCTTAAGCTAGGTAAAGTAGGTACAAAATTAAAAGATGCATCATTTATTGAAGATAAGGATGTAGAGTGGTCTGCTACTGCTCCAAGAGATTTAGACTATTGGAAAAAACTTCATACCATCATCAATGAAGAACCAGTAAGAGAGCAAGACAAAGCTTGGATTGCTATGATTAAGCCTTTAGGTGTAGAAATAGGAAAACCATTTAACCCTACAGCAAGACAAAAAGAAAACCTAATGAAAGGATTAAAGATGGGTGAGTTGATGTTAAGAAACCTACAAACAAATCCAAGATTTAGTGAACCATATTGGGCTGGAACGAATTGGTATAAATCATTTGATTTTAATATTCCTCAAGCAAATGAAATGATGGTCTATTTGGATGAAAGAGCAGTTTGGTACTATGAGGCAGTAAGTTCTACAAAAGGGATGGTAGAGCCTTCACCAGGTTATGGTCAGATTTATATGACTTCAAAAAGAGATCAAAATGGAGAGTTATTAAGAGCTGATCAAACATATAAGTTACATGTGCCAGCAGACGTACCGGTTGATCAATTCTGGTCTGTGACTTTATATAGCGAAGATACACGTAGACCGTATGATAATGGAGGAACAGAGATCGCCGATATCGGAATCAACTCTAGAAGAAAAGATGTTACTTATAATAAAGACGGTTCGATTGATATTTATATAGGTGCTGAACGTCCTGAAGGGGTAAATCCTGCGAACTACTTAAAGACAGTAGGAGATGATGGATGGTTTATTTATTTCAGATTATATGCTCCAAGAGAAGCATTTTTCGATAAATCATTCCAATTACCAGATTGGGAAAAAATCACTTCAGGTTTAAGTAAATAAATTCTTTATCCAACAATATATTTTAATTCTAGCAATCGAACTTCTTTTAGTTCGGTTGCTTTTTTTAAACATGATGAGATACCAATTATCACTGTTTTTCATATTGCTGAATGTGTACTTATTGGCACAGGATGAAAAAACAGAGGTTCAGAAGTTGGCAGAGACAGCTTCTAATCCAGTAGCACCCGTAGGAAAATTAATCTTTCAAAATTTTACCCATACAGGGTCAGGAAATACTTGGTCCAATACTTTATTGGTAGAGCCAGTGATTCCACTTATGATCAATGAGGATATTAAGGTGATTAATTATGGAATTATTCCATTAGAAACAAATTATACTGGAGAAGCAAAAATTTCACAGACCCACCTTGGGAATATTTCTTATCAGGGATTGATGGCGAATAGAAAGCCAATTAGCTTAGGAGAAAATGGCCACCTTACAGTTGCAGTAGGGCCATCTTTTGTGATGGGAACAAGTACAAATGAAAGGCATGGAACATGGAATGTAGGTGTTGCTTTGGCTGCAATTTATCATCACAAGAGTTTTATGGGGTTGGTAAACTACAGTCCATCTTGGGGAGTAGGAGGAAGTAGTATTGATCAGAGCATGTTTCAATACATTTTCAATTATACATTTAAAACAGGTACCTCTATCAATACCCAACCGATGATGATGAAAAGTGAGGCTTTCGTGGGAGATACAAAATGGTTGATTCCAGTAGGGGGAGGTGTAGGTCAAATGCTTCCTTTTAAGAGCCTACCCATGAATGTGAGCTTTAATGTTTACTATAATCTAGTTAGACCAGAAATAATGCAACATCAAGAGTGGCAATTTAATGTGAATATTGTTTGTGTATTGATGGGCAAAAATAAATACTAGAATAGTTGTATAAACTGTGTGATACCTTTTGTTCTTCTCTTAAATTATGAAAAATCTATTAATCATTGTTCTATTGTCCATGGGTATAAAGTCATATGGTCAAAATTATGATGATGATATTCAGTTATTTGCAGAAACAGTAACAGACCCATCCTCACCCATTGGGAAAATCAACTTTCATAGTTATTCTCATGTCGGTACTGGGGGTGATAAATCAAATATGTTATTGGTTAAATTCATATTTCCTGTAATGTTAACAGAGAATATTGAATTATTAAATTATGGGATTTTACCGATAGAATCAATTTATAATAGTGAGTTACAGACATCAAAGACATTCTTAGGTAATGTGATTTATCAAGGTTTAATAGCGAATAGAAAACCTATTGAACTTGGAAACGATGGTCAACTAACACTCGGTTTAGGTCCCTCGGCTGTATTTGCTACAAATACAATAAAAGGATTAGAAACATGGGATATAGGTTTCGCTATGGCTACAATTTATCATTATAAATATTTTATGGCTGGGGTAAATTACAATCCTACATGGGGAGTTGGGGGAAGTAGTATTAATCAAAGTGTATTTCAATATATTTTAAATTATACGTTTAAAACAGGCATTTCTGTAAATACTCAGCCAATGATGATCAAAAGCGATGCATTTGTAGGAGATACAAAATGGTTGATTCCAGTAGGTGGAGGTGTAGGTCAAATGCTTCCTTTTAAGAGTTTGCCTATGAATGTTAGCTTCAATGTTTATTATAATCTAATTAGACCTGAAATTATGCAAAAACAAGAATGGCAATTTAATGTGAATGTTGTTTGTGTATTGATGGGAAAAGACGCATGATTATATAAAAAAGCCATTGAACTTTATTTCGTTCAATGGCTTCCATTATTATTCTATCACTAGTTTTTTTGTATCAAGTAGTCCTTTAGACTCGAATACTACATAGTATAGTCCATGTCTTAAATCATCTAAAACAATAGAGATCTCTTCTTTTTGTTTTGCTATATCCATGAGTTCTACTCCAACTGCATTAATAATTTTGAGAGATCCATTAGAGTTAGAATACACATTGATAATCGAAGAAGAAGGATTTGGGTACATTCCCCAGTCAATCTTTAATGGTTGATCGGAGTGGGTAGGTTTTTCTTCTTCGTCTTTAGGGTATTCCTGTTCTGTATATTCATCATCAGGAAAAGGATACTCAGGTGATACATCACTTTCATTAGAATTTTCGAAGCTGATGTCATCAATAAAAAATAGTGCTTCAGTACTCTCGATACTTTCTGCTTGGATTTTTACCTGAATTCTATCACCATTAATAATACTGGTATCTGACTTATCATTTCGTTCAAAAGAAGTATTAACTTCTACCCATTGTCCTTTCTCTATTGAACTTAGGTCTACATTTATCTCTTTATATGGTTTACTGAGAACAAAATCAATAGTATTGACCTCAGTAGATTCATCAATCCATATATAAAACGATAAAGTATTGGCTCCTTCGGGAAGATCAAGAGAACCATAAGGGGAGAAGGTTGAATAATTTCCTGTGAAAGGAGCATTTCCTTGATAACGTAAACTAAAATCGCCTGTTCTAGCTTTATCATCTTTCATTCTCCAATCGGAGGCTTGCGATGACCACCAGTTCACACTTCTTCCTGAGAAATAGAAAGGACCTTCAAAACTTAAAGCATCAAAAAAAGATTGAGGTTCTTCTTTTTGCCACACTCTTACATAATCAATAATAAATTCGGCAGGGGAAGATAGATCTTCTTGGTTCGGTAAACCATACCATTCAAACACTTCAGAGTCTAGCCACATTTCCTGAGGATAATCGTATTTCCATTGATCTTTTTTCAGAAGTTCCTCTTTTGTAGCTGTCTTAATTAAATGCCCATCGAAATATATTTTCATATAGTTTTTATCCCATTCAAAGCCGTAAATATGAAAGTCATCTGCTAAACGACTATTCATAACATTTTCGATTTTCCATTCTTCATGATCTTCAGCCCTATCAGGGTCCCAACTAATGAGATTGGTTCTATATTTATATTCTAATTCTTCAGGTGTTTCTTCTGGATTTCCAATAGGTCGTTTACCATAATTTTCAACCATATCAATTTCACTATGGTAACCAGTTGTCCAAAATGCGGATGTTACAGGAGCATCAGCAATTTTACATTTGATTTCCATATATCCATACTTGAAAAATGTTTCACTCATAATACATGCTTGAGTGATCGGTTTGGAAAGATCAGCAGCTGTTTTTGTTCCTCCATAATAACAGCCATCATTGGTTTCGTTAGCAAAGTTGAAAGTAGGATCCCATTGGCTAGTAAGTACCAGTTGTCCATCACTTACTTTTACATTGTGAGAGGCAAATTGACCAGGGGCTCTTCCTTTCCATTTACTTCTGTAATCGTTGTTTTCTCCAAGAATCCACCACTTGGTCTTGTTCAATTCAGTACCGTTAAACTCATCACTTATCCATTTATTTAAAATCCACTTTTGAGTGTTTTCTGGATCAGAAACAGGGTTGATTTGTGAGTATACAGGAAGTATAACATTCAATAAAAGAAGAGTGAAAAGAAGTATAATTTGATTTTTCATATTCGTCTGATAGTTGTTTAGGTAAAATTAGTTGAAGTTTCAGAGGGACTATTCCTCAAATTTACCCTTTTCCGAATATTCTGTAACAGAAAAGGTTACCTCTTAAATTTAAAGAAGTAACCTTAATCTATTATTTATATTCTTCAATGAATGCCCGAACTTCATCGGTCCATATATATGGTTTCTCCCAATGTGGAGCATGGGCACATTCATCAAGTTGAACTTTGTATTTATCTTCGATAGGAGTATTTACTAAAGAATATACGGTATCAGAAACAGCAACTGGAACCGCACCGTCTTCTTTTCCCCAAATCAGTAAAGTAGGAATAATGATATTCTTTGCTCTTGGCATAAAATCATAATGTGCCATAAAGTTGAAATCTTCGTATTGATTATGTAGCCATCCAAAAGAATAAGAAGCTAAAAAGCGTTGTTCAAAAACTGAATTGTTATGTAGAGCATCTGAAGTTTCTTTGTCATAAATATATCCTTCGAGCATTCGTACATGTTGGTAAGGTTCATCCATGCTTTCATTTGGATTGGGGTGATCTTCCCACCATTGGATAACTTCTTTCCATTTTTTATCATCTGTTGCTTCGTATTTTGCTTCTGCTCTTGGTACAATCCATTCTCTTTTCAACTCCATTTCATATTTGTCCTGAATGGCACCGTCTTCATCAATCCATCCATTAAACTTACTCTGATTTTCATCTTTTCCCATATATAGGATTGATAATCCACCACCCCAACTATGACCATACATAAACATGGATTTTGGAGCATATTTGTGTTCTATAAGAGTGACTAACTTTTCTAAATCTTCTACATGTTGTTCTATAGTAAGATCTTCTAAGCTAGGGTTTCCTTTTGACGAACCTGCCATTCTTTGGTCCCAATAAACTAGAGCATATTCCTTTTCTAATTGTTGGAAACTTTCTGTGGCAGTATGGAAGTTCATGCCAGAATCATAACCTGGACCTCCATGGTTGGTGATAATAAAGATTCCTGAATCAACATTTCCAACGACCCAAACTGGCATAAAAGCACCTTTGTTTTCTAGGTAGAAAAACTCTCCATCTTTATAATCGTAAGCATCTTCGTCATTTCTGTTACAAGAAGTAAAACCAATTAGAGTCGCTAATAAAGGAAGTAAATATAATTTCATAGTTGATTTAGTTTAATGTGATGGAATAACCGATTTCTACAGCTAAATGATAAAGTGATTGTTGATTGACTTGTGTTTGCCATGTCATACGAGGTCTTACCCAAAGGTATTGAGGGCGTTCTTTAGAGATTTGATAGCCAAAATCTACACTAGTCATATAAGTAAGGCTTGTACCTGCGTAATTAGAGTCTTTTTTAGAAACATTGCCGTTATCATTTACTTCATAAATTCCGTCATCGGAATGATGCCAAGAAGACATTGCTCCAATACCACCATAACCAGACATATACCATCTTTTTGTTTGGCCGAAGTGCCAACGTATACCAGGAGTAATTTCTAAGAAGACTGCTTGATGGTTTCTTTTGTGGAAGTAATATCCTGTGGTTGCTCTTAAAGGCAGTGACCAGCTTTCACTAAGACTGATTTCATATTCTCCATTGATTGAGAAACCTGGATGAAAGATAGTTTCCCCGTAATAAGCGGCACCAACATTTAGTTTATTTTGAGCATAAGAGGAAAGGCTTACTACCCCTAAGAAGAGTAATAATAAATAGAATCGTTTTTTCATTTTAAGTGATTAATAAGATCAGTTGATAATGTGTATTGCTTGCTTTATTAATAAAAGTGTGGGGGAAATAAATTCCCCCGATTTTTTTCTAGAATGTGAAGTTTACACCTGCTTGGCCACCTACCCAAATGGCAGTTCTTGTACCATTATTTGTAGTGTTATCGTAGAATGCATGGTCTGGAACATCCAATGAACCTGGAGTTTCGTTACCATTTACTTTATAATCTGTAGTATAAATATTCAATGAAGGACCAGCGAAGATGCTGAAACATTTAGCTAATTGTACATGAACATTCAAATCAGCTTTGTTTAATAAGTTTAAGCCAGTGTTTTCGAATTGTCCATCGTAAATAACTTGGTTAGTAGAAAGGTCTACTGCTAAAGCTACCCTTTTTGCTAAATCGAATTTAGTACCGAAACCAAGACCGAATGTATTGATTTCTTTATCATTGTATTGAGAATAACCACCTTTAAAGATAGTATAGAATTTCTCTGTACCCATTTTAAAGTTTACGTTAGCCCAAATCGTCTCACCTGCAGATAACTCTACCGCATAATATCCATCTTTTACTACGTTGATTAAACCGATCGGAACACCACCATCAGTACCTTTTGCAACGATGTTGATTAAACCAATTTGTGAGCCTTTTAAACTATCAGTATAGTTAACTAAACCAACTTGAGCTCCTGTTAAATTACCTCTAACGGTATTAGTCAAACCAATTTGAGCACCATTTAAATCTGCATTTACAACGTTAGCGATACCAGAAACCTGAGCACCATTCATTTGTTGTTGTGAATAGTTATTGATTCCTGCTAAATGCAAACCTTTTGCTGTTTCTGTATTTAAGTTGGTGATACCTGATATTATTAAACCGTTACTTTCTCCTCTTGTAACGTTAGCAATACCTGCAATTTGTCCACCAGTAACATTTCCATTATTTACATTGGCTAAACCACCTAATTCAAAATATCTAACACCTCCATTAACTCCCCATAAAACGTTGAATGAAACATCACTCGAAACATCTGTATTTGTTCCATTAATACCTAAAGGATATAAGAATGAAACTTGGGCAGGGATATGTTTTGTACTGTCTTGTGCAAAAACTGAAGTAATTGAAATGATAAGGATAAATATATTTGAGATTAACTTTTTCATCGGAATAATAAAATTTACTTTGTTGTTTTTTCTTGATGATTTTGGGAAAGAAGTAAAGGACGTCTCCTTTGTTATTCTTCATTTCCCGTTTTCATAGTAATGACCCCTTAGTGATCATATCCCCCTATCCCAAATTGAAAAATAATAATAAAAATCTCATCAATTTATTTAATGTAATGATATTCAGTTATTTATATGTTGGTTTTTTCTTTAAAATAATTTTTTGAAAGAAGAAAATACTCGGATTATTACCTTTTTGTTGTTCAAACAAATATTTTTTTGATCAAAAGTTTGCGATATCAATTTTTCTATCTAAATTTGTTTAAACAAATAAAGTATAAACAAATACTACATTATACATAAGGAAATTTAATAATAAATATCATGGCAACTCAAACAGTTACATCAGCTCAAAGTAATTCAGAAACTAAAGTGACAATGGTAGTAAGATACCTTTTGGCATTTATGATGATCGTCTTTGGAGCGAATAAGTTCTTGCAATTTTTACCAATGCCTCCAGCAAACGACCAGGTGGCACAAGTATTTGGTTCATTAATGCTAATGGGAGTTTTACCGATCGTAGGTATTCTAGAAGTGGTAGGAGGAATCTTACTTGCTATTAGAAAAGCAGTACCAGCTACTTTAGTAGTTCTTGGAGCTATTGGTTTTAACGCGGTATTATTTCATGCAACATTGGATCCTGCTGGGATTGGTGGAGCAGTGTTCTTCTTAGGTATGGTTGTTTATTTAGCCTATGCTTATAGAGAGAAATTTGCACCTTTATTTAAATAATAGTCTGTACATTATTATTTTCTGCAAGCAGTTGTTATTCCGTAGCAACTGCTTTATTTTTGTCTTAATTGTTATCGACATTCAATTTTTTTAAGGCAAACTATTCTAAAAATGAACTTAAGCAAACTTATCTCCATTCTAGGAGTGTTATCATTCACTATCTTCAGTTGTACACCAACAGAAGACCTATCTATCGTAATAAATAAGTCTGGATCTTTATTGATCAAAGCAGAAGGAGTTACTAATGGTAAATTAAAAGTCAACTATACTTATGGTGACAACATAATTTATGATAGCTTAGATGCAAGCGGTCAACTAAAAACGGAATTGTTATTAGAAGGTGCTTACTATGTTTCAGTAGAATCTGAACATAATAATATGAAGTATTTTGATGCGAAAAATACTCAAGTAATTGCTACAACTGAAAAAGAAGTAGTATTAAGTCCATTAGATAATTATGGTTCTATTGAAGTAGCAGTAACTTCAGATTATTACGATGACGAAAACTTCCAATATGTTTATGATGATTCATTGGCTAATGTCAATATCGGGATCATCTCTACAGAAAAGTATTCTGAAGTTTATGATGGATCAGACTTAACAATCATCAGTAACCTTCAAAATGCGACAGTTACAGATATGTATGGTGTCGCAAGGTTCGAGAATATTCCTTCAAGTGTTACCATGTTTGGAGAAAGAAACTATAACGCAGAATATTATATTTTCGTCATGAATAATGCAGGAACAGAAATTCTAAACTATCCAAATAGTATCTCGGTTCCTTATCAAAATACTTATAATACAAGAATTAGAATTTATAAAGACGATCTAACAGATTTCTAAATAGAGACTAATTTATTCGATAACACCAAAAAGTCATTCTTACCTAATTACTGTAAGAATGACTTTTTTGTTTAATAACTAAATCTCTTTTAAAAATATTTTTCGAAAAAGTAAAGTCGTTTTGTTGAAGTAAGGAGAACCACTAGACCCGTTGTCTAAATAGTAAATTAAAGAAAGTGGTCAATGTTATTGTTTACAGATTGTAATAGTGCACACCATGAAGCAGACTTAATCAATAAACGATAATATATGAGAAGACACTTACTAAATTTTATTTTATGGCTAGCTATTTCCTTGGGAATAGTCTCATGTGCCACAGACAATACTTCTTTTGATGATGAGCAACAATCTATAGGACCTGTTGTAGAGTTATCTACCAAGTTTTTTATGTCTCAAAGTCACCTTGATAAATCCTCGAATGTGAAAACGGACGATGTGATAATTTCAAAAAATAACATTGAGGTATTTGCTAAACAAGGAAAAGAAAAAGCAGGAAGGTACGAATACTTATCAGAAGAAGAGTTACTCATTAATGTTCCTGTTGGGAAGACTGAATTTTATGCAGATTATAATGCCGCTATTCCAGAAACTCATCAATCGGTAATCGCACAGTGGATTTCTTCTAGTGCATTAGAAACTTCAAGTCTTTTAGCATTAGATTCTATTCGTAATTATAGAAACCCAGTTGTGGATTTTATATCCGAAAGAAGAACTGTTGAAGTATCTGAAACGGCTCAATTAAGACCATTTTACATGCAACCTTTAAATGGTCGTATATCATTTGGTATTCACTTTTACAGCCCTGACTCTTCATGGAGAATGAGTGCAGAAATGTATGCTTTCAATAAAAAAGGAAAACAAGTCGGTTATGCCAATAAGGGAATTCAGTTAAATGAAACAAACCAGATGACTTTTCCTTCTATTGGGATTGATTTTTCAGATATAGAAGCAGTATCAGGAGCTTATGTAATCGTTAAAGTGCACCTTTTTCAGTTGAATACAGAAGGTACACCAATCGACAACCAAGATAACAAAGAATGGATTTTTGATGGATCTATAAATGAAAAATATATGGTAGTAAATGGGGTTTCAAAAGGATTTACAATTGATATTGATTCCACATTTACACCAACGATAACGTCTTATATCACTGAGTTTAACTTTATAGAAGAATAAAGAAAACGATGATGTAGCAAAGATAATAGCAAGCAAATGGAAGGTCTTTCCGGTAATTTTACTGGATTGACCTTTTTGTGTTTACAATCAATAATAATGAAATACGAGAGACCAAAGAGAAGGAAAATTGAAATAGTATCTACTCTTCAATTTCTTCTACTTTACTATCCCATTTTACAGCTTCTTCTCCCCACGACGAAATCATTTCTAACAATGGAGTAAGTGTTCTTCCGAAATCTGTCATACTGTATTCTACTTTTAGTGGAGGTTTTTCAGTAGGAATCACTTCTCTTTTTATCAGTCCGTCTTCTTCTAATTGTTTTAGTTGAAGGCTTAATGTTCTTTCGCTTACAGTTGGAATCATTTTTCTTAATTCACTGTATCTTAAGGTAGCATCTTTAAGGTGAATTAAAATTACTGATTTCCATTTACCGCCAATGTATTTCATTGTTAAGCTCGTACAGCATGGGTATTCTTTACCATCAACTTTATATTTCATCACTAAAATCTTTTATTGAATAAACCTTAAAAATAGATACTTACATTTTTGCCCGTTATTGTATTGTTTAAAAACACTACTTATGTTTGTAACTATCAAAAGTAAAGTTACTTAAAAAAGTAAAGAAATAGTCGTTTATATAAATTTATTAATAGTTCTATTAAAACTTTAAGTGATTTTAGACCGTTTTTAAAATCAACAAATAAAAAATATTATCATGGAATTTATCGACATCGCAAAATCAAGATACACAACAAAAAAGTACGATCCATCTAAAAAAGTTAGTGATTCGGACATTCAGAAGTTAAAAGAGATTTTGCAATTAAGTCCATCTTCTATCAATAGCCAGCCATGGAAATTTACAATTGTAGGTAACCAGGAATTAAAAGAGAAATTAGCTGAGGCTTCTTATTTTAATGCTCCAAAACTAATCGAGGGTAGTCATGTTGTTGTTTTTAGTGCAATCGATGACGTAGAGAAGTTTGAAAAAGATATCAACGATTACTTGCCAGAAGGTGCAGTAGGGTATTTTAATAATTTCTTAAAACCTCAGGGTGAAGAGAAAATCAAAAATTGGTTCTCAGATCAAGTATACTTATCTATTGGGTATTTCTTATCTGCAGTTGGATCAATGGGTATCGATTCAACACCAATGGAAGGTATTGAACAAGATAAATACAAAGAAATTTTAGGATTAGAGGGGTATCAACCGCTAGTTGCTGTAATGATTGGTTACAGAGATGCTGAGGATGGAAACCAACCATCTAAAAACCCTAAATCTAGATTGAACCTTAAAGAAGTAGTAGAGGTGATCTAATTCTACTTTTTTATAACACATTTACATTAGAAGAATATAAATCTTTATTGTAGATGAAATGAAAGTTATCTTATGAAAATAGGATAACTTTTTTTGTTGGTCGATGATAGGTAGTAAAATGATAATTCGAATATATTTGAACATTAAATCATTTCTCTATTCAATTTAATAAATCAAATTCATGGTACGACAAGCAACAGCAAACGACCTAGACCAACTCTCAGTACTCTTTGATGGTTATAGAGTATTTTATAGAAAAACATCTGATTTATCTGCTGCCAGAGCATTTTTAGCAGAAAGAATAGCTTTAGAAGATTCAAAAATTTATGTTTTTGAAGAGGAGGGGCAACTTTCAGGTTTTGTACAATTATATCCATTATTTTCATCAACTAGAATGAAAAAACTTTGGTTACTCAATGATCTCTATATTGATGCTTCACAACGTGGAAAAGGTGTTTCTTTGAAATTAATTGATGAAGCTAAAAAATTAGCTTACGACACTAATGCATGTGGAGTGATGCTTGAAACAGAAATTACAAATCAGATCGGAAATAAACTATACCCTAGGGCAGGGTTTGAATTAAATCAATCTTCAAATTTTTATGAATGGTCTGTTGAGTAGACAATGGTTGATGGGTTCTGAGAAATCCATCAACTTTTTTCATTGATGATTTCGATCAAACTACTTGTCGATTATGATAGTTATCAGAAGATAATTGTCTAACTTTCTATCTCTTCAAAGCAAATTGTATTTTACTTAAATCTGACAAACTAATAACATGCGAAAAACAACTTTAGCTTTTCTCTTATTTTTAATCACATCTATTTCTAGTTTAGGCCAATCTATCATTTATTTTAATGAGGACCATACCGAAGTAATGGATAAAAATGATGCTGTTTATTATGCCAACTCACACATTGGAGAACTTGAAAACGAAAAGTATAAACATACTACTTTTTATCTCGATGGCACTATCTATTCAACCTATTATACTAAGGAGAAAAAACGCTATAAAGATAAATTTGGTGATTTTGAATCCTATTATAAAAACGGGAATCTAAAGGAGAAAGGAGTTTTTGATGCGTCTAAGAAAGTGGGTATTTGGCACTATTATCACTCAAATAGCCAGGAGAATTTCAGTTATGAAATGAAATATAAGGAGGGAGAGTTTGAAGAAACTACCCTATTTATTAATGCTTGGGATTCTCTAGGAAATCAAACGGTGAAGAATGGAAATGGTCAACTGAAGTATTTGACAAAAAATAGTTTTTATCAAGAGGGTATGGTAAAGAACAAGTTGAAAACCGGAGAGTGGAATGGAACATATATTGACGGTAAACCATACTTTATTGAAACCTACAAAAATGGTAAACTAAAGAAAGGAAACAGTTGGGATAGTGAAGGTAAAAAATATAGTTACACAAAAACATATAAGAGGGCTTTCTACCCTGGCGGTATTTGGGATTTTTATAATTGGATAGGTAAAGTATTAAGATACCCTGACGATGCTAAAAAACAGGGAATAGAAGGTAAAGTTTATGTTGCCTTTATTGTTGACAAAAGTGGTCAACTGACAGAAATTAACGTTGTAAAAGGAGTTTATGAATCTATGGACCAAGAGGTGCTAAGAGTAATGCAATTAGTAAAACCTTGGAGCCCTGCGAAAAAAAGAGGGCAAAAGACCATATCAAGAATGATACTTCCAATATCTTTTAGATTAAGTTAATAAAAAACGGCCTTCTCAATAAAGAGAAGGCCGTTTCTATATCTATAAAAACTAGCTTAATTAAGCTAACTCTTGTGCTTTTGCAACAACAGCATCCAAACCGTTGATATCTTTACCACCTGCAGTAGCAAAGAAAGGTTGTCCACCTCCGCCGCCTTTGATTTCTTTCGCTAATTCCTTAACGATTTTACCAGCGTGAAGATCTTTTGCTTTTACTAATTCTTCATCGATCATAACTGCTACTTGAGGTTTACCGTCAACGTCAGCGGCTAAGATCAAGAACATATTTTCAACAACAGCTTTTAAGTCGTAAGCCAATTGCTTTAATCCTTGAGCATTTGCAACAGAAACTTTAGCTGCAATAAAGTTGAAACCGTCTTTAGCAACTGCTTTAGAAGCTAATTCGTTTTTCACTGCTTGTAACTCTTTGTTACGAAGCGTTTCTACTTCTTTCGATAAAGCTGCTTTTGCTTCTACTAAGTCAGCTACTGCTTTCTTAGGGTCTTTCGCTTTTAATAGTTCTTTGATCTCTTGAAGTAAAGTGATTTGCTCATCTACATACTCTTCAGCAGCATCTGCAGTAATTGCCTCAATACGACGTACACCTGCAGCTACCGATGATTCAGCAGTAATTTTGAATAAACCAATTTTACCTGTAGCTGGAACGTGTGTACCACCACAAAGTTCTACTGAGTAATCGCTATCGAAAGTAATTACACGAACGAAGTCACCGTATTTCTCACCGAATAATGCAGTAGCACCCATTGCTTTAGCTTCTTCGATAGGAACACTTCTTTGCTCGTTCAATTGGATATTCTGACGGATTCTTTGGTTAACGATTTTCTCGATCTTTTCAATTTCTTCCGCTTCCACTTTTTGGAAGTGAGAGAAGTCAAAACGTAAGTGTTTCTCGTTTACCAATGAACCTTTTTGAGCGACATGATCACCCAATACTTCTTGTAATGCAGCGTGTAATAAGTGAGTTGCCGAGTGGTTGTTCTCTGTTAGAGATCTACGCGTAGCATCTACTTTAGCCGTTACAGGAGCAGCTGGATTAGAAGGTAATTTGTTAGCGAAGTGGATAATCAAATCGTTTTCTTTCTTCGTATCGAAGATAGCGATTGTCTCATCACCAGAAACTAAAGTACCTTTATCACCTACTTGTCCACCACTTTCAGCATAGAAAGGAGTTTGATCAAGTACTAATTGTATAATTGTTTTCTTCTTCTCTGTTACTTCACGGTAACGTAAGATAGAAGCATCTGATTCTAATGCATCGTAACCCAAGAATTCTACTGAGTCACCATCATTTACATCAATCCAATCGCCTTTTTCTGAAGCTGATGCTGCACGAGCTCTGTCTTTTTGCTCTTTCATTGCTGCATCGAACCCTGCTGTATCTACAGTGAATCCGTTTTCAGAAGCGATCAATTGTGTTAAATCAAGAGGGAAACCGAATGTATCGTACAAAGTGAATGCTTCTTTACCAGCAATCGTTTTGTCTGATGCACCATCCATTGCTTTTTGAAGAATAGATAAACCTTTCTCTAATGTTCTTAAGAAGGCTTGCTCCTCTTGCATGACTACTTTCTTGATGAAATCTCTTTGAGAAATTACCTCAGGGAAAGTTTCTTCGAACTGATCAGAAAGAATATCAACCAACTCATACATAAATGGCTTGTTGAATTCTAAGAAAGTATATCCGTAACGTACCGCTCTACGAAGAATACGACGAATCACATAACCCGCTTTGTTGTTCGAAGGTAATTGACCATCAGCAATAGCAAATGAAATTGCACGGATATGGTCTGAGATTACACGGATAGCGATATCTGTTTTCTCATTCTCACCGTAAGCCTTACCCGACTTTGCTGCTAAGAATTGGATCATTGGTTGGAATACGTCTGTATCGTAGTTCGATTCTTTCTTTTGAATCGCCATACATAAACGTTCGAATCCCATACCTGTATCGATATGTTTGTTAGGAAGAGAAACTAAAGAACCATCCGCCTTACGGTTGAATTGCATAAATACAAGGTTCCAGATCTCTACTACTAATGGGTGATCTTCGTTTACTAAAGCAAGACCATCTTCTTTGGCTCTTTCCTCATCATTACGAAGGTCAATATGGATTTCAGAACAAGGACCACAAGGACCTGTTTCACCCATTTCCCAGAAGTTATCTTTTTTATTAGCAAGAATAATTCTTTCTTCAGCGATTAAGCCTTTCCAGATATCCTTTGCTTCTTGGTCCATTTCAGTACCGTCAGCGTCGTCACCTTCGAATACTGTAACGTACAATCTATCTTTTGGTAGTTGGTACACTTCAGTAAGAAGTTCCCATGCCCACTCAATTGCTTCTTTTTTGAAATAATCTCCGAAAGACCAGTTACCTAGCATTTCGAACATAGTATGGTGGTAAGTGTCAATACCCACTTCCTCCAAATCATTGTGTTTACCAGATACACGTAAACATTTTTGAGTATCGGCGACACGTGTATCCTCGGCGGCTTTGTTTCCTAAGAAATAATCTTTGAATTGATTCATACCTGCGTTGGTAAACATCAACGTAGGATCGTTTTTAATCACAAGTGGTGCCGAAGGAACGATGGCGTGCTGCTTGCTTTGGAAGAATTCCAAGAACGTGCGGCGAATACTTTTTGCGTCCATGTATATCTCTCTACTGAGTAATTTTTAAAAATTATACTTTTCAATCGGCAAAAATAAGATATTTCTTGAATCTAAATAGAAATATTAGTTAGTAAGTGCTGATAATAAGATTCTTTTAAAAAAAATTAGAGGAACTAGGAGTAAAAACTTACTAAACCATCATTTGAGAGAGACTTTATTTATCTATAAGCACAAAAAAAGAGTACCGAAATAACGGACTCTTTAAATTGAAACCAGCTGTGAAAATAGATTTACAGGTTGTAAATCGAAATAATAAGATCTGATATCACTGGACCTAAATTGTCTTCTTTGTGGTTGATCACTGTCCAGCCATATTTATCCTGAATATGAGTGATAATCATTTTGTCTCCGTCTTCATTTTGAAAAACATCAACCATAACACCACCAACATTCATTGTTGATACTTTTTCCTGATTTTGAGTAATGTGGTAATAATCATTATTGATATCACCTTTACATAGAGTGTATTCTGCATCAGCAACGCTACTTTGCACTTTACTATAAATGTTTCCAGCAAATGAGTTAAATGAGAATAATAATACGGTCGTAACTATATATAATATCTTGTTAAGCATAATCTATTTAAACTTTGGGGTAAAAAAGGTATACTTAACTAACGATAATGTTTAATTGGTAACTAAATGTATTTGTGCTTATTATGAAATAAATGAACGATATAGGCTAAAATAATCATATTTGCTCGATCGTTCAGTGTAGTATGAGTTCAACTTTTATTGTTTAGTGTATTATGACTTTATTTGTTATAAAAATGACTATCACTTAATTCTATTGATAATCTTTAAAGAACTAATCTCATAATTCATTGTTATGCAAACGGTTGAAATTTTGGTTGGAAAAAGAACTTTCAAAATCTTCCCTATATTTGTTATATAACGATCACTGAATAACACTAGTGAATTTTGTTATACGTGCGAAATAGATAGGAAAAAACTAGCAAAGTCAATGAAGACGTTTGAAATTCGATTACCATATTCTGTATTAGAAACTGATACATGTTTTTCTCAGGAAAAGCCTGATTGGACTGAGTTAGAAAAATGGGTAATTAGAGCAAAAAAAATAGGAGTTAATGCAGTTGTTGTTCCCGTTCTTTGGAAAATCGTCGAAGGAGAAGGGAAAGCATCTAATGATTCCAACCATTATATACAATACGACTGGACATACTACAGAAGTTTATTAGAGACATTAGCGAGCAATGAGTTACATATGGTTATAGAATTTAATTTCCATATGATCAACAACTATGAGCAAAGTTTCTTATGTACCTTACCAGATTGGCTATGGGGTAAATTGATGTCTGACCATGATGAGATCAAATACTTAAGTCAATTGAAGTATGTCAACAAGTCTGGAGGCAGTACACAAGACGCAGTGTCTTTATGGGCTGATCATTATGTAATGCCTTATTACGAAGAACTAGTTCTCTCATTTAAAAATAACTTCAAAGATCTTTCTCAACACATCACTAAATTTGTGATATCAACAACACAAAACGGTGAATTGTCTTATCCAATCAATGAATGTTCTTTCCCAAGGAGGAATATGCAATGCTATTCACCATTAGCATTAGATGATTGGGATAATTACGTTAGAGAAAAATATAAAGATTATGCCTCTGCCTCTAAAAAATGGGGTGTTGAAATAAAAGACAAAGAAGAACTGATCGCTTATTTTAAAGAGAATGATGTTCTTCAGAGTCGAAAGTACAATGATTCTGCTTTTGGTAATGATGTATCAACATGGTACAACAAGTGCCTGACAACACATGGTAACCGCACACTTCATATTCTACAAAGTGCGTTTAGTGACCATGGGTTCGAAGAGTCAAAACTGTGCTTAAGATTACCGATTGCTTATGCTGAGAAAAACTTAAAAAATATGTCTTCTCAGACAGAAGTAGGAGCTGGTATTATTGCAGTAAATAACGATACTGATCATAAAACAGCTTACTATAATTCAATGGATGCGATTGGAGAAGGTATCACTCCTTCACGATTAGGGTTTATCGTTCCTACAAAGAGTAGAAATGAATATAAATCTGAGTCGTCTTTTGCAGAAAAGGCAAAATCTATTCTTAGTTATGGTATGCATCATGAGGTGTCTTTCTATTTTGAAAATGAATCGATAGAAGGTTTAAACTCTCATGTGATCTGGGATAATGCAGCAACTTGGTTATTGAAATCGGACCAAATCAATGGTTTAATGATCAATAACTTAAAAGTGATGTTCGACAAGATGGCAACTGGTAGTACTCGTCTTCAAGAACTTATTCACAAGGTTAAATTCCATGACGATTATGTGGAAAAGAAACAGAAGTCGTTCAGAGTAATGGGGCCACTTCATGTGAAAACACATAATGCAAAACGTTTATTAGAAGAGAGAGATTGGCAGACTGTTTCCAAGCAATTGGACCGAATGAGAGATATTGGTGTGTCTGCTGTGTCTATTGATATATGGTGGGGATTGGTAGAAGGTAGACAGTCTGGTAACTTTGATTGGTCTTATTATGATAGTATGGTAAAACTAATTGAGTCAAAAGGCTTGAACTGGGTACCTATTTTATCTTTCCACCAAGCTGGAGGTAACGTAAATGATGACTTCCTTCAGATGATCCCGTTATGGGTTTGGGGTAAAATTGTAGAAGAGAATCCACATTTAGAAAGTATTCAGGATTTACAATATGTTTCTGAAACAGGAGATGTAAGTGTTGAGTATGTATCACTTTGGGCCGATACTTTTGTAATGCCTTACTATGAGCGTTTCATGAAAGCATTTAAGCAACGTTACAAGAAGTATGCTTGGATGACTGACGAAATCAACATTAGTTTAGGACCTGCAGGAGAGCTTAGATATCCATCGTACAACTCTCATGACTGGGGTGATTATCCAAACAGAGGTACTTTACAATGCTATAGTAGATTGGCCAAAGAAGACTTCCAAAGGTATATTTTAAATGCTTACGGAAGTATCGACTATATCAATGAAGTATGGCAAACAAAGTATGAAGGCCCTGAAGAGATTCCGATGCCTAATGCTGATGAATTGTTTAAAAACAACAATTACTCTACTTCGAGATATGGTTTGGATTTCTTTAACTGGTACAACCAAAGTTTAGCTAATCATGGTAATAAGATCATCAGAAAAGCGGTAGAAATCTTTGATGGTGATTTTAAGGATGTACCTGTAGGGTTTAAAATGCCAGGTATTCACTGGTTAATTTCAGATCCTAACCAACCAAGAGTAGCGGAGATTACAGCAGGTCTAATCGCTCCTTATCCAAATATCGGTGCAGTTGATAGAGGAGAGTACAAAGATATGTTGAAGAAAATCATTGATAGAGACTTCAAAGAAAGAGTGGTACTTCACTTTACTTGTTTAGAAAAAATGAACAAGGACTGGGAAGGATACTCTAGAGCAGAAGATCTTGTGATGTGGTTCTCTAATTCAGCAAAAGAATTGGATATACAAGTGATGGGAGAGAATGCTCTTTACCACGAGTTATATGCTCAAAGTGGATGGGATCAGATTGAGAAAGCCTTGACAAGAGCAAATACTAGTTATACTGGTATCACTATCTTAAGGATGCAAAACCTATTCTCTGACAATAACTTTGCGATTGAAAAATATGCTGAGTTAATAAATAGATTAAGATAGATTATTCTAATATATCACTAAAAATACCGTTGGAGATCTCTTATTTCTAACGGTATTTTTTTATCTTAATATGAGGAAATTATACTTTTTAGACTATCAAAAAGAGAAAATCAATTAAAAATTAAACTGTTGTTAGACCATGAATTCGGAATTAAGTAAAGCTTTGTTGGCTTGGAATCAGGTGTTTGATGGAAGGATTGATGGTGATATTCTTTCTTTTAATAACGAGAAAGGCAAAGGTAAGGTGATTGCTTACGATTTTGACGATAATCTACAAGCTTTACAATTCAAGATTAAATTAAACGCACCGTTGACTTGTTCAGGAAAGAAAATGAATGAGATTAATGAGTATGTACCTATATTTTTTGGAGAGCCTGTCGAACAATCATTGGAAATTGAACAACAGTTAGAAAAAGGAGAAGGATTTTCTAAAGAAGACTTTTCGATTAATTCCCAAGGAGCATTCGCTACCAACACTAAGGATACAATCAATTGGGAGTTTTCCGATGCAAGAGAACTAACCTTTCTCTCTATTCGATTGAAAAAAGAACATTTCTTAAAGTTGATACAGCGATCAGAGCGTTTAATTCAACTTTTCGACTTTGACGATTCCTTTTATATTTTTGAGGAATTCGATCCTATTATGTTTGGTATGTTTAATCGATCATTTGCCTTGTTAGAAGACGAAACCCTGATCTATAAAAAGGAACTTGTAGAAGCTTGTGTGAGACATCTATTCGCTACTTTTTTTACCAAAGTAAGTGAAAGGGAAGAGTTATTAGCTTCAAATAAATACCCTGTAAATACCAAAGCAGTTTTTATAGCGAGGACAATTCTGAAAAATCAATTAGACAAACCTATTCATATAGAAGATCTCTCAAGAGAGTGTGGTTTGAGTGGTAGTAGATTAAGAGCACTGTTTAAACAAGTGTTTGGTACTACTATTCATCAGTATCATCAAGATGTCCGTTTAGATAAAGCTAGAACATATTTAACCCAAGGGGAGAAATCGATGTCTATGATTGCGATGGATCTAGGGTTTTCTAGTGCAAGTCATTTTTCTGCAGTATTTAAAAAACAATATCACATGACTCCCAGGGAGTTTAAAGAAGATTTGAAGCAAAGAAAGTTTTAATAAATTTTTGATATCTTTTAATCAAAAACTATCATCAGTGACTCCAAAAAGCATCGTTTACATAACCAAATCAAAATAAAAACTATGAAAACGATGACCAAGCACTTTACATCAATTCTATTATTAGTAAGTCTAATGACTTCATGTGGCAGTTTACAAGATAATCCTGATGAAGTATCGGATTATGATACAGTGATCACTCACGAAGATCCAAGTTATGAGATTAGCTTTTCTACTGCTAGAACATTTGGAATGCCGGATTATGTTATCCATCCATCAGAAGATAACGAATCTCTTTCAAATTATGAGTTATCTTCTACGGACCAAGTAATCCTAGATCAAGCCATGGACAACATGTTGGCAGCAGGGTATACTTATGTGGAAGAAACTTCTGGAGAAAAGCCAGACTTAATTGTATTACCTTATTCTTTTGATGTGTCTTATGCTGGTACTGTTACTGCATGGCCAACATACGATTGGTGGTATGATTACTGGGGATGGGGCGGTTTCTATCCTGGTTGGGGTGGATATTATCCTTATTATGGCTATCCTGTATCAGCTGTTTATGCTTATGACCAAGGTACTGTTGTTTTAGAAATTGCAGACAACAGAGAGGTAGTAAAAGATAACGGTGAAGAAAAAACACCTATTATCTGGCAGGGTATCTTAAACGGAACAGAAACCAATACGATAGACAATCAGAACAGAATTGTTACTGGTATTGATCAAATGTTTACACAATCTCCTTATATCTCAACATCTAAATAAGCTAAAACCATGAAAAACTTTAAAAATCTTCTTTTAACAATCTCAGTACTTTTATTGGGAGCGACAGCATCTTTTGCTCAAGATAATATTGTGGGTATCACATACAGTATGGCTGTACCGACAACGGGAGTGAATAATTACATCAATGAAGCATCATTTTCTGGTGTAAATGTAGAATACAGAAAATTCTTAAACGATAACCTTTCTGTAGGAGCAAATATTGGATGGAATTACTTCCAACAGAGTAATGGAACACAAACTTATTATGGTGATAATGGAGCAATTACAGGTGAAGAATTTAGAGATTCGGATATTCTTCAGACAATGGTAACATCTCATTATTACTTTGGTGAAGAAGGTGGAATCCGACCTTATATCGGTGTGGGAGTAGGTGCTGCTGGTAACTATTTCGATAACCAAGTAGGTGGAATTGCAGTAGTAGATCACTATTGGAGTTTTGCAGTAACTCCAGAAGTTGGTGTTTTAGCACCTCTAGGTGGTAGTGGTACTTATCTTCTTACAAATGTGAAATACAATTATATGACAGCAGCTAAAGGATATGGAGACTATGGATTTTGGTCTTTTAATATTGGATTAGCCTTTGATTTCTAATAGTATTCCTATTCGTTAGATATATTTTAATTAAGAATATTTATATAAGCCATCCTTTTTAGGGTGGCTTTTTTACATTATTTAAAAACCGTTGTGCTTGATGTTATAGATAAATCGTTTTTTGATAGTTTTCAATCGAATAATATAAATCATGTCAGTTAAATACAGCTTTCTTTGTACTTCTAAAATGAGGAAAAAATAACAATAGTATAGACAGTAGTTAGATTATATAGTTGAAAGAGGTATCCATTTTGGGTGCCTTTTTTTGAAATTAGTTATATAAAGTAGATAAGGCTGGGAGAAGCGACACTCCTGGCCGTTCTTTTTTCTCATCTATTGAGAGTATAAATAGTTGATAGAAGTTTGGATTCTTTTTCCACTTGAACGGAATCAATTTCATAGTGTTAATATCTTAAGTGTTTGTTTTTAAGTGAATTAAAATTCTGTATAGTCGGATTATGATATTAAATAATAGTAATCTGTCAATATTACTTTAATCAACTATCGTTTATAAATATGTAGATAGAATGATAACAGTAGTATAGACAGTAGTTAGATTATTATAGTGAAAGAGGCGTCCATTTTGGATGCCTTTTTTATTTGTTGAGAAATATAAAAATCAGATTGTGATATTTTAAAGTAAAATACTGAAAGTAAGTGATTTACTTGTTTCGTTTATAAATATGTAGATAGAATGATAACAGTAGTATAGACAGTAGTTAGATTATTATAGTGAAAGAGGTGTCCATTTTGGATGCCTTTTTTATTTGATGAGAAAAATAAAAATCAGATTGTGATATTTTAAAGTAAATCATTGAAAGTAAGTGGTTTACTTGTTTCGTTTATAAATATGTAGATAGAATGATAACAGTAGTATAGACAGTAGTTAGATTATATAGTAGAAAGAGGTATCCATATTGGGTGCCTTTTTTTGTGTCTGTTAAAATAATGAAAATCAAAATTTGATAGAATACGATAATAATCTGATGATTTGTAGATAAAACTAACCGTTATATAAGATGTAGATAGAATGATAACAATAGTATAGACAGTAGTTAGATTATTATAGTGAAAGAGGTATCCATATTGGATGCCTTTTTTTGTTTCAAAACAGCATAAAAGTCAAAAAAGTGACAGTAGAAGATTACATAGATAAAAAAATATTCTAATGTGTAAGAATTAGAGTAATAGAAAAAATTTAGGTTAAGTATTATGTCTTAAAAAAGTAGCTGTTTTGTAATATTTGTAAATATAATATAAATTTTCCTTGTTTGAAAGCTACCTTATAAAAAAGTGAGCAAAAAAAAACACTTGAAAATATTCAAGTGTCTTTCCACAGCTGGTTAATGTTACTGGTGTATCATGCCATACAATAGGTGACTAACCTATGATTCTTTACCCACTATCTTTAAGACATCAACTGTGCCATAACAACGTTTTTTGTGTAAATGCCTGTTAACGACCTGTTAGAGCGGTTTTTTGGTTTTGGCACACTTTCTTTCAGTTTCATTATGAAACTCATTTTCCAAATTTTGGAAAAATAGAATATTCAATTGTGTAAATTGTTTCTAACTTACTTCAACAGTATGACGAAACTCATTTTGAAACCACAATCAGCTACGTATATTCGCACCGAACTTAAAATCACATACATTCAAAAAAAATAGAACTATGAGACAAAAGATCGTAGCAGGTAACTGGAAAATGAATCTTCTTAAAGAAGATGCTGAAGTATTAGCTTCTGAAGTAGCAAACATGGCTAAAGACGAAACACCTTCAGATGTTACTGTTATTATGTGTACTCCATTTATCCACTTGAGCAAAGTAAAATCAATCGTTGGTAATTCTGCGAATGTATTTGTTGGTGCTCAAAACTGTTACACAGAGCCAAAAGGAGCTTATACAGGAGAAATTTCTGCTGCTCAATTAGCATCTTATGGTATTGATTACGTAATCTTAGGTCACTCTGAGCGTCGTGAATATTTTGGTGAGTCTAATGCTATGTTAGCAACAAAAACTGATGCAGTTATTGCTAACGGTATGAAGCCAATCTTCTGTTTTGGTGAAGTATTAGAAGAGCGTGAGGCTGGTACTCAAAAAGCTGTAGTAGAGAAGCAATTATCAGAAGGTTTATTCCACCTTTCTGCTGAGGACTTCGGTAAAGTAGTTTTAGCATACGAGCCAGTTTGGGCTATCGGTACTGGTAAAACAGCTACATCTGCACAAGCACAAGAAATGCACAAAGATATCCGTGATATGATTGCTGCTAAATATGGTCAAGAAGTTGCTGATGCTACTTCAATCTTATATGGTGGTTCTGCTAAGCCAAGCAACGCTCAAGAATTATTCGCTCAACCAGACGTTGACGGTGGTTTAATTGGTGGTGCTTCATTAGTATCAAGAGACTTTATCGATATCAGCAAGTCTTACTAATTCGTTAGTAAACTTAGAAAATATAGAGTTTATAAAGACTGTTCTATTCGTAGAGCAGTCTTTTTTTTGTATTCATTTTTTGGTATTTTTAATACTAACAACTTTAATGTCTCTACTTCAATAAAAAACTAAACATTTCTATGTCCAAATATGCACTTATATTACTCTTACTTACTTCTTTATTTTCAACAGTGACTGCACAGGAGAAAACCAAAAAGAAGAAAAAAACATTACTGTCCGAAGCTCAGAAGAATATTGAAGCTCAAAATAACATGACTAGAGATAGTATGGTATTTTATTTTAATGATTGGATGCAAGGATCTGTATGGTTAAAAAATGGTGCTATAAAAAGAGATATTCCCTTATTATTTGACCTTCAACATGACCAATTGGAAATGATGGAGATTGAAACTACTACTTTATATGGTGGTTTAGAAATGCAAGATACCTCTGTAAATGTGGTGGAAGTGAGTGAAGTAGAGAAATTTGATATCACTTATGTAGATGAAAGTAAACCCAATTTAGTGACCACATCAGAATATCATTTTATTAATGTCTACAAGTATACTAGAGAAGGTATTCCTGCTACTGGAATTTATGAATTAGTAGAAGGTGGCAGTGGTAAACTAGGTTTGTTGTCTTATCCTTTCCTTTTAAAGTCAGCTCATAAATACAATACATTTGATAATGATAGGGCAAAGATGGAACGTAACCGATTTACGAATGTACATGATAACAATGAAACTGTCTTTTATTCTTATCAGCTTAAAGAAAGGTTGTATTTTTTATCTATAACAGGAGAAATAATACCAGTAGATACCAAAAAGAAAGAATTATATAAGTTATTTATCGGGAGAGAAGAAGAGGTGAAAGAATATATTCGAACGTTAGAAGTTCCTTTAAGATCTAAAGAAGGACTAAGAAGGGTAGTTGCATTTTATAATGCAGAAAATTAATGATTCTTTGTCATCCAGTCTGAAATATATTTCCCAACAATTTCCCAATCTGGTTCAAACATAAAAGCATGAGCCATGTTATCGAAAATCTTGTACTCCTGTTGGTAGAATGATGCAGTTTTAATTACATCTTCCGGAAAAATAATTTTATCATCTTTGAAGCCAATGTGATGCATTGGGCAGTTTACTTTTTTAGGTTCAATATTAAAGTCTCGAATAAGCATTTCTATCATTGCCTTTAACGATTCCCTTTGGATATTCTTATTGACATGTAATTGAACTTCTCTTGTTGGTAAAGTAGAATAAATACCTTCAGGAGCTTCAGTTTTAAAGAATTTCCAAAATGGAAAGAGTGTAGAAGCGGCAAATTTAGTTAAGCTGATAGGAGCTGAAAACATATGCTGTAACATAGGTCTAAATACTCCATAAGGTGGAACTGCTGCTAGCAAAATAACAGAGGTTAGACTTACTTTTTGTGCTACCATTTGTGCAACAAGCCCTCCCATAGAATGTCCAATAAGTATTGGTTTTTCTTTAAGGCTTGTAATAAGTTGGACGACATCTTCAGTAAAATCATCAATTCCGTATAAGTTTAGCAGTAACTTATTTCCTTGGTTTCCATGTCCACTTAAACTAATAGCATAGGTGTCGTATCCTTGTTTTGGGAAAAATTCTAGAAAGTTTCCTCTCCATGCTTCTGCACTAAACAAAGCACCATGAATTAATATAATAGGTTGGGAAAATTGTTTGTTTTCAGCAGGAATATAAATGACACTAGATGACATGCTATCTGGGATTAAATTTATGGTTTAGGATGAAGTTACAAATTCAAACACCCTAAACCATAATTTACTATTTAGTTATCGTATTTCTTCTTAAACTTTTGGTATAGCATTTCATGCTTATTGTTCAAATCAACTGTTCTACCATCAATAAACGCATGGGTGATAATACTTGTTCTCATATCTAGTACATCACCTTCGCTGATAATAAGAGTAGCTGACTTTCCATTTTCAAGCGAACCAAATTGCTTTTCAATACCTAAAATAGTAGCAGTATTAGAAGTGATCATTTTCAGTGCATCTTCTTGATTTAATCCATATGCCACCAATGTACCGGCATAGAAAGGAAGGTTTCTGGAGTTTGATGCTGAGGAATGGGTTAATCCAACAAGAACACCTACATCAGATAATAATTTTGCCCTTTTGAAAGGTAGGTCAACATCATCCTGTTCTCTTGTAGGGAGACTATGAACATCGGTCAATAATACCGGAATATTATTTTCCTTCAAGAAATCGGTGATTAACCATGCATCTGCACCACCAACAACAACGATATCTTTGATATGATACTTTTGAGCTAATTTCACAGAAGATATTATACTTTTAGCTTCATCTACATGTATATATAGCTTCTCAGTTCCTTGGAAAATACCTTTTAATGCTTCCAAAGGAAAATCAGGAACATTAGGAGTTGGAGCCATAGAATAAGCTTCTGCATCCATTAATGTTTGCTCAATAAGATCTACTGTTTTATAGTATGATTTACTGGTTTGTAAACTCTTGTCGGGGTTTGTCCATGAATTCTGGTAATACTTTTTTGGCCAGTGTAAGTGTTGTCCGTCATTTTCTTTTATAATGGCATCTTCCCAGTTCCAAGCGTCAAGTTGGACAATCGAAGACCGGCCAGAAAATAGGCCACCTTGTGGCATCACTTGCTCGACTAAAACACCATTAGAGCGTACGGTTGGAATTACATGAGAATCCGTATTATATGCAATCACAGATCTCACTTCAGGGTTACTCTTACCAGTTTCATAGGTATCACTCGAAGCACTTACAGCTTCAATTTCAACCAATCCAAGAGGAGAAGTGGGTAGTATAAACCCTGGGTATAGATGTTTTCCTTGTACATTAATAACGGAATATTCAGCATCAGAAAAATTATTTCCAATGAAGGAGATCTTTCCATCAATAAAAGCAACATCAGTATTTTCTTTTACATTGCCGTTGCCATCATGGACGGTACCTCCTTTTAATACAATTCCTTTGTTTTGCTTTTCTCCTGGAGAAGGAACCTGTGCTTGTGATATTTGACAGATACCCAATATTCCAATAAAAGCAACGATATATTTATTGAATCTCATTTCTTTAAAATTAATCAAGGTGTAGATGGTCACAGTGTAATAAGTGGTTAGCTTTTGGAGCCACTTCTTTTACAGAAGCTCCATTCTTTTCTGCCTCTTGCATTTTATTGACCAGACGAGCTCTCTCAGCTTTCATCGCTTTACGTAGTTGTTCGTCTTTTTTCATCGAATAATAAATGGTACCATCAATCATTGTATATTCTGCTTTGGCATAAATGGACAATGGGTGATCAGTCCACAATACAACATCGCCAGACTTACCTACCTTTATGGATCCTACTTGATCATCTATATGAAGAAGCTTTGCAGGATTTAACGTAACCATTTTTAATGCATCCTCTTCAGGCATACCAGCATATTTTACAGACTTTGCGGCCTCTTGATTTAATCGACGCGCCATTTCAGCATCATCCGAATTAATAGCTACTGTAACACCTTGACTAGCCATTAATGCAGCATTGTGAGGAATTGCTTCATACACTTCAAATTTATAGGCCCACCAATCTGAGAAGGTTGATGCTCCTGCACCATGTGCTGCCATTTTATCAGCTACTTTATATCCCTCAAGAATATGAGTAAAAGTATTTACATTAAAGTCAAATTGATCGGCAACATGCATTAGCATATTAATTTCTGATTGTACGTAAGAGTGACAAGAAATAAAACGTTCACTATTTACAATCTGTGCAAGTGCTTCTAATTGTAAATCTTTTCTTGGCGCTAAGCCATCACCATCAAATGATTTTTGAGCCTGATCATAAGCTTTTGCTCTACTGAACCCATCAATATATACAGCTTCAACTCCCATTCTGGATTGTGGGAAACGATGGGACATTGGCCAACTAGAACGTTTGACATTCTCACCCAAAGCAAACTTGATAAAAGGTTCTGCTCCTTCGAATAACATATCATTAGGGTTTGTTTTTCCCCATCGTAATTTAATGATAGCCGATTGTCCGCCTACAGGGTTAGCAGACCCATGTAGTAACTGAGCCGAAGTAACACCTCCCGCTAATTGACGATAGATATTGACATCATTTGGATTGATAACATCTTTCATGCGTACCATTGAAGACATTACAGCTACATCATTTACCGAGAATAAAGCAATATGAGAATGTTCATCAATAATACCTGCAGTAAGGTGCTTTCCTGTACCATCAATAACTTTAGTTTTCTTATTGGCTTTTAACCTTTTTCCTATTTGTGCAATCTTACCATCTTTGATCAGAACATCGGTATCTTTTAGAATTCCTTCATTCTCGTTAGTCCAGACAGTTGCATTAGTAATTAAAATGGTCTCTTGAGTAGGAACTTGATCACTTCCATAAGCATTGAAAGGATAAATAACCGATCCTACAGCGTCGGTAGTACTGTTGGTGTCTTTTTCTTTTGTCTTTTCTGATGTTTCTTCAGGTTTAGTGTCCTTTATAGCCGACCATTTTAGCCAATTGCCAGCAATATCTTTTCCTTCTCCTGAGAAATTACCTTTCTGATCAGCCCATCCTGACAAACGAATTTGGTGTGCACTTTTACTAGTATCTGCAGCAAAAGATAGGGTCAGCATTCCGTCATGTATTTTTGCCTTTGTATCCAATGTAGTGGAATCATTAATGTTAATTTTCCACTTTGTAGATTGAGGTGTATCTCCAGTTACCTCTAATTGATACTTTTTATTTGCTACTTGTAAGGTATAATCGCCTCTGAAATCATCTTGATTCCATGATTTTACCACAAAGCGTTTACCTCTAATCCAGTTTTCAAGAATATCGCCTTTTTCGAAGATATTATCTGAAGTGATGATCAGGTTAGCTATTTTTCCACTTTCTAATGTACCTAAGCGGTCGCTTGCATTAACAAATTTGGCAGGTACTGTTGTTAATGCAGCTAATGCATCTTCTTCCGATAGTCCTTGCTTTACCGCTAATCTTATATTTTTAAGGAAATCACCCTTCTTTTTAAGTTTACTTGTAGTAATAGAAAACTCAACTTCTGCTTTTGATAAAACAGATAAGTTAGTAGGGGCAAGTTCCCAATGTTTCATGTCTGCAAAACTCGCATTCATCGCGTCAATCGGGTCTTTTACATCTAATGCCTGAGGGTAATTAACAGGTACAATAATAGCACTACCTAAATTCTTTATTGAAACGATATCTTGATATTCATCTCCATTACCTAAATAGATATATGTCTTGTTGAATTCATTGGCCACTTTTGCAGCTCTTTCAATATCAAAACGATCTTGTGCAAAGAAGAATTGAGGTAAACTTTGGTTGGTGTTAAAAGCTTCCAAAGTTAAATCTGTAAATTGTTCATGTCCGCCGGCAGCGTACCATTGGGCATCATAATACGTTTGACGTAACAATGCGACATACCCCATTGTAGATACAGGATACATTTGTTGAGAAGACCCTTTGCTAAAAGCATAGTGTGCTCCCACTTTAGAATCAAGCATTAACTCATTGGCTTTGCCCTTCCCGAAAGTAACTAAAGCAGATGTTCCTCTAGCGACACCATCAGGTAAAAAAGTTACTGCTGTGCCAAAACCAATAGAACGCATAGTTTTGGCATCTGATTCTTTACTCTTAAATAAGTCTGCTGCATTTGTATTGGCATTGATGGCATCATTTGCGTTGTAGGCCTTAGGGTTTTGGGAACCAATATTTTCTGGTTTTGAGAACGACCAAAAGCTTCCTTTTTTTACTTCTGGCATACCATAACTAGAATTAGCATCAATAAAGGACGCGTAAATATGTTTTCCTTCAACATTAATTTCAGCAGCGCCTTTTGGAATATCATTGGAGGAATTCACACTCTGAATTTTTCCATTCTTTATCACGATGGATGCATTATTGAGTGTTTTTGTTGGGGAAATATGAACTGTTGCATGGGTAAATGCATAGAAATTACTTCTATCATCCCTGACACCATTAATAGTAAAAGTTTCTTGTGCAAACAGAACATTTCCAATGGCCATAAAGGCACAAATGAATAGTGATAGTTTGTTCATATTGGAAATAAAATCGATGAAGTCTAAAATTCTCTCTAACTTAGTTAGAGCATTGATGTAATGCAAACAAAATTAAAGTTTGGAAGTTTTAATGAAAAGCATCAATTAAAGTATTACAAACATGAAAGTTCTGATCACTGGAGGCTCTGGGTTAGTTGGGCAAGAGATATCCGACAAGTTATACAGCAGAGGAGATGAAGTAAGATGGTTGTCTCGAAAAGAGGACCTTAATGCGAGATATAAAAGATATAAATGGGATATCCAAAATGACTTTATTGACGATAAAGCACTCGAGGATATTGATGCTGTGATCCATTTAGCTGGAAAAAGTGTCGGTGATGGAAGATGGACTGATACAGCAAAAAAAGAAATATTAGAAAGTAGAACGAAGTCTACTCATTTATTGATGGATAAAATCAATAGTATGGAAAATCCTCCAAAGACAGTCGTTTGTGCCTCTGCAATTGGTTTTTATGGTGATCAAAAAGATAAAACCTGTGATGAAAACAGTGCGGTTGGAAACGATTTTCTTGCTGATGTTGTCAATCAATGGGAAACAGAACAGCAAAAACTTCAAAGAAGTAGATTAGTTCAATTAAGAATTGGAGTAGTACTAACGGAAAAAGGGGGAGCATTACCTAAAATGATGATGCCTATAAAATTTGGTGTAGGATCACCCATTGGAGATGGACAGCAATGGATTTCATGGATCTCACTTAGGGATTTATCCAACCTTTTTATCTATAGTATAGATAATACTGAAGTGCAAGGAATTATTAATGCTGTAGCTCCAAATCCTGTAACTAATGAACAGCTAACAAAAGCGATAGGAACGAAGCTTAATAGACCAGTTTTTTTACCTAATGTTCCTGGGTTTGTCTTGAAAACAATATTGGGTGAAAGTGCATCATTGGTTCTTTCAAGTACAAAAGTGGTTTCCGCTAAAGAAGTAGGATATAAATATGTAGATCAGATTATCGATGATGCATTAAAAGAACCTGAGAAATGCTGTTGATTTTCTAGTACTTACATATCAAAATTATAAATTTTATAAAAAGAGGAGTGATATGGTCGTAACATTTTACACTTTTCTAATAAAAGGGGGGATCTATAAAAGAATCCCTCTTTTTTTGTACTACAAATTCTTGAAAATGAGAGATTACTCTATTAAATAGATACAGAGTTTATAATCCTATTATCCACCACAACCCAATAATCTAATTAGAATTCAATTTGAAAATGAAAAAGTGATCTAATACATAATAATAATTCGGTAGTGAAACTATAACAATGCATTTACTGAGTTAATGAAGTATCATATTAGGATTGTGATGAAAGGTGCTATTTCATCAATATTGACTATAAAAAATTATAGAATAAAGTAACTACTTACCCTTGTAGGTTTTAAAGAAATAGTGTCCTTTTTAAGCTTAATGAATTATCAAAATAGCTTTAATTGTATCGATTTCATTTACAATTGTATTCCTTAAAGTAAATCTGTTAATAGTTATCTTCTTGATACTGAAATTAGTAAATTTAAATAGTAACCTTAAATCTAACTATACTTAAAAATTTAATATTTTGACCAATTATAAACATTTCATTGACACGTCTTAATTTATTCTTTCTTCAATCGGGACTCCAAAAACTAAATATTTAACGACTTGAATTGACAATTTTCTTTTCGATTAAATGAAAATATCCCATTAACTCAATTATTTCTCAATTTCATGAAAAAGAATTTATTACTATTTGTAGCATTGCTATATATGGTTTGCAATGCTATGGCCCAAGAACGAACCGTTACTGGTACCATATCAGATGGTGCTGAACCTCTGCCCGGGGTTACTGTAGTTGTGAAAGGTACTAATTCGGGTACCATCACTGATTTAGACGGTAAATATTCCATATCTGTATCTGAAGGTAGTACACTGGTGTTTAGTTTTATCGGATATGCTACTCAAGAAATTCCTGTAGGAACTCAATCTGTTATTAATGTACCAATGGAAGTAGATGCTGAAGAGCTAGATGAAGTTGTAGTAACAGCACTAGGTCAACAATCTGATAAAAAATCACTTGGTTATGCCGTACAGGATGTGAAAACAGAAGAACTTGTACAAACAGGTAACCCTGGTTTAGCTGGATCAATGCAAGGTAAAATCTCAGGTGTAGATATTAAACCTTCATCAGGTATGCCTGGTGCTTCAACTCAAATTAATATTAGAGGTGCAAGATCGTTTACTGGAAATAATACTCCATTATATGTAGTAGATGGTATGCCTATTAGTTCACAGGCAGACGTTTCAACAGGTAACTCGGTAACAGGTGCAGATATATCAAATAGAGCAGTAGATATTGATCCTAACGATATTGAAAGTATAAATATCCTTAAAGGTCAGGCAGCAGCTGCATTATATGGTATTAGAGCATCCAATGGTGTAATTATTATCACGACCAAAAGTGGTAAGGGTGGTAAAGCAGGAAAACCCATTGTTCGTATATCAAACTTTACGAGTTTCGAAAAAGTTTCAAGAACACCGGATTATCAAAAAACTTATGCTCAAGGTTATAGTGGAGCCTATAGTGCTTACAGTTCAATGGCTTGGGGACCGCTTTTATCTGAATTGCCAAATGATCCTAACGTAGGGGGTAATTCACAAGGTCAACAAGGAAAGTACTATGTAGACCAGCGAGCAAGAGCAGGATTGGATCCTTGGGTAGAACCTGGTTTATACGATAACTTTAATGATTATTTTGAAACAGGTCATACCATCAACTCTTCAGCAAGTATAAGTCAGTCTACCGAGCATGCTAATTATAGTATCGGCCTTTCAAATACGACTCAACAAGGTGTTGCCGCTGCAACAGGTATGAATAGATACAATGCGAAAGGTAAGTTTGATGCAACTGTAAATGACTTTTTCTCAACAGGTGTTTCAGCGAACTATGTTCAAACTGATATCGATAAGTTGTCAGCCGGTAATGATGCATCATTAGCAGGTGTGTATGCAGCTCCAACATCGTATGATTTAAAAGGAATTCCTTACCATGAGCCTGATGATCCATACAAACAAATCTATTATCGTTCTCCTACTTTTGATAACCCGTATTGGGCAGCACAAAATAATGTATTTAACGAACGTACGGATAGATTCTATGGTAATGCATATATCCAATATGAAACAGATATCAATGATAAGATGGATATTCGAGTGAAATACCAATTAGGTATTGATACTTATACTACTCACTATCAGGATATTTTTGAATATGGTCATAGAAGTGGTGCGGGTTACATGTCAAATTATGGTGTAACCAATAATGTAATGAACTCATTAGCGACAGTTAATTTCAATTATGACATAAATGACAAGAATAACTTTCAGGTTATTTTAGGTAATGAGTTAAACGATACAAGGTTAAAAACATATACTGAAGATGGTAATGATTTTAACTTCGGTGGTTGGAAGCATATCTCGAATGCAAATGTTGTTACCGCAAATGAAACACAAAGAAGAACAAGAACTGTAGGTTTCTTTGCAAGTTTAACTTATAGCTATAATAACTTATTCTACTTAACAGCAACAGGTAGAAATGACTATGTTTCTACGATGCCATCTGGAGCAAGATCATTCTTCTATCCATCTATCTCGGCGAGTGTTGTATTGAGTGAATTTGATTTCTTGAGAAATGTTGATCAAGTTTCTTTAGTGAAAGTTAGAGGTTCATTCGCACAAGTAGGTCAGGCAGGTGATTATTATGAAAACTACTATTATACTCCATCATATGGAGGAGGTTGGTGGACAAATCCAACACCAATTAACTATCCATTGAATATCAATAATAGTAATGTTAATTCATATACTCAGTTCCCTCAGATTTATGATCCAGGATTAAAGCCTCAGAATACAGCATCATATGAGTTAGGTGCAGATTTAGGGTTCTTTGATGACAGAATCTCGTTATCATATACTTACTCTAGACAGAATGTAACAGATCAAATCTTTGCAGTTCCTTTATCATCATCAACAGGTTTCTCTGAATTATATACCAATGGTGGTAAACTTCATACAGATGCACATGAGGTAACATTGACATTAGTACCTGTATCTACTACAGATTTCAACTGGGCTATCAATGTGAACTACTCTCGTATTGTCAGTTTCGTAGATGAATTAGCAGATGGCGTTGAAAGTATCTTCCTTGGTGGTTATGTAACGCCACAAGTAAGGGCAGCGGCAGGGTATGCTTATCCAGTAATTTATGGTTCTACATTCCAAAGAGATGATCAAGGAAGAGTTTTGGTAGAAGAAGATCCTAATTCACCTTATAGAGGTATGCCACTTGCTGGTGAGCCGGGTATTATTGGTGATGTGAATCCAGACTTTATCTTAGGTTTCTCGACAAACTTCTCTTATAAGTCTTGGACATTAGCAGCTGTATTCGAATGGAAAAATGGTGGTGAAATGTATTCTGGTTCTAACGGTTTAGGTAACCTTTATGGTGTATTATCAACTACAGAAGACAGAACAACTCCATTTATCTACGATGGATATAAGTTAGATGGAACGAAAAACGACATACAAAGAGGTGGAGAGAATGATCCGCAAGCTTATCAATATTTATATTCTGATATCGAAGGTAATATAGATGAAGCATACATTTATGATAACTCATTTGTAAAAATGAGAGAGCTTTCTTTAGGATATAAATTCCCTGAAAAAGTGATTAAAGGAACAACTGCAATTGGTTTATCTGTATTTGCAAGAAACATTCTTTTATGGACAGCATTGCCAAACTTTGACCCTGAGTCTTCTCAAGGTAATACGAACATGGGTGGATCTTTTGAAAGATTCTCTATGCCTAATACGAATAGCTTTGGTTTCGGAGTAGACTTGACTTTCTAGAATAATGAAAACATTGAAATATATTTTCTTATTGGTTTTAAGTGGGATTTCATTGTCTTGTACAGATGAGATAATGGATGAAATCAATAAGAACCCTAATAACCCCGCAAATGTACCCTCAAGACTGATTATCACGGATGCTTTAAACAGGTCTGTAGTATCAGTAACTAATGGCGATTACGCTTTTTATGCTTCTCTTTTTGTTGAACATCACGTTGGTATTTTCAATCAGTTCTATAATGCTGAGATCAGAAACGATGCATCAATGATTCAATCAACAACATACAATAATGCTTGGAACTCTTCTTATACAGCAATGAGAGATTTAAAAGATGTTATTGATAAGTGTTCCGAAGGGGGAATTGAAGACGGTAATTACCATACTCTAGGTGTTGCTCAGGTAATGATGGCTTATAACTTGGCAGTATTAACTGATGCTTGTGGAGATGTGCCTTGGACAGAAGCACTGCGTCCAACGGAATATTTACGTCCTCAATTAGATAAGCAACAAGCCATTTATGAAGATGTTTTTACATTATTAGATGCGGCAATTGCCAACTTTGATAAAACTACAACTTTCGATCCTTTAGGAGCTCAAGATGTTATTTACGGTATCCAAACAGACCCGCAGACCTATTGGAAAAAGTTAGCTTATGGTTTAAAAGCTAGATATACTATGCGTTTATCGTATATCGATCCAGGTAAGTATACTTATAGTGATGTAGTTTCATTTGCAGGACAATCTTTTGCTGATGCATCGGAACAGGCAAGTTATACTTATAATGGAGCAACATCATACAATCCATATTATCTTCTTTTCCAACAAAGAGATATGTACGGTGCAAGTACAAGTTTAAGAGATAATATGAATGCTGCTGACCCAAGGATTGCCAAGTATTTTGTACCTCATCCGGATAATGCTGACAGTTTAGCATTTGCTCCAAATGGTGAACCGACTCAATTACAAGGTTTGTATGGTGTTTCAAGTTATTTTTCTAATTCAGTACAACCAACTTACTTAATGAGTTTTCATGAGCTGAAGTTCTTGGAAGCAGAAGCAAAAGAGAGAATGTCAGCTGGTACTGGTAGAGCAGCTGCTGAAGAAGCAATTCAAGCAGCAATGGTTGCTGCGGCAATAGAAACAGCAGATATTACTGCATATATAGCAGCAATTGCAGGTGAAAGCTTTGATGCAAAATATATTATGAAAGAAAAATATATCGCTTCTTTCATTGTGGAGTCATTAGAAGCATATGCTGATATGAGAAGGTTAAATGTTATGGGAGAAGGGGATTATATTACTTTACAAAACCCTCAACCAACTAAATTTCCATTAAGATTCACATATGGAGCAGACGATGTAAACAACAATACATTTGTAAGAGATGCTCAAGGTGATGGGCGTTTTATCTACACTGAACAAGTCTGGTGGGCAGGAGGTGATAGATAAGCAAAACACTTAATTGATAAAGAAAAGAGCTACCTGTTTGAGGTGGCTCTTTTTGTTTACATCTAACATTGTAAATGTTGTGTAGTAATCAGTGTTAGGTGTATGTTATTTTGATTTTGTTTTTTATTGCCGGAAAAAGTTTTGTCAATAACTTTTATTATGAATATATATTTCAATAAGATGTTAAATATTGAAATATAATTATTGAACTATTCTAATATAGTTGTGTGTGTTGTTTTTGTGAAAATTATCTTACTGTTAAAGAAAATTTTAAATAAAAGTAAATAGCTGAAATTAATATAATTAACTGATAATCAGTATAAATTTCATGTGTTTAATATTTTGGTTTATTTTATTTACAACCATTAACCAAAAATAAGCAAACAATTAAATTTTTCAGTGTTAATATTGCATTATATCATTAAGGTTAATTAAGAGATTTTTTAAGTTTCGAATTAAATACAAACAATTTCTCTTGAGGACCAATTCAATTAATCCATTCATCTTGTAATTTGATTAACCTGTTTTAAACCTATTATATCTTTTACTGATGAATATCTGTTAGCTTAATTAGTTTAATTTTATGTACAGACGACTTCTATCTCTAATGGTACTTACTATCGGTTTTGTAGTAAGTGCTCTAGCACAAGAAAGAACTGTTACAGGTCAAGTAAGTGAGGCGGGTGAACCTCTTCCTGGCGTAACTGTAGTAGTTAAAGGAACATCAAAAGGTACTATCACAGACTTCGATGGTAAATTCTCTATTATGGCAGACGAACAAACTGTATTAGTATTCAGTTTCGTTGGTTATGCAACTCAAGAAATCAAAGTAGGATCTCAATCAAAATTCAGCGTTTCTTTAGAACAAGATGCTGAACAATTAGAAGAGGTGACAGTCGTTGGTTATGCTAAAAAAGATATGGCAACGAACACTCCAGAGATTGAGAACGTAACAGACATTGTTACACCAAACATTGCTAACTCATTACAAGGTAAAGCAGCAGGTGTAAACATTAACGCTTCATCTGGTCAGCCAGGTTCTAAATCAAACATCGTAATTCGTGGTGTAGGTTCAGTAAATGCTTCATCTGATCCATTATATGTAATTGACGGTGTCATCCAAACATCATCAGATATCATCTCTGCAAATCAGCAAGGGGAAAGAGATCCATTAGCGAACTTAAACCCAGAAGATATTAAAGATGTAAAAATCTTAAAAGATGCAGCTGCTACAGCTTTATATGGTGCAAGAGCAGCAAATGGTGTAATCTTAGTAACTACTAAAGGTGGTGCTTCAGGTAAAACACAAATTACTTTCAGTACTAAGCAAGGTGTTTCTTCAGTATATGAAGGTAACTCTAAAAGAATGAACGCTGATCAGTATGTAGAAGCACAATCTAAAGGTTTAGCTAACTACTACGGTACAGGTACTCCAGCAGATTACGTACAATATGTAAGCGGTGTTAAAGAAGATGGTTCTTATGCTAATACTGATTGGGGTGATCATTCATTCCGTCAAGGTAGAACAAGTTCATACGAAATCTCAATGAGAGGTGGTGATGAGAAAACTAAATTCTTAGTATCAGGTGGTTACTATGACCAAGAAGGTATCTTAGTTGGTTCAGACTTCCAACGTTATTCAGCTCGTTTCAATGTAGATCATAAATTCAATGATAAATTAGATATCCAATTTATTGGTAACGCATCATACATTGATCAATTAGATGCTTCTGACGGTAACTTATTCTCGTCTCCTCTTTTAGGTACTTATATGAGTGTTCCTACGGTTAATCCATTTAACCCTGACGGTACTCCAAGAGCTTGGTTAGATGATAACCCTATCAACGCGAACTTTATCCATGACGTAGATAAAAACCCTCGTAGAACTAAATCTACTACAGGTCAGTTAATCGGTAAATTAAACTACCGTTTCAATGATTGGTTAGCATTCCGTCAAACAAACGCAGTAAACGTTGAGGACGTGAAGTTTGGTTACTATACTTCTGCTTTATCATATGATGGTAGATCAACAGGTGGTTCTAAGTCGAACTCATGGGGTGTAAGTACTACTCTAACAAATACATCATTATTAACTTTCGATAAGACAATCAATGATGTTCATAATATCTCAGCTATCGGTGGTTTTGAATACCAATCAAACAAAGTGAATGGTATCAACGCTTACGGTGAAGGTTTCCCAACAGGATTACAAAACTTAGACAATGCAGCTAAGCCTGTATCAGTAGGTGGTTATGAAACTGAATACAGATTCATGTCATTCTTAGGTCAAGCACAATATAACTATGATGGAAAATACTATGCGACTGCTTCTTACCGTCGTGATGGTTCTTCTAAGTTTGCTGCTAACAACAAATGGGGTGACTTCTACTCAGCTTCAGCTTCATGGTATATCTCAAGAGAAGACTTCTTGAAAGATAACACAATCTTAACTGATGCTAAAGTAAGATCTTCATATGGTGTAACTGGTAATGCTGAAATCGGTAACTTCGAAGCTAGAGGTTTATATGCTTACTCAAGCTACAACAATGCTTCTGCAGCGTACTATACTCAATTATCTAACCCTGATTTAACATGGGAAAAGAGAAAGAAATTTAACGTAGGTGCTGACCTTACTTTCATCGATAGAATCACATTAAATGTTGATTACTACATCGAAGATTCAGAAGATTTATTATTAAACCAACAGTTATCAGGTACAACTGGTTTCGAATCTGCTCGTCGTAACATTGGTGCAATGAGAAACTCAGGTTGGGAATTCCAATTGAATACTGAAAACATCAGAGGTGAGTTTACTTGGACAACTAACTTCAACATCTCACTAAACAAAAACGAAATTACTCGTTTAGATAACGATCAAGATATCCTAATTGGTTCAACTCAAATCGCTAGAGTAGGTTCTTCAATGAGAACATTCTTCTTAAGAGAGTGGGCTGGTGCTGATCCAACAACAGGTGCTGCTTCATGGTATGTAAATGACGGTGAGGATCACACAGGTAAAGCTGGTTACTTCCAAAAAGACGGAAGATGGGCAACTACTTCATATAGTGCTGCACAAAGAGTTGAGAGTGGTAATCCTTACCCTAAAGCAATTGGTGGTATGACTAACAATTTTGCTTACAAAGGATTTGACTTCTCATTCTTCTTAACTTACTCAGTAGGTGGCAAGATTTACAACTCTACTCGTAGATATACTGATTCTGACGCTTGGTATCCATACAACATGCTTGAGTCAGCATATACTGCAGATAGATGGGAAAAAGAAGGTGACATTTCAGATAACCCAGCTTGGGGCTTAAACGGTGGCCAACAAAACTCTACAAGATTCTTAGAGGACGGTAGCTACTTAGCATTAAGAAATGTAACATTAGGTTATACTTTACCTAAGAGCTTATTAAGTAAAGCAAAAGTGAGCAACGTAAGAATTTATGCTTCAGCTCAAAACCTATTCATCCTTTCTGATTACAAAGGTTTCACTCCAACAACAGTGGATCCAACAGGAATCAACTTCTTCGAATACCCAGAAGGAAAAGTATTTACAGGAGGGTTAACAGTATCATTCTAATTTAGATCATACTGTAACGAGTAAATTATCAAATACTTTAGCTTAGAGAATAATGAAATTATATAAAATATTATTAGGTGCAGCACTAGTGGGAGCAATGTCTTCTTGTACATTAGATGTTGAACCTCAACAAAACGTAGATGTAGAAAACATCGAGTCTGTATTGCCTCAAGACCTTGTAGGAGGTTTATATAACAGAATGCAAGAAATGGGTTACTATGGTCGTAACTTCAACTTGTACGGTGATATCGGAACAGATTTAATTTCTGCAGCTCCTTCAACAAGTGGGCGTTTTGAATTTCACTACGAGTTGAAAAAGAACTTTGCAACAACTGGATCTGATGCTGATAAAAACACTTTTGATGCGATCTACGAAGTAATTTCAAATGCAAACCTAATCCTTCAAGCTGAAGGGTTAGATATGGAAGATTCAGATGTAGTTAATGCAATTGGTCAAGCATATTTCGTAAGAGCTTTTGCTTACACTGATTTATTAAAAGCATACGGTAGTGTACCATTAGTACTTTCTGCTCCAACTACAGTAGAAGAAGCTATTGCTCTTAAGCCAGAGTTGGCAAGCCGTTCTGAGATCTTCACTCAGGTATATGCTGATATCGATAATGCAATTAAGAATATCTCAAATACATCAAAAATTAACGCTACTGTAGATGCTGCTAAAGCATTAAAGATCCGTGTTATGTTATTTGAGAATGAGTTGAATCCTTCAAAAGCAAGTGATAATGCTACAGAGATTATCAACTTAGCGGATGAGCTTTCAGCAAATTATACTTTAACACCAATCGATAAGTTATTTGATTACTACCAAGGAGAAGGTGGAGCTGAGACAATTTTCGAATTGAAGTTCGCATCTAACCAAGGTCGTGGTTCAAACAACTATGGTAACATTTATGGTTCTCCAGATGCTGGTATGTATGGTGATTACATTGCTTCACCATTATTATTCCATGCTCACCCTGATACTGTAATCTTAGGTGGTGTAGTAAATGATGCTCGTTTTGAGGCTTCTGAAGAGATTGGTAAAACGCTTATCTATCAAACAGCAGATAAAGACGGTTCTACATTAAACTGGATCATGAAGTACTATAGTCATGATAATACTATTGGTCTTCATACTCCTAAGTTATTACGTTATGCTGAAGTGTTGTTAGCAAAAGCTGAAGCACACTTGATTAAGGGTGAAACAACATTGGCTGCAGCTGCAATCAATGAGTTAAGACAGAATCGTATCGTTGGTTATACTGATGTAACTACTGTAACATTGCAAGATGTATACAATGAGGCTGCAAAAGAGTTCGCTTTTGAAGGTCACAGAATGTGGGATTTAAGAAGAACTAAGCAAGAAGTAGTTGTTACTGACCGTACAGGTGTTGAGATCGCTACAGAAGATCCAACGGTTGAAGGTGGTGTAAATAACGAAGGACAGCAAACTTGGTTCCCTATTCCGGAACGTGAAATGTTGGCAAATCCTAATATTCCTGAGAACAACTGGGGATATTAATAAGTAATATACTTCTAATTATCTGTATAGATAGTTAGTTAAGACCATTGAAGCAGGTTATCATTTTTGGTAACCTGCTTTTTTATTTTAATAAATATTTAGGTGCAACGTGTTAGGTGTAGAATTATTTTCAAATATTAACTTTTGAAATATAAGTTGCACTATTCTATTAAATCACTGCTAATCAGTCGTATAGTATTGTACTATTCTAAGATTTATATGGTAATATGCTAATGTTGTCGTGAATTAAATGTGAAAAAATTATAACAATTGTTTAGATAATTAAAGTTAATGTTATATAATTGCAATGTGGCTTTTGAAAACCACATTACTGTACTATTTAAACATTCAATTATTTAACTTAATTTTCATAATACTATATGATCGCATTTCTACTTTTAAATTCAATCAAATCTATGGCTAGCAATTTTTTAATTTGTATTGCTACGAGCTAGTCCATTAACCTTTTATCCAATTCAATAAGAAAAACAACAGTCCGACACAATAGGTGAATTTCAATCTTAGCCTAGGACTAAACTTTAAGTTCCAATTCAATTATTTTTTTATCATGAGAAAAGCACTCTTGCTAACATCTCTTATGTTGAGCGTGATTTTTACATTCGCTCAAGAGAGATCCGTGACTGGTGTGATTAATGACCCAACAGGGGAGCCACTACCAGGTGTTACAGTTATCGTAAAAGGGACGTCTCAAGGTACCGTTACAAATATCGATGGTGCCTATCGTCTAATGGTTTCTGGTGACAATCCAGTTTTACAATATCGTTTGATCGGTTACAAAACAGTAGAGAAAACAGTAGGTACTCAATCTACAATTTCATTCGACTTAGAAGAGGACGTTGAGCAACTAGAAGAAGTTGTAGTAACAGCGTTAGGTGTTGAGAGATCAGAAAGATCAATCGGTTATGCAATGCAAGAAGTTTCTGGTGAAACTTTAACTCAGTCAAAAGAGCAAAACCTAGTAAACTCGTTAGCGGGTCAGGTTGCAGGTGTACAAGTACAAGGTACTGCAGGTAATTTGGGTGGTTCATCTCGTATTACAATTCGTGGTGTAAACTCATTCTTAGGTGATAACCAACCTTTATTCGTAGTAGATGGTCAGCCAATCGATAACTCTAACTTCGCTGCTTCAGGTCAAGATAGAGGTTTTGGTGGCGGTGCTTACGATTACGGTAACGCAGCTTCAGATATCAACCCAGAGGACATTGAGTCAATGTCAGTTTTAAAAGGTGCTACAGCATCTGCACTTTATGGTGCTCGTGGTGCAAACGGTGTAATCCTTATCACTACAAAATCAGGTAAAAGAAACACAGGTATCGGTCTTTCAGTAAGTACTGGTGTAACTTTGGAAAACGCAGTTAACATGATGGAGCACCAACAGATTTATGGTGGTGGTTCAATCAATGGCGACCGTGCTGATGGAATGTACGACTATGATGGAATCATTGGACCAAACTATGCATTAGATGGTTCTTGGGGTCCTAAATATGATCCTAACTTAATGGTTAGACACTGGGATTCATTTGATCCAAATGATACACAAAACTACGGACAAACTAGAGCTTGGGTAGCTCCTAATAAAGGATACCAAGATTTCTTCGAAACTGGTAAGACTTTCAATAACAGCTTCTCATTATCAGGTGGTAATGATAAAGGTGCTTTCCGTTTAGGTTACACTAATAACAGCTCTTCTGGTATTATGCCAAACTCTTCTTTAAATAAGAACACTTTTACTGTAAACGCTAACTATAATTTATCAGATAAATTAAAAGCTTCAGTTTCTGCTTCTTATATTAATCAAGATGCTTCAGGTAGAACTGCAACAGGTTACGATAACAACAACGTAATGCAAGGTTTTACTCAGTGGTGGCAAACACAATTAGACTTCGATCGTCTACAAAATTATAAGTCAGTTGATGGTTCTCAAAGAACTTGGAACATCATCAGCCCAACAAACTTATCTCCTAACTACTTCGATAACCCTTATTGGGTACGTTTCGAAAACATCCAAGGTGATACTCGTGACCGTTTAATGGGTAACATGACATTATCTTATGATTTAGCTAAAGGTCTTAAAGTTGTAGGTAGAGCTTCAACAGATAGATATACTCATACTTTCTATGAAGGTCGTCGTCCAGGTGGTGTAGATGTTTCTTCTTACAAAGAAGAAGTAAGAACACAGTCTGAAGATAACTTCGAAGGTCGTTTAATGTATGACAATCGTTTCGGTGAATTCTCTGTTAATGGTATCTTAGGTGGTAACATGATGGCTAGAAAGTACATGAGAACTACTACTGAAACAAATGGTGGTCTTCCATTAGATGGATTCTGGAATGTAAATAACTCAGCTTCTCCAGCTACTACAGACACTTACCAAAGAGAGCAAGCAATCAACTCAATCTTCTTCTCAGGATCAGTTGGTTATAAGGACATGGTATTCGTTGATGCTTCATTAAGAAATGACTGGTTCTCAACTCTACCTACAGATAACAACTCTAAGTTGTATCCTTCAGTAAGTACATCATTTGTATTCTCTGAACTACCTGCTTTCCAAAACTCAGAAGTAATTTCATTTGCTAAAGTAAGAGCTTCATATGGTGAGTCTGCATTCGGTGCACCAGTTTACTCTTTATATGATGTATATGAGCCATTAACTCCAGCTTTCGCAGGAAATCAAAGATATACTGTACCTAACACTCAAAACAACGCTAACCTTCTTCCTGAAACTACTTCAGAGTACGAATTCGGTTTAGACATGCGTTTCTTTAACGGTCGTTTAGGTGTTGACGTTGCTTACTTCAACAGAACTACAAGAGATCAAAACGTATCAGTTGATGTGTCACCAACTACAGGTTACATTTCAAGATACTTGAACGCAGGTTCAATGAACAACAACGGTATTGAATTAATGTTAACTGGTACTCCTATTCAAACAAACTCAGGTTTCAGATGGGATATCGCAGTGAACTACTCTAAAATCAATAACAAAGTTGTTGAGTTAGCTCCAAACTTACCATATATCGGTATGGGTGGTACTTGGGCTGCTGACTTAAGAATCAAAGAGAATGAGCCTTACATGTCAATCTACGGTAATGACTATGTTTACAATGACCAAGGTCAAAGAGTTGTTGACTCGAACGGTTTCTACCAATTTACTGAAGATAGAGTATTCTTAGGATCAGTAATGCCAGATTGGACAGGTGGTATCCGTAACACATTCTCATTCAAAGGTGTAACTGTTTCAGCATTAATTGACGCTCAAATGGGTGGTAAAATTCACTCAACTTCATTACAATGGGCTAAGTACTCTGGTTTATTACCAGAAACTGCTGAAGGCGGTATCCGTGAAAACGGTATGGTATTACAAGGTGTTAAAGAAGATGGTTCTGCAAACGATATTGCTGTAAGCCCTCAAGTTTACTATGGTTCTTACTGGAACATGGCTGCTCCTAACGTATTTGATGCTTCTTTCGTGAAATTACGTGAAGCTTCAATCGGTTACCAATTACCAAACAAAGTTGTTTCTAAATTACCATTTAGAGATGTAAACTTCAGCATCGTTGGTCGTAACTTATGGTTAATCCACTCTGAGATCCCTTACTTAGATCCTCAAGCAGTAACGACTACTTCAAACGTTCAAGGTTTAGAGAACGCGCAAACTCCTGCAACTCGTTCATTCAGCTTTAACTTGAGCTTCAAATTATAAGATTGACCATCTTTATTTAATTAGATTCAAATGAAAAAGTTATTATATACATTGTCCGCGGCCGCAGTATTAGGTCTGTCATCGTGTGACAACGGGTTCGAGGAAATGAACGTCGATCCTAACAACCCAACTTCAGTTCCAGTAGAGAACTTATTAACACAAGGTCAGTTTGCATTAGCAGATAGAACTTGGGGTACAGCAATGAACGCAGAATGGGGTATGTTACTAGTACAATACTGGGGACAAAACCAATATGCTTCAGAGTCAAGATACCAACATGACAAAGCATACTTCACAGGTTCATGGCAAAGTTATTATGCTAATTCTCTAAAAGACTTAACTGAAGTTGAAAGAATTTTAGGTGAAACTGAAGCTGTAACTCCTCAGTTAGAAGCTGAAAAGAAAAACATGCTTGCAATTGTGAAAATCTTGAAAGTTCACGTTTTTCAAATTGTAACAGATACTTGGGGATCAGTTCCTTATTCTCAAGCATTAAACCCTGCAGAGTACCCATCTCCAGCTTATGATACTCAAGAAGATATCTATCTTGATCTTATCTCTAAGTTAGATGAGGCACTTTCAGAGCTTGATAACACAAATGCTGCATTTAATCAAGGTGATATCATTTATGATAATGATATCGATTCTTGGAAGAAGTTTGCAAATGCATTAAAAGCAAGAGTTGCAATTAGAATGATTGATGCTAACGGAAGTGCATCAACTTTCTTACAACAAGCGCTTACTGCTGCTGACAAATTCGAATCAAATGCAGACAATGCTACATTGGTATTCGATAACCAAATTCAATTAGCAAACCCATTATGGGTTAATGTTACTCAAGATAATCGTGATGATTATTCAGTAACTGAATTCTTTGTTGAGCATATGAAAACTATGAACGATCCTCGTTTAGGTTTATATGCTGCAATGAACGCTGATGATGAGTATGTTGGTTTACCATTTGGTTTAACTGATGCTGAGTCTTTAGAAGCTTCTAAAGACGGTAAAACTTCTCGTCCTTCAGGTGCAACTAAAGACGAGCAAGATTTGCCAGGTATCAGAGCTAAGCAACAACCTGCAATCTTAATGTCATATGCTGAATTGAAATTTATTGAAGCTGAGGCAATCCAAAGAGGTGTTATCGGTGGTAGCGCTGAAACAGTATTCAAAGAAGCTATTGCAGCGTCTATGGATGCATGGGGTGTTGAAGAAGCAGATAAAGATGCTTATTTAGCAACTGTAACTTATGATGCTGCTAATTGGAAGAAATCAATTGGTGAAGCTAAATATGTTGCTCTTTATGGACAAGGTGTTGAAGCGTGGTCTGAGTGGAGACGTTTAGATTACCCTCAATTAACTGTTCCTGCAGCTGCAATTACTATTGGTAATACTGCAATCCCAACAAGAGGTTACTATCCAAATGATGAGGAAGGTTTGAATGCTGAAAATGTACCAGCAAACAACTATACTGATAAAGTTTGGTGGGATGTTAACTAATCTTGGATTAGTTTGATATAATAATATGTTAAAGGTCACTTATTTCGGTAAGTGGCCTTTTTTCTTTATTACGTATGTTTTTTAGTGTAAATAATTATAGAAATCGTATAAGAAACATCATTTTTTCAATAAAAAACGTCATCTTTGCATGCATCATAAATTAATCTCTGAATACTTCCAATAATATGGACAAGATCCTAATTTACGACTTTGGTTCGCAGTATACTCAATTAATTGCTAGACGCGTTAGAGAGTTAAATGTTTATTGTGAGATTTTCCCTTACAACCACGAACCAAAGATTGATCATTCTGAGTACAAAGGTGTTATACTATCAGGTAGCCCGCACTCAGTTTTAGAAGAAGATGCACCGAACTTCGACGTATCGGAAATCCGTGGAAAAATGCCTTTACTAGGTGTTTGCTTTGGTGCGCAAATGCTTGCCCATCAAAACGGAGGAACAGTTGCACGTTCAGAGCACCGTGAATACGGTCGTGCTAACCTTGATTTCATTGACCACACAAGCCCAATGTTCAAAGGGGTACCTGAAGAATCTCAGGTTTGGATGTCTCATGGTGATACAATCACTAACCTTCCAGAAAACTTTAAAGTAATTGCAAGTACAAGCAGTATTCCTGTTGCAGCATACAGAATCACTGGTGAGGAAACTTTCGGAATTCAATTCCACCCAGAAGTAACTCACTCTACTGATGGCAAATTCATGTTACAAGATTTTGTTGTTGGTGTATGTGGATGTAAGCAAGACTGGACTCCTGAGTCATTTGTAGATGCTACAGTTGCTGAGTTAAAAGAGAAGTTAGGTGATGATAAAGTAATCCTTGGACTATCAGGTGGCGTTGACTCATCAGTTGCAGCAGTTTTATTACACAAAGCAATTGGACCTAACTTACATTGTATCTTTGTAGACAATGGTTTGTTACGTAAAAACGAATTCGAATCTGTATTAGAATCTTACCATGGTTTAGGCCTGAATGTAAAAGGAGTAAACTCTAAAGATTTATTCTATGCAGAGTTAGAAGGTAAAACAGATCCGGAAGATAAAAGAAAAGCTATCGGAAAAGTATTCGTTGACGTTTTCGAAATCGAGTCAAAGAAGGTAGAAAATGCAAAATGGTTAGGCCAAGGAACAATTTATCCAGATGTGATTGAATCTGTTTCTGTAAAAGGACCTTCTGCAACAATTAAATCACACCATAATGTGGGTGGTTTACCTGACTACATGAAGTTAAAAGTAGTGGAGCCGTTAAACACTTTATTTAAAGATGAAGTTCGTTTAGTAGGTAAAACACTAAACATCCCTCAAGAAATTTTAGGTCGTCATCCTTTCCCAGGTCCTGGTCTAGGTATTAGAATCTTAGGAGATGTGACAGCTGAAAAAGTGGAGATCCTACAAGAAGTGGATCATATCTTTATCCAAGGTTTAAAAGACCATGGTTTATATGATCAAGTATGGCAAGCAGGTGCTATGTTATTACCTGTACAGTCAGTAGGTGTTATGGGTGATGAAAGAACTTATGAAAAAGTAGTAGCTTTAAGAGCAGTATCATCTTTAGATGGTATGACTGCAGATTGGGTACACTTACCATATGATTTCTTAGCTGAAATAAGTAATAATATCATCAATAGAGTGAAAGGTGTAAATAGAGTGGTATATGATATCAGCTCAAAGCCACCAGCAACTATTGAGTGGGAATAAAAAACATTAATCTAGTCTTATCTATATTAATCTTGATAGCTTGTGAACCTAAGCAAGTTATCGTCAATCAACAAGGACAGGGAGAAATCTCTGTCCTTTTTTCGTTTGTAACGTTTTGTAACCCTTGTAATTATTATATTTCAACTTTTTAGCGTCTATTTGAGGTACTACTTTATTTAGACAAGAGGTACACACTATTACTTTCACGACTATCAAATCGTTGCTTTATGAGATTTACTCTACTATTATTTTTTATCATTAGCATGATTTACACTTCGCCCACAATGGGGCAAGGTGTCACTTATCTTTTAGGAGAACAAAATGAAATAACAGATTATGGTTATACCTTAAAAGATTTAGGTGGGGATGAAAACTATCCTATAAATCAGGATATGATAACTACACTTTATCCTAAAATAGAAGGAGAAAAAGTGAGTATTACATTTGAATATTTTTCTTTGGAAGAAGAATATGATTATTTATTTATATATGATGGTACATCAGAGTCAGATGATTTAATTGCTGAATTAGATGGTACATCTGGAGAAAATAAAACATTTACTGCTACAAACGAAGATGGGGCATTAACGCTAGTGCTATCTTCGGATGAGATTATTAATTATCCTGGTTTTGTAGCTCATGTAGGAAGTCATAATTTTAGAGTTCAACTTTCTTCATCAAATTCGATTGTAGTAGATTGGCCATATCAGCCAAATTTCTTTGATAGTTATGAAATTACATTAAGTACAAAAGATGATTTCTCAACAATTGTTGAAGAAGTTACAGTAAATAAGTTTACAACGAATGTACAGTTTGAGAATCTAGCTGAAGGAGATTATTACATAGCATTTCAATATTCTACAGATACAGAAATAAATCGAGTTAAACAGATAAGTATTGGTCATAATGTATCTGATGATGAGTATGATGCCTTAACAACACTCTATAGTGAGTTAAAAGGAAAGATCTGGAATGATAATTCAAACTGGTTGAAGAATACCGATGTAAATACATGGGAAGGAGTTACTGTTGAAAGTGGTAAGGTCACAGGCTTAAACTTGTTTAATCAGAATCTTTCAGGTATTCTTCCAGATGCTATCACTAGCTTAACCAATTTAAAGACACTTAATTTATCTTCAAATCCTCAATTGAAGGGGACTATCCCTTCTCAAATTGATGAAATTGAAAATTTAGAAGACATAGATTTGAGTTATTGTTCGTTTGAAGGTGATGTTCCCACTTCTATAAATGAATTAACTCAATTAAAAACTTTACAATTAGAGGGAAATGTTTTTTCAACTATACCAATTTTTTCAGTCCTTTCCCTTCAATTGGATGTGAGTCATAATGCGATAAGAATTTCTGGCATTGAAGATAATATTGATCTTTTTAGTGAAGAAGAACAATACAACAATCAGTCAATTGAACTTACGCCAGAAATAGCTTGGAATAATGACTTTTCAAGTTTTACACTTTCTGTAGAAAATATTGGAGGAGTTAACACTACGTATACTTGGTACGATGAGAGTAATGGAGTTGTATCTAATAGTAGAAATTTTTCATCGGATGTAATTGATGAAGAATACCATTGTATAGTGAGTAATGCAGATTACAACTTTAATTTTACTTCTTCTGATATTACAGTGACAGAAGCTCATGCCACTGCAGGTGTATCACAGAATGAATTCAATGCACTTAATGATATTTATGATGCATTAAATGGTGAAGAATGGGTAGAAAATACAAACTGGAAATCTTATCAATTAGCTGAAAATTGGTATGGTGTTACTGTGGAAAATGGACATGTTGTAGAAATTAATTTAAATGAGAATAATTTAAATGGAGAAATTCCATCTTCTATCTCTAAGCTTTCATATTTGAGAGTTTTAAATATCAGTCATGTACAAATTGAGGAACTTACTACGCTAAACCTACCAAAATTAGAGCAACTTTATGTATCTAATTCACCGGTAAAAAAAATAGAGACACAATCTAAGCTTACTTCCTTAAAAAGCTTGGTTGCAATTAATTCAAAAATTCAATCTTTCGAATCTTTTGAAGGTTTAAGTTCACTAGAGAAATTATATATTCAAGGTAATTTATTATCAAGCTTACCTAGTTTATCTCCTTTATCACAGTTAGATACACTGATCATTAAGGATAACCAATTAACCTCTTTAATAGATCTTGATCAACTATCTGTATTAAGCTATTTTGATGCTTCAAATAACGAATTATCAGATCTGTCTTTTGCAGAGAATTTATCATTTGAGGAATTTGATGTTAGTAGTAATCAATTAACTTTTAGCCATTTGGATGAAGTTTATGATTATATGGAAAAAGATGAATTTAATATCGCACATACAAGTCAAAGTATAGATTTTGATATTAATATCACTTTTAATTCATCCAATTTTACATTAGAAGCGACAGATTTAGGTGGTGAGGGTACACAGTATTTATGGTATTTAGATGAAGAAGAATTAGAGATTACTACTTCTAATCAATATACTGGAACTGAATATGGAACCTATAAAGTAATTGCCACTAATGGTAAATATTCAGACAGTTATGAAGTATCGAAAAGTTTTAGTGATACCAACTCAGCTCCATCTTTATTATCCCTTTCAAACACTATAATTGATGGAATTCAAGATGAGCTAGTAGGAGTATTATCAGTTGAAGATGCAGACGAACTAGATTCTCACAATTTTAGTGTTGATAATAGCAATTTTTATATTGATGGTAATCTTCTAAAGGTAACTAATGAATTAAACTTCTATGAACAGAATAGTTTTGATATAGAGTTAACTGTTGCTGATGCTAGAGGAGCAGAATTGACGCGTAGTTATACCATTGATTTAATTCCACCAACGGTAGAAATTAGTGTCAATAAGATTGATGAAAATATCGAAAAAAATACAGCTATTGGGGTAGTAGGATATAATAAACAAGCCTCTTTAACTTTAGTAGAAGGAACGAATTATTTCTATTTAGACGGTGATTCAATCAGGTTGAATAGAGTAATAAATTTTGAGCAACTCACAGAAGTGGAACTTGTATTTGAATATACAACCCTTTTACAAACTGAGGAGATAAGTACAATAATTTACATAAATGATGTAAATGAGGGAATTACAAAAATAACTTACGAATCAAATCAAGATATCTTTCCATTTGAAGTTTCTAATGAGACATCCTTTGGTACTTTCCTAGTCATCGATCCTGATGAAACAGATAATTACACTGTAGAATTTACAAATAACGATGGTTTCTTTGAAGTATCAGATGGAAAACTAATGGCTAAGAAAAACTTCTCAGCTGATGAATTAGAAAACTATACAGTAAAAATGACTTTCTTAGATAAAGGAGGATTGAGTTATAACCATAATGTTAAACTTCAATTTGAGGAAGGAGAATCGGATGATGATGGAGATGATAATAACGGAGGAGATTCTGGAGTTACATCTTTAGAAGATGATTTGACAAAAAATATTTTAATCTATCCAACAATCCTAACCTCACATCAGACATTGTCTGTAAAAGGATTGGATATTTTTAATGGTCATGTTTCTGCCAATGTATATGCTTCAACAGGCCAATTGATAAAGAAATTTGCTGTTATACCAAATCAAGAAAACGTAGAACTCTTGTTGCCTTCTCTGAATAGTGGTATCTACATTATTCAAATTGGGGATGCAACAACCCAAAAGACACTAAGGTTTATTTTACGTTAAAACTATCTTACAAAACAAAATGAGGTTAGAGTTGATAACTCTAACCTCTTCTTTTTTATAGCTTGATTAATCATTTAAAAAAGATTAATCTTTTTCATATTTTACTGTAATGCCATGATAGGTTTCTTGTTCTTTATAATCCTTTTGTAAAGGATGTCCAATCCAATCATCAGCAGATAGGATTCTACGAAGATCAGGGTGATTTTCAAATTTCATACCTACCAAATCCCAAGCTTCTCTTTCATGCCAATTGGCAGCTTTCCATACAGAAGTAACAGATGGAAGTTTTGGATCTTCTCTATCAAGTACCACCTTTAGAGTTAATCTATAACCGTTGGGTATAGAATATAAGTGGTATAATACTTCCATTGATTTTTTTGCAGGGCCATTATCAAGGCCTGTTAAACATGATAAAGTATCGAAGAATGTAGTATTATCTGTTTTCAGAAACTGACAAACTTCTTCAATTTTATCAGCAGGAACAACAATTTCATGTTGCGGAAGCTTTGTATTCACCTCCAACTCACAGTCTTTTATATTTTCCTGAATTAATGCAGCGATTTCTTCTGTAGTCATTATTTTACAGTTTCTTTGTTCATTAATCGTTCAACAGCTTTAGGTGCCATAAGTGTTTCCTTACGGATTTCATCTCTTAATTTTAAGATACCACCAATAAGAGCTTCAGGTCTTGGAGGGCATCCTGGCACATAGACATCCACAGGAATAATTCTATCCACACCTTTTACTACATTATACCCATGTTCCCAGTAAGGACCACCACAATTGGCACAACTACCCATAGAAATAACATACCTAGGTTCTGCCATCTGTTCATATAAACGTCGAACTCTATCTGCCATCTTAAAAGTTACAGTACCAGAAATGATCATTGCATCAGATTGACGAGGTGTACCCCTTGGAATGACACCAAAGCGGTCAAGATCGTAGGTTGATGACCATGTTGTGATCATTTCAATTGCACAACATGCCAAGCCAAATCCTAGTGGCCAGAATGATGATAATCGGGCCCAGTTAATCAAATCATCTACTTTAGAGATGACAATTTCACCTTGCCCAAATCTTTGGTCCAATAAACCTTTCATATAGACTGAGTTGTTCGTTTGAGTTTATGAATTCTTCAGTGCTGCTAAAATTTCAGCACCTCCATTTGCTAGTGTGTCTTTTGCTATCTGTGTTCCTTTTGATTCCACTTCATCAGGAGAACAGGTATATGTATATCTAATTTCTTCAGTGTTAGCTTGAGCTAAACCTCCAGTAATTTTTAGTTCATTATCAGCAGTCCATGTAGCAAGACAGAAAGCAGGGATACTACATCCGCCTTGAAGTTCTTTTAAGAAAGCTCTCTCTGCTTTTAAGCAAACTTCTGTCTTTTCGTTATTAATTGCTTTTCTAACAGCTGATCTTACTTCAGGGTCTAAATTCGTAGCTGATTCGATGGCTACACAACCTTGTCCTGTCGCAGGAGTAAACGTATCTAATGGATGTTCATGAACAATCATATCGTTATAACCCATACGATGAACACCAGCATATGCAAGCATAAGAACATCACATAATCCATCTTCCATTTTCTGAATACGAGTTTGTAGATTACCTCTAACATCTACAATCTTTGCATTAGGAAAATGTTTTGTAAGCATAGCAACTCTTCTAACTGAAGAAGTACCAATAACAAACTCTTTATCTTTATCTACAGTAAATCCTTTTTTATGACTTACGAAAACATCATGACAAGCTTCTCTTTCAGTGAAAGCAATTAATTCAAAGTCATCTCCTAAAGAAGCTTGCATATCTTTTGCACTATGCACTGCAATATCTATATCACCATTACGAAGTTGGTCTTCTAATTCTTCAGTGAAAACACCTTTAGAACCAATTTTCGATAATGCTCTATCTAAGATTTTATCTCCTTTAGTTTCAATCAACACCAATTCACCTTTTAAACCATTTTGTTCAAGAAGTGCTTTAACATATTCGGCTTGCCATAAAGCAAGCTTACTTTTCCTAGTACCGATTTTTATTGCTCTCTCTATCATGTTATTATTAATATAAGTGCGAAGATAATAATTTTGAGGCGAGTAGAGGTAACAAATTAGGGATCGATAAGATATTAAAAATAAAAAAAAGACATCCAACAATATTGAATGTCTTTCCACAACTGGTTAATGTTACTGGTGTATCATGCCATATAATAGGCGATTAACCTATTATCTTTACCTATTACAAGTTTAAGGCTAAATTTTCTAACCAAAAAATTATGTATTGTAAAAATTTACTAATCTTAGAATTATTATATCGACTTGATTGATTTATTCTATTTTTACGTTGTTATGCAGGTTGTAATCCTAAGAAATGAAATATTTGCATATGTAATTTTAGCTCACAAAAACGATAACTTTGTGATTATACGGTGATTTCGATTTTATAAAACCCTTTTTTTCTGATTTTTAAGGAGATATCAAATGAATTCATATATTTGTGAACGCGAATTAAAGCATTGATATTTCTATGAAGCTAAAACACTTCAATTTATCTATAGGTACTCAAATAATGAAAGCCTTAGGTGAAGAATCACGTATAAGAATTATGCATCTGCTTTATGAAAATGAAGAGATGTGTATTTCAGATATTGAACTAGTACTCGACTTTACGCAAACAAAGACTTCAAGACATTTAATTTACATGAAAAATGCAGGTCTTTTAAATGTAAGGAAAGTAGATCAATGGTCGTTTTATTCTATCAAAGAAGAACTGATGGGAATAATAGAAACGATTTTTAAATATATGGAGAGAGATGCTCAATTGATTGAGGATCAAGAAACGTATAGAACACTTTCTAGTAATAGAGAGTTGGCAATGAATAAGATTGAACGCCGTAGAATGAGTCATCATTATCCGGAAGGAGATTAATAAGTAAAGAATGAGAAAGTTAAGCATGGATGAACTTAACAGAGTGAGTGCTGAAGAGTTCAAGAATCAAGAAAAAAATAATATTGTTGTTGTCTTAGATAACATCAGATCATTAAATAATGTAGGTTCTTCTTTTAGAACAGGTGATGCTTTTGCTATTGAGAAAGTAGTTTTATGTGGGATCACAGGAAAACCACCTCATAGAGATATTCATAAAACTGCCCTAGGAGCTCAGGATACTGTAACTTGGGAACATCATGAGTCTACAGTAGAAGCGATTGAAAAATTGAAAGAAGATGGATATAAAGTAATTGCTGTTGAACAAGTTGAAGGTTCTACTATGCTTCAGGATTTCGAAACAACTAAAGAAGAAAAAGTAGCTTTAGTTTTTGGTAATGAAGTAATGGGCGTTAGTGATGAAGCCATTGCAGCTTCGGATATGGCATTAGAAATTCCACAATTTGGTACCAAACATTCATTGAATGTATCTGTTACCATTGGTGTTGTTTTATGGCAAGTATTACAAAAGAAGATGTAATAGAGGTCTTATTTATATATTAAAAAAGGCATGTAGATTATCTTTTCTACATGCCTTTTTTATTTATATCAACCCAATTATTTTGTTTTCACTCTTGGGGATTTGTTAGATTTATTTTCAGACCTTCTTGAGAACTCGAATAAGCCAAGAACTAATAAACTAAAACCAATACCAAAGGCCGCTTCAGCTGAATTAGTTTGATAGAAAGCTACAATTCTACCAATCAGTGAAACCAATGTTAGTGCCATACCAATGGTAATAATATTTTTACTGAAATAAACGATACCAATAATAGCAAATACCATTTGGAATAAAATATTCATTTCAGCTTGCCAACTCATTCCACCTTTCCAGAAATCGGCAAAATAAAGACCCAATAACATAAAGTAAAATACCAATTGAGAAGGTGAGAAAGTAGGGATTTCTTCTTCTACTTTTTCTCCTTCATGATCATCATTACCAATGAATATTTTAAATAGGATATAACCAATGCCTAATGTAAATACATAGAATAATCCACCCCAAAGGCTTTGTTCCAAGATTTCAGTGGCAGTAAGCTTTTCAGAATATAATAGGAATGAATTGAGTGTAGCTAACACTACAATTGCCATAAACCCTATGATTAAATGAATAAAATTATTCTTTTGGAAGTAATAACGCAATACTAATAAACTAAGTATCATGGCCATTCCTTTACGTGTGATACTATTTAATATAGTTTCTAAAAGAACTTCTTGTCCACCATAAAAAATATATAGGTTTAATATGACGCTCATCCATACGCCAAGCAAGCCAATCCAGAATAATGCTTTTTCCTTGTAGCTTTTAAGAATTGCTAATCCAATAAATAAAATAGCAGGAGTGCTAAATGGCACAATGATTAATTTTCCGATAACAGAAGTAGCTGCAACATCAGTTGTAAAAGCACCATAAATGAGTGGGAATGATTGAACTAGAATAGCTGCTAGCCCAAAAGCTAATCCAAATTTTTGGTACTCTTTTTTTGTCTGTAATGTTAGTTCCATGATGATGAATTTTAGACTAAAAAATACTTTAGGCGAAGACCAATAATACGCATTTTATAAAAAAAAACATATTTATCCACACTATAAAGTTATGTGTATGAATATAAAAGTAGTGATTAAATACTTTTTAGTAATTCTATTAGCTTAGTAACTGCTCTACCTCTATGACTAATTTCATTTTTTTCCGAAGCAGATAATTGAGCAAACGTCTTTTCATGTCCAATTGGTCTAAAAATAGGGTCATAGCCAAAGCCCTGATCACCGGTACGTTCTTTTATAATTTCTCCTTCAGCAATACCATCGACTTGTTTGATTTCTCCATTCCAAACCAATGTAATAACAGTTCTGAATCTTGCTGATCTATCTGGTTTACCTTCAAGGTTTTTCAAGACCAGGTCCATATTGTCATCACTATCTCTTTGTGGACCAGCATACCTTGCTGAATATACCCCTGGATCTCCATTTAAGGCGTTAACTTCTAAACCTGTATCATCAGCAAAACAACTTACTTGGTAATTGTCCCATACATATTGAGCTTTCTGCGCAGAATTACCTTCTAGAGTTTCCTGTGTTTCAGGGAGCTCTTCATTACAATTGATTTCTTTTAAACTGACAACCTCATATAAACCATCTAATTGTTGTTGAATTTCTTTCAACTTATTGGGGTTATTGGTTGCGAAGCAAATCTTTTTCATGGTTAAATATATTTGACTTTAAATGTTTCTAACTCTGGAATAGAGTTATGAGTATTTCTCTTTAAAAGCTTTTAAAAAATCGTCATCATAAGGTTCTTCATCAATTGTCTCTTTTGTGATGTAAAACCCTAGCTTTTGATATATTCTAATAGCAGAAGGATGATCATATTCACAGGTATGTAGCCATACATTTTCAATTTGTAATTTTGTGAACATCATTTCTGTCGATTGACTTAAAAATGGTAAGCCGAGTTGTCTGCCAATAAATTGATCTAAAAGTCCAAAATACACGATTTCAGCTTTGTTCTCTTGTGATAAATCAAATTCAATAAACCCTGCATGATCATTATCTACTCTTAGGATATATAAAACACAATTTTCTGAAAACAACCATTTCTTTAATTCATCTTGTGGCATAAGGATTCTTCCAGTCCATCCCCAATCGTCTCCCACTTGTTTATAAAGCGATAAATACTCATCCACATTCTCAGGAATCCACCTCTCAATTGATGCCTTATTTTTAAATTCAAAAGGGACAATTTTGTCTTCTGTAATTTCCAGATAAGTTGTTTTAACTGGAATCGTTATGTATGCCATTTTAGGTATTAATATTTAAATTAATCATAGCAATATATAGTAAATATTTTATGTGTTACCTTCTTTTGTGCATATAAATTAAAAAGCAACCATTATCTTCACATGAATAAATATTAAGACCATGGCAGATTTTTTTAGAATCAATCCTGACAATCCACAAGAACGTATTTTAAATGAGGTAGTAAACGTTTTAAAACGAGGTGGATTAGTAATTTATCCTACAGATACTGTATATGGTGTAGGTTGTGACTTAACCAATCAATCAGCATTAAAAAAGTTACTTCGTTTTAAAGGTTTAAAAGCCAATAAAATGAATCTTGCATTTATTTGCTACGACCTGTCAGACATTACAAATTATGTAAAACAGATTGATACACCTGTTTTTAGAGTGTTGAAAAAATCGTTACCAGGTCCATTTACATTTATCATGAAGGCCAGTAGTTCTGTACCTAAATTGGTAGATACAAAAAAGAAAGAAGTGGGTATCCGTGTACCCGATCATAATATTCCAAGGGAGTTAGTAAGGTTATTAGGTAATCCTATTGTTACAACTTCTTTGAAACAAGATGATGATATTTTAGAATATCCAACAGACCCAGAATTAATCTATGAAGATTACGGAAATCAAGTTGATGCTGTAATTGACGGAGGGTATGGAAACATACATTTATCTACTGTTGTTGACCTAAGAGATGGAGATTTTGAAGTCATCCGTCAGGGAGCAGGAGATATTGAAGATTATCTTTAAAATTATTTTTTATTACTACGATACAATTAAGAATGAAAAGAGTACTGATTACAGGAGCTGCAGGCTTCTTAGGTTCTCATTTGTGCGATAAGTTTTTGGCAAATGGGTTTAAAGTGGTAGGAATGGATAACTTTCTAACAGGAAGTGAAGACAACATCTCTCACTTGTTTGGTAATCCCAACTTTGAGTTCTATCACCATGATGTAACCAAGTTTGTACACGTTTCTGGAGAATTAGACTACATTCTTCATTTTGCATCACCAGCAAGTCCTATTGATTATTTAGAGATGCCTATCCAAACTTTAAAAGTAGGCTCTTTAGCACCATATAATTTATTAGGATTAGCGAGAGTAAAGAAAGCTCGTTTCATTATTGCTTCAACTTCAGAAGTATACGGGGACCCAAGTGTACACCCTCAACCAGAAGAATATTGGGGTAATGTAAACCCAATTGGTCCAAGAGGTGTATATGATGAAGCAAAAAGATTCCAAGAAGCAATTACTATGGGATACCATAATTACCATGGTATTGATACTGGTATTGTTAGAATCTTCAATACTTATGGACCAAGAATGCGTCTGAATGATGGTAGAGCATTACCTGCTTTTATGAGTCAGGCATTAAGAGGAGAAGATATCACAGTATTTGGTGATGGTTCTCAAACTAGATCATTCTGTTATGTAGATGATTTGGTTGACGGAATTTATCGCTTAACATTGTCAGATTATCATTACCCAGTGAATATTGGTAATCCTCAAGAGATCACAATCAAGCAATTTGCGGATGAAATTGTTGAGATCACTAATTCCGGTAGTAAGGTAACTTACCAAGAATTACCTAAGGATGATCCTAAACAACGTAGACCAGATATCACAAAGGCCAAAGAAATCTTAGATTGGGAGCCAAAGGTTGATCGATCTGAAGGTTTAAAAAGAACATTAGAATACTTCCAACAAAAGGTGAAGTAATCTCAAAATTGATAGATACTGAGAGGTAAAAGTGAAGGCTTTTACCTCTTTTTTCTTACAGAAGTAATCTATTTCATAGAAAGAATTTATTGAAATATGATAAAAGCTATTTTTCTCTAAGTTGTTTATTCACAAAGATTTGAAGTATAAAGTGTGAATATGAATAGTGTTTTACGTTAACGTTTATTTGGTTGAACGACTTATAATGTTATATTTGTCTTGATTAAACCTCGTTACAGGCAAAAATGACTAGTGAAGAGAAAAAAGCTTACTTATTGATCAAATCAGTGATATTCCATTATCACGGACTAGACGAAGACGAGCAGGCAATTTTGGAGGAAACTGCAACAAATATTCAAGGTCATGATGAGTTAGAGTGGGCTACTCAATTTATCGCAGAAGACTATGTGAATGCTTTTGACAGAGCAAAAGATTACCTATCAGAGGTAATGTTAGAATTCCCTTCAGAAACGCGCTTAAAATACATATGTCTCGCTTGGGATGCCAATAATAGAAAAGGCTACATAAGTGAGATGGAGGCTACTGCTATGCTAAAATTAGCGAATACACTAGGTGTTCAAGGCGAATTTTTGGCATACATCAAGTCTACGAGTTAAAATATTCTATCTTTTTTATAGATATCAACCTCTTCTTGCATTAGAAGAGGTTTTTTTTGTGCAATTTCGCAGTACAGTATCGTTTTGATCAAAGTTGTCATGAACAAGAAAGTAGAATTTCAAGATTTAGGTAATATGCCTTATGGCAAGGCATGGGACTATCAAACAGAGTTATTTGACGGAATCGTTCAAACAAAACTCGAGAATAGAAGAAGAAAAGACAGAGGAGAGGAAGAAATCCCTACAAAGAATTATTTATTGTTTGTGGAGCACCCTCATGTATATACTTTAGGAAAAAGCGGTAAAGAAGAGCATCTACTATTAGATCAAAAAGGTCTTGAAAGAGAACATGTAGAGTTTTTCAAAATTAATAGAGGTGGAGATATCACTTATCATGGCCCAGGCCAGATAGTTGGGTATCCTATTCTCGATTTGGATAACTTTTTTACAGATATCCATAAATATCTACGATTACTAGAAGAAGCAGTCATCTTAACTTTAGGTGATTATGGAATCAAAGCAGGTCGTATTGATGGACTTACAGGTGTTTGGATTGGTGAAAACGGCGATCCAAACCCAAGAAAAATATGTGCGATGGGTGTAAAAACATCCCGTTGGGTAACTATGCATGGATTTGCCCTCAACGTAAACGCAAACCTTAATTACTTTGGAAATATTGTTCCTTGTGGTATTTCTGATAAAGCTGTAACATCTATGCAGTTTGAACTAGGTAAAGAGGTGGACATGCAAGAAGTAGAAAAGGTACTTAAGCAGCATTTAAGTAATCTTTTTGAAATGGAACTATTTGAAAACCAACAGAACTAACAAAAAAGACGATGAAAATATTTCACCCTTCTAAAACTGTAAAGTTAGATGTGCCATTGGTATCATCTAAAAGTGAGTCGAACAGAGCATTGATTATTCAAGCTTCTGCAAAGGAAACCATTGAATTAGGAAACATCTCTAAAGCAAGAGACACTCAGACAATGATGCGTCTTTTAGCATCTAATGATGAAACTCTTGATGTTCTTGATGCAGGTACTACGATGCGTTTTTTAACTGCATATGTAACAGCCAATAATCGTAAGACGATTATGACAGGTACTGCTCGTATGCAAGAAAGGCCAATTGGTATTTTAGTAGATGCATTAAGAAGCCTTGGAGCAGAAGTTGAATATCTAAAGAATGATGGATACCCTCCTCATAAGATCAATGGTTTTACACAAAAAACAGATACAGTAAGTATTAGAGGGGATGTAAGTAGTCAATATATTTCAGCTTTATTACTAGTTGGTCCTACATTACCACAAGGGATCAAATTGGTATTAGAAGGAACGGTAGCTTCAAAACCGTATATCATGATGACTTTAAGTCTAATGGAACGTTTTGGAGTAAAGTATACTTGGGAGGATAATACAATTACTGTTGCTCCTCAAGAGTATAAAGCAGGTAATTATACTATTGAATCAGATTGGTCTGGTGCGAGCTACTGGTATTCAATTGCTGCTCTAAGTGAAGAAGCTGACATCAAGATTATGCACCTTAGAGAAGATTCTCTTCAAGGAGATAAAGCCATTGTTGAGATCATGGAGCAATTGGGTGTGAAATCAACTTTTGAAGCAGATGGTGTACGTTTAACTAAAACAGAAAAAGCAGAAAAGTTCTTTTTCGACTTTACACACTGCCCAGACCTTGCACAAACTATTGTATCTTTAGTAGCAGCTTTAGGTATGGAAGGTCGTATGATTGGTCTTCAAAGCTTGAGAATTAAAGAGACAGATAGAATTGCTGCTCTTCAAAATGAGATCAAAAAATTAGGTTTAGAGATTGAAGTAATTGGTGATGAAGAGATCATCGTTCCAGCTGGAGGTATTTCAATCGATGGACAAACTATTCATACATACGAAGACCACAGAATGGCAATGGCTTTTGCTCCACTGTCAATCTTGGGTGAATTAAATATTGATGAGCCAGAAGTAGTAGCAAAATCATACCCTAGCTATTGGGAAGATTTAACTGCAGCAGGCTTCAAAATTGAGGACTAAATAATTGATTAAATCATGACTGATTTTGATTTAAGTGTCAGCTTTAAAGCTGTTGCATCTGTAACCCTTATTTTATTTTCTGTAATTGATATAGTAGGTTCAATTCCTATTATTATTGATTTAAGACAAAAAGAAGGGAAAATTGAATCAGGAAAAGCCACGGTCGTTGCTGGGATTATCATGATCCTATTCTTGATTGTTGGTACACAAATACTAAATCTTTTTGGTATTGATGTAAATTCATTTGCCATTGCAGGTGCCATAATTCTGTTTCTTTTAGGAATAGAAATGATTTTAGGTATAGTTCTTTTTAAGAGTGAGCCTGATGCAGGTTCAGGGTCTATTGTTCCTTTAGCGTTTCCTCTAATTGCAGGAGCAGGATCAATGACTACGATTATATCACTAAAATCAGAATATTCAGAAATGAGTATTCTTTTGGGTATCATTCTTAATTTACTTTTTGTTTATATCGTTTTGAAAAGCTCAGGATGGATTCAAAAGAAATTAGGTAAAGGAGGAGCAAATATTTTGAGGAAAGTATTTGGTATTATCTTGCTTGCTATTGCAATTAAATTGTTTAAAACAAATATCTAAGTAACAACTTGAGTGATGTTTATGAATATCACACTTGCTGTTAGAGAGACATAGATTGAATAGAAAAGGTATTCTTAATGTGAAAATTAGGAATACCTTTTTGTTTTCATTGTTTCTTATAAAAATTGGCTTCTTACTTTCTTCAAAAATTATTAACTTAATTCTCTGTAAAACTTAAAAACTCATTCCGAGACTTTTTAAATGAGAAAGACAGCATCATACTTTTTTAAAATTCTATCTATTCTTCTCTTTACTGTTGAAGCCTCCGCACAGACTAATTTCAATGTTGATTTAGGAAGCAGTATGGCTTATATCAAACAAGGTGAAAACTTTACGGTAAAAGGTAGTGCCGGAACCCCATATTATGTGTATCATTTTTCTACAGATTTTATGCCTGCTCCACCACCCATGATAGAAAATCCAAACCTTGGTAACCCTATGGTGGTTGATTCTAGTTTTCAGATCATGGCCAATGAAGCGATAGATGTTAAATCAACTGGGTTATATTTTATTCAATCAGATACGGCCAGTAGAGAAGGTGTTGGTTTTATGTCTGTTCCAGAGGATTTTCCTAAGTACAGAAAAATGAGACATATCTATCCTCCAATGATATATATATCTACACAAAATGAGATGATGTCTTTTAAATCGGGAGATCGACCGAGATTAGCATTTGAAAATTTTTGGTTAAACGTGGCAGGGTCACCAGATAATGCTAAACGTATGATCAAAATGTATTTTGATAGAGTAACGGAAGCTAATATTAAGTTTACAGATTATAAAGAAGGCTGGAAAACCGACAGAGGAATAGTTTATATCATTTTTGGTGAGCCTAATGAGGTATCTAATATAGACGGTGGAATTCGATGGTCATATGAGAGTAATTTAAATCATGGGCAGGTGGAATTCGACTTTATGGAAGACAATAATCAGTTTACGGGTACTCATTATGAATTAAAAAGATCCTTCGATTATAAAAGAGTTTGGTTCGATACCGTTAAAAAATGGAGAAACGGGACAATCCAATAATGAAATACATCGTATATTGTGAGCTGAATTAAACAAAAGTATAATCAGAACTACGAACAAGCTTCATGAAAAAGGCATTATTTATTGATCGTGACGGAACAATCATCGTTGAACCTCCTGTAGATTATCAGGTAGATTCATTAGAAAAGTTAGAGTTTGTTCCAATGGCTATTTCTCAATTACAAAAAATAGCACAAGAACTCGACTATGAATTAGTAATGGTAACAAACCAAGATGGCTTAGGTACTGATAGTTACCCAGAAGATACATTTTGGCCTGCACATAATAAAATGTTGGACACCTTAAAAGGTGAAGGAATTGTCTTTGATGATATGTTGATCGATAAGACTTTTGAGCATGAAAATGCCCCAACAAGAAAGCCTAGAACAGGTTTAATGACAGCCTACATGTCTGGAGATTATGACTTAAAAAATAGTTTTGTCATAGGCGATAGACTTACAGATGTTGAATTAGCAACAAATTTAGGTGCTCAAGGAATTTTTATTGGTGAAAAAGGTTCTTCAGAAGATGCAGTTTTAGAAACTAAATCTTGGAAGGAAATTTATGAGTTTCTATCAAACTACTCTCCAAATGGAAGAGAAGCTAAGGTAGAGCGTATCACTAATGAAACATCTATTCTGATTAAAGTAAACTTGGACGGTAGTGGTAATTCAGACCTTTCTACAGGAATTGGTTTCTTTGATCATATGTTACACCAAGTTGCTCGTCATGGTAAAATAGACCTTACTGTAAAAGTAACAGGTGATTTATATATTGATGAGCACCATACTATTGAAGACACAGGCTTAGCTATCGGTGAAGCTTTCAAACAAGCATTAGGTGATAAAAGAGGTATTGAAAGATATGGTTTCTTTATCGCTCCTATGGATGAAGTATTAGCTCAAGTGGCATTAGACTTTTCAGGTAGACCTTGGTTTGTTTGTGATGCACCTTTATCAAGAGAAAGTGTTGGAGATTTTCCAGTAGAGATGTTCTCGCATTTCTTTAAGTCATTCTCAGATACAGCAGGCTGTAACTTAAATATTAAGACGACAGGAGATAATGATCATCATATTATAGAAGGGACTTTTAAAGCATTTGCAAAAGCAATAAGAATGGCAATAAAAGTTGAAGAAGGAAATAACGAAATTCCAAGTACCAAAGGGGTACTATAGAATAAGAATTCTTTTTACGATATTTGAAACGGAAATCACTGATAATATTTTTTTGAGTGATTTCCGTTTTTTTATTGATTTGACAATCCATACAATATGAGAAAATATATAGCCCTATTACTTTTTATTTTTCCTTTCAGTTTACAGGCTCAAGATATCAAACATAAGCCAAGAAAAAGTGAGACTGGAATGGCAACTCATAAAATGGAAGACGGTACTTACGTTAAAGTCACATACGGAAGACCAAAGATGAAGTCTGATTTCGATAAGAAATTTGGTGTTTCCGTACCTTGGAGAAAAATCTGGAGATTTGGTGATGATGATGCAACAGAAATCACAATAACTAAGGATGTGATGTTTGGGGGAGAGTTATTAGAAGAAGGTACTTATTCGCTTTATGCGATTCCAGATACAGCAGAATGGACCTTAATAGTCAACAAAGCACAAGGGGCTTGGGGTACCTACAAGTACAATAAAAATGAGGATGTATTTAGACTTAAATTACCTGCATTAAACTCGTTTAGGATTTTCCAAAAATTCTCTATTTTCCTACAAGATGATCCAGAAGGATGTAATTTAGTAGCCATATGGGAAAGAATTTCTATTGTCGTACCTATTAGAAAACCAGAAGATTCTGAGGAATAATTTTTGAATTTTAAGAAAATAAGTGGAAATTTAACGTAATTCAAAAAAATAATTACGAATCACTTAAGTGTATCTAACTTGTTTTCAATAAATTATAGGAGTATTACACTCAACGATATAGTACTACCTAATACCCCTCACTAACATGATTTTACCATTTATAAAACGATTATCTATTACGATTTTAGGGGCTCACATCCTCTTTATTATTTATGTAGCTTTTAGTTCATTTTATTTAAAATGGGCCAATCCTACTATGTCTTTATATATGTGTGCCAGAGCAAATTTTGATATAAATCAGATAAGTATACCAAAGTTTATTCCCAAAGATGCTGTTCCTAATGATATTCAAACTGCGATCATTGGGGTAGAAGATCCTACTTTCCAACAACATAATGGTTATGCTCAGGCAGACCATCCATTAACGGATGCTACTATTTCTCAAAAAGTAGCAAGAAATATGTTCTTAATGCCTCATCAGAATAACTTGGGGAAATATCTAGAGACTATTGGTGCTGTAGGTATGGAGTGTATTCTTGATAAAGATCGAATCTTCGAGTTGTATTTAAACTATGTAGAATGGGGCGATAATATTTATGGTATCGGAGAAGCTGCAGACTTTTATTATAAAAAAGATCTTAGATATTTATCTAGAACACAAAAACTAAAACTTGCATCAGTATTATCGAATCCTGTTGAAATAGAACCATCTACCTATAACACTGACAAGATAATAGAGGCTAGATTTAACTTGCTGAATAGATTTATGCAATAGTCTAAAAAATATTACAAATATCTGTAAGGAGTATGCTAGTTGTAAATCTAGTTACTCCTTATTTTTTTACCTTTTAAAAACAGTATATTCGTAAGTGCTTTTTATCAAACTGTAAGTATGGAAGATTATAAAGAAGAATTAATGAAGGTGGTAAAAAACCTTCCAATGCAACCTGGAGTATATAAGTATTTTAATGATGAAGGAAAAATCATTTATATAGGCAAAGCCAAAAAACTTAGAAACAGGGTGTCTTCTTATTTTCTGAAACAGGCCACAATGAATCGTAAGACGAAACGCTTAGTGACTGAGATTCGAAAAATTGAATTCATTGTAGTGGATACTGAATATGATGCTTTATTACTTGAAAATAACTTAATAAAAAAGAATCAACCCAAATACAATATTCTTCTAAAGGATGATAAAACATATCCCTATATCTGTGTAACGAAAGAGCGATTTCCAAGAGTATTTTATACCAGAAATACAGAAGATAAAAGACATAAATATTTTGGTCCTTACCCTAGTTTAAGGACAATGAATGCTCTTTTGGATCTTTTTAAACAGTTATATAAAATCAGAAACTGTACATATAATTTATCAGAATATAATGTAGCTGCAGGAAAATACTCTGTCTGTTTAGAATACCATATCAATAATTGTTTAGGTCCTTGTGAAGGAAAACAAAAGGAGGAAGATTACCAACAAGATATTAATCAGGTATTACAGATCCTGAAAGGTAATTTAAGTGTTCCCAAAGAGTTCTTTACACAAAAAATGGAAGAGGCTGTTAGTGCTTTAGCTTTTGAAGAGGCACAACAATGGAAACAGAAGTTAGATCTTCTTACTAATTATCAGTCTAAATCATTGGTTGTTTCTCCTACATTCAGAGAGTGTGAAGTATATGCGATAGTTACTGATGATAAGTTTGCCTACGTTAACTTTATAAAAATAATGAACGGAGGAATTATGCATTCAGAATCCAATCAACTGACAAAAAGAATGGACGAATCTGATAGTGAACTTCTCCTTTATGCAATTATGGATTTTAGAGAACGATACTCTACAAATTCAAGAAAAATATATACGAATATCGACCTTAGTGATGTCATCGATGAAGATGAACGTATGGAATTTTCAATACCTAAAATTGGAGATGGGAAGAAATTAATACAATTGTCTTTTAAAAATGCAATGTATTATAAAAGGGAAAGAGAAACATCAAGAGGAGAAATAAGTGATAAGAAAAGTAGCTATCAGACATTACTTCAACTAAAAAATGACCTTCAATTAAAAGAGGTTCCTGTTCATATTGAGTGTTTTGATAACTCAAACATACAAGGTTCAAACCCAGTTTCTGCTTGTGTCGTTTTCAGAGATGGTAGACCAGCGAAAAAAGATTACAGACATTTTCATGTGAAAACTGTAGAAGGCCCTAATGACTTTGCATCAATGGAAGAGGCTGTATATAGAAGATATAGAAGGTTACTCGATGAAAAACAAAAGTTGCCACAATTGGTAATTATCGATGGGGGTAAAGGGCAACTGAGTTCAGCTGTAGAGGCATTAGAAAGGTTAGGCTTGTATGGAAAGCTTCCGGTGATTGGTATCGCAAAAAAATTAGAAGAGATTTTCTTTCCAGAAGATCCAATACCACTACATCTTAGTAAGAAATCGAGGTCTTTACAATTGGTACAAAGATTAAGGGATGAAGCTCATAGATTTGGTATTACTTTTCATAGAAATCTAAGAAGCAAAGGAAGTATTCATACGAAGCTTGAAGACATCCCAGGAGTTGGTCCAAATACAATAAAAAAATTACTCACTCACTATAAAACTTTATCAAATATAAAGGCTGCATCTGTAGATGAAGTGGCAGATCTGATAGGACAAAGTAAAGCTCAAAAAGTGAAAGACGGTTTAGCATAAAAAAGGCTCTTGGTTTATACGACCAAGAGCCTTTTTTTATAAATCTTCTGTCATATGTACATCATCAACATTAAGAATAATATCACCATTATCATCTACAGTAAAGTTTCTGATAAACTTCTTATTTTCTTCAAATTCTGATGCAAAATAGGAGAAGTAAGTATATGTATCCTGACCAAAAGTTTCATCAAAACCATTTAGTGTAATCAACATTTCAGTTTGTCTATCCACTAACTCTTTTAAATTAATACCATACAAAGGACTGTTTTCATCAATGATATGAACAATAGTCCAAGTAAGTGGTAAAAACATAATGCTACTACGCTCTAAGGATAAATCATAAAAATCTCTTTTTAATCGAAATTCTCCTGGTTGTTGTGATTTAGCATTAATTGATAAATACACTGAAGCTCGAATATTTAGTAAGGTATTAGCCCTTTTATTTACAACTCTGAATTGGATGGAATCGTACTTTGTATTCTTGTATGGTGTAAGTAAGGCCGTTTGCGAAAACTTAATTTTAGATATTGGTCTTGAAAAACGACCATAAAGAATACCGGTAGAAAACGCAGAAAGTAATAGCCCATTAAAAGCTTCTAAACTGGCTATTAAACTTGTGAGGTTTCCAATAGGAGCCATAGCTCCATACCCAACTGTAGTGAAAGTTTGGACACTAAAAAACAATGCACTTATAAAATCATCCATAAGGTAGCCACTTGGTTGAACGCCACTGATGTGTTCTACACCTATTATGAGATATACCAATGCATAAACGAAATTCGTTGCTAAAATTACACTCGTAACTACTGCAATAAAAGGAGCCCAAGGAATAGTAATTAACCAATGGTAGGCATCGTTGATAATATTTAATGTACCAACTCTCTTTACATTAAAAGAACCATCTGGATTAATTATCCTTTTTGTTTTATGCTGATAGCTAGCCCCAACTCCAGGGTCTTGAATTTTTGAACTTTTATCAGGCATTATAAATCAATAATCATTAAGGTACTTCGTGTCCTTCTGCAGCTTGTAGAATTCTAAACCAATCTTCTCTTTCTAATGTTTTGTCCATTACTTCTGCTGCAGCAACAATACGACTTCCTTTTGTTGTGCCTAAAACAGGAATAATTCTCGTAGGATGAGATAAATGCCAAGCAAAAATAGTCTGATCTAAGGCAAGACCATATTTCTCTCCAACTTCACTTAGAACATTTTTCAGTGAGTCAATTTCCGGAGAAGATTCTGTAAAGATTCTACCATTGCCAAGCGGTGACCACGCCATCGGACGGATATCATTTTTTAGACAGTTGTCTAAAGATCCATCATATAGAGCCGTTGTGTGCAATGGTGAAATCTGAACTTGATTGATCTCAATATTAACCTCTTTCTGTAATGCATCTACCTGATGAGGAAGGAAATTACTAACACCAAAAGCTTTTACTTTACCAGCAGTTTTTAGCTCTTCGATAGCTTCTGCCACTTCTTTAGGTTGTAATAAAGGATCAGGTCTATGAATTAAGATGTAATCTAAAACATCCACCTGTAGATTTTCTAAAGACTTATCTACAGACTGAATAATATGAGATTTACTAGTATCATAAGATTTTAACTGATGTGATGGACGATTTGGATGTAATAACTTAATGCCGCATTTAGTGACAATCTGTAACTTACTCTTCAATTCTGGTGATAAAGCTAATGCATCACCAAATAATTTTTCAATTGTATATCCACCATAAATATCTGCATGATCAAAAGTAGTGATACCTGCATCAATACTTTGGTGTATTAATTTATTTATTTCTTGAGGTGAAAGATCTCCCCAATTCCAAACTCCAGTAACAATTTGTGATAACATATTAGTATTATAATTTTTCGTTTTTTCTATAAATTTTTAAATTGTAAGGACAATCAAATTCAACACAATAACTACTGGCTATCTAAGGAACTCCCGAAACTATGTTCAAACCGTCATTGCTATCAAATATAGATAAAGACAATACAATCCCTTTTTTACAAATACAAAAAAAGGACTTCTTATTACTAAATGAAAATAAGGCGGCTATCTTTTTGTTTGATATTACGGATGAACACCTAAAATACAATTCATTTTTTGATTTATGTCCCATAGAATGGAAGGGAGTTTTTCTTGGGTCTTTCAATGAATTAGAGATAGGTCAGAAAGTTAAGAAAGAGTTATATGATCAAGAAGGGAATCGATCAACAATTATTATTGAAGATGTGATAGAAGGGTATTTTATTTATCCTGATATTTTTGAAAAGAACCAGTTATCTCATTTTCCTCAAAATGCAATCATTCAATTATTAATCAAAGATTCCAGAGACGCGATAGCATTAGTCAGCCAAGAGAATAAGTTTATCGATTATAATAGTGCTATGGTTAATCTTTTAGAAAGGTTAGTCCCTAATGAAATAGGTTTGCTTAATCAGTATAGAGCATTATTCAATCGATCTAAAAGAGTAAAAACAGGAATAAACTCTGCCTTAAATGGAGAAACATATACTACAGAAGTAGCCTATTACACAAAGGATGATGATTCTGTTTATGTAAAAACGATTTATCAGCCCATCTTCAATGAAGCAAATCAAGTATATGCATGTCTAGTAAGATGTAAAGATGTTACTGCTAGAAACTCTGTAGAAGACATGTTTAGTCTAATGCTTAATTCAGGGAATACTGGATATATTTTGATAGATCAATACTCAAAGATTTGTAAGGTAAATAAGCACTTAGCTGACTTGCTGCAATATTCTCAAGAAGAATTAATTGGGGTTTCATTTCTTGAATATGTCCATTCATCCATAAGAGAACATGTAAAGAAAGAGTTTCATCAAATCGTATCATCAGATTTAAAGACAAGTATTAATGAAAAGGCATTCTTAGATATCAATAGAAAGGACGGAGAATCTTTATTATTTGAATTGGATGTCAAACGAGTAATTCTAGGAAATCATTCATTCGGAATGTTTGTGACACTAAAAAATATTACTCAAAAAGAAAGAAACAGTCATATTCTTAGAGAGATGCAACGCCTAATTAAGGCTTGTGGTTGGGTGTATGATCGTTTCTCTAAAAAAATGCTTGTAACTGAGGAAGTTTCTCAGGTAGTAGGTGTATCCAAAGAGTTTGTTGAAAAAAATCCATCTTTTTTGTTATCAATGTGTGATAATAAATCAAGAAAAGAAGCGATGGTAATTCTTAGAAATGCCTACAAGAAACAAGACGATTTTGATTTAGAACTATGTATTAGACTAAAATATAAAGGAGAACAATGGGTGAGACTTACAGGGCGACCAATTATTAGACATAATAAGGTAGTTGGTTTGTATGGAGGTCTACAAGATATTTCTCAACAGAAAAATGCCCTAACTCAATTGAAAAGACATGAAGCCTACATGAAAGAGATTCAAAGAGTCACTAAAGTAGGTAATTGGGTGTATGAAGTAGACGAACAAAGGTATTATTGGTCGGACTACTTGTTTAACATGTTAGGAGCAGCCGGTACTGAAAAGCAAATACCTTCATTGAGACATCAATTTAAATACATCTACAATAGCTATAAATTTCCTTTAATGGAGGCTGTTAAACAATTGTCTATTCATCATCAACCTATTGATCTAGATGTAAGGTGTAATAATTGTATGAAGGAAATCTCAGGAATTGAATATTTAAATATTCAAGCTAGACCTATTTTCAACAAAAAAGGAAAACTATTACGCTTTGTAGGAGCTGTTACTGACATTACTGATAGAAAGCTAGAGGAGGAATCCAATAAGAGTAAAAAGATCTGGTTGAAATCAATGATCAATGCGGCAAGGGATAGTTTTATTGCAGAGTATTCTGGCAGGGTGGCGAATTATAATCGAGGGTTACAAAAACTTCTCGGTTACAATAACTTTTTTGATCTAAGAGGAAGTGTGATCATAGATTTTTTCCATAAAGAAGATCAAAGAAAAGTGATTGTCTACCGACAACAGTGTAGAAGAGGAGATATTTCAGCACCTCAAAAGATAGAGGTGAGAATGAAAAGAAGAGATGGAGTTTACGTAAATGTAGAGTTAAGTGCTAATCTTGCTAAAATCAAAGGGCGTTTATATACTATCTTCAACGCTCATGATATCTCTAAAAGAAAAGAATACGAAGAAGGGCTTCTAGAAAAAAATCATGAACTAGAAGTGACCAATAAAGAACTTGATCGCTTTTTATATAGTACTACTCATGATCTAAAAGGTCCTATTACATCTATTAAAGGCTTGCTGAATCTTGCTAATAAGGAAACTGCCGATACTGTAAAACAAACCTATTTACCTATGATGGATAAAAATGTAGATAGGATTTTAGATCTAATTAAAGATTTTGGTGAGTTTTTAAGAAACAACAGAAATAAAGTTGAACCTAAGTCAGTATCACTTAAAGATGAACTAAAATCAATTATTGCAACTCATCAATTTAGTATGTTACCTCAACAGAAGTTAAATATTGAGGTTAAAATGAATAGAGGCTTTAATACAGATAAGAATAGGATAAGGAGTATTCTGACAAATCTATTCACGAATAGTATTAAGTACTTTGATGTAGATAAGGAAAACCATTTCCTAAATATCAAAATATATCCCGAGAAGAAAGGTATTATGATTGCATTTGAAGATAATGGTGAAGGTATTGGAAAAAATGACCAATCAAAGGTGTTTGACATGTTCTATAGAGCAAGTGAAACAGGAGATGGTACAGGTTTGGGCCTTTTTATAGTAAAAGAAGCCGTTGAAGTATTAAAAGGAACGATCTCTTTAGAGTCAATAAAGGGTAAGGGAACGGTAGTTAAAGTATATGTTCCTGAATTTTTTTAATTATTTATTGAAATATACTATACACGTTGTTAGTGTGTTGTGTGATGATTAATCTTCATTTAATATAATAATAGCTAGAAAATATTGCATTTATCAAGTTAGCTATTACCTTTGCACTCGCTTCAAACGGAAGGCCAAATGAAAAACACTCCTAGTGATACTATTCATTTCAACATTTTGCAAAGAAGAAAGCGATGCAAATTAAAATTTCAAATGAAATTAAATAAGCATTGCATATTAAATTTCTCTTCTTACCTTTGCACACGCTTCTGAAAAGAGGTGGTTATAAAAGACTAAAACGTTAGTCTTTATAAGCAGAGAGTAGGAGTTGAAAATCTTCAGAAATTAGCCCGAAAAAATAAAATAAAATTTTTTCAAAAAGAGTTTGGAGATTAAAATTTAGTTCTTACCTTTGCACTCGCTTCTCA
>NZ_CANDOA010000013.1:0-146873 GCF_947387565.1 Flammeovirga sp. SubArs3 | reverse complement strand
AGCGAGTGCAAAGGTAAGAACTAAATTTTAATCTCCAAACTCTTTTTGAAAAAATTTTATTTTATTTTTTCGAGCTACTTTCTGAAGATTTTCAAATCCCATTCTCTGCTTAAAAAGACCAACGTTTTAGTCTTTTATAACCGCCTCTTTTCAGAAGCGAGTGCAAAGGTAAGAAGAGAAATTTAATATGCAATGCTTATTTGATTTCATTTGAAATTTTAATTTACATCGCTGTCTTCTTTGCAAAATGTTGAAATGAATAGTACCCACTAGGAGTGTTTTTCAGTTGGCCTTCCGTTTGAAGGGAGTGCAAAGGTAATAGCTAACTTGATAAATGCAATATTTTCTAGCTATTATTATATTAAATGAAATTCAATACGGTAGGATATCACTAAAGGTCAATTATTTAAATATTGTAATTAGTAATCAAAAAATATGGCATTACTTAAAAGAAGCATCCCATTCACCCAAAAACCTCTGAATAATGGAGATTCCCCAAAGTAAAATATCTCTCCTTTTTTATACTTTTCTATAGCGATTAATGACTTTCCTGGCATTTCTAGCTTTAAACCTTGTCCTAAATATCCCGAAACAAGTGGACTTTCTGGGAAAGTTCCTAGGTTTTCACCTAAACCAATCTTAGGCAACACCAACTTACTTTGCTTTAATGAGTAGTATATTGGGTTTAATCCATTCGAAATATTAGTTGTAGTATCTAGTTCTACTTTTACAATACACCCTGCCGCTCTTTTATTTAATGACGTTTTCGAACTTGCTTCAGAAGATCTTGATTTCTGCACCAACGATATATGTAAAGAATCATACATATCTGTTGTTGTATTTTCTGACATAATTTTCGTCGCACCTTCAAAAAGAATCACTCTACCGCCAACTTTCACAAAGTTTTCAATCACTTTATGTGTCGATGGGCTATATCTCCCATCACCAACTAATAATACATCTGTGTTAAATAACTTCGATGTTGATAGTTTTTCAACATCCAATATTTGAATTGGATAGTTTAACTCATGATCAAAAAAGTGCCATAATGCACCAAAATCTAATGGGTTAGATTCACCACCTGCTAATACACTTATTCTTTTTTCTTTAAAAGGAGTTAAACAGTCAGAAATTAATCCCAACTTATTGATAGGTGCTTTTATATAATTGACATCCTTCAGTACCTTATTAATGAAGTTTAGTTTTCGGTTCGATTCATTTGTCTCGGGATTAATCACAATACTACCTTTAGGCAAAAAGGTATTAAAAATGTTCTTTCCCTTATTAAGGTAACTGATATCAATTTTCTTATCTAAGAACCTCGTTAGTACTTTGGTATCTTCAATAGAATTCCAAGGTACTATATATATATAGTCCTTCTCTATTGAATGTACCTGATCTTTTTGCGTAACAGCTTCTTGAAACTGCTTTATTTCAAATTTTGGATTACTTTCAATAGCATATGCTTCCAATCCATAGGCATAAGGAAGTGACCATGCTGTTAAATCATAAGTGAGGGAATCTGTTATTTCGGTTTTAGGCTCTAAAAGAACTTCTAACGTCTTATTAAATGGTTGATTAATGTCGAAAAGAATATCATGCTCTTTTATATATATCTCTATATTCTTCTCTAATTGATAACTGTAAGCTGTAACGGATTTACCTTTAGCTACCATTGAATACTTTATTCTATGAGTATCCATTAATTTCAGTAATCTCTTTATATCTCCATGATCTCTAGAATTATTTCTAATAATAAATTGAGAATACTGTCCTTTGGGTTTACTCTTAAAGAATGCCTGATACTCTTTAAGCAACTGTTCTTTATAATCTACCGCAGTAAATAAGGTTAATAATGTTGTTTCATAGTGTTTCTCTATCCTTTGTTTTAAAGTCAGTGCTCGATCAGTTGGTTTCTTTTTGTAGGAAACTCCTGCTACACCATGTCCCCCTTGTTCAAAAGTAAAGCCAACGGCTCCATTAAAGGATGTCCAACTATCTCCATATGAAGGGTACAATAAATCGAAAATTTCTTCTGTAAAATACTTCCAATTATGCTCTTCAAAAAAGTCAATATACCTCTGAGAAGAGATTCGTTGGTATTTTCTCTGCCAAGTAGTGATTTCTTCATGGATAGGATGAGCAGGTGGACCAAAGAAATAAGAGTATTCTGGCATCATTTCATGAAAGTCTACATATACTTGTGGCATCCATTCCTTATATAAAGCATATCTTAACTTAGTTTCTAATTGTGTTTGCCAAGCCCAATCTCTATTAAGGTCAAATAAATAATGATTATACCTACCAGAAGGCCAACTTTCTACATGAGACCAGTTTAGTGCATTTGAATTTACTTTTTCTCCTCGTCTTGCTCGATATCCATTTACGTACCTATCTCTCCCATCGGGATTCATACATGGATCGATAACGACTACGGCATTATCTAATACTTTATTAATTTCTTTTTCGTCGGATGATAATAGTTTGTGAGCCACTTTCATTGCAACTTCAGAACCTGAAGCTTCATTACCATGAACATTGTATCCTAACCAAATAACAGGGATTTTATTTGCTACTTTACCTTCTTCTATACCTATTCTATATAAGTTATCTTTTTTGATCTCTTCTAATTTTGTCATATTCTCAGAAGATGTAATTGCAAAAACAAATAACTCTCTTCCTTCTGACGTAGCACCATAACTAATATACTTCGCTTTACTTGGGTATTTATTACTAAGTAATTCAAAATAATCTACCAATTGATAATGGTATGTGAAATTATCTCCAAGATCGATTCCTAAAAAGGCACTTGGTGTGATATCTTTTTGGGCAATAATGCGATTAGAAAATAAAAAAAGACAGATCCACTGAATAATTAACAGTAGTCTAAGCATATTGGAAGAAGTAAAAATTGTTAGCGATTATACAATAATATACATTTATATGTGATAACTATTGAATTTTTTAAAGAAAATAATTAAAGATATTGATTATCAATATTATCCGATTTTTTTAATTTTTATATTGTTATACGGATAACAAAGAATATATTTAATTATATATTGTGAAAAATACACTTAGATATTTCATATAATTATATTAAAATATTATAATTGTAATAGGTATCCCCTTAAAAACCAAATAATTACTTTTACTACTGATTTATTTTTTCATGCAATTATTATCCAAATTCTTGTTATTGTGCTTGACATTTTATGCAAGTTCCAATATTGTACTTGCAAGTAATGGTAACAATGAACCAGATTCACCATCGACTGAACAAAAAAGTGTGAAGGTTGAAAACGCAGTGAATAGCAACACTAGATATGTGTTTTTCAAAGCTGTAAGGAAAGATTGTTTGGATGGAGACACAGAAATTTTGTCTTCAATCATACAAATCGACGTTTCAAAATTTGCTCAGAACAAGTTTAGTTTATTGGCTGAATTCGAAAAAGAGGTTCAGGCAAAGTATCCTAAAAATGTAATTCACATTAATTTGAATTGTATCGAAGGCGTGTACTCTGACTTAAGAGAGGCTACTAACGCTAAAAAAGTAATCATTGATCGAGTTAAAAAAGTGCGATCAATTGTAATGAATTGAAATGAGGAAAAGCGATATACTATAAATAAGTATATCGCTTTTTTATTTTATTTAGATGATTATCTGTTTTTGAAAATCAACTGATCATTATCTACATCTATTAAAACAACACTATCTTTTTGGACTTCTCCACTTAAGATTGATTTTGATAGATCGTTTAGAATATACCTCTGCATTACTCTTTTCAATGGTCTTGCACCAAATTCTGGTTCGTAACCCAAATCAGAGACTTTTGTTAAAGCTTCTGGAGTGATTTCTATTTCTATTCCATTCGCTTTAATCCTTCTCTGTATGTCTTTGAATTGAATATCTGCAATCTTTCTCATATTCTCTCTTGTTAGAGGTTGGAACATAAGAATCTCGTCAATTCTATTTAGGAACTCAGGACGTACTGTGTTTTTCAGTAAATCCAATGCCTTGTTCTTGCATTCGTCAAGAATTTCTTCTTTCTCTACTTTTGTTCCTGCGTTTTCAAGATCACCGATTTTATCCATCATGAAATGTGCTCCCATATTGGAAGTCATGATGACAATGGTATTCTTGAAATCTGCAACTCTACCTTTATTATCCGTTAGACGTCCATCATCCAATACTTGTAATAAGATATTAAATACATCTGGATGTGCTTTTTCTATCTCATCAAGTAGAATTACTGAATATGGTCTTCTTCTTACTTCTTCAGTAAGTTGACCACCTTCATCATATCCAACATAACCTGGAGGAGCTCCGATCAAACGGCTTACTGCATGTTTCTCCTGGTATTCAGACATGTCGATACGAACCATTGCTTTATCATCATCGAATAGGTATTCTGCTAATGCTTTCGCTAATTCAGTTTTACCAACACCGGTTGTACCTAAGAATAAGAATGAACCGATAGGTCTTCTAGGATCTTGTAGACCAGCCCTACTTCTACGAACGGCATCTGAAATAGCAGTAATAGCCTCATCTTGCCCTGCCACTCTTTTACCTAATTCTGCTTCTAAGTGAAGAAGTTTCTCTCTTTCACCTTGAACCATTTTAGCCACAGGGATACCTGTCCACTTAGAAACAACCTCAGCAATATCTTCGGAAGTTACCTCCTGACGTAACATTACATTACCAGTTTCAGATTCTTGCTCTGCAGCATTTTGCAAGTCTTCTAATTGCTTTTCTGCATTGACAATTTTTCCATATCTAATCTCTGCAACTCTTCCATAATCACCTGAGCGTTCAGCTTGATCTGCTTCGATTTTATATTTATCGATATCTCTTTTCAGCTGTTTTATTGAATCGAGTGTTTGCTTTTCTCTCTTCCACTCGTCTTCCAATTCATTCAACTTACTAGTAAGTATGCGTATCTGATCTGTTAAGATATTTTCCTTCTCAACATCTTTTTCTCGACGAATTGCCTCTCGTTCTATTTCAAGCTGCATCACTTTACGCTTGATCTCATCTACCTCTTCCGGCATAGAGTTCATTTGAATACGCATACGAGATGCTGCTTCATCCATTAAGTCAATTGCCTTATCTGGTAAGAAGCGATCTGAAATATATCGATTTGATAGTTCTACTGAAGCAATAATAGCATCATCTTTAATTCTGACACCATGATGCACTTCATATTTTTCTTTGATACCTCTAAGTATAGAAATTGCATCATCAACAGATGGTTCTCCAACATTTACAGGTTGGAACCTTCTTTCTAGTGCCTTATCTTTTTCTATATATTTCTGATATTCTTTTAGAGTTGTAGCACCAATCGATCTTAATTCCCCTCTTGCCAAAGCTGGTTTTAGTAAGTTGGCAGCATCCATTGCTGAATCTCCACCTGCACCTGCACCAATTAGTGTGTGTATTTCATCAATAAAGAGGATAATTTTTCCATCCGCACTTTGAACTTCCTTAATTACCGCTTTTAATCTTTCCTCAAACTCACCTTTATATTTTGCTCCTGCAACTAAAGCACCCATATCTAAAGAAGCTATTGAAATATCTTCTAAGTTTTCTGGGATATCTCCTGCAACAATTCTTTGCGCTAAACCTTCTGCAATAGCCGTTTTTCCAACACCCGGTTCACCAATTAACATTGGGTTATTTTTAGTACGTCTTGATAAAATCTGTAGTACTCGACGAATTTCTTCATCTCTACCAATTACAGGATCTAGCTTACCATCTCTTGCCATTTGAGTTAAATCAATCGCATATCTCTCTAAAGACTGATATTGACCTTCGGCATTTTGGTCAGTTACTTTATTTCCTTTTCTTAATTCTACAATGGCCTTTTTTAGGTAGTCTTCATTGAAACCCGCTTGTTTTAAAAGTTGAGCGATTGGATCACTACCTTCCAAAAGTCCAAGTAATATATGTTCAACTGCTACAAATTCGTCTCCCATATCAGTCATAAACTTCTCTGCTTTTTGTAAAGTCTTGGCAGAGTCATTTGATAAATAAGGGTTTTCTCCTGACGATTTTGGATACGCAGCTACAATTGTTTCTACTTGTTGATCTAAAGCCGTTTTATCAGCTTTTATTTTATTGGTCAGAAAAGTAATCATATTGTCTTCTTGCTCTATGATTGCTTTTAATAAGTGACCTTTTTCTATTATTTGTTGTTGAAATCCTTTTGCAATGGTCTGTGCTTTTTGCAGAACTTCTTGCGATCGGATTGTATATTTTTCAAAATTCATAAGTTCGTATTTTTTAATTTAAGTTATAGAGACTCAATTAATTATAAAGACATGATATGTTATTCAATTACTGTACTAAACTGATTATCAAGACATAAAGTCAGCTTAATGATTATTTTTTGTTGTTTAAACGACATTAAGTCATCAGGGGTTGAAATTTTTGAAAAAGAAAGTGACTTTTTGACAGAAATCAAACGGATTATATATTTCTAAATCTATGTAAATACGATAAGATTATTATGTCAAACTAATTTTTTTAATTGTCATAAAGATATCAGATACGAAAACCTTGTTAATTAATTACCCCAATGATGAAAATAGTAGAATACTTCAGTTTAGCTGTCTTAGCCGCTTTTGTGATTATCAAAACATTATTTATTGGTAGATAAAAAAAGGTAATTGCCTTATGAGACAATTACCTTAAAATATTTCTTCTTTAGTAAGAAGGCTTACAAGAAGTTAGGTAAATCTAATTTCTTAGAAATACGATAAGCTGCATTCATCAAACCTACATGACTGTACGTTTGAGGGAAATTACCCCATTGGCTACCATCCTTAGAATCTACATCCTCCGATAATAAACCAACATGGTTTGCATAGCTACTTACTTTATCAAAGTAATCAATAGCTTCTTTTACTCTTCCCACACAAGCTAAAGCTTCTATGTACCAATAAGCACAAATTAGGAATGTTGTTTCCGGTGCTCCAAAATCATCCACATGACGGTATCTGTAGAATAAACCATCTTGAGCCATTAATTCCTTTTCCATACCTTTTAAATGTCTCCTTGCTCTTTCAGAGTTTGGATCCAGGTAATTCATGGTAATTAATTGTAGACAAGATGCATCCATATCTTTTGATCCTGCAGCTTGCATGTAAACGCCTGTTTCTTCATCGTAGCATTTTTCAATCATATCAGCTGCTCGTTCTTTGATCTTTAATGCCTTATCGGCCATCTTCACATCATCAAAGTATTGAGCCATTTTATATGCTGCAGATGCTCCTGCCCAGTGGAATAAGAAAGTATAGCAGTAATGTCCTGGTCTATCTCTGAATTCCCAAAGACCTGCATCTTTCTCTTCCATTGTATCAGCAATTTTCTGTAGAGTATGCTCTACTAATTGCTTTGTATGCATACGGTATTTATTAGTAAAACGCTTATCAGCATACAAAGGAAGTAGTGATGTTAATACTTGACCATATACATCATTCTGAATATGAGTATAAGCATCATTACCTATTCTTACAGGTTTGTTTTCACCCAAATATCCTTTTAAAGGCATTTCAATTTCGGTGATTTTCTTCTGAGCTGTAATAGTATAAAGAGGTTGGTACCTATCTTTTTCTTGCTTCGTTACATTCTCGATGTACTTAAAGTAAGCTTCTACTTCCTCAAAGTGACCAATGTTATTGAAAGCATTTAATGTATAATAAGTATCCCTCATCCAACAATATCGATAATCCCAGTTTCGGGTACTTTTATGATATTCTGGTAATGATGTCGTTCCGGAAGCTATAATAGCCCCTGTATCTTCGTATTGGTGTATTTTTAATATTAAAGACGAACGGATTAATTTATCCTGATGGAAGAAACTAATTGATGTTGATTTCACCCAATTTCTCCAATATCTTTTCGTTTTAGTATAGAAAGTTTCTGCAGTTTGTTCAATTGCTGCTTCTAATGGTACACCATAAGTTAACACCGTATATACAGCTCCACCTAATACAAATGGATGCTCATCCATTACATAAGATAAAGGAATATTTGTAGTTAATCTCATTTGTTGGTCGTACCCTAAGAAACGGATATGATTACTTCCTTGTGATTTCTCAGGTTTCATCTCACCATATTCCCCTACTGGGTTACACACTACTTTCACAGAAGGAGTGCCTCTTAATGGTTCAATTTTTCTGATCATCATCAATGGCTTATAATAACGATCGTCCTGTTCGAAACGTGGAGCAAAATCTGTTACTTTAAAATCACCATCTTCAGTGTAAACTTCTGTAACGAGAATATTAGTGTTTGTAACGTAATACTGTTTAGTCTTTTGGATGTTAGCTGTAGGTTTTACCGAAAACTCTCCGCCCTTCTCATCATCCAGTAAGTCACCAAAAATAAAACTGCTATCAAATCTTGGCCAGCATAGCCAACGCACACTTGCTGTTGTATCGACATAGGCCATGAACGCACAGTTTCCAATGACGCCCATATCGTACTTATGAGTTTTTTTCATGTTTGTATATGTAGTTAAATTTTAATTTGGGATGCGAGCATGATTCAATTTAATATAAAAATCACCAAAAAAATAAATTTTATAGTTTTTAAAATATGACAAGGTTTTTGCTTAAGTATTTAATAAATGTTTCATCGAGGTGCATTTTTATGATTTCAAGTATTAATCGTAAATTGTACTTACTTAATAAATTATTATCCTTCAACCATAAATCTAAGGACATGAAAAAGATATTATTTACACTGTTATTCGGTTTATTCTGTTTTGTAGTTAATGCACAAGAAGCAAAAGGCCCTGTAATTACTTTTGCTGAAAATACATATGAGTTTGGCGATATTCACCAAGGTGACGTTGTTGAGCATACTTTTAAATTTACAAATAGTGGTGATGCTCCTTTGGTAATCACAAACGTTACAACTACTTGTGGATGTACTGCTCCAAAATGGCCAAAAGAGCCTATCGCTCCTGGTGATGAAGGACAAATTCTAGTTAAATTCAATTCTAGAGGTAAAAGAGGCGTACAGAATAAACCAATCACTGTTTATTCTAATGCTAAACAAACAACTAGAATCTCTATCACTACAAACGTTTTAGTAGACAATAAGTAAGCTTTAGTAATATAGCTAAACAATAAATATCAGGTCTGTGTAATACGAAAATATTACGCAGACCTTTTTTTGTAATATCATTTTTTTAACAACTATCGTTAATCATTATTAAATAATATTTTAAAATACATCCATTGGGTAAAGAAATACCGTTAGGATATATGTATGTATAATCAACTAACTTAATTACCAAATGGCTCTCTTATTTTATCTTATCGTTTTTATATGTTTAGTGTATAGTGTTTTAACAGTTGTGCCACAACTTAGAAAAAACTATCCCGTTCTAAACCCGAAATTAGGTGGACTGTCGTTTGCAGCTGCATTTTTTATCATTGTGATGTCAAATGCAATTATGTGGGCTGAACCTGGCTACCAATATTTTGTTACCTACCCCAATGGTCAGAAGTCAGCGATCATGACTGAAGGGTACCATTTTACATGGTTTGGTAAAGTCCAACCTTGGAGCAAATACATTGATATCACTACAGAAGATGTTAGTGATGATGATAATTCATCAATGAAGCCTGTTCCTATTCGTTTTATCGACCAAGTCACAGCATTAGGTTATCCGTCTGTTAGGGTTCAAATGCCAAATACAGAAGGAGCATTTATTGATGTCGCTGTAAAATTCAGATCTCAGGAAAACCTTGTAGCAATGACATTAATTCCTACAATTCGTGAGCAATTAGTGAACACAGGTTACATGTATGCCGCTCAGGATTATATTTCTGGTGATGCTCAATCATTTAGACAAACTTTTGAGGAACAATTAAAATATGGTTCTTATGAAGTAAGAAAAATTGAAGTAGCCGATACTCTTTTTGATAACTCAATCCAACAGGAAAGTCGAGAAATAAAAGAGGTTCGTACTAAGTACCTAGTGGAAAAAATTGCTGATGACAATGGACGCTTCAAACGTATTCCTAATGAAATTTCTGAAAACCACATCTTAATTTCACAGGTAGTTTTACCTTCTATTGATATGGAAAGCTCATTTAAAAAGAGACTAGAAAATCAAAGAGATGAATCTGCTAAACGTCAATTAGAAATTCAGAGAATTGAAACTGCGAAGGCTGCTCAATCAAGAATTATTGCCGAAGGTGAAAGAGACAAAGCAGAAGAAAGGGTAAAAAGGGAAAAAGAACAAGTTTCTAGTTTGATTGCTATTGAAACACAATTAAAGCAAGAAGAAACAAATAAAAAGTTAGCAAAAATAAAGTTTGAAACGGCTCAGCTTGAAGCAAAAACTGAAAAAGTACTTGCAGAAACAAAAGCATATGCCAACAGACAATTGGTATCTTCTGGTCTTACACCTGAACAAAAGTCGTATTGGGAGTATAGAAGAGACTCTGTAAAATGGGCTAATATCAGTAAGATTAAATTACCAGAACAATATTTTGCTGGGCAAGGAAATAGCAAAGGTGGAGACTTATTACAATCTATCTTAGCTGCCCAAATTGCAACAAAAGGCAAATAAATCAGCTGGGTGTAGCTAATCTTTATCCCCTATAGTCACTTGTTATTTTTAGCAAGTGGCTTTTTTATTATCAAGATCAAGCAACACCTATTATATAAGGTATTGCTTGATCTTTTTATTAGCTATGGAATTTATTTTTAATAAACTCGTAAGCGTCGTTTGCTTCTTTCTCATTGAATTTTGATAAAGAGTCCGCTAACTCTTTACACTTTGGCTCACCTCCAAACATTGCAGGAGCATTACCGAAGTATCGAAGTAAACCCCAATGTGCTGGAACATGTTGCGGATCTAACTCCAAAGCTTTATCAAATGCTGCTTTAGATTTAGGTGCAATCTGCATCAACTTTAGCATGTTTGCTCCTTTGGCTTGCTGTCCTAGACTTGCCCCATAATAATAATGGTAATCAGGGTTAGTACTAAACTCTTCTTTTAATTTTTCGAAAACTTCTTCAGCCTTTTCATTTTCCCATTTTCCTAAATAGTATAAACCAAGTAGTTCCTTTCCTTTTTGAGTATTCGTTAATGGATTAATAAGCTCGAATAAACCATCAAACTTTTCTTCTTTTAAAAGGGTTTCTATTTTTTCAATGACAGATTGGTCCATTATTTTTTTCTTTTTTGTCTTAATTGCTTGAAAAATTTCATCAATAATTCTTTACACTCTTCTTCAAGTACTCCCGTTGTGAACTTGGCTCTTGGATGGGCTAACTTTTCAGAATAAGATTTAAATCCTCTTTTTTCGTCTGATGCACCATAAACAACTCTACCGACTTGTCCCCAATAAATAGCTCCTGCACACATTGCACAAGGTTCTAAAGTTACATAAAGTGTGCAATCCTGTAAATGTCTTGATCCCAAATAATGTCCTGCAGCAGTTATTGCAATCATTTCTGCATGTGCTGTTGGATCATTTAGTTTTTCTGTTTGATTATATCCTTTCGCTATTACTTTACCATCTGCAACAATGATTGCTCCTACCGGTATTTCTCCTTCATCAAAAGCTAATTCTGCTTGTTGCAAGGCTATTTTCATAAAGGATTCATCCTTATCTGACTGCATAAAATTGTATTATTTCAAGATTAAGGTTTAATCCATAATTTCTTCACAAATATACTCAAATAGTATTTACCTTATAAACAATTGTATTATTTACACATTACATCATAAATCACTCAGCCCAAATCAGTTGACTTAGATGAATGTACGGAATTATTCGATGAATGCCGTTTATCCTTAGATGAAGAAATTTGAATATTATTAATATTTTCAAACATTTGAAATATGTGATTTTTACTAAAGAACTAATACATCTACTGCATAGTCTATTTGCATTATTCTAAAATAAAACCAGAATAGCTAGCAATAAAAATATTTGAGTTAACGTTATTAATACGCGAGGCATGAAAAATTATACTATTACAGATCAAGATCTTATTTCTCAATACTTAAACGGTAATGAAGCAGCCTTTGAACAACTACTTAATAAATATAAGAACAAGTTGTTTACTAGTATTCTTTTAATCGTAAAAGATGAATTCGTAGCTGAAGATCTATTACAAGATACTTTTATTAAGGCGATCAAAATGATCAGAGCTGGAAAGTATAATGAAGAGGGAAAGTTTATGCCTTGGATTTCTCGTATTGCACACAATATGGCTATCGATCACTTCCGCAAACAGAAAAGATATCCAACTATTGTGATGGAAGACGGTAGTAGCGTTTTTGATACTTTAGACTTCTCTGAAAATTCTATTGAAGATCAAAGAATTCTTAAAGAAACTCAAGCAAATGTAAAAGCTTTAGTTGAACGCTTACCTGAATCACAACGTGAAGTATTAGTAATGCGTCATTACATGCAAATGAGTTTCCAAGAAATTGCTGATTCGACTGGTGTTAGTATCAACACTGCTCTAGGAAGAATGCGCTATGCCCTTATCAATCTTCGCAAAATGATGGAGCAACAAAGCGAAAATTCTAATCATGCAATTAGACAAAAAAACATTAAACAAAGAGTATCTTAATAAAGCTCTTCTTCTTTTATACAAAGATGAACAGGATATTCTATTCACTGATAAAGATCTAAAAGATGTTTTATCAGACCCTAGATGTGAATCTTTTATTAGTGACAGCTTACGAACGAAGGCTCACCTAGACAAATTTGAAGTTTCTCCTCGTCCTTCGACGATTAAAAATATTATGGATTTTGCCAAAAAGGCAATTGATAACAAAGACTCTAATTGATAAACTAAATTGCTTAACAAAAAAAGGCTATCATATTGATAGCCTTTTTTCATGTTCCTAACCCAATTATTTATATAAACTTATATTTCACACCCATGCTCAACATTACTGTATTTGGTTGAGTTGAAATATCATTTTGATTACTCGCTTCGGTTAAAGTTGTTCCATATGATGTTCCTAACGATACAGATGTATTTGGAGCTACTTTGTAATTTAATTCTGCACCAATTGCTGCACTCATATTCACCTTATTTTCAACTCCTTTTTCAATCATATATCTATGAAATTCTGATGAGCCCCCTGATACTTCTTGATCCACATTGAAATTGGCTGCAACACTTGCAAATACATCCAAGTCAAGTTTTTTACCTTCAAACGTATATCCAACTTTAACAGGCACAGATATTTGTTGTTGATCTACTACAATTTCTGATGATTCTGGAAGATCTGTATCAAAAGCATATTTAGCATATTGAACACCTAACTCAATAAAGGTCTTATTCTTGAACTTCACTCCACCTTTTAAAGTAACTACAGGAGCAGTTGTAGTTGAAGAAATTTTTTGACCTTCATATTTCATGTTGGGATCAATTGAAGCAACTCCTGCTTCTACGCCAACGTAGTATGTTGATTTCTTCTCTGCTGTTTTCTGTTTTACTGAAAACGGTACAGGCATTGAACTTTTAGCAGTTAAAAAAGCATGTGATGCACTAGAAGTACTTTCTCTTTTTATTACACCTAATTCAGAATAAATCATCTTATCATTATTCCTTTTTTCTTCTCCATCATTTAACAAACCTACTTCTTGAATATTGATTGGAGGAATGTTCTCATCTACAATCTTGTTGTTGTAAGTATATTGATGTGTAGCTAATGTAGAAATCTGATCACTACCTGTTGATAATAACCTTGTAGGTAAAACAGAAGCTTCTTCTATCTGAGTACCCTTTGACATCATCGGGGATTGATATGCAACTCCTTGAGATCTTGGTGCATCATATTTTACCAAGAAACTAGTCAGCATACTTACTGTAAATATTGCAGCAACGGACCTTATAAAAGTAAAGTGATTTTTCTTTTTATTAATTACATCCACCTCAACTTCTATATCATCCCATAAGTCTAATGGAGGGTTGACACTTTCGTTTTGAAAGGCATCATGCCACACCATATCAAAATCATCTCGTCTATCCTCTTTCTTTTGCATAACTGTATCTTTCTATTTCAGAATCATGAATCATAGATTTTAGAAGTTTTCTTGCTCTGGCAAATTGCGATTTAGACGTTCCTTCAGTAATTCCTGTCATTTCTGCAATTTCCTTATGCTTGTATCCTTCTATGGCATAAAGGTTAAAGATTATCCTACACCCATCTGGTAAACGTTGGAGCATGTTTAATAATTCCTGGAAACTATAGTCATGTAAGGCCATAGCCTCTTCTTTAAGATCATACATATCGTTTACATCCATCATTGGATATAAGTACAATTTAGATCTTTGGAAGTTAATCGCAGTATTCACTACAATTCTTCGCATCCAGTGTTTGAGAGAGGATTCGTTTCTAAAGGTGCCGATATTCTTAAAGATTTTTACAAAGGCTTCTTGTAAAATATCTCTAGCATCTTCTTCTGTTTTAGAATAACGACAAGCTACAGACATTAAGGCTCCGCTATATTGTTCATATAGTTTTCTCTGGACCCTTTTGTCGCCATTCTTGCAACCTTTAATTAATGCTTCGTCTTGTAACATGATGAGTTAGGTTTTTAAATTATCCCTATTTCAGGAATAAAAAAATCGATATTTCAGTATACACTATGGCAGTAGATAAATTTTTCATTTGCCTAATTTGACACTATTCTTTGTGTACTGCTACTTTAAGTCATTATGCCTATCTAGATAGACACACGTAATTGTAAAATTGAATAGAGTTAAACCAAACTCAATCTATTAAAAAGACATTAATTACTGATTATTAATACTTTATATTTTATTTTATTTCACATGAATTAGTATTCACTTTAAAAATTTAAGTTAAAGTGAATTAAAAAACCTCTCAAAAGTTAAATTAAAAAACACCAATAAAGCCAAAATGGATTTTTGCTAAATCTGTTGATATAGGCATCGAATTCGTTTTACCTAACGCATAAGCCAAAGAGAAAATCCCAGATTTAGTTTCCATACTCAAACCTGCTCCAAAACCTATAGGCAGGTCTGTTTCATTGTTATTACCAATGTAAGCGATATCTGAAAATACGAAAAGGTATGAACCTCCCCCTATTCCTATTCTTGGTTCAATAGTTAAGACCCCATATCGATCTACAAAAAATTCTCCTTCATTAAAACCTCTCAATGATCTGAAACCTCCTAAACGATACAATTCATTTTGATAGAGGTGATCATTGATCATTTGTGATGCATTGAGTCGAAGTAACCCATCCATCCATCGGTTTATCTGAAAGTAATATGAAGCATCTAAATGCCACTTAATAATTGAAGAAACTTCAGGAATACCTTCATAAATACTTTGATCAAATGAAGGGTTAAAAATTACATTTCTATACCCTGCACTAATTCTAGATTTAATGCTAAATCCCTTTCTTGGAGCTAATGGGTCGTCTAAGTTTTCCCATCTATATCCTATATGATAAGTCGTTGTTTGTGTATCATTTAATGTATCTGCACTGGATTCTGAAATTTCTCTCAAAAGTCGACTACTTTCAAATTTTACTCCTAGATCTACCTCACTTCTTACTGAAACTTTTCTTTTTACTCCCACTTCATTATCAACCTTAATAAACGTTGAATCTTGAATTTGCATATCAAGGTTGTAAAAGACATCAAATTGCGATCTAAAGATTCTAGGATGTTCATAAGAAGCTGAAAACCATTGTGAGTGACTGTCGGGTTTCTTCCAATCAATATAAAACCGCTTTCCTGTACCAAAAGGGTTACGAAGATCTAAAAGTATTTGTCCTGTTACTAATACTCCACCATCAGAAGTTTCATTGGGAGCTAGACCAATAATACCGTCGGCCCGACTTGATTTTCGTTTCTCTAATGGAATTTCTACCATGGCTTTTCCATATTCGAAAACTACATCAATATCATCTGTCAGTTTTAAATATGGTGTTTCTTTAATAATCACTTCTGCTTTATCTACAGATTTTTGTTTGAAGTCATCACCTTTATGTAACCCCAAATATGCTTCAAAGAATTTCTTTTGAACGCCTAATGGTTGATCCCTTTTTACAATTAAAGTATCTAATACAACAGCATCACCTAAGTTTATTTTAAGATTTCCATGAATATTTCCATTAACAAAATGAAGAGAATCAATCCATACCTTAGTAAATGGGTATCCATTATTTTCAAAATATTCAATTACCTGATATTTGGCTTTCTCTAAGTCGGTGGTCAAAACTTTTTTTATCGTTGAAGTGCCTTTCCAGTATCGACTTGACAAAATCTGATTACTTACCAAAGAAGTATTGATATACAATGCATCATACCTCTTTCCTATATATACCTTACAAATATGTTCGTTTGGAGAGATCTTTTTTTTATCAATTCCTGCTGTTAAATATCCATTTTGGATGATGTTATCAATTGATTTATTTACAAATAGGACAGCATCCAAAGAATCTTTTAAAGTACTATTCTGAAGTAATTGTTTCTCCTTTTCTGATGTATTATCGTAATACACCCATTTTACTTCTACCTGTGTATAAGCAATGTTATTTAGAAGCATAAAAAACAGAAATGAAAGAAATTTAATTCTTCCATTTCTGTTTTTTTGCTGTTGATATGTTTTCTGATTATTAATCAATGATTATCTTTTTTGCTCCATGATAAGAGTGATAAGAAGCATCGTACATCGCATCTGCACTTACAGGTCCGACATTAAATGTTCCTTTACTTACTGCTCTAACTACATAATAGAACTTCTTTTGCCTACTATTTGCTGTTACGAAGAAGTTTACTCTATCATCTCTGAAATCTACATGTTGAGGGTATGATGCTTTATTTTTGGTCCAGCTCATACCAGGTATATCTCCTAACCTTGGGTTCTCAATTTCAAAACCTGCAGGTAGCATATCTGTTACCACTACATTCTCAACTTCTCGTTTTTCAGATTGTAATGCTATTTCTACCACAATAAGATCATTCTGTTTAAACTGATTAGAACTTATGATATTACCATTTCTATCATAGTACGTTCTTCTAACTTTCAGGCCTTTGTCTTCCTGTTTAAATTTCCCAGAAGCATTAACTCCTTCCAGTTCCCAGAAATAATATAATTCTCCGTTTCCAGTCGTAGAAATATTGACAGTGTTTCCAATCACTTGGTTGGATAAGATTAGGTCTTCTCCAGTAGTAGATCCTACTTCTTTACCATTGACAATTACTTTAGCTGAAATATCTTGATGCTTAGCTTTGCTTAATACTTTACCTAATGCCATCAAACCAAATGCACTTTCTTGAGTAGTTAAATAGCTTTCACCTTTCATAGCTGTAGCTAACTCTTTCGTAAGTACTCCTATCTGACTATTCTGTGGATCTGTATCAACCAATGCATTTAAGATTAAAGCTTCATCTCTAATGTATGATGAGAAACTACCACCAAATTCTCTTTCTCCTTTTAGTGCTCCAAAACCAGATGGTAATAATAATCTAAAGCTTTTCATATCACCTGTTCTCAAATAGGTAGCTGCTAATAGGTATTTTGAGCTATTATCTACAGATTTGATGTTTTTCTTGAAATAATTCATCGTCGGAACATCTGGTTTTCCTGCTTCTGCTAATACATATAATCCGTAGAATGATGTTTTATCAAAGTATGTCTGCTTGATTCTTTCACCATTCGCATTGTATAAGTAATAAGTATGTGACTTCTTCGATTTTACTTCTCTTGAAATGTAATTCCAAAGTTTATTCAATACTTTTTGCTCAACATCGTAACCTCTCTTTTTTGCTTCCATAAGGAAATGACAAGCATAAACAGATCCCCAGTAACTAACATAAGTTCCACCCTGCCAATAAGAAAGTCCTCCACTATACATTTGCATACTTTGTAGTTTTCTAATGGCCTCATTGATATAGTAATCTCTATTTGCTTTCTGATCACTCTTATCAAATCTTGCAGAAATTTCTCCTAAGTAAAGTTGAGGGAATACTTTAGAAGTGGTTTGCTCAACACATCCATAAGGATACATAATCAAGTAATCTAAGCTTTTAGCAAACTCAATAACTGGCGATTTACTTAATATTAATTTTCCTGTAAGAGAAGATACAATAAAGTCTTCTTTTAGATTTACCTCTTTCTTTGTTGAATTCTTAAGCACTCCAGATCCATTGGATTTAAGTAAAGCGGTAACTGGTCTAACATTTAAATTCGTTTCGGAAATAAAGTCTTCATTTAATGCATTAGCAATTACTGTCACTTTTCCTTCACCGATTGTATTATCAGCAGTTAAATCAAAGTATAATAGTTTTTCTGAATTCGCTGGAATACTTACCGTTTCTAATTTTTCGGCATTTACAGATAAAGCACCACTTACTTCTACTTTGGTCTTTACCTGAACAGTATTTTTAGTAGTATTTGCCAGCATAATCGATGCATTATTTACATCTTTTGGACTCAAGAAGCGAGGTACCGAGGTACTCATAACAAGAGGATCTTTTACTTTGATAAACTTCTCTGCACTACCAAATGAATTACCTTTTGTAGCCACAGCCATAACTCTCAACTGACCCGAAAACTCTGGTATATCAACTTTGAATGAAACCTTACCATCACTATCTGTTTTTAATGTTCCACTCCAAAAAGCAACTAGGTTAACTCTATTATTAGTCATAGGGTTTGCTCTCGCTCCCAAATTTGCCATATCAGAACCAAAACTTGATGCCTGCTTTTTAAACTGATAGATGTTTGGATACAAATCATAAGTCCTTACCTGAAGCGCTCTATTCTGATAGAAGTAATCAAACGGATTAGGTGTTTTATAATTCTTAATTTGAAGAATACCTTCATCAACAACAGCTACTGTAACTTCAATATCTTTTTCTTCTGTTGATGCTTGAACTTCAATAGTTTGAGACCTTCTTGAACGACTTTCTTTTGGTGCCTCTATTGATAATTGAAGGTTTCTTTTCTTAGTTGTTACTTTGATAGGCTGAAAACCATGAGCTACTGTTAATGGTAAAGCATTGTCTTGTGCTCCTTTAATTAAGGTCGCTGTAACAAAAATATTCGGTAGATGTTCTTCAACAATTGGAATTTCTAAAGAAGCTGACCTATTGTTAGTTTCAATCACTTGATGAGAGATTACTTCATCCTGTTCTATCGTTACCAACATCTTACCTTTAAATGGTGTTTTGAAAAGCACTTTAGCTTTTTCTCCAATGTTGTAAATCTCTTTTTCCGGTTCTATGATAATACGTCCTTCTCTGTCTACCTCAAAAGCAGTACTTGAAACACTTCCCCATCCATAAGCATAAAACCATCTGCTTACATATGTATTAGAGCCTTCTAAGTACAAACGCATTTCATATTCTCCCGATTCCTTCGGGAAAAATGAGTAGTTGGTTTCCTTACCAGAGATTTTTAATGCTTTCTCTTCTACTTTGATTTCCTTCTGTCTTGAAACATATCTATAACGGTTATTGTACGTTTTTTCCATAACCGAGTGCCATTCATGTCTCACTAATTCTACTCTCGCAGATACATTTTGAGCTACATTCATCGAAGGATCCAAAGCTATAATAGGTACATTAAACCTATTCCTAGTCTTAATGTAATGGTCTCCATATTTAATACCCAAATAATGGTTTTGAGTAGAAATTAGAACAGAATTCAATCTTCTTACAGGTCTTCCAGATTCATCAAAGACAGTTGTGTATAACTTGGCATTTAACATACCACTGTTATCATAGATCTTACCGATTTTATAACTCTCGGTAAACTTCCCTTCTTTATCTGTTTTACCACCTCTAAGGTGTTCGTTATATTTTAAATCAAAATTACCTTCTAGATTAAAATCATAATCGCTATAATTTTTTGGATTAATGTATTTACGGCTTAATGCCAAGTCCACTTCATAATTTCTATTCGCTGCAGGTGGTCCAAAAAGATTTAAAGCTGTTCCTTCTAAATTAATATCATCTAGAATCATGTATTTTTCTTTACTCAGCTTTGTTTTCACTTTAATTCTATCCGGCATAAAGTCTTCAACATTTACCTTTTTAGAAGCTAATACTACATTATTGGCTGTTGATACTTCAATAGAATAGAACCCTGTAACAGTCGCATCCATCAATTTCACACTCCCTTCGTAACTTCCCTCACTATTCAGTGTTGCTCTTTCTGAGAATAGCTCATTCCCATCTGGAAGAAATACTTTTACTTTGATAGGTTGATCTGCTACTGCATCCCAGTTTTGATCTCTTACAATGGCTTTAAAATAAACTGTTTCTCCTGGTCTGTATAAATCACGATCACCATAAATGAAGGTCATCAGTGATGCTGAGTTAGGATATCTACCACCAACATCAAAACGTGACGTAGAGATTCTTGTCTGACGGAAATTCATATAGTTGAAATCTCCATCCTTTTCAGCATAGATCATCTCTACTCTAAAACCTTTTGTATGGATATCTAGATCTAGAAAATTTGCAATACCATCGTTACCTGTTTTTACAGTATATACTTCCTGATTATTACTACTTACTAGAGTCACATTTACATTGGGTAATGGAGTAGCATCAGCAATAGAATTAGCATAAACGAAGATATTGTTCTTTCCTTTCTTGGCAATCAGACCAATGTCAGAGATACTAATTAGTTTTCTAGATACAAGGTACCTTTTACTAGAACTACGAACTTCAACAACATAAACTCCATTAAACCTTGATTCATCTAAAAAGTCTAATGACAATGTTCTTACATGCCCATTGGATTTTAGATCACTGACATAAACATTATGATTAGAAAATACTTTATCACCTAACTTCGAATAAGATGGTGATGAATAATAATATTCACTTTCTTGATATAGTTGATTATTATCAAAGTAACTGTAAAGGTTGTTCTTGTATACTTTATAAACATCAATATCAACTCTTGGAACATTGACGATTTTTAAGTCTACTGTCTTCTCACTTTTAGAAGACATATAAAATGCATTCTTATCTAAAAAGGCAATACTCGGAGTTACTTCACCAAAAGCAACATACTCTTTTACTTTTTCTGATAATGTAGTATTGAATACCCCTTTTACATTTTTAGAGATTGTGACCACATATTCTTCTCCTGCTTGAAAGTCACCCTTTAATTTTAAACCACTTTCTAGCTTCTCTACTTCAAAAGCAATTTTTGGTGAAACACTAATTAATGATTTAATTCCTTTCGTTTGGATGCTTTGATTAGATCTAATGATAATTACATTTTCTCCTCCTTCAAATTCACCTTTTACCGATGTAATCGATAATTCCTCCGCTTTCGGAATAAATCCATCTACCTTTATTGCCTTTTCTCCTTTACTTTCTTTTGAAAGCTTTATTCCTTGAGCGATAGTTATTGAGATGGGAGTATTCTGATTGTTCTTATTATGATCATCAATACTAATTACAACCTTATCAGTGTTACCTGTTGAATACTGTGATATCTTTAATTTTTTATCTCCAGCTTTTATTGTTGTTTTCTCAAATACTTCTTTGCTAGAAACGGCATAGTTAAACTTTAGTGTAACATGAGGTACTGCCTGATTATTTTTACCAAATGCCCATGCTGTTTCAGATTCTTCTATTGAAAGTTCAGGTGTATAGAAACTATACGAAAGTTCATTTCCTTCTAAGTTCAAACCTTCCTTACTAAAAGCTTCTGGAGATAATTTTAATTTATATTGAGTACTTGGATTAAACCCGGACTCTGGTGAAAATATTAAAGAATTCTTTGCCGTCCATTTGTATTTACCATTAACTTTTGGTGTTATAGTAAAATACCCAAACGATTCATCTAGCCATTCGTTTACTTTATCTTCTCTGATTTTCTCGCTAAAAGTAAAAGCTAAATTCTGTTTTAAAGAGATTTCATCTTTAAAATTTACATAAGTGATTTTAGTAGTTGTGGAATCTTCAGAACTCTTATTACAGGCCTGAAAGCATAAGAGGGTTAGACAAAGAAAAATAAAGTTACGTCTCATTATGGTTATGAAGTTTTATCTAGTTTACTATTCTAAAGATACAAAAAAAGCTATACTCAATCGTATAGCTTTCAAATTTCTTATTGGTTGATATATTAATACTCCCAAAGTAATGCTTCGTATTCCATTAGCTTATAAACTGCCTCTTGTGATTGATACAATGATCTCTGATCGTTACCATACATCATAATGATTGAGTTGTCCTGAGGATTCTCAAATTTAATCAAACGGCCATCCCATAATTCTAATGCAAACGCATCACCTAAGTTTCTATGCTGAGCGGCATTTACTCCATTGTACCAAACGGCTTTTGGATCTTCTTGAAGTTTGCCTTCTGGATTTTTTATATGAAATACTTGATCATTCAATTCTTTAAAAGAGAATGAACCTAATACAATATCAATACCTTTTGGATTTTCAGAAGCAGGTATAATTAAGTTCACTGCCACCAAGTCGTTATACATTTTTGATCTTCTTTTATCAAAAACTCTATCTACTTTTAATTCAATTGCCCATAAACGATCTGGAGAATATTCATCACCAGGTTTTTGACCGTTGTCTTTTTTCACAGTTACACCGTCAACATCACCCCAAGCAGCGTCATCATCTTCATATTCTGAAATATCTCCTACAGTCTGTGGGATAATCAATCTACTCAAAAATTCTTCTTTAGAGATTCTGTTATCTAGAGTATCACTTGAATAAGGAATAATCCTGTCATCCTTTACAGCATCAATAATAATTTTCGTTACCTCATGATTCTTAGCAAAGAATCCATTATTAATTTTTGTCTGAAGGTTTACTCTAAACCATAGAGATTTTTTCCACATGACCTCATAGTTCTGAATATCCATCATCGAGTGTGGATTAGAAAGAGTATCCGCAAGTTGAGCCTTAGCTATATTAGTGATTAATAATAGGCAAATGGTAAGGCTACATAGTTGATTTATAATACGCATATGGAGGTTAAACAAGTGTTTTATGAAGCAATATATTTAGTTAGGTAAAAATATCATGCCACATTTTAAAATCGTTATTTACTTCTTAAACAATAGATGTTTATCTATTTAGTCACCATGCAAAGATACTAGTTAATTAGAAATCTATTTATATAAAAATACCCCTAGAAGTACATCCAGGGGTATTTTTATATTTATATCTAACTAAAGATTACATAGCTAATAACTTATCCTCTAATTTCTTAAGAATACGTTGCTTCGTCTTTAATTTGTTCACATAGTTGTTACGCTCTTGGTATAAAGCATAGTTCTCAGAGTTTTGTTCAGCAGCAGCTGAAGACAAAATCGAAGAATATTTCGCATTGAACTCAAATAACTCTTGCTCATCCTTACGGATTGATTCTCTCAAGATATCTAATTTGATTTTCAATTGCTCAAAGTCAGATAAGCTATATAAATCTGGCTCCTCGTTCTTCGCTGTACGCTCTAAGAAGTGTGATTCAAAGATTTCGTTACAAACGATACGGAAACGTAAGTTTAACTCCTTATCTTCTTGAGATGGTTCTTTACCTAAAGATTTCCAACCATTTTGTAATGTTTTAATGTTAGCAATGTTGAATGGTGCACCATCATTTAGGTACTTTTCAGCAGTATCTAACAAATCTTTCTTAGACTCTAGTGGAGTCTTTTGTGGTGAAGAAGACATATCTCTTGTGCTGTATGCTGGAGAATTTCCTCCTCCAAAACCTTCACGTTGAGCATAGTTGCTACGTTGTTGGTAACCTCCGTTGTCACCACCACGATCACGTTGTTGGTATCCACCGTTATCACGTTGTTGGTATCCACCGTTATCACGTTGTTGGTATCCACCACGGTCACGTTGTTGGTATCCACCGCCATCACGTTGCTGACCATATCCACCACCACGTTGCTGACCATATCCGCCACCACGTTGCTGACCGTATCCACCGCCACCGCGTTGTTGACCATATCCGCCACCACCGCGTTGTTGATATCCACCGCCATCACGTTGCTGACCGTATCCACCACCACGTTGCTGACCGTAACCGCCACCACCGCGTTGTTGGCCGTATCCACCGCCGCCACGTTGTTGGCCGTATCCGCCACCACCGCGTTGCTGACCGTATCCGCCGCCGCGTTGTTGACCGTATCCACCACCACGTTGCTGACCGTATCCGCCGCCACCGCGTTGTTGGTATCCACCGCCATCACGTTGACCGTATCCACCACCTGGATTTAATGATTGGAAGAATTTAGTTGTTTCACGTTTGAAATCACTAAATAAGAATCCCATTTTCCTTTTAGGAACCATAGGAACTTCTCTCCAATCGTTTTGTATTTTCTTCACATCGTCAACGAACTCTTGTCCGCCACCATTACGGTTGATACGTCTTACTTTAATTAATAAAGCTTCGTATTGATCGATGCTCTCTTCATGCATTTCATTTTGGCGAGCATAGAAGTTAGATCTGTTCTGGTAGAATTCATCCATTGCAGCATTAAACTTCTCAGAAAGTTGCTCTTCCATTTCTTTGTGAGCAGAACCGGTTTTAATCCAGTTCATTTTAATTTCTTTGAATCGTAATGAAGCAGTTTTCCAATCAGTACTACCTTTCCATTCTTCAGCCTCTTTTAAAAGAGCATTTTTAATTTCTAAGTTCTTTTCTCTGTTAACGGCAATGTATTCATTGATTTCATCTTCTAATACATTGATAATTTCGTACAGTTGTGTAAAGTCGCCAAGGCCATTGAAAGAAGCTAAATAAGTACGCATGTGGATCAGCTTCATTAGGAAAGAACCTTTGTTCTCAGCAGTACGAACTGCTTCTTGAACTGCTAATACTTTATCTGTAACCATTTTGAAACGGTCAACAAAGTATTGTAAACTTTCTTCTTCGCTTTCTCTAACAACACCGATTTCTCTGTCTTGGAAGTGGTAATATCCTCTTAAAAATACTTTACCATCTTTTACATAGCCGTACTCTGTAATGTCCTTGTGCTCGATAATTTGGGAATCTGACATCGCTTTTCGCTTGTTTGGTTTTTAAATGATAATAAAAGCTGTTGATTAAATAAACTGGTGAAGGATTATCTATTAATACATGAGTCAATATGACAGTGTATTAAACAATTAATATGATCAAAATTAAATAAGTGAATGATCAATAGTTTTTTTTCGATAGTCTCTTACAAACCTACATTTTATGTTAATTACTTTATTATTTTATTCTACCTATAATAGTATAATAGTAAAAATTAAATTATCTTTTTTGAATTCCTTTTTATTATTTCAAATAAATAATGAACGTTAAAATCTCTAACAAAATTATGCCATAATTAACAGTAATTTTAGAGAGTGTGATTTCATGTTGCAAATTGCAGTGTTACTTTCTGATTTGCAAATTTTTAATGATTAAATAGCAACATTTTATTGGCATTTAAACTAAGTAATCATATACTTTTACGTAAAATACGAAAATTAAGTTCAAATATTCACATTTTATGAGTAATAACAACGAAACTGTCATCTTTTCGATGGCGGGTGTAACAAAAGTATACCCTCCAAATAAACAAGTTTTAAAAAACATATACCTGTCTTTTTTCTATGGTGCAAAGATTGGTGTTTTAGGTCTTAACGGTTCAGGTAAGTCTTCTTTATTAAGAATCATTGCTGGTGTTGATAAAGAATACAGAGGTGAAGTTGTTTTCTCTGATGGATATAGCATTGGTTACTTAGAACAAGAACCTAAATTAGATCCTGAAAAAACAGTGAAAGAGATCGTTCAAGAGGGTGCTCAAGAAACTGTTGATTTACTTCAAGAATTCGAAGAAATCAATTTAAAATTTGCAGATCCAGATGTGCTTGAAGATCCAGATGCAATGAATAAATTGATCGAGCGTCAAGGTGAAGTGCAAGAAAGATTAGACCAATTGGATGCTTGGGAACTAGATAATAAATTAGAAAGAGCGATGGACGCTCTTCGTTGTCCTCCAGAAGACCAAAAAGTAGGTGTACTTTCAGGTGGTGAGAAACGTAGAGTTGCATTGTGTCGCTTGTTATTACAAGCACCTGATGTGCTTCTTCTTGATGAGCCTACCAACCACTTAGATGCGGAATCTGTATTCTGGTTAGAGCAACATTTACAACAATATAAAGGTACAGTTATAGCCGTAACCCACGACCGTTATTTCTTGGATAACGTAGCAGGATGGATTTTAGAATTAGACAGAGGTGAAGGTATTCCTTGGCAGGGTAATTATTCTTCTTGGTTAGATCAAAAACAAAAGCGTTTAGCACAAGAAAATAAACAAGAAAGCAAACGTCAGAAGATTTTAGAAAGAGAGTTAGACTGGATTAGAATGTCACCAAAAGGTAGACAAGCGAAACAGAAAGCTCGTTTAAATTCATATGAGAACTTACTCAATGAAGAATCGAAGGAGAAAGAACAACAATTAGAACTTTACATTCCTGCAGGACCTCGTTTGGGAAGTAAAGTGATAGAAGCTAAGGGTGTAAAGATGGCTTTTGAAGATAAGCTACTATATGAAGACCTTAACTTTACTCTTCCGCAAGGTGGTATTGTTGGTATCGTTGGGCCAAACGGTGTTGGTAAAACTACTTTATTCAAGTTAATCACTGGTCAACTAAAACCATTAGAAGGAACATTTGACGTTGGTGATACAGTAAAAATTGGATACATCGACCAAGAACATGCTTTAATGGACCCTTCTAAAACAGTTTGGGAAACTATTTCCGGAGGTAATGAACTGATGGATATTGGTGGAAAGCAGGTAAATTCAAGATCATATGTTTCAAAATTCAACTTTGCTGGTAACGACCAATCGAAAAAGGTAGGTGATTTATCTGGTGGTATGAGAAACAGAGTTCAGTTAGCCATGACGTTAAAGGAAGGTTCTAACTTACTTCTTCTTGATGAACCTACCAACGACTTGGACGTAAATACAATGCGTTCTTTAGAGGAAGCTTTAGAAAACTTTGCAGGTTGTGCAGTAATTATTTCCCACGACCGTTGGTTCCTTGATAGATTAGCTACTCACCTTTTAGTATTCGAAGGCGACTCTACAGTTCGCTATTTTGAAGGTAACTTCACTGAATATGAGGCAAAAAGAAGAGAGGAAGTTGGTGATATCACACCAAAAAGATTGAAGTACAAAAAGTTAATGAAATAATTTTTTTCACTGAATATTAAAAAGATGCTTTATTTACTATCTATTAGTAATTAAAGCATTTTTTTTCAACCGAAAAGCCTTTATTTTTGTAATTGGTGTTCATCAATTAATAGATGACTCATTAAGATCAAAAAGTATTTCTTAAATAGAAAGTATGCAAGACGTTATTCGTTTATTACCTGAATCATTAGCCAACCAAATAGCTGCAGGTGAAGTGGTACAGCGCCCCGCTTCAGTTGTCAAAGAGTTGGTAGAAAATGCCATAGATGCTGGCAGTGATTCTATTGTACTTAAGGTAAAAGACGCTGGTAAAACGCTTATACAAGTAATCGATAATGGTTGCGGTATGTCTGAAACTGACGTACGTATGAGTTTTGAACGTCATGCTACATCTAAAATTCAGACTACATCTGATTTATTTAATATCAATACTTTTGGCTTTAGAGGTGAAGCGCTAGCTTCTATTGCTGCAGTTGCACAAGTTATTGTTAAGACAAGACGAGAGGAGGATGAACTAGGAACTTTAGTTGATATTGAAGGTTCTGAGGTAAAAGATCAGGAACCTACTCAAACACCAAAAGGAACAAGTTTCTCTGTCAAAAACCTCTTTTTTAACGTTCCTGCAAGAAGAAAGTTCTTAAAATCGAACCCGGTAGAATTAAAGCATATTATCGATGAGTTTCAAAGAGTAGCTTTGGCTAACCCTGAAATTTCGATGACTATGATTTCCGATGATAAGGAACTTTATAATCTTAGAGGTGGTAACATTGCAAAGAGAATTGTTTCTATGTTTGGTAAATCTTACCAAGAACAATTATACCCTTGCCATGAAGACTTGGATGTAATTAAGGTCAAAGGTTATATCGGTAAACCCGAAAACGCTAAAAAAACTAGAGGAGAACAATTCTTTTTTGTTAACGGTAGATACATCAAGCATTCTGCATTAAATCATGCGATCATGACTGCTTATGATAGTATTCTTCCAGAAAATACCTTCCCTTTTTACTTACTGTTTATTGAATGTGACCCTGCTGACGTAGATGTCAATGTTCATCCAACAAAAACAGAAGTTAAATTCGCAGATGAACGTACTACATACGCAATAGTTAGTGCTGCTGTTAAACAAGCTCTTGCTAGTTATGGCATAACACCATCAATTGATTTTGGTATAGATGTAAACTTTGCGAAAGATGGAACTCCTACATCTGGAATTACATCAAAAGGAAGTATGATCCCTCCTATTGAGTCAGACTTAACTTCTAATATTCCGGACTTACCATCAACAAATTCGGATAATAATTTTACATCAGAAAGTAATAATTTAAATTCTGGTAGTAATGGTGTAGATGATTTTGCAATCAATGTTTCTTTCGATCAAAGAGACAATACATCCTCTGATGATTATGTTAAAGTTTCTTCTCGCTTAAATTCATGGAATCAGCCTTCGGATGATATGCCTGACTTTACGCCATGGTCTCCTATAGAAGAAACTTCCTCTGCAAATAACTTTTCTTCAGAGGAAACTCCTGAAGAACCTATTACTTACAGTAGTAGAGCAAATGATTTAGAACAAAGTGATAACGTTCAAAAGGAAGTCGATCGCTTTCCTTCTGATAATGTAATTCCAATTCAGTTACACCATAAGTACATCATGTATCAAGTAAAGTCTGGTGTGATGTTAATGGATCAGGAAGCTGCACATGAACGTATTTTATACGAAAAGTTTTTAAGTCAGATGGAAAATAGTAGTGGTGTTTCTCAACAGCTATTATTTCCTAAAAAAGTCGTATTAAACTTATCTGATTTCGCTATTTTCACTGAGTATAGTCAAGAAATTGCCGCTTTAGGTTTTGGTTTTGAACTTGAAGGAAATGATACTGTCGTTATTAAAGGTATCCCTACTTTAATTCAAGGAAATGATGAACAGGAAATCATCGAAGAACTTATCGAACAATTAAAACACAACAAGGAAGAGTTGAGAATTTCTGCCAACGAAAATATCGCTCGATCGTTAGCAAAAAGGGCTTGTATAAAAAGTGGACAGCCTTTGGAGCTTCAAGAAATGAAATCAATGATCGAACAATTGTTCTCTTGCACTTCTCCTAATTATACACCTGAAGGTAAAAAGACTGTTGTTTTAATGGATACAGCTCAGATTGAAGGTCTATTTAATTTGAGATAATTTTACTTAAACGTAAATCTACATAAATAAAAAAGCCTTGAAGGAAATAGGTATTTACCCTATCCTTCAAGGCCTTTTTGTTGAGTTCTATTTTGTATATTTTACTACTTTTATTGACGTTGAAATTAATTGTCTTTTATTCTCTACTTTATACCAATGCTTCTCATTAGAAAGTTCCGAAATATTAATACCTTCAATTTTCAGTAACTCTTTTAATGTCATCTCAAAAGAAGCTTTGATAACATCAACTCTACCATTGATAGTATAAATATTAACGAATTCATTCTCACCAATAATAAGATTTAGTTCTGTTGCTTCTTTACTAATTTCATATACATCACACATTTGGTGAGTATTTCTATTTTCAGAAATTACATTAGCATGCTTTTTAACGAGACCCTTCTCTATTTCTATAGTACCATCATCTATAATGTTATCTCCATCCTCTGGTGTGCCAGGGATCCTATCGCTTGGTGTCTGGCCATTGTCTAAATCAATGTCTCCATCACCAGGATCTTTATCTTTACCTGGAGTCTGCTCTCCTTCTATTCGGTCATTTGTAATTGGTTCATAATCACTCCCATTATTACATGAAGTGAATGATAAAACAGTGATTACAGCGATTAATTTAATTAGGTTTTTCATTTAATTTTAGATTGATATTTAATTATTAAGGTGTACTCCACACCCATTGGTTTTAATGTCACTCGTTACCATAAGAGATGGATAATTTATTGTATTCGAATTTTTAAATTAGAAGAAAGGCTCGATATCTTTTATTATCCTCTTTGTATAGATTGACAATTCAAAGGTGTATATTAGTTTAACATCAATCAAATAAATTAAGCTGTATCTAGTTTGAATGGGCTAATGAAAATAATCGTTGGACTTTAAAAGGTAATTCTTCTATCATAAACCTAATTTGATAGAAGAATTTACACTTTAGTTATTTCTATTCTAAGCGATTAATTCATCAATAGCTTTTGCTAATTTTCTATCTTTTTCTGTGATCGTGTTTCCTGTGTCATGAGTTGTTAGAGCTATTTCAACTGTATTCCAGACATTCGACCAATTAGGGTGATGTTGGTGTTGTTCTGCTAAAAATGCTACCCTAGTCATAAAAGCAAAAGCTTCTGAAAAATCTTTAAATGTAAAAGTCTTTTGTAATTGATTATTGGTTTCTTTCCAATCCATAGTGATAAGTATGTTTATTGATGATATTCAAAGATACAGAAATCAATAAAAAGAAAAAGCCGGTACATTATTGTACCGGCTTGATCATAACAGTAATGTTACTATTTATATTTTCTAGTGCTTGAAGTGACGTACACCTGTCATTACCATTGCTACATCGTTCTCATTACAGTAATCTACAGATAATTGATCCTTGATAGATCCACCTGGCTGGATTACAGCTTTGATTCCTTCTTTTTGTGCTAATTCAACACAATCAGGAAATGGGAAGAATGCATCTGAAGCCATTACTGCTTCTGATAAATCAAAACCGAAACTCTTTGCTTTTGCAATAGCTTGGTTTAATGCATCTACTCTTGATGTTTGACCAACACCACTAGCGAATAACTGACCATCTTTTGCTAAAACAATTGCATTAGACTTCGTATGCTTACAGATTTTGTTTGCGAACAATAAAGCATTTACTTCAGAATCTGAAGGTGCTTTTTCTGTAGCTACTGTTAAGTCTTCAGCAGTTTCTGTTTTTAAATCTTTATCCTGTGCTAAAACACCATTAAGTAAAGATTTAAACTGGATACCACCTGTAGCAATATCTTTTCTATTTAAGATAATTCTATTTTTCTTTCCTTTAAGTAATTCTAAAGCATCTGCATCAAAAGATGGTGCAATAACTACTTCACAGAATAACTTATGAATTTCTTCTGCTGCAGCTAAAGTGATAGGTTGGTTAGCGATAAGTACACCACCAAACGCTGAAACTGGATCACAAGCTAATGCCTTAACATATGCATCTTTGATATCGCTACCTAAAGCAACACCACAAGCATTTGTATGCTTAAGGATAGCAAATGCTGCTCCTTCTGAAGCTGGGAATTCATCAATTAAAGAAACTGCCGCATCTACATCCACAAGGTTATTGTAAGAAAGCTCTTTACCATTTAACTGGTCGAACATGTCTGACAATTCACCATAGAATGTACCGCTTTGGTGAGGGTTCTCGCCATAACGTAATGTTTTAGCCGAACGTTCTGTTACTTTAAATGCTGGGATTTTTTCTTCCTCTTCTGCTTCTACTGCACTATTGAAGTAATCGAAGATTTTTGCATCATAGTGAGAAGAAATATCGAATGCTTTTGCTGCGAAACGCATACGATCTTTAAGTTCTGTAGCACCATTTTTCTCTGAAAGAATCTGAGCTACTTCATCATACTGCTCTCTTGAAGATACAATTAATGTATCCTTGTAGTTTTTAGCAGCTGCACGAATTAATGAGATACCACCGATATCTACTTTTTCAACAATGGCTTGATGCTCTGCACCAGATGCTACTGTTTCTTCAAAAGGATAAAGATCTACAATTACTAGATCAATGTTAGGGATACCAAATTCAGCAATTTGTGCTTGATCTTGTTCGTTGTCTCCTCTGTTAAGGATACCACCGAAAATCTTAGGATGTAAAGTCTTTACTCGTCCTCCTAGGATAGAAGGGTAAGAAGTTAAGTCTTCAACAGCCGTTACTTCGGCTCCTAGTTCTTCTATAAAACTCTGTGTGCCACCTGTAGAATAAATAGTGACGCCATTTTCTTGAAGGAGTTTTACAATTGGCGCTAGATTGTCTTTGTAAAAAACCGAAATTAAAGCTGATTCAACCTTTTTCATATTCGTTTGATAATCTTTAGTTTATGATTATGGCGCAAAAATAATCAATTCAAGTAAAAAAAATATCCTTTAACCCGAAAAAGGTTCATTTTTTTACTTACAGATAAGGTAAAAATCACCCTATCTGTAAGCAATAGTTAGTAATTAACTTTTAGTAACTAAAGTGTTTAACGTTACGAACGATTTATGTAGTTCGATAACTTGAGGAACAATTAAATGTTTTTCATCATTATTGATCACAAAATCGGCAAGAGTTGATAACTCTTCTTCCTGTCTTTGCTTATCAATAATTTCTTCAATTTGATGTTGTGGTCGATTATCCCGAGAAAGGACTCTCTTTATACGATCTTCGTATGGAGCTCTTACAACAATCACCTTATCAAGTGATTTGTATTGTTCATTGGTAAACATCAGCGCAGCTTCTTTAATCACATACGCATTTTTCAACAACTGGATTTTTACCCAATCGTCATAATGCTGTTTAACGCGAGGATGAACAATTTCATTCATTTTTTCTAATTTCTCTTTACTAGAGAAAATCTGATTGGCTAGGTATTTCTTATTTAGATAGCCATTTGGGAAATAGGATTCAGCTCCAAAATTAGATTTAACAAGATCAATAATTTCTGGGTCTTCAACCATTAACATTTTTGCGGAATTATCGGCATTGTAAATAGGTACTCCTAAAACTTTAAAAAGTCTACAGATGTAACTTTTACCGGCACCAATTCCACCTGTGATGCCAACTTGCATAATTTTAATTTTTATCTCGTTGTTTTGATCACCCTTAATTTTTTAGGGGATAGGATAATGTTTTCGTAAAAATCTTCTACAAACACCTTTGGTGTTACCGTTGAGTCGTTCCAATCTATATCCTTATAGTCAACAACTACAGGTATAGTATCTACGCTATTTATCAAGTCTTCTCTGATAATATAACTAATATACACATCTTTAGGCTGTAATAAAAAGATTGAATCTGTAGAGTCCTCAATATCAGGGAAATTCACCTTAAAAAGCTTTGTTTTTTCAGTGGTCGAAATGAAGTAAGATACATCAAAAGAGACCTTAACTTCATCATATTGAGAAACAATTAGACTTTTCTCATTATCTACAGGAATTCTAACAGGTATGTATTCATTTAAATTTTCAGCAATTGGATCTGCATCTTCCGAAGATAATTTCAAATCACTTGGAAAATGAGATAGCTCTGTACTTGGTCCTCTAAAAATTATACTGTCTGGTACTACTTTCACAGCACCTACCCTTTTATAGCCATTTTGAAAATGAAAAGATGTAGTATCAATTTTTACTGCTAACTTTTTATTGGTTAATGTATCGTAGTCAAAGGCGAGAGTATCCTCAACAATATAATTTACCTTCAACCCTTTTAAAACTTGAGAAAGTTCTTTTAGTAAAAACTTACCCGCTATATACTTAACGGAAACGGGGTCTTCTAAGTTTATATTTAACTTACTATTTCCCATTCCTAATGATTTACTTAATAAAGTCCAGCCATTTCCTGTAGCATTGACACTCACATGATTAGGGGGTTCCTGAAGTGCTACTACATTGTCCTCGCTGATTTTTACTTTTACAGGTATCTCTATTGTTGAAGTATGGTCTTCATTTAATGAATGGAAGATCCAGAAAATAAAAGCCGTCGTCAGGCAAACCATCATGGCACTCCAATCCCACCGCTTAATATCTTGAAGGAAAGAATTATCCTCAATCAAAAGATTAAGTTGTTCTTCTGCCCATTCAACAAGCTTTTTAAAATCTGGGATATGGTATTTTCTATCCGGCATAAACCTTTTACTTAACTATAGTACTAATAAATGATGTTTCATCATTCAAAAATAAAAAAACCGTAGTAGAAATCTAATTTCCGCTACGGTTTACAAGATACTTATAAAGGAAGTATTTATTTAGTCTTTTTTCTCTTTCTTCTTACCAAAAACAATGTTTGTGTTTTCAGCTGAGATTGAAGACTTTTCAAAAGTTACTTTAACGCCTCTATCAATTTCTAAAATTACTGTAGAGCTCTTCACTTCAACGATTTTACCGTGCATTCCACTGATTGTAACAACATTTTGTCCTTTCTTAATAGCATCAGAGAATTTTTGTTGATCTTTTTGTTTCTTCTGTTGCGGACGAATCATAAAGAAGTAAAATACTGCGATCATACCAACGATCATCACAATGTTCATGATACCATTAGGATCTCCAGCTACTTGAAGTAAGATATTATTTAAAACGTTCATTTTGTTGTTATTTTTATAATTAGCCACAAAAATACAAACCTCTACTAGGTTATGAGCCTAATAGAGGTTTTTTTTTGTGAAAATTAAAAAAGAAGTCAGACTACATTGTCTTTGCTTCTTCTTTTGGGTTCACCATAGTTTTTATGATTACTGCATCTAAACCATCTTCTACGTTAGCATAAAGAGTAATTTTCTTTACTTGTCTACCTTTTTTGTGTGATGAGTTAAATGTTACCGTTAATTCTGACTCTTCGCCTGGAGCTAAAGGTTTTCTATCCCAGTTTGGTGCAGTACACCCACAAGTTGTTTTTACGTTTGTGATCGTTAATGGCACCTCACCAACATTTTTATACTTGAAGATATGAGTTACTTTGTCACCTTCAGTGATAGTACCGAAATCGTATTCTTTTTCGTTAAACTTGATCTTAGCTAAAGGACCACTTTTCTCATTACTGTTTGTTACAGAAACACTCGATTGATTGTTTTCTGTTTTCTTCGCTTTCTCTCCACAAGAGATAAAACATACCATTGAGATAAGAAGTACTGATAGTGATTTTAAAAGTTTCATTATGATATAATTAAATGAATTTGATTAAAATGAAAGTTTAAAATACTGTATGATTTACTAATGGATAATTCTGTTCATAAAGCACCAGTATTAAAAACAAATTCTGAATACCTGATCCATCATAAACATTGTGTTTAGTGTTTCAATTAGGCACAGTATTCAAAAGTTATGTAAAGCTATTACAATTATAACAACTTTGTAAACAAAAAAAGGCAAAGAAGTATTCCTTCTTTGCCAATTATGTACTATTGAAGAAGAAATTCTATACTTCCTCCTCGTCATCAAGTACGGGTGTAGAAATTCTTTCTTTTAAAGCATCTACTTCACCCATTAATTCTTCAGCATGTTTGATGGCATCATCAATCACTTTCTGGCCTTCAGATTTTGCTGCTGTAACTGCAACTTTTCTTTCTTCAAGAAGGTCCTCAATTAAATCTTCCAATTCCTCACGGTATTTGTCTAATTTATATGATAAACGTTCTCTTGTGTTACGTCCTTTATCCGGAGCAAATAAAACACCTAATAAAGCACCTGCTGCTGCACCTGCAACAAAACCAAATAATGAACTTCCGCTGTTTTTTGCCATGTATAGTAATGTGTTAAATTATTTGTTATCTAGTAAACCTTTTCCAGACTTCTTGATCTTTCCTTCAGCCTGAAGGTCTTCTGAAATTGAATCTAACATACCATTGATAAACTGCCAACTTTTTGGAGTACTATATTGCTTCGAAATCTCAATAAATTCGTTAATTGTAACTTTTACTGGGATATTTCTAAAGTTCAACATTTCTGCTAATGCCATATTAATTAAGATAGCATCGACTTTTGCAATACGATCAACAGCCCATTTTTTAGACTTTTTCGCAATAATTTCTTTAAAAGACTCTTCTTGGTTTAAAGTATAGTCATAAAGATCTTCGAAAAACTCTTTGTCCTCATCCCAATTTTTTGAGATAGAAAGTATTTCAGTACCCTCATCTTGTGAAATATTTTTCACCGTCTTCAGTACCATACTTCTAAGAATTTTCTTGTTCTCTGACCAATTAAGATCTTCTCCTTCAAATTGAGATTCGATAATCTCATTTTTAAAAATGAAGTCTCTTACTATTAAACGTAAGATTTCTTTTTGCGTTTCAAAGTTGTCGCCTTCTTTTGCAAATTCTTCAATTTTTTCTTGAAGTTCTCCGTCGCGCTTTAAGATTCTAAGCCATTCTAAGACTCTTTCGTCGTCTTCAGCTCTTCTTAATTTATTTTCGGCAAGTAATTCGTTTAATGTTTCGTCTTCTCTAAGAATTGTGAAGACAGGATTGTGATAGAACCATTCTGTGAACTTTTGGTCAAGTTCAATGGATCTTGCTCCTTTATCGAGTTTTCTCTCCAATTCTTTGTGAGATAACTCTGAAATATCGATTAAATAAGAGAGGATTTTTAGGTATTTTGTAAATAGTTGTTCTGTTTCAACAACCATATTCTTGCGGGTATCTTGTTTCCCATCTGCCATTAATTGCTCGAAATAATTCTTAGCATTAGATGCAATCTTAAGAAGTTTTACATCCAACCCTTGAGTTGAAGGTTCTTCCTGATCTTCATCCATTACTGAATTAATGTATTCAATTACTTTGGCTTGCTCTTCATCTATTCTAGCTTTTTCTTCCTGACCAAACTCAAGTAACTCATCACGAAATTCTGCTTTGATTTTGTCTAAAGTTAACTCCTTGTTTGATGCTTTATTTTGTTTGAAAGCATAGATGTTTTGCATTACTTTAATGCGTAATAACCTTCTGTTGAGCATGGATCTTCTATTTACCTAAATTTCTAAAGAACTATTACATCTAAGAGACGATGAAACAAATTTAATAGTTTCATGCCGATTAACTTTATTAAGATACACCTAATTTTCTGATATACAGATTTATTAGGATAAAATATCTTAGATAAGATGAATAAAAAAGGCTAGTCTAAAATGTTAGACTAGCCATTTGGTAGCGGGGACCAGACTCGAACTGATGACCTTCGGGTTATGAGCCCGACGAGCTACCAACTGCTCCACCCCGCACTGTTTTTCTTAAATGCTGTGCAAAAGTAGAGGTTTAATTTTTAGTAACCAAATTAAATCTCAATTAAAGACGTTAATAACCATAAATCATCAGAAAACAACACTCATAGAAAGTATGCTAACATCATTAACACCTCCTTCTTTCAGCAAGTAAGTCACTGATTTTATGGTAGATCCTGTTGTAATCACATCATCAATAATTAAAATGTGTTTTTTTTGAATATTTTTTCTTTTTGATACATTAATCTCAAAAACTCCCTCTAAACTCTTTAATCTTTCAATTTTCGACTTTTTTGTTTGAGAGGTAGAGTGCTTCTTTCTTATTAATACCTCAGGATCATATTGTACATCCCATCTTTTAGAAAGACGTTCACAAAACTTATCCAATTGATTATATCCTCTTTGTTTCTGTTTTTTTGGATGTAAAGGAATGGATGTAATTAAGTCTATTGATTTGGGGTAAATGGTATCACAAGGAAATACAAAGTGATCCACCATCCATGCTCCTATTTTAGGAAGGTCTTTATATTTTAAGTGATGAATAAGAGATTGAACAATATTATCGCTCGTATAAAAGAATAAAGAAGTTGCCATATTAACTTCTTGGTCTAACCGGTCTCTAATATTATTTTGCTGAGGAGATATCCAAGAACCGTTATTTAATGGAAGTTCTGCATAGCATGAAAAACATAAATATTCTTCTCCTGATCTCAATAACTCTTCACAATGAAGACAAGTTGGAGGAAAAATAGTATAGCAAATTGAATTAAAAACTTTTGAGAGAGTAAGCATTAGTTTGTTATCGTATGAATCGTGTTTATTTTAGCATGAATATACACATTTCAATCAAATTACGATTTACATTGGAAAACGAAGAATTGGAACAACTAAGAACCGAATGGGCAAAGCTGCAAGGTGTACTCACTTCTGTTTTAGGTAAAACTCCTGGAGATTTAAATAGTATTTTATTTCTTATCGGTGTTCAAGAATTAGGTAAAGGCCCGATCCCTTTTTCTAAAGAAGAAAAACAGGATCTTATACATATAGCCACTTGTAAAGTACTAAGCTTTTCTGGGTACTACTCATTAGAAGGTGAAGACAAAGACGGTTGGCCACATTGGAAATTAGAAAAGAAGATACCTTCTATGGAATTGCTAGCACAAGAACAACTTATGAAATGGCATATTCTAGAATATTTTAAACAAGAAACTGATTTATTAGATTAATATGAAAATTATTTCGTACAACGTTAATGGGATTAGAGCTGCATTAAAAAAAGGATTAGACGGGTGGCTCAAAGAATGTAACCCAGACATTGTTTGTATTCAAGAAACAAAAGCACTTGAAGATCAAGTCGACACGGAGATTTTCAAGGAATTAGGCTACAAATATATCTATTGGCATGCCGCTGAAAAAAAAGGCTATAGTGGGGTAACAATTTTATCTAAAATTGAGGCGATTTCTACTAAAATAGGCATGGGAATTGATACATACGATATAGAAGGTCGAACAATACTGTGTGAGTTCGAAAATTTTACGTTAATCAATACTTATTTCCCTTCAGGAACATCTGGAGAAGAAAGACAAAGTTTTAAATATGCTTTTCTAGACGATTATTACAATTACGTATCCGAACTGAAAAAAACTTACAACAACTTGGTCATTTGTGGAGACTTTAATATTTGCCACAAGGCGATAGATATTCATAACCCTGACCGTAACAAAAATACTTCAGGTTTTCAACCTGCAGAGAGAGCATGGGTCACCAAGTTCATAGATGAAGGAGGTTTCGTTGATGCATTCAGAAAATTTGATGAAAGTCCTCATAAATATAGTTGGTGGACTTACAGAGCAGGAGCTAGAAAAAAGAATTTAGGATGGCGTATTGATTACTTTATGGTTCAGAAAGAATTCAGTGATGCTTTAGTATCATCTCAGCTACATAATGAGGCTGTTCACTCTGATCACTGTCCCGTAGAAATTGTACTTCGTTAAAAAAATGGTGTAATCTGTGTAAAAAAATCATTTTTTTAGATATTTTTAGACTCACACTAGGTTGTGCAAACTTTTGTTTTTAAAAAATTAGCCAGATAAAGGATTATTTTAGGCGAAATACATAAGAAAATTCATTGCAAATGAGAAAGCTGATCGCTGTTATACTCTCTTTTACATTCCTATCACTATTTGTAGGATGTGGATCAGGCAACCAAGAAAAGGGGGATGCTGAAACCGTATTGACTCCAGCTAAAGGCGGTAAATTTTATGGAGGAGTTTTTAAGGTTAATGAAGCCGAGTATATCAAAAACTTATTTCCTCTTAGTATCATTGATATTTACTCTTATAGAATAGCCTCTCAGATTTATGAGGGATTATTTAAGTTTGATCAGAAGACTTTACAAATTACCCCAAGTCTTGTTGATAGTTATGCTAAATCTGATGATCAGTTGGTATACACTTTCAAATTAAAAGACAATGTCTTCTTTCATGACGACAAATGTTTTGAGAGTGGAAAAGGTAGAAAGCTATCAGCTAAAGATATTCTATACAGCTTTAATTTAATCTGTACTTATAATAAAAATAATCAGTATGCTCATTTGTTTACTGATATTGTAGTTGGTGCTAAAGATTATTATAACGCTTCAAAGGCTGATTTAACTTTCACTAAATCTCCAGAAGGTCAATCTGGCGTTTCTGGTTTTAAAGTGATTGATGAATTGACATTTGAAGTAACGTTAGAAAAGCCCAACTCAATGTTCTTATATAACTTGGCTAGACCAGGTGCATTTATCTTCCCTAAAGAAGCTTACGAAGCATATGGTGAAGATATGAGAACAAAATGTGTGGGTACTGGTCCTTACCAAATAGCTAGTGTTGATGAAGATATTTCTATTATCTTATCTAAAAACGATAACTACCACGGTAAAGATGAGCATGGTAACCAACTTCCTTTCCTTAAAGCCATCGTTGTTTCATTTGTTAAAGACAAGAAAATCGAATTCTTGAAATTTAAGAAAGGCGAACTTGATATGATGTACAGAGTTCCTACAGAAGACATCATTGATATTCTTGCTGAATCTGATGAAACAAATGAAAACTTCAAGTATCATTTACAACGTACTCCTGAAATGTCTACACAGTTCTTAGCAATGAACAACGCAGGCAAAATCTTTAATGATATCAATATTAGAAAAGCATTCAACTTTGCTATTGATCGTCAAAGAATTCTTGAGTATATCTTAAATGGTGAAGGGTATATGGAAGGTCACTTTGGTATTACACCTCCTGTATTTGACAACTATGATATCGAAGATATCCAAGGATATAAGTATAATCTGGATTCAGCGAAATACTACTTAGCAAAAGCTGGGTATGCTGATGGTAAAGGTTTTCCAAAAGTTACTCTTGACTTAAATACTGAAGGAGAACAATACAGCAATGTTGCTCTTGAAGTAAAAAAGCAATTAAAAGATAAATTGAATATTGAAATCGAATTGAAGATTTCTCCTTTTGCTCAGATTGCTGAAAAGAGTATCATGGGTCGTTACGATTTCTTACGTTTAGCATGGATTGCTGATTACCCAAGTCCTGAAAATTACTTATGGGCTTATTACAGTAAAACACTTCCTAAGAACTTAGAAGATAAATCGTGGCCTAACTTAATACGCTACAGTAATCCTAAGTTTGATGTAGAGTATGAGAAAGCGTTAGGAGCTTCAGATCAAAAAACTGCAATGGTTCACTTTAAGAAGGCTGAGCAAATTTTAATGCAAGATGCTCCTTTTGTAGTATTGTGGTATGACGAAGGATATCGTCTAATTCAGAGAAATATTAAAGATTTCCCTAACAATCCGATGCAATATCGTGATTTCAGTACTGTTTATTTTGAGAAAAGTAATTAATATTAATTATATTACTATATAAATTATAAGACTGATTCTAAAATTAGAATCAGTCTTATTTTTACAGCATAGAATTTGGCATTAGCCTCTATGCATTACCCATTAATTATCAACTCTATCACTATAGTTCTATATGTTTGAAAGCAAAATAAAAGCCTATAAACAGAAGCTGTATAAGAATGCTGCATTAAAAGGTATCATCCTTTCTCTTGCTGCAATTCTAGGTCTTTTTTTGCTGATCAATATATTAGAATACATCAATAATTTTGGTACAACTGCTAGAGCATTATTGTTCTTTACATACTTATGTACATTCTGTTACACCTTATTTATTTGGGTAATACAACCTATTCTAAAACTTAAAGGAATAACAAAACAGATTACTGATGAACAAGCAGCGAAAGAAATCGGTCAGTATTTTCCAGAGGTTTCTGATAAGCTTGTCAATTCAATTCAATTACAAGCTGAAGGAAAAGATAATAGCTTAATCAATGCGACATTAAGTCAAAGAGATGAGCAATTCTCCCCTATTAATTTCTCTAGTGCTATTTCCTATAAAACTAACTTAAGATATTGGTATACCTACCTACTTCCTATTGTTATAGTTTTTCTAGGAATTCTTTTATTTAGACCTCAAGTAATCACTGATACAACTCCAAAAATTGTTCAGTTTGATAAAGAGTTTTTACCCGTAGCACCTTTCCAATTTTATATTTTAAACTCTAGTTTAAATACCTTTCAAGGAGATGACTTTGAATTGAAGGTACAACTAAAAGGTGATGCTATTCCATCTGATGTATACATTGAAACCAATAAAGGTTCACTAATTAAATTACAGCCTACAACACCTGGATATTCTTTTACACATACTTTCAAGAAGATTCAGCATGCTGTTACCTTTAGATTTAAAGCTGCAGGGTATTACTCACAAGAGTTTGATATCAATACTTTAATTCGTCCCTCTTTATCTAAGTTTAGTGTTCAAGTAGAGTATCCTTCATATACTAATAAAACCAACGAGACATTATCTAATACGGGTAACCTTCTATTACCTGAAGGCTCCAAAATAACTTGGTTGTTTGATACAAAAACAGCCGATTCCATCAAATTATTTTTTAAAGATGTTCCATTAACGGTGCATGCAACATCAGTAAATGACAACGTCTTTAAGTATGCTCAAAAAGCAAGTAGCTCTACTCCCTATAGTATTGCATTAAAAAATGAATTTGGAAGCAATAAAGACAGTATCTCCTATTTCTTAAATGTTATAGAAGATAAGTTTCCGAGTATTAGTATGCGCCAGTATCAAGATACTGTAATGTTCGATTACTTGGTGTTTGGAGGAAACATCAGTGACGATTACGGAATCACTAGACTACGTACGAGATATAGAATCAAAAGAAAAGAAGAGAACAATCCATCTAAGACTTTCAGTAAAATTGATATTCCTTTTAATAGAAAAGCAATCGATCAAAGCTTCTATTACAAATTAGAAACTGAACAATTTGGACTTCAAGAAGGAGACAAGTTGGAATACTATGTCGAAGTTTATGATAATGATGGAGTAAATGGTAATAAGAGAAGTAAGACACCTATGTACTCTTTCTCGTTACCGACAGCCAAAGAAATTGCAAAAGAAATTGACGAATCTCAAAAGGAAACAGAAGATAAGCTAGAAGAGACTTTGGCAAAAGCGGATCAACTGGATAGAGACCTAAAGAAGTTAGAAGAAAAACTAAAAGGTAAACGTCAACTATCTTGGCAAGATAAAAAAGACATTCAAAAGTTGATTGAAGAACGAAAAGAATTGGAAGCACAAATCAAAAGCCTCCAACAGCAGAGTCAACAATTACAAGACAAACAAAGTAAGTTCTCGAAGCAAGATCAGCAAGCTTCTCAGAAGGCGGAACAATTACAGAAGATCATTAATGATATCAATGATGAAGAAACTCAAAAATTATATGAGGAACTTCAAAAGTTGATGGAACAAAATTATATCAACCAATCTCTTCAAGAAAACCTGAAGAATATTGAGAACAAACAGAAGAACTTAAAGAATGAATTAGAACGTTCAATTAAGTTATTTAAGAAGTTACAGATAGAGCAAAAAGCAAAAGAAGTTTCTTCTAAACTTGAAGATTTAGCAAAAGAGCAACAAGAAATTGCCAATGAGACAAAATCATTAGAAGAAAAAGAAGCTAATTCAGAAGAGCAATCTGAAGAACAAAAGAAGGAAAATGCAAAACAGCAAGAAGATATAGCTAAAAAGCAGGACGAACTTAATAAGAAGTTTGAACAGATTAAACAAGAGATGGATGATTTGCGTAAAATGGATAAGAAGGAACAAACCAATCAGGACTTCGAACAATTTACGCCAAATGAAAGGCAAATAGAGAAAGAACAACAAAATGCCTCTCAACAACTAAAAGAAAATAATAAAAAGCAGGCTCATCAATCGCAGAAAAAAGCTGCTAATAAAATGCAGCAGATGGCACAAAAAATGCAACAAAGTATGCAGTCTGCACAAATGGAACAAATCAGTGAAGACCATGAAGCTTTACGACAAATAATGGAGAATCTCCTAAAACTTTCATTTGATCAAGAAAATCTAATGGAATCATTTAAGGAGGTTAGAAGAATAGATCCTAAATTTGTAGAGCTTTCACAAACTCAATTGAAATTAAGAGATGATGCTAAATATATTGAAGACAGTTTAGTTGCATTATCGAAAAGAGTTTTCCAAATTGAGTCTTTTGTTACACGTGAGGTTACTGAAATGAATAAATACATGGACGAAAGCCTTGATGCAATCAAAAGAAGAGTTCCAGAAGTTGCTGCCAGTAAACAGCAATTTTCTATGACCTCAATAAATAACTTGGCTTTGTTATTGAGCGATATTTTAGATAATATGCAACAGCAAATGAGTCAGAGTATGGCAGGGCAACAAATGAACCAAAAACAACAGTCGTCCTCTCCTAGCATGAGTCAGATGCAACAGCAATTAAATCAACAGATGGAAAACTTAAAGAAAAGTGGAAAGTCTGGTAAAGAATTATCTAAAGAACTTGCGAAACTTGCTGCCCAACAAGAAATGATACGAAATGTTTTAAAACAAAGTATGGGCAAAGGGCAAGAACAAATGCAAGGTAAAGATAAAGGTGACGATGGAAACGGAATCAAAGAAGGTGACAACGGTTACGGAAAGATTCTGAAAGAAATGGAAAAAACCGAAGAAGATCTAGTCAACAAAAAGCTTACAGATAAGTTGATTGAAAGACAAAAAGAGATCTTAACAAGAATGCTTGAGTCTGAAAAGGCACAAAAAGAAAAAGGTCAAGATGAAGAACGAAAAGCGGAAACTGCAAGACAAGAAAAGCAGATTCCTCCTCCTGACAGTTTTGATGAATATCTAAAACAGAAGGAGACGCAAATTGAATTATTGCGTACTATTCCTACTTCCTTGAATACTTACTACAAGCAAGAAGTGAACAAATACTTTGAAAAGATAAAAGATTGAAATGCCAACTAGCACAATAATGAATAAACCATTCAAATTAAAGATCCCTTCGCTAATAGAAAATGTTAGAATAGCGGAGAGTTTTATTGATCAAGCTCGTGACGAGTTTAATTTTAATGATGACATTTATGGTAACATTATGATTGCCGTAACTGAGTCTGTGAATAATGCTATCATTCATGGTAACAAAAATGATAAGGATAAAAATGTTCACTTAGAATTAAATGTTTCAGATAAAGAAATAGCTTTTACAATAGAAGATGAAGGTAAAGGATTCGACTTTGATGGTCTGCCTGATCCAACAGCTCCAGAAAATATTGACAAGCCAGGTGGTAGAGGTATTTTCTTAATGAAGCATTTAGCAGATGAAGTAGAGTTCTCTAAAGAAGGTAGAGCAATTACACTTACATTTTATATTTAATGGGGGAAATTACTTTTTTTACTGAAGACATTTCTTTTGATGTTCAACATGAAGAACAAGTAAAAGAATGGATTCAATCCGTTATCAAAAAATTTAATTTCGAACTCATTGGTGTTAATTACATTTTGTGCTCTGACGAATACTTACATAAAATTAATGTAGAGTATTTAGACCATGATACCTATACTGATATTATCACTTTTGATAATTCAGAATATGAGAACGAGATAGAGTCTGATATTTTTGTAAGCATTGACCGTATTAAAGAAAATGCTTCAACCATTGGAACAAGTGAAACTGATGAATTCCACAGAGTACTTATTCATGGTATTCTTCATCTATTAGGATTTAAAGATAAATCTGATGAAGAAGCTAAAAAGATGAGAGCTCTGGAAGATGAACAACTTGCTTCAAGATCTTCAGGTCTTACCCAATAGTACAGTCTTTTATAGTTAAATTTCATATATGTTCCACGTGAAACACTTTTTGTAGAAAAAATTAAGTGTTTCACGTGGAACATTTTTTTATTATATGAAAACATTAAGTCTTTACTAATAATTGATTATGTATCTTTGCATTATCAATCTAATTGATTTACAGTATTTAAAACTGTAGTTAGAAATTATTTCGGTTTTGTTCCACGTGGAACTTTTAAAAAAAGGAATTAGAATGTATCCATCTTATGACGTCATTGTAATAGGCGGAGGACATGCGGGCTGTGAAGCCGCCCATGCTGCTGCAACTTTAGGATCAAAAGTATTGTTGATTACAATGAACATGCAGACCATTGCACAAATGAGTTGTAACCCTGCAATGGGTGGTGTCGCAAAAGGACAAATTGTAAGAGAAATTGATGCGTTAGGTGGTATGTCTGGAATTATCACAGACAAATCTATGATTCAATTTCGTATGTTGAATAGATCGAAAGGTCCTGCAATGTGGAGTCCAAGAGCACAAAGCGACAGAATGGTATTTGCTCAGGAATGGAGAGATGCTCTCGAAGCAAATCTCAATGTTGATATATGGCAAGAAATGGCTACTGAAATAGTCATGGACGGTGACAAAATTACTGGTGTTAAGACTGGTCTTGGTGTTGTATTTAATACTAAATCTGTAGTCTTAACAAACGGTACTTTTCTAAATGGTTTAATCCATATTGGCGAAAAACAATTTGGTGGTGGCCGTAGTGGCGAACATGCTGCAAAAGGTTTAACTGAACAATTAGTCGCACTAGGATTTGAATCTGGTAGAATGAAAACGGGTACTCCTCCCCGAGTGGATGGTCGTTCGTTGAACTGGGAAAAAATGCAAGAACAAGCGGGTGATGAAAACCCTGAAAAGTTCTCATTCTCAGATCAGACTTCTACACTTACTAAACAAAGAAGTTGTTTCATTACCTATACAAGTAATGAAGTACATGACATCTTAAAAACAGGTTTTGATCGATCGCCAATGTTCAATGGTAGAATTCAAGGATTAGGTCCTAGATATTGCCCATCTATTGAAGACAAGATCAATCGTTTTGCAGAAAGAGATCGTCACCAAATCTTTGTTGAGCCAGAAGGATGGAACACTTGTGAGATGTACATCAATGGTTTCTCTACATCATTACCAGAAGATGTACAGTACAAAGCATTACGTAAAATCGAAGGTTTTGAAAATGCTAAAATGTTCAGACCTGGATATGCTATTGAATATGACTTCTTCCCTCCTACACAATTGAAGCCTACTCTAGAAACTAAGTTAATCGAGAACTTATATTTCGCAGGGCAAATCAATGGTACTACAGGTTATGAAGAAGCAGCATCACAAGGTTTGATGGCAGGTATCAATGCACACAATAAAATCACAGAAAAAGAGCCATTCATCTTAAAAAGATCAGAAGCTTATATTGGTGTTCTTATTGACGACTTGATCAACAAAGGTACAGACGAACCTTACCGAATGTTTACATCTAGAGCTGAGTATAGAATCTTACTAAGACAGGATAATGCCGACATTCGTTTAACTCAACTTGGTCATCAAATTGGCTTAGCCTCTGATGAACGATTTGATGCTGTACAAAAGAAGAAAGAGCAAATCAATAAGACTATTGAGACTTTAAAAGAAACTAGTGTAAAAGTAAGTAATGCAAACCCTCATTTAGAGGCTAAAGGATTACCTGCTATGAACCATGGTTTAAAAGCTGATAAGTTTCTTAAGAAGACAAAAGTTGATATGGCTTTAACAATGGATAGTGCTCCAACACTAAAAGAAGAGTTTGATGGTTTCTCTGATAAAGCATTAGAGGAAGCTGAAATCTTATTGAAGTATGAAGCTTATATTGAGAAAGAAGAAAAGATTGCAGAGAAGTTAGTCACTATGGAAAATTATAAAATTCCTGATGGTTTTGACTTTAGAGCAATCACTGCTTTGTCTGCAGAATCTAGAGAAAAGTTATCTAAAGTAGCTCCGTTGACATTAGGACAAGCATCAAGAATTAGTGGTGTAACTCCTGCTGATGTAACTATCTTAATGGTCTATTTAGATAAGCAGAAAAATTAAGAAGAAATAATCTTATATTTTATATAAAAAGGGGTATCTCATTCAAGAGATATCCCTTATTTTGTGATAGGAAAAATTAGAGAAACAGAAACGTTCCTATGAACTTATACCTAAGAATCATTATATCTATCTATATACTTTTCACAGTATATGCATGTGCTGTAGTCTCCTCTCCTACTGGTGGTCCTAAAGATGAAATACCACCTCGTTTTGGAGCAAGCGATCCCTTCGATGGACAAACAAATGTTGATACTACCAAGCTTAAAATCACACTTTATTTTGATGAGTATGTTCAAGAAGAAAAGCTAAAGCAGAACCTTATTATCACTCCTTATAAAGCAGACTTCAAATACAAAACCAAGTTTGTTAGAAATAAAGTAGTGATGAATATTCTAGATACTCTTGAACAGAATACTACTTACTTTATGGATTTTGGTAAAGCAGTAGTTGATGTGACTGAAAAGAATCCAGCAAAAAATGTACGTTTTGCTTTTAGTACTGGAGACTATCTAGACTCCCTTGAAGTCACCGGACAAGTATTTGATTTAATGACTAACGAACCAATTGAAGGTGGAATCATTGCTTTATATGATCCATATGATTCGTTGGATGTCAATACTGATCCACCATTATATTATTCAAGAACAGTAAAAGACGGGCTATTTATCTTAGAAAGGTTTAAGCCTGGATTCTATAAAGTTTATGCTATCGCAGATGCAAACGAAGATTATAAGTACACTCTTAGAGAAGAAAAAGTAGGCTTCTTTTCTGACTCTATTTCCTTAGATAAAAATATAGATGGTGTTAAACTATATGTCAGAGATTATGATTTAGTAGATCTAAAACTAAATAGAATCAAGAAAGAAAAAGAAGACCTGCATATTTCTTTCAATAAAGGTATTGTAGAATATGGTGTTGATTTCCCTGAAACGAATACTTATACAGATAGTATTTTTAGTATGGAAGAGAAGGGAGAAATTAAGCTTATCTATACTGGTTTAAGAGATCAAGAAGACTCTTTAAGAATTACCGGTTATGGTATTGATTCCTTAGATACAAAATTAGAATTTGATACTTTGATCATGTTCCCTAGTAAGAAGGAACTATTAGCGGAGGAGAAAAGACAAGAAAGAAAAAAGAGTGGAGGCCTTATTGGTGGTGCTCTAAAATCGGTAGGTAATGCTTTGGGAGCTGAAGAAGAAGAGGTTGAAATTACTAGAATATCTTTCGAACAATTACTTCCAAAAGACAATGATATTAAAGAAAATGATTCTCTTGATATAGTACTTCGATTTCCTATTCCTCTGAAAGAATGGAACATGGATAGTATGATGTATGTATATAGTGAAGACACTGTAATGCTTGATAGTGTTTTAGAATCAAGGGGGAAAGCATTGAGTTTTAATTTTGATAAAACTGAAGTAACTATTCCTGGTTTTGTTGCAGATTCTGCCTTTGCTGTCATCTTAAAACAAAATTCTTTTGTATCTGTAAAGACTGATTCTACAAAGCAAAAAACTTTAAACTTTAGTATTAAAGAGCCAGACAAATACGGAATTATTGAAGGACTTGTAAAAGGTAGTCATGATAATTTTACTGTTCAGTTATTAGACGGTAAAAATGAACCCGTCATGGAAATTGAAAATGAAAGAAAGTTTTCTTTCGAATATGTAAAACCAGGCACTTATAAAATCAGAGTTTTAATTGATGAAAATGGTGATGGTGTATGGTTCCCTGGAGACTTCAAAAATCGTATTCCTCCTGAACCTACTGCTTTCTTCCCGAAAGAAATTAAAGTAGAAGCCAATTGGGAAATAAGAAGAGAAGATACTGTCATTGATACTGATAAAAGATAAATCAAAAGTATCCATGTGGTATAAAAAAAGCCTTTGTAAAAAACATATTTACAAAGGCTTTTTTTTATTAGAACATACAAAATGTTTTACTCATCTTTTTTCTTTTCTAATTCCTCCAAATGTTGTGGAAGGGTTTTATAATAAGTTTCTAAATTCCATTTAATATCAAAAAACAATAGATAGTCTTCTATAGGTTCTAATCCCATCTCCGCTCTTCTTTCATTTACAGTTTCTGGATCATCAATAGGAAATACATAATTTTTTCCCTTATGATTTAAACTAACCTGACTTCCATAGACCTGAGGTTTACCATACTCTAAATTCAATCGATCTTCCATCAGGGCTAACTGTCTTTTTTTAGCTTTCTTATTTTTTACTGCTTCTCTTAATAAAGGAATATATTTCAATCTTATTTCTTTAGACGAATGTTGTATCACTAGAAATAAAGTCGAATTAGCGGTCTCCCCTATTTTGTCTTTTCCTATCCACCCATACTTATCCAATAACTCAGATACTAAAATTGTATTCAAAGAATCAGAATACATCATCTTCTTTACAGCTGATTGAAAAACTTCGCTTTCTTGATCATATTTTTTATAAACTTTTTCGAAGTCTTTTCTATTGGATTGATCTACTTCTCTAATACTATCCAAAAGTATTTTTATCTCAGAATAATTAATTGGTTTCTCTGATGTAGTATCATTTTCATTTGTACAAGAGCATTGAATCAATACTACTAAAAGAATAAATATTAATCTCATTTGTGGAAATTGAAAGTTTGCTAATAGTTTACTTTATTTTCTATAAGCTAAATATACAATCTATTTCAACAGGAGTAGATCCATTATTCAATAATTGTAGAGCTTATAAATAAACTGTGGATAAGTCTTGTAAATAAGAGGGATAAATAGAAAAAGAGTGTATATAAATTATAAAATTAGTGTTTCCTTTCCATGAAGGAGCTATATATGTGTGAATAAGTTTTTTTTACATCTAATAACGTAACTGGATAACACTTTAATTCATTTAAATATGTAGTAAAACGTCCTTTATGATATCATTAGCCTATATTTTTAGTGATTATACTAAAGTTTAATTAGTACATAGTGTTATCTACTTATTCAGTAAGATTTTCATTTACAAACATTAATATTCACATGCATTTATAATTATGTTAGTAAATCAGTTAGTTATCAACATAATTATTCACACTGTTAGACCATTTGACCTAATTCACTTCTTTATAAACAGAAAACTGGTATAATTAAGAATAGTAAAGACATATTAAATAGCTGATTTTCTAGTAATTAATATAGAACCTGTATTTAATTATAAACATATACACAAAATATACATTCACATAGTGTGCACAAGTGATAGGTATTTAACCCTTTATTTTTGATTAACTCTTTGTCATCGGATATAGAAATCAATTATTCATAAGCCTCTATTCATTTCAAATTGTTCATGTGAAAAACTTTCTGAAATCAGATCATTTTTTAGGCGCAAAAATGATTTAAAAATTTACAAAGTATGTATCTTCATATAAGATCAACGACTTACTCACAGTTTTTGATTGAAATAGTTTAATTATTGTACAAATCGAAGATATTTATTGTACTTATCCACATTATTCACATCAAAATTGTGAGAAAATGTGATTAGTGAGTAAAATGTTTAAAAGGTGTGATTATTATCCACAGTAATTCACAAATGGCACTTATTCACGCAATTCACAAGCCTGTGTATAAGTCGATGTGCGCAAAAATGGCGCTTGCGCACACACAAATTAACTGAATAACTTTGGTTCACTTATTATCTCACATACTGTGGAAAAGTACTCTAATCCTTTGTTTTTGATATTGTTAGGCAGTGAATAGTTATCAGCTTAGTTTGTTTATAAGCGCTTATTATCTGTTGGTAAAGTCAGTTATCAACTTATAAACACCCCTAATAATAATAAAAGAGAATTTTAAAATTTATTTTTTTATTATATATCTGTTTAGTGAAATGTTGAAAACCTTAATTCCTCAAAAAATCAGAAAGGCTATACCTTTGATTGGGGTTGGACTCTTTTTTATTCAAATAGGGTTTGCTCAAAATAAAACAGAGGAGAAGTTAGACCTAGCCCAGGAATATTATAAAACGGAAGAATATGATAAAGCCTTAGATCTGTACAGGGATTTATCAAAACAAAAAAACTTGATAAACCAGATCCACGAAAATTACTTATCTATTCTTTTAAAAAAAGAACTGTACAAGGAAGCGGATAAATATTTGAAGAAAGCAGTAAAGTCTGATGAGAGTAATGCTGTTTACCATGTGGACTACTCTCGCATAAAGCTTCTAGAAAAAGATACAGTAACGGCTGATAAGTACTTTGATACTTTTATCAAGGAAATAGCAGTCAATACCACGAAGTTGCGTTATACGGCTTTATATTGCCTTGATCTGAATTTATTCAAATACACAGAATCTTGTTATCGTATTGGAGAGAAGAATAGTAACGAACTCTTTTATTACGAATTAGCCGATTTATATTACAAATGGGGTAAGTATGATAAGATGATCGATGAATATCTTCAGTTACTCACATTAAAGCCAGATCAGTTAGAATATGTTCAGGTAGCTTTACAGGACAGGTTAACTACAGAAGAAGATTTTGAGCTATTAGAACCACAGTTACTCACAAAAGTGCAGAAGAATGCAGATATGACTGTATTCAATGAGATGATTGTCTGGTACTATCTACAACAAAAGAAATTTTATGGTGCTTTTATTCAAGCAAGAGCATTAGATAAGCGTTTACGTTTAGAAGGTTATAAAATTTTAGAGATAGGTAGACTAGCCAAGAACAATCAGGATTATAAGAATGCCCAGAAGATATTCCAATACCTTGTGGATAGATATAAAGAATACGCTGTTTATCCTGTGGCGAGAAAGTTCTTAATTGAAACTAAAGAAGCTATTGTTAAAAACACCTATCCTATCGATAGAACTGAAATAGAGTCTCTAGTAAAAGATTATCAACAAATTGTGAAGGAAATGGGATTAAATGCTCAAACTGCTGATGCTATGCGAAACATGGCACTGCTTCAGGCCTTCTATTTGAATCAGAGAGATTCTGCAATTGTTGAATTAAAAGAACTTATCAACAATAGAAACATTCCTAAGTCACTTATTTCACAAGCTAAACTAGATCTTGGGGATATCTATTTGTTAAAAGATGAACCTTGGGAAGCTTCTTTACTTTATTCACAAGTTGCTAAAAGTAATCGTGAATTAAAGATTGGACATGAGGCTAAATTGAAAAACGCAAAGCTTTATTACTACACAGGAGATTTTAAATTAGCACAATCGCAATTAGATGTATTGAAGTTGGCAACTTCTAGAACGATTAGCAATGATGCAATGGAACTCTCCATGCTTATTGGTGATAATCTAAACCTCGACACTACTTCTTTAGCAATGGAAGCTTATGCAGCCGTAGACTTGTTGATATTCCAAGGACAATATGATAAAGCGCTCGATAGTTACGAACAAATGTTAGTAAAATTCAAAGGACATCGATTAACAGATGAAATTCTTTGGCAAAAAGCACAATTGTTAATAAAATTGGGCAAATATGAAGAAGCGACTGAACCATTAAAAGAGATACTAGAGTTTCATAGGTACGATATTTGGGCAGATGATGCCAACTATCTATTGGGAACGATTTATCAAGATCAACTAAAGGATAAAGAACAAGCGATGAATTATTTTAAAGATCATCTGATTAATTATAAAGGTTCTGTTTATGAAGTTGATGCTCGTAAGCGTTTTAGACGTTTAAGAGGAGATAATGTGAACAAATCGTAGAAAATTTAAAATAAAGCCCCAAAAACAATAAAATATTCACCAAAATGTGGATAAGTTATTGATTTAAGACATAAATAAACTATTTGATACATTTTCAAGTAGTTATTCAAATAAAAGAGAAAGTTATTCACACTCAAAATAGTGATTTGTGAATAACTTTCTCTTTTTTGTTGATTAAAATAGCTGTTTTCGAAAAGTTATAAACAATTGAGATGGGATTTACTTTAATATTTGATTCATAACATCAGAAGTAGCTTAAAATCGAAATATTCACTCCTATTTAGTTGATAACTCTCTGATTTTATCTGAAAAAGTCTGAGAATATAATTTTTTACCAACAAAAAAATCCTGAACTCTTAAGAATCCAGGATTTTTCTTTTTAAACACTTGATTTGATTAACCATTAAAGTGTTGACTATTTTTTCTTTACTACGAAAATCATTCTGTCTGAATTTTCTCTATCAAATTCATTGAGTTGATAATCTCCATAGGTGTGTAGCAATTCGAGATTTACTTTTTGGAATAGATTACAGAAATCTTTGTTTTTTAAAGCTTCCACCCTTTCTGTGAATACATGGTTTCTTCCATCAGCTATAAAAGAAATTTCCTTCATCACATGTCGATTTTCCAGGTATTTATGCACATTAAAAGTGATTTCTGGACGCTCGATCACTGTTTTTTGTGGTAAACTGTTGATAACTTTATAAGTATTGAAGTAATCCAGTACTAAAGTACCCCCTTGTTTAAGACTATCAGCAATCATTTGCAATGCTAATAAATCTTCTGCTTCAGTTTCGAAGTAGCCAAATGATGTGAATAAGTTGAAGATGAAATTGAATTCTTCCTTTTTATAAAGTTCTCTCATATCATGAGTAAAAAACTTTAGTCGATCGTTTTCAAATTGCTGAGCATGATGTATATTTTCTGTTGATAAATCAATACCTTCTACATTGAAGCCAATTTTATTCAAGAAAATAGCATGTCTACCTTTTCCACATGCTAAATCCAGCACTTTGTCGTTAGTAGTTATATTAAGTTGAGACGATAAGATTCGCATGAAATCTTCTGCTTCTTGAAAGTCTCTGTTTTGATATAGAATGTGATAATATGGCGTATTAAACCATTGATCGAACCATTCTTCGCCCTTTTGCATTTTATTCACGACTTTTTATGAATTCTCTGACCAACAACTCTTACCTTTGTGGTCGTTTTGAAAAAATGTATGACACAAATGTAATTTTTTAGGTGGTATACATCAAAACAAAATGGTAAGCTGTGCATAACTTTTTGAAAATATGATATTTTTTTCGCTAAAAATGAATTTTTCAAAAAGTTATAAACAATTTCAGAGGTTAAGTGTGAATAACTTTGATTTGAAGTCACGAAAACATCTGTTATTCAATCATAAACAAAGTGAATAACTAGGTAAAAAATATTAACTTTGTGTTTGACTTATCGTCAGTTAAAATGAGTCTAAGGAACTGTAAACAAGTAGACAATTCATGTCAAAACATTACAATAGATATACTGTAACGGCGGCATTACCTTATGCCAATGGTCCTTTACACATTGGACATATCGCAGGTGCATATTTACCAGCTGATATTTATGTGAGATCATTACGTCAGAAAGGAAAAGACGTAGCGTTTATTTGTGGTAGTGATGAACACGGTGCAGCGATTACAATTCGTGCACAAAAAGAAGGAATCACTCCTCAAGATATTATAGATAAATACAATAAACAGATCGGGGATACTTTCGAGAAATTCGGTATTTCTTTTGATTTGTTTCATAGGACTTCTGCTCCAATTCACCATGAAACTGCTCAAGATTTTTTCAAAAACTTGGAAGCAAAAGGTCATTTTGAATTAAGAGAGTCTGAACAATACTATGATGCGGAAGCAAAGCAGTTCCTTGCTGACCGTTATATTGTAGGTACTTGTCCTAAATGTGGTAACGAAGGTGCTTATGGTGATCAGTGTGAAAAATGTGGTACTTCATTGAGTCCCACAGATTTAATTGATCCAAAGTCGACGATTACTGGGGCAACTCCTACTTTAAAAACTACTCGTCACTGGTATCTTCCAATGAACAAACATGAGGATTGGGTACGTGAGTGGATTGAGAAAGGTATATTAGATGGTAGAGAACACCATAACCCTGCCGAATGGAAAAACTCAGTGATGGGACAGTGTAAATCTTGGTTAGATCAAGGGTTACAACCTAGAGCCATGACAAGGGATTTAGACTGGGGTGTCAAAGTTCCTATCGAAGGTGCTGATGGCAAAGTATTGTATGTTTGGTTAGATGCTCCTATCGGATATATTTCGGCAACGAAAGATTGGGCAACGAAACAAGGTAAAAACTGGGAAGATTATTGGAAAAAAGCGGATACTAAGTTAGTTCACTTTATCGGTAAAGATAATATTGTATTCCACTGCTTGATTTTCCCTATTATCCTTAAAGCACATGGAGACTTTATTTTACCAGATAACGTACCTGCTAATGAATTCTTAAATTTAGAAGGTGCCAAGTTATCAACATCTCGTAATTGGGCTGTTTGGTTACATGAATATTTAGAAGATCTTCCGGATCGTGAGGATGAGTTACGTTATGTATTAACCTCTATCGCTCCTGAAAATAAAGATTCAGAGTTTACATGGAAAGATTACCAAGAACGTGTTAATAACGAATTGGTAGCTATTCTAGGTAACTTTATCAACAGAGCAGTAGTACTTACTCACAAATACTTTAAAGGTGAAGTACCTGTTGCTGGAGAGTTTACTCCTATGGAAGAAGGGATTATTGTCGAAATGAAAGCGATTCCATTAAGAGTAGAGAAGCTGGTAGAACAATACAAGTTTAAGGAAGCTTTACAAGAAGCAATGAAACTTGCTCGTTTAGGTAACAAATACCTAGCTGACACAGAACCTTGGAAATTATTTAAACAAGATCCTGAGTTAGTAAAAACGATTTTAAATATGGCACTGCAGATTGCAGCCAACCTGGCAATTACAATTGATCCATTCTTACCAAATACGGCGAAGAAGATTCAAAATATGTTAGGAATGGAATCATTAGATTGGAACCAAGTTGGTAATCCAGAACTAATCACTGCCTATGATCGTTTAGCTCCAGCTGAGTTATTATTTAGCAAAGTGGAGGATAAGACTATTGAGGCTCAAATTGAGAAATTAGAGAAAACTAAAATAGCTCAAACACCTGTTGAGCCTCAAAAAGAAGAAGCTACTTTTGATGATTTCCAGAAAATGGATATTCGAGTAGGTACTATCCTTGAAGCTGAAAAAGTGAAAAAAGCAAAGAAACTATTAAAACTGACAGTTGATACAGGAATCGATAAGAGAACTGTTGTAAGTGGTATCGCTGAATTCTTTGCTCCTGAAGATATCATTGGAAAGCAAGTATCTATTTTAGTTAACTTGGCTCCAAGAAAAATTAGAGGTATTGAATCACAAGGTATGATCCTAATGGCTGAAGATAAAGATGGATCACTATCTTTTGTTTCGCCTACAAATCAGATTGCTGAAGGTAGCATCGTAAGATAATTTAGAATATTTGATATTATCATAAATGAAGGAGTAAGATGTGTGGTTTAACAACAACTACCCTCTTACTCTTTTCTTTTTAGACCTAATTATATAAATATAAATTTACTATGAACAAAAGCTTCGGTATGGTCATTAATATGATCTTCGGAATTGCAGCCGCTTCTTTTTTACTTTTGGCCTATTATGATTGGGAGGCAGGTCGAGAATATGAAGGTACCATGAAATTGGGGTTATTCTCTGCAGGTTTACTGATTGTAAGAGTTTTTCTGATGAAATCTAATTCAAGAAATAAAGGCGGAAGAAAAAGACGTTTCGGTAAAGACAAATAGAACATATTTAATCTATCATGTATTCAGTAACAGAAATCTATCAATTAAGGGAGGAAGGTAAATACCAAGAGGCGTTTATTACTGCTAGAAGATTATTAGAGTTATCTCCTAATGATGAATCTTTACAAGCAGCAATGGCTTGGGTATTATATGATATGATAAAAGTTGCTGCTGATGAAAATAACATAGATTCTTTTGAGGAGTTATTTTCAGTATTTGTCGAATACATTCCATTGGAAGCAGACAAGCTTCAACAAATGGGCTGCTATATTCTTTACAATATGGTGGAAAGGTGTATCACTAAGCAAGATTATAAAAAGGCAAATGATCTAATGTTATTGATTGAGGGGTTAAAGTTTCATCCTGATAAAGAACGTCCAAATGGCTTTTATCAATTATTAGAAGTAGCTGTTGCTTTTAGCCAACAATTACCAGAGTTTTTAAAATTCATAAAAGTTTGGCGATTACAAAATCTATTACCAAAACATTATCAACAATACGGAGAGGCAATGTCTATTGCTGAGAAAGTACACTGGTTAGTGGGCCAACACTTGTTACAGAAAAAAAATGATAATGAAGAGGTAATAAACGCTTATGTTAAGCAGTTAGATTTATTATTAAGTCGCTACCCTCATTTTAAACACATCACAAAATTAAGGGCAAAACTTGTTGAATAGTATTAAGTAACACCTGATATAATAGTTACATAATATCTATTAACTATATATTAGTAACAATGTTTCTTTTTAAGGCGTAAGAGTATAATGTAAAGCATATTAAATCTATCAATCTATCTTAAATACATTATCTCATGAAAAAGCTACTTCTAATATTTTCGTTTATTGTTGTTTCATTATCAACATTTGCACAAACTGATAAGTATGTGAATTTGATTGATGAGAAAGTAGAAACATACCTTGAGAGTCAAGGACTATTGGGCAAGCTAGATCCAGATTTATCATTTAGAGATGAATATCAGAATAAAACTAGATACGTATTGGTTCAGTATTGTGGAGCGATTGCAGTATTTGATGTTTATAGTTCTGGAAATGTCAACATCGTTCATAAAAGTCAATGTTTATCTGAAGATGAACAAGCAAAAATATGGATGGATGAAGTGAAAAAATATACTGATGGAACTATCGCAAGACATAAGTTTCTTCGATAGCATTGAGTTGTGAAATATAACAAAAGAAAAGGCCTTACATCGATACAGATGCAAGGCCTTTTCTTATTAAAAATTCTTGATAATAAAGTCGGTTAATTTACTGGCAAGTTTACCATATGGAGGATAGATAGGTTTTATTCCTGTCATCCCTACTCTATTTTTTAGGATTGCTCTTTCATTAGAGAAGCCTATGAATCCAAACTTTCCATGTGATTTACCAATACCACTGTTGTTTACTCCACCAAAAGGTAAATCAGGATTGTTGATATGCACAATTACTTCGTTAATACAAGTTCCTCCTGCAGAAGTATTCTTTATCACTTTTTGAAGCTCCTTCTTTTTATTTCCAAAGGCATACAGTGCTAAAGGTTTTTCTTTACTATTGATATAGTCATACGCTTCTTGAATATCTGAGTACGTTTTTATAGGAAGAATTGGTCCGAATATCTCTTCTTGCATTACGATCATTTCTTCTGTCACATTAGTGATTAACGTTGGAGGAATATATCTTTCTTCAGGATCAAACTCACCATTCATAATCACTGTTGCTCCTTTTTCTGCAGCATCTTCTATCATTTCCTTTAAACGATAGAAATGTTTGATTGAGATAATTCTACAATAATCTTTAGAATGTTTGATGACCTCACCATCAGGAGAGTAAAATTCATTGATAGTATTTTGCATCTGATCAACAAACTCCTGTACCTTATTTTTATGTATTAGAACATAATCCGGAGCGACACAAGTCTGACCAACATTGATAAATTTACCCCATGTAATTTTATCTGCAGCATCCTTTAAGTCCGTATCTTCCATAATGACAGTAGGAGATTTTCCTCCAAGTTCAAGTGTAACGGAAGTAAGATGTTTTGCAGCAGCGGACATCACAACTTTACCTATTTGAGGACTACCAGTAAAGAAGATATGATTGAACTTCTGCTCTAATAGTTTAGTAGAAGTTTCAACACCTCCCAATACTACCTTTACTTCATTATCGGGATACAGATCATCAATCATTTTTTCTAAGAAATTAGAAGTATGAGATGAAATTTCTGATGGCTTTATAGCTACAGTATTTCCGGCCGAGATAGCATAAATTAAAGGAGAAATGGCGAGATAAAACGGATAATTCCAAGGAGAAATAATTAATACAACTCCTTTGGGCTCGTAGATAATTTTAGATCCCGTACCTAGCATACTTAATGGAGTACCTACTCTTTTAGGTTTCATCCATGCTTTTAAATTTTTCTTTGCATGACGAATGAGTCCAACAGTACTTAGTATCTCTGTGGTATCGACTTCAATAGGATTTTTCTTAAAGTCTTTATAGATCGCCTCTTGTATTTTAGGACGATGATCTAATATATATTTTTCTAATTGAGAAAGCTTTTTAATTCTTTCTTTAGCAGTAGTCTTTTTGGTGTTGCTGATATTATTTTTTAAATGAATGAATATATCTTCAACATTTTTCAAATTATAATCACTTTGAATAATTTCTGTTTCCATAGGTGATATAAATAGTGATGATTATATTACAAAAGAATTTGATGATAACTATTGATCATCTTTAGTTATACTCTATTCTTTATCTTCTTTTGCATGTGTTATAGAATAATATCAATTAGTAGAAATTCTTGATAATATGCAAAAAAATACATCACTAACTTATTGATAAACACGCATAAACTAGTAGCAAAATGCTAGACAAAACACATAACAAAAACGCTATATCTTGGGTAGCTATTCCTGAGAACTCTGATTTTACGCTTCAGAATTTACCTTTTGGTATTTTTTCAACCAAAGACAATCCCAACAGAAGAGCAGGGGTAGCAATTGGTCATCAAATTGTTGATTTGGAAAAGATTACTTCTCATTTCAAGTCTATCCATGAGGATTTAAATACTGTTTTTTCTTCCTCTACTTTAAATGATTTTATTGCTCTTGGTAAAGAAGTTCATACTCAAGTAAGACATCAACTTTTTGATCTTTTATCTGAAGGAAATACATCAATTTCTGAAGCTGTATTAGTACAACAAAAAGATGCTACTTTACATTTACCAATCCAGATTGGAGACTACACAGATTTCTATTCTTCTAAAGAACATGCGACCAATGTAGGAACAATGTTTAGAGGAAAAGACAATGCCTTGATGCCAAACTGGACACAAATGCCGATTGGATACCATGGTCGTTCTTCATCTATTGTAGTTTCTGGAACTTCTATACATCGACCAAAAGGACAAAAGATGCCTCCTAACGCTGAACAACCAGTTTATGGCCCATCGTCTAGAATGGATATCGAATTAGAAATGGGATTTGTAATCGGTAAATCAACAAGTTTAGGAGATGTTGTAGAAGCAGAAAAAGCAGAAGACTATATCTTTGGAATGTTATTATTCAATGATTGGTCAGCTAGAGATATTCAAAAATGGGAATATGTTCCATTAGGACCATTTTTAGGAAAGAACTTTGGTTCTACGGTTTCTCCATGGATTGTAACTATGGATGCTCTAGAACCATTTAGAATAGAAGGTCCATCACAAGATCCAACTCCTCTATCCTATTTACAAACAACCGGAGCGAGAGCATTTGATATTCAATTGGAAGTAAGTATGCAACCTAAAGGAATAGCTCCTAAAGTAATTGCTCAATCCAATTTTAAATACTTGTACTGGAGTATGAGTCAACAATTAGCTCATCAGACAGTAAATGGGTGTAATATTAATGTTGGAGATATGTATGCTTCAGGTACTATTTCTGGACCCACAAAGGATTCATTTGGTTCTTTATTAGAACTTACATGGAACGGAACTGAACCTTTAACCATGTCGGATGGATCAGAGCGAACCTTTATCGAAGATTATGATACATTGATTTTGAAAGGTTGGTGTGAGAAAGATGGACTGAGAATTGGGTTTGGTGAAGCTATTGGTCAGATTCTACCATCAAAAGAATAAAAGGATATTTCATTCTTAATGATTTAAATAAAAACTGTTTTTAAGTGAAAAAAGGTATTTCTAAATGGAATACCTTTTTTATGGTACTATTTTTTTAGAAGCTTAATTGTTAACCTCGAAATGATTATCTTATTATACAAATACCTTATCTAAACAAAAGGTATCTATTTATTGATATATGAAAATTATCTACTTTTTACTTTTTCTTATTTGTCTGCCATTCAAGTCTTCTGCTTTCGATCTCACTGCAGATATAGAAGCATTTTGCATTAACGATATTCCTTCGGTACCAATTGTCATTACGATCACTCATAGTGCAGATGAAAGCTTTCATTCTATTACTGGATACGAAGAATTGGGAAGTATTATCGATACTGTATATATCAGTTCTACAGAAACCAAATTAGGAGTTTTAGTGAACGATGAAGTTACAGTAAAAATACATACACTAGCTATTGAGATGATTAACTCATCAGCAATAGTATCTTCTAACACTATTGATATAGATGTTTTTGGGTTAGTAAAAAGAACAGTTTACGATATCAATTTATCATATGATTGTTCTCTGTTAAGTATCAGTTTCAAAACAGAAGGAGACGTTACAGATAAAGAGGTGGTCAGAATTTATGTAGATGATAAATTTTTCAGAGAACAATCTCTAACGATAGATAACAATATTGGTACTCTATCAAACCTTCTTATTGACAGACCTGCAACGGATACACTTTATTTTAAAATGTATCTGGAATCTTCAAGAAATAGTTCTTGTTTAGAAAGTCAGTGGGTGCAAGAAATATCATTTGTAAGTCCATTGCCTCAGGCTACAATTTCTTCAAGTTATTCTCCTTCTGATGAAGTATATGGCGAAGTGACTTTTAATGCAGATTCTTCTATTAATACTGGAAATCACCTTTGGGAAATTTATGAAAATGATGTGAAGATAGATGAAGTATTACTCCCCAGCGAAGAAGAGTTGGTCTATACTTTTGCTACTTCTAATTTTGATAAAGGAGTCACTTCTCCTTTCAAAAAATATAGTGTGATACTTATTGCCACAGATGCTGAAGAAGCTGAAAATTGTAATGGGTTTAAAGATACTTTAGATCATGTACAGGTTCCGTATTTTCCGAGAGTAAAGGTACCTACAGCAGTATCAGTAAGGTCTTCTTTTGGAGAAGACAATGTGTTTAAGTTAAAGATCCGAGAGAATGTAGGTATTTATCAATGTAATGTTAGAATCTTTGCTGCGAATCAGAAACAAGTGTATGAGTCCAATGATATCAACTTTGTTTTTGGAGACAATGAAGAATTTACCGAGACCTTTTATACTGCACAGTTTTCATTATTATATGATGATGGATATGCAGAAAACTTTCAATCATCATTTATCATTACTCCTTAAGAGATCTAACTACTACTATGACTTTACGATTTATTTTCATGTTTACTTTTGTGATGTACTCGTATATTGGTGTATCACAAGATTTACCAACGGGTACTCCATTTTGGTTAAACTCTGCTCAAAACCCTGCCTTAGCAGGAACATCTATCAATAAGGGTACTGCTGCATTTCGCTATGGCTTTGCAAAAGATGGAATTGACTATGTAGATGCTGGTGGAGAATTAGGTTGGATGATGAAGAACGAGAATGGTTTAGGAGCAGGTATCAATTATCATCAAATTGTTTACCCATTGTCTAATGATATTTCGGAAAACGGAACAGTAACCTATAGAAATGTCTCTTTGCCATTTTCAATGATTTTTAGAGATCGAGAAAAAGCTTTTTCGATGGGTATTTCATTAGGATACGAACAATATGCATTAGGTAATAATATTGGAGTGTATAGTAGTCAGCTAAGTACTACTTCAAATACGATTGGAAATGCACCATCGTATGCATTAAATAATCAGCAAGAGGGAAAATTAGATATTGGTATTGGTTTGAGCTTTTTCACTCATGAGCATTGGGTTGTAAGTTTTTCAGCATTACACCTTCAACATATTATTACTTCTAGTTCAGAAAGTTTATTTCATAATTCATATCCATTGATTAATACCTACGGACAGTATATTATTAATAATCCTCACAATGCTTTTGGATGGGTATCTACTGCAGGTTATACATGGAATGGAAATACCCAGAGAATATTTTTATCTACAGAATTTAGAATGTCAATTATACAGATTGGTGGTGGATGGACTCCTTATTATTCTAATAACTCTTTTGACCATATTGGATTTGTCTCTTCTTCAGTCAGTATTCCTTTTGGAGAAACATCATCTTTAAACAGAAGAGGAAGAATTGAAAAAGCTTCAGATACTATTTCTCTAAAATTGGTGTATTATCCATCTGTGGCGACAAGAACTTTAATTTATCCAGAATTAGAACTGACACTTTCTGCAAACATTGGGCAGGGAAAGTATACAGAGCAGTTGAAAAAATTGTGTACACTACCTAGAGATTAGATGAATATTTCATTTATGTGAACAAATAATAAACTGAATGTTTACAAAAATGTAGTATTATATTCTATCTAATTGTTGATGTTTGATATTAATTATTGATGTTTTGATTACTACCAGTATTTATTTTAACTCCATTTTAGTTTTTTATACTTTTTACTGTTAATCAATGTAAACATTTTAGTATACTGTGTTAAGTTGGATTAACTCATTTACATTCTTACCAATATCTTTCTACATTGAGATTACCAAAGAGGCCTCTTTTTAATCAAATCTGTTCACATAGAGGGCATGTTTTTGCATGCTCGTTAAACACCAATGTCTATGAATGAATTTTTAAACACTATTGGGCCAGGAGGTATTGTACTTCTATTTCTGGCATTGTTAATCTCTTTGGTGCAGCTCTTCCGAAGGATCGTTAAGAAGAAAAGCTCTTCTTCTACTTCAAATCAACATCATTTAGTAAAGAAGTACGATGATGTTAATCTTAATAGGTATACCGGCTTTTTTAGATTATTGGGATTATCTATTGCCATGTTAACTGTTTTAGCGGCATTTGAATATCCAGTGATCAATAAGGCTTTAATTACTCCCGAGAATATTGATAGAGTAATTGGTAACGAGCATTATGATTCTGTATTGACGATTGAAATCATAAAGCCGAAACCTCAACCTAGACCAAGAGTAATACCCGATAAAATCGAAGTAACCGATGATCCTACTATTGAAGATATCATTTTTGATAATAATGAATTTGATCCTGATGCTGAGATTCCTGATGAACCTATTGAGGATGATCTGTCACCTGACGAAGAGGTTAGTGATGAACCTTTAATTATTGTTGAGCAGACTGCTGAATTTAAAGGAGGTTTAGGGAAGTTCTATAAATTCCTTGGTAAAAAATTAAAGTATCCAAGAATGGCAAAGCAAATGCATATCGAAGGAAAAGTATTTGTAGAATTCATTGTTGAAAGAGATGGTACTTTAACAGATATCAGAGTCTCTAGAGGCATCGGTGGAGGATGTGATGAAGAAGCCATCCGTGTATTGAAAGAATCTCCAGCATGGCAACCGGCAAGACAAAGAGGTCGAGTAGTTCGCCAGAGAATGGTTATTCCTATCTATTTCAAATTAAACTAAAATGTAAACGATACTGTATGAAATAATATGTAAGTGAATATTATTCGTATATTCCTACAATCCGTAATCAACAGGCAGGTCTAATCAGCCTGCCATATGAGGCATCAATTATTCTAAAGAGTATTGATGCCTTTTTATTTACTCACCATTAAATATTTATTTTCGATGGCTTTTCTTTTTTCGAAAGTACTCACCTCTTTATCTAGAGCTATTTTATAATACACTTGAGCCATATCCCAATCATTCATCTTAGCAAAATAATCACCTAATAGCTCATAGGTTAAATACGAGTCTGGATTTAACCTTCTAAAATGTAAAAGTTCTTTGTCTTGAAACCTAGGAAGATCTGGCGTCCAGTCTTCAATAAGTTGGGCAAAGGTCTGAAACGATTGATAGTTTCTATATTCTTGTGAATCTTTAATATGATCCCTAGGAATGTATTTATTACTGGAAGCTAATGTTGGTTTTGGAGGATAGTTATAAGCTTCAATAAATACAGAATCTAGATTATAGCAGATAAACTGATCGAGTTGTCGATGATCTGCAGAGACCCACATTTCTCTGGTGTTTGGTTTAAAAATAACGGAGTGATGAAGGTTCAATGAATTAATCGATTTTTTATTACCCAACCCTATTGTTGTATTCTCAAATCCTTTTGTATCTCTTAGTATTGATGCGATATCCGGAACAGTAAACTTTTCTTTGTTGTTGATTAATTCCTGAATACGGATGGATTTATAATAAGAAGCATATGTAGGATCATAGACTCTATTTTCTCTCAATTTTTCTGTTTGAAGGTGGTTGGTAGCGATGAGTTCATTGGTTCTCATCTGAATAGAATCTATTCCATCTGGCGTTTTTTCGATGATAATAGCAGTGCTATCAAAGGCTGAGGCAACAAGGATAGTTTCAGAAACATAGGCCTCTTTAGTTAGAGCGATATTGAATGCTTCTTCTACCGTCATGGCATATTGTAAAATTTCTCTTGTAATCAGAGACATAGGCATGGTGGCTTTTGTCGGAATATCAGATTCTACAGGATTTGTACTTACTGTTAATCCCATTTCATTCATACCCGATACAGTACCCACAAATCCACCCCAAGTAATAGACGCGAACTTAAATCCTTCTAGAGGTTTTACGAAGTGTATGAGCTTCTCCTTCTGAAAATCTGGATGAACTTCAAATTCAAAATTCCTCCCTACTAGAATATTACTCTCATAAGTTTTGTTGCCTGTGAGTACAAAGCCAATAGAACTGTTTACTTCTACTTCATCAAAATTTCTTTCGATGTCGTATAAACTGTGATAGTTTAAAATACGTTGATATGCTGAACCATAAGCATTGTATTTAGGATTAGCACTTTTCGATAATCCATACATTTCTTCACAGTATTCAGGTAAAATTCTATTATCAAGATGTCGGTTGTACATCGATTTTATTGCCCGAATCGCATACTTATTTTTTATTGGAGATTTTTCAGTAATCTTCTTAATGTAGGCTTCTTCATGACGATCCAAGAGTTCTTTGGCTAAAACTCCAGTACTATATCCAATGTCAAATGGGGAACCTTCGGTATATAACTCCCAAAGTCCACCTTCATTTTTATTGATGAAGTTTTTATGAAGCATTAGATGTTGTTCATCCAATGTATCAACAGGATATTGAGTAATGTCTGTATTATTAATTTTTGGAGTAGGAATAAACAGCCACGATTGTACCCAAACGATAAGAATAAAGAATAACAGCAAAAAAGCTATGCCCAGTCTTCGCATAGTATATTAGAGAGTTATGTATTGAGTGATGATTATTTAATATGTTAACCCTCTAAAATAAAAAAGCATTCCCAAAGTTTCAATTTTTACTTTAAAGAATGCTTTATCTTATTTTAATTATGATTTACAGCAAGTGTTCCATTGAATTTGAAAAGTGCTTTATCTCTTTTATTGATCGTTGCTGTTACATTAAAATGTTGTGATGAATACGCCTTCCAATCAATTTTTACTTTCAGCCCTTGGTTGATATATCTTTCCATAGGATATAAAAGTTTTACTTTGTGCGTATGAGCAAGAGAACAACTCAATTGTTTTTCTTTTTCAAAAACTGCCAATATTACCTTAACCAAAGATAATTCTGGAAACTTCTCTGCATTTAATTCGTCTTCTGAAATGTGCAATGATGAGACAATTGATTCTTCTAAAAAATTCGTTTTGATAGTCATTTGTATCTATTTATGGTAGTATAAACATCGATATTTAAGTGAATCGATATTCAAATATACAAAAGTATAAATAGGATAAAACAAGGTATTGTATCGGTTTTCCTAAATAAAGACGAAGCGATATTCTACAGATATATTAGATATAAGGATTTGAAAAATATTTCGTCGAAAGGAAATTCATTGTAATTTTATCCACTAAACTTTATAGAAATAAACAATATGCATTCTTGGAAAACTTGGTTAAAGCGTTCCCTTTTATTTTTACTTTTTGCCGTGTTGGTTTTCTTGGGATACTATCATGAAGAAACTGTTTATGGTATTCGTCAAGGGGCAGGGCAATTGGATATCATTTTTAATGCTAAACCTTTACAGGAATATTTAGACAATCCATCATTTTCTCAACAACAAAAAGATAAGATACTTTTGATCCAGGAAATTCGACAATTTACCATTGACTCTCTTGGTTTGGACGAATCTGAAAGCTATACCAAAATGTATGATCAAAAAGGAAAGCCAATTCTATGGACAGTAACGGCTTGTGATCCTTTTAAATTGGAAGCTAAAAAGTGGTCTTTTCCTATTTTCGGAACATTTTCATACAAAGGCTTTTTTGATATCGATTTAGCAAAACAATCAAGAGATGCTCTTAGAAAAGAAGGGTACGATGCAGAAGTAGGTGAAGTGGCAGCATGGTCTACATTGGGTATTTTAAATGATCCCATACTTAGTAGTATGCTCAATAGAAATACAGGTAGTTTGGCTCATTTAATCATTCATGAGTTGACACATGGAACACTCTATGCCATGAGTTCAATTTCTTTTAACGAAAATCTAGCCGATTTTGTTGGAGATGAAGGAGCAAAACGCTTCCTAATTTATAAATACGGAAAAACCTCAGACGAATACATCCATTATATTTCTAGGAAAGATGATAGAAAGACATTTTCTGAATATATTTTGAAAGGTAGTAATGAGTTAGACGATTTATATAACTCATTTACAGAGGAGATGTCAGTGGAAGAAAAACAGGAAGCTAAGAATAAAAAAATAGAAGAAATAAAAGCAGGGATTCAAGATTTAGATTTCGCCAATTATCGTTATTGTAATTACTTTAATGATTTCACTCCCAACAATACTTTCTTTATGAGTTACAAGCGCTACAGAGAAAAACAAAATGAATTTAAGGAGCAGTTTGATAATGAATTCAATGGTGATTTCCATGCTTACATGGATTATCTAAAAGACAATTATAAATCGTTGTTCTAGAAAAAAGAGGTAGTAAAGAGCTTATATTCTTTACTACCTCTTTTGTTTAAAAGGCTACTCTGTAATAGAAATTTGGCATAATGAAAAAGACCTTATCCTCATCTATCGTTTGTTTATGATGGTTGTATTTATAACCATTCATTTGTTCTGTTAGCAATGCATTTTGCATATCCAATCCCCAAGTTCTAATGGTTTTCTTCTTTGGAATTTTATAAGTGATACCAAAGTTCATCCATATCTCATCCTGACCTTTTACTGTATACAATTCGTTTTCTTTGTATACCACTTTTTGTTGTTGGTGAGAAGCTGCCTCATCATAAGGCGTCAAAGGTATTCCTCCTAAATAGGTCGCGTTGATATTCACTCCCAATAAGTTTTTCCCTTTAACAACAAACTCTTTTCCAGCGGTAATAGTGGCCATATAGTTTCTATTGAACAATGTATTTCTAGTTACTCCAAGGTCATCGGTATATTTAGAATCATACAAAGAGCCTGTCAGCATATAATAATACCCATTGACCATAGATCTCTCTAATGTAATATCAATACCTTTATTGATACCTGTGCCTGTATTTACAATAGGTGCATTTGCTTCCCACATTGTCGTATAATTGGCAAAAGAATAAGAAGTACCTTGCAATACTGGAACATCAAATAATTCTTGATAATACACTTCCGTAGTTAATCGAATATTTTTTGATAGGTTGATTTTTACACTACCCACATAATGATCCGATTTAGATAATTTCATATCATTGACTTTTTGGGTATTGGGATTGATAAAAGAGTATACTTTTAATTCTTCCCTTTTACTGTGTCTACCATACGCAGCACCTAATGTGATATTTTCAGAAGGATTGTATTGAATACCAAACCTAGGCTCTAGTGATACTTCATCGACGAGTTCAAACTTAGTGACAGCAACACCTGCGTTGACACTTACATTATGAAACAATTGATACTTGAACTGAGTAAATGCATTTGCATTATAAGCTTGTAGATTACCTTCGTATCGATTTTTTAAATCTCCCATCAGCGTATCTACTTTGTAAGCATATCCATCCGATTGAATGACATCAGTTCGAATACCTGTTTTATTGATTAGCCTGTTAGTAATATTGGTAGTAAAAGTGGAAGCAAAAGTAACCTTACTTTCAATGTTTTGCTGTTGTTCATGAGGATGTAAAATACCTGTGTTTAAAGTATCAGCATCTTGCTCGAAATATAGTGTATTGTTTTTATACAGATTGGTAGTGACGCCTACACTTGTGGATAAAACACTGGAAGATCCAAGTGGTAATAAATAATTGGCTCCTAAAGCACCCATACCAAAATCAATATCTTTATCTAAAAAGTCTTGGTCATACTCTCTGTATTTTAATTTGATATCTGTCGGGTCCTCATCGTCTACTTCATGTACATATTTTTTATACGGAGTTTCGATATCACTTAATCCTCCTATACCCCAAATATTCAGTTGACCTTTATTTTTTGATGGAAAGGAAAGGTTGAACGATAGATCCTGAAAATTGGGAGCAGTACCTCCTGATAGTTTACCAATGTATCCAATAAAGCCATGTCTATAGTTGATGAGGTAAGAAGATCCCTTTTCTTTATTAATAGGTCCTTCTGAAGCTAAGTCTACACCAAGAATACCCAATTGCACCGAATGATGATGTTCTTCTGTATTTCCTTTTCTAAAGTTGATATCAAAAACTCCAGAAGTGGAATTCGAATATTCAGAAGGAAAAGCACCAGTAAAAAAATCTGTTCCTCTCAATACATTTGCACTATAAATAGAAATAAGTCCTGCTCCAGCTAAGTTACCACCACCGAAGTGAGCAGCCCCTGATACATCAATATCATTGACCCTCCAAAGTACAGAAGTTGGAGAGTTGCCTCGAATGACCACACCATTATCTTGAGGAGCCGAAAATGTAACTCCGGCAAAATTATAAGCTACTCTGGATGGATCACTTAAACCACCAGCAAAACGATTGGATTCTTCAATAGTAAATGATCTATTACTGACTACCGACATGACATTGGATGCATCTTTATCGTTTGTTGCTGAAATCGTAATATTATCAAGTGTTGTTACTTGCTCTTCCATCTCGAAATTGATCTGGTTCTTACCTTCACCCGAAACCAATACTTCAGTTTGTCTGATATTTTTATACCCAATGGATTGAATCAAAATAGTATATCGACCCAACTTAAGATTACTGATCACAAATACCCCTTCTTCATCGGTGATTCCTCCAACAACTGGAGAAGAATCTTCTATCTGTATAGCGGCTCCAATAATAGGTTGTTGGCTGACTTTATCAATTACTTTACCTTGAATGGAAAATGTTTGTCCGAAAGATGTTTGGTTTAACAGAAGTATAAAAAATAATAGCGTTAGACGTTTCATTGATTGATGTTAAGTTTGATGAACATGATTTCTAGTTTTCATATTCAAGACCCGTCAATGATTATTTACCCCTATTTTCACTAATATATTTTTTAATTTTATACGATGATATCATTAAGAAAACTTCAAAAAGAAGACAGAACCATAATTGTAGAGTTGATCAATAATAGGAAAATACTCGATAATTTAAGAGATAGAATTCCGTATCCTTATTCATTATCTGATGCTGACTTTTTTATTGATTTAACCCACAAAGAAGAACAACAAAATACTTTTGCCATTACTTATAACGGAGATTTTTGTGGTGTCATCGGATTAATTCGATTAGAAGATATTCACCGACTTAATGCTGAAATTGGTTATTGGATTGGAGAAAAATATTGGAACAAAGGAATTATTACTGAAGCAATCGAACAAGTAACGCAATATGGTTTCGAGACCTTACAGTTAGAAAGGATTTTTGCAGGCGTATTCGATTACAACAAAGGATCTATGAAAGCACTTGAGAAAAATGGGTTTCAATTAGAAGGAATTCACAGAAGAGCTATCGTAAAAAATGATGTGATTTATGATGAGCATCTTTATGCAAAACTAAAAGAGTATTAGATATGAAATGTTCATACCCAATACTCTTTTACTAAATCTATCTTTATCTGAGTAACTACTACTTACTTACAGTGATCAGTTTTTCTTTTATCACTTCCCTACTTTTCTTATCTATTCCCCATAGATTTCCATTTGGATCTAAAGCAATTCCTTGTCCTCTAATTTCTGTTGGAATTGTTTCTTCCCATACAAGGGTGGATCCCATTTTTGGAAACTGAAGTTTATATAATTCTTTAAAGTGATGATGCGTACAGAGTAGTGAATTATCCTCTAAAATGATTCCTCCAGATATGCTGTATGGAGATACTTTTTCTATCAATTCTTTAGGAAGAACCCAGCCTTCTTTTCTGTTCCAATTGAGATCATATTTTATTAGTTGAGACCATGACACATCTCTATTTTTTTGCATCTTTCCTTCATTGGCATAATGAACAAACATGACATACCAATGTTGCTCATGTTGAACAATCCAAGTACAAGATCCTATATCAATACCAAAACTATGCGACCCGATATGTTCTAATGTATTGATATCCCACATTTCTATAGAAGAATGCATTGGAATAGATGGATAATTAGAATGAGCACAAAACAGCGTATCATTTTGGATATATGCACTATTGAGATGTTTCAAACGCTTATCTTCCCACCTTTTGATCTCCTTTCCATCTACAATGTCTCTTTTTACAATAACATTATTGTCAACAACAAAGAAGAATTCGTCTGTAGCAGCCACGGCCTGACGGGCATGTGGAGCATCATATTTTTTAGTTTCTTCTTGAGCTTTTACACTAAAGAACAAAAGACCAAGAACGAAAGTGATATATAACCTTTTCATTATAATTCGAATTTTAAACCTACTGTAACTGTTGGACCGTATTGTTCTGTTTGATGTAATAAGTGATCATATGAAGGATTTCCATATGTTTCTATTTCCATCTGATTGGTCAGGTTATTCATCTGTGTAAATACACTAAATTGTTGGTTGACTTTGTAGCTGGCAGAAATATCTAAATGGAACTGTGAGGTGAAATAAACATCTCGATCTTCTCTATCTGCTACATCAATCAATAATGGACCTCTGTAGTTACCCGCAATAGCAATCATAAATCCATTTTTAGGGTTATCGTAGGTTAGAATAACATTGGCCATATCTCTAGGGCTATTACCCATCACTACTTTTCTACCATCTTCCAGTTCTTGTTCAGAAAGAGTATAAGTATAGTTTGCCATTACGTTTACCCATTTCAACATAGGAATATTTAAGTCTCTTAGGTTTTTATTGTAGGCCACTTCAAATCCATAAAGGTGTGAGCTTTCTCCATTTTCAGGTTTAGTAATTTCCCATACCTGACCATTCTCTTCAACAAAATTCTTAGAAGTATAGATTTGATTTTCTAGGAACTTCGCAAAAACACCCACTGTAAAGTAACCCATATTGTTAGTGTATCTTTCGAAGATTAAATCAAAATTGGTAGAGACTGCTGGTTGAAGATCAGGATTGGATAAACGCTTTGTAAAGTTTTCATCATCGATCACTTCTCTTGGAATTAAAGAAGTAAATGATGGTCTACTTAATCCTTGTGCAATGGCTGCCTTAATCATATTTCTTTCATTGATTCGGTAGACAGCATTGATAGATGGTAGTACATTAATGTAGGAAGAATTATCAGAAAGCGTTCTTAAGTATTGACCATTGTCTTCATCGTATTCATGAAACTCATAGCTGTTTCTTGTTGCTTCGATTCTTGCACCGATTAAAGTATTAAATTTTGATGTCCATTGAATATCTCCCATCAAGTATCCTGAATTGATAATTTCATCTGCTTGATAGTTTTGATTTTTGACTTCATAATTTTCTTGAGGATCACCTAATAGCAGGGTACTGAATTCTGCATCTGTAAATCTTAAATCTCTTCTGTAGAATTGTCCTGGTGCTAAGTAAATAGGTGATGTATTTTCCATCATAAACCTCTGGGCATTGTTGACTTTATCTTTATGCCAGAATTTATATCCTGCAGAAATAGTAGAAGTCTCTCCAAATAAACGAATAGGCTGAGATGCATTCACAGTAAACGAGTGATCCAGTTCAGTATTCTCTTTAGTATCCAATCTAACTGGTTTATTCATTTCTAATGGATTGTTAGGTTCTAATGCCATTGTTCCATCAATATCCCAAGGACTCATCGTATCAAAGTGAGAAGTACCTAGCTTTCTACTAAAGTAATATTGGGTACCGTCCGGTTCATCGATCACCGTTTTAATTCTGGTTGCTTTATAATCTAATTTTAAGCCACTTTTAAAGCGGTGTTCGCCACCTAAACCAAACATATCTGTCATGGTTCTTTTTGCTCTTGTTTGGGTTTCTCTATCTTCTGTAAATGAAGAAATAGGTGCATCAGGAGTATCTAGATCATATTTGTAGTTGAAGTTAGTTCTTCCTCTTCTTCTGTCATCGTTAAAGAAGTTAGAATTATAAGAGGCTCTGATGATATGATTATCATTGAATTGGTAATCCATACCAACATTATATCCATAACGCTCTCTTCTTACATCATAATCATTCCATCTTTTTCTGGTTAGCTGATCATCATCATTGAGGGTATATTCTTCTAAAACAGTTCCTCTATTGGTAAGGTAATAGCTACCAGTTGCATATATTCCTAGCTTATCATTGAAGAAACGATTACCTACATATAAACTATGATTTTGTTGACCTAAACCCCAACCATCGTTGAAAGGATCTGCATGAAAGTTTTTACCTCCCGATGTAATCGCTCTTAAGGTAAATTCAGAAGGAGCATCTTTTAAAGTAAAATTCACCGCACCGCCGATAGCTCCACCATCCATATCCGGTGTTAATGTTTTCTTTACTTCAATAGATTCCATAATATCAGCAGACATAAAATCTAGTGCTGCACCTCTACTGTCTTCTCCACCGGGCATTGGAGTTCCGTTCATTTGCACCTGATTGTATTCAGAAGCCATTCCTCTGATCTGAATATTTTGTCCTTCTCCTCTATTTCTTACGATCGAGATACCTGGAATACGTTGTAAGGCTTCAGCTCCGTTTCTATCGGGCATAGTTGAGAATTGTTCTGAAGAAACAATGTTCTTGATACTGACCGCATTTTTCTGCTCGTTTAATGATTTCGCTTGCCCCTTAGTAAACTCACCATAAACAGTTACTCCATCTAATTCAGTAACATCAGTATTCATTTTGATAGTCAATTTAAAAGGCTCACCATCTATTAGTGTCACATTAATTAGGTCTGTGTTATATCCTAAATAAGTAGTAGCAATCGAATAATGACCAGAAGGAATATTATTGATATGAAAGTTACCATCCATATCTGTGATACTCGCAAATGTAGTTTCCATAACATTTACTTGAGCGTATGGAAGTGGATCGCCATCAGGACCAATCACTTTACCGTAGAGATCGGTGTGTTGGGCGAAACTTTCTGATATCAATAGAAAAAAACAAATTGCCGACAATGAGTAGTGTAAATAAAGTCGCATAATTGATTTAGTTTTCTGAGATGATTTTTTAATTGGTTTTAATTTTCGGGTGCAAAAGTAGTCGTTGAATATTACGGTGCTGTTAATCCTTTTTCTTCTTCAATATTAAAATTAGATGACATGTCTCTTTTCTGGAACATCTTCTATTGGTCATTGTAATCAATTGTGTTTTTTGTTTAGTAATAAACAATGTATAGAGTGTATTTGGGTAAAGTAGGTATGTTAAGTAAAGTATGACTGTTTATTAAGCAGTGATGAAATCAATATGAATACCGATGTAACATCACTATTTCCTTAGAATAGATGTGGAGGTTGTTATTGATTTTTGTTAGGATACGGATGAGATTTAATAGTTATGAAATGAATTTAATCCATAAAAAAAGGATAATAAGAAGTGATTTTCCTATTATCCTTTTGATGTATCAAAGTTGATGATCTATCCTTTTCCTTTGTCGTTGGCTGTTTGTTCTCTTAGATGATTTAAGACATCAATTTTTGTGATTAAACCAACAAACTTTTTATCGTTCATTAAGATTGCCACCATACCGTCTCTAAAGATTTCCATCAATCGGTCGATACTATCTGATACTTGTACAACAACAAGGTTGGAAGTCATGTGTTCAGCAGCAAAACGTTCAAATGCCGTTTCGTCTTCATACACACTAAATAAAATATCTGATTCGTCGATAATCCCTAAGATTTCATCTCCATCCATAATTGGAAGCTGAGAGATATCGTACATTTTCATTTTTTTGTAAGCATCTAATAATGTGTCTTCGATACTTGCAGTGACTACATCACCCTGCGAATAATAATTAGAGATCAAATCACGAAGATCTCCGAATACCTCTTTTTCGATAAACCCTTTCTCTTTCATCCAATGATCATTAAATAGTTTTGAGAAATATTTATTGCCACTATCGCAAACAAACGTCACTACTCGTTTTGGTTCTGTTTGTTCTCGACAATATTTTAAAGCTGCAGCGATCAATGTACCAGAAGAAGAACCTGCTAGGATACCTTCTTTTAATAACACTTCTCTTGCAGTAACAAAACTCTCTTTATCTGTAATAGAATAGGCTGTTCTTGTCTGAGAGAAATCAGCAATGTCTGGAATAAAGTCTTCACCAATTCCTTCCACATACCAAGAACCTGCTTCTCCAAATTTTCCTGTATCGATATAGTCCTTTAATATAGAACCCTCAGGATCTGCTAAAACTAAATCTGTTTCTGGACTTACTTTTTTAAAGTAGGCAGCCATACCAGAAATAGTACCCGAAGATCCTACACCAGCTACTACAGCATCTACATCTTGCCCCATTTGTTCGTAAATTTCTGGCGCTGTAGTTAATTCATGTGCTAAAGAATTGTACTGATTTGAAAACTGATTAATAAAGTGATAACCTTTTTCTTTTGAAATTCTTAAAGCCATGTCCTGATAATATTCAGGATGTCCTTTACCCACATCAGATCTTGTCATTAACACCTGTACTCCCATTGCTTTTAAATGAGCTACTTTTTCCTTACTCATTTTGTCAGGCATTACTAGAATCAGTTTATATCCTTTGAGAATAGCAATTAAAGCTAGTCCTAATCCTGTATTACCAGCAGTAGCTTCAATAATAGTATCTCCAGGTTTTATCGTTCCATCTTTCTCAGCATTTTCGATCATGCTCAAAGCAATACGGTCTTTGATAGAACCACCCGGGTTTTGATTTTCTAGTTTTAGATATAACTCGCACTTGCCAGTATCTATAGCATTGACTTTAACTAAAGGAGTATTACCAATTAATGATATAAGATCATGTGGTTTGTTCATATGCTGTATAAAGTTTTCTTGTGATGTTACAAATGTACATAAGTAGATCTGAAGTAAGAAAGAATTTAAGATGAAGTAACTCTAAGAAAATGAGCACTTCTCTATTTTTTGTATATAATTTATTCTTATTATTTGATCATTGATTAATTATTTATCAATTAAATGTTATTAATTTACTCTTTGTTAGCATTTTAAATTTTTATGTTTTACATTTGATTAAATATTAATCGTTAAACGTTTCATTTTTGAGACTTTTAATGATTTGTTTAAAAAAACATCGAAAATAATTTTCAAATTTTCGATGAACGTATCTAGAATACGTTCTACTCCCCTAAGTTTGTATTATCAACAAAAAGGGATACTTCCTGGTTGATATAACAGTAAAAAAACATACACACTATAAAATATTTTATCATGGCTGCGGATAAAGGGCAAAGCACAGAAAAGTTAAAAGCATTAGAAACTACTATTGCTAAATTGGAAAAACAGTTCGGTAAAGGAGCTGTAATGAAAATGACTGATGATAATGTAGAAGAGGTTCCTGTAATCTCAACTGGTTCATTAGGTCTTGATTTAGCATTAGGTGTAGGTGGTATTCCTAAAGGTCGTATCATTGAGATCTACGGTCCGGAATCTTCTGGTAAAACTACTTTGACACTTCACATTATTGCTGAAGCACAAAAGCAAGGTGGTATGGCTGCATTTATTGATGCGGAACATGCTTTTGATAAAATCTATGCTGAGAAATTAGGTATCGATATGGAACGCCTATTAGTAGCTCAGCCAGACCATGGTGAACAAGCTTTAGAAATTGCAGAACAATTAGTTCGTTCAGGTGCAATTGATGTATTAGTTGTTGACTCAGTTGCAGCATTAGTACCAAAAGCAGAATTAGAAGGTGATATGGGTGATAGTAAAATGGGTCTTCATGCTCGTTTAATGTCACAAGCATTACGTAAAATCACGGGTGCCATCTCAAAAACAAATTGTTCAGCGATCTTCATTAACCAATTAAGAGAGAAAATTGGTGTAATGTTCGGTAACCCTGAAACAACAACAGGTGGTAACGCATTAAAATACTATGCTTCTGTACGTTTAGATATCCGTCGTATTGGTGCGATCAAAGAATCTGCTGATAACGTAACAGGTAACCGTACAAGAGTGAAAGTTCAAAAGAACAAAGTAGCACCTCCATTCAAACAAACTGAATTTGATATCCTTTATGGTGAAGGTATCTCAAGAGCAGGTGAAGTTTTAGATATGGCAGTTGACTTTGATATTGTGAATAAAGCAGGATCTTGGTTCTCATATAGCGGTTCTAAATTAGGACAAGGTAGAGAAACTGTAAAAGAACTGATCAAATCTAATCCAGAGCTAATGGAAGAATTAGAAGAAAAGATCAGAACAAAAGTTTTCGGTCATGGTACTGAAGAGGAAGTAGTTGAAGAAACTGCAGAATAATTGAGATTTTAATACGAAGAGAGGGATACTCTTTATTTAAATAAATCAGTAGTAGAATACCCTAGTCTGTATAGATTAGGGTATTTTTTTGTGCTAAATCCAAGAATGAAAAAGATCAGAGGTTTTACTCTCAATGCAATAGTTTTTATTTAATCTATGACCATTAAAAAAAGAGAAATAAATGGTATGAAATAGCAATTATACCTTAGTTTAATTTCACTTTTTTTATTTTATCATTTTACATGTTAAGTGATTGATTATAAGTTTTTTATTGTGATTTTAATATATATGTAAAAATCACATGTTTTTTACCCAATACTATTATATCTTGAATAATTTAGAGGCTGTAGTTCTATGAAAGTTTATTATGATGATTTCTTAAAAAGTAAAGAATTGCATAGCTTCTAATAATCAATTATACCTTAGTTTAATTTATAAAATTTCACTACTAAAAATAAAAGTTTATATAGCTGTAAATCAGTTTTTTATGTCAATTTAAATATATGTGTGTTTTTGATGAATTTTCATTGTATTAACCTTCTATTTTGCTTATTAACTAGGCAAATAATCTTACTGATTACATCAATAAAGATTACGATACAAAAGGTGAAAAATTTAGTTTTAATAGCTATTTATATAATAGTTATATCTTAGTTTAATTTTAAATATTTAAATCTAAATATTTTACATTTAATGTATTTATAATCAATTATTTAAACTCATTTTAATATATGTGATTTTATGGCTATTTTTTTCTGATGTATTACTTTTTGAAAATATCTCTGAAGAACATAATACCTTGAAAAAGAAGAATAAAAGTAAAAGGTATAGCACCAGTAATAGCAATTACTTTATTGAGGTCAACATTATTTTTAATTAATAAAGCACTTGAGATTCCAAGAAGTAAAACTGACCATACTATCTTATTTACTTTAGAACTATTTCCTGTTAAAGCTGCAGTGACAAAGATGGCAGAGTCTGCACTTGTAATTACAAATGTGACGAGTAGCAGAATACATAAAAAGGAAAGAGTAGTTCCAAAAGGTAATCCTTCAAGAAAGACAAAGAGTCCATTCGTATAATTCTCATTTATGACACTTTGTAAAGTGGCCACTTGATCGCTAAATAAACCATTTCCACCAAAAACAGTAAACCAAAAAATTGTAATAATAGTGGGGTATCCAATGATGCTAAAAAGAAATTCTCTTATGGTTCGCCCTTTTGAAATTCTCGCAATAAATAACCCTGTAAAAGGAGCCCAAGCAATCCACCATAAAAAGTAAATAATCGTCCAGGACTGAGACCATTTTCTAGCACTTTCAGGTAAGATAAAAGATAATAAGGGTAAGTCTTTGAAATAAGAAATAGATACTTCAACAAATAGTTTCAGAGTATCAAATGGAGAAGACATTAGAAAAATGATAAGAAGAATCAGTAATGCTAAAATGACATTGAAATCACTCAAAGTTTTCACCCCCTTTTGAAGACCACTAACTGAGGATAGCATAAAAGCAATGGAAATAAATAGAAGTACAATTAAACGAAATGGAAGTCCAGTAATGTCATAAGGGACTAAATGTTCTACACCGGTTTGAATAAGTGCAATAGAATTGGCTAAGGTTCCAGCTACTCCGAAAATAATCGCCATAACAGCAAGCATATCGAACGATTGAAATGCTTTCCGAGTGGTACCATCACTAAAAGTTGAAGAGATATTCATACCCCTGCCTCTATTATAGGAAAACCAAGCAATGATTAATCCTGAGAAAGCATATACAGCCCATGCATGAATCCCCCAATGGAAATTAGTGATAGATAATGCCATCATTGGAGAGTGATCTGTATTTAGAGGAGATTGTAAATGATAGATAGGTTCTGCTACACCCCAAAAAATTAACCCACTTCCCATGCCTGCAGCAAATAGCATAGCTACCCAGGAAAATGTAGAAAATTCAGGAGGTTGATCACCAAGTTTTTTATTTCCCAATGGAGAGAAACCAATAATCAAACAGAGAATTAAAACGCCAGTAACTGTCCATAATAAAAATCGATCAAGAGAATGTAAAATGGCATTAATTACATGATCTAAAATATTGGTTGTTGCTTCAGGGAATAAAATAAATAGGCATCCAATAAGAATACTAATAATAATACTCCATTGGTTAAATGATAATTTCATGGACAGTTTTTTATAGATGAGTATACAATATAATCACCTCAACTGAGGGAAATAAAAAAGTACCTAAGAAAGTCTTAGATACTTTATGATATTACTTATTTATGATTTCTTTTTTAAAGGTCTCTCAATACTTTTGACGGATTAATATTGACAACCTTCCAACATATAATAGTGATTGTTGATATTGCTATGCCTGATATACCAATACCAAGAATAGACCAAGTGATAAAATCAATATCAATTCGATCTGGAAATGTAGACATCCAATCCGCACTAAAATGATAAGCCAACGGTATTGATATTAGAAAGGATAAAGTAATCCATTGCAAATAATCTTTATTAAAGAGTAACAACACATCAATTCTAGAAGCACCATTTACTCTCCGAATACTCATTTCTTTAGTACGTTTAAGTACAGAAAACCTTGTTATCCCCCAAAGCCCAGATATGGCAATGAGTAATGCAATACATCCAAAGAAAAAGCTAGCCTGTTGTTGCCCTTTAATGGAAGCATAATTTAATGCAATCTCATCATTGTAGAAATAGATAAAAGAACGAACATTTGGAAAGTCTTTTTGAAACTCTTCTTTAAGTTCTTGTGATAACTTATAAGGATCTGGTGAAGATGTTTTTACATTGATATAATCTAACTCCCAACCATCAATTTTTGCTGAGGATGTAATAACTAACGGTCCACTTTGTTGGGTGAGTGAATTAAATTTAATCGAAGGAATCACCCCTACAACCTCATAGTCTCGACCGTTTCTGTGTACAATGGTACCGAGTCCTTTCCAGCCTTCCAATTTTGTAAATGCTTCATTCACCAATAATTGATAATCACTTATTTTTTTATTGGTATGAAGATTCTCACCTTCTAAAAGAGGTATATCAAAACACTTTAAAAAATCATTACTCACATACAAAGCATTTAATATTTCAGTTTTGTCATGATCGCTTAATCTATACCCATTTTTTGTAAGCCCGACTCCTATCATTTGAGAAGACATACTCACAGCTTCTACTCCAGGTTTCTTTAGAATTTTTTGCTTAAAATTATTCAACTCATCTAATGGAACTGCTGAAGATAAATCAATGGTAAATACATTTTCATGTTGAAAACCTAAGTCTCTGTGAAGTAAATAATGATGTTGTTGATAAACAGTAATACCAATACAGGATAAGACAAATACTGTTGAAAACTGTAGCACCAATAGAACTTTTTCACTTTTACCTTTTGAAGAATAAATACTCGTTTGACCATTTAAACTTCTCGAAAGAGAGGTCTTTTTAATACCTCGTAGTGATAGACTACTGAGTAACATAGTAAGAACTACTCCAATGGTAACATAAAACCCAACAATGTATGGAATGTAGTTGCTTAAAAATACTCTTGTTACTAATTGGTGGTTTAAAAATGGTAAAGCAATATTGAGTGCAAGGAGAGAAATAAGAATCGCTGAACCTACCATAATAAAAACTTCTAAGCAGGTTGAAATCCATAAATCTCGGTGATGTGCACCATAAATTTTCATTAAAGTGAGTGAATGAATTTCTTCATCTTTTTGAGCGGTGTAAAGTACTACAAAGTTCAAAAGAGATAATGCTAAAATGATTACACCACCCGCAATAATAATCCATAAACTTTCGATACTTCTTGGTGTACTAGGTTCAAAACTCAATCCTTGATCCAAGTGTATATCTTCTATGGGTTGTAAGCTTGTTTTTATTGATAAATCTTCTTGAGTAAAAATGCCAGCCAATATTTTATCCATAGCTGCTACTGTTTCTTCTTTCTGATTTTCATGAAGCAATTTGATGTAGACGTTAAAAGTCCAACCACCATTCCACCCCAAATAAGCATTATTAGTTTCCGACACCCATTTTAAAGGTAATAGTATATCAAACTGTAAATGAGAATTGGCAGGTCGATCGGGCATAATACCATCAATTGATAGCTTATCTCCATATATTTCTAGCTCTTGTCCTATGGGATCATCATTACCAAAAACCTTCTTTGCAAAAGACTCAGATATAACTGTACTATTTTTGGTTTGTAGTACCTCTTGATCATTTCCTTTGATCAATTCCATTCCAAAAAAATCAAGATAATTTGCCGCTCCAACGGCAGTATTTACTTCTTCATGTCGTTGGTCAAGAATATAAATTGGCATTTGTCCTGGGTTACTCACCATGAACATTTCATTTATATTCTCTACTTTTTCTAGAAAAGTACCTCCTTCGGGATAATTTGCCTGTGCTGAAAAATCAACATTTCCATAAAATGTTCTTTTATGTGTGATTCTATAAATTGAGTCTTTGTAGAAGTTATCAAAATTAGTTTCTAGATGGAAGAATAGGAAAATGAACAAAGCACTTGCCAACCCTAAACTTAACCCTAATAGGTTTATGATGGTATTTTGATAGTTTTTGATCAGGTTTCTGATCGCTAATGATAGATATAGTTTATACATGATCAGAAGGTTTTAGAATAAATCAATTTCGTTTTCAACTTCAGTAACGATTTCTCCATCCAATAAAGAAATCACACGGTGTGCATAGTTTGCATCTCTTTGTGAGTGTGTCACCATTACGATAGTTGCCCCCTGACGATTTAATTCTGTGAGTAACTCCATTACTTCCTGACCATTTTTAGAATCTAGATTACCTGTTGGTTCATCGGCCAATATCAACTTAGGTTGAGCAACTACCGCTCTACAAATTCCCACTCTTTGTTGCTGACCACCCGATAATTGTTGCGGATAATGATTTCTTCTATGGCTAATTTTTAAACGATCGAGTACATCTTCCACCTTCTTTTTTCTATCTGTTTTACTAAGGTCCAGATAGGCCAATGGAAGCATGACATTTTCAGAAACAGTCAGTTGGTTAATCAAATGGAAGTTTTGAAAGACAAAGCCAATATTTCCTTTTCGGAGGTTGGTACGTTGTGATTCCTTGTAGTCGGCTACTTCTTTTCCATCTAACTGATAACTACCAGAAGTAGGACTTTCTAATAAACCAATAACATTAAGTAAGGTAGATTTACCACACCCTGAAGGCCCCATAATGGCAATAAATTCTCCTTCTTTTACATGTAGGTTAACATCTTTCAGTGCCTGCGTTTGTACTTCTTCAGTTTGAAAATACTTATTGATTTTTTCTAGCTTGATCATGATGATTGAGTTATACTATAATGTAATTATTTTTATTTAAAGACAACTTTGTCGTAGCCGCCTAATTGCTCATATTTTGAAATGATTACCTTTTCTCCAGCTTTTAAACCTCTAATAATCTGATATTTTGAAGTGTTTTGAGCTCCAATTTTTATTTCTCTTTTTTGTGCATAAGTACCGTCTTTAGATATAACATATACCCACCTTCCAGCAGTCTCGCTGTAGAAATTTCCTTTCTTTATGGTTAAGGCATCAACAGGATCATCCAAGTCTAATTTTACATAAGTAGTTTGTCCTGTTCTAAGATCTAATGGTTTATCATGGTCAAATAATAGTTCTACTTTAAAGACAGCATCATTTACTTCAGGGTATACTCGATCGACCACTAATGAATAGTTTTTGTTTTGATATTGAAATGTTCCTTTCAATCCTTTTTTCACTTTGGTAATATACCGTTCGTCTATATCCGCGATTATTTTAGCATCGGATAAATCATATAGAATACCGAGGTGTTGTCCTTTTTGTATCGATTGACCAATTTCAGCATCTAAATTTCCCAAATGTGCTTCCGTTGAAGCAGTCACTTTTAAATGCTCTAAACGTGAACGCACCAGTTTTAATGTTTCTCTCATTTTTACTAAATCTTCTTCGAGAGTTTGCATGGTAGTTACTTGTAATAGAGAATCATTTTTCAATTTCATCCAATTGATCTCTAACATGCTTTCTTGATATTCATAATCTTCTTTGGCTTTGATAAAGTCTTCTTCCGGAACCAAGCCTTTGGTGAGTAGTCGCTTTTGTTGTTCGTAATTTCGTTTAGCTCTTTTAAGTTGATAATCGCTATCCAATAGGTTTTTCTTAGATTGAATCATATCATTTCTAAAAGAGATACGGGTATTTCTGAGGTAGTTTTCTTTCTCTGCTAATGCGACTTCACTATTCAGTATTTGTTGGTAAAGTTCATTGTTTTCCAACTCTATAATTACCTCTCCTTTGTTGACTTTGCTACCTTCTTTAGCAATAATTTCTTTTACCCGACCACCTTCTACAGCATCTAAATAGATAGTTTGTTTTGGCTGTACTTTGCCTTTAGAATTTATATAATCATGAAATTTTTCTTGCTTTACTTCAGAAATCTGAAGCTTATTTTTATCGATAACAATGGTTGAAGTATCATTGATTGAAATAATTAAATAGGCTATCAATACGAAAGCAGAAGCGATAAAACCTAACCATTGAAAGTATTTACCTTTGATCTTTTTTTTCTCTTGAATTACGGTATCCATATGAATTAATTTTTAAAGCCAGAATTTATTGCCTTGGTAAAACATCAGTAATTTTTCTTTGGTCTGACACTTCAATCGGGAGAGCAAAAGATCCAAGTCTGCCTGTCCAAGTTTTTGTTTTACTGTTAATAAATTGATGATATCAATAAGTCCTTCGTCATACTTTTGTAAAGCTACTTTATAGGCAACCTGTGCAGAAGAACAAACTTTTTCTCCCTGGATAATTTCTACCCTTAAAGCTTTCCACTCTCTTAAATCGTTACCTACTATACGTTTAGTTTCAGTTCTAATTTTTTGCAGCTGATTTTCTGCTTCCAATTGGTTTATCTTAGCCCGTTGAACATTTAGACGTATAGTATTTTGTTGGAAAATGGGAATGTACATACTGAAACCCACTACTTGATTGAGGTTATTAGTTAGTTGGTCTTGATACGGTATAATATTATTCTCCGAGTCTTTATTGGTTTGTGAATAACCCGTATTCATCGATGCAGTCATCGTAAGTTGTGGAACATAATTGGCTTTCGTAGCTTTTAATTGTTTTTCACTCCCTTTAAGAAGTAGATATTGAGATTGTATTTGTGAAGAAGTAAGTTGAAAACTTGAAAAAAGATCTTCAGTCGTTCCAAAATCATTTAGTTTATTCACAGTGTTAGTAAAGCTCAATTGTAAATCATTTATGCCCCTATCGAAATTCATTTTATTGATAAGGATGGCCTTTGCTTCCATCATGTTATTAAAAGCTTGAATAGACAGTAATCTTTCTTTTTCTAACTGTGCTGTCATTTCTACAACATCGGCCTCAGCTTTTAACCCCACTTCTTTTTGAGTATTGGCTCTATCAACGATTTTTTCAGAAAGCTCTATTTGATCTTTTGTGATTTCCCATAATTCGAAGTAGTATTCTACATCATAAAATGCTTGCATCACTTCAAAGACTAATTGCTCTTGTGCATCCTGTAACTGATAATGAGAAGCTTGTTGTCGATACTTTTGAAATTGTAATTCGTTCTTCAATTTGAAGCCTTGAAAAACAGTAAAGTTCATATTGAGGTTGCCAAAAATATTGAAGAACTGATTGTTGATATATCCATTAGTATTAGGATCAATAGATCTCCCTGCATTGAAATTTCCATTAACGTTACCACTAAAACTGGGAGTGAATTTCCATTTTGCTTCTTTGACATCTACCCCACTTTGTTTTACCAACAATTCTTTTTGAATAATATCTAGGTTATTCTCTAAAGCATAATTGATACATTCATTCAATTGCCAACTTTTCTGTGCAACTACAGATGTTGATACTGATAACATTACTATGTAATAAATCCACTTTTTCATGTTTTATTCTTAATGTGATACTACTAACCATAGAAAAAGTGAACTATTTTATTTAAATAATTGATTGTTAGTTGTTTATATGTTTTTAATGTAAAGAGAGTGTAAAATTTTTATACACCTATTTGTAAAAATATTTTACGGTTATAGTTCGTTTATCATACCTACTTTATCCGTTGATATTAGTTTTTTACTTCTCAATTTGGACTACAGAATTAATTAAAAAATGATTTCCTATTTGGAATATTAATTTATTTACACCACTTTTACAGTGCACTATATAACTAGTGCACTTAATAACAACTATAAATAATATGGTGTCAATTAATTCTCTTCAATTTAGTTACTCTAGTAAAGCGACTATCATCGACCAACTTAATTTAGATCTGGATACAGGTAAAATTGTTGGTTTGTTAGGAAAAAATGGTGCTGGTAAAAGTACCTTTTTTAAACTTCTAAGTGGTCTATTAGAACCCAATAAAGGAAGTATTGATGTTTTAAGTGAAATCCCATTTAAAAGAAAGCCTTCCTTCCTATCGAAACTATTTTTAGTTCCGGAAGAATTTGAACTTCCTCCTATCTCGATTAAAAACTTCGTTGAAAGCACATCTGTATTTTATCCTAGGTTTGATAAAGGCTTAATGGCTGAACTGCTGAGCAAGTTTGAACTTAACGATGAGCTAAATCTTAAAGGGTTGTCTTATGGTCAGAAGAAAAAAGTAATTATTGCCTTCTCATTGGCCACAAAAGCCGAGTTAATTCTAATGGATGAACCGACTAATGGATTAGATATACCTTCTAAAGCGATTTTTAGAAAAATTATGGCAGGTCATTTTGAAGAAGATCAACTGATAATGATTTCCACACATCAGGTAAAAGATATCGATACAATTATCGATCACTTGATAGTATTGGATAAAGGTGGAGTAATCTATAACGAATCTATTTTTGATTTAACTCAAAAGTACGATTTCCTTAAAGTTCCTCAGATCAAAGTCGCAGAAACCTTATATGCGGAACAAGTGCTTGGAGGGTATAAAACAATCGCTCCAAAACAAGACCAAGAAGATACTCAAGTAGATCTTGAACTTTTCTTTAATGCTTTAATGAACGACTTCACAAAATTTATCTAGAATGAATAATTTATTTGATTTTCAGCGTTTCGGGAAATATGTTTCTTTGGAACTTATTTATAATAAGCAGTTATTTTATTATGGTTTAGGTGCTATCATATCTATGATAATTGTGGGCTTATATAGTATCCGGGCTTTAAATGAATCTCCAATTACGGAAGGAGATCTAACTGCACTACTTATTTTCATTTACGTTGTATTAGGAACTGTGATTATTAATCGTGCTTTTGCAGCTTTTAGGTCTCAGAAGAGGTTAATTACTTTCTTAACTTTTCCTGTATCACAATTCGAAAAATTTCTTTTTGAATACTTATCTACAGTTTTAATAGGTGTATTTGTATTGCCTTTAGTAATACTTTTTGCCTATATGACCGAAGGAGAATTGCATAAAATAATCAATCCGGGTATTGGGTACACAGGATTAGATATTGTTACGAACATCACTAAAGAAATTTTTATTGGAAGTGAGCATGAGGTATATATCAAAAAGCTTTTAGCAACGATAGTATGTTTGATTCCATTTAGTATCATGAATTTAATATTCACTGGTAACTCAGTTTTTACAAAATGGCCTTTGATAAAATCGGTACTTTTTGTGGCAGCATTTTTAACTTTTCATGGTTTTCTGGTGTATACCATCTTTGAAAAAATGGGAGTTGGTGAATATATCACAAATGAGAATCCTCTATTCTTCTTTTCAACATCTGAAGCTGCTTTACTATTTGTTATTTTCTATATACTAGTGGCTAATGCTGTGATTGTATATAGTAGTTATTTGAAGTTGACGGAAAAAGAGTTGTAAGATGGAATTTAAAAACACAAAAAGCATTTTTACTCAAATTGGGGATGATGTAAAAGATAAAATAATGGATGGCGAGTATGTTGAAGAAGGGAAAATTCCTTCTACAAGAGAGTTGGCAGGTATTGTTGGAGTAAACCCCAATACTACGATTAAGGCGTATGCAGTACTGCAACAAGAAGGCATCATTTATACTCAGAGAGGTAAAGGATACTTTGTAAGCCAAGGAGCAAAAGACACTATAGTGAACAGTAGAAAATCAGAATTTCTTACTGAGGTTTTACCAGAAACTGTAGACCATGCTCATAAATTGGGAATCACATTCAACGAACTAAAAGACTATCTAAAAGATTTATACCATGAAGAAAAGTAATATATTATTGATCTCTATATTTAGTAGTATTACTCTATTTATTATTTCAGGAGCTATTTTCTCAGTTGCAAAAGGAAAACCTGAACCGAATAAAAATAACCTAACAATGAGTACTCCACCCTACTCACATGTTCAATTGATGGAAGCAAATTACGATGTAAATGTGAAATCAGGAGATAAATTTGAACTGGTTGTTTGGCTAAATAAAGGAGAAGAAAAGTTAGCGTTACCTTTCGAAACACAGGGAGATACTTTAATCCTATCTACGATTCCTGAGGCATTGACATCGAAAATACGTTATGTAGAAATGAAGTTTCCATCTCAAGATATGGACTTTGCTTTAAAAACATCATCAGTAACTTTTAATGAATACTTAGGTAAATCGTTAAAGCTTCAATTAGATGACTCTGAAGCAAATATTTATTCAGAAAATATGGAACATATTTCAAAAGTGGATGTGGTTTGTAAAAATCAATCAAGCTTCTATTCTTTATCTGGTATAGATCATTTAAAATTGGAGATTAGCAATTCTGACTTTACTAATTACGGTAGTGTAAAGGTGTTGGAAGGATTAGCAAAAGATAGTGCTGAAGTGATTATCAGTAGTCCTGGAGTAACTGATTTTAAAAAAGATGCTAGCTCTATCGTAAGATATGATTACTAGTTTGTAGTTATACTTCTAGTCAGAAACCCTATCCATTTATTATATAATAAGTGATAGGGTTTCTTTTGTTATATGCACTTATATCAGATGTGTAAAAATTTTTTACACTTATACTTTACATTCAATGATATCTCGTTTAATTTGAAATTATCCATTTAATCCAACCTAAATAACTCCATGAAAAACGTAAATCAAGAAAATAAAGAGATCTGGAATACAAACGCAGATAAGTGGGACAAAGCCATGGGAGAGTTCGGTAACGATTGGCATTTACAACTGATTGCACCAGAAACAGAAAGACTTTTGAGTTTATCGGAAGGACAGTTTTTATTGGATGCTGGTTGCGGAAACGGTATTTTCTCTAGAAGAATGGCCAATAAAGGAGTAAAAGTAACTGCATTTGACTTTTCAGAGACTAACATAACATTATCTAAAAAATACAATAATGATCATATCGATTATCAAGTTCTTGATATGACTTCTGAAGCTGATTTGATGCAGTTACTCCAAAAAAAGTATGATGGAATTGTTTCTAATATGGTCTTTATGGATGTTCCTGAGGTAGAGACCTTTTTCTCTAAAATCAATGCTTTGATGAAGGATGATGGGCACTTTGTCTTTTCTATTCAGCATCCATGTTTCAATTCTGAATTTATGGAAATCACTGATCAAGATGATATTCTGATGAAAGGATATATCGATGTGAGTACATCAAAAGGAAAAGCAGTTTCTGAACAAAAAGAAGAGCAATTTTACTTTCATCGTCCGATCAGTTATTATATCAATCTTGGTGCAAAAAATGGATTGGTAGTAGATGCCTGTATCGAACCCACATTTGAAAAAGAGAAAGGTGGTCCATTTGCTAAGTTCCCTCCAATCATTATCATCAGCATGAGAAAACTAATATCTAAATGAGTAACATTCTAATTATTGATGATAACCTAGCGGTTCATTCAACGCTAGAAATTATACTGGAACCACATTTTGATAACATCACTTGTCTAGCCGACCCTTTAAAAATAATGGGAACTTTGATTACAGACACCTATCATATAGTGCTTTTAGATATGAACTTTTCTCCTGGATTAAATACAGGTAGAGAAGGAATTCGTTGGTTGAAGAAAATTAAAGAGACATATCCTCAAATCTCCGTAGTAATGATGACGGCTTATGGTCATGTAGAATTAGCCGTCGATGCGTTAAAACTTGGGGCAACAGACTTTATTCTAAAACCATGGGACAATAGAAAGTTGTTAGCTACTTTGAAATCGGCACTTCAGCTGAGCATTTCTAAAAATGAGGTTAAACAGTTGAAAGAAAAAGCAGAAGCTTTAAAATCGACAGAAGTATTTCCGGATATCATTGGGGAATCTCAAAGTATCAAAAACATGATGTCACTGATTGAAAAAGTAGCTAAAACAGACACCAATATTTTAATTACTGGAGAGAATGGAACAGGAAAAGAATTGGTAGCAAAAGCAGTACATCATTTATCCAAAAGACACAAAGAAAGTTTAGTGGAAGTAGATATGGGAGCCGTTTCTGAGACCCTCTTTGAAAGTGAATTGTTCGGCCATGTGAAAGGAGCATTTACGGATGCACATCAGGACAGAATAGGAAAATTTGAGTTAGCTAATAAGGGAAGCTTATTTTTGGATGAGATTGGTAATTTATCGTTCTCCTTACAGGCAAAATTATTGGCTGCATTACAAAACCGTCAAATAACTAAAGTTGGAGGAAATAAAGTGATTCCAATAGATATTCGTTTGATATCGGCAACCAATAAGAACTTATTCAAGATGGTTGAAGATGAAGAATTCAGACAGGATTTATTATACAGAATTAATACGATTCAAATTGAAGTTCCCCCACTAAGAGATAGAGAGGATGATGTGATTGTTTTAGCTAATCATTTCAAAGACCTTTTGGCAAAGAAATATGAAAAAGGAACACTTCGTTTTACAGACAAGTCTATTGATAAATTGAAAGCTTATCATTGGCCAGGAAATGTCAGAGAATTACAGCATACTATCGAAAGGGCAGTAATTCTTTCTGATGCTGATAAAATAAGTGATGACCTTCTAGTAACCACGGCAGTGGACAATACTTCTGTACAAACACTTAATATGGTAAAAATGGAAGAAGTACTTATTAAAAAGGCTTTACAGAAGCATCCTAAAAATATAAGTGCAGCAGCAGAAGAGTTAGGAATTACTAGACAAACTCTCTACAATAAAATGAAGAAGCTGAATATCGATTAATTTACTATTTGTTGATAACTTATTTCTATGAAAACATCCCGTTACCTACTGCTTGGATTTAGTGGATTACTCCTTATTCTATTAGGAGGACTGATGGTACACTACCAAAATACTATTTCATTGTTGATAACTTTCGGAATTTTGGCAGGGCTTGTACTCACTTATCAACTTACAACTATCAAAAAAATAATTGATAAAGGGTTGTTGATGGTTGAAGCGATAGGCAATGAGGATTTAGGTTTTTTACATGCTCATAACTTTAAGTTGTTTGATGAACATTACCAACATCGACTTCAAAAGCTGTATCATTCATTTTCTAAGATAAAAAAAGAGAGTTTAAAGCAAGAAAAGTATTTATCATGGTTGGTCGAAAACCAGGATGTTGGTATCTGTACATATAATGAAGAAGGGCATGTGATACATGTGAATACTTCATTTAAAGAAAAGGTAAAGTTATCAACACTCACACATATTCAGCAGCTTTTTAATAAGTCAATTGTGAATAAGTCGGTTGTTGAAAAAGCATTAATAGAGAATAGTTATCAACTACCAGATACCAACATGGTATTGAAAATAAAGAAGCTGAAAAGAGAAAATCAACTTATTCACTTACTCACATTGCAAGACTTATCAACAGAGTTAGATGAAAAGGAAAATACAGCTTATAATAAGTTGATAAGAGTACTGACTCATGAAATTATGAATGGAATGACACCTATTATCTCATTGACTGATAGCTTATTAATATCATTCACTAAGGAAGGAGGAGAAGCTGTTGATAAAGAGAATGTATCAGAGAAAATGTTGGTAACTAACGCGAAAAGCCTAAAAATCATTTATCAACAAGCACAACATCTAATGAACTTTACAGAAACGTATCGTTCAATTACAAAGTTACCAACACCTAAAATAGAAACTATTCATGTTGATAAGTTCCTTACTCAACAACTGGCGTCTTTTCAAAATAGACTTCATCAACAACAAGTACAGACTAATATCATAAATGTTGATAAGTCAGAAATAGTAGCTTCTTTTGATACTAATTTAATAGGGCAATGTGTGAATAACATAATAAAAAATGCACTAGATGCTATGGAAAATGTTAGTAACCCAAAACTTCAAATTACATTTCAAAAGAAAGATCAATTAATTATTCACATTACAAATAATGGCCCTATGATTCCTGAAGAAGAGCTAAAACATATCTTTGTTCCTTTCTTTACCACTAAAACTTCAGGAGATGGAATAGGCTTAAGTTTAAGTAAGCAGATCATAAGAGTACATCATGGCAGTTTAAATGTGATATCAACAGAAGAGAAAACAGAATTTATCCTCAAACTTTAAAGACAAAAAATCCTCTCCAATTATTTATATAACTAGAGAGGATACACTATTTGCAAGTTGAGAAGATCGTTTAAAAGGCTAATCCAGCAGTAAGTTGAATGACATTACTTGGATAAAATTGATCACTTTTGCTTACTGTATTGGTTAAACCTAGATTATACCTTAAATCAAAAGCGATATTATTAATATCTACTCCCATACCAAATGCAAGACCGAATCTGATTTTACTTATCTGATCAGAGATCGTCTCACTAGTATTACCAGATTTAATTTTAGCGTTAGCAAGAAATCCGAACTGAGGACCTGCATTAAAGTTTAAACCAGTTCCTTGGCCATTCGCGTATAATTTAAACAATACCGGAATATTGATATAATTATAATTTACTTGAGTACCAGAATTATCATCAAACTGGGCTCCTTCTGAGGAGTAAACCAATTCGGGTTGAATAACTAAATTCTCAGTTCCTTTGATTTGAGCAAATAACCCAATTACTAATCCAGTTTTTGTTTTAACTCCAGTGGCATCACCAGCAATAGTGCTAAAGTTTGCTCCAATTTTTACACCTACTTTAGTGTTGTCTTCTTCTTGAGCGTATGAAGAAATGCTCGTCAAAAAAATGAAAGTGAAGAGCGTTAATATTACTTTGAAGTATTTCATTTGTAGTCTTAAAAAGTTTGCTAAAAAAATTATTATAGATTCTTGTAAATAGTGCTTTAGTAGGATAAATGTAATTGATTTTATTAGATTTTTCTTGTGGTCTACTAACTTATATTTTCTCCAAAAAATATTTCTTCTGTATTTACTTATTTGCTAAAACTTGCAGAATGATAGTATGTGTTGTGTTTTATAGCAAAATGGTTAGCTCTAATCAATCAATTTATTTGTGTTCATATTTCATTTTCTTCTTGGTAAGAATTGTATTATCAAAAGTAATTTAACCAATAAGCCTCCCCTCATTATTTGTCTAAATTGATCTTATAGCATTATTCTAGGCTTTCGTCAAAGTGTTTAGAATGTAGCACTTCTTATTCGAAAATAAGTACGGTAGCCCTAGATCAAATACCGACAAAGTATGAAACATATTATTACATTTTTTTTACTGTTTACTACAGTATTTTTTAATAGTTTATTGGCACAAAACCCACAAGAACTTTGGGCTAATTTTGATCCTGACGCAGGAGACTTCAAAGAAGAAATCATTGATGAAAATACCGTTGGAGGTATTTATGAGAAAAAATCTTATATCAGTGCTTACTTTAAAGGTAAGGAGATTCGTATCTACTGTGAGTTTAAGAAAAAGGTAGATGTCACCAATGCTCCTGCATTATTAGATGTGCATGGTTGGATGTCTCGCCCAAATCCAGATAATAGTTTTGTTGAAGACGGGTGGGCTGTATTAGCACACGATTATTGTGGTAAAAAGAAGGAAAATAATTCAGAAGAATTAAGAGCAAACTATACAAAGTATCCTGAAGGTTTAGAATATGGTAATATGGAACCTGAATATGGATACGCTAATCGTAAGTCGAAGGATAAAGAAGGAAATCAGCTTTCTGATCCTACTGAAACAGATGATTATTTATGGTATGTTCTTCAGAGAAGAGCGTTAAGTTATTTGTTAGCTCAAGAGGGGGTTGATAATACTCGAGTAGGTGCAAAAGGATATTCTTATGGCGGTACTACGATGTGGAATCTTGGTATGGATGAAAGAGTTGATGCAATAGTTGCCTATTTTGGTGTTGGCTTTTTAGAATATTACAGAACTCGAAGTGTTTTCTTATACAACAATCCGTATGTAGAACCTGAAATGACGTCGGGTGAAGAAATGTATGTGGCTAACATTGCTCCACAGGCACATGCTCCATACATCAAAGCAGCTTCATTATGGTTAAATGGCTCAAATGATCATCATGGTGGACATGAAAGAGGGGAAACAATTTTCCATAACTTTCAACCAGATGTTCCTTGGAATTTTGCAATTCAACCTAAAGCTTTCCATTCCACAAGTGAGCTAGGTGATGATGCTAAAATATGGTTAGAAAAACATGTGTTAGGAACAGACCATTACTTTCCATCTCGACCAACATCAAATATTTCTTTAAACGATGAAGGTATTCCTTTCTACACACTTACTCCTGCCGATCCTGAAAAAGTAGAAAAAGTAGAGATTTTATATGCACTGAAAGACCCTAACAATAATTCAAGAAATTGGAAGGATACGGAGGCTATTCGTATCGGAAATCAATGGACAGCAACTTTACCTGTGTCAAACATTGATGATTATGTTTTTGCATTTTCAAAGATAGACTATGAAGGTAATGTAGTGATATCTGGTGATTTTGAAGCTGAAATTCCTGCTGACCTTGGTGACGCTCTAGCTACTTTGGAACCGGAACCAGTGGACCCTTTAAAGTGGGAAAATGCAGGAGGGGCAATTCAAGTACCTGGTGGAGTTGAGGCTTTTTATCCGGTAGAAAATAAAGCTATCTCCAATGATATTTATGCCGAATCGTTTTATAAAGCACCAAAGAATTCATCTTTTTCAATTCAATACTATGGTACACAACCACAAAAACTTTTTGTGAGAGTAAATGGAAAGTACACAGTAAATGTTGAAACAGGTGCTCATAATGATAATATACAAGAGATCATTATTCCTGCATCAGGTTTAAGAAATATCAATAATGCTTTTGATCTAATGGGGTCATGGTCGGAAGCTGATTTTATAGAAATTGGTCCCCAAGACGGACAAGACATCACAAAAGTGGCTTTCACCGGAATGATGTGGGTAAAGAATAACGAAGGAGAAGATTTTCAACCGATATACCACTTTGATGGTACTGAAAATAGAATCATCGCTCAAGAACTGAATGTGACTACTGAGTTAGTAGCCAACCCTTTTGAAAATGCTACAATAGGTGATGCTCAAGTAACAAAAGTGACAAGACAGGCAGGTGAAAATGCATCTATTTTATTACCATTAGAAGGAGAAATATTTATAGGTGATCAGCCTAAAATTAAAGTTTTAGTTAACCAAAATTCAGGTCAGTTACCTTCAAATAATGAGCTGATACTCACTTTACGAAATGAATCTACAGGTGTTATCGTCTCTAAGACATTACCTATCGAACAACAAGGTCAATGGGTAGAATATGTATTTGATTTTGAAAATGAAATAAATAGTGATGATTCTTCTACTGCTAATAGAGTATATAGTGAAATTTCACTAAACTTTGGAACAGACACTGATAATGTGAACGATGTTGTTTATCATGTCTTCAATTTAGTAGGTCCAAAAGTAGATTTCGAAGGAACAAATACACGTTTGAAAGAGATCATTGTGAATGAGAAGAATATTAAGGATTTTGATCCTACTTATTCTAAAATAACTATTGATTTACCTTACGGAACGAAAACAGTACCATCAGTAATGGTGATAACTGAGGATAATGAAGCGACCTATGAAGTCATCGATGCAGCAAATATTTATGAGGAAACGGTTGTAAGAGTAACAGCTAAAAATGGTTATACTCAGAAAGACTATAAAGTGCGTTTTAATGTACCGGGTAGAGATATTTATAATTTTAATGATGTAGTTGATGGCATAACCGAAAATGATGAAATAAAACTTCGTTTGGTAACTACTGAGGTTACGGTTGTCGATAATCCTTTCCCTGATGATATGGTAGGTAAAGGTGTACAAGTGGGCAAAGTATTTAGAAAACCAGGTAATGGCGGAACTGTAGAATTTATGTTCAAAAAAGGTAACTGGAAGCCTGGAGAAGATAAATTATTCAGAATAAAAGTTTATCAAGAGTCTGGACAAGAAGCCTACCCTACTTACAATAGAATGCAATTCTATGCCGATGGAGAAGTAAATGGTAAAGGCCATCGCGGTACAGTAAAAGAGATTGAAAAGCAAGACAAATGGGTAGAGTATGTATTTGATCTATCCAATATAAATCAAGAGTTTCCCGAGGATGGAGAGTATAGTAAAATAACAGTTTACTTTGGTGGTGATGCACTAGATCCAGGTACTGATTTTTACTTTACAGGGTTAGAAGGGCCTAATATGAACTACAAAGATGACGCTACTTTGAATTCAATTAGTGTAGGTGGAAAATTATTAGAAAACTTCACTCCAAATCAATTAGAGTATACAATAGAATTGCCTTTTGGTACTACTGGTCAATTACCTACCATTGAAGCTGAGACAACAAATAGAGAAGCAAGTGTTGATATTTCATCAATTACTGACTTTACTGAAGAGCAAACAATTACAGTAACAGCAGTTAATGGATCTACTCGTATATATAAGATCAATTACATAGAAGAAGTATTGAGTACAAACGCTTTGTTATCAGAATTAACTTTAGATAATGCGTTAATCTCAAACTTTGATGCTGACCAATTGGAGTATACTTATGAATTACCTTATGGATCAACGAGTTCTGATATTCCTGTAATTGGTGTAATCACAGCAGATGAGAAAGCTACTTTTGTATTAAATGACGCTTCTTCTTTACCAGGTGAAGCAACGATTACAGTTACGGCTCAGGATGATACTTATGAAAAAGTATATAAAATAATGTTTACTGTTGCACCTAATACAGATGCTTCATTGTCTGATTTAACATATAATGAGGTAAGCGTTTCAGAGTTTTCATCAAGTACTTTTAATTACTCTATTGAATTACCATATGGAACATCAGAATATCCTAATGTAGTTGGAGAAGTGAATGATCAAAATGCAATAGTTTCTACAACTTATGATGAATCTTTTCCAGGAAATGCAATAGTGAATGTTGTAGCAGAAGATGGTGAGACGACATTGAATTATGTTGTAACATTTACTGTAGCTTCAAATACAGATGCAACACTCACTGGGTTAAGTTATGATGATATAATGATCGAAAACTTCTCTTCGAATACTTTCGAGTATGATGTTTTACTAGCTCATGATTATGAAGAATTACCATCTGTGAAAGCTACATTGTCTGATGAGAATGCAACGGTATCTATTTTAGATATATTAGAATTACCAGGAAGTGCAACAGTTACAGTCACAGCAGAAGATGGTGAAACAATGTTAGTATATACCATTAACTTTAATCAAGAGGAAGCACCTTACATTCCGAATAATGACGCTACATTATCAACATTACGTTATGATAATGTTGAGGTGTTAGGTTTCTCTTCTTCAACCTTTGAATATGATATCACCTTACCTTATAATTACGAAGGTGTACCGACATTAGAAGGGTTATCAGTAGACGAGAATGCGATTGTGGTGATTTCAGATGTGGAAGAATTGCCAGGAAGTGCTACAGTGACAGTCACTGCAGAAGATGGTCTAACAGTTTTAGAGTATACAGTAAACTTTACAAAAGAAGAGCAACCACTTTCTGCTATTGATAGCCTATCAACTTTAAATGTCTATAAATCCTCTCCAAATACATTAACTGTAAGTTCAGAAAGTATTTTGACAGGTAAAATGTTAGTCATTTTTGATCTCAATGGTAAAAAGGTTGGTGAACATCAATTGATAGGTCATCAACAACAAATTAAAATATCAACTAGAGGATTAATGATTATACATATTTATGACAACAACGAGTCGTCTGTGCATAAAGTCATTTTCTAGATAAGTAATATTTCTGTACTTAATAAATAAGGATGAAGAGTGATTGAACAGTTACTTTTCATCCTTTTTTAATTACCCTAATTAGAATGAAATGTTTGATTAACCTCTTCTTGTACTTCTTCTATACTCATTTTCTTTAAACATTCGCAAGGCTTATCCCCTACGCATTTAATACAACTAGCATCAGGAGTAATTACTTTTCTAATGTCATTATGTAGATAGAAAGTTTCTGCAGAGGAGGAAACAACTAATACATCTTTTCCCATTGCATAAGCAAAATGGGCAATATCTGTATTGTATGTTATGAGAAGGTTTGATTTTCCAATAAGAGCCAATCCCTCTTCTAAGTCTTCAATTTCAGTGTAGTCTTTTACACTCGGAGCTCTGAATAATTCTGGAGATGTAAACTTTAGAGCTTTTCCTTCATCTTCGAATCCTCCAATGATATAGTTATGTTCATACTTTGGCAGAGTATCAATGAGTTCAAAATATCTAATACCTGGCCATGCTCTGTGTGCATTTTCTCTGTAGGGATAGAAAAGAAGGTTGTTCAAGTCTTTTTTAATGACTCCTCGGAATGTTTGAACTGGTACGTCGATGATATCTTTTGATGTAAAACATTGATCCATTGTTATTTCTAATGGAGAAAGTAAAAGGTAGTAAGCTTCTATAAGGCTAGAAACATTATCAGTGTTAATCACATCCGTTAGTCTTCGATTGTATCTCCATGATGTTTTACCTCCAATTCTTAATGGAATCTTTAAATCTCTAATCATTTTACAGATATCATTATTTTCTGATAGAAGAATAACGGCACCAGTCTCATCAAAAGTAGATTCATTGACATTATCGAAAGTAGTAAAAGATTGAATTAGAGGAATATATTCCACTATAGAAGACTGTTCCTGTGATCCAATCCAGTGAATTTCAGTATTTTCTGAGTATTTTTTGATAATAGGAAGCAATTGGATACCAATACTGAAATCTCTCAAAAAAGAGTTCCCACTTATAACAATTTTCTTTAATCCTTGTACTCTCATAACATTATATACCCCTTAGAGCTCCAAAATTCGCATTTAATGTTGCGCAATCACTATATTAGATTACCTAATTAAAGCGTGATTACTTATTCCTGTATAAACCTTTATTTTTAATCCTTAAAATCCAATAAAGAGTTACAAAGGTAATTCTTTTCAACTAACGTATTATTATGAGTGACGCTACTAAAAAATCATTGTCTACTGAAGAACGCATGCAGGTGTTTAATCGAGAATTTGCACCTCACACCGATTCCATGTACAGTTTTGCTTATCGATTAACAGGAGATGACGAAGATGCCAAAGATTTGGTACAAGATACCTACATGAAGTCGTACAGGTTCATAGATTCTTTTGAAGAAGGGACCAATGCCAAAGCTTGGCTGTTTAGAATTCTAAAAAATAGTTTCATTAATGAGTATAGAAGAAAAAGCAAAGAACCATCAAAAATTGATTACCAAGAAGTAGAAACCATATACAATGGTGAAAAAAATGACCCAGCCATGATATCTGGTATCCGATTAGAGAATACGAAATACAAAATCGGAGATGAAGTAACAGGGGCATTAAATGCACTTGCTGTCGATTTTAGAATTGTTATCATATTGTGTGATTTAGAGGGTTTTACCTATGAAGAGATGTCAAAAATCCTTGATATACCTATTGGAACTGTGCGTAGTAGGCTCCATAGAGCAAGAAATTTACTGAAGGAAAAGCTAGAAACTTATGCAAAAAAGATGGGTTATTCTCAAAAGAAAGCAAACTAAATGAGAAATAGCCGTTTAAGTCACTATCTTTGTGACCTTAAACAAAAAATTTTTGCACAATAAAGCATGAAATCAGGCAAAGTATTTATCTTTTCCGCACCATCAGGATCAGGTAAAACCACCGTTGTGAGACATCTATTAAGTGTATTTCCAGAATTGACCTTTTCAATTTCTGCAACAACACGCGCTCCTAGAGGGCAAGAGAAAAACGCTGAAGACTATTACTTCATCTCGTTAGACGAGTTTAAAAAGCGTATAAATGAAGATGCGTTTGTAGAATACGAAGAAGTCTATGAAGGACTTTTCTACGGAACTTTAAAAAGTGAAGTAGAAAGAATATGGAGTGAAGGGAAACATGTTGTTTTGGACGTTGACGTTCAAGGCGGTATTAACCTTAAAAAGTATTTCCAAGAAAAAGCGTTGTCAATTTTTGTATGTCCTCCAAATGTAGAATGTTTAGAGGAAAGACTTCGCGCAAGAGCAACAGATTCAGAAGAAGCGATCAAAGAAAGAGTAGCAAAAGCAGCAGAAGAAATGCCTTTTGGTGATCAATTCGATGTTCGTTTAATCAATGAAGATTTGATGACAGCTTTTGAAAACGCTGAAAAGTTAGTAACGAATAAGCTGTCAGAATAAGCAGTAAATTCGAGTGATATAAAAAAGAGTGAAGATTGATACACCAATCTTCACTCTTTTTTATTACAGAAAATCCGTCATTAAATTTTCTCTTTTGTAAAACTTGAGGCTTTTTCATTCTTACGAATACGTTGACCTAATACTTTCATAATTCCGACCATTAAACTTCTTCGATAACCCATTAAGGCAAGGAAGTCATCTTGTTCGATTCTTAATAGCACAGAATCTTTTGTAGTAATAGCTGATAACGTACGAGGAGATGAATCCAAGATACTTAAATCGCCGAAAAAGTCTCTATTGATCAAATTGGCATAAGTAGAGTTTCCGTCATGAAGCCTTACTTCGCCTTCATAAATGATATACATCTCTCTACTTTCCTCTCCTTTTCTAAAAATAGTAGTATCTCTTGAAACTCGAATTTCATGAGTGATACTAGCAATATCAACCAAAACATGTTCGGGTACTTCTCTAAACAGGTTAGTTGATTTCAATAGAATTACTTTTTCTAATTCTAATAGAGGTTTAGTTCCTTCACTTAATATGCCCATAATTAATTCTTTTTTCTCTGGAGAAACCATTTCATCCAAGGTCTTCTCAATATTTAGATCTTGGTATTTATGAATTCTTTTTAAACTGATAGCAGCAGGTTCAATTAACCTCAGCTCATCTCTATTTAGTATTTGACCGATAAACTTAAATAAACTTGGGGAAACGGAGTCCCTAACACTAATAAGTGCAGTGATTTTGGTCCAAGTATTAAACAAAGGTCGATTATATGAGAACGGTCTAATAATACCTAAAGTGATACTCAATGGATCAACAAGGTTCGAAGAGTAGTAATCACCTAACTTCTGCATTTTTATTTCTAAGCTATAATAGCCTAAAACAATCATTAATTTTTGATAGATAGATGCAGGTAGTGATTTCCATAAATACTTTTCGGTTTCTGCACTGATCATCATATTTTCAATATTGTTCAGGTCAGAATAGCTTTCTTGTTCACCTCCTCCTTGATATAATTTAGCTTCATTACCTGCAATCAAAAATTCTTGAATGATAGTAATTTGTTGCTCTATCAATTTCAATTCATCTTCAAGTGCTTTGATTAATAACTGTCGGATGGGTTTTTCATGGTTGAGTACATAAATAGCATTACATACCCAATAATAATTAGAGAAGAACCTTTCCAATAGTTTATGTAATAAATCAAAATCACTTTTTGATTCAGGGCAGTACTTTAATCTCTTTAATGCATTGTAAGCCGCCATTCTCATTAAAGGCCATGGATATTCTACCAATTGCCATAGAATTTCGTAAGTCTTTGCACAAGGAATTTTACCCATCACTTTACATAATGTGATCAAGTATGTTTCCTCTCTTCTTTTATTGACAAACAGTTCATTCTCGATAATATCAAGACAATCTTCTCCGTAATTAATCAATGCTCTTAGAATAGCATCATTAAATTTATTGTCTTTTAAAAGTGAGATTAAAATGGGTAAATGCATAGGGCTTTTCACTATGCAAGTTATATTGATTGCACCCTTTACTTTCTTAGAAGATTCACCCATTAAAGCATTTAGAATATAATCCTCACTTTCTTTTGGCGATACCTTAGCCAAAACTTCTAATGCCATCAATGAATGGTCGATATTCTCTGAGTTGATAGTATTCTTAATAAAATTAAGAGCAATATCCCTCATTTCAGCATCAGTAGATGACAATAGACTATAAAGTGCTCCTTTTCTTATTTCTGCATCATCGTGGTCGATTAAATCGATGACTTCTTTAATAAAACTTGGAGTTAGTTTACAAGTGATCATGATAGCTTTCTTCCTTACTAAAGGATCTTCCTCATGTTCAGCAAGACGTTGAATGCTTTCCTGAATCTTTTTTGTCATGATATCCTCACTAAATTCAATAGAGAAATATCGAATGGCAGGATCTGGGTGACGAAGCATATGTAAAACAATTGCTTCATTCTTTTTGGGATTAATTACCGTATTGGCCTCTAATGCATAAATGATATCTTCGGGCATCTTAGACATCAATTTAGAGTTCAATAAACGGTTTACTTCTTTATCATGTGTCGCAATCTCGTAGCTTTCCATATCTCTTAATAGGAAAGCTCTACGGATAATCACTCGATAATCTCTTGAAACTAGTTTGGCTAAAATCCACCAGAAGACAAGTATGGCCATAAGTAACCAAACAATAAATGATCCTTCCTCTGTAGGGCGATCAGCATCCAAAACCCAAAGAAAAAGGCCGGCTAGAAATAATCCTCCAGAACCAAAAAATCCTCTTAAGATTCCAAAGGTAAATCCTCTATGTTTTCTCTGAATAGGTCGAAGTAGAGATGGAACTACTGTTGCGAACACAATATTTCGGCTAAAAATAAAAGTGATAGCAATTAAAGTAAGTAGTATTGGAATTTCGGCAGGGTGTAGTTTTAATACGAGATAAGTAATAAAAGTAATTACTAGGAGAATTAATGGTGGAGTAAGTAATAGTTTCTTAATACCGATATCCTGTAATTTTCTCGTAGAAAAATAAGGTTGTATGATCGATGTTAGTGCATAGGCAATAACTAATAACAAGCCTAAAACACTTAATCCTTTAGAAGGACTGTAAACAGAAATACGGAGATCTATCATAAAGAAGAACTCAACAATTCCCCATACACAAGCTATACAAAGGGACAATAATCCCATTTTAAAGATATAGGGATTGGATATGCCGAAGAACCAAAAGCTTTCAGGTGTAAATTTTCTTGAAGGTCTTGTGATCTCTTTATGATAATCATTCAGCTGATCTGAGGTATATGTTGATGTAAGTAGTCTCCATAAGCTCCAACCACTAATGATAGATAGTATAATTCCACCAAAAGCGATAGTAGAAATTCCTACTAAATTGTAGGCGATAAGAACAACGATAAAGCCAACTAGCTTTGAGAAGATTTTTATGGATTTAGCTTTTTCGAAGTAGTTATTATCGTCTGAATTCACAAAGGTATTTTCAGAGACGGTCCAGTAAGTACAATCTTCTAAAAACAGAATTCCTTTGAGCGACATAATGAGTAATATAATACTCCAATAATCTTGTTCTCCTAAGCTTAAACTCCAAACATTTATACTTAATAGTATTTTAATAACGGCATAAACAGCATTGAGATGCTCTACTCTTAAACGTCGTTCTAAGTAAGCAAATATCCTTGCGACTGCCATAATTCCAGCTCCCGAGAACATAAAAATAAAGGGTAGCGTATCTACAGCTCTTTCTTTAAATAAGAAGTAGTAGGCAATAGAAAAAACAATAGAAATGGAGGTTCCTTCTGTAACAAAAAAGGAAATCAACCATGCAGGGTTGTTTTTACTAAGTATTTGGAAAAGCTTGATAAAGATACTCTTCTTAGGAAGGTAATAGTAAATCTTTGAAGCAATTATGTTCATCTGCTGATATGTACGAACTGTTTAGGTATATGCTTTTAATATTATTTTAAATTAAGAAAAAAAGCCGAGGTAATTAATATAATCACCTCGGCTTTTTTGAATAGAATTTTTGAGATTCAACTATTTATTCATTGAGATTAAGAAATCTTCATTTGAACGTGTTCCTCTCATATTACTTTGTAAGAATTCCATAGCTTCTGTCGACTTCATGTCAGACATCATTCTACGCATAATCCATACTCTTTGTAAAGTATCTTTATCCATAAGAAGATCTTCTCTACGAGTACCTGACATAGGAATATCAATAGCAGGGTAGATACGCTTGTTTGCAAGTTTTCTATCCAATTGTAATTCCATGTTACCAGTACCTTTAAATTCTTCGAAGATTACTTCATCCATTTTTGAACCAGTATCAATTAGTGCTGTTGAAATGATTGTCAAAGAGCCACCATTTTCAACGTTACGAGCTGCACCAAAGAACCTTTTTGGTTTATGAAGAGCATTGGCATCAACACCACCAGAAAGGATTTTACCAGATGAAGGAGCAACGGTATTGTATGCTCTTGCTAAACGAGTGATAGAGTCCAATAAGATGACAACATCATGAGAACACTCCACCATACGTTTGGCTTTCTCTAGTACTAACGATGATACTTTAACGTGTTTGTCCGCTGTTTCATCGAAAGTTGAAGCAATAACTTCTGCATTTACACTACGCTGCATATCTGTTACTTCTTCTGGACGTTCGTCAATTAGAAGAATAATCAAATAACACTCAGGGTGATTTTGTGCAATAGCATTAGCTACTTCTTTTAGTAAAACAGTTTTACCTGTTTTAGGTTGTGCTACGATCATACCACGTTGACCTTTACCAATAGGGGCAAAAAGATCAAGGACACGAGTAGAATATATTTGTGGTTTTGTAGATAAGTGTAATTGATCTTGTGGGAACAATGGAGTAAGATACTCAAATGGAATACGGTCACGAATTTCATCTGTAGTCTTACCGTTTACAGTATCTACTTTTAGTAATGCAAAATATTTTTCACCTTCTTTTGGAGGTCTGATATTACCTTGTACGGTATCACCAGTTTTTAATCCAAATAATTTAATTTGTGAAGGAGAAACGTAAATATCATCAGGACCAGCCAAGTAATTGTAATCTGCAGATCTTAAGAAACCATATCCATCTGACATAATTTCTAGAACACCTTCACTACCAATTACACCGTCAAAATCCTTTACAGATACTTTTTGAACAGGTTTTGGAGGTTCACTAGCTTTTTGTTGAGAAGCTGTTTCTTTCTCTTGTTCTAAAGTAGGAAGTCCTTCATCATTGTTATCGTCCAAGAACATATCGAAATCTGGTAAATCGTCGAAAGCATCGATTCCTAAATCGATTTCTTCCATCGACATGATATCGTCATGTGTTACCTGTACAGATTGTTGCTGTTGAGGGTTATTTCCTTTCTTTTTTCTTTTATTTCCGCCTTTTCCTTGTTGTTGCTGATTAGCAGGAGCGGCTTTTTTAACGTTTTCTCTTTTAACTCTGGATTGCTGATTAGGTTGTTTGCGTCGAGTTAATCTTTTGTCTTTAGACGGGCTAGATTCTGTCGTAGTCTTAGATTCGTCAGCGGCAGGGGTAACAGAATTAGAAGGAGCAGCCTCGGTTGCAGGAGCTGAAGCAGGAGAAGGCGTTTTTGGGGAATCGCTCTCTTTTTTAGTGGCATTCACATGCTTCTCTATCCTTTCAATGAGCTCTTTCTTACGGAGGTTACTGAAATTTTTCATGCCAAGACCCTCTGCTATATCTTTTAATTCAGATAGCAGTCTAGCCTCTAGTAGCTTTCTTGTATACATATAAATAAATGATGACAGTTTTATTCACACTGTCGGTATAATGAAATACTTTTTTGAAGAACTTATATTAAAATAAGGTGTGAGGTAGGGATTAATCATTTCCCTAATTATGGTCGATACCGGAAGGAATTGTGGTATGTTCGACCTCTATATTACAAATCTAAGGTATTGTATTAAATTTCACAATACAAATCCAGGATTAATTTTCTAGTAATTCTTTAATTATTTCACCGAAATATGCCCCATATTCAGGTCCTACCCAATTCATCTCTCGAATTTCATAACTATTTAAAGAATCGTAATAAGCATCGCATGTGATATAACCTGCATAGTTACCATTAAAGCTTGTAACCATAAATTCTTTATTTTGTTGGTGTGCAACTCGGTCAAACTGATAATCCAAAGCAATTTCACCTGAAAAATCAGAAGGACAGGCAAACCAGTCGATATTCCCTATACGCATTAAAGTGATATCTCCTTGTAAACCTCCATCTGAAGCAGATTTAAATACCCAGTCTCTTACTTTTAAATTACTTTCAATTCTAATTTGTGACGGTCTGAAATCAATAGGTATTTTATGTATATCTACATTCACAACGGCATTAGTCTGTGTTTTATCCCAGATGTGAAGGATTGAATCCGATAAAACACTACCCATATCTTTGATTCTTTCGAAACTATCTTCAATATGTTTTGGATCTCCAGGACCATGACTTGCCACCATACCGGCACAGAATGCTGCAAAATCGATAGTTTTAGATGCTTCCAAATGATTAATCCATTCGCCCGGATAATCTCTTGATAAGATCCAGTAATTCATATTAATATGTGTGGGATGTGCATTATAGGTAACGATAGCAGCATTTTTACCATCTACCCTATTAATTTTAATACCACGGATAGAGTTTTCTTTTCTACCATTATATACAATTCTATTAGTCACCCATTCAGGAGATTGTGTTTTTAAGAATCCAACACTTCCTTTCTTCTTTGAAGCCTTGGCATTTAGAATTGCTTGATAAGCAGATGCAACAATTTTACTTGTTCCTTCTTCGGAAAAAATACCCATTGCTACATTACCTAATAACGAAGGGTCGAAACCGCCCATGCCATTATGAGTATGTGTTGCAGAAAACAAAACATCTTCTTCTGTAATACCTATATTAAGTAATTTCTTTCCTAATCTTTTTCGAACTTCAGTAGGGAAAATCATTAAGTCTAACGATAACACATACGTTTGCCTAATGCCATCATCAAAAGCAAATGCCCTTGCGTATAAAGAATCTCTTACAGCTCTGTACTGTGTTCTAAAGCCATACCCCGCAACAGGTAACGGTACTCCTTTTGGAATAATACATTCTTTGGCCCATCCAATTTGTAAAGTGTCGTCAGTAGAGACTTGCTGTTCTAGCTCTTTGATGGTTTCAGCTACATTCAGAAAAGTTTTTTTGTATTCTTCTGTTGATTTTAATGGTGTACGGTCTATGGTACCGATCAACGAAAAAGCCAAAATTAGAATAACTGAAACGGAGATTATTGCTTTTTTCAAAAACTTAAGTGATTTAAAATAAGATATTTGTAATTCCTTAATAAGTTGTTCGGCAATTTACTCAAAAACAACCAATAACCGGAAGAAGCAATCACAATAAAAATAAGTATCAATAAATATTATTTCAAAGATTTACTTATTGAAAAAAATAGGATTATATTTGATTTCATTAACATATCAGATTTATAAAAACTCATTTTTAATCATGAAAAACCTCTTTCTTAAAGCAGTTGCATTTATCGCCGCTTTAACTATGCTGCAAGGATGTTACCCAGGTGGAGCAGAATATACTAGTGATCTAGATATTGCTATTTCACAGTATTCTTCAGTAGAAGCATTGAACAGCTATAAAACGTATTATTTAGTTACTGATTCTATGTCAATCATTGGTGTTGGTACTGATAATACATTGAGCGAAGCAGAACAACAAGATGTAATTAGTTACACAAATGAGATGCTTCAGCAAAAATTAGGGTTAACTCCTTTGGTCAATCCAACTGCAGATAATAACCCAGATTTATTTATTCAATTATCACAAATTGCAGTGCAGCAATCAGGTGTTATCTGGCAACCTCCATATTGGCCAGGTTACCCGGGTTACCCAGGTTGGGGATGGCCAGGTTATCCTGGATACCCAGGTTATCCAGGATATGGTGGAGGATACTCTTACTATTCTTATAGTAATGGTACAATCCTAATCGATTTTGTTGATGTTGCTAAAACGCAAAGTGAAAATGCAGATACTCCAGAAGATGGAGATTACTTGCTTTATCTTGGTTGGCAAGGTGGTTTGAACAGTGTTTTGTCAAGAGCAAACAGTGTTGATCTAATTAAAGAAGGCATTGATACTTTATTTGATCAGTATAACTTGGCCAAAGACGGTTCTGATGAATAATTAACACACCACACACAATTTAAAAATCGAGAAACTTATCATGAAAAAATATATTCTTTCTTTAGTGTTTGCTGCTTTAGCATTTGCAGCATCAGCACAAGATTCAAACTTCATTATTACATATCAAATGTCTTTACCTGTAGGTGAGACCAACGATTATATTAGTGCATTTAGTGGAAGAGGTGTAGGAATGGAATGGAGACAACATTTGGCTTCTGCCCCACTTTCTTTTGGCCTATCGTTAGATTGGAATGTCTTATATCAGAAAACAGATGATACTTACACAAATCCAGGTGAAGGGATTGTAGCGAATGGTAGACAATATAGATACATGAACATTGTACCTATCTTGGCACATGCTAATTATTACTTCAATAAGGATGGTATCATCAATCCATATTTAGGAGTTGGTGTGGGTACTTATTATATCAACCAAAGAACAGAGTTTGGACAATGGGCTATCGTTGAGAAAAACTGGCATTTTGGTGTAGCTCCAGAGCTTGGTATTTTAGCTGATGTAAACCCATCAGTAGATATGATTTTCAGTGTACGTTACAATATGGCTTTCAAAGCTGGTAATTCTACTGACCACTCTTATTTAGGTTTCAATATTGGTTTTGTATACTAGAACCTAGTATCATAAAAATATTTATATAATCCTGATACGTTAAAGTATCGGGATTTATTTTCAATTCAAGATAGATCAAATTTTAAAACAACTAAACTGATGAAAAAATTATTTGTTTCATTATTCCTTTTATTAGGTTTAGCAGCAGCCTCTAATGCTCAAAATATTGATACAGAAACAATAAAAACTGTTATTAAAACAGAGAAAAGAATATTCTTCACAGAAAACATGCAATTATCATTAGATGAAGCAGGCAAATTCTGGGAATTATATGACGAGTATGAATTAGCTAAAGGCGAAATCGGTAGAGAAAAAACAAAGCTTTTTGAGCAAATGATTGAAGAAACTGATGGTATCACTGACGAAGAAGCACAACAAATGGTGTTAACTTTATTAGACCTTCAGCAAAGATCTCTCAAAGTTGAAAAGAAATACATGAAAATTATGATGAAGGAATTATCACCAAAGACGGTAGCAAGATTCTTTCAGTTAAATGAACTAGTAAATAGTTTCTTAAAGACTCAAATTTTGAGCGAAATGCCTATCATTCAAAAATAGGTTATTGATATCAATTGATAAGACTAAAAAAACTCTGTATTTTTCAATAAAGTACAGAGTTTTTTTATCTCTAAATTTTAGGAAACGAAAAAATGAAATTTTCAAAAGAAGCGATCCTCAGAGAATTAAAATCATGGGGGGGGCTAGCGATCATATTTGGTGGATTATACATTACAGGACTACATACAGAAGCATCTGCATTATTACAGAGAGTTATTTTAGCAACTGGTTTAAGGAATGCAGATACAGACGGACATGTATCTGGAAAAGCAGACTATTCTTGGAAAATGTTAGAGTGGAATACACAAAAGCAGATTCAATTATCAGATTTTAAAGGGAAAACAGTGTTTATTAATGTATGGGCTTCTTGGTGTCCTCCCTGTATTGCAGAAATGCCTAGCATCCAATCTTTATATGACCAATTAAAAAATAATGAAGATGTAGTATTCATTATGTTGAATATCGATGAAGACAAAGAGAAGGCAAATAAATTCCTAAAAAGAAAGAATTATACTTTTCCGATATACGAAAGAAACTCCCCTACACCAGAAATTTTTCAGAGTAGATCAATTCCGGTAACTTTTGTGATAAATAAGCAAGGAGAAATAATTTATAGCCACAAAGGAATCGCAAACTATGACTCACAAAGTTTTGTGAATATGCTTACATCAGACTGACTTTTATTAAGTTATTTAGAGTTATTGATAAAAGTAATATGCGTAAAGGTATGACTTTAGCAACTTTTGTCTATATTTGCAAGTTGCATGTAATAAATATTTTTTTCATTGGAGAAAAATACACTTTTTACAAGCAACAAAAATACATTTGGCGTACCTGTTTTATAGGATTATATATGGCTTTTATAATCTTAATATTAAGACAGAGTTAGTTTTGAAACTTAAAAAAGAAAACCACCTTGGCAACATTCAAGAACGGTAGAAAGAATTTTGCAAAAGCAAAAAGGGTGTTAGAATACCCGGATTTTCTAGATGTACAGTTTAAGTCTTTCCACAACTTCTTCCAGATTGATACTCCACCAGAGTTGAGAGAAGATGAAGGTCTTTACAAAGTATTCATGGAGAACTTCCCAATTACGGATTCTCGTGAAAACTTCTTATTAGAGTTTATTGACTACACAATTGATCCTCCGAAATATACGGTTGACGAGTGTGTGGAAAGAGGTTTGACTTTTAGTGTACCTTTAAAAGCAAAATTAAAGCTTTCATGTAGCGATGAGGATAACGAAGACTTCGAGACAATCGAACAAGACGTATTCTTAGGTAATATCCCTTACATGACAAGACGTGGATCGTTTGTAGTAAACGGTGCAGAACGTGTTATCGTTTCTCAGCTACATAGATCTCCAGGTGTTTTCTTTGCACAGTCAAAACACACAAACGGTACGAAACTTTACTCTGCAAGAGTAATTCCTTTCAAAGGATCATGGATCGAATTTGCTACTGACGTTAATAACGTAATGTATGCTTATATCGACCGTAAGAAAAAGTTCCCTGTAACGATGCTTCTTCGTTCTATCGGATACGGTTCAGATAAAGATATCTTAGACTTATTCGAATTATCGGAAGAAATTCCAGTAACTAAGGAAAACTTAGCTTCATTAGAAAACAGAACGTTAGCTGCTCGTGTTCTTAAGACATGGACAGAGGACTTCGTAGATGAAGATACAGGTGAAGTAGTTTCTATTGATCGTAATGATGTAATCTTAGAGCGTGATCATATCATCTCTGACGAAGATCTTGAATTGATCGAAGATGCTGGCGTAAGCTCAGTAATCGTTCATAGAAAAGATATTAACATCAACGATTTCCGTATCATTTTCGATACATTAGGAAAAGATAATTCAAACTCAGAGAAGGAAGCGGTACACCAAATTTACCGTCAACTTCGTAATACTGAGGCTCCAGATGATCAGACTGCTCGTGATATCATCCAAAACTTGTTCTTCTCTGACAAACGTTATGACTTAGGTGAAGTTGGTCGTTACAAACTAAACCGTAAGTTAAAGTCAGAAACAAGCATGGATATCCGTGTGCTGACAAAAGAAGATATTGTCAAAATCATCAAACACTTGATCCACTTGATCAACTCAAAAGCTGTTGTTGATGATATTGACCACTTGTCAAACCGTCGTATCCGTACGGTGGGTGAGCAACTTTACTCTCAATTCGGAGTAGGTTTAGCTCGTATGGCTCGTACAATTAAAGAACGTATGAACGTTCGTGATAACGAAGACTTTAAGCCAGTTGACTTGGTTAATGCTCGTACGTTATCATCAGTGATTAACTCGTTCTTCGGTACTAACCAGCTATCTCAGTTCATGGACCAAACTAACCCTCTTGCAGAGGTAACGCATAAGCGTCGTATCTCAGCATTAGGTCCAGGTGGTTTATCAAGAGAGCGTGCAGGTTTCGAGGTTCGTGACGTTCACTACACTCACTATGGTCGTCTTTGTACTATTGAGACACCAGAAGGTCCAAACATTGGTTTGATTTCGTCATTAACTGTATATGCGAAAGTAAACAATATGGGCTTCATCGAAACTCCTTACCGTAAGGTAACTAACGGTGTTGTAGATATTGAGGATACTAACGTTACTTATATCTCAGCTGAAGAGGAAGATGAGAAATTCATCGCTCAAGCAAAAACAGATCTTGATGAGAACAACCGTTTCGCAGAAGAATTTGTAAAAGTGCGTTACGAGGGTGACTTCCCATTGAAGACTCCTGAGGAAATCGATTACATGGACGTTGCTCCTAACCAAATTGTATCGATTGCCGCTTCATTAATTCCTTTCTTAGAGCATGATGACGCCAACCGTGCCTTGATGGGATCCAACATGCAGCGTCAAGCAGTGCCATTATTGAAAGCGGAAGCTCCAATTGTAGGTACTGGTTTGGAAAGAAACGTAGCGATTGACTCAAGAACAGTTGTTTTAGCAGAAAAAGATGGTGTTGTTGATTCAGTAGATGCTAATAGCATCAACATGCGTTACGATCATACTGAAGATCAAAAGTTAGCTTCATTTGAAGCAGACGTAAAATCTCATAACCTAATCAAGTTCCGTAGAACTAACCAAGATACTTGTATGAACATGCGTCCAATCGTTAAGAAGGGACAACGTGTTGTTAAAGGTGAAGTATTATCAGAAGGTTATTCTACTGAAAATGGTGAGTTAGCTATCGGTAAAAACTTACTAGTAGCCTTCATGCCTTGGCAAGGTTATAACTTTGAGGATGCTATCGTAATTTCTGAGCGTGTTGTACGTAACGATGTTTATACATCATTGCACATCGTAGAGCATGAATTAGAAGTTAGAGACACTAAACGTGGTGAAGAAGAATTAACTTCTGAAATTCCAAACGTTGGTGAGGATGCAGTGAAGAACTTGGATGAAAACGGTATCATCCGTGTGGGTTCTCGCGTTCGTCCTGGTGATATCCTAATTGGTAAGATTACACCAAAAGGTGAGTCTGATCCAACTCCAGAAGAAAAATTATTACGTGCTATCTTTGGTGACAAAGCAGGTGATGTTAAAGATGCTTCATTAAAAGCTTCTCCATCATTGATTGGTACTGTAATCGATACTCGTTTATTCGCTCGTCCTAAAAAAGACAAAGAATTACGAGCTAAGGCTAAGAAAGAAGTTGAGTTATTGAAGAAACAATACTCTCGCGACTTAAAAGGCTTAGAAAATAAAATGATGGTCAAATTAGTAGAATTACTTGATGGCTTAACTAGCCAAGGTGTATTCCATAAATTTGGTCAAGAGATAATGAGCAAAGGAGTTACTTTCTCTGAAGCTAATATCGCAGAAAACATCTTCCCTGGTGAAAACCCATTCAGAGATGATTCAAGTTATGCAGTATCTGAGGAGGCTAACCTTTTAGGTGACCTTATCTTAGATAACTGGACTGATGATACTCGTGTAAATGAATTGGTTAGATCTACGGTGAAAAACTATGTAAATGCTCGTAACGAAGTAACAGGTTTCTTCAAGCGTGATAGATTTACATTAGAAGTAGGTGATGAATTACCAACTGGTATTGTAAAACTTGCTAAAGTTTACATCGCTAAGCGTCGTAAATTGAAAGTAGGTGATAAAATGGCCGGTCGACATGGTAACAAGGGTGTTGTAGCTAAGATCGTTCCTGAAGAGGATATGCCATTCTTAGAAGACGGTACTCCAATGGATATCTGTCTTAACCCACTAGGTGTACCTTCACGTATGAACATTGGTCAGATCTATGAAACTGTTCTAGGTTGGGCTGGTTTAAAAATGGGTAGAAAGTATGCAACTCCAATTTTTGATGGAGCTTCTGAAGAAGAAGTAGTAGCAGAATTGAAAGAAGCTGGGTTACCTGACTTTGGTCGTGCTCAATTATATGATGGTTTAACAGGTGAGCCATTCCACCAAAGAGTATCTGTTGGTGTGATGTACATGCTGAAACTTGGTCACTTAGTTGATGACAAAATGCACGCTCGTTCTATCGGACCTTACTCATTAATTACTCAACAGCCATTGGGTGGTAAGGCACAGTTTGGTGGTCAGCGTTTCGGTGAGATGGAAGTTTGGGCATTAGAGGCATTCGGTGCAGCTAATGTACTTCGCGAAATCTTAACTGTTAAGTCTGATGACGTTCAAGGACGTGCTAAAGCATATGAGGCAATTGTTAAAGGTGACAATATGCCGAATCCAAATGTTCCAGAATCATTCAACGTATTAGTTCACGAACTTCGTGGTCTTGCATTAGAAATTACGTTGCAATAATTCAGGTCTGAACAAGACTAAAAAGCCAAAATGTATATATGAAAAACCTGTGGAGTTCTCTTCACAGGTTTTTTCATAATCATTAATGACTAAATCCAATTAATCAGTTCGGAAAAAAGAGTTCATTTATTAAATTGCGAAGCGTTTTTCTTACACATGATATTTTGTCAAACATATGATCGCAATAAAGGAATTCATTTCTTTGTAGTGAGATTATCAATCATAAATACTTATTTCTAAATATGAACTTAAAAGACATTGCTGCAATTGCAGGTAAGCCAGGGTTATACAAAGTATTAAAACCGTCTCGTACAGGTGTTATTGTTGAATCTTTAGAGGCAAAGCCAAAGAAGACAATTGTAAACGCAAGCCAAAGAATCTCAATCTTAAAAGAGATTTCTATGTATGTTACAGGTCAAGCTGAGGAGTCAGTGCCATTAGAAGAAGTATTTACTTCTGTAAAAGAAAAATTTGGTTCGACTAAGTTAGATGTTGATACAAAAAGTGAAGAAGCTTTAGAAGACTTCATCTTCCAAGTATTACCAAACTGGGATTCTGATCGTATCTATACTTCAGATATTAAAAAATTAGTGACTTGGTTTAGCAAGTTAGCTGAGTTCTACCCTGAAGCTTTAGAAGATAATAAAGAAGAAGCAGAAGAATCTGCTGAATAATTACTAAGTACTTGATAACAAGTATATAGCAATTAAAAATTTAAAAGGAGATGCAATAGTTTTTTAGGCTATTGCATCTCCTTTTTTATATAAAAATGTTTTTTGAAATTCTGAAAGCTAATTTTTATATACTCAGAGTCAAAATAAGTATAACCAACTTAAAATCATACCGTTGTTATCTATGAGTTCAACAATAAAAATATGATTTTATCAATACTTTTAGTTGCAGTAGGCTTTACTGCATTAATCTTTGGGGCAAATTGGCTAGTAGATGGGGCATCATCACTAGCAAAAAAGCATAATATATCTGATTTAGCGATCGGATTAACTGTTGTGGCTTTTGGCACTTCAATGCCTGAATTATTAGTGAATGTCATTTCAGTTGTAAATGGACATTCTGATATCCTTTTGGGTAATATTGTAGGTAGTAATAACTTCAATATCTTTTTTATTCTAGGTGTTGCAGGTATTATTATGCCAATCGCTGTAAAATCAAGTACCGCTTGGAAAGAGATACCTATTTCTTTATTCCTTACTGTATTGCTATTATTACAGGTCAATGATTACTTTATCAATACAGATTCAACAACTCACTTTTTATCAAGGTTAGATGGTGCCTTACTGTTTATCCTCTTTGTATTATTCCTCTATTACATCTTTACTAGCATGAAAGAGGAAGGTGAAATATCACAAGAACAAGAGGTAAAAGTAGCTAAAAATGTAGTGCTTAAAATTGTTGGAGGTTTAATACTACTGATTGCAGGAGGGCAATTTGTCGTAAATAATAGTATTGAAATAGCTCAACAATTGGGCGTAAGTGAAAAAATTATAGGTCTGACTATCGTTGCTATAGGTACATCATTACCAGAATTGACAACATCAGTAATTGCAGCATTAAAGAAAAATAGTGATATAGCTATCGGTAATGTTATTGGTTCGAATATCTTTAATATCCTATTTATACTTTCAGTGAGTAGTATGATCCAGCCTGTAGAATATAATACAAAGTTTAATCTTGACCTTTATGTATTAATTGGAGGTACACTTTTACTTTTTGGGATGATGTTTACTGGAAAGAAAATAAAGGTTGTTGATCGATGGGAAGCAATAATATTATTATTAATATATATCGTTTATACTGGATATCTTGTGATGCTTGAATCCTAAAAAAAAGACCATATTCTATTATAGAAGAATATGGTCTTTTTTTAGCTTATATATCGCTTATTTCTTTTTTCTGGATGTGAAATAATCTTCTATTTCAGCTAGTGACATAGCATTTAGAGTCATTTCTTTTGTGAGCCCAGCTTTTCTTCCTACGAGTAAGCCATAATGCATATCTGCATATCCTTCTACCGCATGAGCATCTGGGTTTAATGAAAGTTTTACACCTTGATCTAATGCATATTTTGCCCATCTCCAATCTAGGTCTAAGCGCCAAGGGCTTGAATTAATTTCTATTACAACACCATGTTTAGCACATGCATCGATTACTGCTTTATGATCGATAGGGTATCCTTCTCTTCTAAGTAGTAAACGCCCTGTAGGGTGTCCTAAAATAGTTGTAGTAGGATGTTCAATAGCTTTGATTAAACGAGCAGTAGCCACTTCTTTAGTCATCGTAAGAGGAGAATGTATTGAAGCCACTATAAAATCAAATGATGCTAAAACATCTTCGTCATAGTCTAAACTACCATCATTTAAGATATCAGACTCTATCCCTTTAAATATTTTGAATGGAGCTAGCTCTTTGTTTAGTTCATCAATTTCTTTGTGTTGCTGTTCAATCCTTTCAACAGACAAACCGTTTGCATAAAATGCTGTTTTTGAGTGATCCGAAATACCAAGATATTCATATCCTTGATCTTTCAGATAAGTAGCCATTTCTCTCAAAGTATTTTGACCATCTGAATAATCGGAGTGATTATGAAGACTACCTTTTAAATCTTGATCTTCAACTAATGTCGGAATACCTTTTGTAGCAAAACTACCTACATACTCCTCTCCTTCTCTTAATTCAGGTGGAAAGAATGGTAGACCTGCTTTTTGATAAATATCCTCTTCAGAAGTTATTTCCTCTTTATTTAATACTTCTCTAATACTTGGATGATCTGCTCCTTTTAATGATAGGTGTTCAGGAGTACAACTCTTTTGGAAGGCTAGTTTAGTAAATTCTTTCTCAGAGGCGACAAAAATAACGACTTCACTTTTTGTATCAATTAGATATCCTCTAACCGTTAATGGTGAAGAAGCCTTTGGATCTATTTCAATTGCTGAATACTCATCAATAATGCCTTTTACTGCAGCAGTACTTTCGCATAGAACAGTGAAGCTTAATGTATCAATCACTTCTCTGTTTAAGGATAATTCTCCAGACATGACAGTTTTAATACCTCTGTCATCCATAAACTTTAAGAAATCTTTAGCATAAACTTCTGCTTTTGCATAGTGCAGACGCTTTTTATTTTCTTTTAAAAACAGTACTTGTTGAAGAATCTTAGCTTCAGTTTTTGCTGCAAAACCTTTTAAAGTTTGAACTTTATTTTCCTCACAAGCGGTTTGAAGTTTATCTAACGAATCAATATCAAGTTCTTTCCATAAAGCTGCTATTTTTTTAGGACCAACACCACTTAATCCCATCATATCAATAACACCTGCAGGAGTTTTTTCTTCTAATTCTTCTAAATCTGCTAGTGTACCGGTTTGAAACCATGTCGTTAGTTTTTCAGACATAGTTTTGGAAAGCCCTTTTTCCATTAATCCATCATTATCAAGGTCGATTAGTGGAGTTCCGGCATTTTCCATACTTTGAATCGCTGAAGAATATGCTCTCGTTTTAAATTGATTTGCTCCGTGAAGTTCCATCAAGGAAGTCAATAAACGGAACGTTTTAATTATATCTTTATTTGTCATGATTTGTCGATGTGTCTGAATCCTAAAGTTAGAAGATTAGGATTTCTTTCTTACTAATTTTTCAAAGAAAGATGGAAAGAATCTTTTGATTAAAACTGCAGCTTTTTCTCTTGGTCTTCCGATGACTGCTTCACTTTTTCCAACAGATGTAAAGTGAAGTATATCTTTACTGGCTTGCTCTGTAGAAATCCCTCCTTTTCCATCATCTAAATGCCCTTGTTGAGAACCATCACCCAATAATGCATTTTTGGCTAAATCGGTTTTTACGTATCCAGGTAGAATTGAAGTAATCTGTATTTTTTGATTGCCCAGCTCTGCTCTTAAAGAATCAAAGAACCCTAATAAAGCATGTTTTGATGATGCATAGGCAGACCTATCAGGAATACCAAATTTTCCTTGAACACTATTTATGACTACTATAATAGGATCATTTGCTTTTAGTAAGTGTGGTAATATTGATTTAGTAATATGAACGGCTCCCCAAAAATTCACCTTCATAATTTGTTCGAAAGTGGATGTTGCTGTTTCAAGGAAACTTGATCGTTGGCTAATGCCTCCAACAAAAAAAACAATATCTATTTGAGAATATATGGCTTCAGCTTGTTTTACTTTACTTGCAAGTGCTTCTTCTTGATCACTTAAGTCTAGAGGTAAAACGCTGGAATCTACTTTTAAAGACCGTGATAAAGTAGTTAGTTTTTGTTCATTTCTTCCTGAAAGAATAAGCTTAGTATTCATCAAACTCAAATCAGAAGCAAGTTGATAACCAATTCCAGAGGATGCTCCAATAACCCAGCAAACCTTATTTTCGAACCGTGTTTTTTTCATAATGCATCGAAATTACGAACTATTGACAAAACTTTAGTAAAGAACGGGCTGTATTCGGCTTACTATCATTCATTAAGTTATTAACAACCCGTCCAATATTGTATATTTGCGCTACTATAAATAGGGTGAAACAATTAAACATCAGTAGATAAAATGTCAATCCATAAATCAGATATCAAAAAAGTTACGACACATCAGTTAGCAGCGATGAAATCTAGAGGTGAAAAAATCTCTATGCTTACAGCTTATGATTATTCAATGGCTAAAATTTTAGATAGCGCTGGTATTGATGTTTTATTAGTTGGTGATTCGGCATCTAACGTAATGGCAGGTAATGAAACTACTTTACCTATTACATTAGATCATATGATTTACCATGCTACTTCTGTTGTTAGAGCAGTAGATAGAGCTTTAGTTGTTGTGGATATTCCATTTGGTAGCTACCAAGGAAGCTCTTCAGAGGCATTACGTTCAGCTATTCGCATTATGAAAGAAACTGGCGGACATGCTGTAAAAGTTGAAGGTGGAGCTGAGATTAAAGAATCTGTTCAAAAGATTTTATCTGCAGGTGTACCGGTAATGGGACATTTAGGGTTAACACCTCAATCTATTTATAAATTCGGTACATATACTGTTAGAGCAAAAGAAGAAGAAGAAGCTCAAAAGCTTATTGACGATGCTAAGCTTTTAGAAGAACTTGGCTGTTTTGCTCTTGTCTTAGAAAAAATACCTTCTGCTTTGGCTGAGAGAGTTGCTAAGGAGCTTACTATACCTGTAATCGGTATTGGTGCAGGTGCAGGTGTGGACGGACAAGTACTTGTTGTACATGATATGTTAGGAATCACTCAAGATTTTAAACCTCGTTTCTTAAGAAGATATGCAAATATCGGAGGAATGATGAAAGAAGCTGTTCAAGGGTATATCTCTGATGTAAAATCACAAGATTTCCCTAATGAGAAAGAGTGTTACTAATGCTTTTCAATTAATAAATAGTATTTGGTTCTGATGACTGTTTATTAATTATAATTGTGAATAATTGGAACTTTATATTGATCACTTACGTGATGTAAGCGAGGAAAAAAGAATATTATGAATTTAGATCAGTCACAGATCATCTATGAAGACAATCACTTAGTGGTTGTAAATAAGGCACCCGGTATTTTGGTACAAGGTGATAGTACTGGAGACGAAACCCTTACGGATATCGTTAAAGAGTACATCAAAGAAAAATACAATAAGCCAGGAGCAGTATTTTTAGCTCCAGTACATAGATTAGACCGTCCTGTAAGTGGTGTAGTTGTTTTTGCTAGAACTTCTAAAGCTGCTGAAAGAATGGCTAAGATCTTTCAAGGTCATAAGATTACGAAAACCTATTTAGCATTGGTTGAAAAACGCCCTCAACAAGAAGAGGATACTTTAATTAACTGGCTAAAGAAGGACGAAAAGAAAAATAGAACACACGTTTATTTATCAGATAGACGAGGTGGGAAATATTGTGAAACGTATTATAAAACATTAGGTCGTGTAGGTGAAAATTACTGCTTACATGTTGAACCTAAAACTGGACGTTCACATCAAATCCGTGCACAATTAGGTAATATTGGATCTCCAATTAAAGGAGACATGAAATATGGTGCAAAACGTAGAGTGATGAATGGTAAGTTAATTTTCCTTCATGCAAAAGAGCTTGCGTTTGAACACCCTGTGAAGAAAGAACCTATGCGTTTTACGGCTCGTGTTCCTGAACACGATGTATGGAAGAACTTCGCCAAGATGTAATTCAGTTACATCACCAATTCAAGTTATATTGATAGAATCCCTGGTCTCTTTTGAGATTGGGGATTTTTTTTGATTGTGAATAACTTTTGTTGATAAAACTATCTTCTAACAAAGATTTAAATTCTATATCAACATTATTTTACTCACAGTGATATCTAGTTAAAAATCATAGAATTAGGTAGTTATCAACATGATTTTTCTAAGATTGAATAACCTTTTTTGCGCATACACTTATCAACAAAAATGTGAATAAGTAATTAAATCACTGAAATTAACCATAGAAACAAAGAAAATTATTCACAATGGTACTGTTCACAGTATATAAATTGTGTGGATAACTATTGTACATTACTCATAGTAATAATTTTATTCACATTCGTTGCTAAATGATTGAAATTAAGTACATAACGATAATTATCTGTTGATAAATAAAAAGATCTCAACATAAAATGCAGAGATCTAACAGGTAACAAATAAGGTATTTTGGTTGATCAGATAAAAAAATTATGTCAGCTGATTGGTGATTTTTTTAGGAATGTTATCCACATTGACTAGGATTAGCCCATCGATACAGTGGTTAAATTTCGGATCGATGTTGAAACCAATCAACCTGCCATTTAATTTTATATATTGACGTATAAGAACTGGAACTCTATATTTTTTGGGTTCAATATCCATGATGAGTTTATCCAATTCATCTATAGTTATTTTCTCTCCGCTAATTAAATTATCAATGTATTTCTTCATATGATCCTTGATTTTATAGCGCTGTCTGGCTTTTACAAATTGAGCCACTTCTTCGTCGAATAAATATTTATAAGAATAATAGATGATAGCATCTTTAGCTGCGTCAGAATAGTCGTTACTGATACTGACAGGACCAAACATATATTTATACTGTTGATTTCTTTTTAATAATAAGTTGATTCCCTTCCAGAGTATAAATAGAGGAAATGCATCTTTTTGCTTTTCTTTTATGATAAAAGAACGACCAAGTTCAATTCCATTAGCCAAAACATGTGTAAACTCATCTTTAAACTTAAATAGAGTATGGGTGTAAAAGCCTTTTTTACCAAGATGTTTAATGATCTCATCTCCCATTCCTATGCGGTATGCCCCAATAATTTTTTGAGTATACTTCTCCCATATAAATAAATGATGGTAGTATTCATCAAACTTATCTAAATCGATTTCTCTATTGGTCCCCTCTCCTACATCTCGGTATGTGATTTCTCTTAGTCTTCCAATTTCTAACAGTGTATAAGGTATTTTATCAGCAGGAGCAATACGTACTTCATAATGACCATGTTCACAAAGAACTGATGACGATGGAAGTTGGTCAATTTCATCTTGAATGATACTGTTTGGTATTTGAGGTATTATAGGTTCGACGTTATCCTTAACACTCTTATTCGGTTTGAGAAATCTTTGTTGTTTCATTCCTTCTCCTAACAAATAGGTCTTATTTCTTAGGTATTGCCGTAAATCATTTATCTGATCAAATTGCTGTAATTTTGAAACAGGTATTTCTTGACCAATTCTTACTTTGATTGTTTGGTTTCTTTTCTTTAAAAATTCATTAGGTAGTTGAAATGTCCGTAATAAAGGGTGGATCTTACCTAATAAATGGAATGACCAGCTGTTAGCTCCATGAAAGTAAATGGGTATTACAGGAACATTTGCTGATTGAATAAGTTTAATTGAAGATTTACTCCAAGGCTTGTCTGTGATGGTTTTGTGGGTATTATGATAGGTCGAAACTTCTGCAGCGGGAAAAAGACCAATACAATGCCCTTCTTCCAATCTTGATAATACTTTTTGAAAACCATTTAGACTTTTCTTTTTAAAAGGATCAACAGAAATAAATAATTTTCTGAAAGGCTCCATTTTCTCTAAAAGAACATTTGCTGTCACTTGAAAATCCGGTCTTATTTTCTGAAGTACTTTGATTAAAATAATCCCATCAAGTAATCCATATGGATGATTTGACACAGTAATGAATGGACCATTTTTAGGTATATTTTTTAGTTCATTTTCGTTGATATCAACCTCAATATTTAGTAGTTTTAGGGTCTCTTCTATTAGCTCAATTCCTTCATAATCAGAAAGAACTGTATATATATCGTTGAAAACAGATAAGCCGGTAGCCTTCATCATTAACTGAGCAGTCCACTGACTTAAATTGAGTTCATTCATTATTTCTCTTGTAGGAATAATTTCAGTTTTCATATTGCTTTGTTGTATTTATACAAAGCTACAACTCACACATTATCTGATTTTTATGTATATGAAAATCCTATATTGTTTTATAATGAATTCAATGTTATCTGTTCACATTAGATTAAAAGTAGTTTACAAGGTTATTAGTTTAATGTCAAATTAAATTAGTTGATTATTTAGGTATTATATAAAGGCATTTACTCTTCATTATCAATGATTTAATTAAAGTTGTTGATGTTTATTTATAGTTTTTCTTTAAAAAGTATATTTTATATCTTGTTCTTACATTAGTAAAGAATAAATATTTGTATAAACGTGTATATAAATATGAAATAAATAAACGATCGTAACTTTATTAACTATGGGTAGTCGATAAATTGAATAATTTTAGGTCTTCATTCATTTAATATAATCTGTATTGATTATGTAAATCGTTATCAAGGGATAATCTCTTGACTTTAACATCATATAGATCAAATATTGAATATGCTTAAGTACGAATACATATATATTTGTTTTTTAAACTATGTATTAATTTAACTCATAATTCCTCTCTTTTCTGTCACTTCAAAAAGTTAATTTTATAGATAATAATTACATGATTGTTATTCAATAGCTATTTATTTACATTTAGCAGAGAATTATTACCGATAAACACATATGAAAACATATACACCATCAGAATTATCAACAGCACAAATGCATAACTATCTTCTAAGTGCTGTAGCACCTAGGCCTATTGCCTTTGTAAGTACTGTTGATGGCAATGGAAATGTGAATTTAAGTCCATACAGTTGTTTCAATTTTTTTGGTGCAAAACCACCAATTCTTGTTTTCTCTCCCACAAGAAGAGTAAGAGACAATACGATAAAGCACACTCTAGAAAATATACTTGAGACAAAAGAATGTGTAGTTAACATTGTTCCTTTTACTATTGTGGAACAAATGTCACTATCAAGTACAGAATATGATAAGGGAGTAAATGAGTTTACAAAAGCAGGGTTAACAGAGGTTCCTTCTAAAGAAGTAAAAGCCCCTAGAGTGATGGAGTCACCTGTTCAATTCGAATGTAAACTGCAACAGGTCATTGAGATGGGGCAAGAAGGAGGAGCAGGAAATCTAGTAATATGTGAGGTGGTAAGAATACACCTTGATGAAGATATTCTAGATACAAAAGGAATGATAGATAATACAGCAATGGATCTTATGGGAAGAATGGGTGGTCATTATTATGTGAGAGCATCAGGAGATGCTTTAATGACGATTCAGAAACCTATTCGACAAAAAGGTATTGGTATTGATAAATTACCATTACATATTGTAGAAAGTGATGTATTAACAGGAAATCAGTTGGCTAAATTGGCCAATGTTGAAGCAATTCCATCTGAAGAAGTACTTAATTCTATAGAAGTACCACAGATGAGTTCAAGAGAGAACAATCATCTGTTAGCATCCAAGTTATTAAATAAAGGAAGGATCATAGAAGCATGGAAGGTCTTGCTGTCATAAACACATCGTAAAGAAAAAAGCGTCACCTTTCTTAAAAAAGTGACGCTTTTTATTTTATATCATTGATATGATACTATTTCCAACCTTCGTTTAAGAAATCATGGAAAGTATCACCTCTTAAACCTAAACGAATAGTTTCTAAAGGAATAACTTCTTTAGGTGCAATGTTTCCTAAGTTTACATTAGTACCGATCAATTTGATGAACCATACTTGTTGAGCTTTTTGTGGCGCCTCCCAGATGATATCTTCGTAAGGAATTTGAGTAAGAATTTCTTCCACTAAACCTGATCTTACTTCACCAGAAGAACGGAAAAGACCAACGTTTCCACCTTCACGAGCTTCACCAATAACTTTCCAAGCACCAGCATCTAATTCGTTTCTCATCAATTCGATCCATTTATATGGAGGAATGATTTTTTCTGCGTCCTTAGATCCTACTTCAGAAAGTACAGTTGCTCTTTGTGATAATTTGTTGATATACTCACACTTTACATCATGAGCCATGTCCATAGAACCATCTGATACCTCAGCGAACTCTAAACCAAATTTATCTAAAACTCTTAAGTAATCCTCGAATTGGTTTCTGATAACAAATGCTTCGAACAATGTACCACCAAGGTAAACATTGATACCAGCCTCATGATAAAGATTAATTTTCTCTTGTAATTTAGGATATACGTATGAAGTAGCCCATCCTAATTTCACAATATCAATGTAATCTCCTGAAGTTTCTAGAACGTCTTCTACTTCGCGTAGTGATAAACCTTTATCCATAGCCATAGTAAGGCCTTTGTTTCTAGGTTTTACTGATCTTTCAGGTAGATTATTTAATACGTAATTCATCATCTGACGATTTGAAATAAAAAAAATCGACCTACAAGTTTTTTGGGAGTCGATACATTTTTTAACCTTAAATTTCTGAATTTGACAGAAATATAAGCTGCAGCGCAATTTCGTAAATGCTCTGCTCTTTAAGGTTATAATTCTGTTAAAAAATCAAAATATTTAATCAAATTATGATTTAATGTCATTTAAACTTAGAGATAGCTACCTTAAGAATTTTCTTGATTGTCTCATTTGGTACATAATCTATCATTTCTTGATGTGCATCATAATTAAGTTTCAATGCAACTTCAATGGTTTTGTATGCTTCCTGTAGTTTTCCCCCAATTAATTGATAAGCTGCCAATCTGTAATGTAAAGAGTGATTTTCAGGTAGGTGATTGATTGCTTTTTTTAAAACTTCACAAGCTTCATTCAACTCTCCAGATTTGTTATATACCTCCGACCAGTCAATCCATATTCCTTCATTATTAGGATTAATACTGCTGGCTTGCTCAAAAGCTTCTAAACCTGAAACAAGATTACCTAGTTCACATTCTGCTTTTGCTAGAGAATACCAATATTCATCATAAAACTTATTCAGTTTAACTGCTTTATTCAGGTAATGTGTTGCTTCTAAAAAGTTGCCTAGTTTTCTGTGGTTCTCACCAACACCAAACCAACCTTCATCAAAACTTTCATCTAGCTCAATCGCTTTTTTAAAATAACGGATTCCTACATTATAATCTTCCATCATTTCTGCAGAAGCTCCTAAGTGACAGTATAATTCTGATGTAGGCTCACTTGTATTTTGTAAAGCATTTAGGTATTGGCGAAAAGCTTCTGGGTACATTTTCTTATTAAGAAAACAATGTCCCATATGCATATATGCTAGATCAAACTTTTCATTTACAAGTGTAGCATATTCGAATGCTGCAAGAGCCTGATCATATTGTTGAGACTGACTATAAAATATCCCCATATTGTACCAAGCATCTGCACTATAAGGATCTTTATCAATAAAACCTTGAAGAAAATCATGGACACTCTTCAAGCGTTTTGTTTGTGTTCCACAGTCAATTAATTCATACACACTATCTTCATGAGTAATATCTTCTTTTAATGCTTTTTTGTAAGCAATTAAAGCTTGATCAAATTCATTAATGGATTGAAGAGTAACTCCTATATTATAAAACACATCTGCAGGTTGTTCTGTATAAGGAAGTGCCTGTTCAAAACTTTCAATAGCTTTATCGGTATCCCCTAAAATAGAATGTAATGTTCCTTTGTAAAATAGAACTTGATAATCATTGGGGGCAATTTTTTCAGCCTCATAGATTACATCAAATGCTTCTTTATAATTACCTAAATAGGCTAATATTCTAGATTTTAAGACTTTAACTGAAGTAGAAAACGGGTAAATATCTTCTGCTGTATTACAGACTGATAATGCTTTTTTGATACTAAAATTAATGAAGTAATGCTCTATGATATCTTCGAAGGTCGATAAGTCGAAAAACTCAATACGCCCCTCCTTTTCCATCTTCTCATATTGTTGAATTACTTTTTGTATATCGTTTTGACCTTCTGACATATTATGAAGTAGCTGTTTATTAATACCGTTTCTAACAATATCGTAATAAATAAATTACCATGCTGTTAATAATTGGTAGATATTAATAAAACTAAGATTTTAAGAAATTGGTTTATTTATGGTCTTCTTTCACCCAATTCATGGTTTCTTCTAAAGATTTGAATTGAATATTCATACTGTCTATAACTTTGTTGTTTTCATAGACAAAAGGAGAAAATAACGTATTGATTAAGTTTTTAGATAGTTTTCTTGAACGAGAAGAGATTAATGATAGAAATTTCTCAAGGTAATAAACAAACATCACATACGATTTAGATACTTGCTTTGTGGGTGGAGTAACATCCAGTCCATTACTAATAATAGTGAGAGCATCTTTATAAGGTATACTTCCGGCGTTTAATATGAACCTTTCACCAGAAATATTCTCATTAAAAGATTGTAGAGTCGCTGTTACAACATCTCTGATGTCTACAGAACTGAAAACGCCAGTTGGATAGTATTTGACTCCACTTTTTAGCAGTTTAAAAATAGTCAGACTACTTCTATTCCAATCTCCTACCCCTAAAATAACTGAAGGGTTGAGAATGACGACATCTAACCCTTCTCTATATCCTCTCCAAACTTCTTGTTCTGCATTATATTTCGAAATGGCATAGGCTGACATTCCTTTATCACCACTCCATTTAGAATTTTCATTAATATTTACACCATATTCAGGATTGCCTAAAGCAGCAATGGAACTGATATGAATAAATTTTTTCACATTGGCTTGAAGTGATATGTTGACCAAATTAGCGGTACCGTTGATGTTGATAGCTCTTAATTCGTCAAGTGTATTATTAAAAGATACAATAGATGCTGTATGCACCACATATTCAATATCTTTCAATACTTCAATTAGACCATTTGGATCTAATAAGTCAACATCAAGCCAAGTAATATTATTACTGATGTCACCCAAGAAAGATTTATCGTTTTGTTTGCCATTAAGAGCGTAGATGTTTGCTTTCTGTTCATATAAAGCTTTCGTGATATAACCACCAACAAAGCCTGTTGCTCCTGTAATAAATATGTTTTTTCCTTCGAGTGACAAGGTGTAATTATTTTTGTGGAATTTCTGATATTGTATTATTACGCAAAGATAAGCCTAGTGATTTATTATAATAGGAGAGATTCCTCACTTTTTCTAACCAATTCAAGTGTTTTGCTTTGTGAGTATCCGTTCCAATGAAATCTACGGCTTGGTCATTAATAAGGCGCTCAGCATATTTCTTTGCAGTAGAAGAATAGTATCCCGCTAAAGAAAGAGCATTTATTTGAAGTAAAGCTCCCAATTCTTTCCATCTTAGAATCTCATCATATTTCCCATAAGCATAGGTATATCTTTCTGGGTGAGCAATGATGGGTTGGTACCCTTTAGAAATTGCAAGGAAAATCGCTTCATCAATAAATACACAGGGATTGATGAAAGATGTTTCTATTAATAAATACTTTGCATCGCCAAAAGTTAGAAGTGGCTCATCATTTCTAAGCTTTCTCATAAAAGCATCATCAAGGTAGTATTCAGCGGCAGCATCAATTTTAATATTAATACCTTGCTTTTCTACTTCTGTTCTAACCTCTTCTAGTTTTCCTAAAATAATTTCAGGAGTATTTTTAAAGAAATCACTCATAACATGTGGCGTTGCTATCAGATGAGTATAGCCAAATCCATGTAGAGTTTTTATTATATCTATAGACTCATCCATATTCTGAGCCCCATCATCTATACCTGGTAAAAAATGAGCATGCATGTCAGTAGTAAGCTGTGGTCCCATAGGACTTGTAATTACTTCTTCCTTCTTCTCTTTTTTCTTACCGAATAAGTTTGAAAAAAATCCCATTATCGTAAGCAATTTAATCTACTATAATTAGTACAAATTGTGTACTAAATTTACCCTCCTTATGATTTTCTAAATATTTTCTTCCAGAAAGGTTTTTTCACCTCATCAAAATATTCCATGTCCTCTTCAGACAAATCGCTGTCATATCCATAGGTGTATCCGTATCCGTAACCATAGGCACTATAAGACATGGAACCATAGCCATAACCATAGCCTCCATAACTTCTTCTGTCAGGAACAGAGTTAAGAATGATGGATATATTCTTGAATTTGCCAGATTTATAAAGGTTGTTGGCGTTGTCAATAAACGATTGTTTTGAGTAATCAGCTCTAACAACATATATCGGATTATCGACATGTCGCATAACAATCATACCATCTGTAACTAACCCAATTGGAGGTGAATCAAGCATAATTACATCAAATTCGTCTTTCAATTGTTGTAAAAACCTGCTGAAGTTTGATGATAAAATTAGTTCTGATGGATTTGGAGGAATAGGTCCTGCACTTATATATTTTAATGTAGGTACCTCAGTTTCTTGAAGACATTCTTCAATAGTATTTTGTCCGACTAAAATAGATGAAGCACCAATTGTATTGCTACCACCCATAGCAAGGTGAACTTTTGGCTTTCTTAAGTCTAAGTCTACCATTACCACCTTTTTATCAGACATAGCGATAATTCCTGCTAAGTTTGACGCAACAAAGGTTTTACCTTCACCACTAATTGTCGATGTAACAGAAATTACTTTTGTTTCTTTATTTTTAACTTCTCCGTTTTCATTTTCCGTAACCATAAAATCTAGGTTTGTACGGATAGAACGGAAAGCCTCGGACATTGTTGATTTCGGATCTGAAGAAACAACAAGTTTTGATACCTGCATTTCCTCTTTTATGTATTTAGGAATCAGCCCCAAAATTGGCATAGTAGTTCGACGCTCTAAGTGTTTCAAACTACTAATTTTATCCATCATAAGATAATTAATAAGAATGAGAATGATGGATAAGAAGATACCAATAGCAATACTGATTGCTATAGAAACAAATTTCTTTGGTAGAATTGGTATTTTGCTAGCATATGGAGCATTGATTACCGTAGAACTCTCAATCGTACTCGCCTGAGCCATACTAACCTCAATCATTTTATTGGTTAATAGATCAGAGATATTAGTATAAATGGCAACTCTTTTTTCTATCTTCTTAAGGTCTGGATCACCACCAATATTTTGAAAAAATACACTTCTAAGTTTTGTGATTTCTTTTTGAAGATCATTGATATTCTCATTAAGAAATTGCTCGGCAAATTTGATAGATTCTGCCACTTCAAATCTTAGTTTCTTGTAGAGTTCAAGCTTTGAATTACTAGCTATAGTATTAGTCGTATATGATTCTTTAATACGAAGAGCTTCTGTTTCTAATTTAGCGAGTTCATCCAAACTAGAAGTAATGCTCCCATCAGTAAGTATAGTTGCATAAGCTTGTATATACACAATACTACTATCTGCTTCTAGAAACCCTCTTAATTTCTGATACTTTTTCTTTTCGTTCTTGAGTTCGTTAAGCGATTTTTCTAATTGTTGAATATTATCTACAATGGGCCCCGCTTCCATGTAAGCACTAAGATCTTTACTATAACTTAAAGCTCGCATCTGATTTTCTAATTTATTAAGAGAGTCTTTTGTAATATCTACCTGACTATATAAGTAGTCTAATGCCCTTTCATAAACGAGAGCTTTCCCTTCTCTAGAAAGTTGACTATAAGCTTTATTGATGGCTTCAAGAATAGCAACGGCCTTCTGTTGATTGCCTGCGGTAAATGAAATTTGAATCGTTTTTGCTCTTGGATCAAAAATCATTACTGATAGATTTTTTCTTAAAAACGAAATAATTTCACTTCTAGAATTAAACTTGAAGCTGTATTGATTATTATCTAAAGTGACACTTTTACTTGATATAATTAATGGTGTACCTCCCAGTATAATTTGTTTTCCAGATGCTCCATAAACTGTAAATTCATCTTCGCCAATTTTATACTTTATCGTATAATTTTTCCCTTGATCTGTGAATTGAATAAAAAATCTCTGATTCGTTAGTCCTGGTTGTTTCCCAGAAGGGTAGCTTAATTTAAAAGGTACTGAGTTACCGAATAGTTCTGAATCACGAACATCACCTACTGAGTGATAATCAACAGATAGATCAATTAGTGAGTCAATAATACGATTATAAGTTACTCCTGAAGTAATTAGTGCCATCTCACTCTCTAGTTTTCCTTCTTCCAAAGAACTAGAAGTGATGCCAAATTTTTCAGCAAACTCTTGCGATGAAGATGTAAGTTTTACTTGGTTGAGAGTTTTTGCCTCAAATATTCTAGGAGTCCATCGAATATAAAGAAAAGCACCTATACCGCTTAAAATGAGTATTAAAGCGATATAAATTAAATTTTTCTTTACAACGAATTCTAATTTATCTAAGTCTAAATTATTGGTAGAACTATCATCATTATTGTCAAAGTCCTCCCATTCTTTATCAAAATCATTCATATTTAACAGGAATGAATATAATTCTAGTTGTTAGGTGTTGAGATCTGCTGAATCAATAAATAAAGTGAAACTACACTTGAAACAACACTTACTAATAATGTCAGATCTTGTAAGTTTCTAGTATCTGACTTTCTACGGGGTTCAATGTAAATAACATCATTAGGCATTACATTAAGGTTTGCTTTTGCCATTCCTTGTATGGTGCTTAAGTCAATAAGTTGAACTGCAGGTTTGTTGAAGCCAAGAACCGGATCAGGCCTAACCATTCTTATATTGGTAGCCATAATATCGTTTTGAACTGGAATACCATTATTGGCAGCATTAGTGGCACTTTGTTGAGAAGCCAAAGCAATGATTTCTAATAAAGTCATATGCTCACTTCTAAGTGGAACAATTTCAGCTCCAGTCGCACCTAATACGATCACCCTTTTGTTGGTATATTGAGTAACAACATAAGGTTCTTGATAATATTTACTATATAGCTCTTCAAGTTTTCTATTGGCTTGCTCAAGGGTTAAGCCTTTTAAAGAAACATTCCCAACTAAAGGAAAATTTACAGTTCCATCACTTTTCACAAGGTATTTCGTGGGATCGTCACCGTTTTCTCTAAGAGGTGAATTCATAACACTGTTTGGGTTTTCCAACATAGTATTATTTCCCATGTTTCCATTAGTGTTTCCTTGTTTTAATAACTGATTAGGTTGTATAAAATCTCCATTAGGATCTACCATTTTCTCACCTTTATTGGTGAAAACGGACATTGCGATATAATCGTCAACCTCAATAGTATAATTATTTAATGCAGCGTTTTCAGCAGAAATAAACGCTTCTTGATTGATACTTTCATCAGTTTTGAAAAGAATACTTTTTCTAATTGAACACGATGACAATTGCATTGTCATGGTTAATAATATCAGGTAGAAAACAGTATCTTTTTGTATAAAATTGCCTTTCATGTAGAATTTCTGTTCGAGGCTTATTCGTTTAGCGATTTAACTGTGTAGAATAAACGTTGAAAAAATATCAGAAGTATACTGATTTAGGTAAAAATAATAAAAAAGGTCCACTCCATAAATTAAATATGAAGTGGACCTAAAGTATTTTGATGATAAAATGAAATTATTCGAATTATCGTCTTATTTCTTATACATTTTAACTCCGTTATCTAAGAATTGAATGAAATTCTCTACATCTAAATCGTATGCTTGTGCTGGTTTCATCCAATTTCCATCTGAATCTAATAAGCAATAGAATGGTTGTGCATTACTATTGAATTTTGTGATCTGGAAATCAAAGTTTTTAGCACCAATTGTTTTTTTGACGTTACCATCAAAAGTAGAGGTAATCCATTCTGCTTCTGGAAGTTTTGTAGGGTCATCAACATAAAGAGCTAAAACGATATAATCTTCTTTTAATCGTTTCAATACTCTTGGATCAGACCATACATTATCCTCCATTTTACGACAGTTGGCACACCCATATCCTGTAAAATCTAAGAAAATAGGTTTATTAAACTTCTTTGATGCTTCCAATGCTTGTTCATAATCGAAATATCCTTTTAAACCGTGTGGTAAGTGGAAAATCTCTCCATATTTAATAGGATATAACATATTTTGAGCATCTCCATTTCCAGAAATGTGTGCATTTTCAACCTCTCTACGAATGATATCTTTGATATCAAAGGTATGATGAGTTTGTGGTGGTAGAATACCTGATAATAATTTTAGAGGAGCACCAAATAAACCAGGAATTAAGTAAATCATGAAGGTGAAAACCACTGTTGCTAAAATCATTCTTGGAGGACTAATCGTGTCCATTGGAGAATCGTGTGGCAATCTGATTTTACCGATAAGGTATAAACCAAGCATCATTGTGATAGCAATCCAAATTGCTACCATTATATCTTTATCTAATACTCCCCAGTGATATACTAAATCTACTGTTGATAAGAATTTAAATGCTAATGCAAGTTCAACAAAACCTAAAACAACTTTTACAGAGTTTAACCAGCCACCAGATTTAGGTAAACCTTTCATTAACCCTGGGAACAATGCGAACATTGTAAAAGGTAATGCAAAAGCTGTGGCAAAAGCTATCATACCAAATATTGGTTTAATGTAAGCTCCACCAACAGATTCGATCAGAATAGTACCTACAATAGGACCAGTACATGAGAATGATACAAGTACCAATGTGAAGGCCATAAAGAATACAGCTCCCCAACCACCTTTGTCAGATTGTTTGTCCATCTTGTTTACCAACGAACTAGGTAAAGTGATTTCAAACATTCCGAAGAATGACATCGCAAATACAATAAAGATGGTAAAGAATAAGGTATTCGGAAGCCAGTGTGTGGAAATTGCATTTGCAACACTTGGATCACCTGCTAATGGGGCTAATACTGCACCGAAGAAACCATAAATACCAACGATTGAAAATCCATATAAGAATGCTTTTACTTTACCTCCACTTTGATTCGTAAAGAAAGAAACAGTTAAAGGAATCATTGGGAAAACACATGGTGTAAAAATAGCTGTTAAACCAAATAAGAAGGCAGATAACATAAAACCAAAAAGGCTTTCTTCATCATCTTGTCCACTTGAAGATACTGCTTTTATAGTACCTTTATCTTCACTTTTTATAGTTTTTTTTTCAGTATTGTCAGCAGGAGTGTGGCTGATTTTAGCATCACCAAAGGTGAAAGACTTTTCTAATGGGATACATTGCCCTGTTTCATCAGAACAGCTTTGTCCAGAAACACTAACTTCAATCTTAAAGTCCTTATTTAAGATTTTAATCTTCTGAGTAAATGTTCCTTCTTTTTTAAAGTAAGTAACATCGCCTTCCCACAAGTCATCATATTTTTTCTTAGGATGAATAGCTTTTAGAGCATCAACAACTTCATAGGTATTATTTTCAGAATATTTTACTGTAGTAAGCATTGGCCCTAAATCAGGATCAAAGTCGTTGGAATATAAATACCATCCATCTTTGATTTTGGCTTTGAAAGTTACTTCAATAGTTTCTCCAACTTTCGGTTCATTGTTAGATAAACTTGCTGACCAAGTTACAGGATTGATAAGTTGTGCATTTGCTCCACTCATAAAAGTGATAAAGAGCAAAAACGTAAGGTTAAGTAATTTGAAAAAGTTTTTCATGCTAGGATAATATGATTAAATGCTTTCTTCTCTGAGAACGGTACGGAATTGACTTACTTTTTCTCCAAATTTATTTTTTAGAGCAGTATGTAATTCCATTTCATGTTGTCGCATAAACTTGTCCACTTGAACAAGGTTATCCACATCAAGCATAAGAGCGAAGTTAGTTCCTGCTTGTTCTGCTTTCTCAGATAATAATTTCATTAATTTATATTGAGTGAAACACTCACTTTTCATTACAGCTGGTATAAAAAAAGAATTCATCCACTGTTTCCATGAAGGTAAGACTTCATCTTCTACATGGAAGGAAAGGTTATATATAATCATGATGCTTTAGTATTTGCGAAATATTGAGTGTAAAAATAATTATATAAGATAGTTTAGAAAACTTTTACTCCTCATACTTCATACATCCTTCAAAAATAAGGTTTTATACTAAAGCATCATTAAAGTTGACTTATATTTTTCTTATCTGTAAAAGAGATCAACTATTTTACTTTCAATGCATTGATGATATCGCTAGGTTCAGCTCTTTTTCTGTAGTCAATATCAATAAACGCATAAATAATTTCTCCTTGTTGATTAATTACATAGGTAGCGGCTAAAGGAAGTTCATTGTCTTGATTTCCATTATACTCACTTAGTCCAAACTTCTCTTCGTAGATTTTAGCTACTTCAGGTGTTAGTTTGAAGACTATTCCATATTCTTTCCCTACCTGATTGTCGATGTCGCTGAGTACTTCAAAATCAAGTTGGTGTTTTTCAGATGTTGATAATGATTTATCTGGAACTTCAGGAGTTAGTGCCAAAAGATTAGCTCCTGCAGCTTTGAAATTAGGTAATTCTTGTTGTAATCGGTGCAATGTTAAATTACAATATGGGCACCATCCACCTCTATACCAAGTAAGGATAACAGCTCCTTTTTCTAAATATGATGATAAAGAAACGTTTTCTCCTACAGCATTTTTTAATGTGAAATTGAGGGCAATATCACCTATATTTTTTGCAGAAGAAGTAATGCCACTTTCTTCAATAGCATCAAGTCCTTCTTGATAAACTTTTTTTGTCTGATCATCTGCTTTTGCATTGAAATTATCTTTCTGATGATCTAAAGTACTTTGTAGAGATTCGGTTTCTTGAGTGTTCATTGAATTTGATGATATTGGTGATAAGGCACTTTTACATCCAAAAAAGGAGATTAAAAGTGAATAAATTAGGATTTGATATTTCATAGTTAAGCTTGTTTTTATTATCAGTTCAAATATCGATGCTAACCATTTGATATCCATTGGTTATTTTTCCTTGGAGGTTGTTGTTTTTTCCTTTTTATAGTAGATAGCATTTAATTACGTTCTTTATATGATTGATTGAGTATTATCAATAACATTATATACACCTCACTGATATTGTTTGTCTATTTTCATTAATAGTTTGATTTAAAGAAGAATATAAAACGTAAATAATTATGTTCTTTATTTGTGTAGCTATAATTTTTCATATCTCAACAACATGTACGATATAGTCCAAAAGGAAAAAGAAAGATCGTTATTGAATGTACTTCTTAAGACTTCATTTATGAAAGGGATAGAGAATCAGTGATATAAGAAAAGTTCCATAAGGTAATAAAGTATAGTAAATAGAGTTGGGAATGAATAAATTATAGAAAAGGAAGAATTTCAATACGTACTGAAGTAAACGAAGACCTATTTTCTTTGGTTTTTGTATTGATGGATACTTTATTTTTTAAAACATACAGTAGTATACCTTTACTTAAGCAAAATGTTTGGTTAAAATTTAAGACCTTTGCAAGAGAGGATCAATTGAAATTATTAATTGAAACCTTTGGAAGTGATGTTCATGATTTAGTGGATGCTACAAGGCAGGGTATTGCACAGAATAGCAAGATGAAGGTAAAGCGATCGTTACATACTTTAAAAGGTATGGCAGCAACTGTAGGTGCTTCAAGATTACAGTTTATCGCTCAAAAAGCAGAAAGTTTAGATCCCCAACTAATTCGTAAAAATCATTTGATTGAAGAAATTGAAAAATGTGGAAATGCCTCCGTTAAGGAGATGAATAACTCATAGTGAACAAAGAAATACAAAAACATAAAAATGCCGCACTCATTAAAGCTGAAGCAAAAAGACTTGGCTTTAGTGAGTGCGGTATTGCTAAAGCAGGTTTTCTTGAGGAAGAAGCAGACCATTTAGAAAATTGGCTGAAACAAGGTATGCATGGAGAGATGGGATATATGGCCAACCATTTTGATAAGAGATTAGATCCGACAAAACTAGTTGATGGAGCTAAATCTGTGGTTGTCCTATCTTATAATTATTTTCCAGAAAAAGATTTCAGTCAACAGGATACTTATAAAGTAGCCAAATATGCTTATGGAGAAGACTACCATTATGTGATAAAACGAAAGTTGAAAGATTTGGTGAAGTTTATCCAATCGGAAATAGGAGATGTTAATGGTAGAGTATTTGTCGATTCTGCTCCCGTAATGGAACGACAATGGGCTCAAAAAGCAGGTGTTGGTTGGATTGGAAAACATAGCTTACTATTAAATAGACAAATGGGGAGTTTCTTCTTCCTTTCTGAGCTAATTATTGATCTCGAATTAGAAGCAGATCCTCCAGTAAAAGATTTTTGTGGAACCTGTACCCGGTGCATTGATGCCTGCCCTACAGATGCAATTCCTCAGAAAGGTGTTGTAGATGGAAGTCGATGTATTTCTTACCTAACGATTGAACTCAAAGATCAAATTCCTACTGAATTTCAAGGTAAAATGAACGACTGGATTTTTGGTTGTGATATTTGCCAAGATGTATGTCCATGGAATAGATTCTCAAAACAGCATCAGACTCCAGAATTTAATCCTCACGAAAACCTTGAAGGAATGACCAAGAATGATTGGGTTGAGCTAACAGAAGATGTTTTCAAAGAGTTGTTCAAGAAGTCAGCAGTAAAGAGAACGAAGTTTGAAGGTTTACAAAGAAATATTTCTTTTGCACAAAAAAAGTGATCAACTACCTCAAAGCTGATCACTTATCCTTTATATTATTATTCTTATGTTTAATTTTAATTAGCCTACTAATGAGTAGGTACTGATATGTTTATTACATTCATTTTGAATCACAAAAGCGTAGTTAGGAAAATTAGATTTACCCCATGTTCTTAAGGATAAAACTTCGTTAATTGATAAAATTCCCAATGATTTTCTTAGTTCTTTCAAAAAAAGATGGCGATCAAAGGCCACTTTCTTTAAAATTATCTTAGAATATTCAAGCATGATCGGGTTGTGTTACTTGGTTATTTTAGAAAAATCGGAATATAAAAATAAGTCATTTTTTACTTCCATTATCAATAACGTTAAAAATAGTGTATTTGTTACGTTTTATTGAAGAAATATTTATTTTTTAGTTTTTTTTTACATTTTTTCTTGAAGCTAATCTACATCTTTACAATATGAAAAGAAATAAGTTAGTAGCATACAGCAAATTATCGATTTCATCATTTACAATACTGCTATTTAGTTTACTTTTAGTCAGTTTTCAAGGGATGTCTCAAACCGTTTCTGTTGTTTTAGGTAAAACAGATATAGGTCAGAATGAGAACTTCGAAATCACTTTAACGGTTAAAAATGGCCGTTTAACTAAGTATTCGTCTTTTCCTGATATTCCTGGTTTTAGAAAAGGTAGACCATCTTCTTCTAGTCAGACATCAATTGTAAATGGACAAGTTTCTACTCAACAGAGTATTACTCAACTTTATCAGCCTACAAAACAAGGTACTTTTAAGTTGAATGCTTTTACGATGACTGTAAATGGAAAATCTGTATCTAACCCGGGTACTACCATTAAAGTGGGAGCCCCAGTTCAGAGACAAGTATATGATCCATTTGCAGATTTTTGGGGAGGAGGAAGTTCTTTCGGAAAGCAACAGCAAGAACAAGACTTTATTGATGTGAAAGCTGATGCCTTCTATTCCGTAAGCACAGATAAATCTTCTGTTTATAGAGGTGAAGGGTTTAGAATGGATGTTTCTTTTTATGTATCTGTTACTAATAGAGCCGAGTTAGAGTTTTATAAAATTGATGAACAGGTTACTAAAATCTTAAAGCAAGTAAAACCAAGAAACTGTTGGGAAGAAAACTTTAATATTGAATCAATTCATCCTGAATACGTAACAATAAATGGAAAATCGTATCGTCAGTATAAGATTTATGAGGCAATGTTTTATCCATTAAACTCAGAAGATATCGTTATTCCTCCTACAGAACTTGAAATGATTAAGTACCAGGTGGCACAACGTCAATCATTTTTTGGACGAAATAGAAAAGAAGATCATCAAATCTTTAAATCTCGAGGAAAGACGATAAAAGTAAAACCGCTTCCAGATAATCCTTTAAAGAGCGTAGCTAGTGTTGGTAACTATCGATTAAGAGAAGAGATCAGTACAGCAAAACTTAAAACAGGAGAAAGTGTAACACTTGAATTTAGAGTTGAGGGAGAAGGGAATATTTCTTCAATCAGAGAACCTAGTTTAAAGGAAACAGAAGATCTCTTATTTTATCCACCAAGTGTGTCTCAGAATATTAATAGAGCAAATGGTAGAGTCGTTGGTGCTAAAACTTACCAATATTATATCGAGCCTCAGGAACCAGGAGAATATAATTTAGGAGAATACATTGAGTTGCCAATTTTTAATCCTCGTACAAAAAAATATGAAATGCTTCATCCTGAAGTGACGATTGTTGTGGAAGGAAAAAGCCTAAGAGATGCTCAGATATCTAAAACAGATTTAGGATCTTTCTACGATGCAATGCGAAATGCAGACAATTCGATTGTATCTATGGATAATACCAATTGGATTCAAATTATTTTAAACATCTTTGTGGTTATATCAATTGGTCTGACTATCTTCTTTTTAGTAAAGAAGTTCTAGAATTTTGAATTATGATGAGAAAACATTTCTCTAAAAAATATATAAACGCTGTTTTACCATTATTCTTGGGGTTATTCTTCTCTTGTGAGAAATTTGTAGATACTACAGCTCCAGAAATTAGAGAGTACACAGTGAACGGTGAAGATGGTACTGGAGAAGTTATGGTAGATACATTAAGTACTGACTTAATTGTAACGGCATATTTTGTAGATGACTATAATCTTCTCTCTTATAAGTTGGGTTTTGAATACAAAGGAACAGATGACTCTCCTGGTTTAAGGTTTCCAGCTTATTTAGTCTATGAAGATACGTTTGCTATTGCAGGTGCTCAGACAGAAATTTATCAAACATTTACGGTTGCTTCAGGACAAACAACAGGTTCTTTATTTGCTGGTACAGGAGAATATGAAATTTATATCCAAGCAAAAGATAGAGCATTAAATGAAAGTCAGGTCTCTAGGATTCCAATTGAATTCAAGAATTTTGCTCCTTACTTTAAGTTTCCTGAATACGAAATAGATACAATTACTCATCAGCAAGCTAATAGTATTATAATTAATGCTTACATGGATGATTTGGATAATAATATGAACCAATGTGAGATGTTGATGTATTGGAGAATGCCTGATGAAATTGAGGAAAGTGGATATTATGACTCACTAATCCATGATTTTGCTCTTATCGATCCAGTGCCGGGTGCAGGTCAATTTGATATCTCGGAAATGTATAGTTTCCCAGATACTGGTTTGTATGATTTGAGAGTATCAGGTTTTGATCAAAGGAGAAATAATACACTAGCACAGATTACTTTTAAAGTAGAGTAATTGCTCGTTCTATTGTAAAAAGAAAACCCTCTTCTATTTAATAGTAATAGAAGAGGGTTTTTATTTTTAGTCATTTTTATAACCAAACATTTTAAGACTCTTATCGTTCTTTCGCCAATCTGCATCCACTTTTACATGCGTTTCCAAGAAAACTTTCTTCTGAATAAATTTCTCGATTTCCTTTCTAGAGTCGGCACCAACATGCTTCAGTTTAACACCGCCTTTTCCGATAATAATACCTTTTTGGCTATCTCTTTCTACCATAATTGTAGCTCTGATCTTTACAAGGTCAGGAGTTTCTTTATAGCTTTCTACGACCACTTCGCAAGAGTAAGGTACTTCTTCTTTATAATGAAGGAATATTTTTTCTCTAATAATTTCAGCAACAAAGAAGCGCATAGGCTTGTCGGTAAGTTCTTCCTTGTCATAAAAAGCTTCATGTTCTGGAATAAGGTTTAGGATCTCATCCAAAATCACATTTACATTAAAGCCATGAAGGGCTGAAACAGGCATAATTACCTTAGGGTTCAGCTTTTCTTGCCAATACTGCACTTTTGTTAGTACATCGTCTTGTTTAGCAAGATCGATTTTATTGATAATCACAATGATTGGAGCTTTTGCCTTTTCTAACTTAATAAGGGCATCTTTCTCCTTAAATTGTTCAAAAATATCTGTAACAAAAAGAATAACGTCTGCATCATTCAATGAGTTATCTACAAAGTTCATCATAGACTCATGTAACTCATACTTTGGGTTAATAATACCTGGAGTATCAGAATAGACAATCTGATAATCATCAGTACTTAAAATCCCCATAATTCTATGACGAGTAGTTTGAGCTTTTGATGTAATGATTGATAACCTTTCCCCTACAAGTTCATTCATAAGTGTAGACTTACCAACGTTTGGTTTACCTACAATACTTACAAAACCGGCCTTATGTTTCTTTCCCTCACCCATGATGTATTTCTATATTATTCTTTAATTTTTTTGATCAATAATTCTGTCAGATTAATCTATGATTTGATGGTTGCTTGTAGCATACGTTTTGTATGAGCTAACCCAAAATAAATGCTGATATATGGTAGTTCTCCGTTAAAGTAATCAAAAATAGCCTTAACTCCTGTATTAGGTCCAAGATTTCGTACTGCATCGGCTACTGCTTCCAATTGTTCTCCTGTGATGTATTGGAAGATATCTATAGTATAACCCATCTCATAGAGGTTGGCCAGATGATTATAAATACTTTGATCTTGAAGCTTACGTTGTTGAGCAATTTCATGAATACTTAAGCCCTTTTTATAGAGCTCATAAGTCAGTAATGAGGTACTTCCTTTTATTTTGAAGCCAGCTTTAGATTTTCTAACAATAAAACTGACAATCGCTCCGATAAATTGGTTGCCATACTTCTTCAATTTTGTTTCACCAACACCAGATATTTCCATCATATCCATAACTGATACAGGCATTTTTTCTGCCATATCTTTTAATGTAGCATCGTTAAATACTACATATGGAGGTATATTTTCTTTATCAGCAATATTTTTACGAAGTACTCTAAGCTCTTCGAACAAGTCGGTAGCCAATTGCTCTTTGGCAGAAACCTTTTTTGTTGGTGCTTTAGTAGAAGGCGTACTTTTGAACTGTGATAGTTTCGCAAAATTTACCGGAAACTTACCCATTAGAACTTGTTCTCCAGTTTTGGTCACCCTAAAGGTATTATGATGATCATAGGCAATTTCAATCAACCCGAGATTGAGCATTTGTTGTAAATACAATTGCCAGTGATCGTAACTGATATCATTTCCTGCTCCATACGTTCGGATACGATCGTAGCCTGCATTAACCAAGTCTATTCTTCTGGATCCTCTTAGAATATCAATCAGCATACCTGCTGAAAGGCTTTTATTCATTTCTCTTTTCACCCGAATTACTGCAGACATTGCTTTTTGTGCGATAACAGTACCATCAAATAGTTCTGGAGGGTTTCTGCATACATCACAGTTCCCACAGTCTTTTTCTAAAGTCTCTCCAAAATAACTTAATAGAATTCGTCTTCGACAAGTTCTTGTTTCAGCATACTGCTGCATTCGTTCAAGCTTAGATAACTGGAGTTGATGTTGTCCTGATTCACTCACCATCTCCCTTAATTGCATGACGTCTGCAAAAGTGTAGAATAATAATGTGTCAGAAGGAAGTCCATCTCTACCAGCTCTACCGATTTCTTGGTAGTAACCTTCCATATTCTTAGGAAGGTTATAATGTATAACCCATCTCACATTGGGTTTGTCGATACCCATACCAAAGGCAATAGTTGCACAAATAATAGGTGTATCATCTTTTATAAACGCTTCTTGAACTCTTGACCTTTCATGTGCCGGCATACCTGCATGATAATAGGTCGCATTATATCCCGCGTTTCTTAATTTATTGGCTAGTGATTCTGTATTCTTTCGAGATAAGCAATAAACAATACCTGATTGATTAGGTCTTTCTCTTAAAAACTGAATAATCTTCTCAATTCTTTTTTGCCCTGCTTCTACTCTTAAACTAAGATTTGGTCTATCGAAAGATGAAATAAACATCTTAGGATCATTCATGCTTAGTTGACTGGCGATATCATTTCTAGTAGCCTTATCTGCGGTGGCGGTAAGAGCTACAAAAGAAATATGTGGTAACCTTTGTCTTAATGAGGTAAGTTGTGTGTACTCTGGTCTAAAATCATGCCCCCATTGAGAAATACAATGTGCCTCATCAATTGCGATAAAGCTAATGTTCATACGGCACATGAAATCTAAAAATGCCGGAGCTAGTAACTTTTCAGGAGATACATATAAAAGCTTGAGTCGTTCTGTTCTAAACTCCTCTTCTATTTCCCTTTGCTCTACATAAGATTGTGTACTGTTTAAATATGCTGCATTAACACCATTTGCTTTAAGGCTTTCAACTTGATCTTTCATCAACGCAATAAGAGGAGAAATCACGATGGCTGTGCCTTGTGAAATAATCGCAGGTATTTGGTAGCAGATAGATTTACCACCACCAGTAGGCATTAAAACCACGGTATCTTTTTTTGCAAGAACATTTATAATAATATCCTCTTGCATAGGTCTGAATCGGTCGTACCCAAAAAAATGCTTTAGGGCTTGTTGAGCAGTGGAAATATTCATTGATTTAATTTATACAGAATTTCGAAGCAAGTTACAATCCTGAAATGACGATCTCAAATAGATAATAAGAGATTCGTAATATTTTGTAAAAATTATTTTGAACGATAATTCACTAAAATTCAATTACTCTAGTAAGTCTATAGTGTTTAATAGTGGTGTGCATAGTGTTTTGATTATAAATAAGATATAATTTGATTTTTTTAATGCTAAATCTTAAAATTTTATATTGTTTTCTTGTGAAAAAGTCAATATTATAATATGTTTACAAATAAGAAATCAAACAAAAGGCATTTTTTTTACGAAAAATGCAAAAATGTTATGGTTTCTCACTTTTGATGTAAAACATCAAAAATGAAAGATTTCGATGGAAGTTTAAATAATTGAATTGGTTAGAAAGGAGGTGAGTTTTACTCACCTTTTTTTATATCTTTATTTTTATAATCAGGAAACATAAAAGATTTTATAAATTTGTCTTCTATTCAAATTACAAGAGAAAAAGACGTCTCTGCTTAATATTTGAAAAATCTACTTATGAGTAATTATAAAAACGTATTTGTGATCGATGACGATCCAACAAATAATATGATCTGTCGTAAAATGATAGAGAAAACAAATTTTGGTGAAAATGTGGTCACTTTTTTAGATGTGGATACTGCTGCTCAATCTTGGGATGATGTACAGCCGGAATTAGTGTTTTTGGATATCAATATGCCTCCTAGTACTGGTTGGGACTTTCTAGATCAATTGGCAGATAAAGGAGTGAATCCTGAAAAAGTATACATGTTATCTGCAGAAGTAACTTTAGATGATAGAAAGAAGGCAGAACAATATAGCCAAGTAGCAGGTATTATCATTAAGCCATTAACACCTGCAAAACTAAACGAGATCAAATAATTCATTATCCTTCAAATAAAGGATAAACTTGACGATATATAATGTAAAGGTGAAAGTAGAGAAAATATATAGATGCTGGATTGTAGGGATTGGGATATGTGTTTTCATGCTTTTACCTTTTTTTTCATCTGCACAAGTAGCTGAGAACGATTCTATTAAGATAAAAGAACATGATGTATCAGAGATACAATACACTTTAGATTCTTTATTATCCTATAATTACCATATTGAAGCACAGCAAGTTGCGGATAGCGTAATTCAAATAGCCAAAGATACTTATAGTAATACAGACGAAAGAATTGTATTACTTCATAAACGAATAGCTGAGAAGTTTGCTGACAGAGGATTTTCTAACATCGCATCCCAATATATTCAGCAAGGTCTTTCTATTTTAAGATCTCAGCCCTCCCCTAATTATGCGTTTATTGGTGATATGTATATTTATCTTGCTCAGATATTTAGACATCACCAATTGTCTAATATTGCAATAAACTATTATGAGCAAGCTGCAGAATCTTATGAGCAATCAGAGGGGACGAATCATTATTATAATTTGATTAATGTCTACATGACGTTAGGTACATTCCATTTTGAGGTTAAAAACTTCGGTACTTCTAGTAGTTACTATACAAAAGCATCGAATATTATAGCAAAAATGGATACAGAGTACCGAGCAGATATGGTAGAAATATTAAATCGCATCGCAGTAGCCCAAACAGCCACTGGTTCATTCAAAAAAGCTCAACAAAATTTATTGAGGTCTGAGATGATTGCTAAAAAAGTATTTGGTAAAAATGCTTTGGAGCTTGAAAATGTATATGAACAATTAATAGATATGTATATCCAAAAATCCGAATTTGATAGTGCTGATATTTATGCTGTAAAAGCTGTCAAAATATTAAAAGGTAATATTGGGACGACAGAACGTAGACAAAAATATGAACGCTTTCTGGCAGATACCTTTTTTGGAAATAGGGAATATTCTCTAGCCTGTAAATGGTATGATGTATTGTATGATGATGCCTATATTACCAATCAAAACTCCTTAGAAGAAATAGCGACAATTACAGATTGGTACATTACTATTGGTGAGAAGATGGAGAGAGTTAAGCAAGATTCTTTAGCCAATAATGTATATGAAAAAGCACTTTCTGTGAACCAAAAATACTTTGGGGAAGAAAACTTGAAAGCAGCGAGTATAATGCATAAAATTTCTAGAACGCAGACCAAGTTAAACTACTTTGAACAGGCAGAAATATATACTAATAAAGCATATGCTATTGAGTGGGATTTAGGTACAGAAAAAGATAGTACTCAGTTTATCGTTCAGCAAATAGATCTGGCAGGATTGCTCTTAATGAAAGGCGATACAACAGACGCTGAAGACTTATATCACAAAGTATTAGAGTTAGAAGATGATAGAGAAAGTAGGTGGAAAGCGATAGCATTTAATAATCTGACAATGATCCATCTAAGTGCTCTAAAATATGATTCTGCCAATTACTTTGCAGAGCAACTTTTGGTGTATTACTCTACGAATTATGGCAGGGATTATATCAAGACTTTAGGATGTTATCTTTTGCTAGGGAACATTGCTTTTGCTCAAGGTATGGAACAGGAAGCTGTAGAAAAATATTACAGTAAACCGATACGTTTAGCACCTCAATTATTTTCTAAAAAAAATGAGGTAGCTTTATTGGCAAACCTCAACCTATCTCGTTACTACGCAGAGTTAAATAAAGAAGACCTGTCCCGTCGCTACGATAGTTACGCACGCGAGATACAGGTCTATTTATCTTCAAAGGAAAATTATCCTTAGTTATTTTTAATCTCTGTTAACTTCTCATTCAAAGTATCAAGAATATTACGTAGATGACGCTCTAATTCTGCCCAAGCCATAACAGGGTCAACAGAGTTAACATCTTCTTTGTAGTTCGCTCCCACTTCAGACATAAATTTTTCTAAAGTCTCAAGGTTGAAAGTATGTAGTCTTGTGCTGAATTTGTGTTTAACTGCACTGAATAAGTCAGAATCTCTATCTTCTAAAGCCAATTTAAGTTTTGGAAAGTCTGACTCAAATTCGTCAATCGAGATAGAAAGAAAATCAATGTATCCCTCTTTATCTCCTTCGAATAGTGTATCTGTGAAACTGAAATCCATAGGATATGTTGAAATTGCCATAATTTATATTCATTAAAAGTAATGAAATCTTTCCATATATCTAATTAAAAAATAGTTTTAGTGGATTAAAACATAATGATATAAGCAAGAATTTCTTTCGTCACAAAGATATAGAGGATAATTACTCTATTTGTGATGTCATCCATAATAAACGTAAATCGATAAGTTTCATTTAATGTTTTAGGAGATTTTTTATTTTTAATAAAATGAATGTGATTATCAATGCGTTGACATTCGTTTATTACTTTTTTTGAAATAAATTTTGGAAATATAAAAAGTCGGCTTACCTTTGCATCGCTTTCAACGGAAAGCACCTGATGAAAGGAACGAAATAAGCGAAAATAGCTCAGCTGGTAGAGCGCAACCTTGCCAAGGTTGAGGTCGCGGGTTCGAACCCCGTTTTTCGCTCAAA
>NZ_CANDOA010000012.1:0-184291 GCF_947387565.1 Flammeovirga sp. SubArs3 | reverse complement strand
CGAACAGAGCAGTTAAGCCCTACAGTGCTGATGGTACTGGGTTAACCCCCGGGAGAGTAAGTCGGCGCCACATTCATTAGATATAGAAGGTTAGTTAACACAAGATGTTGGCTAACCTTTTTTTTACATCAATTATTCATAGGTAAACTAAATAAGTAGTCTATTGTTGATAATTATGTTTAAACTAAAAAATCCTTGTTGATAACTTTATGTATTATTCTTTTGTATACATAGTTTATCAACAAGAATTTAGAATAGATACTGATAATTTTACGATGAAATAAAGTTATCAACATTATTGGTGTTGTTAAGATTGAACTTCACTGAAGATTGTGAATATCTTAAATTCAATTCCTACTATTATTAGAGGGTGAGATTTTTCTTAGCTACAGGCTTTTTAATTTTGCCAAATAGTTTTTCAGAAGCCTCTTGATAGGCTTCACTAGCTTCTTCAGCAGTTTTATAAACTCCTATATCAACACGGTCTCCATCGATGTAAAGCGTTGCCTTAAAAGAATTACTACTAAGTTGAGTAACACCCCTAAAACCTGTTTTATTACGATGTTTTTGCCTTCTTCGTAAATCAGCCATGGTAACCCATTCTAGATTGTCTTCTCTAAGATCTAGTAGATTACCATTTTTGATGTGTACAAAGAGTTTCTTATCTGAGTCTACCTTTGACACAAAGTGTTCTGCAATGATTTTATGGAGGTATAGTGTGATATTCTTGTATTTCCCATTAGGTTGAGGATAATTTTTTTGAAAGAAAACATACCCATTGGAATGTATTCTTAAATTTTCCATCAGATTTATCTTTTTAAAATAAGGGTGGTGTTCTAGTAATTCTAAAGTGTTTGTTGAAATAAGCACACTACTATCAATATTTTTCAATTTAATTCTACACAGCATATCTTGAAAGTTAGATTATTTAATACTAGTATTATAAATTGAACGATTGAATAGTATTTAAAGATTCATACTTAATTATCTTTTAGAATTTTTTAATACCATATTACTCAGTGTTATTGAAATCTATCAAAGAAGCTTGCTTTGTTACTTTATCATAGAGTATATTATGTATTGTGTTAACCTGAACGAATAACCTGAATGAATTTTCTGCAACAAATAAATTTTATCCTTATTGGATTATTCTTATCCTTATCAATATTCTATTTCATATTTTTCTTGTTTAAGAAGAAGGAGAAAAATAAAATCATATATGCTGGCATGAGTATTATGTCGGCAATCTATATCTATTTTAGTACTCAGTTACATACCAAAGCGGAGATATTGGATTACCAGAATTACTTGACAATTACAATGGTTATCTATTTGTCTTTAATTCAACTGGTATTTTTAGCGCTATTTGATTTAACAAAATACAGAGTAAATAAATCATTTTATGGAATCACAGGGATTACGTTACTGTCGATTCTCTTAATTATTTATTTTAATAATGAATTTGTAATCACAGGAAATGAAACAATAAAAAGAATCGAAATTTCAGCCAATAGCTTTTACTATATTTTGGTAGGCAATACTAATGAAGTTTATGAGTGGGTTTCTTCTATTTTTTACTTGAGTTGCTTGGTATACTTTGTTAGGTTGATCATCTATTCTTACAAGAATTCTAAAGTCGTTTTTGTGAGTTGTTTATTTCTTTGTTTCACTTTAGGTGGAATATATGATGTAATGATTGATGTTGGCGAAATAGAGGCAGTATATATTTCTGAGTATATGACAGCTTTAATAGTGGTGCTACTTTCGGTTGATCTACTTCTACATTTCAAGAAAAAAATTGATGCAAATAGAGTATTGTTGAACATCAATGGAAGTTACGAAGACCTTATTGAGAATATAGATTTATATGTAATTGGTCACGATCAGAATCAAAAAATTAATTACCTCAATAGATTTACAGAGAAGAAATTTTATGGTAAGAAATGGGAAATCATCAATAAGAACTTAAATACTTTTTTTGAGAAGGAAGAAAATTCAGAGAACCAAGGGAAGTTGCAGTTAACAAGTGACGAAGTTAGGAATATTGAATATTCAAAAGTCAAGGTATTAAGAGGTAAAGGAAAGTATGTAGATTTTATAGTAGGGTATGATATTACTGACAAGCTGAATGAACACAGACAATTGGAACAGACACTGCTGCAATTAAAAGATGCTACAGAGAAACTTGAAGAAGAAAATACTTTTTTAAAGCAGAATGCACAGCGTAAAAGTGTGTCTAATATATTATATGTAGAAAGTACTTTCGCAAAGTCAATAGATAAAGAGCTCGACCGAATTGCTAATTACAAAACAACAGTACTAATAGAAGGAAACAAGGGTGCAGGAAAAACTTTTTTGGCGAATGAATTGATCAAGAAAGGAGACCGTAAAACGAAACCACAAATAGAATATCGTTGTCACAAAACTTTGAATGGGATATTTAGGTCCAAGTATTATGATGATAATACCTATAACCAAGGGTATAACAAAAGCATATTAGATGTAGCGAATGGGGGAACATTAATTCTAGAAGATATAGATGAGTTATCCCATGAGGATCAATTAGATTTATTGGACCTTTTGAAGCGACAGGATGATCTGGAACAACAAGAATATGATGTTAGAATTTTAGCCACTACGACTAAAGACATAAGGAAGTTGGTAGAAGAAGATGAATTTAATGGAGAGCTACATAAATACCTTTCTATTTATAGAATTAATCTACCTGATTTAAAATACCGCATGTCTGATATTCCCTATTATGTAGATCTTTTTATTGACGACTATTGTAAGAAAAATGCAATTCCTTCGCTGAAGGTTTCTTTAGCCACAATCAAAAAGTTACAGTCTTATGATTGGCCAGAGAATATCAAAGAATTGAAATATATCGTAAAGAAAGCGGCAGTGTCTTCTCATGGAAAGACATTACGTCTTTTAGATTTTGATACTTATAAAGAAGAACACAAAGCAGTAGTTACTGAATTTTTATGTCTCGATGAGTATGAAAAACAATATATAACCAAGACGTTGGAGTATTGTAAGTGGAAGGTAAGTGGAAAGAACAGTGCATCGGAACTCTTGAAAATTAATGAAGCAACTTTGAGATCGAAATTGAAAAAATTAAATATTCATAAACCTAAGAAAGTTTAGGTAAAGTACACAGTGTTTAAAAACTTAAGTGATATATAACGAAAAAAGTCTACTTTTTTTTCATTTTTATTTTTGTTAAGTGTCTGAAAATAAATTTAATACGAATTATTTAAGCTTTTTTTTAATTCTTTTTCATGTTAACAAATATTATTTATTAACATTGTGAAGTCATCGACATATTACGACAATCTAATTACGGCCCTTTTATATAAGGGAGATATTTATTGATAACCTACATTATTATTCAATGTTATTAAGAAATTTTTATAACCCACTTTTGAAACTTAATTCATCCTAAGACGTTATTGAAATTGAAATCGCTTTTAAACAGCGGTTTTTTAATCGAAGAATAATTAATTCGAACGATTGAATAATAATTTATCTTCTTCAAATACGGAATAAAATATTCATTACTATAAAATCATTCAACTATGAAAAAGGAAATCAAAAAGTACCCTGCTATCCCACAAGAGAGATTAGAAAAGTACCAAGACTTATGGAAGAACTCAACAAGTAGAGATGGTGTTCATCCAGACGTTAAAGCTCACTTGGAAAGAGTAAAAACTATGGGTGGTGGACAAGGTATCGAGTTTTTGAGTAACATCAACAAAGATTACCTAGGTGCTTTTATGGCTCCATTCTCAAGAGACTTGGAAGAAGCAGATATCGCAATTATCGGTATGCCATTCGAAAAGTCTGCTCCTATGAATGCTTCACATAAATATGGTCCAAAAGCATTAAGAGAATTATCGAAAAACTTCATGGGTACAACAGAGCCATGGATTAATGGTGAGTTCGATATTCCTTTCGATTTTGCTAACATTATTGACTATGGTACAATTGATACGTATGGTCAGTTTGATTTGTCAAGTGAAATGGAACATGCTATTGAACACTACAGAAAAATTGTTTGTGACAACCACATTGTTCCATTTATGTGGGGTGGTGACCACACAGTTTCAGTAGCTCCTTTAATGACGTTGGGTGAGACGTACGGTCCACTTTCAGTAATTCACTTTGATGCTCACTATGATTTGGTAACGGAAGCAGACTTCCCATATCCATATCACTCAGGTAACATGTTTACTCAAAACTTTGCAAAAGGTAATGTAGACCCTGAAAGAATGATCCAAATTGGTATCAGAGGTAGAATGACTGGTCTTGTAGGTGGTCACGCGAAAAATTTCGGTACTAATGTATACTTCGCTGATGAAGCTAGAGTAATGTCTCCAAGAGAAATGGCGGACAAAATTATCGAAGTAGTAGGCGACGGCCCAACATATATCTCACTAGACTTGGATTCATTAGATCCGGTATACAACTCAGCTTCTTCTGCTGTTGAGCCATTTGGTTTGGATGCCAATTGGGTACACGATGTATTGAAATTAGTGAGAATGTCAGGTAAAGTAAATCTTGTAGGTGCTGATGTTGTTGAATACGCTCCGCAAAATGACCCTGCGAAAACATTTGGTTACATCGCTGCAGGTCTTAGCTGGAAAATCCTTTGCTGGTTAGCGGCAGATGTGAAACGTAGAAATGGTGGTGAAAATCATCCTACAAACTGGCCTCAAGCGTTTGGTAACGTTACACTTTAATCACTCAGAACTTTAAAATATTAAATATATCATGGCAAATTTCTTTTCATTAGAAGGACAAGTTGCAATCGTAACAGGCGGTACTTCTGGTATCGGTTTGAAAACTGCTGAGCGTTTTATCGCGGCAGGAGCAAAAGTAGTAATCTCAGGTCGTAAAGACGGAACAGAGATCGCTGAAAAAATTGGTGCTACTTTCGTTCAATGTGATGTTTCTAGTGCGGAATCAGTAGAAGCGATGGTCAATAAAGCTGTTGAGACATACGGTAAAATTGATATTCTAGTAAATAACGCTGGTGCAAACTTTGGTTACGACACCATGATGGAAACAGACATCGAAAATTTTGATAAAAACTTTGCTATCAACACTAAAGGTGTTGTCCATGGTATCAAGTTCGGTGTTCCTCAAATGAACGACGGTGGTCGTATTGTCAATGTAGCTTCTGCTGCTGCAGTTCAGGGTGTGGCTTATTTAGCTCCATATGTAGCATCGAAGTGGGCAGTGGTAGGTATCACAAAAACAGCTGCAGTAGAATTGGGTAGCCGTGGTATCAGAGCTAACGTAATTGCACCAACTTCAGTGAATACACCAATGGCAAACACGCCAGAAGGTCAACCGCAATTGAGAATGGAGCACAAAGCAGTACCTCTTGGACGTATTGCTGAACCTGAAGAAGTAGCTTCATTAATCCACTTCTTATCTGCAAAAGACTGTGATTTTGTAAACGGTCAAGTAATTGGAGTCGATGGTGGCTTTACAGCAGGTATGAGTATCGATGCTTACAATACATTAGCAGCGGAATAATTAAAAAAATTAAAGGGTGTGGTTAAAAAGACTGTACCCATCAAAATATAATCTCAATCAAAAAAATTACTACTATGGGAGCACAAGGAAAAACTAAATCGACTAATGCTGATTTCTTAAGATATGCTTTAAAAAGAACTTGGATGGCAGCAGGTGCATCAGAAGAACATGGAGATGCAGTTGCAGATGCCTTAATGTTAGGTATCCGTCAAGGTAAATTAAACCAAGGTTTAGGTGTTTATGAGGCCATTGATATCATGCACCAATCAGGTTTATTAGATATTAAAGCTGAGCCAGAAGTTGTAGCAGAAGGTGATACTTGGGCATCAATCGATGGTAAAAGATCTTCAGGATATTGGACGCTAACTAAGATGGCCAATATGGCAATTGAAAAGGCGAAAAAGCATGGTATTGCTATCGTTTTCGGTCATAACCATAACGACGCAGGTTCATTCGGTGCTTACACTTGGATGGCATCAAAAGCAGGTTGTGTAGCATTAACTTCTAACAACTCAGTACCAATGTGTTCACCTCTAGGTGGTATGTCAAATACAATTTCTGTACCTCCATTTGATGGTATCGGTCCTGCAGGTGATAAGCCTCCAGTATGGATGTCAACTAAACTTTGTGAGTGGTATGATGCAGATACGGCACAAGCGGTTCTTCAAGGAACAAAGTTAAAAGGTGATTATGTAATTGACCCTGAAACAGGTGCTTTATCAAATGACTTAGCTCCTTACGCTCAGCCAATCGAAGGTTACGGTCGTGTATACAACCAATCGGCTTTCCAACAACTTTCTAATCCAAGAGTATACATGTTGAACTTATTCAACGAATTACTTTCGGGTATTATCAACCCAGGTGGTATCATCACTCCAGAGGTTCCATCACTAGGTGATATTGTGGACAAAAAAGCTGACGGTACTTCAGTAGGTGGTTCTTATTTTATCTGTATCGATCCTTCAGTATTCGGTCCTTTAGGTGAAGTTTTAGCAAAATCAGACCGTTTTGCTCAAGCTATCGAAGATTCTCCTGCTCGTCCAGGTCAAAGAAAACCAGGTATGCCAGGTGCTAGAGGTTATGAATCAATCATCAAAAACGAGGAAATCGTTGAGGTATTGGATTCTCACTGGGAGCCATTCTTCCAAACTCAAGCAGGTAGATACGGTCTTTCTGAAGAGAGCTTAAGAGAAGAGTGGGAAGCACAAAGAAACAAATAATCAATCAGAAATAATGTAGGCTCTCAAGAGTTTCAATAGGTTGAAACCTATTGAAACTCAAACTTCACCAACCCACGATTTCAATCGTGGGCACACAGAAGTATCTACAAAAGAAAGCCTTACAAAAAATATAAATCAAAAATGAAACTTCTTGAAAACAAAGTTGCTCTAGTAACAGGAGCAACAAAAACAAAAGGTTTAGGTAGAGCAATTGCTGAGAAATTGGCAGAGTTAGGGGCAAAAGTAGTTTTAACTGGCCGTAACAGTTCTAAAGAGGGGATGGAAGCAAACGTTGCAGCAATCAAAGCAAATGGTGGCGAAGCAATGGGTGTTTTAGTAGATGTTTCAGATGCAGCTCAAGTAGATGCAGCTATTCAACAAGTATTGGATGCTTACGGTTCTCTTGATATAGTTGTGAACAATGCAGGTGTTGGTTTTGGTTCTGCTTTATTGGACGAAAACACTGACAAAGACTGGGATGCAAACTACGCTGTAAACGTAAAAGGTGCTTTAGCTGTATGTAAAGGTGCTATTCCTGCCATGGAAAAATCTGGTGGTGGAGCGATTGTAAACGTTGCTTCTACAGCAGGTATCGCAGCGGGTATGGGTATGCCTTATCCTTATGTAGCTACAAAACACGCATTAGTTGGTGCAACTAAAGTGTTGGCTATTGAGCAAGCAGCGAAAGGTATCCGTGCCAATGTTGTCGCTCCAGGTGCAATCAATACAGACATGTTGCAAGAAGCTTATAAGGCGATTGCAGAAGCTGAAGGTTGTTCAGTAGAAGAGGCAGCAGCTAAAGAGAATGCAGGTATTCCATTAGGTCGTCCTGCTGAGCCAAGTGAAATTGCTGAAGCAATTGTATACTTAGCTTCTCCTGCAGCGAGTTACATTACAGGTATTGTATTGCCGGTTCACGGTGGTATGGCGCCAGGTTTATAAGATCTTATTTAACATCATCGACTCTTAGGAGTTGATGATGTTCTAATAGAAACTGAAGATGAAGAAAGTTGCCTTAATTACTGGTGCTGCACAAGGAATTGGATTCGAAACAGCAAGGCTTTTAGGAGAGAAAGGATATGCAGTCATATTAGCTGATGTTCAAGATGCTTCTTCAAAATTAGAGGAATTGGAAGGGAAAGGTATCGAAGCCAAAGCCATATCATTTGATTTAGCAGATAGTTCTACTTTTCATCAAGTAGCGGAATTTGTGGAGAAACATTACGGTAGATTAGATGCATTAGTAAACAATGCGGCCATGTTGGTAGATATGGGAAAGCATCCATCAGATTTATCAGAAGAACTATTTAGAAAAGTAATGGAAGTGAATTATATCGGACCATTTCTTTTCACTCAAAAGTTAGTTCCTCTTTTAAAGAAAAGTGAAGCAGGCAGAATTGTTAACCTTTCCACTCAAGTGGCACAATTAGCTCAGTTATCTGATATGAATTCTCCTTTAAGAGATGATATCTGTGCCGCTTATCAAAGTTCTAAGATTGGAGTAAATGCCATGACAGTGCTTTATGCGAAGGAGTTGGAAGAATTTGGTATCAAAGTAAATAGCTGTTGTCCAGGTTGGGTAGACAGTGCTATGAATACCGACGAACTACCTGATTATGGTGATGAGGCTCGACCAAAAACACCGGCAGAAGGAGCTGATACATCAGTATGGTTGGCAACACTTCCACAAGATGGACCAACTGCAGGTTTCTTTACAGATCGTGAAAAAATCAATTGGTAACTAAACATTAATCATTCTACTATGTGTAACAATACTGAAAAACCTGTTTTAAAGTTCGAAACTCCAAAATTCAATTATGATGAATTGGAGCAACAACTCAACAATTATGAAGCAAATCCAGAAGGATATAAGCATGATGGGCCATCGATTATTTCAGTTCGTCAGGGGATTCGTGCCGGAAGAGCTGGTAGTGTTGCAGTAGGAGGTTGTTTGCTTCATCATGATGAAGTTATTGCAGAAAATATGTCAAAGGCAAATTCACCTTATCATCGATTGGATCTACATGCAGAGATGGTGCTCCTGAATGAGTTGGAAGATAGATTATGTGATAATAAAACTCCTAGAATGAGAGATTACACATTGTTTACTTCTCAAGAACCTTGTCCGATGTGTTTGGCAAGAATCTGTTTTAGTCAGGTAGGTAAAACGTATTACGTCTACAGAGATGGAAATAGTATTGAAGCTGGAGCACAAACGAATTATGAAAGACTTCCAGAAGGATTTCAATTGTTAGGTTCAAGGTTGGTTGTAGAAGAAGCAGATTGTTCTCCTAAGTTAAAGGAAATTGCTAGACAAGTATGGTTGAACTCCATTGATCACTGTGTTGATGAATGGTTAGAAAGATATTAATATGACATCACAAGAAACAAAACCTAGAGACCATACTTACTTTCTGGAATATGTCAGGCATTTGGGGATGCTCCTTTTCGCAATTAGTATGACTACCCCTGTATTAGGACTGATTGTATTCGATGTTGAAACAGAAATTGTAGAAGGTGAAAAAGTGATGGAATCTCAATTGATTTGGGATAAACCTTTTCTTCCTTATGTAGCCGGTTTCTTGATATTAGTAATCCATTGGTTCAAGTTCGTCGAAGTACATCATTCGATGAGAACGACCAATCTCAATCAAATATTAATCACCTTTGGTTATTTCTTTCTACTGTGTCTCTATCCTTACTTTGAAATGAACATTGAGTTCACTTCAGAACAGCCTCATTCCAGAGCTATATTCAGTGGTGTATGGGGATTACTTGGCATCTTTTCATATTGGAAGCTACATCATGCAAAGAAAAACGATATGCTAAAAGAAGACATGACCAATGAAAGAATCAAAGTATTATCCAATGAAATTTTAGCTGACCCGATAGTAGCCATAGCTTGTGTAGGATTATCTTATGTGAGTTTCTTGGCATGGTTGGCAGGCATGGTTGCTTTAGTACCTATTGCCAATTATTTATTAGCAAGAACCAGTATTCGAGCTGGTCATTAATTTACAATCATGAAAAAGTCTTTCATCTGTATCATTTTTCTACTTCTTTCTAACTTCCTTTTCGCACAAGACGAAGAAATAGACGCTTCAAAACCAACAAACTTTTATACTCAATTGTATAACCATTTAGAATACAACTATTCTAAAAATGGAGCAGATACTTATGGGTATAGAGCGGAGTTTATGTTTGCCCCGAGTGAAGCACATCTAATATTGGCAGAGATGCCATTGTTACATAACACCGAAACGGGAAAAACAGGAATTGGAGATTTTAGAGCGAGATATTTTTATCTCCCATACAAGAATTACGACAAGTTCCTTGGTGCATTTGGTCCTTCGGTTGACATTTTTGCTCCAACTGGAAATTACGATAGCGGTTTAGGTACAGGATCATGGTTGATCCAGCCAGGTGTAACGGTAGGTTTGATGATTGCAGATTGGATTCAAGCCTTTCCAATTTTATCCTACCAATATACATCTTCTCCTGTAATTGAGCGCCCAGGTTTGTTTCAAGATCCTCAACATGGTATCTCTTTTCAAATAATCACACCGATTATTTTAAGTGAAAAGATGTTCCTACAGGTTACGCCAATTTATTCGGCAAGTAACATCAATCTGGAAAGAAACGACCGATATATACAAGAGTTTATTGCACAATATGCTTTGTCAGAAAAACTACAAATTAGCGGCTTTTATAGAGGTGTTTTTAAAGATGATAATCACACTGCTCGATTAGCCCTTGTAGTATTCCTTTAATCAGACATTAAAAACTTTAAATACAAAAGACCATGAGTGATATCAAAATGAATCCGTTGTTAAGCGTGAAGGATGGTGATTTATACATCGAAGACGTTAACACTGTAGAAATTGCTGAAAAGTTTGGTACTCCTTTATTTGTTGTATCAGAAAATATTTTAGTAAAAAACTATTTAGCCTTCCAAGATACTTTCCAGAAGTTTTACCCTGAAGGGCGTATTCGAGTAATGGCAGCCGTTAAGGCAAATCCAACAGTTGCAGTAAGAAGAGTACTTACTAAAGCGGGTTGTGGATGTGATACTTTTGGTGCTGGTGAATTGGAAACAGCTATCAGAGGAGGTGTGCCTTACGAAGATATTGCTGTTAACGGTTCTATCAAACCTGATAGTATCATTCGTAAAGCGATTGATCTAGGTATTCATATCGTTTTGGACAACAAGGATGAGTTGGGTACATGTGAAAGAATTGCTAAAGAATTAGGTAAAGAAGCACATGTGATGTTACGTATCAAGCCTTATATGAAAGACTTGGATGAGCCATCAGATTTCTTCCCAGCTCGATTGATTCGTGAGATGACTCAAACTGTAAAGTATGGTATCCCTACATCGGAAGTAAGAGAAATGTTACCTCAATTTGCAGATTGTCCAAATGTAAAATTAGTAGGAGTTCATACTCATGCGGGTCGTCACTCTAAGAAGCCAATTTTCTGGCAATCATTAGTACAATCAGTCGTAGATATGATCAAAGAAATCCATGATGGTATCGGTAATAACTGGTCACCTGAAATCGTATCTGTTGGTGGTGGTTTCCCTGCTGAAATGGATAAAGAATCTAGAGTAGCAGTAACGGATTATGAAACACCTCATATGGAAGATTTCGCGAAAGTAATTACTGAAACTTTCAGAAATGGAATGAAAGCAATTGGTCTTTCTTCTGACGGTGTGATTCTTGAAATCGAGCCTGGTCGCGCGATGTACAATGAAAGTGGTATCCACTTATTTAAGGTACATAACATGAAACACGAGACGGCAAATGGTATGGATTATCAATGGGCTGAAACAGATACATCAGAGACTTTTTTAAGTGTTGGTGGTTTGAACGTTGTTCCTCCATTTGATTTGGTAGCATGTAACAAAGCTGATAAAACATATGATACTCCTGTTGATGTAGTTGGTATTACTTGTAATTATGATTGTTTGGCAGAACAGTACAAAATGCCTCAATTAGAAAAAGGAGATACACTAGCTTTCTTAAATACAGGTTCATATATCGAGCCTTATACATGTAACTTTAATGCTTTACCTCGCCCCGGAATGGTGATGGTCAAAGGAGATACCGTTGAGTGGGTGAAAACGCCGGAGACGCAAGAAGAGGTATTCTCAAGACACGTTGTACCAGAAAGATTGAAAGATATCTAATTCGAAAAATATGCTATGAAAACATCATTAACCCAGGACATATGTTCTGGGCTATTGATGTCTTAATAACCTCTCTATTTGATTACTACTAAGAAGAGAATGAAAAAAATACTACTAAGTTTATGTTGGTTGCTGACATTGCCCGCTTTTGCTCACCATCCTGATAATGCTTCAGGAACTTTTGAGTTAGACTGGCACACAAGTCAGATTGATAAAACCATTGCTACAGGTGTGTTCCAAACTATGGGATTACGTGTGGATAACGATCCATCAAGAGCAGGTGTAAAGGAAGAAGGAGGAGAAAAAATACTTTATGGTATCGCCTTAGGATTTAGTATTGCAGATCAGTTTGCATTTGATATTGACCAACAAGTAAAAGTTACTGTTGAGTTGAATGCAAGTAATTTAAATGAGTTTTTCTATGCTTATGATAGAAATGGCGTAGTTGAATCGGTACATAGGGTGGAGATTCCAGAAGGTACAAAGGGGTGGCAAACCTATGAATTTGTATTAGACCGAGCTCGTTTTGCAAATAGAGGTTATAGTGAAACGGATTTCGCTATTTCAGCAGGATTAGATATGTCAAATAAGCTACTTTTTATTCGAGATATTCAGTTCGAATTGATAGGGAAAGCAGCTAACCATAATCCTACAGGTAATCTTCAGCTAAATATCTTTGAAAAGAAATCAAAAGAAAGAATTGCTGCTCAAATCGGTTTGTATGATGCTACAGGAAGAATGCCACTTCCAACTGAAAATGCTATTGAACTACAGTTTTTTGAAACAAAAGTAAGATCTGTTGAAATCAGAGAAGAACTAGATCAGATTAACTGGCCAAATAAGAATCACTATACGATGTATGTAGATGGTTTCTATCAGGCAAATATACCAGCAGGTAAGTATACTCTGGTAGTGATGAAAGGACCCGAATATCCCATACTTCAAAAAGAAATCGAAATTAAAGAAGGCAAAGAAAACCCGATCAATATTCATTTAGAACATGTATTGGATATGCCTTCTAAAGGTTGGTACTCTGGAGATGTACATAACCACTTTTCAAGACAGAATGCAACTGCAAACCCGAATCAAATCGCTCATGCAAGAGCTGCAGATTTACATATGCACTGGTTGTATGCTTTGGGTAATTCAGTAACTACTCATTTTGATCAATATGCTTGGGGTAAAGAAGGACAATACAAAGAAAAAGATTACTTCATCGCTTCGGGGCAAGAAGACCCAAGAACAGACTTTTTAGGTCATGTATTGGCAATGGGACAAAATGAATTTGTTCGTTACCCTGATGAATATTTCCATTATGATAAAGTATCAAAAGAAGTACATAAACAAGGAGGTGTATTTGGAGTGGCACATATGGACTTTGCACAGTTCCAACAAAATATTGCTTTGGCCATGTTGGCTCCTGAAAATGAAATCGACTTCGTTGAAATTTTCCAATACCACTCACTTAATCTAAATGATTGGTATGCGTTCTTAAACCTCGGTTTTAAACTCAGTGCAGCGGCAGGATCCGATTGGCCTTATATGTCATTACCAGGAGCTGTAAGAACCTTTGTAAAAGTGGATGAGTTTACTCCAGATGCCTGGAATAAAGCATTACAAGAAGGTAAGTCTTTCGTTTCAAATGGACCAATGATCGATTTTAATGTGAATGGTCAAGATATTGGATCTACTTTAAAAGTGAAGAAAGGAGAGAATTTATCGATCAAAGCAAAGGGATATATTGTTCCTAGTTGGGATCTATTGAAGTATGCAAGTATCATCGTTAATGGTGATGTTGTGAAGGAGGTCGAGCTAGAAAAAGGACAAAAAGAAATAGATATTGATTTAGAATTATCGGCAGATAAAAGCTGTTGGATAGCGATAAAAGTGCATGGTGAGAAAGCACATGATATTGTGTTCCAAAGTGACTTCACCAAAAGAGTCCAAGCCCACACTTCACCTATCTATGTTGAAGTAGACGGACAGCCTACTTGGTCGAAAGAAAAAGCACCTCAGATTATTGATATGCTGATCGAAAGAATGGATCAAGTGAAGGAAATGAAGTATGAACGTCATGATAATGAAGCTTGGGAAAGTCCTGATCGTACCGAAGAAATGCTGGATGCTTTTCGTCCTTATTTAAGAACATGGATCGATCAGACCAAAGAGTTTTATATCAATAGAAAGAAAGAAATTGTGAGACCATAAATGAACTAAACAAATGAGCACACAAGAAAAAATGAATTGGAAACCGTTAATCGTAATCATCTTATCGATGGTGATGATGTACATTACATCCTTTAGTATTAACGTATTGATTGGACCAATTGTACAGGAATTAAATTGGTCGGTTTCTGGATTGCAGATGGTGATTGTATCTGCTTCATTGATCGCAGGAACATTAATGGTGACAGCGGGTAGGTTAGGTGATAAAATAGGGAAGAAGAAAGTTTTTCTAATAGGTTCTATTATCTATACTATTGGTCTAACGATCGTAGTATTGGCTCCAAACTCTACAATTTTCAGTATTGCTTGGGCATTAATTTGGCCATTCGGTATGGTGATGGTTATTCCAACGTCCATTGCCTTGATTATGTACTTCTACGAAGGAGCTCAAAGAGCTTCAGCATTCGCAATATATGGTGCAGTATTATCAATTATTTCTGCATTGGCACCAGTAGTAGTAGGTTATTTAGCTTCGATTGTATCATGGAGAATAGCTTTAGGTTTATCGCCAGCATTTGGTGTTTTGACCGTCATTGCAGCATTTACATTGCCAGAAACAGAGAAAGATTCTTCGATCAAAATTGATATTGTATCTGTATTCCTATCTGTTATTGCTTTCGGTACTTTCTTGATCGCAACAACAATGGCTTCAGAGTTTGGATGGTTAATGGAAAAGAGACCGTTTGAAATTGGAGGAACAGTAATTCCTTTAGGTGGGTTATCGATTGTACCTATCATGTATGCGATTGCTGTTGTTTTATTGATCATTTTCTTCAAGAGAGGAGCAGCGTTAACAGCTAAAGGAGAAACTCCATTGTTAAGTGCTTCAATTCTAAAGAACATACCTTTCTCTATTGGTATGACCGTTCAAGCTTTATTGTACTTCTTAATTGCAGCCGTATTATTTACAGTCTCAGTTTTTGTACAATCAGCTGCAGGGTTAGATTCATTTGATACAGCTTTAACCACTTTACCCATTTCAATTGGTGTGGCATTCACAGCTTTTGGAACAGCGAGTTTAGGGGAGAAAATTTCTCCAAAACTAATTGTGATCGTTGGTTTTATTATCATTTTGGGAGGTTCATTCTTATTGACTCAACAAGCGTCAGTAGATATGAGTTGGACTTCTACAGCATCTGGAGCTTTAGTTTTCGGTATTGGTTGTGGATTGGTTATGGCTCAAATTGCAACATTAACGATGATCAAAGTACCTTCATCACAAGATGGAGAAGCATCAGGTTTGTCGGAAACAATGAAAGAAATTGTAGGGCAAGGATTCGCGATTGCCTTTGCTGGATCTATCTTATTTGGTTCTGTCTATTCTAATATGGTAGATGGGTATGAGACTACTGAAGAGTTACAACTTTCTTCTGCAGATAAAGAAGAAATTATCATAGAACTGGAAGATACCTTTATGGAAATAACTCCAGAGCAAGAAAAAGTTTGGGTGGAAGAAAACTTACCGGAAAAAACAAAGGCAGCTTACCAAGAGATAGTGAATAACTCAGCGGAAAAAGCTTTCCAAGATACGTTTTTAATAGTAAGTATTTTCACTGTGATTTCTTTACTCCTAAGTTTCTTTTTACCTGGTGAAAAACTAGGTGCAACTGAAGAAGAGACTACAGCATAATAACTACCCTATCATAAGCTTTGGATGTATTTCTTTAGGCTTATGATAGTATATTTTTTCACAATATAATTTCAGATAACTAATGAAAACATTCAAAGGAGTATCTATCATTGATACAGATTGTAAGAAAAAAGAATTTATTATTGGAGCTCCATTTTTAGGTGATGAATCTAGAGAGATCGAAGAAGTCTATGTAGAAGATTGGCATCAGTACCCGCTCGTTATTGTAAAAACAAGCCTAGGTGAACAACATTTTGCTGATGTAGCATTTGAAATGTTGTACGAAGAATAAACAATTTTTAAATAATACGATCCATTCAATCCACTCATTCAAAACTTATTATGAAATATCAAAAATTAGCATTCTTAAAGTCAGGAAGTCCAAAATCGGAAGAGGCCTATAATTTATTATTAGCAAAACATGAGAACTATTCTCCTGAAGATGCAGATGTAATTGTAGCCTTGGGCGGTGATGGCTTCCTACTACAGGTTCTGCATACTTATCCTCATTTAGATAAACCAATTTTTGGTATGAATCGAGGTACATTAGGATTCTTATTGAATGAGTATAAAGATGATGTTGATTTACTTGAAAGAATTAATCACTCGCAAGATGTTCATCTATGCCCGATTTCAGTAGATATTGAAGATGATCAAGGTGAGCATTTTCATTATAAAGCATATAATGAAGTATCTGTGATTAGATATTCTGGTCAGAGTGCTAATCTGCAAATTTCTGTGAATGGAAAAGTAACCTTAGAACATTTAAATGCAGATGGGGTTTTAGTGGCTACCCCTGCAGGAAGTACAGCATATAACTTCTCTGCTCATGGCCCTATTATTCCACTGAATGCAAATTTATTAGCACTAACACCAGTTTCGCCTTTTAGACCTAGAAGATGGAAAGGGGCATTATTACCCAACGATGTAACTATCGAAATTAAAAACTTAGATCCTACCAAACGCCCTATTGGAGCTGCGGCCGATTCTAAAGAAGTAAAGAATGCAGTTCATGCTAAAGTTTGGCAAGACAAAAAAGATACACGACACCTACTATTTGACCAAGATCAATCCTTAGAAGATAGAATAATGTTAGAACAGTTTAGTATCTGATTCATGGTAAACTCTAAATGGAATATTTGTTTCCTTCTGATTTTTTTGATTCCACTTTTTTCAGAAGGACAGGATAGTCTTTCTTGGCCTTTGGAAAGTTATCAGGATCGTCGATATAAAGAAAATTGGAAATTAGATGATTGGTCAGAAAGAAGATCAAGAGCACAAGATTGGTCTGATTTAATCAAGAATGTACCCCTTTCTAATAATCACAAGATATGGGCTTCTTTTGGTGGGCAAGTAAGATTACGTTATATGCCTACAGTAAATGAAGAGTTTATGTCTCAGAATTCTGGATTGTTCACTTTTAGAACAAGGGCACATGCTGACATTCACTTTGGAGACAATTTTAGAGTATTTGCCGAAGGTATTTATTCCAATACTACCAAAGATAATAGCGACCGTTTAGGAGCAGGAACACCCGTAACTGATGGTGCTTTTTTAAATCTCTTTGCAGAATATAGATTTGATCTCTATAACAATACATTTATGGGTGTATGGGCAGGTAGAAGAGAACTTCAAGGAGGGCATGAAAGGTTACTTTCACCAGGAAACTGGCTTATAACACGACGTTCTTTTGATGGGGCAGGGTTTTATGTGGGGAATAAAAGTGATAAGCTTGTTGCCTTTGTGAGCAAACCTGTCATTCCTGTTCCAGATGGATACACAACAAGAGATGAGAATACAACATTTTGGGGAGTAAGGTATGAATCTATGGATGTCGCTTACTCTACAACTGCTGGATTTGGAGTGCCAAGTTGGTCTTCTTTTGATCGTACCTATTTTGAACCTTACTTCTATGGCTTACATAGAAATAATGCTGTTTATGAAGAAGGAACTGCCAATGAACAAAGGTATACAGCGGGTTTTCTACTTGCAGGTCCTATCAAAAGAATCTTTAACTATGAAGTAGAAGCGATGTATCAATTTGGTTCCTTCGGAGATCAAAACATTAGTGCCTACTCAATCACAACAGAGTTTGGTGTCTCTTTTCCTAAAGTACCACTTCAACCTCATGTATGGGTAGGATTTGATTATTCTTCGGGAGATCAAAACAAAGGAGACAATACCCTAGGAACATTCAATCCACTTTTTCCACAAGTCGCTCAATTTTTTGGTGAACATGGAGCGATGGATAGAAAAAATCTGACATCTATTTCTGCAAATATTGATTTCACTGTTTTCAAGATTGTAAAATCGAGGTTGACCTATTGGAATTTTCAAAGGTCGAGCTTAAATGATGCGGTTTATAACACATCAAATGGTATATTAAGAACAGGGGAAAGTAATTCTAGAGATTTAGGTGATTCTATGCAATTGTCCTCAGTGATTACTTTAAACCGACATTGGGAGATTTGTGCAACTTATAATTTTTGGGTTCCTGGACAGTATTTCTGGGATACACAATCAGGAAATGCACATACTCAACATTTCTTTATGCTTACAACACAGTTTACCTTTTAATGGATAAAAGACCAGTAAAAATCAATCAAAAGTATTTTAAGGAGTTCTTCTCTGTATTATTTGGGGTGATGTTCGCCTTATTTATCGATACTATGTGGAGTAATCACGAGCATAGTGTATTAGCTGAAAAAGCAACCCATGATATCTTGTTAGAAGTAAAAGAAAACCATGACAAGATGGACTCTTTAATCACTAGACATGAAGCAACCCAAAAAAAGATCCGACATCTGATAAAAGTAATTGAAGAAGAATTAGATACTGTGAATGTCGATAATGATTTGTCATTAGAATTTGAGTTGATAGAAGATACCGCATGGGAAACGGCTCAAATTTCAGGAGCGGTGACCTATATAAAGTTGGAGAAACTTTCTAAATATAATTCACTCTATAAAATGCAGGCTCTTTATCTAAATTTTATAGAAAAGTTTATGGAGCACTCATTTACAGGAATGCAATTGTTGACAGAGAGAGAGAAATTGGGTCAAATGGACTATTTCATTGAAAATACATTAATGACAGAAAAACGATTACTACTACAGTACGAAAAAATATTAGAAGGTAAAAAATAGATGAAATCCATCTGTGTACATATCTTTCTTTTTGTTTTAAGTATCACTTTGTCAAAAGCACAAGTAGATTCTGTAGAACAAAAAGTGTATAAGAATAATATCTTACCTTCCCCTACATTTACTTACAGTCCAAGAACTGATGTAGTGTTGGGGTTATACTTGTTGTATCAGTTTAAGTTTGATAGAAAAGATCACAACACAAGGCCTTCAAATATCAATATCTATTACGGGTCTTCGTATAAAGGGCAAAATTATTTGTCTTCCGAGCATACGATTTTGACCAATCATGAACAATATTATTTCAAAGGAATTTTTGAATATAAAAAAACACCTGAAAAACTATATCGCTTAGGTCCAGATAGTCCAAATGAAGAATGGGTAAATGCAGAGTATCATTCAATTGAATTTAAAGAAAGGTTTTTGAAACAGATCCAGCCCAAAATATTTATGGGAGCAAGAATACGATCTATCAATATTTTTGATGTCTCTTACCAAAAAGAATCTGGTGAAGCCATTGAACCTCCACCAGAATTACCTTATGCAGATGGTGGTAGTTATTTAGGAATTGGCCCTGTATTTATGTGGGACAAGCGAAACAGTATTTTAACTCCTACTAAAAATTACTATCTAGATGTAGCGGCTGTTTTCTATAAAAGCTTAATGGATAAAGGTTCCTTTTTTATCTTAGAAATAGATGGAAGGAGATATCATGATTTAACAAATGACGGAAAGAATGTACTGGCTTATCATTTACTTTTTAAGTCCACTTTTGGCGATGTTCCGTTTCATGAGCTTTCTATGATTGGAGGAAAACAGATCTTACGAGGATATGAATTAGGACGATTTCGTGATGACCATGCCATACAGTTACAAGCCGAATTCAGAAAGAATATTATAGGAAGATTTGGTGCTACTGCTTTTGTTGGTACCGGAACTGTATTTGATGAATTCCAGGATTTTCAACACTTAAAGGCTGCTTTAGGAGGTGGGTTAAGGTTTAATATCAATAGAAAAGATCCAACGAATGTCAGAATTGATTTTGCTTGGAGTGTAACAGATTACAATAAAGGTTTGTATATCACATTGGGTGAGGCCTTTTAAAAATGTAAGGCTTGTCATCAAAAATATCGCGATAATTGATCAAATTGCAAGGAAAACTAATGACAACTTTATCGTGAACTACTTATGAAGTCAAAACACCTTATTATCACTGTATTCGCACAACTTTTATTTATAACGAATATTTGTGCTCAAGAACACCTTTACTTATTTAATCAAGTGGGGTATTATCCTAATGCAAAAAAAATAATTACAGTCAAAACAAACAGTCCAAAGAAATTTAAGATTCTATCTGAAGATTTAAGCAAGGTGGTACTTAAAGGAACAACTACAGATGTTGGACGTTGGAAGTATTCAGAGGAAAGCTATGGTACGATCGATGCTTCTTCCATTAAAAAAGGAGGAAAGTATATTATTGAATTGGAAGGAGAACAGGCTTCTTATCCATTCGAAATTGTAGAAAATGCAGGAGAAACCTCATTATTAGCTAGTATTCATGCTTTCTATTTACATCGATGCTCTTCTCCTATCTTGGAAAAATTTGATGCTAAATACGCAAGAAATGGAGGTCATGATGATACCAAAGTATTGATTCATCCTTCTGCATTAAGAAATGGTCAAGATCCATCGACCACTATTTCTGCACCAAAAGGGTGGTACGATGCAGGGGATTATAACAAGTATATTGTTAATTCAGGGATTACAACATACAGCATGTTATTAGCTTATGAGCAATACAATATTACTTTGGATCAATTAGATTATAGTATACCAAAAGAGGAAAGTACTTTACCGCATTATTTGGATCAAATAAAATGGAATTTGGATTGGATGATGAATATGCAAGACCCCGTGGATGGAGGAGTATACCACAAGCTGACCAATGCTAATTTTGATGGTTTTGTAATGCCCGATCATGCTCAGAAGAAACCTCGATATGTGATTCAGAAAACTACTGCAGCAGCATTAGACTTTTCTGCGGTGATGTCTGTGGCCGCTAGAACTCTAGGAAAATTCAATAAAGACCTAAAACAACAATATACGAGTGCAGCCGTAGCAGCTTATCAATGGGCATTAGAGAATAATAATATAATCTATGATCAGAATAAACTAAACGAACAGTATTCTCCTAAAATTACGACGGGTGCATATGACGACAAGTATTTAGCAGACGAGTTTAATTGGGCTGCAGTCGAACTTTATATTTTAACAGGTGCAGAGAAATATTATGAAAAAGTAGATTGGAAGAAAGGAAAGTATAACCAAGTACAATCTTGGAGTAATGTTTCTTATTTACCAATATACTCGTTATTACTTCATCAAAAGGAATTAAAAACCTTACCAAAGGCAGATCTTAATTACGTAGAGAATATCGTACTGAAGAAAGCCAATGCCTTGATAAAAGAATATGAGCAATCGCCGTTGAAAGTATCCATGGGACAATTAGAAAGTGATTTCGTTTGGGGATCTAATAGCGTGGCTAGTAACCAAGGGATGTTACTCTTGAATGCTTATACCATTTCAAAAAATAAAAAATACTTAGAAGCTACAATAGCATTATCTGATTACATTTTAGGAAGAAATGCATTAGACTTGTGTTTTTTGACTGGTTTTGGTAGAGAATACCCAATGAACCCTCATCATAGGTTGTCATCTGCAGATGGTATCAAAGAGCCTGTACCAGGTTTTTTAATTGGAGGACCGCAAAATAATAGTAATCACGATGGTTGTAATTATTCTTCAAATTTACCTGCGACAAAATATATTGATGAGGAGTGTAGTTATTCGACCAATGAAATTGCAATTAATTGGAATGCATCTTTTGTGTATATGATGTCTGGAATCAACAATTATTTTAATCAGAAAAAGAAATAAACTTATAAATAAGTGAGAAAAAGACTTCGAACCCATAAGTCTTTTTCTTAATGAAACTAAATAATTCGAACGATTGAATAATAAAGCCGTTACTATTATTACAAACTCTCTTTGTTCAATGTAGACCTTAAAAGTCATGAAAAGATTAATAATAAATATCGTATTGGGTTTATGCTTTGGTTTCATTTTCACCTCTTGTGGAGGAAGAAATATCAACAGTGTAGTACCAAAAAGTACATCATTTGAATTTTCTCATGGAAGTGAACCAAGGTTAATTAAAGGACAAGTAAAAGACACCCTAATTACAACAATATATGTTCCTGGTAAGATTGTCTCTTTGGATGTAGAGATGCCTTACAAGAACGATTATTTACAGATAAATCTAGCAGAAAAAACAAAATCTCATTTCGAAGAGCAAGTACACAGCAGTTTACTTAGAAACAGAACGTACATGAATGTAAAAGGAAATGATGAGGCTGTAGTTTACTTAAATCCTGATGTTCTAAATGAATGGGAGGAAGGTAGACACTCTTTAACATTTGCTGTTTTAGATGAGAAAAACACATTTAAACAGATCGATTTATATGTAAATATTATTTCAAAATAACGCTTAAGATATCATTTAACCATTTATCATTATTACTATGAAAAAGATTCTAATTTCAGTACTTACTTTATTCACTTTAGTTTTTGCGTCGTCTTGTTCTAAAGATAACCCAACACCGAAAAATTCACCTACAATTAATTGTAAGACCATAGGTATATCTACTGCACAAGGTAATTTCACAAGAGGTATTTCTTTTGATGTACATGTACCTAATCAAGTAGAAAACTTAGTAGTTACGTTCCCTACTCTGGCAGGGCATGAAAATATCGTCAATTTGGCATTACCACCACAAGACCAAGAAGAATTTGAAGCACATGATATTTTACTATCTGGCAAAGTATATTTAGATGTTAAAGGAGCAAAATATGTGAACGTTGAAGTTCCTATGGAATATTTGAATAACCTGAAGCCAGGTGGATATCAAGTGATTCTTCAAGTAGAAGATAACAAACATGCAGCGGCAAAACATACAGTCGATTTAGCAATTAGTTCAAACTTGAATTAAGAGAACTTAATTTGATAATAAGGATGGATGCTTACAATAGGTAGGTGTCCATTTTTTTTGATATAGATCAATGTATTTTAAATAAAAGTTGGAATTTAAACAACATTTATTTTATTGAAGTCGTATACAATGTTACTACTATAGTTTACAATTACAAAAAATACTATTGTTGTTTATGAAACATATACTATACTTTATTGTTGGTGTTCTATCAATTTTTGCATTTTCATGTTCAAAAGATGAGCCACAGGCAAATTTACCTGCTAAAGCTCAAGCTACCTTAAGTGGAATAGATCATAATGCATTAGAATTAGTTTTAGAAAATAGATCAGAGAATCCGCCAGCTGAGGTTGATTATAAGTGGAATTGGGGAGATTCTGAAGAGTTTACCTCTGATAATAATATCAACGTATCTCATACTTATGGAACTCCTGGTGAATATACTGTCACATTAAAAATGATTGATATTGCCATTGATCAAGAAGTATCTTCAGTAACATATGATGTTACAATTGGTGAAGAGGTAAATGAGAATGGTATTCAAATTCAATTCAATCAATTGGAAGCAGGAGCATGGGATTACTCATTAAATTGGGAATATGTTCAAGGTTCTGAACCCAATCATGTTAAGGAAATGTATGTTAGTTTGGCAACTGATGAAGCATTTACCCAGTTATTAAACCCACTAAGAGGCATTGAAGTAGGGGCAATTGGGGAGGAAATAAAAGTAGAACCTTCTCAAGGCTTTGATGTTAATAATTTAGCTTCAGAGAGCACTTACTATTTCAAAATTAGATTTGTTGATATTTATGATCAACCTTCTGAGTACACAGTTGAATTGAATACAAGGAAAGTCGAAAAACCAACAATACGATTGGAAAATACAACGAATATGGTCCGTGTGTTTGTTCAGTCTAATAACCTAGTAAATAAATTAAACAAGGATTTTAATGAGATAATTGTTACTCCTAGTATAGATCTAGAGTTATTTGAAAAATCTGAAGACGGACTATCATTAACCTATTACAAGAATATTCAGGAGACAATCATTTTTGATGTTGAAGAGCAAGCTTATAATAGAGTTACAGTAGAAAAAGCAACAAGTTCTGATGGTATTCCTACGGGGTCTAAATCGTTATATTTTTCTCAGTCGGAGAATGGTCCATTAACAGAGATTTCTAAAGTAAGTTCTTTTGTAGAAGGAGGTAAAAGGTTCATATATATTGGCGATGAAGAGAATATTAGCACTACGTCAGCAGTCGGTATCTATTTTGAATTGAATGAGTCTTCTATTAAGAAAGGTGAAGTGATCGCGTTGAATTCTTCAAATACATTTGTGGTTACTGATGAAACTAATGGAGCACAAATAAGTTTGGAAGCGAACCCAGATGGTATAGAATCTTTCGGTTTAAGAATTATTGAAGAGGAAGAAAATACCTTTGATGCAGCTGTAGAATCAACTTCTAAAGAGAATGGGAAAAATCACTTGCTTTATTTTTCTCAACAAGATATTGCACCTAATGTAGAAGTGATGATCAACCAATTGATATTTCAGGTCAATAAATAAAAAAAAGTTCACTTGGTAATTATTACCAAGTGAACTTTTTTTTATCTAAACCAATTGCTACCAATGGTTAAATACCAAGCCCAAATTTCAGGGCCTTTTGCCACATCTATACCGGCATGGAGACCATAATCACTAGCTATTAAGTATCGGAATCCGCCACCTCCAGCAACTTTAGGATCTCCAAAGTCGAAAGCATTAATTTTTGGAGCAACAAATCCTGCTCCTACAAATCCTACAGCACTCCATCTTTTAAATACTTGCCATCTCCATTCTGTTTCTAGTGTTAAGGCATTATGTTCTTGATACCTCAAAGCAGGGATACCCCTTAATGATACAAATGGTAATTCATAAAAAGGAACATTGTCTCCCCATTTGCTATCAAACTTTACTCTATAACCAGAGAAGAGTTTTTCTTTGACGATCGGTTGATAGAAATAAGTACGGTGACTAAAGTTCCAATAGTCGTTATCCCCACCCAATGCTTTGGCAAAAATACCAAACTCAGTGGCAGTCATTATCCCTTTAAAAGGTGTAAAAGTATTATTCCTAGTATCCCACATGGCTACTACATTCATTCCTCCAAGGTTGGTTTCATCCTGTAGAGGTTCTACTTCTGGAATTTGCGTATCGAAGGTAATATTGTTATTGAAGTACACATAGTTTAATCCAGTGAAAAAAGGAAGCTTTGCAACAGGTCGAAATAAAAACTCCTGAAAAGTAAGAAACCCTTTCATGTTGAAAGCATATTTATCTTCAGAAATAAGTCCTGCACCATAAAATGTAAGGTTAATGTTCATATAGCCCAAAGCACCTGTATACCTTAACCGGTCATTAAGGTAAGACCCTTGGTGTGCTAACATCGTTACCCAAGTTCCATTTTCTGTATACATGCCAGCAACTGCTGTCAATACTGGTGGTAGGTTTTTACTGTTTTCAAAGTTATTTTCCCCTTCCTCTACTACTCTTTCTTTTTGATTACCATGAAAGTAGATACCAGCAAGTCCTCCACCAAAACCTACAGCAGGTTCAGTGATAACAATCGGAACAGGTAAGAAGCCGTATCCTGCATTTAGAAAACCACTTACATCAATAGCATGGTCGGTGGAATCGATAAAATATTCTTGAAATTTGCTTTGTGCTTTGATAAGCGTCGTCGACCCTAACAGAATACACAGAAGAAAGAAAGTTTTGTTCATATTGAAGTAAAACAATTAGGCAAAATGAATGATAAAGAGGAGGTATAAAGATAATCAACTATTAGAGATAAAAAATGCCTTTTCGTGATTTAGAAAAGGCATTGAATGTGTTTATTTATTTTGTTGTGATTGAATTCTTTTTTGATGATGGGACATAATATCAAAGGAGATGACAATGGCCTTACATGATAATGAAGCAATTTTAATACAATTAGAAAATATAGATTTCATGATTATTATTAATTATATAAATAGTATAGTATATTGTTTTTTACGTTGTTAGTCGAACGATTGTTCAATTTAATTAATACTTTTAACATTAATTACCTAAATGATGCAAACAAACCGAGTAAAGCTTTCATTACTAACCGAAGTCGATTTAGATGAACTGATAGTATTATTTAAAGAGCCTCATGTTATGGATTTCATCTTTCCAATGATTGATTTATCAGATGAGGAAAGAAAGAAAACACTTCAATCTAAAATAAAAGAGATAGAAACTGATGTGGGGTATTTCTGGACTGTTCGAGACCCAAAAACTAATGAATTAATGGGAATTGTCAATTTAAATCCAATACCAAGAACTCCTGAGAAGATGCAAATTGGTTGGATTTTCAGCCCACGTTTTGGTGGGAAAGGTTTAGCCTATGAAGCTTCAAAATTGATATTTGACTATGGAGCTAACATCAAAAAAGTATCCCCAATATATGCTGTCATTGAAGAAGGGAATTTACCTTCTGTAAAGCTTGCCAATAAGCTAGGTCTTACTTGGTTTGACTATTATATGGAAGAGGATCTTAAGGTCAATCTATATAAATGGGAAGTATAAAAAAGTCCACCTATGTATAATGAAGCATAGGTGGACTTTATTTTATTACAGACTAAAGCTTATTTACTTTTTTTGTCTTTTTTCTTCTTGTCTTTTCCTTTACCAAGTTTAATGCTGTAGTCGTCGATATTTCCTTCGATACGGACAGCAACGTACTTACCTCCGTCATCTTTTTGGATTTCGTCTTCTTCATCATCTTTCTTTTTCTTACCTCCTGTAAGTGTATTCCAAGCCACTGATCGAACAAGTTTAAATGGTACCTCTACCATATACTTCATGTTCATATCCAAGTGTTGCTCGCCCGTAAGATAAATTTGTCCTATGGTAGAGGCGATATCCATTCTTGGAATATAGAAAACACCATCTTTAACAGTGAAGTTATTTTCTACCTTATCGAAACGGATATTACTCATATCTTTATTACCAAAGTAACGAGCCATTGCTTCTAATGGACCAAAGTTAACAATACGTCCATTTTCTAAAGTCATATTAATATCTGCTGTAGTATGAGCTATATCTATAGTCAGATCATCATTTAAGCGAGCATTGGCCTTCATGGTACTATTTAAGATGCCATCAAAGTTTTTAGAGACATTGATCTTTTCACCTTCGTACTCTACTTCAAAATCAATTTTAGATAAATCGACATTTTTAAGTACGGCATCACCATCAAGGGTTACATTTTTAGGATCCTTCATATTTGCTAGGCCGGACATTTTCATGTTACCGATATCACCTAACTGTACTGAAATACCATCTAGTTTAACGGTCTGATCTCTCGAAGTAGATACTTTTCCATCAAAGTTTTTAATGTGCATATCCATTAACAGCATCTGTTTTACTTTTACATCTAATTCTAAATCAGGATACTTGATCGCAAAAATGTCAACAGGTTCTTCTTCTTGTATTTCAGTAGAACGAGAGGAAGATGACTCGGCATAGGTTTCTTCAGGTAGTGTCAGTTTTAGTAGCTCGTTAAAGTTTAGCATTTTGGCATCTACCTGGAACTTACCACTAAAGTCTTTTCTTGTGCTATCAGAAACGTTGTATAATTGAGCATTGAATGTCATATCACTTTGTCCAACTTTACCTGTAAAGTCATTCAGCATAATATTATCCCCTTGCTTCACCAATTCAAATTTAAAATCTCTAAATAGAAGTGGAGTGATACTTAAACGCCATTTCAAACCTTTCATCCAAATTTTAAAATCAGGTACTTTTTTACCAGAAAACAATTCTTGGTTGATAATATCAACACCCCCTTGAATTTGGAAGTTATTCATTTTTTCATCCTTAAATGTCTTTGGCACCAATAGAGAATCTCCGTATGTAAAGAAATCAACTACTCGCATAGAGCTTGAACGAATGTCAAATCCCGCATGAATTTGAATTGTTGAATCCTTGTAAATTACTCCATCATAGTTATCAAAGCCACCTCTGAAATAGAAATCTGATTTACCTATGTTTCCTTTTAAGTGATCGATACCAAGTGCTTTTGGAGTAATACCCATTAAACCAGAAACATTATGTATAGGCTGGAACTTGTCGAAGGATGTTTGAAGATTATTGATCGTTAATTTACCATAAGGTACGATCTTATAATTTTTTAAACTCTTACTGTTCGTTTCTAATGTAAAGTCGATATCAATATCATGTAAATTGTCAGCTAATGCGGCTGCAGCAGTATCTTGATACATCAAAAGTTCTTTTACTAAGAAGTGCTTCGACTGTAATTTTACATCAGCTTTAATATCAGTATCCATTCCTAATACATAGAAAATCAGGTTATCGATATTACCGTTGAATTTAAAATCACTCCCCGCCATATTTGCGGATAAATCTTTAATACCTAGGTGGTTTTCCCAGATATAGAAAATACCGTTGATATTTTTAGGTACTAAACCTGTTGGTACGTGTCTAACATAGACATCATCAATTTTCAGATATATTTTTTGTGAATTCTTTCCCGTTTGTAAGAATTGCTTTTTCTCTACATCAATATCATACTTTACTTTCGCATTGAAAGTGATTTTACCACCAAGACTATCAAAAGGAATATCTGTTAATAGGTCGTCGAAGCTTTCAAGAGAAAGATTAGCATCCCAATCTAATTCGATGTGTGGTTGTTTGATACCATTGGTAACATCCAAGCTTCCTCTAGTGTATCCATTCGTTGTTTCTAGGTTAAACTTATCTAAATGGAATTGCAGTTGAGATAAATCTGTTGAATCTCCAGTATTCAATGAGGCAGTAAAACTAAAATCTTTTACCCCATACGGTGTTTTTAAACTCTGAAGCGTAAATTTATCTAGACGAACGTTGGCCACAACTTTTGGTAAAGTAGCTTTAGATTTACCTGTAATCTTAGCATCGAATTCTAAACCACCCAAAGTACTCGAGTAGCTTTCTTTAATTTTTTCAACATCCATTTTACCATTAGCCAATAGGTTAACGATGTTCAGGTCTTTTTGGGATGCTTTTATATTAATATCAAGGTCGAGATCATTAGGGATATCTACTGTACCATCAAGATCAAACTCAGCTCCTTCAATAGCCATATGGCATTTTTGGATATTGATGATCTTTTGAAGGCGGTCAAAACTTAGATTTGTTTTCATTTCTAAGTGTTTATTACGCCACATCAATTTTTCTTTGTCTTTGATGCCAAGTAATTCAACATTGACATTTAAAGTATTTGAAATAATATTCTCATTATACGTCAATGAAGTTTTGATCTTATTGACCTGCATTCCAATACCTTTTTCAGTCAGTCCATTGTAAGCAATCACTTTGATGTTCTTAAGGGAGAACTTATCCAATTGCACCGCAAAAGCAGGAGGAGCCGCTGTTGTAGTATCTGCAGGCTCTTCAACTTGTGTTGTGTCTGTAAGATCAATACCTAATGCATTCGTTAAGTTGAAGGTACTGTCTTTATAAGAAAGTAAATTCAATTCGCCATCATGTAGTTTGATCGCTCCGATTTTTACATCGCCTTCAATCAAGGCAACGACATCAATAGATACAAAGAACTTATTTAACGCTGCAATAGGTCTCCCTTCTTCAGCTTCTGTTCTTATCGCTGCTTTCTTTTCATGATAGACAATACTATCTAACTGGAGAGTGAAATTGGGGAAATCTTCAAACGGGGCAATACCAATTTGCCCTATTTGTAAATCACCATTTTGTTCTTGATTGACGGCTTCAATAACTTTTGCCTTAATGGTAGCTCTATTAGCATAAAATAAAATGACGCCAATAATGAGTATCGCGAAAACGCCTAAAAGAGTAAAACCGAACCATTTTGCCAGTTTCTTTCCAATGCTGCTTTTTTGTTTCACAGTATAATATTTAAGGGTTTTATCTATTTGTGTTGATAGATTATTAAAAGTTCATTTATTATCATCAAAATAATAAATATCCTCGTTGTAGACATTTAAATTTAATACCTAAAGTGATTGATTACGAAGAGTGTGGTCATTATTTGATATAATTTTAATTTTGAAGAGGAATAATATTAGAAATTTATAAAATATATGTAATCGAAAAGAAGAATTTTTCGTAAAACACAATAGACATTACTCAAAAATCAACTTTTACCATTAAATAATGAGAAACTATACTAATCAATATGTTACTGAATCACAATCATCTAAAAAATGGAGTTGGAAATGGGAACTTACTAAATTTACTATCCAGATTATCTTTATCATGTTTAGCCTTTCATTGCCTTTTTTATTTTTGATACGAGGTGCTATTTACTTATATCATGAGTACAATATAAATACTTGGATTGGCTTAGTGGGAGGGATTACAATGTCAGCATTATGTATTTGGGCTTATTTTTCGATCATCTCTTTGATGATAGTGAATATTAAAAAAATAAGGTTCTCTCATTTAAAGTGGTCAGCAATCTCTGTAGCATTAATAGTCTTATCCTATGTTGTTTTTGCTTTGTTTTCATTCACAGGTAATAATGCAAAAAATGAAAAGATAAGAGCAGAATACACACAATTGCACCCTTACCTTAAAATTAGTGTAAGAACTTTCCTGTTTCTTGATAAAGGGATGTTGATAACAGATCTGTCTCGAACTCCTGATGATTATACTTCTATGGGATTACAGAAAAAAGGCAGATCGCTACATTACAAACAAAATACGGGTTATGTACATGCTATGGATTTAAGAACTAAAAATAGACCGTTTTGGATGGTATGGATGGCACAGTTGTATTTTAAGTCTTTAGGGTTTAATGCGGTCCGTCATGGGGGTACAGGTGACCACCTCCACGTATCTCTATCTATTTATGAAAGGCAAGGTTCATGGTAATAAGAACCATTGAAAATCAATAAGATTCAGTTCTATTTATTCATAATACCGTTTTTATTTTTTCTAAAAATTGTTGATCTTGTAGAAAATAAAATAGTATGCATGCATACTATTTTTTGATTAACTTACCAATTACACAACAACACTATGGAAAAAATTTCCACACCACTAACCGAGATGTTAGGGATTAAGTATCCTATCATAATGGCACCAATGTTTCTTGTATCCAATGCTGATATGCTAATTGCTGCGATCAACAGCGGAATAACAGGTACAGTTCCAGCCTTAAACTATAGAACAGATAAGGAATTTAGAGCAGCTATTCAACAAATTAGATCAGCAGCAGACGGTCCAATAGGGATTAACCTTATTGCTAACAAATCGAATGTGAGACTGAAAGAACAATTGGACACATGTGTTGAATTGAAGGTAGATTACATCATCACTTCTTTAGGATCACCAAGAAAAATTATTGAAAAGTGTAAGCCTGCAGGAATCAAAGTATTTTGTGATGTAGTAGATATACATTATGCTAAAAAAGTAGAAGAACTTGGTGCTGATGCTGTCATTGCGGTAAATAAAGAAGCAGGTGGACATGCGGGGCCAACAAAAGCGGCAGAACTTGTACCTGCTTTGGTAAATGCCTGTAATATACCAGTGATATCTGCTGGAGGGGTAGGTAATGGATTCCAATGGAAAGAAAAGTTGGATTTGGGAGCTGTAGGTATTTCTATGGGAAGCCCATTTATTGCAACAACCGAAGCGGGTGTATCACAAGATTACAAACAGGCATGTGTCGATTATGGTAGTAAAGATATTGTGATGACGACAAAGTTATCGGGTACGCCATGTACTGTAATCAATACTCCATACATGAAAGAGATTGGTACAAAGCAAAATTGGGTTGAATCAATTCTTAATAAAAATAAGACTCTCAAGAAGTTCGCTAAGATGCTGACTTTCTATAAAGGAATGAAAATGCTTGAAAAAGCAGCCTTTGGAGCGACTTATAAATCAGTTTGGTGTGCTGGTCCATCTATTGAATATGTAAATTCAATTCGACCAGTAAAAGAAGTTGTTGATCAAATGGTAGAAGAATTTGCTTCTGTAGGTGTGAAAAATCAAGCATAGGAAGTAACTTTACTAGAAATAAGATATGAATAACATTTTTGAAAAACGATTTTCTTTCGAGGAAGTCGTTTTTCTTGTTTCATAAGAAGAATATATTGAATCCTATGTATCTTGCATGGTAAACTAAAAAGATTAATTCTTTCAGGACAGCAATAACAAACAAAATGAGTAGAAATATCATTATCATAGGTAGCATTTTTTGTGCTTTAGCAGTAGCGATTGGAGCATTTGGAGCGCATGGTTTAAAAGGAGTTCTTGAGGCCAATGGTCGTTTAGAAACTTTTGAAACAGGTGTGAAATATCATTTTTACCATGGTTTAGGACTCTTACTTTTGGGAGCACTGGCTGATAAAATAGAACAAAACTGGTTAAAATGGGCTGCTGTATTTATGGTGATTGGTATCTTAATTTTCTCAGGGAGTTTATACATTCTATCTATCACAGGCATTAATTGGTTAGGTGCGATTACTCCAATTGGAGGTGTAGGTTTTATTGCGGCATGGATTGCATTGGCATTAGGTGCAAAAAAATAATATGAGTAAAAAATGGAACGTGGCTGCAGAGCCAGAAGAAAAATATATAAAAGAGTTGATGAAGCAACCTAATGTACCCATCTTGATTACCAAGTTATTGGCACAAAGGGGAGTGAAATCTTTACATCAAGCAAGAGATTATTTTCGACCTACTCTAGAGAAGTTACATGATCCTTTTCTAATGAAAGATATGGATGTGGCCGTGGCGAGATTAACGTTAGCCATAGAAAAGGGGGAACGAATTTTATTCTTTGGCGATTATGATGTCGATGGTACTACGTCCGTAGCTCTATTTATGCATTTCTTTAGAGGAGTTTATGATAATGTAGATTTCTACGTTCCAGATAAATATACAGAAGGTTATGGTGTTTCTGTTCGTGGTGTGGAGTACGCAGCGAAAACAAATTGCCAGTTAATTATCTCTTTGGATTGTGGTATCATGAGCCATGAAGCGATTGATAATGCTATTCATAGAAATATTGATTTTATTGTTTGTGACCACCACCAACTCGGAGATACTATACCTAAAGCTACGGCAGTTTTAAATCCTCAAAGACCAGATTGTGATTATCCTTTCAAAGGATTATCGGGTTGTGGTGTCGGATTTAAATTTCTTCAAGGTTTTTGCCAAAAACATGGAATTGACCCAACGCCATTGTGGCAACATTTAGACCTTGTTACTTTAGGTACAGCTTGCGATGTTGTACCTATGGTGGAAGAAAATAGAGTATTAGCACATCAGGGAATTTCTTACTTGAAAAAAAGTACAAAACCTGGAATTATTGCTTTACTACAAGTATTAAAAAAGGATCAAGCTACAGTTCAACTGAATGATTTAGCCTATAGTATTGGGCCAGTGATTAACGCAGCCGGAAGAATTGCTCATGCACAAATTGCAGCAGAATTATTGGCAACAGAAGACCCTAAAGAAGCTAATGAATTAGCCAATGAGCTGAATCGATTAAATCAGTTAAGGAGAAATTATGACCAAAAGATCACAGAAGAAGCACTAGAGATTGCTTCTAGTGAAGAGAATAAGTCAGGATTAGTTTTATACAAGGAAGATTGGCATAAAGGTGTCTTGGGCATTGTTGCTTCTAAGGTAGCGGAGAAAATTGGAAAACCGACAGTATGTCTTACCTTATCACGAGGAGAAGTGACAGGTTCGGGAAGAGCGATCGGAAAATTTGATTTACATGATGTTTTAAATTCTTGTAGTGACTTACTTTCTCAGTTTGGCGGACACACTTCAGCGGCAGGGTTGTCATTAAAAGAAGAAAATTTGTCAGCCTTTTCCGACAAATTTGATGAAGAAGTACAGAAAAAATTGAATGGAAAGGAATTTGTTTCTGAATTAAATATCGATTTGGAAGTTGAACTGACAGATATTACACTTTCCACTGCTAGTATCATCGATAAGATGAAACCTTTTGGGCATGAAAACCCAATGCCTCTGTTTGTTGCTAAGGGAGTAAAATCAACAGAAGTACCTAGGATACTAAAGGAAAGACACCTGAAAATGAAACTAATACAAAACGATGGAGATCAAGCCATCGATGCTATTGCTTTTAATCAGGCAGATCAATTAGAAATCATTACTTCAGGAAGTTTTGATATTGCTTTCAGATTAGAAATAAATGAATTCAGAGGAAGTAAAATACTTCAATTGAATATTAAAGAAATTCGTTCTAGTGTCGATTAACAAGTATATTAGAACTCATCTACGTTTACATATTACATTTTATGGGACAAAATCTCACTCCTAACGTTAAGATATTATTATTGATAAACCTGCTCATCTTTGGTGCCGTGAATTTAATTCACAGTATAGATGTAGTTGCTTTATTGGGGTATCATTACCCTAAATCGGAATACTTCCAAGTGTTCCAACCATTTACATATATGTTCGTACACAGAGATTTCGCACATATTTTTAGTAATATGTTTGCCTTATTCATCTTCGGACCAATGTTGGAAAATGTGTTGGGTTCAAAAAGATTTTTGATTTTATATCTTGTCACAGGTCTTGGTGGCGGTGCGTTGTATGGATTGGTCAACTTTGTTGAGATTCATCAAATGGAAGCTTCTGCAGCACAGTTTATTTTAAGTTCAACACCAGAAAACTTCTTGGCTTTCTGTCAAGATCATGCAGAAGTTTATTTACAGCACAATACAACTTTGTATAACTTTGCTGAAAGTATTTTCCCTGCAGATCCTAATAATCCTGGGTTACAAAAAGAAGCAGTTGAATTTGCTCGTAAGATCACAATCGATAGAATGAACATTCCTATGATTGGAGCATCAGGAGCGATCTTCGGTATATTATTTACGTTTGCGTACTTATTTCCAAATTTACGTTTGATGTTGTTGTTCCCTCCAATTCCAATAAAAGCAAAATACTTGGTAGGTGCTTATATTTTATATGAAACATATGAGCTTATCAATCAGAACCCAGCAGACAATGTTGCCCACCTAGCTCACTTGGGCGGTGCATTATTTGCTTATCTATTGATGAGACACTGGAAATATCAAAGTTACCAGAATTAGGAATACATAAAGTAGTGATATTCAAAGAACAATAATCTATGGATATCACTATTTTAAGAAAATTATTTGGGATATTTTTAAACAAATTATCTACAAATCAAATATCTAATAATAAACTGTACTTGTCCGATGATTGCATGAAATCACTTTTATTACTTGTTGATTTTATGTAAATTAAGTTACCTAATAAATAACCTTATAGAACAGTACAACATAACAGGTTGTCATTAAACCATTACAATATTACTTATGAACGGTTTTATCTCAGATTTAAAATATACATGGAACAAGCCGGGTAGTGGACTACTAAGATTGATCATTGTCAATGTAGTTGTTTATGTCTGTATGAGCTTACTGCTACTAGCACTTAAACTATCAGGTCTTGTTGACGTTTACTATGAATACATTTTTCCTAATGTAGCACTACCACCATCTGCTATTGACTTTGTTAAAGCACCTTGGACTTTAATCACATACTTCTTTATGCATAGTATGTCGGATTTCTTTCATATCCTTTTCAATATGTTAATCATGTATTGGTTTGGAATGATCTTCACAGAATTCCTCGGAGATAAAAAAGTGGTGGCTATCTACTTCCTTGGAGGTATTGCTGGTGGACTTGCTTATTTATTTATGTACAATGTAATTCCATACTACAGTGCTCGTATGGATATGGTAAGTGGACTTATCGGTGCCTCAGCAAGTGTATATGCTATTGTTGTTGGTTCTGCTGCAATTGCTCCAGATTATAAAATCAATTTACTATTTGTTGGCCCAGTAAAGATCAAATACTTGGCGGCGGTATATATTTTCTTGTCCTTAATTCAAACTGCAGGTGCAAACGCTGGTGGTGAAATTGCTCACTTAGGTGGAGCCCTTATGGGTTATGGCTATGTAGCTATTCTTAAAAAAGGAACTGATTTGGGAACGCCACTTTATAAAATTTCAGATTTCTTCTCTGATTTAATGTCTTCTGAAAAGAAATTGAAGGTAGTTCATAGAGGAGGAAAAAAGAAAACAAGTAAGAAAACTACTACTGCTAAAACAGGATCTCAACCATCACAAGCAACAGTAGATGAGATATTGGATAAAATTTCTGATAAAGGCTATGAAGGATTAACTCAAGAAGAAAAACAAATCCTTTTCAAGGCAAGTCAACGAAAACACTAGAAATTGTATTGAAAAACAGATATTTTTATTAATATTGTAATAAAATTCATTAAAAGTTATTTCTTTTTGTAAGGAATAACTTTTTTTGTTGAAAATATTTCAAATTGATTATCAATAGAACAGAAAAGAGGTAACCAAGGTTTAAAGATGTGATTATTGTCTAATGCTAACTACAAACGCTACAAATTACACTTCCTAAAAGGTTCATCTCTATTCGAGAAAAATATATAAGCATGATTGATCAGGCCACTTTAGAAAAGTATGAATTGGTTGTGGGTTTGGAAGTGCACTCACAATTAACAACAGCAAGTAAAATTTTTGCTTCGGATCCTACCACTTTTGGAGAAGATCCGAACGTAAATATTAGTGCAATCACTTTAGCTTTGCCGGGAACGCTTCCTAAGGTAAATAAAGGTGTGATTGAATCTTCTATTAAAATGGGATTGGCTTGTAATTGCCGTATCTCAGAATATCAGTTCTTTGATAGAAAAAATTACTTCTATCCAGACCTTCCAAAAGGATATCAAACAACACAAGATAAAACACCTATTTGTATTGGTGGGCATGTTGATGTAGTTACAAAAAATGGAGATCCGTTTACTGTAGTGCTTAACCGAATTCATATGGAAGAAGATGCCGGTAAGTCAACACACTTAGAAGGAAGCCCTGATACTTTGGTTGATCTAAATAGAGCCGGTGTTCCATTAATGGAAATTGTAACGGAACCTTGTATTCATGATTCTGCAGTGGCAGCTGCTTTTGTTGGTGAGATCAGAAAAACCGTTCGTTACCTTGGTATTGGTGATGGGAATATGGAAGAAGGATCTTTAAGATGTGATGCCAATGTTTCTGTTCGATTAAAAGGGTCTACTGAGCTTGGAGAAAAATGCGAGATCAAAAACATGAACTCAATGCGTAATATCCAAAAGGCCATTGAATATGAAATGCAACGTCAGATTCAACTTATAGAGAAAGGCGAGGAGATCATTTCTGAGACAAGAACTTTCAATGTAGATACAGGAAAGACGTATGGTATGCGTACAAAGGAAACATTAAACGATTACCGTTATTTCCCTTGTCCTGACCTTCCTCCAATGATTGTAAAACAGGAGTTGGTAGAAAAGATCAAGGCGGAGATGCCTAGCTTACCAGCAGAATTGATTAAGAAATTCACATCAGAATATAAATTACCTGAGTACGACGCCCGTTTATTAACAGAGGCAAAAGATTCAGCTCAGTACTTTGAGGAATTATGTTCTTCAACAAAAAATTATAAAGCGGCTTCCAATTGGATGATGGGCCCTCTGAAATCATTATTAAATGAGACAGGTGGTGACTTTGATGCTTTTCCAATTCGTCCAAAGCAAGTAGCGGAAATGATTGCATTGGTAGATGCTAAGAAAGTTAGCTTTGCCGCTGCATCACAAAACTTATTGAAAGCATTAGCTTCTAAGCCGGAAGTATCTGTAGAAGGTTTAGCCAAAGAATTGGATTTAATCCAAGATAGTGGAGATGATTTCTTACTTCCTTTAATTGACGAGGCAATTGCTAAATTCCCTGATAAAGCGAAAGCATACAAAAAAGGGAAAAAGAACTTACTTGGTTTGTTTATGGGTGAAGTCATGAAAATGGCAAAAGGTAAGGCAGATCCTCAAAAAACAAATCAATTACTTCGCGAAGCATTGGAAAAGTAAAGATCTGTGTATATTGCATAATAATAAATCATGTAAACAGACAGAAGTGAAAACATTTAAGAATAGTCTAATTTTATTACTAGCATTATTTGCTATTAGTTGCGGTTCTTCAAAAGAAAATGATACTAAAGCGGAATATCCTGCAAAGATTAGTATATCTGGTCAATTAGAAGGAATAGAAAAAGGTGCTAAAGTAATCTTATATTCAATTGAGAATGTTGGAGGCAAAAGAAACGTTGCTGAGACAACAGTAGATGAAAAAGGAAAGTTCTCTTTTGATTATACTGTTCCTAAAATTGGACTTTACACAATAAATATTGATAACCAAGCAGAGGAGATTCTGGTATTAGAAGATAAAGATTTATCTGTAAGCAGTGCTCCTGTAGGTTATGAAATTTCTGGTTCAAGAGAAAATGAGCTTCTTCATGAACTAAAAGAAATGTATGATAAGTACTCTGAAGAAGGTTCAAAACTTCAGCAGGAGTATGTGTCATCAGAAAATAAAGAAGAGGTAATCAAGAAGATAAAAGCAATGCAAGATGCTCAAAAGGCAGAATTGCAGCAGAAATTAAAGAAATTTGATGGTGCTTATGTATCTTTGGTGGTGCTTAACTTCTTAAACGATAAAGAAGCTTATTTTGATGTAATCAATGAAACGGTTGAAAAACTGGAGAAAAACTTTCCTGATGACCAATTAGTGAAAGAAGTATCTAAAAGTATTGATGCAATCAGAGCCACCAGAATTGGTGCTATGGCTACAGAGATTAATTTACCATCTGTTGAAGGTAAAAACATTGCGTTATCCGATTTTAAGGGAAATTATGTAATGATCGATTTCTGGGCATCTTGGTGTAGACCATGTAGAATGGAAAACCCTAATGTATTAAGAGCTTATAATAAATATAAGTCTAAAGGGTTTGAAGTATATGGTGTATCTATCGACCAAGATCAAAATGCTTGGAAACAAGCAATTCAGATAGATCATATTTCATGGACTCAGGTGCATGATACAAATAATGAGGCCGCTAAAGCTTACGGTGTAGAATCTATACCTTTCACTTTATTATTAGATAAAGAAGGAAAGATTATCGCTAAAAACCTGAGAGGTAATGCTTTAGAGGAGAAGTTAGAAGAATTACTAGGAAAATAAACATATGCTTTACAAATCACTAAGGTGGTTTGATGAATTTTAGAAAGGATATACTGTCATCATGCGGTATATCCTTTTTTGTTTTTGATCAGTTTCTTATTGTGGGTAGAGTGTGAAAAAAACTAAATTATAGTAATAGCTTACGTAATAAATGTTATTGCATATGATTCATTTAATTTAGTTAAGACAATTTTTTCGCAAACTTTAAACATTTACCTACGAATGAGAGTAAATTCACTTTACTTACTCCTGTTCATCTTTACCATCAGTTTACCCGTTGACGCTTATAACGACATAACAATTACTGGTGATGCAACTATTGGAGGTTGGGATACAGACTACCCACTCACGGTACAAGATGACGATCCAAACATTTGGACACTTGAGAACTTTTCACTGAAAAGTGGATATTTAAAATTTAGAGCAGACTATTCATGGGATAATAATTGGGGTGGCGACACTTTCCCATCAGGAACCCTAGTCTCTTACGGAAATGATATTTATGTAGATGTACCGGGAAGGTATGATATCACTTTCGATTTAAATGATAATTCATATAACATCGTTTATGTTGGTGAATTAAAATACAAAGAAGGATTGCTATTGACGGAATACAATGCCTTAAAAGACTTGGTAGAAAATATCTATTCTATCCAAGATGCACCAGGTTACAATTGGTTCGACCCTCACACTACAATCTACGGTTGGAGTGGCTTAACATTAAGAGATTCTGTCGATGAAGACGGGGTAAACTTTAGTGTAGTTGAAGGTATCGAATTTATTCAAAGTGATTTAGATGGTGGTGGATTTATGTCTTCAATAGGAGATCTTAAACACCTTAAATCTCTTCAATTGAACTTTAGAGGAGATGTATTTTTAAATGATTTTGATAATTTATCTGCTTTAACTCAGCTCAAGCATTTAAGGTTATCAGGGTCATATATTGATACAAGTAATTTAAGCTTCTTGTATAGCTTTCAAAATTTAGAAACTTTAGATTTATCAAGATGTTACATTGATTTTGATGCTATCAATTTATTGAATGAAAATGGAGTATTGGATAACCTTCAATCTTTCTTGTTCGCTAAGGATGCTAATAACAGGTTTTGGCCAGATCATGAATTAAGTGGAGATAATGCTGCCGTTACTTTATCTGTCTCAGGATACCCTGAAGATGAGTATTTGGTGAAATGGTTTAAGAATGGAGAATACCTTTCTGGAGAAGATAGTACGCATTATACTTACTCTGTGAACGAAAACATTGGTAACGTTTATTATGCAAGGATATATCAGAATAGCCTTCCAGAATATGGGATTCCAACAAGAGAGTCGAAAGAAAGGGGAGCTTCTATAACGTTAATTATCGATGGTTTTCCAGAAAATACCCCTCAAGGGTATAATATCTCTATCATTGGCAAAGTAGGTATTGATCATGAAAATGATGTATACTTTGATTACAACGAAGACAGTACTCTATTAATAGGCTATACAAATAGAATTATTGGTAATAATACGCTTAGCATTAGTATTAATAATTTTACTCCTTTTGTAGAGGTAGATGATATGGGAATTCCGGTGACTAAAAACCTTTTATTAGATACTGTAGCTGATTTTGGGACAATTTACCTTGAAGATATTTATGCATGGAAAAACGTACCTACAACTCCTACTTCTACATGCGAAACAGCGATAGATATTTTAGCTGGTAAGAATGAAATATTAGGTACACCAAATTGGTATAAATATGTTGCACCTTTTGATGAGCATCTTACAATTAGATATTTAGATGATACAGAAACGATACACCAGAGAGCTTATATCGATATCTACAGCGACTGTGATGAAACTTATAGAGGTGGTGTATACGGTTTTAAGGAGCAAACAATGGAGGTGAGTGAAGGTGAAATCCTTTACTTTAAAATCAACGCTGCAGAGTATGTTGCTTTTGAATTGGAATTAGAAGAGAAAGAAATTATTCGTCCTTCGGTTACATTTAATTTTGATGAAATTCCTGCAAATACACCTTCCCTAGATCAAAATACCGTCTATGCTATTGGTTCTAGAGATGGAGTGGAATTTATTGAACCATTAAATATTAATGAAGACTCTACTGGATACCAATTGATATTTCCAGAGTATACAAATGAGGTGTCATTTAAGTTACATATCGAGAATGATGAATTGTATAGAGCAGTAGATTCAAATGGTGATGAAGCTTTCTACCTTGTGAATTTCTTCGAGGAAAAGCATCAAACACTTGAAATCACAGATTGGAATTTTATCCCAAGGTTTGACAACTCTTTCGAAAACCCTGAAGTGATAGCTGAAGGTAGTAATATTAAAGCGTTTGGATTAACATCATGGTTTAGTTATCAAGCACAAGATGATAATATTATCACAATTGAAACTTTTGATAATACTTATAACAAAACACTTACAATCTATAAAAATGGAGGGTACGAATCCCAAAGTTTTGGAGCAGACCTAAAAGCTTCATTGGATGTGAAAAATGGGGATGTTTTAATCTTTGCTTGGGGATATGATAATGAACCAAATTCGGTAATTCGTCCATTTGGCTTTAATCTAGAAGTAAAGAGTTATCCAACAATCGTTGTTCAGAATTTACCAGAGAATACACCAGAAAACACAAAAGTTTGGGCAACAGGTGACTTTGATGGATGGAACCATAATTTTGCAACTAAAGAGTTGATCTTTAATGCAGATAGTAACTACTATGAGATCAAACTTCCATTAACAGAAGATAATCCAAACTTTACTTTCTTCTTGAAAGGTGGATCAAAGTTTATTGAATTAGATCAAGAGAATGAGGAAGTGGTAAGAAATATCTTAGATACACCTTATGAACCAAGAGTCTTTGTAGACGATATCTATCAATGGGTGGCTATACCACAAGCGGCAAACACATGCGAAACAGCATGGGATGTTGAATTGGGACCACAACATGTAGAAAGTACGGAGCAATGGTATGCGTTTACAGCTCCATCAGATGGAGAGTATTACATTAGAGAGAAAGGTGTTAATGTTGTCAATGGTCACGTAATGGCAGAGCAAGTATCAATTTTTGCTAATTGTAATGATGACCAATCATTAGCATCAGCAAAAGGAGCTTTATTGTATACTTTATCTCAAGGGGAAACGGTTTACATCAAATGGGAACATTACCAAGGAGAGGATGTTGCTTTCGATTGGTGGTTAGAACTGTATGACTTGTCTCTTTTATCTGAAGCAAATGGCTACCATTGGTTGCACCCTAAATTAATGACAAGAACTGGTGAAAACGAATACTATGTTGAAGAGTACTTTAAAGAAGGATCAGCTACATTCAACTTAAAAGATGTTTCTAATGCTTACATTGGTTATGATCAAGGTTCAGAGAAAATCGCTCAAGGTTTTTATGATAACATTCCGATGGAAATTGAAACATCAGGTATTTATGGGTTAACTGTAAATATTGCAGATGGTAGTTATTCTTATTCTTTCATAAAAGAATACATTACTCCTGTTTCTATTTCACCAAAATATTGGAGTCCAGATGAGGAAATCACTGTAACGATTGATTTAAAGCAGGAAGGTAGTATTCAAAATTATGAAGAGTTATATATATGGTCATGGGTTGATGCTGTAGATACAGTGTACAGTGCTATCACAAATAACGATTTTAATTTAAGTGATGTTGAAGCTCAGATGACGAAGAAAGAAAGAGGGGTATTTGAAATGACATTTATTCCTACTGAATTCTTTAATACAACAGCTTCAGAGATAAAAGATCATGGGTTTAAGTTCTTAGTAAAAGATCAAATGGGTTACGCTCAAACAGCTGATTTAGGTCCATTCTACAGTAGGGATATTCCTACTGTTACTGTTGATTTTAACCTAAATATGAATGTTTACATTACTGAGCAACTATTTGATATAGCGAGTGATCAGGTATCTGTTTTTGCTTCTCATGATGATGGAACAGATTTCCTAATTATGTTGTCTGATACTAATAATGATGGTATTTACACATTTTCATTAGAAAATGTAAATATTGGAGATTTGGAGTATACCTTTAGATTGTATCAAGATAACGATAGTATTGAAAACAATTCATCGTTCGATGTAAGCTTAGAAGAAGGTAAAGATGAATCATTCACACATTACTTCAATAATAAATCAGAAGCCAACCCTGAAGTGATCTTGGCAGTAAATATGTCTAGACAGGTGGAGTTGGATAACTTTAATAAAGCTGATCATACTGTAGCAGTTGAAGTAACTATTGATGAGGAAAAACTCACATTACCTTTAGAAGAAGATCAAGACGGAAACTTCTCAACAACACTTTTCAAATTACCATCTGGAGAAACTTATCTATATAAGTTTATCACATTAGATACAGATGAGAATACAGTTTTAGAGGAGTCGGAAAATAGATCATTTGTAATTGGAACAGGACAGCAAACACAACTGCATTGGTTTAATGATGAATTACCAGAAGAGAAATTTAATGCAACTTGGCTAGTGAATGTCAACCCAGCTATTTTAACGGGACAATTTGATCCGGCTACAGGTACAGTAGAAATATTGGGTAGTTTCAATGGGTGGTCAGAAGCAATTTCTCTAACTAGAGTAGAAGAAACTTCTGTCTATACTACTTCTATGGATCTTCCAAGCACAGTGATTTACTATAAATTAATAGTAGATGGTGTCGAAGAAGAATTTATAGGCCAAGGTCAAAGTGACAATAGATCTCACTATTTAACTTCTGAAGATACTACAATCAGTGTAGTTCACCAGTTTGAAGAAACTGTAAAGGTAGATGAAGAGGAGATCCAAGTAGTGACTTCTGATGATGGAACCGTACAAGTAGAAGTAGCAATTGAAGCTTTCGAAGAATTAGAAGGAGAGGTTACTTACCAAGTAATGTTGGCAGATGGTAGCCCATTGCCAGATTGGGTGATTTTTGATCCTGAAACTTTAACATTCTCTATTGATCCTTCTAAAGTTCCTTCTGGTACTAGAACGAACACTAGTATTGAAGACCTTGATATTATTGTATTAGCTAGTGATGAAGCAGGTAAGTCTGTTGCTGTAGAAGTAACATTGCCGACGGAATCAATTATTAGTGATGCAACAGATGAAGAAGATATTACATCTGTAGAAGAATTATTTGAAAACCCTTGGAAAGTATACCCTACTGAAGTGGATGCATCATTTAGTATTGAAAACCATACTAATGTAAATTATGAATATCAGGTTATTAATTTGAATGGTATAACATTGATTACAGGGTCTACTAATCAATGGAAAAAAGAAATTAATATCAGTACACTACCAAGAGGTATGTATGTGATTAAATTAAATAACGGAGACCAAAGTAATAGTTTTAAGGTGTTGAAAAAATAGAGACTTTTCGAACATTAAAATTATAAAATCTTATGGCAGTCTTATGATAAATAAGGCTGCCATTTTTGTATCTAAACCTTTATTATTCACTATTTAAAGTCTTTGTTTTACTTATCTAAGGAAGTCAACTACTTGTTTAGTAGTGTATTAAAAGATTTATTAAATTAAACTAACCCAAATTTTATCCCGGACTCAATCGTTCGACGAAGAATTGTATTTAACCTAATTTATTAACTCATTCCTTGTGACTGTTGTGGTTATGTTTAAAAAATCACAATGCACATTGTTAGACCTATACTCTACCCATGAAATTAACTCGCCAACAATGCTTAGGTGGAATCGTTGTATTCTTCCTATTGTTTGAGTTGACAACTATCTCAAATGCACAATCAACATCTCCTATCGATCACATAGAAGAAAAAGGGATGGTTTACTCAAAGTTCAAACGACAAAAGGATGACCCCGAAGCAAGAGCGAGGTTCGAACACATGCTGATTGAAAATCCCGAGACCCATCTGATTCCAGAAAATATAGAAGAACTAGAACATGCTTTTGCCGAAAGTGTGAAATGGAAAAATAAGAATTCTAGGTTTCGTTTAATCCCTCATTCACCTTGGAGACAAAGAGGACCGTTTAATGTAGGTGGTAGAACAAGAGCTTTGGCAATGGATAAATACAATGAAAATGTACTTTTTGCTGGAGGTGTTGCAGGCGGATTATGGCGTTCTATAGATGCAGGCAAATCATGGGTTAAAGTAACCACCCCAACCGATAGACAATCGATTACTTGTATAATTCAAGATCCCCGACCAAGTTATGCAAACATATGGTATTATGGTGCAGGAGAAGTATATGGAAACTCAGCATCAGGAGGAGGAGCATCCTACAGAGGTAATGGAATTTTTAAATCAACAGATGGTGGTATTTCATGGAATCCAATTGCCTCTACAGAAAGTGATCCTACCATTACTGAAGGTAACTTCCAATATGTATCCAGAATAGATATTACAGGGAATGGAACGCTGTTAGTAGCTCATTCAAATGGAGTTTCTCGTTCTACAGATAATGGGAAAAATTGGGAGGTTGTTTTAGATTACGAAAGTGTCAGATTTACTGAAGTATTGGTCAGAGGTGAAGGAACCGTTTTTGCAACTATCGCTGGGTATGGAATTTTCAAATCAACTGATCATGGACAAACTTGGAACGACATCACACCAACAAGTTTATTGTCAGGAAATTTCCAAAGAATAGTAATGGATTACGCTCGATCTAATCCAAATGTTGTTATGTTTTTTGCTCATACTCCAGGTGGTGGTATCAATAATCACAAGTTGCTAAAACTATTGGATAACACAGGCAGCTGGCAAGACTTATCTCAGAACCTTCCTGCATTTGGAGGATATGTAGGTAATCTATCACAAGGTTCTTATAATCAATATGTAAAAATTAAACCTAATAATGAGAATGTAGTTTTTATCGGAAGTACTAATCTTTATAGATCTGACAATGGTTTTACTTCACCCAATAATACGTATTGGATTGGAGGCTACTCTACAAAAAATAACGTAAGTATTTATGAAAATCATCATCCCGATAACCATGAACTGATCTTCTTTTCATCTAACCCTGACCGAGTGATCACTGCTCATGATGGGGGAGTATCGATTACTTCTAATGTGATGAATGAAAAAGTAGAGTGGGAATATTTGAACAATGGTTATTATACTACACAAGCATATGCAATTGCTATTGATGAAAAAACGGCTGGAGATAATCGCCTCATGGCAGGGTTTCAAGACAATGGCAAATGGTATAGCAATACAACAGATATTAAAGCCAATTGGATTGAAGAATATGCAGGTGGAGATGGTTGCTATGTAGCAATAGTTCCGGGAGAAGATACGCGATATACAAGTACTCAGTATGGGAAAATATTAAGATTTAAAGGTGAAGACCCTCAAAACCCAACAGACTTTGATGGCATTCATCCTAGAGATGCAAGAGGACAGCTATTTGTTAATCCTTACATCTTAGATCATAATGATCATAATGTGATGTATTACCCTGCTGGAAATAAACTGTGGTTAAATAGAACTCTTGGAGACATCAACTCTGGGTATACATTTAATGGCACAAGATCTGGATGGGAACAATACAGTAATGTAGCGACAAGTGGAACAATTACCGCATTAGACGTATCCACTTCATCAGCAAATAAATTATATATAGGAACAACCAACGGGAGTATTTATAAAGTAGATAATTCACTGAGTGAAACATCACAAGTAAGTAATATATCTGTTGATAAAGGACTGTCTAAAGGGTATGTATCTTGTATAGCAGTAGACCCCAAAGATGAAGACCATGTTTTGGCAGTATTTTCAAACTATCAGGTGCGAAGTGTTTTCGAAACAAAAAATGCCGGACAAACTTGGGTACATGTAACGGGTAATTTAGAAGAAAATGAAGATGGTTCAGGAGCAGGACCTTCTGTTCGTTGGATTGCTTTCCATCAACCCGAAAATGGTGAGTCAGGAATATTTTTAGGGACTTCGGTCGGTTTATTCTATACCTCAGCTCTATCAGAAAATACGGTGTGGAAACAAGAAGGGGAGCAGGAACTTGGAGATGCTGTAATTAGCATGATTAAAACTAGAGAAGATGGTTTGGTGGCTATTGGTACTCACTCCAACGGAATTTATACGGCCTACTATGGGATTTCAGATGTTCCGCCATCAGTGAAAAATCAAATCAGCAAAAGAGAATATACTGTAGGTGATATTAAAGAATCTTTTTTATTGAGTGATTTATTTGAAGATCCTAATGCCGATAAAATTACTTATCAAGTATCATCATCTAATGATCAGGTTGCTACAGCTCAAATCAATGGTGAATATTTAGAAATAATTCCATCAAAAAATAATGTAGGAGAAGCAGAAATTACATTAACAGCGTCTGCAAACAGCTTATCCACTGTGATGTATATTGATATAACTGTAAGTTCTATTACAGCCACTTTGGTGAGACAATCTTTGGATCAAGGATCAACCTATAGATCTCAATTTTTTACAGATTTTGAAGCTCCCATTTATAGTGCAGATGATTTTATAGTACCAGAAAATACAGAATGGGAAGTAACAGGAGTGAAAGCCTATGGCCATAGTTCAAACGATAATGAAACTATAGTAAGAGTATTTATTTGGGAAGATGATAATGGAAAACCATCAAGTAATGCCATCTACTCTTCAGATGATGTTACGATTACTCAAAAGACAGGTAGTGATATATTACATATGCTTGATACGCCAATTGTATTGCCTTCAGGGAAATATTGGATTACTGTCGCAGCCGTAATGTCCTATGCTAAAGATGGAAGCTGGTATTGGAAAGGGTATAATGGAGCATCTACAAAAGGCAGTCCTTTTCATATTATAGACCCTGCAGATTTATACAGAAGAGATTATATCCAATGGACTTCAAGTGCGGAAATATCGTATGCAAATACAGATTTAGCTTTTGATATTTTTGGAACATCTGAAAATGGAGAAAAACCATTAGCTATTTCTAACCTCAATGCTGTAGCTAGAGATAATGATGTTGTTGATTTATCTTGGGAGCATATATCAGAGGTTTCTGGGTATAATGTTTATAGATCATTCTCACCAGATAATGGTTTTGAAAAAGTAAGTACTGTAGATCCAACAAGCAATACTTGGGAAGATCTATCACAAAAGAATGAAGGAGCTACTTATTACTATCAAGTAAAGGCGTTTAATGCCAGTGGTGTTTCAAACACATCGCCAATAGTATCAGCAAGAATAAACCGAATTCCAAATCAAGTAACCGAATTGAAATCTTCTTTCTCATTAAATAGAATTGAAGTAGAATGGAAAGATGAAAGTAATGATGAAGATGGTTTTATTATTGAATATTCACTACACCCTAATAAAGGTTTTGTTCCATTAGAAAGAGCCAACAGAAATGCAACTTCATATGTAATAGATAATTTACCATATGGAGCGATGCAATATTACATAAGAGTTGCAGCATTTAATGGTGCGGGAGTATCAAGTTATAATTATACTTCTAGTTACTCATTGTTGGAAACACCTGGAAATATCTATTATGAAGAAATTTCTCCATCATCATTATTTATTTCTTGGAAAGATAATTCCGCTTTAGAAACAGGTTTCCTCATCGAATACTCCATTGATGAGGGAAAAACATTTCCATTTAGTTTTACGACGAATGTAAATACTGAGAATATTACGTTAACGGATTTACTTCCCAATATTACTTATTACTTCAGACTGAGTGCTATTAACGGAACAAATAATGGAGGTTTAAAAAGTCTGAGTCAGTTATTTGTGTATACAATGGGAGGAAGTTCAGGTCCACTGGCTCCGAAGAACCTGATTGCTTCAAAAAGTGCAGATAGTGTTTGTTTACTTTGGGATGATGTTATCATCAATGAATTGGGATTTACAGTTCTTAGAAAAGGTGTAAACGAGGTCGAATTTGAAGAAATTGCTGGATTGCCTTACAATACCACACAGTTTACTGATCGCCAAATTGAAGAAGGTCAAATCTATGATTATAAAGTTAGAAGCTTTAATGAAATAGGAGAAGAGACTTCGGATACTATCACTGTTGAGTTGCCGATTTTCGCACCAACTGATTTTACTGTGATGCGAAAAAACAATGCTAATTATCTAAAATGGAAAGATAATTCTCAAAGAGAAGAAGAATACCGTGTTTACAGAAAGCACAGAGATGGTAGTTTTATGAAATTAAAATCATTACCTGCTTCTGAAGCTAGTTTTGTAGATTATGCCACCCAAGAAAATTCAGAGTATACCTATAAAGTCGTAGCACTATTTAATGGGGCAGAGATTTCATCAAATACGTTTACGATTTCAACATCGGATAATGTGCCACAGGGGTTACACTCATTTAATGCGGTCGAAAATACTGATGGCAAGATAACACTAAGTTGGATCGATGGTCAAAAAGATGGAGATACTTATAAAATCTTCAGAAAGATTCAGGGAAGTTCAGACTCAACTTTTATCGTTCAGTTGGAGGCTTCCCAAGTGACAGCTATAGACAATACTGCAGCTCCGAATATGACCTATATCTATTATATTATTGAATTTAATGGAGCAATGCCAAGTACAGCAGTGTCAACATCTATCATGACCAATATTGATGCAACTTTACCATCAATGCCAGTAAATTTCACGGTTACCGAAGATGAAAATGGAGTGATGCTCACTTGGAAAGATATGGCTGAAAATGAAATGGGATATAATTTATACAGGGCCAATTTATCTGGAGGTACTGCTATGAAAATAGCCAACCTAAATCCAAATGCAGAAAGTTACTTGGATATTTCTGCTGATAGGGATGATGAGTATAGATACCTTCTTACTGCTTATAATTCAAGAGGGTATGCTCCACAAGTTGAAACAATTTTTAGTATGCGTACAGACGAAGATTTGGTATTAACACCACCATCAGATTTTAAAGCAATTGATGCAAGTACGTATGTACGCCTTGTCTGGGCAGATGATGTAAATAATGAGCATGGATTTAAATTGTATAGAAAACAGGAAGATGGTCAAGATACATTGTGGATCGGTTCAGTAACTGAAAATGTAAGAAGTTTCCATGATGAAGAAGAGCTCCTTATTGGGGACTATACTTACTATATCGCTTCATATAATGCTAAAGGAGAATCAGCCTTATCAGAATATAATTTCACTAAAGAAGCAATTTTAGCCAACGACGAATCGATGGTGATTGGAAGTTCTAAGATCTATCCCAATCCAAGTTCAGGTTATTTTAATTTGATTTTGAAAGATTCATGGAGTCAAGGAGCGTCTATAGATGTTTTTGCAAATGATGGACGTAAGGTATTTCAACAAGATATATCCACTATGTTTGCTGAGTTAGACCTTAGTCATCTATACCAAGGAACATATATTTTATTAATTCATGATGGAGAAAACCAAGAGCATATAAAAATTGTGAAGGAGTAGAGGAATGTAATAGAAGGAAGTTATTTTTTATGAAAAAGAAGACTTCCTTTACTGCAAATAGTATTCAACATAATAAATGTATCAATTCCATATTTTTCTTACTTATCTTCGTGGCAAATATGAAAAATATGAGAAATAGACTTAAATGGTTATTTTTTGTTGTACTTATCATGATGATAAGTTGTAGGTCTGCATCCCAAGTACAAATCGTAGGAGGAAGCGATGCAGATCAAGTAACAGGAAACAACAAGGGATTAAGGGTATCTCCAGGAACATGTGTTTTTTATGGAGAATTACTGACTGTTGAAGGAAATGGTGTCATCATTGGAGTTCAGTCTTTAGATGGTTGTGGTCCAGGTGTTACCAGATATCCGAAAGTAGGCACTAAGATATCAGCCCGATTTAAAGGTGAACTTGGCGCCTCAGTAGGTCAAAAAGTTCATGTGAAAGTGATGGAATTTGAAAAATCATTTTCTATCCTAGAGATTATCCCATTATAACATAGAAACCATAGAGCACTTTCGCTCAAACATATAAGCATAAAACCATTTTACTAACCATTAAATATTATGTTGAAAAGCATTTCTGAACTTGTAGAAATTCTCAATAATCAAACTACAAAAAGAAGACTTGTTCTTTGTGCAGCAGCAGATGATAATGCCTTGGAAGCAGTATATAAGGCATACAAGGAAAATATCATTGAGCCAGTTCTTGTCGGTAATAAAGATGATATCAAAACTTTATGTGAAGAACTCGGGTTTGAGTTCGGAAACGATGTTCAAATCATCCATAGAGTCGATTACAAGGAAATGGTGAAAGCAGCAGTTTCATTAATTCATGACGGAAAAGCAGACTTTTTAATGAAAGGTCATATTTCTACGGCAGAATTAATGAGGGGTGTTTTAAACAAAGAATGGGGACTTAAGAAAAGTAGAGTAATCTCTCATTTAGCTCTTTTTGATCTTCCAGCTTACCATAAGCCATTAGCTTTAACAGATGTAGCAATGAACATTGCTCCCGATTTGGATACAAAAATTGGTATCTTGAATAATGCGATCGGTTTCCTTCGTAAAATTGGTATCAAAAAACCTAAAGTCGCAGCTTTAGCAGCAGTGGAAATGGTTAACGAAAAAATGCCAGCCACTTTAGATGCAGCGCTTCTTACTATTATGGCCAATAGAGGGCAAATCAGAAATTGTGAAATTGATGGTCCATTAGCTTTTGATAATGCAATTAGTCAGGAATCGTCATCTCATAAAGGAATTAAAGGAGCTGTGGCAGGGAATGCCGACCTTTTACTTGTTCCAGATATCGAAGCCGGAAATGTTTTATACAAGGCTTTTGTCTTCTTTGCAAGTGCAAAAGTGGCGTCGATAATTTTAGGAGCAAAAGCACCAATTGTCTTAACATCAAGAGCTGATTCAATGGAAACTAAATTGAATTCTATCCGTTTGGCAGCTGCATCTATTGAGTTTTAATTATGAGTCATAAAATATTAGTCATCAATCCTGGATCCACTTCAACAAAAGTGGCGGTCTATGATGGTGAAAATGAGCTTTACACTCAAACATTACGACATTCTACTGAAGAATTGAACAAGTTTCAGGAAGAAGAAGAACAACTAAATTTCAGAAAGCAAAAAGTGATTGAATTTTTAAAGGAAAAGTCTGTTGCTCTTTCTGATTTAGATATTGTGATGGCGAGAGGTGGCCTATCAAAACCTATTGAATCTGGGGTGTATCTAGTAGATGAAGATCTACTTCACGATTTAAAGGAAACACCAAGAAAGCATGCTAGCAATTGGGCGGCTAAAATAGCATTTGATATCGCACAAGAAGGAAATGTACAGGCATGTATCGCAGATCCAGTAGTCGTAGATGAATTATCAGATGTTGCTCGTATATCTGGACATCCGAAGTTTCCAAAAGTTTCTGTTTTTCATGCATTAAATCAAAAAGCTGTTGCTAGATCATATGCGAAAAAAATCAACAAATCTTATGATGAATTAAGATTAATTGTTGTTCATTTAGGTGGAGGTATTTCTGTAGGTGCACACCTTTTAGGTAAAGTAGTAGATGTGAATCAGGCATTAGATGGTTCAGGGCCATTTTCACCAGAAAGGTCAGGTTCTTTGCCTGTAGGAGATGTAATTAGAGCTGCATTTAGTGGTGCATATACTCAGGAAGAAATGATTAGCATGTTAGTAGGTAAAGGGGGAATGACCGCCTATTTAGGTACTAACGATGCAAAAGAAATAGAGGATAAAGCGAAAGTAGGTGAAGAGGAAGAGTTAGCGGTAATGGAAGCCTTGATCTATCAAGTAGCAAAAGAGATATGTAGTATGACTGTCCCATTAGAAAATAAAGTAGATGCAATTCTTATAACAGGGGGAATGGCCTACGGGAAATGGTTGACAGATAAGATTACAGAAAAAGTAGCTCATATTGCTGATGTTGAAATTTTCCCTGGGGAAGATGAAATGTGGGCATTAGCTCTGAATGGTAATAGAGTGTTGAATAATGAAACAACACCGAAGAGATATGGCTCAACTGAATTTTAGAAACTTATATACATCTGATGAAAATTTAAACTGATCATCAGATGTATATTTATTTTTTATAATCAATGATAAACAAAGCAACCAAAGAATTTATTTTAAACAATGAAAAAGCCAATCCAACGGATGTGGTATTGATGTCTCAGAAACTAATTGATGTAGATAGCAAGGTAGCTGCACATCAAATAGTATCAAGACAAAAAGCCAAGAAGAAACTTCCGGCTTGGTATAACAACATTGATATAGAATATCCTGCGAAGGTACCTTTGGAGCAGAGTTCATCAGAAAGAGCAGCAAAGCATAAAGCAAGCTTAATCAAAGGAAAAACACTTATCGATCTCACAGGTGGAATGGGTGTAGATGATTGGGCCTTTTCATATTCTTTTGATCAAGTGATATATGCTGAAAGACAAGAGGATTTATCAGAAGTAACACAAAGGAACTTTAACGTCTTAGGAAGAGAAAACATTACTGTAATCAATGGTGATAGTTTGCAGTGGTTAGCAGAAAGTGATATTGAGTTAGACGCTATTTATATAGACCCGGCAAGAAGAGATAAGGAGAATAGAAAACTTGTTCGCATTGATGAATGTGAGCCAAATGTTTTAGAACACATTGACCTCTTCCAACAAAAGTCACCGACTTTATTGATCAAGTTATCTCCAATGATTGATATAAAACACACTTTACGTCAATTAGAGAAAGTAACGGATGTTTGGGTAGTGGCAGTAGATGGAGAATGTAAAGAAGTTTTGTTCTTGGTCGATTTTCAAAATCAGTTGGATAAAACCAATATTCATTGTGTTGATTTAAAGGGAAAGGAAGAAACTGTTACTTTTTCGTTTATTCATGAGGATGAAGAGTACTTAGAAGTAGAATTGGCAAGTGAATTGCAACAATATTTATACGAACCAAATGCTTCTGTCATGAAAGGTGGTGGCTTTAAAGTAATCGCAAGTCAATTTGGCTTGAAAAAATTACACCTAAACACACACCTCTATACATCGGATACTCTTTTAGAAAACTTTCCTGGACGAAGGTTTTTAATCAATAAAACAGTGCCTGTACAGAAAAAAGCGGTGAAGAAAGAAATCCCTAACGCTAAGGCAAATTTATCTGTGCGTAATTTTCCTCAAACAGTAGATCAGTTAAAAGCAAAACTGAAATTAAAAGATGGGGGAGATACCTATATTTTCGCTACAACAATACTAAACAACGAGAAAATTTTAGTAGTATGCGAACGTGTTACAACATCACAGTAAACTATCAAATCTTATGTACAAAACGGTATACTTAAAAACAAAGAAAGAATCTAGACGTACTACTTCTGATCGTCTAAGATCAGTGAAAGTAAGCGGAGACGGTACGGCTACTTTATTAGAAGAATGTGTGAACAAATATGCTGCAAAAGGTTATAAACTTGTAAGTGTAACGCCAATATCTTCAGCAAGTTCATCGAACGTAGGTTCAGGTGGCTGGGGTTTCAGTTATACGGATGGTTTAGTAGTACTTTTTAAAAAGAAAAAGTAGCTAATTAATTGATTACTAGTGTTGAATGGATAATTTTTCATTATACTTTTAAATAACTATTAATCAACTATTGTAAACCTTTGACATCTTTGTATTTTTGCACACGATTTTAGAGCGGGTGTTCGCTCTTAACATTCTAAAGTATAGACAAATGTCAGTAGCTGAAAAGGGAAAAAAAGTTAAAGTACATTACTTAGGTACTTTAAACAATGGTGATAAATTTGATTCATCTTATGACAGAAATGAACCAATCGCTTTCACTGTAGGTGCAGGTCAAATGATCAAAGGATTTGACGCAGCTGTAGAAGGTATGAAAGTTGGTGACAAGAAGTCAGTAAATATCCCATGTGACGAAGCTTACGGTCCTGCTCGTGAAGATTTAATCATCGAGTTCAAGCGTAGCGACATCCCTGCAGATATGAACCCTAACGTAGGTGATCAAATTGGTTTACAAAGCCCTCAAGGTCCAATTCCAGCAACTGTTGTTGAATTGACTGAAGAAATCATCAAAGTTGATGCTAACTCTCCAATGGCGGGTAAAGACTTAAACTTCGATATCGAATTAGTTGAAGTTTGTGACGACGCTGAGTGTGAGGACGGAAACTGCAACTGCTAGTTAAAGTGATTTATCGGGATTCGATTCCCTTTGAATATAAAAAACGCTTCATTACCGCTTGGTAAGGAGCGTTTTTTCTTTTTTATAAGAAAAGATTCATAAAAAAGTTGAACATAAATAGGTTTTTATGACCTAACTCGTGTTATACCATAAGAAAGTTTTTAAATTTGCGAGTTGAAGTGGGATGGTATTATATCTTACTTACTAATAAATTGAATTTTGTGTGGTTTGACCACTCTCAATATATAATTGGAAATTATGCTTGAGCAGATAAAAAAAATTGAAGAACAAATAGAGAAGGCTACAGCTGCAACTAAAGAAGAGCTGGAAGAATTCCGTGTAGGTGTTGTTGGTAGAAAAGGTATTATCGCTGATCTTTTTTCAAAAATGAAAGAAATCGCTCCAGAAGAAAGAAAGACTTTTGGACAAACAGTGAATGCTTTAAAAAACGCTGCTCAAGATAAATTTAATGAGCTTCAAGATACTTTAGAGTCTTTACAAGCTTCAGATATTGAGCACAGTGATTTAACGTTACCAAATATTCCTAACGAAATGGGTTCTGTTCACCCAATTACAAAAGTTCGTGAGGAAATTTCAAGAATCTTCGAGCGTGTTGGTTTCAATATCTCTGAAGGTCCAGAAATCGAAGACGATTGGCACAACTTCTCTGCTTTAAATTTCCCTCCAAATCACCCTGCTAGAGAAATGCAAGATACTTTCTTTATCGAGAAAGATCCTGATATTGCTCTTCGTACTCACACTTCTTCAGTGCAAGTACGTGTGATGGAAAATCAAAAGCCTCCAATTAGAACTTTATCACCTGGTAGAGTATACAGAAATGAAACTATTTCAGCTAGAGCACACTGTATCTTCCACCAAGTAGAAGGTTTATATATTGATAAGAATGTATCTTTCAAAGATTTAAAAGATACTTTATATTATTTCGCAAAAGAATTCTTCGGTCCTAATACTAAAATTAGATTAAGACCATCTTACTTCCCATTCACAGAGCCATCAGCCGAACTTGATGTGAGCTGTACTGTTTGTAGTGGTAAAGGATGTAACATCTGTAAGTATACTGGATGGGTAGAAATTGGAGGATGCGGAATGGTAGATCCAAACGTATTAAAAGCTTCGGGTATTGATCCTGAAGAATATACAGGTTTTGCTTTCGGTATGGGTATCGAACGTATGACGATGTTGAAATACAGAATCAATGATTTAAGGTTATTTACCGAGAATGATCTTAGATTCTTACGTCAATTCTCAGCTTTATAAGCAAAATTATAAATTAGATGAAATTAAAAAGGTCACCTTGTAAAAGGTGACCTTTTTATATATAAGATTAATGGTGAAGAATAGCTTTTCTATTCCGCTCCATTCTTGTAATCTTCAAATATTGAATGTAATGATGTGGCATCTTTTGCTTTGATCCTACCAGCCATCATCAATCTAACTTCTCTTCTCTGTAAAGCCCCCTCATAGAGTCTTTTTTCTTCCTTCGTTTCAGGTATAAGCTTTGGTACTGTGATCGGTCTTCCAGATTGATCTACAGCCACAAATGTGAAAAATGCGTTGTTTGTTTCTACCTTGGTCCCATTCGGAATATTTTCGCTCCAGACCCTAATAAAGACTTCCATAGATGAGTTAAATGCTCTTGTTACATGAGCTTCTAGAGTAACTGTATCGCCTAGAGCAGGAGAATGTTTAAAAGAAACATTATCTACTGATGCAGTTACGACAATTCTATTGGAATGTTTCTGAGCAGAAATGGCTGCGACCACATCCATTAAATGTAATAATCTACCACCCATTAAATTATTTAAAGGGTTTGTGTCGTTAGGAAGTACCATTTCGGCACTTGTTACAAATGATTCTTTTGCTTTTTTCTCCAATTTCATATGTGTTTAAATATATAGTTGGGCAAAAATAGATATTATAATTTAGTTCTAAATATGAATTATATCCCCGAATAACAATAAAATCAATTTATATACGAAATTACTGTTTTGGTATACAGAAACTTAAATTTTATTTACTCTTTTTTTTGAATATTCGTTTGGGAGATTAAAATTGATGTATTACTTTTGCATCGTCTTACAAGGTAAAGGGTGCCATGGCCGAGTGGCTAGGCATCGGTCTGCAAAACCGCGTACGGCGGTTCGAATCCGCCTGGCACCTCTATAAAGGCCCGATCTAGAAATAGTTCGGGCCTTTTTTATTTGCCCTAATTTCTTTCCCGTTACACATTTTAAAGTGCAAAATATAAGTTGATTCAGTGAGGATTTTCTAAGTTGAAACTTAGTTCACTTTTGAAAAAAATGGAAGTATTATTTTAAGATATTGATAACTTATTAGAGTAGTCTATTTAGTTTATAGTGTGTTCGTTTCTTGCTTCCAAATTCCTTTGATTAGCGATATCAACCCGTTGTTATTTTCAATATACCCTGTTTTTACTCTATTAACTTGAATATTTGTTCAACCGAGTATTTAAGCTTGTTAGCAAAATTTAAGAGTGTTGACACATTTTACTGATATTGATTATTAGTAAAAAGATGTCAAATGTCATTAAATTTTGTAATTTGGAATTATTCTAAACAAGAAAATATTGCACTATTTTACTCGTAAGTTGCTGAAATGAAAATGATTAGCGGTTGATATTTGTGTTTTTATCATTAAATGCCAATTTGTTTACAAGTTTGAAATAAGTTGTACCCGTATTAGTTTTGCACTCGAATGTACAATTGCATATTTCATCTAATTTTTTGTATAAAAACTTCAATGGTATGAGTATCGGCAGAAGTGTATTAAGGTTGCGTTCTATATTGGCAGTAGTATGCGGATTACTCTTGGCAAGCACATCAGTGTTTGGACAGGGTGATGGCATTCCTACTGATGAAGCAGCAATCTCGGCCGGGATGGAACTTTTCGATGGAAACTGTTCTTCCTGTCACCAAGTACACGAAAAGGGCGTCGGGCCGGCGCTGAAGAATGTTTATGAGCGTCGTGATGTCAAGTGGCTGACTAACTTTATCAAACATCCAGGTAAAACAATTGAAAGTGGTGATGCTTACGCAGTAGCATTATACGATCAGTTCAAACCTACTATTATGCCTAACCAAGATCTTTCAGATGAAGAGATCTTACAGGTTTTAGCATATGTTAAAGATGCGACGATAAAAGGTCCAGCTAAACCGGCAGCTGCAGCAGCAGACGCTACAGGTGAGGCAGCAGCAGCTCCTCAAGGTATGGTAGTTTCTTCTAACTTATTAGTTGGAGTGATTATCGGTTTACTAGTTTTACTAGGTGTAGTCTTAATTGTATTAGTAGTTTTAGCTAACGTTTTAACTCAATACTTAAGACAACAAAAAGGTCTTGATCCAGAAGATGAGGCATACATCAATGAGAAGTTTAGCTTAACAGCTATCTTCAAAAGCCAAATTTTCATCGGACTATCTTCTTTTGTATTCGTAATGGTAGTAGCTAAAGTAACTATTGATGCTTTATTTGCTATCGGTGTACAACAAGGATATGCTCCAGATCAACCAATCAAATTCTCACACAAGCTTCACGCAGGTTATTACGAGATTGATTGTAAGTACTGTCACACAGGTGTAGAAAAATCTAAAAACGCGAACATCCCTTCAGCGAACATCTGTATGAACTGTCACAACAGTATCCGTCAAAACTCGCCTGAGATTCAAAAAATCTATGCAGCGATTGAGAATGACGAGCCTATCCAATGGGTACGTGTTCACAACTTGCCAGATTTAGCGTATTTCAACCACTCTCAACACGTAAAAGTTGGTGGTGTCGAGTGTCAAACTTGTCACGGTGAAATCGAGAAGATGGAAGTAGTACAACAACATTCATTATTAACAATGGGTTGGTGTATCGACTGTCACCGTAAGACAGATGTAAACGCAAAAGGTAATGCGTATTATGACAAGATGGTAGAAATGCACGATGCTACTTCTAAAGAACCAATGAAGGTAAAAGACATTGGTGGTTTAGAGTGTGCTAAATGTCACTACTAATTTGTCGCTTTTTGGACCTTTTGTTCACTAAGCTTTCAACAGATTTTCTACAACAGAGAAATGGCAAAGAAAGAATATTGGAAGGGTGTTGAGCAACTAACCAACAACCCTGAATTTGTAAAATATGCTGACAAAGAATTCCCAGAGCATCTTCCTATTAAAGATGCTTACGGTGATAACTCGGAAGGGGAATTCAAAAGCAACAGACGAGACTTCTTAAAAGTAATGGGATTCTCTGTAGCTGCGGTTTCTTTAGCAGCTTGTGAAGCTCCAGTTAAGAAGGCTATTCCTTACCTAAATAAGCCGGAAAACGTTGATCCAGGTGTAGCAAACTATTATGCTTCAACTTTCTTCAACGGTTCTGATGCAATGCCTGTAGTAGTTAAGACTAGAGAAGGTCGTCCTATCTTTATTGAAGGTAACACATTCTCTAAGTATTCAAACGGTGCTATTACTGCTCGTGCGAATGCATCTATTATGGGACTTTATGATGAGTCTAGAGCAAAAGATCCTTCTAAGGGTGGTGTAAAAACTACTTGGAAAAAGGCTGATGCAGAAATCATCAAAGGTTTAAATGCAGCTGGTAAGGTAGCGGTAGTTTCAAACTCTATCGTATCACCATCAACTAAGAAAGTTTTAAATCAATTTGCAGATAAGTTTAACGCGGAAGTAGTAACATACGACCAAGACAACAACTCTGCAATTATTGAAGCGAATAAACAACAGTTCGGTAAAGCAGCTGTTCCTTCTTATGCATTCGGAAAAGCAGATGTAGTAGTTAGTTTTAATGCTGACTTCTTAGGAAACTGGGTAGCACCTGGTATTTTCTCTACAGACTTTTCTGCAACACGTAAAGTAGGACCAAACAAGAAGAAAATGTCTCAATTGTTCTCTTTTGAAACAATGTTGACATTAACTGGTGCTGCAGCAGATTACCGTTCACCTTTAAAACCTTCGCAAGAAGGATTGGCAGTAGCAGCTCTTTACAACGCAGTTGCAAAGGCTACAGGTAACGCTACTGTAAAAGGTACAATCAAAGACGCTAATATTTCACGTGCTGCTAAGGCATTGTTGAAAGCAAAAGGTAAGTCTTTAGTAGTTTCAGGTATCAATGATATCAACGTTCAACTTTTAGTGAACGGTATCAACCAAATGTTATCGAACTACGGTAAGACTATCGATTTAAATACTCCTCTTTACACTCGTCAAGGATCAGATGTTCAAATGAACAAATTTGTTGATTCATTGAAGGCTGGTAAATATGGTGCAGTTGTATTCTATAACTGTAACCCTGTTTATGATTACGCTAGAGGTAAAGAAATTGCAGCAGGTATTAAGAAAGCTAAGCTTTCTGTAGCGACAAATGATCGTTTAGATGCAACAGCTGCTCTTTGTACGTTCAATGCACCTGATACTCACTTCTTGGAAGCATGGAATGATGCAGAATTTAAGAGAGGATATTTCAGTGTAGCACAACCTACAATCAACAAAATCTTTAATACTCGTCAAGCTCAAGATTCATTCTTAACTTGGATGGGTTCTGAAGAAGAGTATGATGAGTTAGTGAAATCATTCTGGAAAAAAGACATTTTTGCACTTCAGTCTAGCGAAGGAAATGCACAGTCATTCTGGGTGAGATCATTACACAATGGTATTTTCGAAACAGAAAATACAGGTAGCTATAAATCTGTTCATGATGCGGGTTCAAGTGATGTAGATTATTCTGCTTCATTCGATGCTGCTTCAGCAGGTAACAAAGTAGCTGCTAAATTTAAAACTTCTTCTGATTGGGAATTTGTAGCTTACTCTGCTTCAGTAATGGGGCATGGTGCAATGGCTAACAACCCTTATATTCAAGAAACTCCTGATCCAATCACAAAAGTGACTTGGGGTAACTTCGTAGCAATCTCACCTGAGGATGCTAAAAAGTTAGAAGCTCATCAAGAGTTTGAAACTCAGAAGAAAGTTGTTGAGGTTACTACAAAAGCTGGTAAGTTCAAACTACCAGTAATTATGCAGCCAGGTCTTGCATCTGGTGTAGTTGCTGTAGCTTTAGGTTATGGTCAAGAAAAAGTAGGTAAAGTAGCTGCTGAGGCTGCTGGTTTTAATGCAATGTCATTATTATCAGCAAAAGGTCTTACGACTTATGCTATTACTTCAGGTGTTTCTGTTGTAGCAACTGGTGAAACTGAGCAAGTAGCTCAAACTCAAACTCATGAAACTATCATGAGCCGTGAGTCAATCATCCAGGAAACTACTTTAGCAGAATATGTGAAGAACCCTGCTGCTTCTCGTCATGAGGTAATGATTTCTACTTATAATGGAAAAGAAAAACCTACAGATATCTCAGCTTGGGATATTAATAATGACGGTTACAAGAAGGATGATCACAGACCGAAAGAACAAAAGCCAGGTACTGCATTATTGTGGAACTCTGTAACAGGAATCGAAGCTGATGTTCATGAATACCCTAATCACCACTGGGGATTAGCAATTGACTTGAACTCATGTGATGGTTGTTCGGCATGTGTAACTGCTTGTCATATTGAAAACAATGTGCCAATCGTAGGTAAAGAAGAAGTAATCAACCGTCGTGAGATGCACTGGTTACGTCTTGACCGTTACTACAGCCAACGTCCAGAAGAAGAATTTACTGAGGAAGAAAATGCATCATTAACGGATTATGCTAAAATGGAGCGTGCTGCACGTAACCCAGAAGTAGTATTCCAACCAATGATGTGTCAGCACTGTAACAATGCTCCTTGTGAGACTGTATGTCCAGTAGCTGCAACTACTCACTCTTCTGAAGGATTGAACCAAATGACTTACAACAGATGTATCGGTACTAAATACTGTGCGAACAACTGTCCTTACAAAGTACGTCGTTTCAACTGGTTCAAATACCATAACAATGAGGAGTTTGACTATCACATGAATAACGATTTAGGTAAGATGGTATTAAACCCAGACGTTACTGTTCGTTCTCGTGGTGTGATGGAAAAATGTTCTATGTGTGTTCAAAGAACTCAAGCAGGTAAGTTGAATGCTAAGAGAGAAGGCCGTCCATTGGTTGACTCTGACGTTTCAACAGCTTGTGCTTCTGCATGTGCGACTGGTGCAATCAAGTTTGGTGACTTGAATAACCCAGAATCTGGAGTTCGCCAACTATTAGAGGGTGAATTGAAAGAGCGTGCATACAATGTATTAGATGAAATCAATACACGTCCTAACGTTTACTACCTAGCTAAGGTAAGAAACAAAGACGCCAAGCACTCATAGAAACCTTCGAGTTAATCTCGAGGGTCTCGCAAATTAAGTTTAGTATTCATACTCTACATAAGATAAAATGCAGATTGTATCGAAAGTCCGTGAACCACTGGTAACTGGTGGTAAAACATACAAGGACATAACAGAAGATGTCTGTCGACCAGTAGAAGGTAACCCATCTATGGGATGGTTTGCTGGAATGGGCTTATCGCTTGTTCTTTTACTCGCAGGAGGTTACTATTTAGGTGACTTGTTGTGGTCAGGTATTGGTCGCTGGGGTCTTAACAAGACAGTTCAATGGGCGTGGGATATCACTAACTTCGTATGGTGGGTAGGTATCGGTCACGCAGGTACACTAATCTCAGCGGTATTGTTGTTATTCCGTCAAAAATGGAGAACATCAATTAACCGTGCTGCAGAAGCAATGACAATCTTTGCCGTAATCTGTGCCGCTATCTGGCCAGTAGTACACATGGGTCGTCCTTGGATTGGTGGTATTTGGGCATTACCATTGCCAAACACTTACGGTTCTCTTTGGGTGAACTTTAACTCCCCTCTACTTTGGGACGTATTTGCGATCTCGACGTATTTCTCGGTTTCATTAGTATTCTGGTTCATTGGTTTAGTCCCTGACTTTGCAACTATCCGTGACCGTGCTATTAAGCCAGTTCCTCGTCTGATCTACGGTATGCTTTCAATGGGCTTTAATGGTTCAGCGAAAACATGGATGCACTATGAAGCAGTTTCATTGATCTTAGCAGGTTTATCAACACCTCTAGTACTTTCAGTACACACAATTGTATCAATGGACTTTGCAACGTCAGTAATTCCAGGATGGCATACAACAATCTTCCCTCCTTACTTCGTAGCAGGTGCGATCTTCTCAGGTTTCGCCATGGTACTAACACTAATGTTAGTAACTCGTAAGTTGTACAAGTTGGAAGACTATATCACAATGGAGCACATCGAAATGATGTCACTAGTAGTTACAATTACTGGTTCTGTTGTAGGTATCGCTTATATTACAGAATTCGTTATCGCTTGGTACTCAGGTGTAGAATACGAACAATATGCATTCGTAAACCGTATGACTGGCCAATACTGGTGGGCATACTGGTCAATGATGGCATGTAACGTAATCTCTCCTCAAGTATTCTATGTGAAGAAATTAAGAACTAATATTCCATTTATCTTCTTTATTTCTATCGTAGTAAACATCGGTATGTGGTTCGAACGTTTCGTAATTATCGTAACTTCACTACACCGTGATTACTTACCATCATCATGGTTATACTTCCATCCAACGATTTATGATGTGATGTGTTATGTATTTACTTTTGGATTGTTCTTTACATTGTTCTTAGCATTCGCGAAGTACTTCCCAGTAGTAAACATGGCAGAGGTAAAATCAGTATTGAAAGATTCTGATTCTAAGGTGTACAAGTCTCGTCGTACTATTTCTAACGAAGTAGTTCCTGAGGCAGATAGAGTTCCAGTTGATCTATAAAAAGCATTTTGAGATGGAAAAAAACACAAATTATTTAGTAGGCGTTTTTGGTGATCAAGATGTACTTGTTAAAGCAGTAAAAGCTTTAAGAAAGAAAGGTGTGAAAATCTATGAGGTATTCACTCCATATCCAGTTCACTTCTTAGAAGATGCTTTAGGATATAAGCGTTCTTGGATGCCAAGAGCTGCTTTCGGATTCGGTGCTCTAGGTACAACTTGTGCTATCTTATTACAATCTTGGATCATGGGCTTTGATTGGCCAATGATTATCGGTGGTAAAGGATTTATCGCAATTCCTGACTTTGTGCCAATCACATTCGAATTAACAGTATTATTCTCAGCTTTTGGTATGGCGGGTTCGTTCTTCGTATCTCAAGATTTGAAACCTCACAAGGTTCCTCAAATTTTTGACCGTCGTCAATCTGATGATAAACATATTATGGCTATTGACTTAGCTACTAATTCTTTATCAGAAGATGAATTGAAAGCGTTGTTGCAAGAAGTAGGTGCTGAAGAAGTAAACAACAAAAGCTTCACTGAAAAAGAAAAGAAAGCCTCTTTCCTTGAGTATGTTGTTGACTTGTTTACTAAAGGAGTTACCGATTCTGCAAGAGAGTTAAAAGGATAATTGTTCACGAATTAAATTACGCAAACATGCGACGCAATAAAGTTGTAATGAAAGCGATAGCAATTGGTGCAGCAGCATTGGCGATGACAGGATGTAAGATTCAAGGTGACGGTAATTTTACTGGTCTTGAATATGCTCCTCAAATGTACCATTCTGTACCTTACGAGCCGCTTTCTCAGTTCACGTATGAGGGAATCGCGGGTGGCGTTTTGGAAGAGTTCTACTATCCAGACTTCATCAACTCAAACCCTTATAATGATTACTTCTCAAAAGGTGAGAAAAAAGTAATCAACGTTAAAGATCCAGTTGCTGGTACTGTAAAACGTCAAAACTTTACAGCAGTAACTAAGGAGGCTGCAGCTACTCCTGATCAAGAGTTATTATATTATATGGATATCTCAAAAGATCAAGCAGTTTGGGCAGCAGAAAACTTGAAAAACCCATTGGAGGCAACTCCAGAGGTAGTAGCTCAAGGTAAGCACCTTTTCACAGCTTACTGTATGCCTTGCCACGGTGAGGCCGGTGACGGTAAAGGTAAAGTAGGAAAAGTGTACGGTGGTGTAGCTAACTTGAAAGGTAAGTCTATCAAGAAAGCCACTGACGGACATATTTTCTTTGTAATTACTCACGGTAAAGGACGTATGTGGGCTCACAAGTCTCAGCTTAACCCACAAGAGCGTTGGGCTGTCGTGAAATATGTTAGAAAACTTCAAGGTAACTAGGTCGTCCCAACGATCCTAAACTATATTTAGAGATATGGCACACGTAGATGTAGATCTTAAGAATATTCAAGAACAGTTTTCTTTTGAAGGAAAACTGAAGAAGAACGTGTTGCTCATCGGCGGTATCGGTGTGGTACTGTTTGTGTTGGGTGCAATCTTCTTGATGATGGGCGGTGGTCATGATGATCATCATGCTGCAGTAGAGCATGCAACTGAGGTGGCTTCGGTTCACTCAGGTGACGCTCACGGTGACGCTCATGGCGGTGGACATCACGCTGAATTCCACTGGTATGATCGTATTATTGTTGATGTCTGGATGAGTGGTGTATTCTTCACAGGTGTAGCATTATTAGGATTTTTCTTCTTTGCTCTTCAATATGTTGCTAACTCAGGTTGGCCAACATTAATTATGAGAGTGATGTTGAACTTCCGTCAGTTTATTCCTGTAGGTGGTGTTGTTTTATTACTTACTTTCTTAGTAGGTTCTCATACAATCTTCCACTGGACACACGATGGTATTGCAGACCCTAATTCTCCTGCTTATGATGCGATCATTGCAGGTAAGACGGACTTCTTAAATACTCCTTTCTTCTTGTTCAGAATGGTTCTATTCGTTTCTGTTTGGACGTTCTTCGGTTTTGTTCTTAACAAAATCACTAAGCAAGAAGATTTAGACATGTCAGGTACTACAAAGTACTTTAGAAAAGCTCAACGTATTTCAGTTGCTTTCTTAATTTTCTTTGGTATCTCAGAGTCAATCACTTCATGGGATTGGATCATGTCTATTGATACTCACTGGTACTCAACATTATTTGGATGGTATATCCTTGCAGGTTGGTTAGTTACAGCTGTGGCATTTATGTCATTGTTTGTAGTTACTCTACAAGAGATGGGATACTTGAAGCATGTAAACGAGAATCACTTACACGATTTAGGTAAGTTCTTGTTTGGTTTCTCAATTTTCTGGTCGTACTTATGGTTCTCTCAATTCTTATTGATTTACTATGCGAACATTCCAGAAGAAACAATCTACTTTATTGATCGTTTGAGAAGTTCAACATATTCTCCTTTATTCTTCACTATCCTAATTACTAACTTCTTGTTCCCATTCTTCGTATTGATGACAAGAGATTCTAAGCGTAAGACGTTATTAATGAAAATTGTTGCTGTAGTAGTAATTTTCGGTCACTTCTTAGAATATGCGTTATTAATCATCCCAGGTACATTGAAGGAAAACGGTGGTTTCGGTCTTACTGAGATCGGTTCAGGTTTAATCTTCCTTTCTATCTTCTTATACTTGTACTTTACAGGTTTAAGCAAAGGCGGTTTAATTCCTCAAAATCACCCAATGATTGAAGAATCGGTTCATCACCATACTTAACAGGTGAGAACTTCGCTGATACTCAAAAAAACCTCATTCTCGTAAGAGTTTGAGGTTTTTTTATTTCGAGATTTTAATTGAATCTAAAACCGGCACTTAGACCTATCATATTATAAAATCCTCCAGCATGTTTAATACTAGATATATTACTTAATACTCTCTGTCCGATATAAACATTAGCAGTAGGTACTAGTCTTAGAAGTTTAAGTTCATTCAATTCTATCCCAAAAGTTGCTCTATACATGATGCCCTCAAGGTATTTGTCCATAAAACAGCCGCCTAAATCGAGTTCTACATATAAACAGTATTTACTATCAAAATCATCTCCTGTTCTGAAATGTAGATAATAAGTATTCATAGGCGCGAGCATATCGCGACCAGTAAAATATTGATTTTGCCAACCTATACCTATTAGTGCGGCTTTATCAATCGTATAATTTAATTGGAAATCGAATCCTCCAGAAAAGAAAGCATGGGGAATGTCTTCTTCTTTTCTATCTTCTAATGGGATATTATACCAGTCTTCATCCTCGTCATCAAAAGGACGCCACTGACCAGCAATTTCTGTAATAGCGAGACAGCTAAAGCTGACAGAATTGAAAAAATCTTGTTTTTGTTCTTGAGCGAATAGAATACTCGAGCTGAATAAAAATAGAATAGTAATGGGTTTCATGAAGAGTTGTCTAAAAAGAGATTTATAATTCTACTTATTTAGACAACTCATACATTATATAGATCAAAAACTCCTTTAAGAAAATATCTAAGAAGTGGTTTTTTTAGATATTTCAGTCTTTAAAAGGTTGATTTCTTCTTTTAAAATAGATATTTCTTTGACCAGTTGATCATATTCTAATTGATAATTATCTCTTTCTTTTTGAACTCTTTTGATATCAAATTCATACCATTCGGCAGAAGGGTTTTCATCAATGATTTTTTGATAATCCTCCATTCTAATTTGATATTGAGCAATTAATGAAGTGGTCTTCTTTTTTCCTTCTAGAGGCTTGATGTATTTTGTATTAATTGTAAGCGCCTGATCATTACTTGCTAACAAGGTATAAGTATGTTTTGAGTGATTAATGAGTTGAACGGTATCTCCTTGGTTAAAGAAATAATCCTTTTCTTCTTCTCTATTATTAATACTTATATCTTTTTTGATTGTTCCAAATACATGGTTGCTAGGAACAATAGAGGCTAAGTAATCTTGTACAGAATCTCTCTCTTGTTCAATGGTCTTTATTTGACGATTGAGTCCATAGATCATACTGTTTAGTGTAAGAGAATCAATACTGAAATGCTCTTGTAGCTCGTTAAGCTTACTTTCTTTTTCTGCTAATAGTTTCTCATTTGAACGGTAATTTTGAGCTTGTAGTGAACCGGTATATAAGCAGATAATGGTGAATATATAATATATATATTTTCTCATTTGATACTTTTTTGATGATATGAATTTTAAGCGGTACAGTTAAGGGAATAAAATAAGCCCCCCAACTCTGCAAAATTAATAGAATTAAGGGGCTTATTGTTTGAAATAAAACTTATTGTTTCTTAAAAAATATTTCTATTGCTTTCGGAAAGCGTTTAGCCCAATCTCCTTCGGAATGTCTGGCTTGTTTATCAACAACTACGAACAAGTCTTTATTGAGCTTATATCCTTTGTTCAGTAAAACTTTTTCCATTTTCTCAACTCCAGGTTGAAGAACGATATCAACTTGTTTTCCACCGTTATCAATATATAAAACAAGGTCTTTTTTAGGATCATTGATGATGGAGTTGATGTAATCAAATTCTTCATATTTGAAGGCTGGCGACATACAAATAGCACCTTTGAATACATCTGGATATTCCCATGCAATCATAAAACTAACCAGTCCTCCCATAGACGATCCTGCTACTAGTGTATTTTGCTTATCAGTCTTTGTTCTATAATTATCATCAATAAACTTTTTAAGATCAACAGCGAGTGATTTACGATATAATTTACCTTTTTCAGTATCTCCATAGTCATCTGTTCTATCTTGTGTACAGTAGGATCCGACGATAATGATTTCTTCAAGTTGATTGGCTTGAATTAAACTGTCTACGGTTTCATCAACCTGCCAGTCTACACCAAATGAACTTGTTTTAGGGTCGATGATATTTTGACCATCATGCATGTAAAGCACCGGATACCTTTTATCTGTTTTCGTATTGTAAGAAGGAGGGAGCCAAACGATAATATCTCTGTCGATTAGGCCATCATAATGAAATTTCTTATGGTATTTGACATGACCAGTAATTTGTCCTTGTATCTTTTTTTCTTCTCCTGTCGTCCATTGTTGAATATGAGTAACTATCGTAGTGTCATTATTAGGAGCAATAAACTCTTCATTTTGTTTTTCGACACCATTGCCATCAGCTGCTTGAAATTTCCAATCACCTAAAGCATATTTAAATTCAATTAATTTACCTTTTTCAACACTATGGGTGAATTCCCAATGAAGTTCATCTACCTTTTTCATGGTAACCACTGAAGGATTCCAATATCCAAGGTATTCTTGGTTACCAACGATATGGATTATTTTATCGGTTGGGTGATTTAATTCTACTTTCCATGTGACAGTAATCTCATCTTTATTGGAAGAGTTACAGCTAAAGAATAATATGAAAAGGAATGGTAGTATGTAATAATTTTTCATTTTCAATAGAGATAAAAGGTTATTAAAACAAATAAGCCTCATACTGAAGTAGTATGAGGCTTATTAGATCTATTCAAATTTTGAATTATGGACGAAGACGGATAGTTGTAGTACCGCCAATCCAACATCCAACGTTGATTGTTTTACCTTCAGCATAACCCTTAGCAGCTAATGTAAATACATCAGATTTAGTAGGGAATTGCTTTTGAGCTTGAGCCATTTTAGAAGAGTTACCTGCTTTTTTGTACATATCGTACGCAGCTAAGTAACATCCTTTTTCTTGTACGTTGTCTTCAGAAGACTCGAAACATTGTTTGAATGAAGTCATATACAAGTCACCAATGAAAGTATAAGCTTCAGAAGCAATATTTGAATCGTACTCAACAGCTTTATAAGCTTGTGCACGAGCTTGAGATTTTAAACCTTTCTTGTTGTAAAGTTTTGCAAGGTCGATAGAAGTTTCAGCTTGTTTAGCTGGATCTTCAGAATATAATTCGATTGCTTTCTCTTTCCACTCGATAGCTTTGTCAGTGTCACCTTTTTTGATGTATTGACCTGAGATTAAGTTTGCATATGCTGGAGTTGGCTCAGCATTGTAAACAACCTCTGCAGCTTGTAAGAAGTAAGGACCATCCATACATTTCTTACGGATAGAGTAACCAACAATTTTCTTAGCTGTTGATAAATCCTCAGGGTTAGCTTTGAATTTAGCACCTAATTTGTTGTTGATGAAGTCACAGTCAATGTTCAACATACCCATGATGTACTTGTCAGCCATTGTTTGGATACGTGACCATGCTTTTACGTCTTTTTCTTTTTTAGCTGCTTCAGCAATCTCTACGTTTTTAGTAGCAATTTCAGAAATGAAATCATACTCGTCCATTAACCAATCTTCGTTGTAAGACTTGTATTTTTTGAATTCTGGATCGTTTGCTTCAAAGTTTGCTTCTAAGTTTACTAACTCTTTTTCAGCAGCAGTCTTCTTAGCAGTATATTCTTTGATTTGAGCATCTGTATATTTTCCATCAGCATTTTCAATTACAGAGTTTGCAGTAAGAATTGCTGATTTTTGTGCTTTTGTCTTAGGATCTTTGTTGAAACCTTGAACTGCTTTTTTGTAAGCAACATGTAATTTTGCTACGATAGCAACGTATGCAGACATGTTAGAGTCGTCAGTTTTAACGCCATCTCTTTCTGCAATTTTGTGGTAGAAATCGTAGTAAGTAGGAAGGTTGTCGTTAAAGTCAGGACGATCTTTGTAATATCTGTAAAGGTATTTACCTTTTTCTGACTCCCATTTGTCAGGTGAACCGAAGTATTTACCTCTGTCATCATATAATTTAAGAACCATATCCTCATACTTAACGATAAGGTCTTTGTCCGCTGCATCTTTTTTCTTTGATTCCGTAGAAACTAAAGATTTATATAATTTTAATCCGTAGATATAAAGATTCTTGTGGATATATGGAGCGTTAGTATAAAGGTAATCGAAAGCATCTAGCGTTTCTTTGCTATAATTTTTTGCTTTCATGTTATCTGAGAAGAAAGTGTACTTAGATTTTGCTTCCTCTACATTTTCACCCCAGCAATAACCTCTTGCATCACATCCTTTTTTTACGCTACCATCGGCAGCTTTTTGTTCTGTTAAGCCATTATCTTTTGACTCAGTTGACTCCTCTTGTGCTTGAGCTACACCAGCTACAAACAAGAAACCTAATAGAAAAGTTGCTAACTTATTCATGTTTGAAATTCGATTGATTAGTTGATTCGACGCCTTACGAACCAGCGATCATTGATTGTTACACCTATATTTAATCTATAATGACGGTCTTCAAACGAAGAGACAGTTTGAATATCAGATCTCATCCATCCGTATTCACCAGATACTGATAGCGAAGAGAATCCCATTGGGAACTCAATACCTGCCGTCACTACATACTCTTTAATTTTTTCACCGTATGCTTGATAAGGAGTTTCTCCATATTGGAATCCACCTCTCCAAGTCAATCTCTTCCAATAACTTGAAGCTGATAAATAATCAGGAGTGTATTCAAAACCGAGGCCTACCTTAAAAGCATCGTATAAATCACTGGTACCGTCGTAATTAACGAACTCAGACCAGCTTTGTTTTTTGTAATCAATAGCGACTGCTAATTTTCCGACTAATTCGTAACTAATACCTACTGCGATTTCAGAAGGCATGGTTGCATTCTGAGAGTTATCAACAATAAGTGTATCACGATTTAATACTAAATCAGTTGTCGATCGTGTTTGTATATCCTCTAGACGTTTTACGCCAATTTGTTGCTCAAAAGTATATGTACCACCGAAGTTAATACGATGACCTTTTTCTTTAGGACCGAAGTGCTTTGAAAGATAGATACCAGGTTTATAAACCAATCCTCTATAGTTTAGACGAATACCTCTTGCTGAAATGAAGTCACTACTTCCGTTTAGTAATTCAGTTTTCGTTACTTTTTCAATAACACCTACGTTATATCCTAACTCTAAACCAACAGATAGCCATTTTGCTACTCTAAAAGCATTACTGAAGTAAACTTGGTTAATACCTCCTCTACCTTCATTCTGGATACCGTAATATCCAGCAGGAATGTTTTGTCCGTTGATTGGAGCATATAAAGTATCTGCTTGTGAGAATTTATAACTAACAACAGAGTAAGGTTTAAAACCAACACCCATTGTCCATCTTTGACTCACTGGAAAAGCAAATGTCATGTAGCTAAGACCTCCACCGTAATCTTGTTGTGTTTGACTCTCCGCAACTAAATCTCTTTGTTCTACATACATACCCACTTCGAATAAAGTAAGGTTGTTGTAAGTTAGAGTTGCAGGGTTTAACAAGTTAGAGTGACCATAACTAGCAAGACCTACACCTGTATATCCCATTCCCATATTTCTTACAGAAACAGGTTCTACTGGTTTACCTACTCCTAATGCTGTAAAAGGAGCGTTGCCTTGTTGTGCTTCTACCTTATTAGTGAAAGCGATGAATGCAAGGCAAGTGATTATGATATAATTAATTCGTTTGTACATGTAATCTCAGAATACTATCGATTCCTTTGAGAACCAGATTTCGGTCAGCAAAGATGCTTGAATTTAATTTAGATTCAAAAGTATTTGCTACTCCACCACACAACAAAGTCTTAATTCTGCCAAATTTTTTTTCATAACGAAGGATTGTTCCTTCTATTTCAGCAGTTAATCCATTGATAGCTCCTGAGAGCATACAATTTGTTGTGCTATTACCGACTAATTCTTGATCAAGATGTTCTACAGATATCATAGGCAATTTTGCCGTAAACGTGTGCATCGCCTTTAGTCGCATGTCAATACCTGGGGATATCGCACCACCAAGATATTCATTACCTTCTGTAATGAAATCAAAGGTTACACACGTTCCAATATCTATAACAAGACAGTTTGAATTAGGATAGATTTCTTGAGCAGCTGCAATTGCGGCTATTCTATCAACTCCTAAAGTAGTTGGAGTGGCGTATACATTCTTAAAGGGTAGGTGACTACCTGATGTTATCTCCAATACTTTGAAATCTTTTTTTAGCTGCTGAATCAAATTATTATCGTTTGAACCAACATTTGCGACCCCTATCCATTCACAAGAGAAATCATATAGTGCTTGAATAAGTTTAACGTCATCATCATAGACACCAACTTCTATTAATTCGTTGTCTTTGAAATAACCAACTTTAATCAAGGTGTTACCTATATCAATGGCTACTCTCTTGTTCATTCTTAACTATCTAAACTTATCTTATTGATAATTAGTAGTGTGCATTCTACATAATTACCTTTATCAAGTCTTTAATCAAAATTATTTCACACTAATTAACCTTAATAACAATGCTTTACGAATTTGTGAATTCTAAGTAAATTATTTCATCATCTTCGTTAATTTCACTTAAAGAATCCGTTACAGGAGTGATATAATGATTAGCGTGAAGTATAAATATTGGTAAATCAAATGTTGATAACAATTTTAATGATTCCTCTTGATCATAATACTGCTCTGATTTAACATTCTTTACAATATGTTTACGTCGTATAAGATGTGTTAAACCTATAAAGTCGTATTTGCCTTGGAATAATAGATGTTGGGGCTTTTGAAGCGTATTCATTCGAACTTCATTTCTCGAAGCAAGTCTAAAAACTTTGTTCATGCCCAATTCTGATGAGATCGTTCTATTACCGAGAATATTGATTTCATCGTTTGATGTAGTCGAGAAAAGTTGGCCATAAGCAGAGAAGTCAACAAATTCCAAAGCTCCTTCTGAAAGGATACTTCCTTCGTAAGTTTTAATTCCTTGTCCCTGGGCTTCTCGAATATTAGGTTTTGAAGTATCCGACATCATTACTGGAATGTCGTATTTCTTAAGAATTTTAGCAATGAATCGCCCTACTTCACTTGCTCCTAAGAATAGGATACCATTAGGTTCCTTTCTAGTTACCTTTAATGCTTTTGCTAATGGTTTTGCCGTAAGTCCTTGTATCACTACTGTACCCACAATAATCATAAATGTTAGTGGAAGAAGCATTTTGGCTTCCTCAACTTGCATTTCATTGATTGGAACACTACCTGTTGTTAATTTAATTGTAAACAATGAAGCGACACCTGCAGCAACAATCCCTCTTGGTGATATATAAGAGATGAAAATTCGTTCTCTCCAGGAAAGTGATGTCCCGATCGTACTGCTTAGGACAACTAAAGGCCTTATCACATATATTATAACGATAAATAATAATGCACTTTTTGTGTTGACTAATGCCAAAAGGTCATCCACCTGCATTCTTGATGAAAGCATTACGAACAAGAAAGAGATAAGGATAACAGTAATATCTTCTGTGAAATGTAAGATAGATTTAAGGGAGGCAACTTTAGAGTTTCCAATAATCATCCCATATACCGTTACTGCTAATAACCCTGATTCTGCATGCAACATATCGGATAAGGCGAAAGTGCCAATTACAGCTCCAAGAATGATGGTGTTTTTTAAATGTTCGGGTAAAATATTCCGATCATTCAACATCTTTATGGTGATAAAAGAAGCTACTCCTCCAACAAATAACCCGGCTAATGTTAGAAGAATAAAACCTTTTAATGCGAAAAATGTGAATAACTCGTTGGGTTGCCCTGATAAGACAAAGTCAAAAATTAAGATGGCTGTAAGTGCCCCGATAGGATCTATTAATATACCTTCCCATTTGAGAATTGTATTTATTCTATTATTGGGTTTAATATTCCTTAGCATTGGTCCTACGACCGTAGGGCCAGAAACGATGATTAGTCCTCCGAATAAAAAAGCAATGCGATAGCTAAAGCCCATAATATAGTGGGTCGCTAATGCACCACCTATAAGTGTTATGATCGTACCAAAGATTAATATTCTCCATATCACGCCACCTAGGTTTTTGGTTTCCTTAATCTTTAATGTCATTCCACCTTCAAACAGGATTAAACCTACTGATAAGTTGACTACATCGAACATTAAATCACCATGGAAAATTTTATCACCATCGATAAACTTAGCACCATCAGGTGTAAAGAGTGTAGATACTGGTCCAACTAGAAGACCAATTAATATTAAGGGGAGGATAGCAGGTATTTTTACCTTCCATCCAAGCCATTGTGCAAAAAAGCCTAAGCCAATTAATGAGGCAAGTTCTACCATTCTAACTGATTAAGTAATAGTTTTTGTCTGATTTTAACGATAATGAAATCTATTCCTAATTAACAAATATAAAAATCTCGTTGGTTCTTCCCTTATCATCAGTGCAGGATATTTTATTTTTTCCCACTTCAAATTGATAAAAAAATGAAGATTCTATATTTACTTTAGCTACATATTGGTCATTTACATACCAATAAATATAATCTACATCATTAGCCGTAATCGCCTGCAATTCTAGTTCAGTATTATGATCTAGGATATAATAAGTACGACCATCTATAGGGCTTGAAATCGTAGGAGGTTTACCTGAAATTGTATATTTGCATTTAGGGTTATGTGGTGGTGGAGTTTCAAAAGGTATTTTTTCATCGTTATAAAAACGTACCAATTGTTCTGGATAATTGTTGTAAAACTTCTTTTTATACCCTCCTTCTTTAGGCAAACATTTTCCACAATATGAGAAGGATTCTATCGGATTAATAAAATATAGTTTTCGATGTGAACATTTCTTGGTTAATGATACAGTAGGGATATAGCTATCTTCTATAGTATGATCACAGAAATATTCTGGAATTAAACCTGTACTGCTGCATACTAATCTTTCGAAAAGTTGATCTGGTATTTCAAATTCTTCTTTTTTTGAATTTACTGTTGGATATAAAGTTCTGAAAATATTAAAAAGCAGTGGTGTCGCTGTCTCTGCACCAGTTAAATCAGGAGAACCTTCGTTATTGAAGTTACCACACCATACACCTACAGTATATTCTTTATTGTAACCAATACTCCATGCATCTTTTCTACCATATGAAGTTCCTGTTTTCCAAGCAATGTTAGGAGCATTATTACTGTTTTGAGGGTTATTAGGTAAATCGGGACGTTTTAAATTAGAAAGTATTTCATATACCATATAATTACTTTCAGGACTTATTATCTGATAGTTAGCGGAATCCTTGCCAAAAGTACTTTTTCTTAGAGAGGAATATGTTCCTTTATTTCCAAATGAGGCATATAAACCCGTTAATTCTTCTAAAGTTACACCACAACCTCCTAGTGCGACAGATAACCCCAATCTATTTTTTTGTTGTGCTATACTGTTAAAGCCAGCTGAGATTAATTTGTTAGTGAAATGATCCACTCCAATTTCTTCTAATGTTGCTACTGCAGGTATATTCAAAGACTTTCCTAAAGCATCCTCAACAGTGATATAGCCTCTAAACTTTTCATCATAATTAAGTGGGCTATAGTTTCCAAAATCAGTAGGAACATCTAATATTTTAGTTTTCGGTGTGATAAAACCTCTGTCGAACCCAATCCCATAAATTAATGGTTTTAATGTACTTCCAGGTGATCTTTTTGCCTGAATTCCATCCACCTGACCAGCAAATTTATCATCGAAGAAGTCTTGAGAACCAACATAGGAGACGACCTCTCTAGTATGATTATCGATAATAATTGCGGCTGCATTATTAATCCCAATACTCCTTAATCGTCGAGCATATTTTTTTACTAAATCTTGCGTTTTTAATTGAGTATTAATGTTGATGTAAGTTTTGATTCTAGGTTCATCATAAAACCTGTTTGTCAGTTGTCTACTTAAGTGAGGAATTATTTTAGGGATACTTGTACGTTGAAGATTTATAGGTTCAACCTTTGCTGATTCTAAAGTATTCTCATCAATTAAATCACCTTGATAGTATCTTTCCAACCATTTATTTCTTTCTGAAACGATAAGATCTTGCTGTTTTCCTAATGCTAATGATGTAGGGCGATTGGGAATAATAGAGAGCATACATGCTTCTGCAGGGCTTAGAATTCCTGGGTTCTTTTGTAGATATAAAACAGTAGCAGCTTTGATGCCTTCTATATTACCTCCAAAAGGAATGATATTGATATACATTTCAAGTATTTCCTTTTTTGAGTAAGTACATTCAAGCTGAAATGCCCTAAACATTTCGATAATTTTATTGTAGTAGGTTCTTTCTTTTGGTTCTAGCAATCGAACAACTTGCATACTAATTGTGGATGCACCTGATGTTCTTTTATTACTATAAATATTATTGAAAAAAGCTCTAATTATTGCTAACGGATCTACACCTAAATGGTAATAAAAGTGTTGGTCCTCTTTATGTAAAATATTATCAATAAATAAAGGGTCTACTTCATCTAGGCTAGAATATAACCTCCATTTATCTTCATTATTGAGTGTTGCGCCAATAACTTCATTATTAGAAGAATAGAGTACTTGTCCATAATGTATTTTCTTTGGATAGGGAAAAAGGAAATGAACTACCCCGAAGATTAATAATTGTACTAAACTAAGAAACGTTAAAGTTTTAATTAGTTTTGTAGTTAACTGCTTGATTTTTATGCTTGTAAATTTAGTTTCTTTCAATATTACTCTTAATTTGAAGAATATCATTCTGTAAACAACAAGAGAGGAAACTTCTATTACTATGGAAGTAAACAAAGAATAAGAATAGTACAATTATCGTCAGTCTAAAAAACAGCATACTATTCTCTTGTAAATGTACATATTTTTATTCTACCCTGTAATAACCTAGTTAATTATTCTCATCAACTATCACACGCTTGGCCCATGAAGACATCGATAACACGATACACAACTATTAGTATATTAACCTTAATGCTTATCTCATCATCATTATTCTCTCAGACTTTTGAAGAACACACTATTCAGTTTCCAATGTTACATGAATATGATGGTTCTTACAGGTTAAATGAAATGGGAGAACAAGGTTTACTCGTTTTAAGAAATCGCTACGGAGGAGAAAAGAAAAATATCATTTCAGATATAGAGGTTACTTATGTTCAAACTGATTTTCAGAAAAAGTGGACAAAGCAGATTAAACTAGACCATTATGGAGATGTAATTTCTGATGGTTACGATGACGATTATGCTTATTTCTTAATGAAATCATCAGAATTGAATTATCAGGTTCTAAGAATTAGATTAGCTGATGGAGCTCAAAAAGTTTTCTACTATAAGAACGTAGAGAAAATGAAAGTAGACTATTTCTCTGTTGAAGATAACATTGCTTTCTTAGGTGGTTCTGCCAACAATTTACCTATCATAACTCATTGGGATCTAGAAGTAGGAACACGTAGAGTATTGTCATCAGTACACCAGATAAAAGGAGGAATTGTTTGTATGGAATACGATAGAGACGTCGATATGCTTACAGTTGTAATAAAAGCTCAAATGTCGAGTATACATCGAGGACTATATGTAATTGATTATTCAATAGATGGAAATATTCATAAACAATATTTTGAAGAAATTCAGAGAGAATACAATTATCAAACTTTTAGACCTTATCATAATTCAAGAGGTGAATTAGTAATGATTGGTACTTATGGTTTAGGTAATGAATCTGAATCTACGCAAGGAGTTTATTCAATGATTTTATCAAATAGAGGTTATCGATTAAATCCTAAATTTTATGACTTCTCATTCTTTAATAATTTCTACAGTCACTTAGATCAAAAAACGAAAGAAAAGAGCCAAGAGAAATTCCAGAAAAGAAGAGAAAAGGATAAAGTTGTTCCTTTACGTTTAGAAGTAATGCCTAATAGACTTCAGTTTATGAATGGTCAGGTAGTCTTTGTAATCAATGAAGTGAGTTTTATTTACCCATTTAATGAAACTGCAAAATACGCTGGAGATGGCTTTTATTCTAAAGCTGAAGTGCCTACTTTCTCAGGTTTTGTTCAGGATTATGACAATATGATTGTTAGAAAAGGGGAATACATTCCAAGTATGCTTGTGAATGAGAAGATGAAAGAAAACTATCCTTTCCCTATCGAATGTAATTTCAAAAGGGCTTTAGCTTGCGGTTTCGACTTTGAAACAGGAGAAATGCGTTGGGACAATACCTATTTGACAAGAAATCTGAAAACAGAACTACCTGTTGAACTTGTTGGTGCTTATGCAGATAATAGAAAGGTAGCATTCTTACATGTTAGCAGAGATAGTTATTTCTACAAAGTATCTGAAAGATTAGAGTATAAACACGATTGTCAGGTGATTTCATACAAGGATTATTCACCTGCTTATGAAATTGAAAAGTATACAAATGGAGGGTTGACGCATTGGTACGGTAATCATTTTATCCATACTGGAACTAAGAAAATTCAGAATCGATTATCGAAGAATGAATCCGATCAATACTTCTTTTTAACCTGTTTGTCCTACAGTAATAGATCATTAACTGATTAGTTTAATTAGTTGATATATAGTAGTTTAAAATATTTGTTGATTGAAATTTCACTAAATAGTTTGTTTATGTGACTACTTTTTTGAGTAATTTGTGTTATAAACGTACTATTTACACATATATAAACACACACTTGCGATGGGTTACATTGAACCAGCTCCGATTACAGATAAGGAGAATCCCTTTGAGTCGATGATGGAGCGATTTAATATTGCCGCTGAAAAACTAGGTCTCGATTTAGAAACTTACGAAGTCTTAAAAAGTCCAGCAAAACAGGTAATTGTTTCATTACCGATTGTGATGGATGATGGACATAAAAAAGTATTTGAAGGATACCGTGTAATCCATTCAAACACTCTAGGTCCTTCAAAAGGTGGCGTCCGTTATGATATGGATGTGAATCTTGATGAAGTAAAAGCATTGGCAGCTTGGATGACTTGGAAATGTGCTGTAGTAGACATTCCATACGGTGGTGCAAAAGGAGGGATTAAATGTGATCCTTCGAAAATGTCTAAAGGTGAATTAGAGAGGCTAACAAGAGCTTATACGGTAAAAATGTATGAGATCTTTGGGCCAGATATCGATATTCCAGCTCCAGATATGGGGACAGGTCCTCAGGAAATGGCTTGGATTATGGATGAATATTCTAAAGCTCAAGGTAAAACTGTTCAGGCTGTTGTTACCGGTAAGCCTCTAGTATTGGGAGGATCACTAGGTAGAGTAGAAGCAACAGGTAGAGGAGTGATGGTTTCTGCAATGGAAGCATTGAGAAAAATCAAAATCTCTCCAAATGATGCAACTTGTGCTGTCCAAGGATATGGTAATGTTGGTAGTAATGCTGCAAAACTTTTACACCAGAAAGGATTGAAAATTGTTGCTATCAGTGATCACACAGGAGCATTTTATAATCCTGATGGAATTGACCTCAGAGAGGCAAGTGAATACAGAGAAACATATAAAACATTAGAAGGTTTTACAGGTGGAGAATTGATCACAAATGATCAACTTTTAGAACTTGAAGTTGACGTTTTAGTACCTGCAGCAAAAGAAGATGTAATCAACAATAAAAATGCTGAAAATATTAAGGCAAAATTAATTGTTGAAGGAGCCAATGGTCCTACGGGAGCAAAAGCGGATAAGATTCTTCATGATAAAGGTATTGTTGTAGTGCCAGATATTCTTGCAAATGCAGGAGGCGTAACTGTTTCTTATTTCGAATGGGTACAAAACCGTTTAGGCTATAAATGGACTCGAGATAGAGTAAACAGGAGATCAGATAGAATTATGAAAGAAGCTTTTGAGAAAGTATTTAAGATTGCTGAAAAACATAATGTATCGATGAGAATTGCCTCATATATGGTAGCCATTACTAAAGTTGCTGATACTTATAAATTAAGAGGAAGCTTCTAAGAAATTTTAATAAATCAGTATGTATAGACCCTTTGGAGTTATTCTTCATTGGGTCTATTTCTTTTAGAATGAGTGCCTTTTCCACCTGTAAGCACTGTATTTATTGTACTGTTGATAACATCATTCGCCCATAAAACAGCTTTGTGTAAATTAGGTCCCATATTAAATCGATAACCACAATTGATCTCAAAACTTGTAAAGTAACTGATTGCTAAAAACTCTTGATTAAAAGTGTTAGGTAATGCACTATAACTAATTTCAGAGTTAATCTGCATCGTGATAAATAGCCTTTCTGTATTATATCCACCTGATGCTTTAAAGTCTAGTGCAGGAAGAAAAGAATAATGTCCATCACTGCCATCTTGTAAAGTGAAGGTTTGGTATTGACCTCCAGCTCCAATTCCAAGCATTCCTCCAACATAAAAACCTTTATACACTAGTACACCTGCAACACCTCCAATTGCCGTTAAATCAAACATTCTTAGCTTAGTCATTGTTCCATAAGTAGAATCAGGGTTTCTAGCTAATGGAGGTAAGAATGGTTCTAGGGCATTATAGTTTTCAGACCTGAATCTAAATTTATAATAAGTAGTAAATGCACTTCTTAATTGAATTTCCTTCTGTTTGAAAATAGCCTTATAACTAAATTTCTTATTATTAAATCGTACACCATGAAGGTTAATCGATCTAGTAATTATATCATCTCTAATTAATGGGGCAGGTGAGGTTTGTAAACTATCATAATACTGAGGGGTAGAATCTAAGAACCCTGAGTAACGATAATATTCAGCATCTAAATACCATTTCTTTACAAAGCCATCTACTCTTAAACGGAAAACACTTGATTTGCCATAAATGCTTTCATCGTATTGGGAATAGGGCGTTTGAACACTGGCTCTTACTCCAAGATTACCAAAAGAGAAACCGAGCCCAACCAAATAACTATTATTCGGTCTATAAACAATATCATTGGGTCTATTTCTACGGGTTAAACCATCATTATCCCACCATGATTTTGGGGGATAATTATTAAAAATAAGATTCAACTTTGAATTCGAGAAGTAAGCACTAAGACTTACTTTATCCATTATATCTCTAACATGAGAATTGTTTTGATGCAGCGAATCCATTGTACTTTGACCAAAAGTAGAACTTGTAGACAACCAAAATAGATAAAAAAGTAGCGTTTTAAGTATTTGCTGCATAATGGAAAAAATCAGAATACTCTCAAATTACATGATTTCATACTTTAATGAAAAAATATAAAAGATAATTTTTAACTTGATAAATAATTTTATAAACTCAATTACGGACAATAAAATAATCAGCTTATACCATGTTTAAACAATCTATCATTTCGATAACTTTTTTCCTGCTTTCATTCAATTTATTTGGTCAAGATGTTCCAACTAATGCTAATGATATATCGCCTCTACTAATTGGTGAAACTGTTCCACAAGTCTCATTAAGAGATGTAGAGAGCAACTTGGTTGATCTCTCAAAAATGATCAAGAAGAAACCTACAGTACTAATATTCTACAGAGGGGGATGGTGCCCTTATTGTAATAAACAGCTTGCTGGCTTAGGAGAGGTATCAGACTACTTAGTGAGTATTGGTTATCAAATCATTGCTATTTCACCTGATACTCCAGACCATTTATCACTAACTTATGATAAACACATGATGAATTACATGCTTTTATCTGACAGTGATATGGAAGCTTCTAAAAAGTTTGGTTTGGCTTATGAATTGGATGATAAAGCATTCAAAAGATTTTCAAACTTAGGAATGGACATTGTTACTACAACTGGAGAAAAACACCAAATGTTACCAGTTCCTGCGGTTTTCTTTGTAAAACAAAATGGAGAAATTAGCTTTGAGTATATCAACCCTAATTTCAAAAAAAGAATCAGTTCTACATTATTAGTAACTGCAGCTGAAACAATGGGAGGAGAATAACGATTTTATATATATCATAATTTAATTTTCAAATGCAACAGTTAGATCAGGAAGAAAAACAATTAGGAGGGAAAAGCTTTATTTCAGAAGCTTTAGGAAGTCATTTAATGGGGCTAAAAGAAAATGAGTTGAATGATACACGTTTACTCTACCTAAAAAGAAACGGTTATAATGCTTCAAAATTAAGTGTGGCATATCAAAAACAACAAGAATTGATCGAACAACATAAAGAGGCTTTCGTAAAGGAGATGAATCCTCCGATTGAAGAACACATTCCTCCGATGATCAATTCTATGTTAAATCCTTTGATGATTGATATTTTTACTTCTGAAGAAGAATTAGGAAAATATATCTTAGATAAGATCATTTAGGTTTGGTGATGACAGTCAATGTAAAAAAGTATATAAGTGTTTAAATTACATTTATATAAAAACACCTTAAAACATAACTGTTATGAAAGCGAATGTCCTCAATCAATTGATTAAGAATCTTGAGATGGAATTTAATCGTTCTTCTCATTATCGACCTAACTCTCAAGGAATAGTATTAACGATCTCCAGAGAGTATGGCTCTTCTGTAAAGAAAGTAGCTCAACTTTTGGTAGATCGGTTAAATAAGGAAGAAATAGGGTTTGACCTTTGTCCTAAAAAGTGGCTCCTTATAGATACCTCTGTGATCAGAGATTTATCTGAAGAATTGCATCTTGAATACAAAGATATTGCAGAATACGTTCCACAAGAAAAGAAAGGACTTATTGAGCAGTTGATTCATTCGTTTAGTCCAAGCTATAATAAGTTGGATGGTAAATTGGATAGTACCTTAAAGTCTATAATTCATGCCTACTTTGAAAGAGGTAATGTGATAATTTTAGGCAGAGGAGGAGGATTTTATGCTGAAGGGTTATCGAATGCTCTAAGGATTAAGGTGAATAGCAATTATCAATTTAGAATTGCAAAGATTATGGAAAATCACAATTTGGGTTTTCAAGATGCAAAACTCAAAATGTTGAAGTACTCTAAATTGAGAAATGATTTTCTGGAGCATATCGGAAAAGGTAAGAGAGAATCTTATGATACTGTAATTGATAGAACAAGACTTGATGATAGTACTTTAGCAGATTACCTTTTATCTTTTACAAATGCAAAAGTGAAAGACCTGAGAAGAGAAAAAGAAAAGGAACAGAAGCAAAAAGTTTCTGTATAAAATAGATAAGGCTCAATACGTAAATTGTATTGAGCCTTTTTATATTCTAGTATTCTTAGTCTTAAAGTTGTGTCTCTTCGTATTTAGAAGGACATTTCATTAAGATTTCTGAAGCAATAAAATCACCGTCTTTCTTTGCTCTACCAATCACCACTACTTTTTCAGATTTTTCAAAATCTCTCATTGAAGCAGGAGGAGAATAGCAAACGACTCTCTTCATTACATTTTTGTCATCAACAAGGTTAAAAGCCAAATAATTGGCGTCTTGGGCAGGATCGTATTGGATACCAATAACGTTTCCGTTTTTGTCTTTTTGAAGTTCACCAATAACATGAACTTTGTTTTCATCACCATCATGAGCTAATTCATAAGCTGTAGAGAAATCTACATATGCACTAGCATCTCCTGCAGTAACTACAAGAATACTAATCATAATACCAATGATGATCAAACCGAAAATATGTGACTTTTTCATGGGTGTAATTTTTATTTGTCGTTAACCAATTGTTCTAGCTTCTTTAATTTCTGGTCAGTATTGATCAAGTAAACAATCAATCCTACCCATAAAGTAACAATCACTGCAACTACTACATAGATTTTGCCATCAGCTCTCATAGCATCAGCCATTTCTACGCTATTATTTACATAATCACTTTCTGTTGTAGGGATTTTACCTTGAGCTAAGGTATTGACTATCAACATACCCCAAAGAAGTAAACTGGAAAATAACTTTTTCATCTATTATATACCTTAATCGTTTTCTAAAATAATGTTCTCAATTTTTTTGGCTCTTACTCTTAATTGAGTGAACCAGACGCCTATTAGTGTCCAACCTATTACTGCAGGGTAAAATACCATACGTAATTTACTATCCATGTCATAAGCATTAAAACCAGGGTTTCCACCATTACCAGGATGTAACGAATCAGTTAAACGAGGTAAGACGAAAATTAGTGGAATAAAAACAGCAAAAGCGAAGATATTCCAAATAGCACTTATTCTTGCTTTTTGTTCTTCATCTTTAAAAGCACCTCTCAGAATTACATAAGCGAAGTAAAACATTAAACCACCAGCAGCGGCGTTTTGTTTAGGGTCTCCACTCCACCAGTCACCCCAAGTGTATTTGGCCCAAACGGCACCAGTTAAAATACCTAATATACCGAATACTATTCCTGTATTTGTTAATTCATTAGCCCAGATATCGTCCTCAATTCTGTGATGTCTCAAATATTTAATTGAATATACCATTGAACCTAGAAGAACGAGAATCATTCCGAACCACATTGGAACGTGGAAGAATAAATTACGAATCGTTTCATTTAAAATCGCTAATCTAGGAACATCCATCAGGAGTCCGATAATCAGAGTGTAAGCGAGAAGAACTATTGCGGTGATTTTCCACCAAGCGCTTTTCATTTGTGAATTGTTTAATTTATTAATTTAACTCCTCCAAAGATACGGAAAGAGGAGATAAGAAACTGTAATTACAATAACATCAATAGCAAAAATAACTAAGAATTCGTCCATACTTTGACTACGGGCTATTCCGTCCATCGCATTTTTAGAAATTTTAATAAGCATTAATATCATTGGAAGGATTGCTGGTAGCCCTAATATTGCCATTAATGTATTGTTTCCTTGAACCTTGGAAGCAATACCAGATACCATTGTCAGTGATGATGCAAAACCAATGGCTCCTAAACACACACTGCCATAGAATAATAACGGGTCTTGTACAGGGTTGCCAAGTACAACACTATAAACCCCTAAGCCGAGGAATGCGATGATTAACATTAAGAAGGCATTGTAAATCATCTTGGACAAGATGATGGATTGGGGACTTACCATTTGGTAGTAATAGAAGAATCGCCCTTTTGCCTCTTGGTTGAAACTTTTAGCTGCTCCATTTAAGGCAGCAAATAATTGAATGATCCAAAAAAGAGTATTCCAAGTAATTGGAGATAGCTCCACTCTTTTTTGATTGAAACTCAGGTAACAAACAAAAATAGTGCTTACTGTAAATAATAATAAACCATTAAGATTAGACCTTTCTCTCCATTCTAACTCAACCTCTTTTCGGACTAATATTCCTATTTCTGCTATTATTGATTTCATAATCTTCTTTTCTGCTTCGCAAATTACCAAAAAATCAACAATACATCCAATTACAAAGCAACGGAACTTTTTTTGGCACTTTATATGCGATGAACATTTAAATATTCTTTAAAATTGATAGAATATTTTTCTCATAATTTGATTGAAGCGGAAAACTCCATCAATTTTGCTGTTGTAATGGAGGTATTAAATATTTTATGAAACAAACTTTTTTATACTTTGGTATTGTCTTTTGCTTGCTATTAGATGGATGTGTGCCCAAGGTTTGCCCAGCCTATGTGAGTGTCTTCTATCAAAAGGATGATCCCAATAGTTTGTATTACGTGAATAAGGCATCTAACCCTGATGGCGACTATTTTCTTCCTTTAGGAGATGATTCGACCATGACGGTTAAAGGTTCGTATTCCTATATTAGCTACTTCGTAGATGACTCTACTGCGAAGGAAGAAGAACTGTATGCTTCAAGAGAAATGGAGTGGAGTGGTACAGTGAAACCTAGAGGAGGCTTCTATGGAAAGCTAACAAACAAAGAAGAAAAACTGAGCAGTAAAAATTATCCTAACTATATTATTGGTTTAACAAAGAACCCTTATCCAGTAGTTGATGAGGATTCTACCATTGAATTTATAGCAGAAGATAGTGTATACCTGGTAAGTTCTAGTGATTCTCTTGAAAACTTAATGTTTGGTGGAGGTCCAGGTTATGATGACTCTATTGTAGCAAAGGAACTTCCCGATCAAAATGATGATGATGAAGACCTTGTTGTCAGTGACTCTATGCCTCCAATGATGTATGACGCAGAAGTATATCTACAGAAGTATGGTCATATTGTAGCAAGGGAAGATAGTATGAGAGCTGGTTTCTTTATTGTACCTGATTCAATGTATTTAGTAAAAAGAAAATGGTACGAGATCTGGAAACCTAAAAATTATATGATTCCAAAAAGAGTTCTGGATGAAAAATATAATAGTCAGTTAGCAAAATATGAATCAGATTCTTTATTGAAAGTAGCGAAAGAAGATTCATTAGAGCAGATCAGACTACAAAAGGAATTAGAAAAAGAGGAAGCAGCTGCAGCGGAAAGTCAAGAGGAAAATCCAATGGATAGTTTACCAGATGATGAACAAGATGCAAATACACCTGCTAAACCTGAAGAAGATTGGTAGTCAAAATATTTACTATTTCTTCTCTACCTAAGTATCCATAGGGTATTGTAGACATAAAAAAGAGCAATGAATAACTAGATTCATTGCTCTTTTTTATGTCTCTTTATTAATTAAATGTTGTATAGATTATACTAACACATTCTCTTTTTTATCAGAATTGATAGCGTTTTTACTTCCTTTATTCTTCTGTTTTGCCTCTTTAAAGCGTCTGTATGAAGAAATACCAGTACCTATACCTAATAAGATAGTACCTATCCAAAGGATACTGATGAATGGTTTCTCGACAGCTTTCATGATTACCCAATCCTTTTGAGTAGTTTCAGCAGTAAATACAAAAGAGTTTTCTTTAGGAAGAATTTCTTTTAAGACAACTCGTAAACCAAGCTCTCTGTCTGTTGAAGGTAGCATACCTGCTTCCCAATCTTCCATTACACCATCAATACCCATACGTTTTACTTTTGTAAGAATATATGAAGGTTTTAAATCAATACTTTTATTATTTCCTACTAAAACTCTAAGTGTTGCTTGTAAAGCGACATCTTCTGGTTTGATGTTATAGCCTGGAGCTTTTTCAAGTGGTTTTACACCATCAAAAATTACTACATAATCATTTAGGTAGGTAGTATCACCTATAGACATTTTCAGAGGGTCTTGCATTGTCCATTCTACTTCTTCATCACTTACAGCTAAGTTTGTTATGTGAGTATACATGTCCTTGTTCCAGAATGAGGCAATATCTGGAGATGGGATAGGTCCCATATCTTCATTATCTTGAACTCTAGGGAATAAGGAGAACATTTCTCCATCATCACTCTTATATTCGATCTCGTAGTAGATATTTTCATTGTAAATTTGGATTTCATCGCCAACTTGGGCTTTAGTCTCACCATCTACAATAATATCTTCAACAACTACTGCTTTATAAGGATCTGATGCCTTTTGCTTCACAAAGTCTTTATTGAAATATCCAGGGACATCTTGAGAAGTTAACCTTGGACCTTTGTATGTTAAGTAGTATTTACCCATTCTTTTCGAGTGACCTCTAAAAAGAAGGACATTCTCTTTGTTCATTTCCTCAGGGAATTCACTATTATAAATTCTACCTGAAGTATTCAACGAGATCACTTGTTCGTATCCAGAAGAACTTAAGATACCTAATAACATCAATGCAACCCCAATATGGCTGACAGAACCTCCAGATACAGCAATTTTACCTTTAGTATACTGAATCAATACTTGAGTATTTGCGACTAAACTGAATATTGCAGCGGTTAAAAGGATGATGTATGTAGGTTGGTGTACATTACCTAAAATGATGATTAATGCTGTAATCAACATAGTAGCTACATAAGGTACTGATAACGTACTCCAGATGTTTTCTTTATTTAGTCTCTTCCAGAAGAAGAATTGTGTTGTACCTGATACTAATGCTAATGCTACCGCAAACCAAAGTTGGAATTTAGTATAGAAAGCTACCGCATCAGCTGGAGGTGCAACATTTGATTCTATTCCAAAGTTAGAAAGAAGTGCATTCCAAGCAGGAATTGAAGTAGGTACTAACACTTGGAAACTCATAAGAGTTAATACTGTAGAACCTATGAATAACCAGAATTCTGGGCTATATGCAGATGCTTCTTCAGGATCTGAAGGCATACTTTTCCATCTTCCTACAAATAATACAATGGCAATTGCAGTAAAGAAGATAAGGTATAATAATAGTTGTCCTGAAAGACCTAAGTCTGTAAACGAGTGGACTGAAGCCTCTCCCAATACACCAGATCTTGTAAGGAACGTTGAATATAAAATTAAGATAAAAGCACTTACCACTAGAATCATACTAGTTTTTAAAGCAGCAAAGCTCTTATGTTGAATGATCATTAAATGAAGACCTGCTACTAAAATTAACCAAGGTACATATACTGCATTTTCTACTGGGTCCCAGTTCCAATATCCACCAAAGTTTAAGGTTTCATAAGCCCAATAAGCACCCATCATAATACCAATACCTAAAACGGAGATAGCTAGGATTACCCATCCCATACTTGGTTTAACCCAACCTTGGTAATCTTTTTTCAATAAAGCTGAAATTACAAATGCAAATGGAACTAATGTAAGAGCAAACCCCATAAATAAGGTAGGAGGGTGAATCACCATCCAAATATTTTGTAGTAATGGATTTAATCCAGTACCATCTTCGGGAACAAAATTCGGATTAGTAGCGAACACCGGAGCTTCAATAGCGTCTCTTAATAATATAAATGGAGAAGAGCCTATTTTTGATCCAAAAACTGTAATACCAAGCACCATTGAAATAAGGAAAGCTTGAACAGCAGCGACAATGAACATAACATCAAATTCCCAATCACCAGACTTTCTAATGATGAAAAAGGCAATTAGAACATGCCAAAACGACCAAACTAAGAAACTACCTTCTTGTCCTTCCCAGAAACTTGATACTATATAATAAGCCGGTAAGTTGTTTGAAGAGTGACTCCATACATAATGATATTCATAGTAGTGATTGAAAATCATATAGAATAGAATACATACAATACTGAAAACGGAAATACCATGGATGGTAAAAGAGCCTCTAGCAAGACTTTTCCAGCGTTGTTTCTCAACCTCGTTTTTTTCTATTGCTGTAAGGCGATATGAAATGGCAGCAATAATTGCAGTAACGAAAGCTACAATAATTGAAATATGCCCTAAATCACCAATGAAAGAGTGAATCATTTTGATTGTTATTTGATCTTGTGGGGTGTACGATCCCTTTTTTACAAAACTACAAAAGAGGTCAATGAACCCCTAATACCCTATACGTTATTAACTTTCCTTTTGATTTGAAAGTTTGATTGTTGTTGTAACGACTACAAATATAACATTTGTTTAGTCTTCTTGTTCAAATGGAAGGAAAATAGAGTGCCCTTCGACAACTTGTGGATTGAATTCTTGTATCAATTGAATACCTTCCTTCTGATTGTCATAATACATATCAGCAATCTTTTTTAAAGTTTCTCCTTTTTGAACCAGGTGTGTGCCTTTTACAGGTACGATAAACCAGTTCTCATCCATTACTACTTTTGCTTCAATAGCTAATGGATTATAGATATTGAATTTTTCAGCTATCTGGATTCTGTTGAAACGACTTCTTGTATCTCTAAAAAGAGCATACATTCTATAGCGTTCGTTGTCAAAAGCATCAAAGTCTCTTTCTGCGATAGATTGAATATGTTGTTTCTGATACCTTCTAAAAGCTTCAATTTCTTTTTCGGCTTTATTGAGTTTAGTCTGTAAAGAAGCTAACTCTTTATCTTTATTGGTGAGTTCTCCTTTCCAATTTACCTTGTTTTGTGTATACATGAAGATCACAAGGAGGGCAAAAAGTAAGAACCCAACAAAATTGTAGATTTGGTTTTTCTTTTGATTGGGGTTCGCTAATTTTTTATCGGCTTCTTTTTCATATGGAAAAACTTCTTGAAGTGCTTTTTCTCTATTTCTGCTTGGAGCATTATCTCTTAAAAACTCGCAAGGCAGAACTCCACAAAAAGCAATATTGTTATCCGTATTGTTCTGAATTAAGCTTTCGGCAATTACTTGTGGAAGGGAAGACGTAAATACCTGTTTTAAAGTCTTTGGCGGGGTATTAAAAAGTAAAGAAGCATTGCCTATAATTAGTATATCATCCTCATTTAATAAAAAAGGTGTAGCAACATTGGTGTTTTTTGTATGTGGAGGAGATAAAAAACGACCTTCTCTAAACACAAAAACTCTTAATTGACCATTTCGAGTGTGCCACATTCTTCGGTCTTTTAAATAGACAAGCACATAGTCATCACCTGCAAAATTTTTGATCGTATTTGCGGCTTCCTTTAAGGCTAATTGTGGTTTCTTACTTTCTTTGAAAGCACTGTCAACCGTTGATCTAGTTTGTTCGTCGTTATTTTTTGAAAGCATACAACCGCCGATTACAAGGCTGTCGTTACTTTCTTCTTGTAGCCAAACATGGGTGATATCTGCATTAGATGAGCTATCACCTAGAGTATATTTTTGTGTGGTTGCGATCGTCATTCTTGATGTGAAAAAATAAGTAATTATTCTAAATCACTTATTGAAAACATATATTCCACTCTACGGTTTTCTAGGTGCTTTGCATTTGAACATTTTACATTGTTTTTGCACCCATTTAGCAAGCGGTTTTCTCCAAACCCGTCTGCAATAATCCGCTGAGGTTTTATCCCATACGAAATTAAGCAGTTTTTGAGAGAGTTTGCCTGTTTTTTTGACAATTTTAAATTAAAATCGTCATCTCCTCTAGAGTCTGTATGACAGTTGATGATCAGTCGGTAATAAATATTTGACTTCATCTCACTAGCTATTGCTCTTAATTCCGTTTCTGATGATGCCGTTAACTTATCGGTATTTACTTCAAAAGGATACTCTTTAAGTTGTGTAAAGATTGAGGTTGGCAGTTGAATATCATGATCTATCTTGGGAGCCTCCACTTTGATCCGTTCTTGGAAAAGTAACTCACCGTCTTCACTTTTTAGGATGATGTGATAAATTCCATAATGCCCTACAATAATCTCAAAAGCGTTACTGTTAGATAATTCGATTTGGAAGTATTGATTTAATCTCACATCAAAAAGAGTACATTTTATATTTTGTTTGGAAGGAGGGTTGATAATCTTACCAGTGATGTTTGCATATCCATCACTCTTCTTCATGATAAACTGAACACTAATTTTTTGTTGTGGGCTAATATTATTTGTATTGATACTAAAAGCATCGTTGGTAGTTTCCCATCCATTTTTTTGACATAAAATTACAAACTTCTGATGATGGGGTAATTCTAAATTGAATTTACCATTTTTATCAGACTTACTTCGTTGATAGACTTTTAGACCATTGGTTCTTTGCGATGTATCTGCAACAAAAACAATCACATCTGCTTCATTTATAGATTTGTGTTTTTCAGAATAAACAGAACCAATAATTGAGATTTTTTGACTGCCAAAAAGTGAATTTGACGTAAGAGCAAAGGCTAAAAAGCAAAAAAAAGATAGGATTTTATATGAGTTAAACATTATCATTTATGGAGTCTGACTTATTTAAGCTTTCTTTTTTACCGTCTTTGGAAGATTTGAGAAAAGGCTGAATTGTAATAACTTGAGTAAGAAAATTTTATATATTACACAACTTATTATATTAACATACGTTATAAGTTTGTATATTTGACTTTGACTTCAAAATTATCCTATACCTAAAAAATGGTACTTTCTGTTATGCGATTTTCTCATTGTTATTATAGAAGAGCCCTACTTTTATGTGTTGCGTTGCTATCATCTTTTGCCTTAACTGAAGCTTCCAACAAAGAATTTACACTCAAAGGAATTTACGTTGATAGTGACAACGGGAATACCATTGAGGGCGTAAAGGTTTGCATTCAAAATATCAAAAGTGGTGCCAAGACTACGATCTATACCGACCAAAATGGGCAGTTTGTGATTACTCTAGAAGGAGAGGCAGAGTTTAAAGTATATGGTACAAAACCATTGTATTTTGATCAAGAAGAACATAATCTGACAACTATAGGTCTAACAGACGAAGAAATTATTGAAATGTCTTTTGCTATCGAAGAAGTACATTTTAATACACTTTATACATTGACGAACTTAGAGTTCGAAATCAATAGTCATTTTAATGTCATCAATGGTGAAGAACAAATCACTTTCCTATCTGATTTATTAAGAACAAATCCAGATGTTAAGGTGACCATTCGAGTACACTCTGATTCAAGAGGTGCAGATATTTATAATAAAGAAATGACACAAAAGAGGGCAGATTATTTAAGAGAAGTCTTGATGTCCAAAAAAGTAGCTGCTTCAAAAATTGACGCTGAAGGTATCGGTGAGGAAGAATTACTTAATGATTGTGGAAATGGTATTAAGTGTTCAGCAGGAAAACATTTAGAAAATAGAAGAATAGAGTTTATTCTTAGTAAAGGGTAAATCAAAAAAATATATTTTAGTTCAATAAAAAAGACCTTGATTCAAAAATCAAGGTCTTTTTTCATGTGCAGAAACTAGTAATTAAGCTTCTACTAATAATTTTGCAAGTGTTTCTCCGATATCAGCAGGAGACTTAGAAACAGCGATACCACATTCTTCCATGATACGCATTTTTGCTTCAGCTGTATCCTCGGCGCCGCCAACGATAGCTCCAGCATGTCCCATTCTTCTACCTTTCGGTGCAGTTTGACCAGCGATGAAACCTACAACCGGCTTAGGGTTGCCTTGTTCTTGGATCCACTTAGAAGCTTCAGCTTCATAGTTACCACCAATTTCACCAATCATTACGATAGCATCAGTGTCAGGGTCAGCCATTAGTAACTTAACAGCTTCTTTAGTAGATGTTCCAATAATTGGATCACCACCAATACCGATAGCTGTTGAAATTCCGTAACCCGCTTTTACGATTTGGTCTGCAGCTTCATAAGTTAAAGTTCCTGATTTAGAAACGATACCTACTTTACCTGGCTTGAAGATGAAACCTGGCATAATTCCTACTTTAGCTTCGCCTGGAGTAATTACACCCGGACAGTTTGGTCCGATAAGAGTAACGTCTTTGTCTGCTAGGTAGTTTTTCGCTTTAACCATGTCTGCAACTGGGATACCCTCAGTAATTGCAATAATTACTTTGATACCAGCATCTGCAGCTTCCATAATCGCGTCTGCAGCAAATGCAGGGGGAACGAAAATGATAGAAACATTGGCACCTGCTTGTTCTACCGCATCAGATACAGTATTGAATACAGGACGCTCTAGGTGAGTTTGACCTCCTTTACCAGGAGTTACACCACCTACTACATTTGTGCCGTAAGCAATCATTTGCTCGGCATGAAAACTGCCCTCAGATCCAGTAAATCCTTGAACAATTACTTTTGAGTCTTTATTGACCAATACACTCATGGTTGTGTTGGTTATTTGTTAGTAAATATTAATATTACCTTTTCGGTTGCAATTTATACAATTAGATTGTCAAAGTGAACAAAGATCATTCTTTTTCTTTGAAATTATCATTGTATAGTCGCTATATATGTGAAAATACGATTTTTAGTACAACTTATACCCGAATAAGCAAATATGAAAAAGGTTTTAACGCAGTTTTTTGTGATTTTAGTGAGAGGTTATCAATTATTAATCTCTCCTTATACTCCATCTTCTTGCAGATATACTCCGACTTGTTCTGAGTATACAGTACAAGCTTTGAAAAAGCATGGTTTAATTAAAGGAGGAAAGTTAGCGATCAAGCGAATTAAAAGCTGTCATCCTTGGGGAGGAAGTGGGTATGATCCAGTACCTTAACTTTTTTTGTGTTAATGATTAGAATTTAAGCTAACGTTTTTGTATTTTTAGTCTTATATCCATTAAATGTGATTATTTTATAGAAAAATATAAATAAATGAAGATTCTTTCGTTCAAAAACGTAATTGCTTCAGTTTTATTAGCCAGCGCATCAACATTGGGAGTAGTAGCCCAAGACAATTTGGTAGATGGGACTAAATTAAAAGTAGTTAACCAAGTCAAAACCACACCTGTAAAAAGCCAAGGAAGAACAGGTACATGTTGGAGTTTCTCAACAACGTCATTCATTGAGTCAGAATTAATGAGAAAAGGGAAGGGGGAATACGACCTTTCTGAAATGTACTTTGTAAGAAACACTTACCCTGTTAAAGCAGATAAATATGTTCGTCGTCAAGGAAAAACTCAATTTGGCGAAGGAGGATTAGCTCATGATGTCATGAACATTATTAAAGAGAACGGTTTTGTTCCTAATAATGTCTATGATGGAAAAGGAGGAAGTAAAGGTGGATATGATCATCAGGAACTTTTTGGTGTAATGGAAAGTATGTTGAAGACATTAGCTTCTTCAAAAACAGTTTCTCCAAAATGGAAAAATGCATTAGAAGCAGTATTGGATGCTTACATGGGAGCAACACCAACATCTTTTGAAGTAGATGGAAAATCGTATACACCTCAGCAATTTGCTTATGAAATGGATTTCAATCCAAGCGATTACATTGAGTTAACGTCTTTCACTAATTTTGATGATTATTCTCCATGTGTCTTAGAAATACCTGATAACTGGTCAAATGGAATATATTATAACTTACCACTTGCAGACCTTGAAAGAGTTATGGATAATGCTTTAGATAAAGGTTATTCTTTAGCTTGGGACGGTGATGTATCAGAGAAGTCTTTTTCACACAAACAGGGAAAAGCAACCATTGAAGAAGAAAATGGTAAAGAAATAAAAGTAACTTCAGAATTAAGACAAGAAGCTTTTGATTCTTACGTTACCACTGATGATCATCTTATGCATATCGTAGGTATTGTAAAAGATAATGATGGTAAAAAATACTATGTCACTAAAAATTCATGGGGGGCTAACTCAAATGATTTTGGTGGATACTTATATATGTCTGAAGGTTATATTCAAATGAAAACTGTATCTGTTATGGTCCATAAAGATGCAATTCCTTCTGACATCAAAAAGAAAATAGGATTAATTTAATCTGTATAGCTACTTAAATTACACTGGGACATCGTTCTCAGTGTAGACTTTTTTAATTTTTAGTAATTACGTGCGATGACTCTCAAGAAAAAAAGAATGATGAATACTGTGCCTAGGGTGATTGAACTTGAAGAGCATGGGTCATATAATATGGGTTTTCTAACTCCTGTCAATGAAAATAAGCAAATACCGTTTGCTATAAAAAGAGTTTTCTGGACACATGGAGCTAACAAAGATACAGTTAGAGGAAACCATGCACATAAAGAAACAGAAGAAGTAATTGTTGCTATTAATGGTTCTGTTGAGATTGAGGTAATTATGGAAGATATGAAGAGACAGGTGTTTATCTTAGATAATCCATGTCAAGCATTATATCTACCACCAAGAGTATGGAGAACTATTTATTTTAGCAAAGATGCAATTACATTAACTTTGGCATCAACTGACTACGATCCGGAAGATTATGAAAAGGATATGGTCAATTGGTTACAAAGAGACTATTCTGATGAGAAATTTTATGATCAATAATTAGATTTTGGAATAAAATTTGATTTTATTATTTAAATTTTCTTAATACTACTTCACTTAGGACTGTATCGCTAGGTGTTTTTTTCCGGTAGAAAATTGCTATCTACCAATAATTAGTTTCGGTAACACATGAAATGAATTTATTTGAACTTATACATTCATGTTCTTTTCTTTAATTATACCATGACTAGGACACTATTATATAAGATATTACTTACCTCTACACTAACTTTTTTTACTTTGAATGCTGCATTCTCACAAGAAAGTAAAGCTTTAGAGCATTTTGTAGAGGCGGAAAACTTACGAAAAGGAAACAAATTGATAGAAGCTATCGATGAATACACTCTTGCCATCAAATACGATTCAATGCAAGAGCAGTATTATCTGATGAAAGCTAAGTGTCAAGTTTCTGTTAATCAGTTTAATAATGCTATCAATACGTTTGAACAAGCGTTGGAATTCTTTCCTGAAAATGGATTTATGAATTATCAATTGGCTCGTTTATACATGCGTAAAGATTATTATGATGAAGCTATTGAGTATTATGATCAAGCTTATAAGCATTTATCAAATAGTAATAAGTCGCAGCGTATTAACTCCAAGAATCAAATCATTATGATTTTGTTTAAGGAGGAAGAGTACGATAAGATCCGTCCACATATCAACGACGTATTGAGTTTATCTGATAATAATTACATCGCATTATATTATTCAGGTAAGCTTCATAATATGAACGGTGAATATGAAAAAGCGGTTGAAGACATTAAACAGGCATTAAATTTCACTCCTAACAATAATAGTCAGACAGCAAGATTCTATTATGAACTTGGGTATGCTTATTACAACTTGGAGGAATATCAATTGCTGAATTCTGTGATAGAGAAAGCCAATTATGGATCATACCGAAAGTTAGTGGCTAAACTTACACCAGAATATAAGTATTGGATTGCGATGTGTTATTACCAAATATATGATTTTGATAAATCAACAAACTTACTGTTTGATGCATTGAAGCAAGATCATTCAAATGTTAAAGCACATGAACTTCAAATAAGAATTGCTGAAGTGACATCAGATAAGTCAGAACAGATTGATAAGGCATATATGATGATCGATAATCTTCAGGATAAGCATAGGAAATCAAAAATTTATGAAGATATTGCTAATTGGCAATTATCATCACAATTATATGATGAATCTGTTGAATCTTGTGATTCAGCATTAATCTTAGACGAATACAATTACAATGTGAAGTACACAAAGGCTGTAGCTTTATTTAAAATGAATAAACTACAAGAATCAATTGATGTACTGAACGAATTAGTAAATTATAATGGGTTGGATGTAAAGACGAAAGCAAAATATCACTTTACATTAGGAATTGCAGCAATGAAGAATGAGAAAGTTGATTTAGCGATCAACTCATTTAAAAGTGCAAAACTCGATAAGAACTTTAAGATTGCGGCAGATGATGCGCTTACTTACTTAGATACTAAAAAAGACAGTATCTAAAACTTTTACTATCAATAAAAAATCCCTCAAAATTAAAGTATGAGGGATTTTTTTTAGTCTCTTATTTCCCAACCGCTATCTGAGGCTGGTTCTTCTTTTGGTTTGTCTTTCCAACCACTAATTGGTAAAATATAGGAGAGCGTTACTCCACCAACAGTTGCTGTGGTTCTATTTGTAGAAGATCTATCTGCATTTTTGAGAACATCTGTCATACTTGCAGCAAACCTGCCTTCAAATTGAAAATGTCCAAATTTTGTCAAAATATTAAAACCAACACCACCTGCTAAATAAACGACAGCAGGGTTAGCTTCTCTTTCGTAATAATCGTAACGTTGATCGTTCAAGTCGCCAATCACTTCCTTTTGTTCTCCTACAAGAAAATCGAATTGCGGTCCTAATAGAATAACAAATTGAAAATTCTTCTTTCCAATATAGATGTTGGTTAGTGCTGGGACGGATATATAATTCATTGAGCGATCATATACGAATTCCGTCAGGTTTTCTTGATTATATTCTTTCCAACCAATTTTATTGTAAGTTGCTTCTAGCTGTAACCCAAAAAACTTCTCAGCATTGTATTTAAAAACAACACCAAATGTTGGAGCAGCTACAGGAGCCTGACTAATAGGGGCAGTTGTAAAAGCAACAGCAGATGAATAATAACCTCCTTTTATACCCGCAGCAATCCTTGGAGGATCTAACTTATTTTTTTGAGCATAAATGGTGGAGATACTTATCAAAATCAAGCCACAAGTAAAAAGAAACTTACGGAATATGGATTGCATGAATTAAAAAATCAAATTTGATGAACAAGTAAAGATAGTTATCTAATTAGTATATTCGTTAAAACCGAAAGAAATTATTCTGATTTGAACCTCTAATTATTACTGAATCTTAGATGAACACCATAAATAAAGCAGACCTCTATCAAAAGATATTAAACCAACATTTTGGGAATGATGTAAGGCTATCTGATACTTCTTCAATTACTGGTGGTTGTATTAATGAATCGATAAAACTGGATACTAACCAAGGGTCATTTTTTATTAAGCATAATAATGAAATGCCACTCTCATTTTTTGAAGCTGAGCGTAAAGGTTTAGAGTTGTTGAAGAAAAACTCATCATTTACAGTACCTAACGTACTAGCATTAGGTAAAGAAGAGAGGTTTAGTTACTTAATATTAGAGTATGTTGATAGTAAGCGATCGACAGAAAATTATTGGAAAGATTTAGGTGAGAAGTTGGCAGAGATGCATCAGGTATCGTCAGTAAAGTTTGGTCTAGATAGTGACAATTATATTGGGAAGCTACCGCAATCCAATACTACAACAAAAGAATGGCTTCCTTTTTTTATACATGAAAGGCTTTTGCCGCAAGTGCATTTAGGAATAAAGAATGGTTTTTTATCATCAAGCTATATTGATAAAATAGAGCGTTTAAGTGATCAATTAAAAGATTATTTTCCAATTGAGCAACCCGCATTTTTACATGGAGATTTGTGGAGTGGTAATACAATGGTAGGAAGCCAGGGTGAGCCTTGTTTAATTGATCCAGCTATTTATTTTGGCCATAGAGAATCAGAACTGGCTTTTACAACTATGTTTGGTGGTTTTGATGAATCGTTTTTCCATGCTTACTACGATGTTTTTCCTTGGGAAGAGGGGATTAAAGAAAGATTAAAGGTTTATAACCTTTATCCTTTGTTAGTTCATCTCAATTTATTTGGAAGAGGCTATTTATCTGAAATTGAAGATGTTTTGAATGTTATAGACAATTTCTAGCTTTTTTATCGATATGATTTTGTTATTCATCGAAAAAAAGCGGCCCTTAACCGAAATTAAATCTTTGTAAATAAAATATAATGTACTTTTGAGTATGCTTATTAGAAAAGCATCTAGGGTGACACCCGATGTAATGCTCTCTGTGGAGAATAGTTAAAAAAGATATTTAAGGATTATTTGGTTTAATTGTTAAGGGGAAAGAAACTTACTTTTTTAAGGTAAGTTTCTTTTATTTTTATATCATATAGAGTTTTCATTGTAAATAAACTCTAAAGGATTTTCGTAGATAAAATTAAACCCAATCTTATTGACGATTTTATCACTATTAATGATCTTGAAAGGAGGGGCTTTATCTTCCGAAGAAAAAGTAGGCATAATGTAATCACCATATTTTAATGATGCTTCATATACAGATTTCTTTGGAGGATGTTCAGGAGCAACAACATTAAAGACCTTATTCCAGCTGTTATGATCATTTACTTCTAATATTTTCATAATTGATCTTACCGCATCATCTCTGAAAGTGTAGTTCACAGGAATATCACCATAGCTAAGATCCTTTTTGCCATCAACATATTTTGCAGGAATTCTATCATAACCCATTAAACCTCCAAATCTTAAAACAGTAGCATCCAAGTCTGTATTGATCCTTAAGACTTCTTCGGCCATAGTAATTGCTTTGGATTTAGAGTGATGTGAAACTTCTGCATTCTCATTTATTTCCTTATTACTATTTTCATAAACACTTATAGAACTGCTATAAATTACCTTATTGACAGGCAAGTCTTCTATCAAGTCTTTAATAACTTTTATTTGTTCAGCATGATAAGTAACCATATTATGCTGTCTAAATCTTGGGGGTAGTAAAATTATGACTACATCGGTGTCTAGAAGGTCTTTTAGAGCCTCCATATCTTGACAAGTCGGAGTAAATTTTAGTAGATAAGCTTTTGCTCCTTTTGTGCGAATATCAATGAGTTTTTCTTCTGTACTTGTTGATGCTTTTACATTGTACCCTGCCTCTATTAATTGATCAATTAAAGGCATGCCCAACCATCCAGCTCCAATAATACTAACATTTTTTATTGCAGAGAATTCCATAATAGTCTGTCAAGTTTGAGTTTCTTATTTGATGTATGGAAGATAATAAATTCAGCATTACAAATTACCCTATCCTTCTGAAAAGTAACTGAAAACACTCAAAATGTATTAATTAGACCGTACCGGTTCTTCAAATGGTACGTTTTCATTTATCATGTACATCAAAAAATAATACCGGAGCGATTCAAGAAAATCAATCTTCTACATTGCAGAGTGTCCTTTACAATCCATGCCAACTGATTGGTATATCTTTTTAACTAAATGAAATGAAAATGAAAAAACTAACGAAAGGAGTGATAGGTATGCTCTGCTATTTGCTGTGCCTTTCCTATCAATCCGCTTATGCTCAACAGGCAGATGGAACCGAAGTATATTTACAAGGTTTCCATTGGGAATCAGCAGATGCTGAGAAAATGGACTGGTGGGCAAACTTAGACTCTAAAGTAACGGCTATTAAAGCAGCTGATATCGATGGTGTGTGGTTACCACCTTCTTCTGATGCAGCAGATCGAGCAGGCTACCTTCCTAGAAAATGGTACGATTTAAATTCAAACTATGGTACTCAGCAAGAATTGATAGACTTAATTGCTCATTTAAAAAGTGAAGGGATTATTTCTATCGCAGATATTGTGATAAATCACAGAGTAGGCTGTACCAATTGGGCTGATTTCTGTGAACCTGCTTTGGGGTGTAATGCAATCACCCAAGATGATGAGGTAAACGAACAATTTCCTGGACAAGGATGTGGAGATTGGGATACAGGAACGCCTTATAGTGCTGCTAGAGACATCAACCATAATGATAATGAAACAAGACAGGCAATTAAAGATTGGATGAATTGGTTGATCTCTGATATTGGTTATGCCGGTTGGAGATATGATTTTGTTCATGGTTTTGGAGCAGGTTTCTTTGCTGAATACAATAATGCAACATCACCTTATATTTCAATTGGAGAAAACTGGACAGGTGATACACAAGCGATTGTTAATTGGATGGATGGAGCACAAGGTACTTCTACAGCTTTTGACTTTCCTTTGAAGTTCGCATTGCATGAAGCAATGAATGGTAATTATGGAGCTTTAAATAATGGTGGTAAAATGCCAGGTATTGCAGGAGTTTGGCCGCAAAACTCAGTGACTTTCTTGGAAAATCACGATACTGAGCCAGTACGTCAAGGTGATCATCCAGGTAGTGCTTTCCCTAATGATCCTTCTTCAAATTCTCAAATACTTCAAGGATATGCTTATATCTTAACACATGCTGGATCTCCAATGGTGTTCTATTCTCATTTATTTGAGTATGGTTTGTATGATGATATTGCCAATATGGTAGCCCTTAGAAAAGCGAATGGTATTCATAGCACAAGTACTGTGAGTATCCAACAAGCTGATGGAAGCGGATATGCTGCAATTATTGATGATAAGGTGGCTGTGCGTTTAGGAAATACAAATTGGTCTCCTTCTGGATCAGGTTGGGTATTACAATCTGATGGATTAAATTATGCGATTTGGGATAAAGGTACAGGGGTCAATCAATCACCTATTGTAACAATTAACCCTCAAGTTTCTCAATCAGATAATCCTTTAGAAGTAGAATTAACAGTTTCTGATGATAGAGATACACAATTAGATATTTTTTATACGTTAGACGGCACTACACCATCAGTGTCTTCAACAAAATATAATGGACCTTTTATGCTTGCTTCTACTACGACAGTAAAAGCAATTTCTTTTGATGCTGATGGTAGGTCAGGGTACGATGAAAAGAAATTCTACATTGGTGAGCAATTACCGGAAATGTCTGTTTATGTTCGAAAACCATCAGGGTGGGGAACATTATATGCACATCATTGGGCAGCTGTACCAGCAGGAGTTATTGATGATACAGAGTGGCCAGGAGCTACAATGCAAAAAGTTGATGGTACTGCAAGCTGGTATAAAATAACTTTAGCAGGAGCTGAAAGTGCAAGCTTTGTTTTCCATGATTATAATGCCAATCAAGACGAAGATGTCACAATAAGTGGTTCATCATGGTATGATGGAGGAGTAGTAACTTCAACTTGCCCAGGAGACTGTCCGCCTATTGATGAAGATGTAACTGTTGAAGTGAATATTGCTCCATCATCAACATCATTCGACAATCAAATAGAGGTTGCTTTAAGTGGAACCCAAGGAGCAACAATCCATTATACTTTGGATGGAACAACGCCTAGTTCATCATCAGAAAGTTATACATCCCCAATCGTAGTTACTGAGACAACGACAGTAAAAGCTTTAGCGGTTTTAGGAGAAAATATATCAGAAGTAATTACGGCAACTTATAGCAAGAATGATATTATAGAAGATGATAAGCCAATTGCAAAAACTTCAGGTTTTACTTGGGATAATGCAACGGTATATTTCACTATGACCGACCGTTTCTATGATGGCGATCCATCAAATAATAATTCTTATGGTAGAGGAACGAATGGTAATGGACAAGGTTATACTGACGATTCTTCTGCGGGTGAATTTCATGGAGGTGATTTGAAAGGTATGACAGCCAAGCTAAAAGAAGGCTACTTTGAATCGATCGGTGTCAATGCTATCTGGATTACTTCTCCAGTAGAGCAAATGCATGGATGGGTTGGTGGTAGCTCTGATGGTTCATTCAGACACTATGGTTACCATGGATACTATGCAATGGACTGGACAGAAATTGATCAGAACATGGGTACTGAAGCAGACTTTCAAGAGTTTATTGATGAAGCACATAGCAGAGGAATCCGTATTGTAGTGGATGTGGTTATGAACCATACAGGATACGTAACGATGCATGATATGGAGCAGTACAATTATGGTACTGTAGATCCAGCATGGAGATCTTGGCAGCCGTCAGGTAGCGAATCTTGGCATTCGTATCATGAGAAGTTTATAAATTACGCAAATGGTGGTACTTGGATGACAAACTATTGGGGTTCTGATTGGATGCGTCATCCGGATATTGAAGGGTACGATGACTGTTCTTCAGGCGGAGGAATTGATAATTGTGTGGGTTTCTTACCTGATTTGAAAACAGAAGATATTGCACCGGTCAATATTCCTCCAATTCTTGTCAATAAATGGTCTCAAGAAGGAACACTTAGTCAAAAAACGGCGGAATTAGATGCCTTCTTTAATGAAACAGGTCTACCAAGAGTAGTGTCAAACTATATGATATTCTGGTTGACGGATTGGGTGAGAAAATATGGTATTGATGGTTTCAGAATAGATACAGCAAAGCATGTTGAATTAGAGAGGTGGTCAAGATTAAAGCAATATGCTATCGCAGCATTGAAAGATTGGAAAGCTGAACACCCTGATCAGGCTATGGATGATGAAGAATTTTGGATGACTGCCGAAGTATGGGGGCATGGTAAGAACAAATCAGAGTACCATACTGTAGGTGAGTTTAACTCAGTAATCAATTTTAACTTAAAAAATGATGCTAGAGTAAAAAGTAGAGATGCTTCTTCATTAGAATCTTTATTTACAGAATATGCGACAATTAATGATGATCCAACGTGGAACTCCTTAAGTTATTTATCATCGCATGATGTTGCTCCATTATTTGATAGAAATAGCTTGAAAGCTGCAGCTCCTGCTTTCTTATTATTACCAGGTGGTATTCAGATTTTCTATGGTGATGAATCGGGTAGACCTAGTGGTAATTGGGCTGATGAAGAGCAAAATACTCGTTCAGACATGAACTGGGGTAATTTTGATAATGCTCAACATGAAGTGTGGAAGAAATTAGGAACGTTCCGTAGAGATCACCCAGCAGTAGGAGCTGGTACCCATCAAAAAATTGGGGATGCACCATATACTTTTGTAAGAGATTACAATAACCAAGAAAAGAGTATTGCAGATCGAGTAATAGTAGCTGTTGGAGCCTCAGGAAATGTTGAATTCAATGTTGGAGATTATTACATGGAAGGAGATACTGTTGTTGACCATTACTCTGGAGCAACTGATGTTGTAACTAATGGTAAGGTTCAATTTACTGCAGATGCAGAAGGAATTATACTATTGTATAACCGTAATTATGTATTTGTATCTCGTCCAGTTGTAAGTATATCTCCAGATTCACAATATGATCCGAATAGTATTACGGTATCAATTTCTGCAGTCGATGCGGATGATCCTAACCCTACTATTTACTATACAACTGAAGAAAATGCAGATGCATCTAATTATTTAAATTGGAATGTTTACACTGCTTCATTTGATCTAACAGCTTCTGCAACAGTTACAGCAGTAGCAGTAAATGCAGAAGGGAGGTCTGGTTCCGCTTCGAAAAAATACGCTATTGGTCAGATCGACCCTATCAACATCTACTATTATAAGCCCGCTGCTTGGGGTAATGCCAATATGCATCATTTTGATGCTACTCCTGTGGGTGTTACCGAGGATACTGTTTGGCCGGGAGTCAGTATGACATCAATAGGTGAAGGCTGGTACCATGCTACTGTAACTGCCTTATCAACGGGTATAGTATTCAATGATAATGGAGGTGCACAATCAGATGACCTTTCAAGAGATAGAGATGGCTGGTATAAAGATGGTCAATGGACAGACACTTGTCCCGGAAATTGTCCAGGAGAACAACCTCCAACAGTTGCTATTTCTCCAAATGGAGGAAATTACCCAGAAGGGAATGTCTCAGTAGGTATTTCAGCTACAAATGATGGTATTATCTATTATACGATAGATGGAACAACACCAACAACGTCATCATCTGTTTACCAAGGTAGTATAGCGATTACTGGAAGTGAATTGGATGAAGTAACAGTTAAGGCAATTGCAGTCAATGAGGTAGGAACAAGTTCAGAAGTTGAAGCAACATTTACATTCAGACAAATCTCGACTCATACAGTTTATGTGAAGAACTATACACATATCTATTATTGGGATGTTGAAGAAGGTGGTGTTGTAACAGAAGCAAATCCTGTACAATGGCCGGGTATTGCCTTAGAAGATGCTTCAGAATTGGGTTCAGGTTGGAAAAAAATCACAATTGAAGGAGGTACATGTTCGAATGTTATTTTTAATAACTCGGGAAGTGCTCAGACAGGTGATTTATCAACTTGTGGAAATGAAGGTAAAGGATATGACAATGGAGTATGGGTTGAAATTGGAGAAGATACTACTTCACCTACTTTAGGTATGACTCCTTCATCATCTTTTTCAGGTCAAGGAGTAGTGACAATCACAGCAAGTGATAATAGAACAACTTCACCGCAGATTTTCTATACAATTGATGGTAGTACACCAACTAATTCTTCTTTGTCAGGTAATGGAACGGTTGAAATTACTTTAACTGAGGTTGGACAACATACAGTGAAAGCTTTTGCACAGGATGACGCTGGAAACGTTTCAGAGGTACAGTCTACTACTTACACTGTTGAGGAAGTTATTGGTGGTTTCAAAGTATATTTCCAAGGAGCTGAGAATCCATTGATTCATTATTGGAATGCTGAGCCAGTTGGAAGTTTTGCTTCAACAACTTGGCCAGGAGTAAGTCTAACTGCCGGTACAGATGGATGGTGGTATTTTGAATTTCCATCAAATGTCACTTCTGTAAATTTACTTTTTCATAATAACTCAGGTTACAAGTCTGCAGATCTGTCAAGAGATAAAGATGGATGGTACCGAAATGGTCAATGGTACGATGTTAAACCTGTAGACCCAACAGGATTAACAGTTCATTTTAAAAGTGGTTGGGGTGATGCTACAAAAATTCATTACTGGAACGCTTCAAATGGTGATGCAAGTGCATGGCCTGGAGAGAATATGATTTCAGAAGGAAACGGATGGTACCGTTATACTATTGAGGGAGCTACATCAGCAAATCTTCTATTTCATAATGGTAGTGGTTCACAAACTTCCGATCTATTCAGAGATATAGAAGGTTGGTATAAAGACGGTGTTTGGTACAACACTAATCCAGAAGATAGTGGTGCTAGATTAATCACTGCTTTACCATTGGAAGAAGAAATTGAATTAAACGTTTTTCCAACATTGGTAGACCACGAGTTATCGGTAAAATTAAAATTACCATTTGCTCAAGATATTGCATTATTTATGTATGACCTGAATGGTCATTTATTAGAAAAGAAAGAATATAACAACGTAGCACAAGGTGCTCATGTTTTCCAAATAGATATGAAAGATTTCACGACAGGAGTCTATATCATAAGGATGAGTTTGAATGATGAACTCATAACCAAGAAAATCATTAAGAAGTAATAGCTGAAGAGTGTACGGAATTTTTCTGTGCACTCTTTTTTATTTACCATGATTATGGAAGGTCTTGTATTGTAATATTTTACGTTGTTAATAGTTACTCAAAAGACTGTTTTATTAAATTATTCATGTAATTATCACATCTAATAATTATTTATCGGAAATCTTTTGAAACAATACCAAAGAAAAGCTTAAATTGTGTAACATTTTGGAAATGAAATAACAACACATCCTCTTGTCTTTTTTGAAACTAACGGTACTTTTTGAATGAAAAGATTAACTACAATATTCCATTTTACGTTCACTCTCGTATTTTCTACTTTATTTTTCACCTCAACTTATGTGACTGCAGAAGATCGAATTATTTTAACAGTAAAACATCTTCCAGATTACACACCAGAAAACTCCGCAATTTATTTAGTTACCTCGTACAATAATTGGGAGCCTAGTGATGAAAAATTCCAGCTAAAGAAAAATAAAAATGATGAGTATTTTATAGAAATACCATGGAGAGATCAACCCTTCCAGTATAAATTTACAAGAGGCTCTTGGGAAACTGTAGAAGGAAATGATATCGGAGAAATCAAACAGAATAGATGGTTCGATCCAGAAGGGCCAGAAAACATAGATGTTGTTATTTTGTCTTGGCAAGATATGGCAAAGAAATACCTCAATAGAGTTAAGGTAGTAGTCACTTCAGTTCCCGAGTCAACACCCTATGATGCAACATTGTATTTAGCAGGAGACTTTAATAATTGGAATCCAAGAGATCATGAAAGTAAAATGTCTTTGCAACCCGATGGAACTTATACCCTCACTTTACCTTTAGGATTGCATGAGTTTGATTACAAAGTCACAAGAGGTTCTTGGGAGTCTGTAGAAGGTAGAGCAAATGGTAGAGCAATTATCAACCGACATGTCAATATAAAAGAAGAAGGTTGGCGTTATGATATCAAAGTAAAAAGTTGGGAAGACCTTTCAGGAAACACCATGACTCCATACATGTTTTTATTACTGCTTGGAGCTTTTCAAGGAATAGTATTGATCTTATCCATGTTTGGAATTCAGGCCAATAACAGAGCTGCTAACGTAGTGTTAGCTACTTTAATTTTTATCACTTCAGTGGCATTGATTTCTAAGGTAGGAATGTATTATAGAGACTTCTTCCAACAACTACCAAAAATGTATTTAATGCCTGAGTTGATTCTGTTTTTATACGGACCAATATTCTATTTATACATTAATCAATTGATAGTTACTGAAAGTGTATCTTCTAAAGATTATTTTAAAGGCTTAGCACCGTTTTTTATACAGCTTACAGTATACTCACCTTTGTTAGCCATGCCGAAAGATGATTTTATTGATGCGATTGTTAACTATGATCTTAATTGGATTTTTAAAGTTGTAGGAGGTTTAGGCTTAATTTTTAATGCATATTATTGGTGGAAATGTCGCCATGTATTATTACAGCAAGAAAGAAATAGTGTAGAGGTTTTATCTGAAGATAGAAATCTTAATTATCTAAATGGTGTAATGACAGTATATGCTGCTTGTTTATGTATTTGGGTAATTCTATATGTTGTAGGTGGAATAGGCGAGATGTTATCTATGGATACTTTGCCATTAGTTGAATTACTTACAGATACGTTATGGTTAATCATTGCTTGTATTTCTTTTGTGATGGGATATTATGCTATGAATCAGCCTGAAATATTAAGGGTTTCTGAAGTATTGTCATTAGATAAACTACCAATAAAAGAGAATACCACCGAGGAGGTTAAACCTGAGAAAAAAGCAGAAGGGCTAACACCGGAATTAATTGAAATTAAAGATGCCTTAGCAGAGGAAATGAAAACAAAGTACTTGTATACAAACCCTCGCTTAACATTACCGGATCTAGCCAGAACATTAAATACAAATACTCACGATTTATCTAAAGTGATTAACGAAGGGTATAATAAGAACTTCTATGATTACATTAATGGTTATAGGGTGGAAGCATTTGTAAAAGAAGTACTTTCAGACGAAGCTCAAGAACTTACCTATTTGGGACACGCGTATAACGTTGGTTTTAATTCCAAAACGGCATTTAATAGGGCTTTCAAAAAAGAAACAGGTAAAACACCAACGCAATATTTTAATCAAAAAACGACCTATTCGCCTGTATCCAAATAAATTATTGTTGTTTAAACAGAATAAATCTAAATAAAGGTAAGGTTTACAAATTGTTTTGTGTTAATTTTGTGGTAATTAAACTGCAAAGGAATAGAACATTAGCATGGCTTACACGCAAGAAGATATATTAAAGGCTTTATCCACTGTTGAAGAGCCGGATTTAAAGAAGGATTTAGTTACGTTGAACATGATACGTGACGTAGAAGTTGAAGGAAATAAAGTATCTTTTACTGTAGTATTAACTACTCCTGCTTGTCCATTAAAAGAGCTTATTCGTCAACGTTGTGAAGATGCGATTAAAAGAGATGTTGCAGAGGATCTTGAGATCACTGTAAATATGACTGCCGAAGTAACTTCATTACAACAGAAAGGTCCTGTTTTACCAGGAGTTAAAAACGTAATAGCTGTATCATCTGGTAAAGGTGGTGTAGGTAAATCAACTGTTACTGCTAACCTAGCTTTAGCATTAGCAGAAACAGGAGCAAAAGTAGGTGTTATGGATGCTGATATCTATGGACCTTCTATTCCTACCATGTTTAATTGTGAAAATGCCCAGCCTGGTGTAGTCGTAAGAGACGGAAAGAATGTAATTATCCCAATCGAAAAGTATGGAGTGAAATTACTTTCTATTGGTTTCTTAACTCCTCCTGATAATGCTGTGGTATGGAGAGGACCAATGGCAAGTTCTGCAATTCGTCAGTTCTTTATGGATACGGATTGGGGAGACTTAGATTATCTTTTAATTGACCTTCCTCCAGGAACAGGTGACATTCACTTATCATTAGTTCAAACCGCTAAAGTAACAGGAGCAGTAATTGTTACTACCCCACAAAAAGTAGCCCTTGCAGATGCAGTTCGTGGTTACAAGATGTTTGCTTCAAAAGATGTAAACGTTCCAATTTTGGGTGTTGTAGAAAACATGGCCTATTTTACACCTGCTGAATTACCAGAAAACAAATACTATTTATTTGGTAAAGACGGGGGTAAAACTTTTGCTAGAAGATATGAAGTGCCATTTATTGGTGAAGTACCTTTAGTACAAAGTGTTCGTGAAGGCGGAGATGATGGTGTGCCAGTAGTAATGGAAGAAGGAAACCCAGCTGGAGGTGCCTTCGTAAAAATAGCTGAAGAATTAGCAAGAAATGTTGCTATTCGAAATGCAGAACTTCCTGAGACAGATAAAGTAGAAATTAAAACTTGGGAATAATTAAAACAGAATAACCACCTTTTGGGTACTATATATATGAGTCAAACACTATTAGAAAGAGTAGAGAAAGCTTTGGACACGATTCGTCCTTATTTAGAAGCTGATGGGGGGAACGCTAAGGTTGTTGAAGTTACTGAAGACGGCATTGCAAAAGTTGAACTTTTAGGTGCTTGTGGTTCTTGTCCAATGTCAGCAATGACTTTAAAAGCAGGAATTGAACAAGCTATCGTTAATGCTGTTCCTGAAGTAAACAAAGTAGAAGCAATTAATATGGAAGAGTTTGAAAGTTAATTTCATCTCAACATAATAATATATTAAAAGCATGTACGTCAACACGTATGTGCTTTTTTGTTTCAATATAATATGCTCGTAATCTGATAGTTTATGATTGTTTTATGAATGTTCTAAGCGTAGGGATACCGTTGTATATAATACGTTTAGGATGAACATTTTACTATAAGATATTATGAAACAATTTTTGTTGCTGACTACATTTTTATTTTTACAGCATTTCGGTTTTTCACAAGTGATTTCACAATTTAATTCTACAGAAGAACCGTATTATTTATTACAACATCCAGTAGTAAATGTGTTAGAAGATAATGCTCCCATTTCCACTTTTGATTTAGAATACATCAGTATTTATGGTAATGAGTTAATACTTATGGATTCAAATAAAGAATCAAAAGAAGTATTTCCATTGGAATATGTGTCTGATATTAAGTTTGGAGAGGAAGTAGATGTAGATTATAAATTAGACAATAATTTCCATCTTGTAGTAAAATACATACAGAAAGAAAACAATGTGAGTTGTGTGATCTCGATGTATGATGAAAATGAAGAATTAGTAATGAGAGTCAAATCAGATAAACTCTTTGATTCCTTTTATTACATGTAGAATATAAATTCAATAAAAAAGCCTATTCAACTAAAATTGTTGAATAGGCTTTTTTTATTAAAGTGTGATTAGATTATTTGCCCATAATCGATTCGATATCACTGACTTCAATTGGAATGTTCTTCATTAAATCGAATGGTTCACCTGATTCTTGAATCACATAGTCATTTTCGATTCTGATACCCATGTTTTCTTCGCGGATATAAATTCCTGGCTCAACAGTAAATACCATTCCAGCTTCAAAAGTTTTATATCTATGTCCATAATCATGAACATCAACACCAATATGATGAGATGTACCGTGCATAAAATACTTTTTGTATGCAGGCCATTTTGGATCTTCGTTAGCTACATCTTCTTTAGAGATTAACCCTAAACCAATAAGCTCTTCTGTCATCAACTTACCAACTTCTACATGGTAATCTACTAAGTTATTACCAGGTACAAGCATTTTTGCTGCCGCTTTATGTACTCTTAATACTGCATTGTAAACAGCCGCTTGACGCTCTGTAAACTTACCATTTACTGGGATGGTACGAGTTAAATCAGAAGCATAGTTACCGTATTCACAACCAAAGTCCATTAATAGTAAATCACCATCCTGACAGATCTGATCATTGTCGATATAGTGAAGTACACATGCATTAAAACCTGATGCAATAATTGGAGTATATGCATGGCGTCTAGAACCATTACGAACAAACTCATGAGTTACCTCAGCTTCAATTTCGTATTCTTTCACACCTGGCTTTACAAATTCCAATACTCTTCTGAAACCTTTTTCAGTGATATCACAAGCTTTTTGCATCACATCGATTTCATATTGAGATTTCACCGTTCTAAGATCATGCATGATCGGAGAAAGGCGCTCATATTTATGAAGAGGGTACATTTTTCTACACTCTTCAATAAAACGATCGTCAGGAGTTTGAACAGTTGTATCTGCTCTTAGGTGTTCGTTGGTATTTAAATAGATATGTTCACTATCAAATACCAAACCTTTGAAGATAGTATTGAACTCAGACAACCAGAAAACTGTTTCTATACCAGAAACTTCAGTTGCTTGCTCTTTCGTTAGTTTTGCACCTTCCCAAATAGCAATCTCCTCATTAGTTTCAATAAGGAATAGGATTTCTCTATGGGCAGGGTCTTTTGCATCTGGGTTAATTACCAAGATACTTTTTTCTTGATCGATACCACTTAGGTAGAAGATGTCAGTATGTTGGATGAAAGGCATAGTACCATCAGCACTTGTTGGCATGATGTCGTTAGAATTGAAAACCGCAACAGAATTTGGTTTTAAACGTTCAACGAAGCGTTTACGGTTCTCAATAAACAAGTTTTGATCGATTTTATCGTATCTCATCGGAAACTATGTGTTTATATGATTTTATTTATTTATTTTACTTTGAATTCGAATTTACTTCTTCCATTGATTTTTTAAAACTACATGACTAATAGACTGAAGAAACCGATGAATATTTTTTACTCATCGAGTTCATTATTAAATACACTCTTTTTGCTATTTTCTTGCTTAATGATCAATACAAGTGCTTTTTCTGAAGAATCAGAGCGCTATTGGATCATTTTTCAAGATAAATGTGATACTGAAAAGTTAGATTTTTTTAACCAATCAGTTTGCCAAAATTATCTTGATAGTTTAAATAATATAGGCTTTCAAGAAGAGACAGTATCCAATTGGTTGAATGCTGTAACGGTAGACCATGTTTCAAAATCAGATGCGAAATATCTAAAATCACTGTCTTTTATCAAAGAAGTTCGATCAGTCAATACACAATGGAAGTTAGGAGTAACAAGTACTGAGGAAACTTTAAAGGAGCAGAAGCAACAAGCGGCTTATGCTATCAAACAATTAAAACCAGATCCATTATATGAAGAACAACTGAATGGAGAAGGAGTAGCAGTTGGCGTAATTGATGCAGGTTTCTGGAATGCTAAAAAGAACGATTACCTAAAAAAATTGTTTGATGAAGGAAGGGTAAAAGGATTTAGGGACTTTATTACTCCAGATAGACATGAGACCTCTTTTTATTTCACTAAAGAAACAGGAAGTGATAGCCATGGAACGACAGTTTTACGTATGATTGCTGGAAAAGAAGGAAATATGCGTTATGGTTTGGCAGATCATTCTTCATTTTACTTAGCAAGAACGGATCATGGCGATTCGGAAACGAGGACAGATGAAGAAAATTGGATTGCAGCATTAGAATGGATGGTTGATTCATTGCAAGTGAAATTGATCAATAGTTCTTTAGGTTATACCAATGGTTTTGATGATCCTTCAGATAATTACTCTCCTAAGGAAATGGATGGTAAAACAAGTATGGTTACTCAAGCAGCGGAGTATGCTGTAGAAAATAAAGGAGTATTACTCATATTGTCCGCAGGAAACGAAGGTGATAACAATGCATGGAAAGTGATAAGTGCTCCGGCAGATGCTAAAGGAGTACTGAGTGTTGGAGCGACGACAAAGAGTGGATCTAAAGCTAGCTACAGTAGTATTGGTCCAAAAACGCTACCGTATGTTAAGCCTGAAGTCTCATGCTATTCTTTATTTGGGACATCTTTTTCAGCACCAGTCATTACAGGTTTAGCAGCTTGTTTATGGCAATATCAGCCAGAAGCTAGTGCAGAAGAAATTAAAGAAGCGATTATTGAGTCATCCAGTTTATATCCTTATGCTAATAATTATATTGGCTACGGAGTTCCTGATGCAGGAAAAGCCATGCAGCTTCTAAAAGAAGAGAAACCTAAATCAGCAGTTAAAGAGTTGAAAGCGACAGGTAAGAAAAAAATTACTTTGGAGGCTATTCCTGAAGAACATAGTATGGCCGTTTTGTTTCATAAGAAAGAGAATACTATTGTTATTAAGCAGGAATTTATATATTTGGAAAGAGATTCATGGAAGATCAAAAAAGTGAAAAAAGCTGAAAGCACTACTTTATGGACAGGAAAAAGACATATAGAGGTTTTTTGGTAAAATAAACACAAGCTTAACTTAATTATTATTTATGCATTTGTTCGTTAGAATCAGCCTAATTATTACTAGCATCAGTTTACTAACCAATTGTTCACAACTAGAGACCTTCGATAAGCAAGATCAAGTTTATTATTTTGATTTGAAGGAAATTATTGAAAACACTTCTACAGCTTTAGCGTCTTCTTCAGCAAAAGTGAACAAAGAGGTAGAATATGATGGTAAAAAGAATGTGATATCTTCTGATGAAATTGATTGGGAGAATGAATTAGAAATTTTTGCAGAAGCAGATATTAATCGTCCGATTTTTAAAGATAGTTATGCTGTCATAAAAAAAGAGGAGGGTAAAAACCATATCACAAGGTACGAAGCAAGTGGACCAAGAGAAAGTGTCCGTTGGCTCGAATTGAAAAAAAATACAGAAGGAAAAATCTTAAATGTTTCTTTCAAAATCAGAACAGATAATTCATTGTTTGAAACAGAAAAAAATGGTGAATTAGTTTTTGATGAGAATGAGATGCTTCAGCGTTATACACTCAAAGGGTCACAATCAATTGTGATATTAGGTGATAAAAATTATGAAATTATTGCTGATGTAGTGTATTAACAACGCTTTAGTTAAAACTGAAATTTCAGTTACCTTTTGAAAATATTTGATTAATGAAGGGCCTCAAAAGAGGCCTTTTTTTGTTAATAAGGAAAAATTTTGCCAATAATTTTACTGAAAAACAAACGATTGTGAAGCTTAGACCTAAAACCAATAATAAAACAATTACCTTTGTGGCCTATTAGATAAAATTCGTTAGCGCTTTTATCCGCATCTCATAGTTGTAGCTAGTCCGCTACAAACATAGCATTGTAAGGAGGGAAGCGTTCTAAAAAACACAACATGGCAAAATTTAGTGAATTAGGGCTGAAGCAAGAGTTATTAGACGCTGTTTCTGAGCTCGGTTTTGAACAACCAACACCAATCCAAGAAGAAGTAATTCCAACTCTTTTAACGGAGGAAACAGACTTGGTAGGTCTAGCTCAAACAGGTACTGGAAAAACTGCAGCTTTCGGCTTGCCTCTATTACATCGCGTTGATGTATCAGATAAAAGAACGCAAGGGTTAGTATTATGTCCCGTACGTGAATTGGGACTTCAGATCGCAAGAGATTTAGAAAATTTTTCAAAGCAAATTCCTGGTTTAAGAGTAGTAGCTGTTTATGGTGGCTCTCCAATTGACCAACAAATCCGTCAGATCAAAAGAGGAGCTCATGTAATTGTAGCAACTCCAGGTCGTATGGATGACCTTTTAAAAAGAGGTAAAGCAGACATTTCTCAAGTAGAGACAGTAGTTCTTGATGAAGCTGATGAAATGTTGAAAATGGGTTTCAAAGATGAGCTTGATGCAATCTTAGAAGGAACTCCAGAAGACAAAAATGTTTGGTTATTCTCAGCAACTATGCCTAAAGAGGTAGCTAGAATTGCTTCAAACTATATGTCTGAACCAAAAGAAGTAACTGTAGGCACAAAAAATACGGGTAACAAAAATGTAAAACATTATTGCTACTCTGTAAAAGCTAGTGATCGTTATGAAGCACTTAAGCGTATTGTAGACTACAATCCAAATATTTACGGTATCGTTTTCTGTAGAACGCGTCAAGAAACTAAAGACGTTGCAGAAAGATTGATGCAAGATGGTTACAATGCGGATGCATTACATGGTGACTTGTCTCAAGCACAACGTGATTATGTAATGGGTAAGTTCCGTCAGAGAACACTACAATTACTTGTAGCAACTGACGTAGCAGCCAGAGGTCTTGATGTAAATGACCTTTCACATGTAATCAACTACAACTTACCTGATGATATCGAAACGTACAATCACCGTTCAGGTCGTACAGGTAGAGCTGGTAGAGATGGTACTTCAATTGCAATTATCCACATGCGTGAGAAGCACCGTTTAAGATCTATCGAAAGAGTATTAAAGCAAAGTTTCATTATGGACCCTGTACCAACAGGTCCTCAAATTTGTGAGCGTCAGTTATTCCACCTAGTGGATAGAATCCATGACGTTGCAATGGAAGAAGATGAAATTGCTGCATACTTACCAAAAGTATACGAGAAGTTAGAAGACCTAAGCAGAGAAGAAATCATCAACAGATTTGTTGCTTTAGAGTTTAACCGCTTCTTAGATTACTACAGAGGGGCTAGAGATCTTAATGTTCCTGACAGAAGAGATCATACAAACAGCCGCGAAAGAGGTGAGAATAATCGTAGAAATGCTGAATCAGGCTTTACAAGATTCTTTATTAACCTTGGTAAGCGTGATGAAATCAGACCAAAAGACCTTATTGATTTAATCAACAAAGGTGTACAAGGTGACCGTATTGATATTGGACGAATCGATCTTAAGCAGAATTTCTCATTCTTTGAATTAAAAGAAGGTAGAGAAACAGATGTTGTCGGTGGAATGAGCAAATTAGATTTCAAAGGCCGTAAGATTGATGTTGAAGTTTCTAACACTGGTGGTGGCGGTGGAGACCGTCGTCGTGGTGGCGGAGGTCGTAGAAGACCATTCAACGGAGGTGACCGCCGCGGTGGTGGTGGAGGTTACAGAGGTGGAGATCGTCGCCGTCAAGGTGGTGGCGGTGGAGACCGTGACCGTCGTCGCAGAAGCAAGTAATTATAGATAAAAGTAAATGATGGGTAGTTAACTATTCATCATTTACTTTTTTGTTTGAAATGTAAATTTCATCTATTTTTCTAGCTCAATCAAACTGATTTATTCTTCGATTTTTTTAAAATAAGAGAAATGCAAGGAGAGGTCTTGTTTTGGAAATTCATCAAATTTGGTGTGGTGGGTTTTTCAGGTCTATTTGTGGACTTCGGTATTACTTATTTAGTTAAGGATATACTAAAAGGGCATAAATATTTAGCCAATAGCTTAGGTTTTATTTTTGCAGCAACATCCAACTATATCTTAAATAGAATTTGGACATTTGAGAGTAATGCAACAGATGTTGGTGTTCAGTATATAAAATTCTTCTCGGTATCACTTGTAGGACTTCTATTTAGTAATGCTATTATTTGGATCCTTCATGAAAAAGTGAAGATGAACTTTTATTTAGCCAAAGTAGTTGCTATTGGTGTCGTCGTAATATGGAATTTCTTTGCTAACTTGTTATTCACATTCACTGAATAAACATGTTACAAGACAAAAGAGATTATATTAAAAGACTGATCAAAGATTTAGAGAAAATGATACTTCGTTTTCAAGGTCTTGATTGGGTAAAATATAGAGAAGAAGTTGCTACTTCAGTAGAAAAATATTTAAAAGAAATTGTACAAATAGATCCAGAAGATGATGCCAAAGAAATGGCACTGAAAGTAATGGATCTATCACCCAAACTTAGGTACAATGAAATTGAGCTTTTAGCAGACGCACTCATTATCAAAGGAAAAATAGAAAATGACTCTAAATTTCTAGAATCAGCATTAATGATTTTAGAAAAGTTGGAAGTGGTCGATGTAATGACTTTTTCCGTTGCCCGTCATCAAAAAATCGAAGAATTAAAAACACTCCTGACTTAATTCAATTAAAAAAATAAAAAATTAATATTGATTACATCAAATTTAAATGAGAAAGCACTGTTAACTATCCATCGAAGTGTTTTCTTTTGTATTTTGCGTGATCAACTTGATTAACAAATAAAAGAGGAACTTTCATTCCCATGAAGCAGTATTTTTTCGCAGCAGTATTATGCACATTTAGCTTGATAGGTTTCGCACAACCTGATCGTTGGCAACAAAGAGCCAACTACAAAATGGACGTAGAGTTAGATGTAAACACTAACCGATTCCAAGGAACACAGAAAATAGATTATTATAACAACTCTCCTGATACACTAACAAAAGTGTATTATCACTTATTCTTGAATGCTTTTCAACCTGGAAGTATGATGGATGTTCGTTCAAGAACAATTGAGGATCCTGATGGTAGAGTAAAAGACCGTATTTCAAAATTGAGTCCTGATGAGATTGGTTACGAAAAGGTTATTTCATTAAAACAAAATGGTAAACCTGTAAAACATCAAACTGTAGGGACAATTCTAGAAGTTACCTTGAATAAGCCAATTATGCCTAAGTCAAAGGTTACTTTATCAATGGAGTTTGAAGGTCAGGTACCGGTTCAAATCAGAAGAACAGGTAGAGATAACAAAGAAGGTGTAAGATATTCTATGTCTCAATGGTACCCGAAATTAGCGGAGTACGATTATGAAGGCTGGCATCCAGACCCATATGTTGGGAGAGAATTTTATGGTATTTGGGGTGATTTCGATGTGAAATTAACTTTGGATGCTAAATATATGGTAGCCGCGACAGGTTACTTACAGAATGCAGAACAAGTTGGACATGGTTACGAAGGTATCAAAAAAGGTAAGCCAAAAGATGGAAAGTTAACTTGGCACTTTGTTGCACCTGAAGTACATGATTTTACTTTTGCTGCAGATCCTGATTATCAACATAAAATTGTAAAAATGGATGATGGTCCGGAGCTTCATTTCTTCTGGAAAAAAGATCAGGGTATTGATGATGTATGGAATAAATTACCTGCATACCTAGAGCAAGCCATCAAGTATACAAACAAGAGAGTAGGTAAATACCCTTATAAAGTATACAATGTAGTTCAAGGTGGTGATGGCGGTATGGAGTATGGTATGCTTACGCTAATCACAGGAAAAAGAAATTTAAATAGCCTTGTTGGTGTAACAGTTCATGAAATGTTACATAGCTGGTTCCAGTTTGTATTAGCAACAAACGAAAGCCTATACGCTTGGATGGACGAAGGTTTTAACTCTTACATTGGAAATGAGATAGAAGCACATGTGAATGGAAAAGAAAATGCACATGGAGGTTCATATAATTCATATTTCTATGTGGTAAAAAGAGGAATTGAAGAACCGTTAAGTACTCATGCAGATCATTTTGAAAGAAATGCAGCTTATTCTATTGCGTCTTACTCAAAAGGTGCCGTATTCTTACACCAGTTAAGCTATATCATGGGGCAAGAAACGTTTGATAAAGCATTCAGAAGATATTATGAAGAGTGGAAGTTCAAACACCCGAATGTAAATGATTTCATGAGAATCATGGAGAAAGAATCAGGACTTCAGTTACAGTGGTACAAGCAGTATTTTGTTTACAGTACTAAAACGGTAGATTATGGAGTAAAGAATACTTTCACTGAAGGAGATACAACGTATATCACTTTAGAGAGAGTAGGACAAATGCCAATGCCAACAGAAGTTAAAGTAACTTTAGATAATGGTGATGAAACAACATATTATATGCCTCTAAGACTAATGAGAGGAGGGAAAGAAAAGGAAATTGAAGGTAATTGGGTACAATTATCTGACTGGCCTTGGACACACCCGACATATACTATTGCGGTTCCAACAAAAGGTACTAAATTGAAAAGAGTTGAAGTTGACCCTACACACAAGGTAGCAGATATCGATAGATCTAATAATATCTTAGAGGTATCTTATGTTGTTGAAGAAGGGGCAGGCTTATAATTTTTGAAAGATATTCAGAATGGCAGAAACACCTAATAACCCGGAATGGTTAAAGTATTTCAAGAACTTTTACATAATAACTGGACTCTTATTTTTTATTTGGATAGCCTTCTTTGATAATGATAATTTGATTAAAAGAAGAAATCAGAAAAATAAAGAACAAGAATTGAAGAACCAGGAAGAATATTATGGAAAGGAGATTCTTGACTTAGAACGTAAGATGAAGGAATTAAAGTCTAATAATCAAACGTTAGAAAAGTTTGCAAGAGAAAAATACTTTATGCACAGAACAGGTGAGGATGTTTATGTGATAAAAGAGCTTGATGAAGATTAAATCAAGTAGATATAGAAAAGCCTTGTTTTTACTTAAAAGACAAGGCTTTTTTGTGTCTGAATACCAATAGATTTTATGGGCTTCTAAAATATTCATAACAAAAGAACTGAAACGATATTATTGATCTAATGTACTTCATTATTAAGATCTTAATAACTAAATTTGCAGGCTCATTAATGTGAGGTAGAGAATATAAAACCCAATGTATTGGGTTATTAACGGAGGGAAAATCAACTCGATGGATAAGAATTTTCAGATACACCGTCTTGATAACGGTATCAGAATCATACATAGACAAGTCAAAAGTACTAAACTGGCACATTGTGGTGTGGCTTTGAACGTTGGTAGTCGTGATGAAACCTTGGAACAACAAGGAATTGCACACTTTTGGGAGCATATGGCTTTTAAAGGAACCAATAAAAGAAAGGCGTATCATATTCTTAACAGTATAGATGCTGTTGGAGGTGAGTTGAATGCTTATACTTCTAAAGAGAAGATTCATTTTTATGCATCAACGTTAGTACAACATTTTGAAAAGTCGGTTGATATCTTATCGGACTTAACATTTAATTCTAGTTTCCCTCTAAAGGAAATTGAGAAGGAACGTTCAGTTATTTTAGAAGAAATGTCTCTTTATAGAGACGACCCAGCTGATGCGATTGGAGATGAATTCGATGAGATCATCTTCCCAAATCATCCTCTTGGTAGAAATATTTTGGGTACAATAGATAGCGTAAAGAGTTTTCAACAACAAGACTTTTTCGATTTCTTAGAACAGAATATTGATACGCATGAAGTCGTTTTTTCTTCTATCTCTAATCTTCCCTTCGAAAAGGTTGTAGCACTTTGTGAGAAATATTTTTCACATATTCCTGAAATGAGGAAAGATCGAACACGTATACCATTTACAGGTTATACACCGATCACAGTGGAAAGGAAAAAGCCTATTACACAATGTCATGTAATGTTGGGGGCAGAATCTTATGAGCTACACCACTCAAAGAGAATGACCTTCTTTCTTTTGACAAACCTTCTAGGTGGCCCTGCCATGAACTCTAGATTGAATTTAGGAATCAGAGAGAAATATGGATATGTATATGATATTTCTGCAGGATCTTCAGCTTATTTAGATAGTGGACAATTCAGTATCTATTTTGCTACAGAAGAGAAAAGTCTCAATAAATGTCTAAAACTAGTAGATAGAGAGTTGAGTAAGCTAAGAGATAAAAAATTAGGTGTTCAACAACTAAGGTCTGTAAAGCAACAAATAATGGGACAAATTGCGATGTCTGGCGAATCTAACCTATCTATAATGTTAGGTATGGGTAAAGCGCTGTTAGACAAAGAGAAATTTGAAACCATAGAAGAAGTATTTACGCAAATTCAGAACATTTCGGCGGAGGATTTATTAGAAGTTGCCAATGAAATGTTTGCAAAAGACCGCATAAGTACGTTGATTTACCGTCCTGAAACAAAACAGTAACCTCTAACCTAATTTTATAGAGGCTAAATAAGAGCAAAATGGTATCAAAGAACTTACGTATTTTTTTATTTGTAGGCTTTTCGGTGTTTACAATATCGATGATTGTCTATTTTTATCAAGTATTTTATACACCTAATGTTCAAGTAGGAAAACAAGCAGCAGTAATTAGAATTCCAAATGACGCAACGATAGATAATGTGTCGGATACCCTAATGAAGTACGATATACTTTCTGAGTTAGTTCCTTTCAGATTTGTATCAAAAGCTTTGAAATATAATGAGAATGTAAAACCCGGTTTGTATGTATTAGAGCCAGATATGACCAACATTGAGGCGGTAAGATATTTACGATCAGGGGCACAAACTCCCATCAAAATCACTTTCAATAATGCAAGAACATTGGATGATGTTGCCGAACGTTTTACACAGCGTTTAGAGATTACTCCAGATGAATTATTGGATGCAATGTATGATGAAGAATTAAAGGCAGAATTAGGTCTTGATTCTTTAACGATGAAAGTGATCTTTTTACCAAATACTTATGAGGTGTATTGGACAATCTCAGCAAAGAGCCTAGTAAAAAGAATGAAAAAAGAGTATGATAAGTTCTGGGATGACGCCCGTAAGAAAAAAGCGGAAGCTGTAGGACTAACTCCATTTCAAGTATCAGTGCTAGCATCAATTGTTGAATCTGAGACAATAAAGGCTGATGAAATGCCAAAAGTAGCTGGTTTATATATCAATAGACTAAACAAAGGTTGGGGCCTACAATCTGACCCAACAGTAGTCTTTGCAGCTGTTGAAACTGGAATGGTGAATGACTTTACTGATGTGAAAAGAGTTTTAAACAAACACTTAGCCATCAATTCTCCTTACAATACGTATAAGCATACGGGATTGCCTCCGGGACCAATTAGAATTCCTTCAACTCAAGCGATAAATGCAGTGTTAAACGCAACAAAACATAAGTACATGTATATGGTTGCTGAAGCTGATTTTTCTGGATATCACCATTTTTCAAAAACATTAAAAGAGCATAATTATTATGCTCGTAAATACCAGAATGCATTAAACAAAGCAAGAGTTTATAAATAAGAAATAAGAAAAAGCAGTAAGTTAATCCTACTGCTTTTTCCTTTTTTAGTAGAAGGGAAGAAGTATCTATGCGAAATCAAGAAAGAGATAAAGAACAAGAAGAATTAGCAGCTCAAGTAATTATATATGAAGACACAAATCACCGAATAAAATTTAAAGGTGAAGACGCTGTTTGTAGTATGGATGTGGCGTATACTGAAGATTGTGCTTTTGTCTCTTGTGATATTATTCGAGGAAAAACAGGTGAATGGATCAATACCTTTGTTACGGTTCATCCATTGCCGGCAACTCCTTATGAATCGGGTTATTTTGCATATTATGAAGGTCCATTATTAGAAGAATGCCTTCAGATTTTAAATAAGAAATATAAGTTTGTTCCTTCCATAGTGATTGTTGATGGTCATGGATTAGCACATCCTAGGAAGTTTGGAATAGCTTGCTGGTTAGGTCTAAGATTAAATATACCTACTATTGGTGTTGCCAAGAAGCCAATGTTGAAGTACAATACTCAACTAGGAGATGGGAAAGGAAGTATTGCACCGATGCTGTTGGACGATGAAGTAGTTGGTGTTGCATTTCGCTCGAACAAAGGAGTAAAACCGATTTTTATCAGCCCAGGTCATCTGATTAGTTTAGAGACATCAATTTATATGATCAAGAGGTTTCATGGTGAGTATAGAATCTTCGAACCTATTAGAAGAGCTGACCAAGCAGTGCGAAAAGCATCAAAAGGAGAAGAAGGAGACTATGAACTTATTGATTATTAAGATTTTTTATTGCTAAAAACTTTAAATAGTTTAAACTGAAACTACTCTTTAGAAGTATATTTGTTGTATATCAATCAAAATGTACACTATCACGAAAAGAGCTAGTTACCATGTTTGAAGTTACAAAAAATAAAGAGGTGAAAAATAGTAAACCTCGCACTATCTATTCTCAAAAAAATAAGATCCCTAAAGAATATCAACCTTTTATATTAGCAGTTGTATATGCTTTATTGATAACTTTTACGTCCTTAATTTTCAATAGTATTCTTGAGGTGGTTTTTAATGAGTCAATTTTATTTAAAACACCATTCTATATCACTGTATTCTTTATTGTGACGATGAGTCTATTATTGCCCATAAAAAAAGGAGATGATTTAAGTGATGAACAGTTTCAAACAGAGGAAATAAAAGGATTTTCTGTTGAAATCAAGAAAGTATCAAATAGAAAAAAATGGACTTCTAAAGAAGTAATCACCAACTTGTTAGCTAGGTCTTTAACTATTTTCATATCCTTTACCGTTTTCCTTTATTTTTATATTGGAGGCCAGCAAGTAGATAAATATGAAAGGCTTACATTCCATAATGTACACATTAAAGGTGTGGACAGTGTACAAGTAGCGATACGATTGTCAAGAAATACAAGAGATTCAGCTACTCCAGGAAGGTTTAAGGTGTTTAAAGACCCTTCTGTGTCAGAGAAAGGAACATATATTTACGAGGAATATACTTATGGTTTTCCTTATGAAATGATAGCCCCTGATAAAAACAGAGATGCTCAAAATGGTAAGAAATATCTAAAAGCCAAGAGAGCAAAAATCTTTGTGAAATGGTATGGTGAAGAATTATCTCCAGAGCAAGTGAAGGGGGCTTTGAAAGAAGTTTTACACAAAGAAGATATGAATAATTTACTACTTGAAAACTTTGGTGAAGTAGTAAAAATCGAGCATAAAACGATATAAAAATAAAAGGTCATCTTATCACCAGATGACCTTTTATTTTTTTAAGTTGATTTTAAAACAACAACCGACCTAGGTTGAAGGTGTTTATGCCCTGGTTTAATCACAGGGGCATCATCATACTCAAATATATCATGAGGCATTCTGTTGCCTGTATCTACAATACATTTCCATTCGGGTTGACTTGTGAATATTGTTGGTTCTGGAACCTCAAAATCCAGTGCTTCCCAGAATGTATTGACAATAATAAATATCTGCTCTCCAGTATTTGGAGAAGTAAGCATGTAGGCAATAGCATGCGAATTACCAGCCCAGTCAGGATTGTCGAAATCGACTCCATGCCATGTAATGATTGGACGGCGCGCTCTTGCTTTAGAACTCCAGAAACGCTCTGTTTGGAAGACCTGATGTTGTAAATTGAACTTGATAATTTTCTTTACAAAGTTCAACATCTCTTCATGGTGAATAGGATCATTCCAATTGAACCAGCTCAATTCATTATCCTGACAGTAGGCGTTATTATTACCATTTTGAGTCCTTCTCACTTCATCACCCATTAAGATCATAGGAGTACCCTGAGATAATAGTAGCAATGTGAAGAAGTTCTTTATTTGCTTTTGTCTTAAGTGATCGATCTCTCCATTATCTGTATCACCCTCATGACCATGGTTCCAGCTGAAGTTATCGTTAGAACCATCGTTGTTATTTTCACCATTGGCCAAGTTGTGTTTTGAATTGTATGATACAAGATCATTCATTGTAAAACCATCATGACAAGTGATGAAGTTGATACTTCTATTAGGATCTCTTTCTTCTTGATTTTGGAAAATGTGATGTGAGCCTTCAACACAACCCGCGAAAGAGCCAATAAGGTCATTATCTCCTTTTACAAATCGTCTTAAAACATCTCTATAAACTCCATTCCATTCACTCCAACGGTCACCAACAAAAGATCCTACTTGGTATAGACCAGCGGCATCCCATGCTTCAGCAATCATTTTAGTACCCGCAAGGATTGGATCAGATTCAATTTCCCATAAGATTGGAGGGTTGTCTGTCGGATTACCTTCTTCGTCTCTTGATAAAACGGAAGCTAAATCAAAACGGAAACCATCAACATGCATTTCAGATACCCAATAGCGAAGAGAATCCATAATCATTCTTCTCACTACAGAGTGGTTCGCGTTGAATGAGTTTCCACAACCAGAGAAATCTAAGAATTTGTAGTTATTTTTCTTATCGAGGATATAGTATGTACTAGCATCTAATCCTTTAAAGTTTATCGTTGGCCCCTCTTCAGGGTTTACTTCAGTAGTATGGTTATATACAACATCCAGAATAACTTCAATACCTGCTTTATGTAAAGCTTTTACCATATCCTTGAATTCTCTTACTGGGCTAGTTGGATCATTTTTATCCATAGCATAAAGAGAGTGAGGAGCAAAGAAGTTAATAGGACTGTATCCCCAGTAGTTGATGCGGTTTTTTGGAGCATCATGTGGGTCAAACTGATAAATAGGTAAGAGTTCAACTGCTGTAATACCTAATTCTTGTAAATAAGGAATCTTCTCAATCAAACCTTCATAAGTACCTCTTTTTTCATCAGAAAGGCCAGAAGAAGGGTCTTTGGTAAATCCTTCAACATGCATCTCATAGATGATAGTTTTCGAATAAGGTTTTGATAACGGTTTATCTCCCTCCCAATCATATTCAGAGTCGTCAATAACGATACTCTTTAGTGCATGTAAGCAATTGTCTCCGGGGCGAATGCATGCTTTTCTAGAGTAATTCTCTGTCATACATACAGCCTTCGCATAAGGATCCACTAAAACTTTACTACCGTCAAACCATGAACCTTTTTCTGGAATATAATCACCAAATGCTCTATATCCATAAACCTGACCATGTCCAACTCCCTCAACAAATACATGCCAATAATAAAAAGTCTTATTTGTTTCAGGGTTTAAACGGATCACATGAAACGGACGTGGACTATCTTTGTCTGCAAATAAGAGCAGTTCGATAGCAGTTGCACCTTTAGAATAAATACAGAAGTTTGTTCCTTTATTAGTTACAGTAGCTCCTAAAGGGTAGCTCGAACCTTTGGAATGTTTAATGCTCATCGCACAATAATGTTTTAGTTAGTAATTGAGGCGCTTCTTATAAAAACGCCTCAATAAATATTTAGATAGCAAGTTTTATAATTGAATTTTGCTACTTCTTATCTTCTTTCGATTTTAGCTCCAAGAGCTTTTAATCTTCCTTCGATATCTTGGTATCCTCTGTCGATTTGATCAATATTAGAAATAACAGAAGTACCCTCAGCAGAAAGTGCCGCAATTAATAATGCCACACCAGCTCTAATATCTGGAGAACTCATTTTGATCCCTTTAAGATTTGACTGTCTGTTCATACCAATAACAGTAGCTCTATGAGGATCATTTAAAATAATTTGTGCACCCATGTCAATCAGTTTATCAACGAAGAATAAACGCGATTCGAACATTTTCTGATGCACAAGAACAGTACCTTTGGCTTGAATGGCAGTTACCAATACAATACTTAAAAGGTCTGGTGTAAACAATGGCCAAGGACCATCTGCTACCGTTAGAATAGAGCCGTCGATAAAACGATCTAATTGATAAGATTCTTGAGAAGGAATATAGATGTCATCACCTCTAAATTCCATTTGAATACCCAAACGCTTGAATACGGTTGGAATTTGTCCCAACTCATCAATACGACAGTTTTTGATAGTAATCTCAGACTGAGTCATGGCAGCTAAACCAATGAAACTACCAATTTCGATCATATCAGGAAGCATAGTATGAGTAGTGCCGCCTAAACATTCAACACCTTCAATAGTGATAAGGTTAGAACCATAACCGGAGATGTTTGCCCCCATTCGGTTCAACATTTTACACAACTGTTGGATGTAAGGCTCACATGCTGCATTGTAAAGAGTAGTTTTCCCTTTCGCCATTACAGCACCCATAATTACATTGGCTGTACCTGTTACAGATGGTTCATCCAATAAGATGTATGTACCATGCAAATCGGTAGCATCAATTTTAAAATACCCATCTTCAGTATATTCAAATTTTGCTCCTAGCTTTTTGAAGCCTAAGAAGTGAGTATCTAATCTTCTACGACCAATTTTATCCCCACCCGGTTTAGGGATTTTACCCTGTCCGAAACGAGCTAATAATGGACCTAGTACCATAATAGAACCTCTTAATCTTGAAGCCTTTTGTGAATAGTCTTCAGAATGTAAGTGGTCAATATTTATATCTTTGGCTTCAAATTCATAAGAACCTTCACCTAACTTTTCAACTCTTACTCCAAAATCTGCAAGGATGTCAATTAATTTCATGACATCAATAATATTTGGAATATTATGTATAGTCACTTTTTCTTCGGTAAGCAGTACCGCACATAGAATCTGTAGTGCTTCGTTTTTTGCACCTTGAGGAGTAATCTCACCGCTCAAACGGTGTCCTCCCTCAACAATAAATTCTCCTTGTCCTGTTGACATAGTAGTTTATAATTATTTTGAGATGATATCGATTTCAATGAAAATTTGATGAGAATAATGATCTGAATAGGACTCCTACTACTGGGTGAATAGAAAAGAGTACAATCATTATTTATATCAATTTTCTTAGGTTTCTTCTAAACAAAAATGTGAGATACTCAACTTAACGAATATCTCACATCAATATTAATCAATTCATCAATAAAACACTATTTAGTGATTTAAACTTTTAACGAATTCACTCAAAATGTTTAATGTCTTCCTTTTATTCTGATGTTAATGCTTGTACAATGGCTGTAGGCGACATTCTGACAGAATATTGAGGGTTATATTGCTTGGCTATTATTTTCTGATCTTTTCCAATAATATATGTGGCAGGTACCGGCAATGACGCTTGATGTATCGCATTGTTTGCCGCGATATCGGTAAATAAAAAGGTCTTAATTTTCTTCTGATATTTTTCAGTTACTTCGAACGTGACTTTATAGTTGTTCATGATACTCATGTCAACATCTGAGATCATCGGAAAAGTAAAGTTTTTCTTTTTAGCAAAGGCATCTAGGCTTTCTTTTTCTTCAGGACTTACCATAATTATTTTAGCACCAGTAGCATAAATATAGTCTAGAGAATCTCGAATACTTTTAAGATGTTTATAACAAGATGGACACCAACTACCTCTAAAGAAATTGACCACAACAGGACCTTCTTTAATGGCTTCTGATAAGGTAAAAGTATTTCCATCTTGATCAACTCCTGTAAAATCAGGTGCTATATCTCCAACTTCTAATCCTGGTTGTAATGTTTCTACTTCAATTCCATATTTAGCATAAATATCTTTTTCTTGTGCATAAGTAGAATATGTGAAAAGTAATGATAGTAAGATAAACTTGAGTAGTACTTTCATGATCTATGTCTTTAATCTGAATATTTAATGTAGGCACATAATTTATTTATCAATTGACTTAGAAAGATAAATAAAAAGAACCGTAAGTATTAGTTAGACAACTAAAACCACGGTTCCTTACAAAATATCTTGAAATTTATTGATATAAAATATCAACGATCTGATAATCATGATTTAGGATTATGCATTCAAATGCTTGAGCATAGTATCCATTTTTAATTCTGTCTCCTTCCATTCTTTCTCTGGATCTGAGTCAGATGTAATACCTGCACCAGCATAAAGTAATGCATGATCTGTGAATAATTGAAGACACCTTAAATTGACAAAAAGATGCTGCTTATTTTCTAAACCAATAGGCCCAATATATCCACTATAAATGGATCTATTGTAATGTTCATTGTCTAGAATAAACTGTGTCGCAATATCTTTTGGCATACCACAAACAGCAGAAGTAGGATGTAGTAAATCTAACATCACTGTGCCTAATTGTGGGAAGTTTGTAGCTTTTGTATCTACTTTAAAATCCGTTTTTAAATGAAGTAAGTGAGCCGCAGCAACAGTACGAGGCCCTTTTTCTTCAAATTCTCTTAAACGTATTTTCTTAAAACAATTGATGATGTATCTGCTTACTAATGCTTGCTCTTCAATTTCTTTACTCTTCCAAGAAGCGTCCCTTGGGTGTATGCCATTACTTGCTTGAGTACCTGCTAGAGCTACAGTACGGAAAATACCATTTTCGTCAACACTAATTAATGTTTCCGGAGATGCTCCCATCCACAGTCCAACATTAGGAATATAGCACATTGATATAAATGCAGTCGGATAAGCTTCACTTAATCGGTGAAAGAAATCGATAGGGGAAAAATCATCTTTTAATCCAGCTTCTTTTGTTCTTGACAATACTACTTTTAAGAACTCTTCATTTTGCATTGCTTTGACACTCTCACCAACAATATTTACAAAATGTTCTTTGGAGGTTGGTGGGAAATGCTCTTTTAGCATGTTTCTTTTCCACTTTCTAAGTGGCTTAGAGGGATCAAAAGTGTTGATTGCTTTCTCTACTCTAACTTTGGTATCGTAATCATAATCGTTAGAAAAATCGATATGATCCATTTCAGTGGTATAGTAGATGTCAGCGGGGATCAAATAAGCTTTTTTACTTGTATCATGAAAAGGATGTGCTAAAAAACCATTCGGTAACTCTTCTAGATCGGGAGTAACTCTCATGGCTTCCTTTTGCAATGAGACTACGATGCTTTTTGTATTTTCGTTGGGCATTTTCCAAGTAGCAAAGGGCTGTCCACTTTCGAGTGCAACGGATAATAAACTATCGAAGTCTAAAGTCTTTAAAACTATTTGATCTGTATGATGATAACTCTTTTTCAATTTCTTAGTAACGAAGTTCTATATTATTGTAACTTATAATTAATCTATAAGTTCAACTGATTTAAGAATTATTAGCCTAGTATTTGCAAATGTATTAGAATATCATCGATTATTGCTGATGAATCCTTCAATTCTTGTTAATCATCTACAGGATAAGAGTTTTTTAAGAAAAAATGAAATTCAATAAAATATATAAAGAGTTTTACTGGGAAAAAATTAGATTTCATTTCAGAAATCATTGGTTAAGGTATCTTCAATCTGCAATTCTTGTTTTTCTAATTGTATTAGTAAGTGACCGTATTAATACTTGGTTTTTCCGCCCATCCAAGATGTATACTTTATTGGATCGCTTCTTTTATGATTATACATTATCTCATCCTGAACTATTAACAAAAACGAAAGCATTTAAATGGCCTTATGCTTCTTCTTCTTTAGAAGGAAGCTTAAACAATGAGTCATTAATTCAGACTGAAAAAGATTTTGAATACCTGAAAGATGAGTTGGAATTCTTATCAAGATATGACAGAAAAAAATTAACGAAAGACGAAAAACTTTCAAGAGATATATTTGAGTTTTTAATGGAGGTCAATATTCTTGACCGTTGGATTTATGAGCATGTAAAATACCCAATTGATCATATTGAAGGCATTCAAGTCCAATTACCTCTTTTCATGATCAATTGTCATTCCATCGAAAATGTAAATGAAGCTTACAACTACATTTACCGTTTGGAGGAAGCTCAAGATAAAGTTTCAGAATTGATCTCTGGGAAGCCTTTGTTTCCTAGCGAGGTTGAAAACCGACAAACTTCAAAAGGAATTCTCTATAGAAGGGAAAATGAGTCGTTGGAAGAGGCAATACATCACTTTAATATTAACGAAGACCATGCTTTGCCTCCAAAAGTAATCCTAGCTTTAATTCACAAACAATTAGAGGCATTTCTAAGTGTACCATTAGAAGAGAATATCTTTTATAAAGATTTTATGTCTAAAGTGACACAACTGGATAATGATGATATCAAACAGAAACTTCCTGAGCTAGAATATCAATTGAAAAAGGCTATTGAAGGTAGTGTTATTCCCTCTTTTGATGCTTTAATGAGAACTGTCGATGAGGTGTATATGCAAGCCGAAGAAGAAATCACATTAATGCGATTTGAAAAGGAAGGAGATGATTATTACAGACATTTGATACAATATACTTGTGGCCTAAACCAAGAGGAAATTGAAAATGATTTTCGTCCTAGAAACCTTAATTATGAAGCAAGAAAATTAGTTTCTAGAGAAAAGAAAAAATTAGGCGTTTTATTCGATTCTTTAGGCTTAGAAGGAACGACATTGAGAGAGCAATTTGAGTCCTTTTATCAAAAGCAAAATATCGATCAGAAATGGTTTGTCTACAATGATTTTCAGAAGTATTTTCAAGCTGCTCCCTTTATCAAAAATCAACACAAACCAATAGAAATTCGAAGACTCCCTCATTTTATGAGCAACTTCGATCTTGAACCTTTTTACTATGAAGGTAGTTTTGATAGTAGTAGAGCAGGTAGAGTTTATCTATGCGATTCACTGAGTAAATACCAAGAGATGATGATGCCTGTTTTTGCAATATCTTCTGCAGCCCAGGACGAATGGTCAAAGTATAGATTAGAGAATAAAAAACTACCACTTTTTAGAAGAGAATTAAGTTTTAACTACATCGTTGAATTTTGGAAAAATATTTATCTATCCACATATTATAAAAGTGCAACGTTAGAAGAGAGAGCACTTTATCAAATTTGGAGATTAAATAATGCTATCATGATGCGTTGCGATTTGGGTATCCATCACTTTTTATGGACAAAAAGAGAAGCGGTAGAATATGTTTTTGAAAACTCAATATTAAATTTCAGAGATTCTGAAAAAATTGTAGAAAAGTCTACATCTCTTCCTGCAAGCTTTGTTGCTAAAGGCTTTGCTATGAAATTGGTAGATCAGGTTTGTAAAGAACGCAATATATATATTGATAATCAGATAGGTAGAGAGGTAATGAGTGAGTTGTTTATTCAAGGAGGATTAACATATAGTAGCTACAAAGAAATTTTAAAAGCAGAGTAGCTCAGATGATTGTCATCATATTCTTTTTGTCCTATTGATAAATAGTTCACAACTTAAAATTAAATCGTATCTTTGCACGTAATTTTTTAAGCAACGATTACAGTAAGAATTAATATGAATTTAACTGTTCGAGAAAAACACGGATTTAAATATATAGATGAAGGCGAGGGAGAAGTATTAATACTTTTACATGGCCTGTTCGGCGCATTGAGTAACTGGGCAGATGTATTAAGTTACTTCTCAGGGAGATACCGTGTACTCATTCCTATGTTGCCTATCTACGATTCACCAAGAAACGAATCTAATTTAGAAGGACTTGTAACTTACACTGAAAAGTTTGTTGCTGATTTCGAATTGGAAGAGTTCTCATTACTAGGCAATAGCCTAGGAGGACACGTTGCTTTAATGTATACTTTAGCAAATGCTGATAAAGTAAAGAAGTTAATTCTTACTGGATCATCAGGTTTATATGAATCAGGTATGGGATTATCATATCCTAAACGTGGTAGCTACGATTTTATTAAAGATAGAGTAGCTTATACTTTCTATGATCCTGAAGTAGCAGCTAAAGAATTAGTAGACGAAGTGTATGAAGTAACTTCAGATAATGCAAAGTGTTTACGTATTGTATACTATGCAAGATCTGCTCAGAAGCACAACCTTCGTGATGAATTAAAAAACATTTTGTGCCCTACATTGTTAATTTGGGGACTGAACGATACAATTACACCTCCTTCGGCAGGGCATGAATTCAACCGTTTAATACCAAACGCTGAATTACACTTTATTGATAAGTGTTGTCATGCTCCAATGATGGAACATCCGAACAGATTCAACATGTTAGTTGATGATTTCTTGAGAAATAACTAACAATAATGTAGTTTAGAGAAACCTTCACTCGATTTCTCTGGATTTACATCTTGAAATAGAGTCTGTGAGGAAACTCATAGTTTAAAATGGGAGGTAAATGTTGATGTATTTCAACACATTTATCTCCCATTTTACGTATATACACATATCTTTTCATCAAACTACTTATAGATGATATGCAAATAGCGAAAGATTTGTTGACAACGACATTACCAAGCATTACCCCAGATACGAGTTTGGAGTGTGTGTTTTCATATTATGAAGAATTAAATATTCTATCACTGCCGGTTATTAAGGATGATAAATATATCGGTATGGTGATGGAGCAGGATTTCTTTGACCTTGATTTATCTGAAGGAGTAAAATCTGTTAAACTACCATTATCAAACGAAGAAGTATCTGTTTTACCGACAACACATTTGTATGACTGTCTAAGAATAGTTGATGAATTTGATGTAGAAATCATCCCTGTTGTCGATAAAGAAAATAAATACCACGGCACCATTATCGTAAAAGATATGATGGACGAAGTGGCAAGAATGCATGCTGACCAAATTGAAGGCAGTGTTGTAGCATTAAGAATAGAAGCTATCCATTACTCATTGGAAGATTTGAGTAGATGGGTGGAATCAAACAATGTAAAAATATTGTCAGCTTTTGTTGAAGTTGATACAAACGATGCCAAAATGGTAATCGTTACTTTGAAATTAAATACAATGAATGTAGAAGCTGTATTGGCGACATTTGAGCGTTTTAGCATGAATGTGATATTCTCTTCTGCGTTTGCTGAAGGAAAAGACGAAGGTCGTGATCGATTGGACAACCTGATGCGATACTTAGAACTGTAAAAATGAGAATTGCTTTACACAGCCGTAAACTAGAAAAAGAAAGAAGCGAATTTTTAATCAATTCTATTTATGAGATTATTAATCGTCCTGAATTGGAATTAATGATTTCTGATGGATTAGCACTCTATCTTGAAAAAATAGAACCTGAACTTTTCAAACAGCTTGAAGTTTTTAGTACTACAGAAGAATTGAGAGGAATAGATTTCATGATCTCAATTGGAGGTGATGGTACTTTGCTGCAAGCACTTACTTATGTTCAGGAATTGGAAATTCCAATAGTAGGTGTTAATGCAGGTAGATTAGGCTTCTTGGCTTCTATCAGAAGAGAGAATTTTTCTCAAACGATTGATGCTTTGATTAATGGTTATTACTCCATTGAAGAAAGAACAATGCTTACAGTGGTCAGTGATAGAGAAGATCTTTTTGGAGGCATTAAATTTGGTCTAAATGAGTTTACGATTTTAAAAAGAGATACCTCTTCAATGATCGTGGTACATACTTACCTTAATGGTGAGTATCTTAATTCTTATTGGGCTGATGGATTAATCGTATCAACACCATCTGGTTCAACAGGATACTCACTAAGTGTAGGAGGACCAGTAGTAATTCCTGGATCGGAAAACTTTATTATATCACCAGTTTGTCCCCATAACCTAAATGTAAGACCATTGATTGTATCGGATCAAAGTGTAATTTCATTTGAGATCGAAGGACGAACGAAAAACTTCTTAGTTTCATTGGACTCTCGCTCAGAACCGGTAGATGCTACCATTGAATTGGCAGTAAAAAAATGTCCATTTAAAGCAAAATTGGTTAATACTGGCGGAGGTGAAAAATTCTTAGATACCTTAAGGAAAAAACTAAACTGGGGATTGGATAACCGAAATTATGCAAAAGAATAGGTAGATATTACCTGAATGATAATAAAAAAACGAGAAAGAGTCATCTATTATTTATTATGGATGACTCTTTTTATATTCGCCTTATAATCTTTAGTAGATTGAAGTAGCAAACAACCATCGAAACTTATTTTATTATTTAAACCATCATGAGAAAATCAATTTTATCTCTCATTGGAGGCGTGGCTTTGGCATGCTTAACAATAGGGTGTAGTGATCAACAAGAAAATCAGCATTCATCGAACAATATTCTATTACAAGAATGGAAAGGTCCGTATGGAGGTGTACCTGCTTTTGATAAAATGCAGTTATCTGATCTAAAAAGTGCGATTGAAGAAGGAATGGAAATGAAATTGGCAGAAATAGATGCAATTGCCAATAGTACAGAAGAACCTACTTTTGAGAATACCATAATCGAAATGGAAAAGTCGGGGGCAGCATTAGATAGAGCCTTTACTTATTATGGTATTTGGAGATCTAATAAATCCACTCCTGAGTTAAGAAAAATCAGTAAAGAATTAGCACCAAAGATCTCAGCATTCTCCTCTAAAATCAGTCAAAATGAACAACTCTTCAAAAGAGTGAAAGCGGTGTATGAAGCAAGTCAGAAAAAACCTTTAGAAGCAGAAGCTCAAAGAGTAGTAGAGCTTACTTATAAAGGGTTTGTAATGAGTGGTGCAGATCTCGATCCTGCAAAGAAAAAACGTTATGCTGCCATTCAGAGTGAGTTGTCAACTTTGTACACAGACTTTTCTAATAATGTATTAGCTGATGAAGAAAACTATGTTGTTTATCTGAACAAAGATCAATTAAGTGGATTGCCTGATTCATTTATCAAGTCATCAGCAAAGCAAGCAGAAGATAGAGGCCATAAAGGAGAGTATGCAGTACCAAATACAAGATCTTTCATGGAACCGTTCCTTACGTACTCTGACGAAAGAGCTATCCGTAAAGAAGTTTGGACCAACTATATCAAAAGAGGCGATAACAGAGATGAGCATGATAATAATGCCATCATTGCAAAAATCCTTAAGCTAAGAGATGAAAGAGTAAAGCTGATGGGGTATAGTAATTATGCTACATGGCGTTTACAAGATCGTATGGCAAAAACTCCTGATAATGCTATGGATTTGATGGAAAAAGTATGGGAAGCCTCAGTAGAGACAGTTCATCGCGAAGTGGCCGATATGCAAGCTGTAGCCAATAAGAGAGGAGATAAGATTACAATTGAACCTTGGGATTATCGCTACTATGCAGAAAAGGTCAGAAAAGCTAAATATGATTTGGACTCTGATGAGGTAAAACAATATTTACAGCTGGAAAAACTAAGAGAAGGAATGTTCTTTGTCGCAGGGGAGTTATTCAACTTTAATTTTAAAGAACTTCCAAAAGGAGAGATTCCTGTATTTGATGAAGATGTTCGTGTTTGGGAAGTAAATGACAAGTCTTCAGGTAAAGTAATTGGCCTTTGGTATTTAGATCCATATGCAAGAAAAGGTAAACGTTCTGGAGCATGGGCAACAACATACAGAAGTTTTACTTCTTATCAAGGAGAGAAGATTGTATTGGCATCAAATAACTCGAACTTTATTAAGCCAGCACCAGGTGATGTGGCGTTAGTTTCTTGGAGTGATGCAGAAACATTTTTCCATGAATTTGGACATGCACTGCACTTCTTATCAGCAGATGTGAAATACCCTACATCAAATAGCGGAGTAAGAGATTATACAGAGTTCCAATCTCAATTATTAGAAAGATGGTTACCGACTGATAAAGTTATCAATGGTTTCTTGACGAATGTAAAAACAGGTAAACCAATGCCTCAATCATTATTAAAGAAAATTGAAGCAGCATCTACTTTTAATCAAGGGTTTTCGACAACGGAGTATTTGGCATCAGCTTTAATGGATATGAAATATCATACAACAGATCCTAAAAATATTGATCCAGTTACCTTTGAAAAAGAAACATTAGAAGCACTAGGTCTTCCTAAAGAAATTGTAATGCGTCACCGCTCTACGCAGTTCGGTCATATTTTCTCAGGTGAAGGATATGCAGCAGCTTATTATGGATATATCTGGGCAGATGTGTTAACAGCAGATGCTGCAGAAGTGTTTGAAGCATCACCAAATGGATACTATGATAAAGAAATTGCAGATCGATTAGTGAAATACTTATTTGCTCCTAGAAATGCAATGGATCCTTCAAAAGCATACCGTTTATTTAGAGGTAGAGATGCTGATTATAAAGCATTAATGCGTGATAGAGGGTTTATGAACTAAGAATCAATTCAGTTTATATGAAAAAGAGTTACCAATCAATGAATTGGTAACTCTTTTTTTATATTTCAAGAGGTTGAAATTTCTACTAGTTTGCAACTTCAGATAAGAACTTAACACGTACTAGTCGAATTTCATCTTCTCCAATATCTTCATCTAGCTCATCAAAAGCATCATCAATAGAATCGGATTCAGCAGACATGAAATAATCATAAATCTCCTCAATTCGATCATCGTCCATGATGGTTTCTATATAGTAATCAAGATTTAATTTTGTACCAGAATCACAGATGTTTTCAATCTCATCCAATACATCATCAAAAGATACTTTTAAGGATTCGGCAATATCTTCAATATCTTGTTTTCTATCGATTTGCTGAATGATAGCAATTTTAGATTTTGACTTATTGACTGTTGACTTTACTACTACATCTTTTGCCGTAGTAATCTCATTTTGCTCAACATAGTCTGCAATGATATCAATAAAAGGTTTACCAAACTTTTTAGCCTTACCTGCACCAACACCATTAATTTGCATTAATTCTTCATTCGAAACAGGGTAAGTCGTTGCCATTTCTTCCAAAGAAGGTTCTTGGAAAATAGCATAAGGTGGAATACCTTTTTGGTGTGCTAACTTCTTACGTTTTGCTTTTAATAAGTCGAATAACTCTTTATCGAAAGCATTGGTAACAATGGCTTCTTCATTTAAAGCTTCTAACTCTGAAGGCCACTGATAATCCTGAGTGTAATCAATATCAAAAGGACTCTTTTGGAATTTCTTTCCTTTTTCAGAAACCTTTATGATAGTAACATTATCAACATCTTTTCCCATGAAACTGTTGATCATGGATTGTCGGATGATGGATTCCCAATATTGTATATCATGATCGCTTCCTTTACCAAAAGTTTCAAGCTCATCATGATGATAACTGGTTACATAATCCGATTTAGTTCCTGTGATAACATTACAGATATGTTCAATTCCAAAACGTTCTTCTGTTTCCTGGACAGCTTGTATTGCAATAAGGATTTGTTCCTTAGCATTAAAGGAAGCATGTTTTGTTTTACAATTATCACAATGTCCGCAATTGTGCTCCACATCTTCTCCAAAGTAATGTAGAAGTTGTCTAGTACGACAAACAGAAGAGTTTGCATAGTAACTCATTTCCTGTAGGAGTATATGCACATTTTCTCTTTCAGTAACAGATTTGTCTTTGTGGAACTTCTCTAACTTAGAGATGTCATCAGGGCTAAAGAGCATCATACAGAAAGACTCTAAGCCGTCTCTACCTGCTCTACCTGTTTCCTGATAATAACCTTCCAGAGACTTCGGTGCGTCGTAATGTACTACGAACCTCACATCCGGTTTGTCGATACCCATACCAAATGCAATCGTAGCAACTACAACATCACAGTCCTCATTAAGGAAGGCGTCTTGATTCCCCATCCTCACAGAAGATTCCATACCGGCATGGTAAGGAAGTGCATTGATACCATTGATTCTTAAAAATTCAGCTACTTCTTCAACCTTTTTACGGCTTAAGCAGTAGACGATTCCTGATTTATTCTGATGTTTCCGAATAAATTTAATCAGTTGAACTTTAGGATCTTTTTTCGGGTGAACCTCATAATAGAGGTTGTCTCTATGGAAAGAAGATAGGAAGATGTTAGCATCCTCCATCTTTAAGTTTTTCTGAATATCAGCCCTCACTTTAGGAGTTGCTGTAGCGGTTAAGGCAATAATTGGAAAATCACCAATTGCTTCTATTATTTGCTTAATCTTTCTGTATTCAGGACGGAAATCATGTCCCCATTCAGAGATACAGTGAGCTTCATCAATAGCGATAAATGAAATCTTAGACTTTTTAAGAAGTTGAATGTTGTCTTCTTTTGTTAAAGATTCGGGAGCAACATAAAGTAGCTTAGTTTTTCCTTCTAGTGTCTCTTTCTTAACTCTGTTTGCTTCACTTTTTGATAAAGTAGAATTAAGAAAACTAGCATGCACACCTAAAGCTTGAAGTTGGTCTACTTGGTTCTTCATTAATGCAATCAAAGGAGAAATCACAATTGCGGTTCCTTCTTTCATCATTGCAGGAAGTTGGTAACAAAGTGATTTACCAGCGCCAGTAGGCATGATGACAAAAGTATTTTTACCTTCAAGTATGTGCGTAATTATTTTTTCCTGATTACCGCGAAATTGATTGTAACCAAATACTTCCTTCAGTTTATCTTTTAACTGTGATTGTACCTTAGTACTAGCCATATAACTTCGTTGTCAATGAATTATTTGGCAAATAAACATAAGCCAAAATAATTGAATGTCTAATAGTTGTAAGTGGAATAAAAGTGTATTTTTTCTATAATTTCTTCATCCCGCATATGAATATACAAAATCAGTATTAGTTTTCATAGCAGATAATCTTAACCATTTTGAATAGTTGATTTTTTGTTTTGTTAACATTGCCGTTAGTTTAGAAAATGAGAGAACATTAAAAAAGGCTTGTGATAATTATTCACAAACCTTTTTGCTACATCAAATATAATGAAATTATTAATGACTTAGTCTTTCTAATTTCGCTAAATCGATAATTGTAATATTTTTATCCTTGATTTCAATAAGACGCTCATCTTTAAAATCAGATAAAGTACGAATCAACGTCTCTTTTGCTGTACCAACGATTTTAGCCAAATCATCTCTAGTAATCGACATTCTTTCGTTTGGTCCTTGCTGATATCTTTTATCTAATTGAAGTAAAACTTCTGCTACACGTTGTCTTACAGAACCGTAAGCTAACTTTAAAAGTTTTTCTTCTTGCTCGATCACTTCTCTAGTTAATAGTTTAATGAAAGAGTGAGATACGTCTCTATTATTATGAATCAATGAGAAGAAATCTTCTTTTGGAATCATAGTGATTTCACATTCTTCCAATACCATGGCAGACTCTGGGTAAGGAACATCTTTTAGTAATGCTACATAACCTAGGAAGTCGCCAGGTCCATGAATACCTGTGATATATTCTTTACCGTCTTCGTTCGTCTTATAAGTTTTAACTTTACCACTTACAATCTGAAGTAATGCGTTCGGGTGGTCACCTTCATAGAATAAAACACTTTTCTTTTTGTAAGAACGTGATTTTCTATTTTCAGAAAGTTTTTCCAAGTTATTCATACCGCGAGCATCGCTAATAAAAGAGTCAAACCCATCAGCAGACTGCTCGTAGCGTTTTTTCACTATGTCACTTTTCTTTAAACGGCTTTCAATAGCATCTAATAATTCAACATCATCAAAAGGTTTTGAGATGTAATCATCAGCACCATGGCTCATGCCTTTTCTGAAATCAGATTTTTCAGCTTTAGCCGTTAAGAAAATAAATGGTATACTCGCTGTATTCGGATCTTTACTCAAAGCAAAAAGAACACCGTAACCATCTAATTCTGGCATCATAATATCGCAAATAATTAAGTCAGGGTTGGTTGTTCTAGCTCTTTCAACACCCACTTTTCCATTCTCTGCCGTAATAACATCATAATTAGATAACTCCAGAATCTCAGATGTATTCTCTCGCATTTCAGGGTTGTCCTCTATCAGAAGTATCTTTTTCATTTTTATATTAATTAATTCGGTATTTGTATAGTGAAAGTTGTTCCTTCATCCTCTTTGCTTTCAAAAGAAATGTCTCCATTCAGCATTTCGAGATATTTAAGAACAATATTTAATCCTAGGCCAGTTCCTTGAATATTGATGGCATTTTCAGCTCTAAAGAATCGAGAAAATAAGTGTACTTGATCTTTTTTCGGAATTCCCATTCCCTCATCTTTAATACTGATTTTTATGTTGTCCTTACCCATTTCAGAATGAACCCAAATACGGTCACCTATGTTGGAGTATTTTATGGCATTTGACAATAGGTTGATGATAATATTTTTTAGAATTTGAGGGTCTGTTTTTATACTCGATCCTCCTTCATGCGAAATGAGAAATTTTTGCCCTTGTTTAGTCACAGGAATCATCTCATCACAGATACCATCTAAAAATGTATCTATCTGAACAGTTGATAAATGTACCTTTGCTTTTCCTTCCTCTAATTTACTAATAGAAAGGAAATCATTCAAAATTTGTGTAAGATTGTTAACGCTTGATTTGATACGTTTGATATGTTTCTCTCTTTTCTCTAGATGTGACTCTGAAGTATACCTAGAAATCAGTGAAACTGACGATAAAATCGTACTTAAAGGAGTTCTAAATTCATGAGATGCCATTGATACAAAACGACTTTTCAACTCGTTGAGCTCTCTTTCTTTTTTGAGTGATTTTAGAATTTCTGTTTCTGCTTTTCTTTGCTGAGTGATGTTCAACATCACTACCAAAAGTTGTTTAGTTTGTTTCCTACTATTTTTAATAGGAACGATGATCGCAGAATAATTTAGGTCTTTATATCCAAATTCAAAAATGGTTTCCTCACCCGTGGTGATCACATCTTTAGCAAGGAAAAACTTTTGTTTGTATTCTTCTTTTTTAGAAGGGTCGTTACTGCTTAGGAATTGGAAAAACTGTGCACCAATAATTTTTTCACCATCCAATTCAAGGTCTTTAAATCCTTTACCGTCTGCGAAAATGTATTTCAAGTTTTCATCAAGAACAGCAACAATACCGTATGGGAAATTATGTGCGATAATTTTATAGATCGCCTGGCTTTTCAGTAATTCTTCTTCTGCTTTTTTTCTTTCGCTGATTTGAAGCTCAAGATCTTCATTTGAGCGTTGTAAAGTCTTAATGGCTTTGTCCAATTGGCGGGTTCTGTCTTGAACACGTTGTTCCAATTGTTCATTAAGATCTTTAATATGATTGATGTGCTGACTATGTAAAATACTGTGACGAATAGCTCTCTCTAATTGTTGAGGAGTCATCTGTCCTTTTACTAAATAGTCTGAAGCACCTGCATTCATGGCTTCTTCATCCACTTTTACATCACCCTGACCAGTAAGTAAAATAAAAGGGACATGTTGTTCTCTGTCTGACAAAGACTCTTTGATCAGGTCTAAGCCACTTTTCGCACCGAGTAAATAATCAACAACATATACATCGTGAGCACCTTTTTTAATGTACTCTAGTGCCGTTTCATAATTAGAAACCCAATCAAGATGGTATTCTCGATAGGGGATATCGTCCAAAATATCCTCTGTGATGATGTAGTCATCTTCATCATCGTCAATAAGGAGTACTCGAATGGTCGAACTCGGGTGCTCTATTAAATTAGAAAAAGGCATTTATAGTTATCTTTCTTTCAGTTATTTGTTTGGTAATCGAACGATCTGAAACCAGTACTGATTCAAGGATTTAACAATATCAACCATTGAATCAAATGTTACAGGTTTTGTGATGAACGAACTGACCCCTAAGTTATAAGTTTTTAGGACATCTTCTTCATTATTTGAAGTTGTTAATACAACAATTGGAATATTTTTTACTTCCTCGATTTCCTTTATTTCTTTTATACATTCTCTACCATCTTTTTTGGGCATATTCAAGTCCAAAAGAATCAGGTCAGGAAGTGGATATTCTTTTGTATCACTATATTTTCCTTCGTGATTAAGGTACTCCATTAATTCCTCTCCATCCTCTACAAAAAAGAGTTGAGATGCTAATTTACTTTCTTCGAAGGCCTCTTGTGTTAACATTCGATCTTCGGGATCGTCATCAGCATAAAGTATTGTCATTAGATTTTGTGAAAACATTATGAGGGTATATTTAAGTGTAATATTTAAAAAATTATGCGTTAATATCCAGGTTCTGATTCTCCAGGTCTGTTCTTAACGTAATATAAAAAGTGGTCCCTTTTCCTATATTGCTTAGTGCAGTGATATCACCACCATGTCGTTGTGCAATTTTTTTACAAATGGCTAATCCTATTCCTGAACCATTGTATTTTCTACCTTCTAATCGTTGGAAGATTTGGAAAATTCTGTCGCTATATTTCTGATCAAAACCAATCCCATTATCTTTCACAGCAATTTGAATAACGTCTTCACCATGATCTTCTGGTAAGTACTTTACCTCAACAATTGGTTTGGCATCATCTCTTTTGAATTTAATAGCATTGGAAATGAGGTTTTGGAACAATTGTCTCAGCTGAGTACTGTCTCCTTTTAGGTTAGGTAAGTGATCGATACGAATTTCAGCTTCTGCTTCATTAATTGCAATTTCAAGATCAGAAATAACATCAGTTAACACATTGTTGAGATTAATCTGTTCGAAATCTTTGGCTTTTGAAGTGATTCTAGAAAAGCGTAATAAGTCAGAGATAAGTTGTTGCATTCTCTCTGCAGAACTCAACATTCTATCTATATAATCTTGTCCTTTCTCAGAAAGCTTTTCTTTCTCTTTTGTTTTTAGACGATCACCAAAAGCACGGATTTTTCGAAGTGGTTCCTGTAAATCGTGGGAACTCACATAAGCAAAATCTTCTAGCTCTCTATTTTTTGCTATAAGCTCTTGAAGGTAGAGTTTTACCTTCTTCTCATTTTCTACTCTTTCTGTCACATCCTCAGCAAAAACAATAATGCCGCTAATTTCGCGATCATTATTATACCAAGGGTGTGCTTGCCATTCAATACAGGCCGTTTTATTGTCTCTTCGCTTTACATAGTCAAGTTGGATACCTGATTTTTTCCCTTTGACCACTTCTTCAAAAATAGGAATCCATTCTTGAGAAAAATATTCTATAGGATCAAAGATCTTCTTTCCAATTATTTCTTCATTGATGTCCCCTAAAAAGGTTTTTTTCCAACGCGTACTGGCTACAAGATATCTAAAATCTTTATCCAACATCGTAATCGCCGCCGGAGCATAGTCAGCATAATATTCTAAAAGCTGTCTTTGTTCGATTACTTCTTTCTCCGCTTCTTTTCTTTTAGTGATATCATTGATAAACGCAGCAACATGTAATTCTCCATCTAACTGTAATGAACTGATGCTTATTTCAACAACAAACTGATCTTTGTTTTTTCGTTGAGCTAAAAATTCTTTTCCGAGTCCTTTTGTTCTAGTCTTCGGGTTTTTAATATATCCATCTCTTAATCCGACATGCATTTTTTTCATACTATCGGGTAAAAGAATTTCTAATGGTTCATTGATCAACTCACCATCTTCATAACCGAAAATTTTATCGGCCATAGGATTGGCTGTGACAATGATTCCTTTCTTATTACAAATGATAATTCCTTCAGATGCAGCGTTAAATAAAGCTGCTAATGGGTTTGAATCTTGATTAAAAATTGATTTAATGTCGCTCATTATTCAGTGATTGATTTCGTTTATTTATTAGGCTTTGTGGATAAACTCGATAGTCTCTTTTAATTGGTCTGGATGTACCCAAAATGTATTTTCATCTCGTCTAAACCAGGATAATTGTTTTTTAGCATATCTTCGACTGTTTCTTTTAAGTAGCTCAACAGCCTTGTCCCAATCGTGTTTACCATCCCAATGGTCAAATATTTCTTTATACCCTACAGTTTGTAGCGCGTTTTTATCTTTATGGGGCAACATACTTTTTACCTCTTCTACCAAACCATTGTCTAGCATTAAATCCATTCTAAGGTTAATACGATCATATAATTCTTGTCGATCACGATCTAAACCTATCTTGATGATTTTAAAAGGTCTTTTAGCAATGTAAGTACTTCGTTGGCTAGAGTAAGGTTCTCCAGTTATAGCCATTACTTCTAGTGAACGGATAACTCTCTGGTAGTTGGCCCTGTCTACTTTATCGTAATATTCAGGATCTTTTTCTTTAAGCTCCTTTAGTAGCGGTTCTAGTCCTTCTTCCTCATGCTTTTTGTTATAAGCATTTCTGATTGCAGGATCACTAGTTGGCATCGGATCGATACCTTTACACACAGCATCTACATACATACCAGAACCACCAGAAAGTATAACATATTTATGATGTTGGAAAAGTTCTTCTAATAACGCTAAAGCATCTTTTTCATAATGTCCGAAACTGTATTCTTCGTCGATAGATAAGTGTCCAACAAAGTGATGAGGAACACCTTGCATTTCCTCTATAGTTGGCCTTGCTGTTCCGATTTGCATTTCCTTAAAAAATTGACGGGAATCAGCATAAACTACCTCTGTTTCTAATGATTTTGCTAACTGGACACAAAAATCTGTTTTACCTACCGCGGTTGGTCCAACCACTACGACTAATACATTTTCTTTATCTGACATTTAATGTGATTTGATACTGGATTTTTATCATCACACAAAGTTAACAATAACTAGGAAAGCATTTACAAATAATGTGAGGATTGATGCAAACAAAAGTGTACCTTTGCCCACTGAATTTTCAAGATATTAATACTATGTTTGTAGAACCTAGATTCCAAGACCGTACAGAAGAAAAGCAAATAGGTTGGATAGAAGTTGTTTGCGGATCTATGTTTTCTGGTAAAACAGAAGAGTTAATCAGAAGAGTAAATAGAGCAACAATTGCTAAGCAAACGGTTCATATTTTTAAACCTGCAGTCGATACCCGTTACCACGACTCAAACGTCGTTTCTCACAACTCTAATTCAATTATTTCCACTCCGGTTAAAACTGCTGACGAGATTACACAATATGTTAGCGAAAATGAAGTTATAGCTATTGACGAGGCACAATTTTTTGATAACAAACTCGTAGATGTTTGTGTTGAATTAGCCAACAAAGGTCATCGTATTATTGTATGCGGTTTAGACATGGATTTTCAAGGAAAACCGTTTAAACCAATGCCAGAACTTATGGCAATTGCAGAATACGTTACAAAATTGCACGCTATTTGTGTACAATGTGGTGAGCCGGCGTTGTATTCTTATCGCCTTTCTGCTTCAAAAGAACAAGTACTTCTAGGGGAAACAGATTCCTACGAAGCAAGATGTAGAAAGTGCTATCAAAAAGGAATGTCATCACGTCAAGCAGAATCATAATTGCAGAGTCTCAGTTTTCTACCTGATGACTCTACGTTATCAAGCTGAAAAATAGACTTCTCAATGAGAAAACAAATTGATAAAGAGACGCTTAGACGTCAGATAATACGTTATTTTAGTTTTAGGACAATCCAGGGTAGAAATGTGCTATTAACCGCATCCTACCTTCTGATTTTGATCACTTTTACTATTCTTGTAGTTTATCAAAATAAATTGGTAAGTGATGTTGGTGATAGGGTAATTCAAACCAGAAACCCTATCACTGTCATGACTTCAAGAATAAATGCAGGTCTGGATCGTGTTTCTGCGGCTCAAAGAGGTTATTTTCTTACAAAAGACGATAGCTACAAAGATGAAAGAAACTCACTTTGGGATACTGATATCCTGCCAGCATTAGAAAAACTCGAAGAATTAGGAAAACAACTGACTTCACAAGACCGACGTTCAATTGATGCCCTTGGTATCTTATTGAAAGAATACAAACACGGTCAAGATGACTTGGAATTATATTTTGAACAGCATATCACAGATTTTGCTGCTATTCAAGAAGACGTTGAGGAATTAGATTCCTTGACCTTAAGGCTCAAACTAGAAAGTTTTAAAAAGAAAACAGAAGTAGACGAATACATTGTAGACTACCTGTTAAATAATATCTCCCCACTAAAAGCAGAAATTAGAGAATATCTTGGTCCATTATCTCAACAGCAGCAAAAAGCCATGTTGGACGATGTTAAGAGAATTAATGAAGATATCGATAGTGCGAACTCATCGATTGCTTTTGTTACTGCATTCTTCGCTATTTTGGCCATTGGATCATCACTTTTAGTAATCAGAACATTAAATACCTCACTCCAAAAACCAATCGATCAGTTGGATAGATTGTCCGTTGGTGATTTAGGTGAATCAATTGATGAAACCACTGATGAGATGAATGATATCATTCTATCATCTAATAAACTGAGAGATAACTTGGATAGAGCCTCAGCATTTGCATTAGATATTGGTGAAGGGAATTTCGAAGCTAATTTCAATCCTGCTAGTGAGCATGATATGCTAGGTAATGCTCTTGTGCAGATGCGTAGTCGTTTGAAAGATGTAGCTGATGAGGACGAAAAGCGTAACTGGATTACAAAAGGTATGGCTCATTTTGGCGATATTCTTCGTCAGAATTCAGATATTAAAGAATTATCAAATTCCATCATTTCAGAATTGGTAGGTTATTTATCAGCCAACCAAGGAGAGCTTTACTTCATGGAAGAAACGGATGAGGGAGAGCACTTTCTGAACCTTGAAGCCACTTATGCTTTCGAGAGAAAAAGAATTATTGAAAAGAAAATACATATTGATGGCCGTTTTGCTGAAGGTTTACTAGGTCAGTCTTACCTTTTAGGCGAAACTATTTACCTCAATGATGTACCACAAGGATATACAGACATTACTTCCGGCTTAGGTGATGCAACACCAAGAGCAGTGCTTATCGTTCCATTGAAAATCAACGATGAGGTAGAAGGTGTTCTTGAAATTGCGAGCTTTAAAGAAATCGAGAAGTTCGAAGTGGAATTTGTTGAGAAAGTGGCAGAATCAATTGCTTCTACATTAAGAACAGCAAAGAACAACGAAAGAACTAAGACTTTACTACTTTCTTCTCAAGAGCAAAGGGACCACCTAAGAAGCCAAGAGGAAGAAATGAGACAGAATTACGAAGAACTTCAGGCGACTCAAGAAGAAATGGAGCGTCGTCAGAAAGAACTTGAAACACTTCGTAATAATCTTCAAGAGCAGGTAAAAGAAAGAACGACAGAGCTAGAGAAAACATTAGAGCGTTTTGATCTTGCTTTACAAGGAACAACAGAAGGTATTTGGGATGCAGCTTTAATTAATGGAGAGCTAAATAACGATACGCAATTCTGGTGGTCATCAAGATTTGAAGAATTATTGGGTTATGAAGAAGGTGAACTAGAAAATAGCTTGGAAACCTTTATTTCTAATATTCACCCATTAAATAGAGATAAGACTTTAAAAGTATTTAATAGCTTAATTGCAGACCACCTTGGTATTGCACAAAATGCTATCGATGTAGAACTGAGAATGAAAGATGGTACGTATAGATGGTTCCATATTTCAGGAGCAGTAAAACATGATGAAGATGGCAAAGCAACTCGTTTTGCAGGTGCTATTAATGATATTTCTTCGACCAAAGAATTAGAACATAGTCAGAAATTACTTTCTATCAGAGAAGCGAACTTGAAAGCATTCTTGGATGTAACTCATGATTATGTATTAGCAATAGATCAGAAGATGGTCGTTACCTTGGTAAACAATGCCATGAAAGAGGCATTGAAATCAAGAGGCTTACAAATTGTTGAAGGAGAAACAGTAATATTAGATATGGTACGTCCAGAAAATAGAGACAGATACCATACGAATATTAGAAAAGCATTAGACGGTAATATCTTTACCGATGAAATGATTATTCAGGTAGGAACGTCTAAGCAAATTATGGATACAAGATACTATCCAATATATGCTGAAGATGGTTCTATTGTTGGAGCAACAGTAATGTTCCATGATATTACAGATACGAAAAATAGAGAAAGCGAATTAGAAGAATCAAGACGTCAGTTAAAGGCAATTTTTGATACTTATGATGCTGAAGTGTATATGAAAGATCTTGATGGTAAATACATCATGGCAGATCAAACCTATATACAATCTATTGATGTTGATTTTGATATCATTGGAAAAACAGATGTTGAGATCTTTGGACCAGAGAAAGGTGAAGAGATTTGGGAAATTGATGAAGCTATTTCTGAACAAGAAACAGAGATTTCATTTTTAGACTCTCGAGAAGATGGCACAAAATACAAATGTGTGAAGTTCCCAATGGTGAATAGTGCAGGTAAGATTTATGCCATCTGTAGTATTGCTTCTAAGCTGGAATTTGAAGGATCTATGGATTCTGGAGTAGAAAAAGTACCAGTACCAATTATATATAGAGATTCAAATAATCCATCACACATTGTGAAAAATGGTGGTTCTTGGAAAAACTTTTTTGGTGAAGACACTACTTTAGATAGATATGTTTCCTCTAAAGATCAGTTGAGATATGAAGTAGCGATGAATAATATAGCAACTGCAATAGCAAATGGTAAGTCATACTTTGAAACCTACACACTGACTTTAGATAATAATGATAGAATCTTAGTATTGGAAAAAGGAAATTCTGTAGAAAGAACATATGATGATCAGAATGTTGTTGTTTCAGCAATGATTAACATCACACCTTTACGACCAAACCATGGTTAAGCGGTAGAATTTATTACCTTTGCAACGCTATTTTATTAATCATTTATAAAATTTTAGAAATGAAAGCAATCATCAAGACTGAAAAAGGAGACATGACAGCTGAATTGTTTGTGAACGACGCTCCAAACACAGTAGCAAATTTCGTAGATCTTGCAGAGCATAACTTCTATGATGGTTTAAATTTCCATAGAGTAATCCCTAACTTCGTAATTCAAGGTGGTTGCCCTAACGGTGTTGGTAATGGTGGTCCTGGTTACAGAATCGCATGTGAATTAGATGGCGATAACCAATATCACGATAGAGGTGTTCTTTCAATGGCACATGCAGGTAGAAATACAGGTGGTTCTCAATTTTTTATCTGCCACAGCCGTGACCAAACTTCTCACTTAGATCGTAACCATACTTGTTTCGGTAAAGTAATTGAGAATGTAGACATCGTTGATGATGTTCGTCAAGGAGATAAAATTCTTTCTATCGAAATCGTAAGAGAGGAAGGAGATCCTGAATTAGGAGAAGTAAAGAAAATGTAATATCAGCTTATTGATATATCATAAAGATATGAAAGCCGTCTCATTAGAGATGGCTTTTTTTATTTCAACTTATCAACATAATACAACTTATTCACAATTAAGAAAGTGTAAATTGTTTGTGATTTTGTTGATTTTAAAAAGTTATCAACATTTAGAGGTGTTTAAGCCATGAAAAACGATTCCTTGTTGAAAAATAATTGATATTCCCCTCATTTTTGTAAGCTTCTCTTTCAAAACTAATATTTCTGTAAGCCTCATTAGAATTCTTGTGGATAACTAATCGAATGAAATACTCAATGACATACCACAAGTAGAAAAATATCAACAGTAATTCTTTTTGTTGTTCAAAATGTATCTTCTCATGTCTGATAAGTATTTGCCAACGCTCAGAGTGTTGATAACTTTTACACTCTGAACGGACAAATATAAAAGGATAAACAGCCATTGCGGCAAAACCCTTTACAGGAATAAGTTTGTTAAAAACTAAGAACATTTTTCAATTGGGCTGCGAATATAAAAAAAGCGAGCCTAATAAAATAGACTCGCTTAATATTAATAACAAATTGTACGATTTTAGCTTAAAAAACTAATAAATCTTACTCATTGTATAGTTTTTCATAGTACTGTAACGCCATACGGTTAGCGTCGAAGTAAGGAAGAACATCACGCATAGAGTTTTTCACGCGCTCGTTCCACTTTTCTGGCTCATCATAATACATAGGAATGATTTCATTCTCTAAGATATCTAATAAGCTATTTAAATCTTGTTCGTCTTGTTCGTGAACAGGTGCATTCAAGTCAGCTAATGGAAGAACGAATGAGTTCTCACCGTTAGCAAATTCAGGAATCCAACCATCATCAGTAGAAAGGTTGATACCACCGTTCATTGCTGAAGTCATACCCGAAGTACCAGAAGCCTCACGAGGTACACGAGGGTTGTTCAACCATACATCAGAACCTTGCTTTAACTTACGAGATAATTTCAATTCGTAACCTACTAATACAGCCATGTTACCATAGTCCTTAGAAAGGTGTACTAATTGGTTAAATACTGAAACAGCACCGTAGTCCATAGGGTAAGGCTTACCTGCCCAAATGATTTGAACTGGACGATCAGGGTTGTTCATGATACGGTTGAAACGCTCTTTATCACGAGTGATTAAATCAGCACGCTTATAAGCAGCGAAACGACGAGCCCAAACGATAGTTAAGACCTTAGGGTCCATTAATTTACCAGTTTGGTCAGCAACAGTTTCGAATAATTTCGATTTTAAGTATTGCTTACGCTCGATTAATTTATCGTCATCTTCTTTGTGAAGTGCAGAATAAAGTTGCTCATCAGCCCAGTAAGTACGGTTTTGAGCGTTTGTGATAGATGTGATACGGCAAATGTTACCATATTTGTTCCACATATCGTTAGATACCTCACCGTGTAGTTTTGATACACCGTTTGCAACTCTTGCAAGACGAAGACAAGCTAATGAGTGATCAAAAGTATCGCCATCGATGCCAGTAATACGTCTTACTTCATCTAAAGAAATACCATTGAAGTATCCTAATTTATTAAGGAAGTGGATATCGTGCTTTTCGTTACCCGCTTCTTCTGGAGTATGCGTAGTGAATACTAATAAGTCTTTCACTTTTTGCATATCACCATCAAATTTCTTTGTTAAGTGGAATGCAGCAGGAAGAGCGTGAGCCTCGTTGAAGTGGTATACTTCAGCGTTGTACTCTAACTCATCTAATAATTTAGCACCACCTAAACCAAGAAGCATATATTGAGCTACTTTCGCAGATGCATCAGCGTCATAAAGACGGTGAGAAATTGATTGCGATAAGTAATCGTTTTCTGGAAGGTCAGTTGTTAAGAAGAACATCGGCACAGTATTGAATACGCCTGGACGTAAATACTTAGCTGTAACCCAAACTGGGTGACCGTTTACTTGAATAGTAAACTTAATGTTTGTGTCTTCTAAGAAGTTGTTGATTTTCTCTTGGAAAAGAGCATCCATTTCTTGGTTACCCTTACGAACTTGATCGTAGTAACCATATTTCCAAAGGATACCAATTCCGATAAAGTTTTGGTTTAATTCAAAAGCAGAACGCATGTGTGAACCTGCAAGGAAACCAAGACCACCTGAATAGATTTTAAAAGGTTGATCAATGGCAAACTCCATACAGAAATAAGCTACACGCTTTTTATACTTTGGATCGTATGCATATGGGTGTTTGAAGTTTTCTTCGAAACGTGACATATTATTTGAATTAGATGATTTTATGATATTACAAAACAAATTTTGCTAAGAGTTGTCGATTTGACATCTCTTAATGCACTTGCAATTTTTATAAATTTATTCTCTAATGTTATGATGTAGGTCACCAAAAAAAGAAAGATTTCCTGTAACCGGTTGCGAAACCGTTGTAATGTTGAAATACAAACATTTTTTCTAGAAAAATTTACATTTTTAAACATTAACATGATAAAAATTACAAATTTTAATTAATTGGAAATTTATAAATAGATGGAAAATGACATGTATTCACAATCTATTTATGAACTTTTTATTAATACTGGGATTTTTTCATTTTTGAAAGTGGATTGATAGAAGGATTTCACTCTAAAAACTAGCCCAATAATTAAAGCAAGTGTTGTCATAAACGTCCAAGCTACCATTTTCAAAATGTAGTTGATTATATAGTATACAATTCTAAAGATTGGAAGAAGTAGAAAAGATGCAATAACAATGATAATGCTACCTATTATTGTGCTTAAGTTCATGCGATAAGTGAGATGTCATAGTGATTATTAAAGAAACACAATTTTTAGAACGTATATATTTAATTAAAGTTTGGTTTTTTATACAATTTGTTACAAAAATTTAAATCCTTTCCTTTTTTAACTTCAATTCCGGTTCGTATTTTCGATGATTATTTAATTGAAAGACCTTCATACGAATCGATATGTCTCAACCTTATCAAATTCCATTTTTACAAACCGTTGCTCAAAAGATTCTAGATAATCACTCGGGAAATCTAAACAATATCCTTGTTGTGTTACCTTCTAGAAGAGCTGGAATGTATTTTAAGCAGTACTTTGGAAATGTAATTACGAAAGTGACTATAGCTCCTCCTGTTTTATCGATGGAAGGTTTCGCCGAAAGGTTTTCGAAATTGGTAAAGGCAGATAATGTGACCTTACTGTTTGAACTTTATAAAGTATATAAAGAAGAAAATAAGGATATCACAATCGAGAAATTTGCTCCTTTAGGAAAATCATTGCTTTCCGAATTCAACATGATTGATAATAACATGACGGAGGAAGAAGCTCAGAAAATGTTTGAACATTTAAATGAGTCAAAAGCGATAGATCATTGGGCAGAGGGACTTTTAGAAGATGAAGCAGAATCGTTTAAAAAGAATTGGAAAAACTCTAATTCATCGATGACAGATTTTTTAGCCTTTTGGCAAAATTTGTCTTCTTCTTATACCAAGTTTAAAGCGTCATTAGCAGCAAAAGGGATTGCCTATGGAGGCATGCTTTTTAGAGAAGCTTATGACCACTTAGAAGAGAGAATCAATGAGTTAGGAATTGATAAAGTAATATTTGCTGGTTTTTCTCAAATGAGTGGTATTGAACAGAGCATTGTTCAGTATCTAACAGATTTAGGGAAGGCCCAAACCTATTTTGATACAGACAAAAGGTATCATCACTCTAATAAGAAACATGAGGCAGGTTACTATTTAAGAAGGTATGTTAATGGTTTTGCAGCCCAGCACCCTGATTATGCTGTCGATCAATTTTCATCGCATGAAAAGAAGGTCAATTTTAAGGCGGTGAGTAGTATTGTTGGTGAAGTGAAATTTGCAGGAGAATGGCTTGCTTCATTATTAGATACCCCAGATAAAAGAAAAGAGTTTGTAGCAACATTAAATCATACAGCGATTCTTTTACCTGATGAAACGGTTTTACCTGCGTTGCTAAAATCTCTACCTGATATACCGTTTGAGAATGGTAAAACGCTAGCAGAACTTACTAACATCACAATGGGTATGAGTTATGAAAAAACTCCTTTCTTTGATTTGATTACAGAGATTTTTAAGTTAAAAGAAAGAGTGATTTTTAAAGATGGTCAGTATTGTGCTTACTTTAAAAATGTACAGAATATACTCCGTCACCCATTCTTTAATAGTAATTACAGAGAGATTGACGTGATTACAGGTAGCATCCTTGAAGACATCACAAAGAAAAACTATATCAACGTACCTTTAGATTATTTGGTGGAAGCTTCGGGTAATCTTGATATTTTTAAAGTAGTCTTTAAAAATTGGGGTAACGACTATGTCAGTTACATTGAACACTTCCAAGAGTTGATCAATGCATTATTAGAAATGTTTAAGGATGTTTTAAAAATAGAAGCTCCAGATCCTTCTCGATCAATCAAGATTTCTGATTCTACATTTAGTTATGAAGAAGAGTTGTTAAGTATTCTGTATGATCACCTTAAGCATTTGTACAGAGTGTTGCCTGCATTCTTTCCAGAAAAGAAAGAGCTACCCATTTTTGTCTTTAAAACATTACTGATGGAGTTATTACGAGGAACTAAAGTACCTTTTACAGGGGTTCCAATTGCTCCATTACAAATTATGGGTATGCTAGAAAGTAGAGCACTAGATTTCAAAAATGTACTGATTTTATCATGTAATGAAGGAATACTGCCTACCAAAAAATCTGTAGAAGCAATTATCCCATTTGATGTTCGAGCACAATACGGTTTACCAACGTATCAAGATAAAAACGCAGCATTTGCTTATACTTTTTACCGATTATTCCATCGCTCAGAAAATCTAATGTTTAGCTATCTCGATGCCAATGCTGGAAACGACATTGGAGAAATGAGTAGGTTATTATTACAGGTAAAAGAAGAAATGTTGGATGATCCTCAATTTCGCCTAACTACTTCAGATACATCTGCCGCATGGATGTTGGCAAAAGCAGATAAAACTATGGGAGCCCCTGTAGAAATTGTCAAATCCGATGTATTGAAAGAAAAGATTCTTCGACGATTGAAAAGAGGTGTCAGTCCATCTGCCATAAATTCTTTTATTCGAAATCCGCTAACATTTATCGATGAAAAAGTAATTGATCTAAAAGAAGAAGACGAAATCGAAGAAGACTTGGACAACCGTAGTTTTGGTAATCTAATTCACTTGTCTTTGGAATGGGGATTAAGAAGAATGGCAGGGCTAGACGATAAAGATGAAAACACCCCTTTTGTTTTAAGAAAAGAAGACTTTGATAAAGCATTAAAGGATAAAGAGTTTATTCCCAATGTAATTCAAGCAGCAGCTTTAGAAGAAAAGGTGGAGTTGGTGAAAGGGCAGAACTTATTACTTAAGGCTGTAGCAGAGAATTTACTCCAAAGGTATTTTAAAAAGCAAATTGAAGAGATTGAAAAATCGACCTCAAAAGCTATAGGAATTATAGGGCTAGAAAAATACGTGACACATATCTTAAAGGTTGATGTGGAAGGCGAAGAAATTGAAATTCGTCTTTCAGGTATGGCAGATAGAATCGATGTTATAGACGGACAATTAAGAGTGGTCGATTATAAATCTGGGGGCTATCAAAGATCAGATATGGACGTTAGTGATTGGAATGATATTTTGGAGGACGATCATAAGGGTAAGTTTTTACAGCTTTCATTATATCAATATTTGTTGACATCCGCATCGACTGATAAATCTAATGAGGATTTTCATAAATTAATTGGTGCAGCAAACCGTATTTTAGTAAAGAATGGGCTTCCAGAAGTTGACCTATCGCTAGCCATAAAATCAGGTTTTTACTTTTTCAGAAAAATCAATGATGGTTTGATTGTTTGTAAGGAAGGACAACCTATTGGAGGCGAAGAAATGGAGTTTTTACCTAAAACAGAGAAGCTCCTTGAAAATTGGACAAAAAGACTACTTGACACATCATCTATTATAGAAGATGTAATTTGAATTGTAAAAAAACTTAAAATATGACGGGTAGAGGAGGCAATTTTACTTGATTATTGTTTTAAGAATATATCTTGAGTAAGTCTTTGTAGTGACCATCTACCTAATATGTCTTCTATACCTATCGATACATTAAAATGTAAGTATAGTTTTGTCATCTATCTCATCACTTTTCTTGGTGTTTTTTCCTTCCAAGAAGCCAAATCGCAGACGAGTTTACCTGCTTTGGAAGATGTAGACATGCTAATGACGAATTTAACGGTGCAATTAGAAATTACATCGGGTATTGATGCTATGTACAACTTTGACTTTAAAGTTGCAGAAGGACAATTCCATTGGCTAAAAAGCCATTATCCAGAACACCCCCTCCCATACTTTTTATTAGGACTGACTCAATGGTGGAAAATTGTTCCAAATATTGAGAATACGGCCTATGACGAAGCATTTTTTACTTATATGGATTCAGCTATTTATTATGCTGATATCATGTATAAAAAAGACAAAGATGATCCTGAAGCTTTATTTATCCTTGCAGGTACATGGGCTTTTGAAGGACGCTTAAATGGTGAAAGACATAATTGGACTAAGGCAACGTTTTCAGTTCGTAAGGCACTGAATTATTTTGACAAGCTGAAGTCTATGCCTAAATCCGAACTCACACCTGAGCTTTTATATGGTGATGGTCTCTATAATTATTATGTAGAGTGGATTAAAGAAAACTACAAAATGCTTCGAGCAGTAATGTGGATGTTCGATAGTGGAGACAAAGAATTAGGTATCGAGCAATTAGAAACTTGTGGTAAAGAAGCATTTTATACCCGAATAGAAGCGATGTATTATTTAATGAAAGTACATTCTTCGAAAGGAGGAAAGATGATTCGAGCGATTCAGATTTCAGAATACTTGCATGAAAAATATCCCAATAACCCTTATTTCCAAAGGTATTATGCTAGGCTACTTTACTACAGTGGAAGATACCCTCAATTGTATAAAGTGAGTAAATCTTTATTGGAGAGAGTCGAACAACATCAGGTGGGTTACGAAGAAATGAGTGGTCGTTATGCTTGTTTCTATTTGGGTGCTTATTACAGGGACTACCTCGGAGATAGAAAAACGGCAGCAGAATATTATAGAAAAGCCATTGAGTATGTTGAGGCCATTAAAGATTATGGCTCGGGTTATTATCATTATTCATTGGCAGCTTTAGCAAGAGATGCTAAAAAAGATGGAGACTTTGAATTGGCCAATGAATACTATTCTAAACTACAAATGTATGCCGTAGGTAGAAAGAAACTACAAACAGAGGCTAAACAGTTTAAGAAAGAGTATAAGAAGCTTAGAAAGCAAAGAAAAAAAGAAGGGAGGAACAGCTAGTTTATTATCATTTAAATTAGCTGTTTTTTTTATTGATCAATCCACATTTTAAAATGTATTAGCCTTTAATCGGCTTATCATAATTTCGGGTTGTTCTTTTGTCGTTAAAAATACAGCCAACTTACCTCCAAAATGATTTTCGAAACTCTTAATACTTTGAATATTCACAATACAACTTCGGTTAACTCTAAAGAAATCTTATTATAAATGCTCCCATTAGTAGTAATCCAAGTATTTTTTTCATGATTGATATTTTTTGATCTGTCAATATGACGTCTCAAAAGTATCTGAATAGAGGGGAGTATTTTTTTGAAATTCACTGAAGTGATAGAATCGCTAGGTGAAGTGATAGAATTTTGAGTTGAAAAAAATCCTGTAAAATCATCTTTTGACTTTACAGGATTTATTACTGACATATTAATATTTATCTGATACAAATGTTTGTTCATCCATTGGTGGTCGAACATACCCTTCTTTATTAATAGGGGGCAGCTTTATTTTTTTATACTTGATCTCTTTGTAAGGAACTTTTGATAGGAAGTGAGTGATACAATTAAGTCTGGCTTTTTTCTTATCATCTGCTTTAACTACATACCATGGAGATTGTTTGGTATCAGTGTAGGCAAACATGTCGTCTTTTGCTTTTGAATACTCAATCCATTTTGCTCTAGACTCAAGATCCATTTCACTAAACTTCCAACGTTTGATAGATGAATTAATACGCTCAGCAAATCTTTTTTCTTGCTCTTCATCTGAAACTGAGAACCAATACTTGATAAGGATAATACCTGATCGGATCAACATTTTTTCAAACTCAGGACATGTTCTTAAAAATTCTTGATATTGGGTATCTGTACAAAACCCCATCACTCTTTCTACACCTGCTCTGTTGTACCAACTTCTATCAAATAAAACAATTTCACCAGCAGCAGGTAAGTGGGGTACATATCTTTGGAAATACCACTGAGATTTCTCTTTTTCTGTAGGTACACCTAAGGCAACAATTTTCGCTACTCTTGGGTTTAGTTTTTCTGTAATTCTTTTAATAACGCCACCCTTACCAGCAGCATCTCGGCCTTCAAAAATAACTACAACTTTTAATCCTTCTTGCTTTACCCATTCCTGCATTTTTACTAGTTCAGTTTGCAAGTGTTCAAGCTCAGCTTCGTAATAGCTTTTAACGAGTTTTCCTTTTTTGGTGTATTTTTCTTCTTTCATTGTAAGGCAACAGGAATTGATTGATAGAACTTTATTTTCTTCCAAAATCGGCAGGAATTTCACCCCATGCTTTTGTTTCCCATTTTCTGATTGGGTTCATGTAGGTATTGTTTTCTAGCCAATTTATTGCTCTATCAATATACTCAAAAAGAACTGCGTTTTTATCATTTTTAGGTAGGGTAGTTTTAATTTTTTTATCTCTTACCCATTTCATCGCTGTTCTACTATCTGTATAAATGATAGTACTATCATAACCGTGTTGTTTTAGGTAGGCCAATGCATGTACGATGCCTAAAAACTCTCCAATATTATTGGTGCCATCTTCATATGGGCCTTTAATAAACAATTGTTGTCCTGTTTCAATCCATACGCCTCTATACTCCATAGGACCTCTGGCACCGCTGCAGGCAGCATCTACCGCTATACTATTGTTAGTGATAGGAAGACCAACTGATGGATCATAAGCTTTGGGAGCAGTTTTTCCATCTTTCTTTTTAAATATATATTTGGCAGGGTCGCTCTTAAAGGCCAATTCTGCATCTGCTTTGGAGTCAAATGATTTATATTTTGCTCCTTTTACACCTTGAACATGTTTTTGACAGTCTGCCCATGAGGAGTAAATCCCTGGAGTCCCACCTGACCAAACAACATAATATTTCTGTTTCTTACTTCCTGCCATTGTTTTTTTACTTTTGAGCGATGAATTTACTAAAATTCAATTTGATATTGATACCACTCATTTTGATTTTCTTCGAAGGATTTTAAAAATTGAAAACCAAGTTTAGCAATAACCTTTTGCGATGCTATATTTTCATGGTGACATCGAGCAATAATTTTATTGATATTCTGTGATTTACCCCATTCAAGGCAAGAAAGCCCTGCTTCGGTTGCATAACCTTTATTCCAATATTTTCTGATCAACCTAAAACCTAAATCAACTTCTTTTGTATCAGGGTGAAGCTTTAGGCCACACCATCCTAGATAAGCATTATCGCTTTTCCTTCTCACAGTCCATCGTCCCATTTTAAATTCATTGTATGCTGTATATTGAAGTATAAACTTTTTAGCCTCATCAACAGAAATAAAAGGGTGATCACCAGTGTACTTCATCACTTCAGTATCATTGTTCATATCATAAAAAGGACGTGCGTCATCTATGGAGAATTCTGTAAGTAATAGTCTTTCCGTTTCAATTTTGAAGTTATTTTGCTCTGATGTCATCAATTGAAAAGTTAAAAATTAAAGAATAACAATTATTTATTTTCGATAAAATATTGAAAAACAGTAGCATTAAAGCACTTTTGTTTAAAAAAAATGATTTTTTTAGATATCTATTGTGTAAATGACTTGAACAATAGATAGATATAAGTTAAATTTGCACGCTCATAATTTTAGGATTATGATCTAAACTTTGTAATTGATTTAATAAAATATAGTCATGGGATATACAAAACTTATTAGAAAGAGTAGAAGAAACAAGACGATTGCTCTTAAGCGTGTAAATACTATCCAACGTATGAATGCTAAGCCAGTAATCAAGAAAGTTGACGTTGAGGCTGTAAAAGCTGAGTGGGCTGCAAAGTAATTTTTGCTTCTATTCTAAAAAAGCAGTTTGAAAAACTTAATTTTTCAAACTGCTTTTTTTTATGCTTATACTTTTCTTTAGGGCTAAATAAATCCTTCGCTTTTTGCTTTGGTAACTGCTTCGATCTTGTTTGATACTTGCAGTTTTAGGTATATATTTTTAATGTGGAATTTAACGGTGTCCTTAGATACTGAAATTTGATCTGCAATATCCATATAACTTTTACCTTCTGCTAAAAGGTTAAGAACATCTGTTTCCCTACTTGTTAGTGGAGACTCACTTTCTCTTCTAAATGATTTAACTACTAGTTTGGCAATATGTGTACTCATGGGAGCACCGCCTGCAGAAACTTCATCTAATGCTCTTAACAGCTGTGTATGATTACTGTTTTTAGTGATGTAACCTGTGGCACCTGCACACAAAGCATCAAATACATATTGACTATTTTCATGTACCGAAATAATTAAGATGTCTGTTCGAGGTAAATTTTGACGAATATGTCTAGTTCCCTCAATTCCATTCATTCCGGGTAAATCAATATCCATTAATACGATGTCGGGTAAATCAGTTTCAAGGTTTTCAATTGCATCTTCACAAGTATCATAGGCTTTGATAACTTGGTAGTTAGACGTTTTTGTTTCTATTAGCAATTGAAATGCTTCTTGAACATCTTTATTGTCTTCTACGATGATAATCTTTTTCATATCCCTATAGTAATAAAAAAAAAGAGGTGAAACAATTATAGATGTCACCTCTTTTTTGAATTTCAACAATAAGAATGAGTTCCCCAACTCAGTTGAGGGTTATAGTCCGGATTTGTACTGCTTAACGATTCATTATTTCAAAGGTACTTGAATATGCAATACTCCGTACTACCCTTTCGGGTAGTTTTTATTCGTAATTACCGAACTTCCTTGAAAAAGTGATAAAAACTGAAGTGCCTTTACCCTCCTCACTCTCAATATCAAAACTACTTCCAGTTATTTTTTTAGCTCTAGATTTCATGTTTTTTAGGCCATTTCCTTTGCTTTTATCGGGAATGTCGAAACCTAATCCATCATCTTTTACTTCAATTCTTATCATATCATCATCACTCTCAATAATGGATAAATACACATGTTTTGCTTGTGCATATTTGGCGATGTTGGTCATGGCTTCTTTAAAAATCAAGACCAATTGTAAACTCCAAGAATGGGGGAGAGTAAGTTGTTCGGTGTTATGTGAAATATTCTTTTTAGAATGATATCGAATTTCTAACTCATCAAAAAACTCTTCACCAAAATCTTTAATGTAATCGTAGATCATTCCTAGCTCGTCATTTTTCGCATCAATCGACCAGATGAAATCTCGTGTTCCATTATACAATGACTTGGATTGTCCTTCAATTCTAAGAAGGATTTTTTCTGTATCAGCATCTTTTCCTTTTAGTTTCATAGATGCTAAATCGGCAAGCACTGTGATACTAGCGAGTTTATTACCCATCTCATCGTGGAAGTCTTGTGCAATTTCCTTCCTGATCCTTGCTAACTTCTTCTGAGTTTCCGCCCTTGAGCGAATAATTTCTTTCAGCTTATCAGATTTGAGTTTTTCTTCTTTAATCTTAATGTTAGAATAGTAAATAATACCGCTCAGTAAGATCAGAATTATACTCACCTTAAAAATGTTACTTTCCCAGAAATAACCATTAATGATTAGTGCACTTTTAGAAGGTTTACTCCATTCTGAACCAATCGTTTTACCTCTTAAGAAAAGGGGATACTCTCCGGGAGACTTATTGGTAATATTTAATCTGTCGGTATATGTAAAGTTGATCCAGTCGCCTGCTTTTCCAATTTTATATTGCAATCGAATAGACTCCATTTCACTTAATGAATTGGCAACTAGAGGCAGTTGTATAGTACTATATTTACTGTGTGATTTATAAACTTTGTCTTTCCAATGTACCGTTGGAGGAGCAATAGGCAGAGCAATCTTGTTGTTAGGCATCGACATAATTCCTTGGTGTGTACCAATCCAAAGGTTATGATCAGATGACTCAAATATTTCAGTAATGTAATTACTAATAAGACCTGACGACTTGTTATATCGTCTCTTTAAATTTCCGTTTCTTAATACACATAGGCCATTTGAAGTTCCTACCCAAAGCTGCCCAAAGTGATCTTTGTACAGCTTGGTACAGTTTGTATTTTCCATAGAAGAAATTTTCTGTAGTAGAGCTTCTTTAGGGCGATTAGCATCTAATGTATAAAGACTATAATTGGTAGCCACCCACAGCAAAGTATCTTGTGGGTCTAAGAGAATATCATTGATACGTTCTCCACTTTCTAATTGCTCAATCCAAACATTTACAGAAGTCAGCTTATAATTGGGGGAATAATCATAATAACTTAAAGCTCCCTTTGTGGCGATCCATAATGAAGAATCACTAATGATAGCTTGTGATATCTTGGGCTGTGTAATTTTACCTTCAGGAAATTTATGGAAAGCTTTGATGATCTTATTTTTTTGATCAAATACCTTTAAAGTATCTTCTTCTATAAACCAACGGCCTCCATAATTTCTTCCTACATATTTAGAATACTGAATATCGATAGAATCTCCACTTTCAAATATAGACCCTTTATTCGAGGTAAATGCAATAGATTTATCTTCAAAAATATTGACTATGGCTCTTTTAGCAGGATATTTTATTTTAAGTTCTTCTTCGTTAGTGTTGTATTCATAAACTTGGTTGGTAGTAGAGAATAAGATGGTAGAGTCATTTTGCTCATTGATAGAAAGAATGTGAGGTATAGAAAGGTCTTCAATACCAATGTATCTACATTCGGTGTTATGTATAAGAAACAGACCATCACCTTGTGTAGAAACCCAAATACGATCTTTTTTATCAACTAATAATGAAGAACTTGAAGATTTACTTTTGACCAATTTTTCTAGTTCAATAATTTTTTTACTCTTCTTTTTGATCAAAATATTTTTCTGATGATCCATGGTCTTATTAATGGATGCGACCATATCACCAGTAGATAATTCATAGACATCACTAGCATAAAAGGCAGGATCGAAATCGAACGTGTCTTGTATAATGCCTCTTGGTGAGAGTTTGATGATCTTCCCCATTGTACCAACTATCAAGCCTCCATCTTTGGCTTGGTTAGCACAGGATAATACTATATCACCTAAAGCATTTTCAAAGAAGTCGTCAGTTACTTTATTACCGTCCAATACTTTTAAGCCTTGTGTATCATATCCCATGACCAATATTTTATTTTGGAATCGAACAAGATTAATAGGAACTAACGTTGTTTTCTTTATAATATAATGGGGTACGGGTTTATTAACTGAAAAGAATAATTCCTTTTTTCCATTTTCTTGTTTAGAATAGGGTGATAGTTTATATCCTTTTTTTGTATTGGTATTGAAATGATAAATGTAGCTCCATTGCCACCCATAAACGTCATCTGATAATACAATTCCTTTATGAAGTTTATTGGCTGCTTTATGTTGTAGATATGGATAGGTATGTATAGAATCTTGTTCAGTGTTAAATACATGGATACCGCCTTTCCAGGTAAATAAGAAAAGTGAGTCACTATAATTTCTATTAAACCCAATAACATAAGGGGACTTAAGACCATCCTTAGTACTGTAAGTTTTAAACGAATGACCATTAAATATACTTAACCCATCATCCGTACCAATCCATAGCACATTGTTATCTTCTTTTAGATGATAAATGAAGTTGTGTGGTAATCCGTCTTTTGTAGTCCAATGGTGTATGAAAGCATCTTGTGCATTACACCAAAGAGATATAAAAAATACGATATGTAGAAAGCAATATTTGAATTTCACTGGCATATCTACCTAAAATAAAAAATATTTTTTTTAAAACGTTTTATGCAACCCGTTGTTATTTAAAATTATCAATTTATATCCTATTATATGCTAAATATCACTTATTTCAGTGCTTTGACTACATATATTTGTTTGAGAAATGAAAATGAAATAAACAACAGAACTTTAATGCCTATAAATAATTAAATGATATGCTAGAAATACAGAAAAAATTAAAATCTTCATTCTTTGTAATTTTAAGTTTACCATCAACCGCGATGGGTTTTGCTTTATCCATTCAAATAGCCGCATTAAGCTGGATTTTAAATACTAAATATGGTTTTGATATTCATGAAGTAGGTATTGTATGGGCAGCGGGTCCAATTGCAGGTATTATTGGTCAGCCTTTAGCTGGTTTGGCTTCAGATAAAGTGTGGTTTCTAGGCGGTCGACGAAGACCATTTATATTAATTGGGGGTGTATTAACTGCTTTAATGCTATTAGCATTGCCCAATATCCATGTAATTTCAGATGCTTTGGGTTTTGAACCAACAAAAGCTGCCAGTGAGCTTGGAGAAGGACAAGTACCAGCGTCTATTTATGTAGCTATTGCAGTAGCACTAATTTTAGATCTATCTATAAATATTAGCTTTAACCCGACAAGATCAATAATAGCTGATGTAACAACAGATGATACAGTAACAAAAGGGTATACTTGGATGCAAACGATCTCAGGTACTTTTGGTGTATTAGCATATTTCATTGGTTCTGTATTAGGCAACATTGAATTGATCTATGTAGGTGTTATTTTAGTCTTCGTCTTTTCTGTGATTCCGGTATTCTTCATTGAAGAACCAGAAGAGTTAAGTCAAGGTGAAGAAAACAACGAAGAAGGAGGAAGAAAAGAAACAGATATTACAGGTTTTGTAAAGGTATTACTGGCTCATGCACCTACTTGGGTAGGGATTCAAACGATGTTTGTATTTATGTTTGCTTATGTACAACAAGAATACCCGGATTTTAGTAGTAAAGAAGTTGGCTCTGTAATTAACTGGTCTTTTCTAATCTTTAATGCTGTTGCAGCAGTTCTACCGGCCTTCATTTTAGAGCCTATTACACATAAAATAGGTCGAGTGAAAACCCATGCTATTTGTATTGCTATTATGGCTGTTGGATATGCAGGGATGATTTTCCTAGGGGGTACATCAGAATATATGATTTATGGGATGATGGTTATTCTAGGTATTGGTTGGGCAGCAACAGTATCTCTTCCATTTGCGATTATGTCAGAAAAAGTAGCAAAAGCAAAAATGGGCTTCTTTATGGGTATCTTTAACTTATCTGTAGTATTACCACAATTAGCCGTTTCAGCTTTCATTGGTGGTATCTTAGCAGAAGCAGAAGATAAAACGTTGATGTTCTACATTGCGTCCATTTCATTAGCGATTTCAGCTGTATTATGGTTCTTTGTAAAAGATAATGGGCCTGTTGGGAATAGTAATTCGGCTCCATCAGGTGGTGGACATCACTAAGAATAAATTAGAAAAAGGGAGCTTAATTGATTAACATTAAGCTCCCTTTTTTATTCAATAAAGGTTAGATTCCTTTCATATCTTTAATGTATACCAACCCTTCGTCTATCTTTTGTTTTATCTGCTTAAATTTGTCGATGTATTCGTTGATTTTCATTTTTAATTCAGGTTCATCAACGTCGATATTATTGAAGATATCATAAGCGATTTCAATATTATCTTTGGCTTCGACAAGTTTTGCCTTGGCATTTACTGCAGACCACTTTTTTCCTTTAAAGTGTTTATTTCTCGCTTCAACATAGAAGTTGAAACCTTCGATAGCATTACTTCCCGCTTCTTTTCCTTTTTCTAAGAGTTCTCTGTTGCTTGTAACACCATGGATACTCATATTTCGAAGAGTTAACTTTCTCCATTCTTTCACGAGGTTTATCGTATTGCCTAATTCTTCTGATCTAGCTACTTCCGCTTCCATTCTACTCTTATCATCTTTTTTTAGATGCTCTGCTATAAGAGTATTGTAGTCATATTTTGGTTCTTGTGGAGTGGGAATGGTGTTTTTATTGAAGTTTTCATAAGTGTAAGGAGTATCCAATAATTGCCAAATGGGATCATAAGGCATATGTCTTTCAATCATTTTTTCAGGAGCTACATCGTACCAATTGAGATCGTAATTCTGATGAAATTTTTTACCATTCTCTACTGTTCCTGCACCCCAAGTTGGATCGTATAGCTTCCATTCTCCATTCACTTTAATAGCATTCCAAGTATGTCCAAAAGCACCTCCAATCGAACCATCTTTCCTTTTAGTATATCCTTTGATGATATATGATTCATAACCCAGTTCCTTCATAATCACATCCAGTAATAAAGAGTAATCTTGGCATACTCCAGCTTTTTTCTTTACTACTTGATCAATAAGATAAACATTACGCTCATTTGTGGTATAGAACTTCATTTTACCGGTAGGACTTTTACCATTTTTAATTTTCTGAAGTTTGTTGACATCATATTTGATGTTTTTTACGATCCAATCGAATACAGATTTTACTGTATCTTCTTGAATGTCGATTTTTCCAATGGTTTGACTTACTAGTTTGCTTTGTCCAAAAGAAACATGAGAAATTAGTAGACACAATAGTATAAGTTTTTTCATCACTTTTTTGTAAGGTAAAATAATATTGAGTTTCTGAGAGTTTGTGGACGTGAAGATAGGAATGGAAATAAAGAATACAAAATTCATTTCCTGTGTAATGTGCCCTGAGGTAAATGATTTGACTTCGGATGTAAATGCCTTGTTATTGAGATAGCAAAAAAAAAGGCTACCTTTTTAAGATAGCCTGATATATTTTTTTAGTTTTTGATACACCTCTGTGTGAAGATCCCAAGGTCACTACTAAATCGCATAATATAAGTTCCTCTACTTTGCTTGGAAAGGTCAACCTCAATTATCGTCTCATTTACAGAAATATTTCTACTATAAATCACCTTTCCTGTGGTAGAATAGACTTCAAGAAGGCCATTTTGACTTACATAGTCTTGAAGATTGACTGTAAAGATACCTGTGGAAGGATTAGGGTAGATTTTAAATGCATCTTTTGTGATTTTATCTATTCCAACTACACCATTGGTAATGCTAACAACATTAGAACCCATAGAGAAGCCAGATGAGTTTACAGCATATACTTTATATGAAATTTTCTTTGAAGTGTAGCTAGCCGATGGAAGTACATCTTTATATGATCGAATAGTATTGCTTAAGATCGTAGAGATGTATTGATATCCATTACCATCTACTTCTCTTTCTACAATATAACCAGCTATATCAATTTCTGAATTATTGACTTCTGACTGCCAAAAGATTTCATTGTATTCTGTATTCGAAACAGTTTTACTGTCTTCCATGGTGATACTTACATCTGGTGCTCCTTCATTTAATGTTCTACGAGCAGGAGATAAGGTTAATACAGTATCAACTCTGTATCTCTGATCAGAAGTGAAAAGCGTCATACAAGAATCGTTCGTATAATCCATGAAATTTTGATACATCGATGATGAGAAGTTTTCCGTATCACATAAATACTGTGTCAGAAATTCTGTATCCTGATCACAAAAAATGATATTATTTGGATTGTCAGCATGTGTTCCGTTGACTCTTGGTGTGTCATCACAAAAGTCGTCTTTTGGAGTTTTCTCATTTCCGTTTTCATCAACATAGGCATCTCCACCACAGTTACCTGCATTACCAACTCCCCATGGATGTAGGATACCTAAATAGTGTCCTAACTCATGTGTTGTTGTTCTACCTAAGTGAAATGGGTAGTCGAGGTTGTAATCTCCTCCAAACTCATTAGAACCAAAGTATTCCGTATTAATCACAACACCATCAATATCATCTGAAGCTAATTCTCCCTGGCTAACCCATCTTAGTCCACCTAATTCTAGAAAATTCGGAAAATAAGCATAGCCTAATAAATCTCCGGATAATTTGATAACCCAGATATTGATATACTTTTCAGGGTTCCAGATATTATCTGAGATGATTTTATCTACTTCACTTGTAGTAAAATATCCTTTAGAACCAGGGTGTTTGTAGAATCTATTTACACCAGGTTCTTCCATTGTATTTCCACCTTCATCATACAATGCCATTTTGAGGTTGACTTGCATGTTGGATGCGACAGATTTGAATTCTTCTAAAGTTTGCTCTTTGTTGGAATTATCTCTGTTCCAATCTTTGTTAGTTGTTATAATCTGTGACCAAATTTGATCAGAACTAATGTTATCACCGGTTCCAATGTTAGCATTTTCTGTAGTGTAAATAACATGTACAACCGTTGGTAAATTGGCCTGGTAGAAGCGTTCTACGTTCTCAAAATAACGAGCTTGAGAGAAAGTTTGAGGTAAAGCAGATATATGGGTAGGGGCATGTAACGTATTACCACATCTTCTGAATGGTGCTTTCTCTTGAGAAAAAACGGTGAAGTTTGAGATAAAAAACAGAGAAAAAAGCAGTATAAATTTATTAATTGATAACATATTTAAATGGTAACTTGTACGAAAAATGCTATATTATTGTATTGCAATATGATAAGTTTTTAGATAAGGTGCATATTTTATAACATCATTTCCTTGACTTTTTTATATTTGCAAAACTTCAAATTGCCATATATGAAATTCAAAAGAGTTCTCCTTAAGTTAAGTGGTGAAGCCCTAATGGGTGAGCAACAATACGGTATTGATCCAAAGCGTTTGGAACAATATGCAAAAGAAATTAAAAAAGTAGTAGACGAAAAAGTGGAAGTCGCTATTGTAATCGGTGCAGGAAACATTTTTAGAGGCATGCAAGCCGGCAAAATGGGTATCGATAGAGTACAGGGTGACCACATGGGAATGTTGGCTACTGTAATCAACGGTATGGCACTACAAAGTGCTTTAGAAGGCGAAGGTGTCTATACACGTTTGATGTCAGGTATACAAATGGATCAAGTTTGTGAACCTTTTATTAGAAGAAGAGCAGTACGTCACTTAGAAAAAGGTCGTGTTGTTATCTTTGGAGCGGGAACAGGTAACCCATACTTTACAACAGATTCTGCAGCATCTTTGAGAGCTGTTGAAATTGATGCAGATGTTGTATTAAAAGGTACTCGTGTTGACGGTATCTACACTGCAGATCCTGAAAAAGACCCTAATGCAGAAAAAATTGATGAGTTAACTTTTGATGAGGCTCTTCAAAAGAACTTAAAGATCATGGACCTTACAGCGTTTACACTTTGTAAAGAAAATGATTTACCTATCATTGTATTTGACATGAATAAGCCAAACAACTTATTTGAGTTAATGTCAGGAGAGCAAGTGGGTACAATTGTATCGTAAATTAGAATTTTATATAATCGATTTTTATAATCAAAAAAAATATAACAATGGAAGAGGAAATAGGAATGTACCTAGATGACGCGAAAGAAATGATGGATAAAGCCATCAGCCATACTGAAAACGAATTACAAAAAATTCGTGCAGGTAAAGCTTCTGCGTCAATGTTGGATGGTTTAATAGTTAGCTATTATGGTGCTCCAACTCCTATTAACCAAGTAGCTTCAGCTTCTACTCCTGATGCTCACTCTGTAGTGATCAAACCTTGGGAGAAAAATATGTTGGCTGAAATCGAAAAGGCAATCCGTGATTCTGATTTAGGTGTTAACCCAATTAATGACGGTGAGCAAGTTCGTATTAACATGCCTCCTTTAACTGAAGAGCGTCGTCGTGAATTAGTTAAAAAGGTGAAATCTGAAATTGAAAAAGGTAAAATCAGTATTCGTAATGCTCGTAAGGACACTAACGATGGCTTGAAAAAGTTATTAAAAGATGGTGCTTCTGAAGATGCAATCAAAGATGCTGAAGCTTCAGTTCAAGATTTAACAAACAAATACACTGCAAAAATCGATGCTGTATTTGTAGCTAAAGAAAAAGATATCATGACTGTATAATTCAGTTTTGATTCCATATAAAAAGCCCCTGATCTTGATAGGTCAGGGGCTTTATTTTTATGATCATATTCTATGATTCTGTAATGTTATGTTGTTGATGAGCAAGTTTAGTCCTATTTGGGTTTTTCTTTCTACTTCTGATATTTAATAGCTCAACAATAAAGGCAAATGCCATAGCGAAATATACATAGCCTTTTGGAACATGTACCCCAAAGGCTTCGATGACTAATAAGAACCCGATCATTACTAAGAATGATAATGCAAGCATTTTTATGGTAGGGTTACTATCAACAAATTGGGCAATCTTCTTGGAGAAGAAAAGCATTATACCTAATGAGATTACAACTGCAGTAATCATGATTTCAATCTCTTTTACAAGTCCAACAGCGGTGAGGATAGAGTCGAATGAGAATACAATATCAATCATGACAATTTGTAAAACACCACTCCATAGAGACTTGACTCTTTTGACTTGCATTTCTTCTTCAGGGTCTCCTTCTACATTGTTATGGATTTCACTTGTTGTTTTTGCAATTAAGAAGAGTCCACCACAAAGCAAGATTAAATCTCTTCCACTTAATGCTCCGTCTACATCTAAATGCTCAACAAATGGAATGGTAAAAAGAGGGTCCTCTAATCCCACTAACCATGAAATTGAAAATAACAAAGCAATACGTACAAATAAGGCAAGGATAATTCCTAGATTTCTAGCTTTATCCTGTTGTTCTTTAGGTAATTTACTACTGACAATCGAAATGAAAATCACATTGTCAATGCCTAGAACAATTTCTAAAAGAGTTAATGTTACAAGGCTGATTAACCCAGCAGTTGTAAAAAGCGATTCCATAAGAATAGTTGAAAGTTGCAGAAAAAAATATTTACGTTAGTATATAAAAAATAAAACTCTTCAAAATGTAACGACTCACACTTTGAAGAGTTATTTAAAAAGTGTCCTTCGATTATATCTCTAATAATGCACCAAATAAACCTAGGTTTCTCACGCGGTCTTTTACCACTAATGTTGAAACGGTTGTATTATGTTGCTTCATTAAGTTTTCAGTAGTACTGCCAATAAATGTAGCTGCTAATGCAGAACGTCCTCTTGATCCCATAACAATTAGATCAGCATCTTCTACTAGAGAAATATTTGAGATGATCTTCGCTTCATTGTTACCATATAAATCAAAGTGAAGTCTGATTTTATACTTCACACCTTCCATATCAAACTGCTTTAAAAAGTTCTTACACCTCTTTTCGGCATGGAGGTGAAGTACAGAAGCATACTCTTCCGGAGTTTTACCAGAAGTATGATAACCGGTAGGAAGTGCATAGATATGCAAGATGATTAACTCCATATGGTTTCTCTTAGCGATTTCAATACCTTCCAGCATTGCTCTTTTCGACATTTCAGAGAAATCAATAGGAATAATAGCCTTTTTGATAGGTACTTGAGGGTTTTCAGATACCGTAAGTACTGTACAGAAAGCATATCTAGTTAGTAGTCTGGCAATATTACCACTACCCTCTGCGATATTCTTTTTACCTGCTATTATAAGGTCTACTTTATGTTTCTTAGAAGCCTTTAATATTTCAGATGTGACATCTTTAGCTTCTGTTATAATATATTCAAAAGTAATATTACGATCATTCAAATTGGCATGCTTCTCAACAAGGTCACGCATTTTTTGCTCTGCCATGTCTTTTCTTGTAAGCAATTTGCCGTTGTATTCTACCTCTTCACTTGCTGAATTATCAGTGAGGATATGCAATAGAATAATTTTCTCTACTAAAAAAACAGGTGAGGCTGTTAGAGAATATTTGATGATTGCATCATCGATATAAGTAAGGTCAAGAGGCAATAAAGCCGATAATTTCTTATCCATGATTAAGTTTTATGGTATAAGTAGTAAAGAAGTATTGTTCCGTAAACTCTTAGGTTTAACTACGCAATTAACGTGCTTATTTGAATAAGTTAACAATTAATTTAGAATTTTTGTATAATTCCACCAATTAATTTAGACAAATGAGGTTCCGCATTACGAGCGTTTTCTAGGATTTCTTCCAATTGAACAGGTTTTAAAGCTCCTTCGTAACAAAGGTCTGTTACTACAGATACTGCAAACACTGGGAGCTTCATTTGTACGGCAACAATTACTTCTGGTACTGTAGACATTCCGACTACATCCGCACCAATAATGCTTAAGTATTTATATTCAGCTTTTGTTTCCAAGTTAGGGCCTGTTACTGCAGCATAAACGCCTTCATGTACAGGAAGATTATTTTCTTTTACCACTTGGTTGGCAAGCTCTCTTAGTTGAGTGTCGTATGGCTCAAACATATCTGGGAAACGGTCTCCCCATTCATTGATATTAGTACCTGTTAAAGGATTCGCTGTCATTAGATTGATATGATCATTTAAGATCATCAAATCACTTTTATTGTACTTAGGGTTGATACCTCCTGCTGCATTAGAAATAACCAATGCTTTGATTCCTAGTAGTTTTAATACTCGAATAGGGAATGTAACAGTCTTCATATCATACCCTTCGTAGAAATGAAAACGACCCTGCATAGCTACAATCTTTTTACCATTAAAATAGCCAAAGATTAGTCGCCCTTTATGAGACTCAACAGTTGATAATGGAAAATCATTTAGTTTCTCGTAGGCTAAGTCGTATTTTATGTCAAATTCTTCTACTAACCCACCTAGGCCCGTACCTAAAACGATACCTACTTCAGGTTGAAATCCGTCTATTAGTGTCTGTATTTGTTGAACACATGCTTCAACTTTTTCTTTATATGCGATCATATGTTGAGACAGTAAGAGTAATATGAAAAAATGCCTGTACTTTTTAGGCACAGGCATCCTTGTTGTTTATTTGAAACGATTTTGTAACATCGCTAATTTATCAGCCATAGACATGTTTTCGTCGTTTTCTTCTCTCTTATTTTGTCTTTGAGAAGAAGGACGCTTATTTGTATTCGGCTTGCCTTTTGATCCTCTTGAAGCAGATGAGTTACCGTCCATTCCTTTCATAGATAAAGCAATTCTTTTTCTTGCAATATCTACGTCTGTGACTACAACTTGTACCTTTTGGTGTACTTTCACTACTTCATTAGGATCAGAAATATAGCGATCAGCCATTTGACTTAAGTGAACAAGTCCGTCTTGGTGAACACCAATATCTACGAATGCACCGAAGTTTGTAATATTTGTTACAATACCTGGAAGCTTCATACCAATTGAAAGGTCTGAGATTTTTTCAACGCCTTCTTGGAATTGGAATGCTTCAAATTTCTCACGAGGGTCACGGCCTGGTTTGCCTAATTCTTTTAGAATATCAGTTAAAGTAGGAAGACCAACAGTGTCTGTTACGTAATCTTCTAACTTAATCTGCTTATGGAAGTTTTCGTCCGCCATTAACTCCTTAACAGTTACACCAAGATTTCCAGCCATTTTCTTAACTATATCATAGCTTTCTGGGTGAACCGCACTAGAATCCAATGGATTTTTAGCATCTCTGATTCTTAAGAAACCTGCGCACTGTTCGAATGCTTTTGGTCCTAAACGAGGTACTTTCTTTAGTTGTGCTCTAGATGTAAATGCACCATTTTCATTTCTAAAGTCCACAATATTTTTTGCGATACTTGGACCTAATCCTGAAACGTACGAAAGTAATTCTTTACTCGCTGTGTTCACTTCTACACCTACTGCGTTTACACAACTCATCACAACGTCATCCAAACTTCCTTTTAAAGCCGTTTGGTCTACATCATGTTGGTATTGACCTACGCCGATTGATTTAGGATCAATTTTTACAAGTTCAGCAAGTGGATCCATTAATCTTCTACCAATAGAAACTGCACCTCTTACTGTTACATCTTTATCAGGGAATTCATCTCTAGCTGTTTCAGATGCAGAGTAAATAGATGCTCCACTTTCATTGACAACAACTATTTGTACACCTGATAATCCTAAGTTTCTCGCAAAAGATTCTGTTTCTCTACTAGCCGTACCATTACCTATAGCAATCGCCTCGATATTGTGTTTAGCTACTAAATGAGAAATCAATGCAGCAGACTCAGCTACTTTTCTTTGAGGTTCGTTAGGGTAGATTACAGCATCTTCTAACAGTTTTCCTTGACGATCTAAGCAAACTACTTTACAACCTGTACGGAAACCAGGGTCTAATGCCAATACTCTTTTTTGTCCTAATGGAGCTGCTAATAATAACTGACGTAAGTTTTCAGCAAAAACACCAATAGCTTCTTCATCAGCATTTTTCTTTGACGCTAAACGAGATTCTGTTTCCATTGATGGCTTCAGAAGTCTTTTATAAGCATCTTTTACTGCTAATTGAATTTGATCTGCTGATGGAGTTCTCTGATCTACATGTAGATCTTCTAATAAGAATAATGCATCTTCTTCTTCTGGTGAACAATCTAAAGAGATGATCATCTCTTTTTCTGCTCTTCTCATTGCTAAAACTCTGTGTGATGGAGCTTTTTCAACATTTTCTGTCCAGTCGAAGTAATCTTTATATTTTGCACCTTCATTTTCTTTACCAGGAATTACTTTTGCTTTGAAGCTACCTTTTTTCATAAATAGCTTACGCATTTCTGCTCTAGTTTCCTGGTCTTCATTCAGGCGTTCTGCAATAATATCTCTTGCCCCAGCTAAAGCTTTTTCTACATCTGTAACGTCTTTTTCTGGATCGATGTATTTTTTTGCTTCTTCAACAATATCTGTAGATAAGTCTGGTGAAGCAATAGTATCTGCTAAAGGTTCTAATCCTCTTTCTTTTGCGATACTAGCTCTAGTCTTACGTTTTGGTTTGTAAGGAAGGTACAAATCTTCTAGCACTGACATTGTTTCAGTGGCAAGAATTTTATTTTTTAAAGCATCTGTTAGTTTGCCTTGATCTTCAATACTTTTTAGAATACTCTCTTTACGTTTTTCGAGTTCTCTAAGTTGTTGGGCTTTATCTCGGATTTCTGCTACCTGCACTTCGTCCAAACTTCCCGTTACCTCTTTTCTATATCGAGAGATAAATGGAACTGTAGCTCCATCATCTAACAATTCAAGTGTCGCAGACACTTGCTTCTCTGAAATGCTCAGCAGTTGAGCGATTTTTTGTGTGATATTCACCATGGTATACCGCGCTATCCAAAGGTTTTCAAAACAACTTTCTAAAAGTAGAAAGCTACGCTAAATCAATCAAATTTAGCTTATTTACAAACTACGAAAGTAAGGTTTTTCTTATGAAGAATGAAACAATATTAAAGAAGAATTTGAAGAAAAAACGTTAAGAAGAATAGGGGAGTTGGTAATAAAAAATAAATGCTTGAAACTGATGATGTAGAGGAGTAATTACAATTTCTTTCAAAGTGGTTATTTCTTGTACATAAAAAAAAGTCCTTACTCCATTGCTGAAGTAAGGACTCTTATATTTTAATCGCTTTAGGCGATGTGAATTCTAGTTTTCACCCGGGTTGATCATTGCACAACGGAAACCGATAGTTGCTGTTGCTGAATCTTGATCTAAGAAACGACGAGTACCTGCTGCCATCCAGTAAGCAACGTCTTTCCATGAACCACCTTTGTATACACGGATAGAGTTCGAGATGAACGTATTGTACTGACGTACATAACCGTATGATTGGTAGTTGTAACCGTGTTCAGGACCATCTAAGTAGTCATTCTTACGAACTGGGTTTAAATCATCCATATCAGAGTATGAAAGTGGACGGTAGATATCTTCAACCCATTCTGAAACGTTACCAGCCATGTTGTATAAACCGAAATCGTTTGGAGGGTTGTCATAGATCCATGAAGTAATCATCGCACCGTCATTCAACTTACCACCGATACCAGCGTAGTCACCACGACCACGTTTGAAGTTTGCCATCATATCACCCATGTGCTCACCGTAAGGGTTACGAACTGAGTGACCTGACCAAGGGTAGATACGACGCTCAGAGTAGTTTTCGTCGATATCTTGTAAACCAATCAAAGCTTGTGATGCATAATCCCATTCTGCTTCAGTAGGAAGACGGAATGCTGGTAATACAACACCTGACTCTAATGGAATTGGTTCACCGTTTTCTGCAGCTTCTGCTTCTTCATCAGTACCATTGTTAATTGCTAAGTTCTTATTAACAACGTTTGTACGCCATGCACAGAAGTTTTGAGCTTGAGTCCATGTAATACCTACTACTGGGTGGAAACGGAAACCAGGGTAACGTAAGTAGTGATCTACATACTGATCGTTAAATGCTAGTTGTTCTGCCCATACTGTTGTATCTGGAAGTGCCTCTTCGTAAGATACACCTGATACTGATGAGTCAGTACTTACATAATGTAAATATTCTAACCAGTGAACGTTTGCTACTTCTGTTTCATCCATCCAGAACGATGCTACTGATACAGTTCTTTCTACATTATCACGAGATTTCATTAAGTCCTCTTCGTATGAACCTAATACGAAACGTCCACCCTCAATGTAACGCATGTTTGGTACTTCTGGCATACCGTTGTATTGGCGTACAGAGAAAGTATTGTCATCCTTTCCGTTATACTCTAAACCAGTCATTGTACTATAGCCTCCTGGATTGTTAGCGTCAGGTTTTGAACTTTTTGCACATCCTGATACTACAAGTGCAGATATCAATGCAGAAGCCAAATAAAGAAGATTCCTTTTGCTCATGATATTCAGATCTCTATTTTTTAAATACACAGTTAAGTGTAAAGTAATTTCAAAAAAAGCGTTTCCTCACCGTCGTGAAACGTCATCCAAAAACAATTATCCAATAATTGTACCCAAAAAGTAAAAGTGTGAATATTTTTAAAAATAAAGTCCTTATTTCTCTAGAATATGTAATACTTCTAACGCCCTATTTATGTCTGTAACTTCTTCTATATTAAGTATTAAACGCTTTTTTGTCTCCTTTATCTGACAAATTTTTGGATGTGATTGAACATACATCAAAATTTTACCAAATTCTTCAGATTGATAATAAGATGCCTGCGTATGCTCTAATAAATAGGCTTTTAGCATATCATTTTTAAGAATAAGCTTCTCAATTCCCAACTTTTGTGACACCCATCTCATTCTTACGGTTTTTAATAGATCTACTACAGGCTGTGGCATGGGGCCAAATCGATCTTGTAAGTCTTTGGAGAATTTTTCAATCTCTTTTTCATTCTTGAGTTTATCTGCTCTCATGTATAGGTTTAATCTTTCAGAGATACTAGAGACATAAGAATCAGGAATTAAGATCTCAAAGTCGGTTTCAATGACAGTATTTACACTAACAGTTTGTGCTTGGAGCTCTTCTTTAAATAGGTCAGCAAATTCTGTTTGTTTGATTTCTTGAACCGCCTCTTCTAGGATGTGATTAAAAGTGTCGAAACCTAAATCATTAATAAACCCAGATTGTTCCCCTCCTAATAAATCTCCTGCTCCTCGAATGTCGAGGTCTCTCATAGCTACTTTAAATCCATCACCTAAATCAGAGAATTCTTCTAAAGTAGATAATCTTTTACGAGCATCAGAAGACAGTCCGATAGTTGGTGGAGTTAATAAATAGCAGTAGGCTTTTTTATTGGAACGTCCCACTCGGCCTCTCATTTGATGCAAGTCGGATAAACCAAACATATGTGCTTGATTAACGATGATAGTATTTGCATTCGGAATATCTAGACCTGATTCAATAATATTAGTAGAAACCAATACATCATATTCTCCTTGGATAAAGCGTAACATTACTTTCTCTAATGTAGGACCATCCATTTGTCCGTGTGCATAAGTAACTCTTGCATCAGGTACGAGTCGCATAATATTATTAGCAAAGTGTTCGATATCTGCTACTCTATTATGTACAAAAAAGGCTTGGCCGCCTCTCATTAATTCATGATGTACAGCATCTCTAATTACCTCATCGCTAAATGTAGAAATTTTTGTAGTGACCGGCTGCCTGTTTGGTGGTGGTGTTTCGATTACGGATAAATCACGAGCACCCAATAATGAGAAGTGAAGTGTCCTTGGGATAGGAGTAGCTGTCAGTGTTAGTGCATCCACATTTACCCTCATTTCTTTGAGCTTCTCTTTCGTTTTTACACCAAACTTTTGTTCTTCATCGATGATCATTAAACCTAAGTCTTTAAACTCGACATCCTTACTAGTGATCCGATGTGTCCCGATAAGAATATCAACCTTTCCTTCTTTTACCTTCTTCAGCGTTTCTTTGATTTGCTTCGTTGTTCTAAAGCGGTTGATATAATCGATATTACAAGGTAAATCTTGCATTCTTGCAATAAACGTTTTGTAGTGTTGCATAGCGAGAATGGTGGTAGGAACTAAAATAGCTACTTGTTTACTATCACAAACAGCTTTGAAAGCTGCCCTTACCGCTACTTCAGTTTTACCAAAACCAACATCACCACAAACTAATCGGTCCATCGGATATGGCTTTTCCATATCTTCTTTGACTTCTTGTGTCGCTTTTGCTTGGTCCGGTGTGTCCTCGTAGATAAAAGAGGACTCTAGTTCTGCCTGTAAGTATCCGTCTTTATCAAATTGATAACCCTGCGATTCTCTTCGTTTTGCATATAAAGAGATTAATTCAGAGGCAATATCTTTAACTCTTTTCTTGGCTCTTTTCTTTTTATTCTCCCACTCTGGAGATCCTAATTTACTAACCGTTGGTTGTCTACCTTCTTGTCCAGAATATTTTGATATTTTATGGAGTGAATGTAAACTGAGGTAAAGTAAATCATTGTCTCTATACACCAAACGAATACTTTCTTGTTCTCTGCCATTAACTTCCGTTTTTTCCATCCCTGCAAATCGACCCACTCCATGGTCCATGTGTACTACAAAGTCGCCCGCTTTTAGTTCTCTCAACTCTTTAAGCGTCATGGACTTCGATTTGGAGTATTTCTTTTTCGACTTGGCAGCATGGAATCGTTCGAAAATCTGATGATCTGTGAACAGAGCAATATCCATTTGGTTGTCTATAAATCCACCTCTTAAACTTAAGTTTAATTCTTGTACGAATAAATCTGGCTTGATCTCTTCAAAGATGGTTTGCAAGCGTTCTAATTGCTTCGGTAGGTCTGAGGCAATGATATTACGCGTTCCTGCTAACTGTTGTTTTTCTAAAGTTTCTCCAAGTAGATGGAAATTTTTATTGAAAGAAGGCTGTGGTTTAGTATCAAAAGTGATGGTTTGGGCAGAACGTAAGCCTTTTCTATTACCGAAAAGAACTCTGTTTATATTGCTAAGCCTTTTTGTGAAATCTTTTTTCGTTTCAAATATTTCTTCTGGAGAGTTGATAACTTGTGTACCATCACTCATGCTTAATATATCTTCGAAAGTTTCTGTGGCTTTCTCAAAATATTGATCAATGGTATCTACAAGTAACTCGTAGTCTTTGATCCACATTGTAGAAGTAGGAAGAAATTCTAATAATGATTCCCTTACTTCTTGCAATAATTTATTGTGGACGTTGGGAACAATTGGTGCATGATCCTTTTCCCCTTGGGAAAGCTGTGTGATGGGATCGAATGTTCTAATGCTTTCAATTTCATCACCGAACAATTCTATTCTAAATGGCAGTTCATTGGCATATGAAAAAATATCAATGATACCTCCTCTAATAGCAAACTGTCCTGCTTCGTAAACAAAATCAGAAGGTTCAAACCCATACTCTATGAGGAGCTCTCTAATAAAACTTTGGTCGATGTCTTCACCTACTCTTGCGACATAAGTGTTTTCAACTAAAGATTTTTTATTGATTACTTTTTCGGTTAAAGCTGCAGGGTGAGTCACTAAAATTGCTCCCTTGTTTTTTACTTCATTTAGGGCACTGAGTGTTTCAGCTCTTAGTAATACATTGGCGTTTTCTACAACAGTAAATTCAAAAGGTTTTTTGTAAGAAGAAGGAAAGTAAAAAATATCTTCTTTTGGTAGTAAGTTTTGTAGATCGTTGAGGAAATAAATGGCTTCCTCTGCATCATGCATCACAAAAACATGACATCCTTTCAATTCGTTATAAGCTGATGCCGCAATAATAGCATCCAAACTTCCTGCTAAACCTTTTAGGTATGTTGCAGAAGGTTTATCTTCTTTTAATTGATTAATGAGTAATGCGGTATTGCTATCGTTTTTATAAGCTTTGATTAAGTCTTTTAACTCAATCTGACGAATGTGGTGTGACTCTGCCATGAATAACTTTTGATCTGTTGTATACACTATAAGTGTAATGACAAAAATAGGAGAGTTGTTTTAGTTTTAATATCATTTTCTGAATTCTTTTTTTTTACCTTTGAAAGCTTAAACAGGAAATAGAAATTTTCAAATTATTATGCTTCAAAATATAAAATCACAAAACATTTTCGGGGTAACCTTATATCGATTCATACTTATTATGCTCTTGTATACTTTAAGCAGAGCAATCTTTTACCTTTTTAATACTTCTTATTTCCCTGGAGCAGATCTTTTTGAATTATTCTTAGGCGGATTAAAGTTTGATTTGCCTGCAGTTATCTATACGAATGGAGTTTTTATTTTGATGAGTTTGTTGCCTATCACTGCTCGTTATAATAAAACCTATCAAAATGTAATTAAGTGGTTTGTGTATATAGTGAATGCTATAACACTTGCTGCTAACCTAGCAGATGTGATTTTCTTTAGATTTACTTCTAAAAGGACTACTGCTTCTATTTTTGATGAATTTTCTCACGAACAAAATGGAGCAACACTAGCTTTTAGATTTTTATTCGTTGATTACTGGTATATGACGCTAATCTGGGTTGCTTTGATGTTCCTGTTTGTTAAAGCATACTCATTAGTTGATGTAGAAAAACCAAGACGCAGAATCAAGATGTCCTCTTACCTGATGAAGCATGTTTCAATTTTATTGGTTTGTGGCGTATTGATTTTTGGAGGAGCAAGAGGTGGATTTGATGGGACTACCCGTCCGATTTCATTAAATAATGCAGGTGAATTTGTGAAGAAGCCTTTAGAGATGGCGATTGTTTTAAACACTCCATTTTCTGTACTTCGAACTTTAAATAAAAAGGTAGCAAAGAAGCAAGAATTCTTCACTAAAGAACAGTTAGAGGAAGTATATTCAGCATATCATCATGGAGTAACTGGAAAACCACAGAAGAAAATGAATGTGGTAACGATAGTGATTGAAAGTTTCGGTAGAGAGTATGTAAGTACATTAAATCAGAATTCATTAGATGAAGATTATAAAGGTTATACACCTTTTACTGATTCGTTGATTCAACATAGTAGAACATTTGCTAACGCCTTTGCTAATGGTAGAAAATCTATCGATGCATTACCATCAGTAGTTGCCAGTATTCCTGCATTTTATTCACCATATGTACTGTCTCATTACTCTACCAATACTATTAATAGTATGGCCTCGGTTTTAGATAAAGAAGGGTATAAAACAGCATTTTTCCATGGAGCCCCTAATGGTTCAATGGGTTTTCAGGCTTTTATGAATTTAGCAGGATACCAAGAGTATTATGGTATGACCGAGTACAATAATGACGATGATTTTGATGGGACTTGGGGGATTTGGGATGAACCTTTCCTGCAGTTTTTTGCTGAAACAATGAACACTTTTGAGGAACCTTTCCATACTTCTTTATTTACACTTTCATCTCATCATCCTTTTAAGATTCCAGAAGAATACGAAGATAGATTCAAAGGAGGCCCGCTTCCATTAAATAGAGGTACTCAATATACAGATTACGCTTTACAGCAATTCTTTAAAACGGCGTCGAAAATGCCTTGGTTTAAGAATACATTGTTTGTGATTACAGCGGACCATACCAATCAAGTGCATTATCAAGAGTATTCTACTAGTTTAGGCCTCTTTAAAGTTCCAATTATTTATTATGCACCTTCTGATGATGCTTTGGTAGGAATAGATTCAACGGTTACTCAACAAATAGATATCTTTCCAACAGTGATGGATTATTTAGGAGTAGAGCAAGATTTTGTGGCTTTTGGTTCAGATGCTATGGATTCTACAGCATTACATTTTGCTGTGAGTTTTATTGGGCCAAATGTTTTTCAGGTGGTTGAAGGAGATTATGTTTTAGGATTTGATGGGAAGGAAGTGAAGTTTATGTATAATTTCAAAACTGACAGAATGCAAGAGCATGATCTAAAAAATACAGGACTACCTGAAGAGAAAAAACTAACTGACCTTGCTAAAGGTATTATGCAAGAATTTTCATCAAGAGCTATTGATAATAAGATGACACCTTAAGCAAATGAGGTATATATTAAAAAAGGGAAGTGACTTCAAAAATCACTTCCCTTTTTCTATTTATTTTTCCCAAGGTTTTAATTTGATCCAACCTTTTTTATCACAGATATACCAACATAGCCATACAATTGCGAAAGCGGAAATACCTCCAAAAGATACATCAACTAAGAAGTGTTGACCTAGATACATTCTAGAGATAGCTACTATTAATCCATAAGACATCCCAATAACGAAACCTTTCCAGTTGGGGATGATTAACATGAACATGGCACCAATAACAAACCCTGTTGTAGCATGCCCAGAAGGGAATGTATCGATTAAATGCATATGAACATCTAATATCTGATTAAACGCGTCTGCACCATGTAGCCCTGCGGGTCTTAATGCAAAGTCAGTTCCTTTTAAGATAATTTCTTTGCCAACATATACGAAAATACCATGAAGGGCAGAAGCCATTACCAAAACAGACCAATATTCTTTTCTAACGATTAATAATATTACTAAGAACGGGATCAACGCTAGACCATCTCCCAAGTTAGTAGTATACTTAAAGAAGTAATCAAAAAACTCCGTATGGTTATCATTCAGTAGATGTACACACCAGGCATTTTGAGTCTCATGTGTAACTAACGATATAATATAAGGTACAAACATGATCAACATTGAGTAGATCAATAGTTTTGATTCTTTGCTTTGTTGCATTTTCTTGTTTTTAGTGATAGCGTAAATATATTTATCTTTTTATTAATGTGATGAATTTATATCTCATCAGAATTTACAATAACATTTAGTGTTCTTCCTTCATTGATACTAAATTCCAATGGCAAGCTCCACTGATCCGGTTCTCCATCTCTATGGCCGTTGACTACTTTTTCATTTGTTGTAGTGTCAATAGTCAACTTTTTTGTGGAGAAGTATTTTGTATTTGGTCCTTTATGAATGTTTCCCATAAATAAACGGATACCCCAATTCATCGCTGTTATAAGTGATGGTTTCTTCAAGATTGTTACATCTAATTGACCATCTTTGATAGAAGCTAAGGGAGTAATCATCGCTTCGTTGCCATATTGAGCAGCATTACCCACAGTAATCACAAAAGCATGATCAGTTTCTGTTTGATTGTTATACGCTAAAGTGTAGTTGCCGGCTTTGTAGCTTCCATACTCTTTAAAAATGGCTTTAACATAATTCGATAGCCCACGTCCACTCATTTTACTAAAGACATGTGATATATGTGCATCGAAACCTATACCAGCAGTACAAAAAAAGTGTTTTCCATTAATAGTAGGAGTATCAATAGATGTTTTCTTTTCCTTGTCAATACACAGAGCTGCGCTTTTGGTGTTCATTGGAATTTTTAAGTGCCTAGCCAGACCATTTCCAGATCCAGTAGGTATTATTCCAAGTGTTTTGCCTGATTCGATTAAACCTTGAGCAACTTCATTGACAGTGCCATCACCACCTACTGCAACTACAATATCATATTGTTGGCTAAGATTTTGGGCAAGTGTAGTTGCATGGCCTGCATGTTTTGTGTACTCAATATGTACATCATGATTTTTCTGATCCAGTACTTCTTTTGTGAGAAGTGCGGCTTTTTTTGCTTTTCCTTGTCCTGAGATAGGATTGGCAATTAGAACAATCTTTTTCATATGTTTTAGGTTATGGTGCTATGAAAGAGATAGAAGGATATAAAAAAAGCGATCTCCTTACTAGAAGATCGCTTTTGTCGGGATGGCAGGATTCGAACCTGCGACCCCCTGGTCCCAAACCAGGTACACTAACCGGACTGTGCTACATCCC
>NZ_CANDOA010000011.1:0-184669 GCF_947387565.1 Flammeovirga sp. SubArs3 | reverse complement strand
CTTTCTATCTTCTCCAAAGTAAGACTTTGACTCTTCTATGATTTGTTTAAATTTCATTTGTTAGTTAACCATAACGTATTGGCTAAACTACGACCAGCGGGTGCGTCACCCGATGGATGGGGATTAGCTGATGTTATGGGCTTTTTTATTAAATACTAAATAAACTACTATTGTTACAATCCATATGATGATACAATCATATAAAAAGTTTTTAAAAACCCATCCACAGTTTGGAGAGTCAGAACCTGAAAGCCAAAATTGATAATAGTACTTAAATGGAACTCCAATATTAGTCACTGGTTTTAAAGAAGGATTCCCAACTGACTGAAATAAAGAGTACATTACCGAAAAAAATGAAAGTACACAAAATACTATCATTGAATAAAAGCTAGATATTAGAAGTTTCTTAATCATTTTCTGTTCCTAAAATATCTTCAAGTTCATCTTCATTTATCCAGTCTATTGTCTCAGGTATAACAACTTGTTCTAACCATTTGAATATGTTTTTTGATTCTATAATAGAAGGATAATTTGCTCTTTCCAATTTTGAACTCCAAGTCAAATGAACAGTAAGTACTTTGTTTTGAATTTCGTTGTCAATAATTTCAAATCCTGCAAATTCATCATTGTCCTGCCTTCTAGCAATAGGTATAATATCTTTACCTGTTTCTAGTTGATATTCCTTTCTTAATCCTTCTGATTTGGAAGGGTCAACGAAATACCAAGGCCTCAATCCTTCAAAACTATGAGCCTTAAGCCATCTATATTCAATTGGTAGTTTCATATTAATTGCCCATAACGTGATGGCTAAACTACGTGTGAGGGTGCGTCACCCGAACGTGGAGTTTTAGCTGATGTTAGCTGTTGTTATTTTATTGAGTTAATTAACCATTTCTTGTTTTGGTACTTCAGTTCTACATTTAATCTTAATAATGCATCTGGAAAAAAAATGGTTACATGTTCTGTTGTAGAGTCAAGTTTTACTATTTTTTCAGCTTCGAAAACTTTAGGATCTTCCATTGAGTTTCCAATCCAATATGGATATTGTACTCCACATGCAAGTTCTTCTAAATCGAATATATCTTCAATCTTTAAATAATCTGAGTATTTTAAATGAGATAGTTTTTCATTACAATTAGCAAATGATGCTATGTAAGTTGAAATTAATTCTTGGGTAAAGAACCCTGATTTAGTAAGTTCATTTTCTATTTCTATTAAATTTAACCCCGTCATACCATTCTCTTTTTCAACATAAATAATATTTAAGTTGTTTTGTCCTCCTTTATTTATGTACCAGTCATAAAATTCGTGGACAGTATCTTTAGGTTGTTGAATGGTAAAAATATTAAGACTAATAAATATCGGTAGTAAAATTTTTAACATGTCTAGCTTAGTTTATGAAAGTATTTCGTTGATGAATACAAATAACAGCTAACGTAATGGCTAAACTACGACCAGCGGGCGTGTCGACCGATGGATGGAGTGTAGCTATTGTTAGCTTGCGTTAATTCTATGTTTAATAATCCTTTTGTCTAGTACTAGGTTTAGTTCCAAGTTTTGAAGTATTTGAATCTTGAAAATCAGATGAAACTTGTTTAACCATTTTATAAATAGACAATACTTCTTTTATAGAACTCCATTCATCATAGAGTTTTGTTGTATTACCTTCATCACTCTTCGTCCTACCACTAAAAAATCTTATTGTTCCAACTTTAAAAATATTGTCAATAAAATTAGTTTTAGTTTCTAATTCTAAAATTTTTTCCAAATCTATTGTCTTGAAATCTACAAAAGAATATCCTGAACTAAACATTACTCTTTTATTTGTCAAAGCAAATGATGTATTAGAGTAATTGAATATGTTATAGAAGATTTGATATAAACCAGAAATTATTGGAGCAATAAAAACAACCATTAAAAACCAATAACCAGAATCCATATTTCTATCAAAGTCCCCAAAATAATTAATAATCAAAATAACTCCAGGAATAATCAATCCAGATAAAATCTGATACAAACCAACTAATATAAAAGGTATAAATTCAGGTTTATTTTCCCATAAAATTTGTTCATCATTATCTTTTACTAAATCAAATTTGCTTTTAGAGTTTTGTCTATTCATTTGGTTTTTATTTTATTGAAGATTTTTTTGGTTATAAAGCCATATGCAAGCTAACGTGATGACTAAACTACGTGAGCGGTTGTGTCAACCGTGATTGGAGTTTAGTTGATGTTAGCGAATTTATATTCTAAATTTTTTTATTAATCCAAGGGTTGTCTTTAAAATATTTGACTTTTATTATTTGTCCTAATTTACCACTTGAATTCATTTCTCTCCCTAAATACCTATTTTTATTGATATAAAACTCATATTCATATCCTGAATTACCGATTAGATGTCCATTTGAATAAATTAAGTTATAAATTTTAGCACTCGATATTTCTGAATTATTTTCCAACTTTACAGAGATTTCTTTATCAACTAAATGTGATATTGTTGTGGTTATAATTATTGGTATCAGTATAGCTATTATATTTTTTATAATTAAAACACTTATTCTCCACTTAGGTTTGAATTTAACAAAGTCAAAACTAATTTTATTAAAGGTGTGAATAGAAATAACTAAACATAAAATTAATTTCATAAAACTTGAAACAAACCATAATAATCTAATCCACTCTGATTTATTAATAAAAATATATGAGTAGTATGCTACCAAAAATAGAGTTAAATATAGAGTTAAACCTCTTGCTATATTTTTATTTGACCAAGCAATAAATTTGATTAGATATGTAAACATAATTAATAGATTATGATTATAATGGCTAGGTTATTTTCGCTAACGAAATTGCTAAACTGCGAGCGAGGACGCGTCGGCCGAGACTTGCTGTTTTAGCTGGTGTTACCCTGTGTTTATTTTTAGCAACCTTTATATGACCAAAGACATAACTCTTGATCATCAGTTATTACTTTTATCCAACCTGTTAACGTATTAATTATTTTTGGTTCGGTATTCTCTTCATACGAACTACAAGGATGTAAATTATATTCATTAATAGTAACTTTACACCAAGAACCTTTTTTTTGATTAGATAAAGTAATTTCCCATAAATCACCTTTTATTACTGCAATTTGTTTAGAGTCTTTACTTGGTGCTTCTCTTAAAACCAAACCAGATGAAGGTGCATACCAACCTAGAACATCCTCACCTTTACTTATTGCATAATCTAACCATGATTGAGTAGTTAAATTATTGTTCTGTAATTCATCTATACTAACCCAATAATTATTTGAAAGCTGTACAAAACCATTCCGTTTATTTATATAAAATAATGAGTATACATCATTCATTACCTCAAATACGCCTTTTTCAAAAGTATTGGTTTTACCATTAATAATAGATTCAAGCTTATAATCGTTTACCATATATATTTCTCCAACATTAGTAGTTGATAATGGCTCTTTATATAATTTAAGACCACTAGATGGTATATAAATACAACAGTTTTCCAATTTAGTTGATATTATAACTCCTTTTCGGAATTCATCTGCTATCACATTTTGACAAAACAGAAAGAATATTGAAAAATAAATAAAAGGCTTCACCATAATGTTTTCAGTTGGTTTGAAAGAATAGAGTATCATTAATACAGGGTAACATAATGTAAGAACAATATTACATAATATCGTAATATTTTATGTTATTGTGTTATTGCATTTATGCAATCTTATGCCTGATGGGTCTTAGTCCAAAAAATTAACCTCCCATCATACACATACTTAAAAGTCATCCAATGGACTTTTAATATCACTAACTACCTTGGTACTCACATGAGTATATATTTGAGTAGTTTGTGGAGAATTATGTCCAAGAAGAGTTTGTATATACCTTAAGTCTACCCCATTCTCTAATAGATGTGTGGCAAAGCTGTGCCTTAATGTATGGACTGTAACCTTCTTCATAATTCTGGATTTCTTTATAGCTCGTTTATAGATTCTCTGAATACTCGTTCTGCTATATTTCCCTCCTTTATCTCCTTCGAAGAGATATTTCTTCGGTTTGTATTGCTTAAAATATTCTCGTAGTATTTCTAAGTTCTTTTTAGAAAGTAGTGTATTTCTATCTTTATTGCCTTTTCCTCCTTCTACCCTAATTAGCATTCGCTGTGAGTCTATGTCTTTTAACTCCAAATTGATCACTTCTCCTATTCTTAATCCAGCAGAGTAAATTGTCATCAATATAGCTCTATGTTTTAGGTTTTGAATATTTAAGAAGATGCTTTTTACTTCTTCAGTACTTAAAACTACAGGAAGTTTTTCTCTTGGTTTGGGACGTTGAATATTATAGAAGCAATAGTCTCTTTCCAACACTTTTTCCAAATAAAACTTTACTGCATTTAATGCTTGATTTTGATAAGAATCCGAACAATTTTTGACCGAAACAATATGAAATAGAAACTGCTCTAATAAATTCTTCGATTTCTGACCTTCTGTAATAGTCCGTATATCTTCACAGCCATTTTTTCGAGCATATTCAAGAAACCTTAAAAGCATTGAAGTATATACATTTGCTGTGTTTAATGAATATCGGAAAACTTCTAGTTTTTTTACTAGAGCAACTAAATGTACTGCATCTTCTTTAGCATATTGTTTTTGTATCTTTTTATACAAGCTCTGATAATTATTTTCCTCATGGATTGTAAGTACTTCTTTATTGCTGCTTTGAAAAAGTGCTTTAGTATCCACCCATGCTATACCTTTAAAAGTAGTGAATACTGAATCTATGTTACTTCGATCATTCGGTATATAAATACATTCTAAGTTACTGTCCCATTTTACATTGGGCAGTGTTTTTATCAACTTCTTAATCCCGTCTGTCATAGGAAAACTTAGCTTAATTACCTTTTTATTCTGAATCTTTATCGGATTTAGCCGAATAGTAGCTTCTGTTTTAATCATTTTGAAAATTTTGTGTTTGTCAAATCTTCAAAAAAAATTACCTTTAACCGTATATTAAACGTTTAGAAACGTTTATATACACATAAATTAGAAACTGACTTAACGATTAACGATGAACTCTTCAAATAATAGGTTATGCAAAGAATGTAACCAGCCCATACTATATGGCCGAAAGGATAGGAAATTTTGTTCAGCTGAATGTAAATCTGCTTATCACAATAAAAATTATCAGATTAAATTTAGAAATAAAGCAATACATGAAAAGATCATTCAAAATAATTATCATATACTAAAGTCCTTCTTTAAAGAAGGTAAAACTGTTATCAGAAAATCATCATTTGATGAATTAAACTTTGAGTTTAATTACTTTACGACAATCTATAGATCTAAAAAAAGCATTTATTTCTTTGTTTATGATATTGGATATGCACCAATAATAGATCACAACGGCATCAGAAAATTACTAATCGTTGAATATCAAGATTACATGAAAACTTATCGTTTTGATGCTTGGCGAAATATCAAATAATCTTCACTGATTAAATGTATAATTGTAATACGAATAAATATTTCAATTTACAGTAATCTAAGTATATCAGAAGAAAACCAACTAATAAGAAATAAGTTCTAAATGACTTAAATAGTATATGGTATCTATCTGAGTAAAACGTTTACTTTTTGAAATTAGGAACGGACTTGTAGTTTTTGTTCCAAAGTGTAGATATCAGGGTAATTGTGACGTATACAATCACTCCTGAAAAAGAACATTGGTATTAGATTTCAATATTCTGTTAGTGTATACTTCTTAATTGCTTCTATAACGCCTTTTTCATATTTAAAGCTAATCCTTCAACTAGAATAACAAAATTCTATAGTTGCACTTTAAATTAAGAAATCTGTTGAGAGTAATAGTTTGTTGAATAGCTTGATGAGAATTGGTAATCAGCATGATAGATTAGTTTATTACTATTTTTTGAAGTATACAAAAAAGTTTGCGTTTGTAATTTTGATAAAATAATCAGTTTGCTTTTGACACAGCTTCGCCATGTCAGTCACACAAGGTATAAATTTTTTGACTTTTATTAAGAAGTATTTTCAACTTTTTGATAAAATGAAACTTTATCATAGAAAAAATTAAGTTTCAATTTCAATCAACTCTACCTTTATATCATTAACTATATACAGTTTCAACTGCTAATAATAAATACTTTCTATTACTTCTTAAATTAAATATGCTAACTCAAAACAATTTCTTTTGCTACCTTTTATTTTTTTGTTGTTTGGGGTGTACCTCCAAAATAGATCAACAACCTTTTGACTTTGATGAAGCGAGTGTAGAAGAAGCCTTTACGTTAAGTGCACCCAATTACCATGACAATAAGTTCTATAAAAAACCACAATATTTTATTGATGAACGTAACCAAGAAAAATACCCAACTGTACAAATAAAAAATTCGATTTGGCTTGCCGAAAATATACGATACCCGTTAAAAGGATCAATTGAAGTTGAAATAGATAATCAGAAGGATAAGGAAGTATTGTATTTTAACCATCATATAGAAAAAGTCTGCCCTAAAGGATGGCATGTTCCTACGGATGAAGATTGGGATTCTTTGGAAATCTTTTTGGGGTTAGAACAAAACATTGTGGAAGAAACTGGTTGGAGAGGTCATCATTCTAAAGCATTAAAGGCCGCTCAATATTGGCCAGTAAAAAAAGAGAGAAATAAGTTTTCTTTTAATGCCATCCCTACTGGTTTTTACTTACAAAATAATGGACATTTGGGTCGACAGCATTGTACAGGTTATTTTGCTATAGATTTAGAAGGCAATGTTTGGGAAAGGTGGATTATGAAAAATGTTAGCGGAGTATCCAAAGTAGCTGTAAACGAAAATAATACTACGGCATTACCCTGCCGGTGTGTCAAAAATAAAGAAAAAACGGGTGTATGATTTTTATGTCATACACCCGTTTTATTATTTTAATTTATTGCTTAACCCAAATCATTAAAGATGTTGATGGAAGGGTAAATGAGGTAGTTTGACCTCCTTTTAACTTCATCATAGACTTTTTGTCTTTGACACCTTTTTTGATGTTTACTTCATTTGTATTGGCAATTAATTTCCAATTTCCTTCTGGTAAAGTAATATCATTAAATAATCCTTCTTTTTCTCCAGAATTCAGAAGTACAAATACTTTATTATCGACAATATACCCTAATAAATTATCTTCTTTCGGTGTGATAAACTGGTAATATCCTTCTGCAACTTCATCTCCTGTTCTAAAAACTTTACCATATTCTGACAGGCGGAATTCGTTCATGCCTTTCCAGAATTTGTACATGTTTTTATAATCATTTGTATTGCCCTCTTTAGGCATCTGCCCTACGGTCTCCCACTTATATTGGTTGGCAGTTCTGTGGTTATAAGTATCTCTATAACCATGCATATACACCTTATATCCTTTATTTGTAGTTTTTACTACTTCTTTTAAAGGAGCATCCGCTTTAGAACGCATAATCTCTGAACCACCGTTAGTAACGATTGGTCCTAATGATGTATATAATAAAGTAACGGCTATCTTATAATTATCTTGATCTACACTTGTACGACCGTCAAATTTTTCACCACCAAATTGATCAGATAATGCAAAGTTATCATGAATATCCAAGTAGGTGATACCTGAGTTAGGAGTTTTATCTTCTTTGTTTGAATTCTCAAGGCCTCTCATTACAGCAGCTCTTTCATCAAATTTACCTCCAGCCCATCCTCTATCTGTAGCTCGATCCGTTAGTTTAAAGACTGGACCTTTGTATGCTCCTCTAGAGTCATCTTGGAAGAATGTTATTGGTGAATCTTCTTTGTACCAATCCCAATCTGGGTTTGCTTCAAACTCTGGGTCATTAGAACCAATCCAAGGCTCACCATATACGATTTTGTCTTCACCTATAGCATTCTTTAATGCGATTAATGTTTGCTGATCTACTTGACCCGCTAAGTCGATTCTAAAACCATCAATACCAAATTCTTTGATATAATATTGGCATTGATCAATCAACCAACGTTGTGTCATCGGACGATTTTCTGTTTTCACCTCGTTACCATAATCCCCGATGTGTTCTAGGTCTTTTGTTCTGTAATAATATTGTTTATCAATACCATTGAAGTTGAAAATCCATGAATTACCATCCATATTTTCTGCAGTATGGTTCGGTACAATATCAATAATTACAGCAATATCTTTGTCATGGAAAGCTTGAACCAAATCTCTGAATTCATTACGCTCCTCGCCTGCTTCTTTACCTAAAGAACGGTAACGGGTTTCTACAGCCATGGCATGAGATGTTCTATACCCCCACTGGTAGTTTTCTTCGCTTACTCCTTGAGAAATCATATACTCATCATCTTTAAAAGAAGCTTTCCAATCGTCTGTTGGGTAATGAATATATTCTTGGATTGGCATTAAGTGAACGGTGTTTATTCCTAAATCAACTAAGTAATCAAAACCAATTTTTTCACCTTTCTGATTTTTCAAACCTGCTTTGTGCATCGCTGGTAATCTACCTTTAATACTTTCGTCTACCGGTAAATTATCGGTAAAGTCCTGAACGTGTACTTCATAAGCAATTACATCTTCCATTGCTGGGATACCCTGAGCTAATGGAGTTGCAGGTAAAGTACGGTGCCAAATTCTACATTTCCCCCAAGTATCATCACTTACTCTAGCATATGGGTCTGATACGTGAACATTTGTAGTCTCATAGAATAGGTTACCTGGATCTTTGTGTCCATGGATAGTAAAATCGTACCACACACCATGTAAATCCTTATCAAAAAAGGCTTCCCAAACACCGTTGATATCCTCTTTCATTTCAATGGTTTCGTCGGCCTTTTTATCGTCTTTTCCTTTATATAAGTATAACTTCACCATAGTTGCTCTTGGAGCAAAAAGACGAACCGTTGTTTTTCCATTATCAATATTTGCACCTAACTCTTTCGTTGAGAAAGTCTCTCTGAACCAACCATCAAATGAACATAGTGCCGATAATTCTTGCGATGGGATGTGCAGGTAATAAACTCTCTTTTTATTAAGGGGAGTCTCTGGTGTAATTAAAGTTGTTGTAGAACCGTTGGGTAAAACTCCTGCTACTTTTATTGTATCTCCTGCAGCACTAGTAATAATATAATCAGAAGGATTTAATGGACGGTCGCCCACAACATCTGCCCAGATCAGATTTTCACTTTTTAGTTCTGCTTTTAAACCGGGAAGTACGGCGTCTTGCATAAATACAAGGTTGCCACCTTTCTGATTGGGTGAAACGGATGCAGGTGATAACCATTCTCCATCATTAATTCTGAATTTAAATTCGGCCTGAGGAGAAATAACCTCAAAATCTTTGTTATTGAGTGTAAGAATCCACTGACCACCAATTTTTTTAAGTTGCCACTGCGAATCGTCCATGTCACTGCTCCATCCTCTAAATGAACCTGTAACGGTCACCTGAGTTGGATGCTTATCATAAATTTTCTCATCGAAAATAAAGGTGACATCATCACTAAATATTGCATATCCTTGGTTGATTTGTTGACCAGTAAACGACTGACCAAAAGACACAGTAGATATCAATAAGAATGTAAAAAGTAGGACTTTTCTTATATCCATTTTCATATACTATAATTGAATTGAAAGGTTATTTTCACTCAAATATAATTTAATTTTGGCAATGAATAGGGTAATTTAAATCACTCAAACCACATCAAAAAATATCATTTTTGTACTATTCTAAGAATAAATTTTCAATGTATTAAAATCTTATGTTTTTCAATCGGTTGTGATATTTCTTCTACCATGTTTTTTTGAAGACGAAAAAAATTTAATCTTACATGAAATTTTATTTTTTTATAATTTTTTAATCTGTAAAACATGCTTTGGTGAAAGGATGACGTCACAAAATAAAAGAAGCCACTTTTTAGAAATTATTCCAAAAAAGTGGCTGGATTCATTTTTAATTTAATCCGTTAGATTACACGGTAGTAGTTTGAAGTTAGTTCGTTGTTAAATGTCCGATTGCGCGTAAGTAATAAGTATATTGTATTTTCGTTTTCAATTTACTTTGGATGTACTCAATGACAGCTTGTTCTAAGTATAACTGTGCATCGATTACTTCTAAAATATCTATTAATCCTTCATCAAACCTTTCTTCTAATGTAGCTGCATTTTCTCTTGCCTTCGCAACAGATGTTTGAGCAATTTCTGTTTCCTTAATACTATTTTCCCAGGCTACTCTTTTTTGTGCTATTTCTAAATCATGAATCTCTCTGGTTCTCTGTAGTTGCAACTCCTGGTTACTTCTTTTCAACTTAGCAGCTGTCACCATTTGTTGTTTTTTCCCTGCATGATAAATAGGAATACTCAACATTAAACCTGCTTGTACATTGGGAACTGCACCTGGCTGAAAGTTATACCCTGGAGAAGAAAAAGAACCTGTTCCGACTGCAGAAAGTTGTGGTCGATATAACCCTTTGGTGATATTGATATCAGATTCTGTCGATAACAACCTTTTTTCTTCTAAATGATATTCAGGTCTATCGATAGCAAGAATTACGTTACTTACTGGTGGCTCATGAACGATAGAATCACTAAGTTCCAACATCGACTCAAATTCTCTACCTAATAGTCTATTCAGTGACATGGTAAAGACTTTTAAATCGTTTTCAGACTGAATCACTGCAAGGTTTGCTCTATTCACTCTCACTTCTGTCATCAAAAGATCACTGCGGTTTACAGTACCTACTTCAACTTTGTGAGCGACCAACTTCTCTATTCTTGTTAGATCATCTCTGTAGCTATACATAGCATGAACAAGTTCTTTCTGTGCTACAGATTTCCAATACTGAAGATCGGTCATTTGTACCACATCCAATTGAGTAATTTTCAATTGATCCAACGACATCTCTTGTTTTATTGCTGCCTTATCCTTTCTTTCTTTTAATACTCCACCTCTATAAATAGGTTGAGTAACAGAAGTATACAAACCATATTGATGATTAGCGCCTTGTCCAAGTTCAGCTCCTGCAAGATCCCCTAATTGTTCAATATCAGGTAATGTCATCATCATTGGGTTTTGAACGTACCAATAATCGGCAGAGGCATTTACCTTAGGCATTAAATCTGCCACACTCATTTTATATTGTCGATAGCTGATTTCAACATTGTTTTCAGCCATTTTTATATGCTGTTCATGATCCAACGCTTCTTTTCTGTATTCAATTAGAAATGGATCTTGGAAGTTCTGAGCAAAACCAACACTCGCTATCATCAGCAAGTGAATTATTAGATAATTCTTATTCGATAACATGCTTATTTGATTTTGATTTGATAGAATAATGCGTAGAAAACTGGAACGGCCAATAAGGTTAAGAATGTTGCAAAGCCTAAACCGAAAATAATGGTTACGGACATGGCCCCAAAGACACTATCTGGCAGTAAAGGAAACATGCCAAACATTGTTGTAATCGCTGCCATTAATACCGGTCTTGTTCTTGAAATTGTTGCATAAATAATGGATTCCAAATGCGATTGACCCTCTTTTCTTTGAATGTTTACTTCATCGAGTAAAACGATAATGTTTTTGATGACCATTCCAAGTAAACCAATCCAGCCAATAAAAGACATAAAGTCAAATGCTTTACCCAACCCTACTAATCCGAAGATTACTCCAATAAGAGATAAGGGTAACAATAAAACGACAATCATAGGCTGTTTGTAGTTTCCAAATAAGGCGATCAGAATGGCAATAATTAGCATAAATGCTAATGGGAAGAAAGTGACAATCGCAGACACCGCTTCGGATTGATTTTTCTTTTCTGCATCCCACATTAAACTATAGCCGTCTGGCAATTCGATGGCTTCGATTTTAGATACAATATCATTCTGTAGTTCAGCCGTAGTTATCCCATCTTTTGGATCACACAACGCTGAAATGGCTCTTTGTCTATTGTATGTTTGAATAATAGGGTATTCATAATCTACCTGCATTCCTGTTGTAATCTGCTGAAGTGGAACAGTTTTATTTCCAGATAAAACACCCATATTTTCCACCTTAGTGATATCAGCTACCGTCCCCTCGTTAGTTTTTAACATGATCGGCATCAGCTCATTTTCTTCTCGGTAAGTACCTACCGGAATACCATCACCCATAATTCTAAATGAATTGGCAATATCAGTTCTTGTTACCCCTGCCCTTGCTGCTTTATTGTTAGAATACATTGCATTCCAATTGGGAGACATATTAAACCAAGAACTATGAACATGCCTTGATAAAGGACTTTCCCTCATAATATCCATCGCTACATGGTGCAGAGAGTCTAATACCTGAATGTCTTTACCCATAAACCTCGCTTCAACCTTACCGTCTAATGGAGACATCACAGAATACAATTCAGGACGTACAAAAAGCTCTGGGAAAAGGTCGTATTTCTCTTTTTCTAATCGTTGAAAGACTTTTGATACATTATCAAAATCATCACATTCAACAATAAAACTTAAAACATTGGATTGAGGACCATAAGCAGAAGATGCTAAGAAATATCTCGGTGGAGTCATACCAATGGTCATCGTCACGTCATTAACTTCCTCCTGAGCTTTTAACCAATGGTATACTTTGTCGCCTTGTTCTTCAGTATATAAGATATACGATCCTTCGGGAGCAAATGCATTGATTTTAAATAATCGTTTCTCTAATTCCGGCATAAATACAATTTTCATGTATTTCGCGGTAAACAAAGAAGAAGCAAATAACCCAATGATAATGGCTAATGAAGCGTATTTATATTTGATTGAAGTTCTTAGAACCGATCGGAAAATATCATAGAATTTTCCTTGGTATAAACTTCCCTCTTCCTGTGCATTATTATCATCTTTGATAAAATCATCACACACTAAAGCCGATTGAGTTAATGCGAAGATCCAACTTAGTGATAACGATATGGCCAATACTGAAAATAAAGATGATAGATACTCACCTGTTGCATCTGGTGAAATACGTATTGGTAAGAAAGTCAGAATTGCAATTATAGTCGCCCCTAATAATGGCCAAGCAGAAGATTGTGCCGCTTCTAAAATGGCTTGACGTTTAGGTACTCCTTGCTTGATTTTCATTAAGATTGATTCTATGACAACTATAGAATTATCTACCAACATACCCATTGCGATAATCAAGGCGGCCAGTGATACTCTTTCCATATTGATTCCGAACACCAACATAAAAATAAGTGTACCGAGGATGGAGAATACCAACCCAGAACCTACCAATATGCCATTTTTTAAACCAATAAAGAACAGTAAAATAAGTACCACTGTACCGACTGAAGCGATCAAATTAAATATAAACCCATCATTTGCCTCCTTTGATTCCGCTCCTTGATTATAGATATTCTTTAAAAGAACACCTGCGGGTAAATCCTGCTGTAATTTTTCCAATCTTTGTTCTACCGCAGCACCCACTTCTACCACATTAGCACCGGCTGAGGCAGAAACGGCAAACCCAACTGCTGGTAAACCTTGTATCTTCATTTTAGAAGTATAGGGAGTAACATAGCTTTCTTCTACAGTTGCAATATCTTTTAGCTTTATCTGTTCTCCATTCTCAGTACTTACCAAGAAACTTCCTATTTCATTTACTGTGGAGAAGTCCCCACCGATTTTAACTCTTAAGCGTTGTTTTTCTGTATTGATGAATCCTGCATTCACCAATTTATTTTGTTTATTTAAGGCATTCATTACTTGTTCTAATGAAATACCCAATTGGTTCATTGCTGTGTAGGAGAGTTTAATATCGATGCTTTCTTGTGCCTTTCCAAAAAGGGTTACTTTAGCAACATTTGGTACTTTTAATAATTCTTTCTTGAAATCATCAGCGATATCATTCAGTTCTCTGTAGGAATAACCTTCACCATAAATACCATAGAATAATCCCAATACATCTGCAAAATCATCGTTTACAATTGATGGGTGTGCACCTGTGGGCAATTGAGGTTGAATGTCGCCTACTTTTCTTCTTAAAACATCCCACATTTGTGGGATTTCATCTCCTGGAACAGTTTTTTTGAGTACTACCAGAATTCTTGATACTCCCGGTCTACTATCAGAATCCAAGTAGTCTAAACCATCCATTGCCTGGATCGCCTCTTCCAACTTGTCTGTTACCTGTTGTTCTACTTCTTCAGCAGAAGCTCCCGGATATTGAGTTAATACTACAGCCTGTTTAATGGTAAAAGGTGCATCCTCTAACTTTCCTACTTTTTCGTAAGAAATGATACCTCCTAACACCACCAAGGCCAATACAAACCAACTAAATGGTTTGTTCTCTATGGTGAATTTCGTAAGGTTCATATTTGATTAATTGGCTGTAATGATAGAATTGTCTTGTATAGTTCTTACTTTCTGTCCATCTGATAAGAAAGTTGCTCCAGCGGAAACAATAAAATCTGCAGGTTCTTCTATTTGAACCATCATCTTATTATCGTTAAGTAGCTTTTCGATTTTTACTTGAACTGGAGATAATGTCTGATGATCAGGATGCACCCCCCAAACGAAACGTTGTCCATTCGGGGAAGCCATCACTGCGTTAGTCGGTAGTATAGCAGTATTGAAATTGATAGTAGTTAGATTAAAATATAACTCAGCAGTCATACCCGATAAAAGGGATGTTTCATGATTATCTACCTCTAATATCATTGGATATGCGTAATTAATATTTTCTGTATCGTTTGAGATTTCGATAATTTTCGCCTGGAAAGTTTTCTTCGGCATACCATCAAAAACGACTTGAATATGATCTATTTGTTCTTTGTTCAGCACCATCTCTTCTGGTACATTACATAATACTCTTACCTTAGAAAAATCTTGCAGAGTAATTATCCTTTGAGATGCTCTAACATGTTCGCCTTGTTCTACAGATGTTGTCTTCACATAACCCGAAAATGGGCTAACCAAACGCGTATCCTTCAATGCGTTTTCCGCATTATTAAGATTCACTTTTGCTGTTTCGAAATTTAGGATAGCTTGGTCGTAGTGCTGTTTTGATATATTATTACTTTGAAAAAGCTTTTTCGCTCTTTTCTTTTCAAGCTTAGCCATCTGAAACGAAGCCTCTGCTTTTTGTACTGCTAACTGAAAATCTCTTTGGTCTATTTGCCCGATAAAGTCGCCCTTTCTAATGTATTGACCTTCTTCTAATGTAAATTTTGACAAAGGGCCACTGACTCTAAAAGATAAGTTAACTTCTTTATTTGGTGCGGAAACACCTGTTACAATTTTTGTTTTGTATTGGTTGGATTCGTTGAGTTGAACCACTTTTACCAATTGTGGTTTTTTGTTCTGTTCTTCTTCCTTTTTGGAAGTACAGCCCACGAGAAATGTTATCAAAAGTAAGATAATGCTGTAGTAATTGTTCATCTGAGATGGAAAATAAGGTCATTGATTATGTACATTTTGTTATACACCAATATGTTCATCAATGATGCTGATTCTTACTCAATCCACTTTTTTGGGCTATGAAGCCGACAATCTTACAGATGAAGCCGTATCATTTTGGTATAAACTTCAGGTTAAAAAGCGTTTAATTTTCTTCAACTTCATCCAATTCGGCTATCTTGTAGTACAATTTAAATATTTAAATCAACCATAACGACTTCCAATGAAACTAATTTCAACTTTATTCATTCTATTGTCCGTCTCTCTTTCTACTTTCGCACAAGGTATCCAATTCTTCGAAGGAACTTGGGAAGAAGCCAAAGCCGAAGCAAAGAAACAAAACAAGCACATCTTTATGGATGCTTACACTACATGGTGTGGTCCTTGTAAAATGCTGAAGAAAAAGATATTCCCTCAAGATGAAGTTGGGAAGCTTTACAATGAAACTTTTATCAGTGTTGCCTTTGATATGGAAAAAGGTGAAGGTATTGAGTTGGCCAGAGCTTTTGATGTTAAAGCCTACCCTACACTTTTATTCTTTTCGGCAGAAGGTGAATTAGTCCATAAATCTGTTGGAGCCCCAGAAGCAACGAATTTTATCCAAATAGGAAAAGATGCTGTAGATCCTTCAAAACAGCTTTATGCATTAGAGAAAAAGGCCTTAAAAGAGGATGCAAAACAGGAAGATTTACAAAACTATATCAAGGCAGCAGGCCAGGCATTTACGTCTAATGATGTGATCTTGAATAAATGGCTGAAAACATTATCTGATGATGACTATAAAAATGAGGAGGTCTCAAAACTTATTTTAGTGAGTAGCTATGATGCTGATTTGAACTCTGCTATCATTGATGTCTTACCAAAACTAACAATTGATACAGATGAAGCTTATCAATCGATGGCATACAATACCATGAGACCATTGATAAAAGGTGAAGCTTCTAGAAAAGAATGGGAAGCTTCTTTTGATGTGATCAGAAAGAAAGTACCAAACCATCTTTCAGAGAAAATTATCTCAAATTTCAATATCAATTATTATTTCAAAGCTGAAGATTATCAGAATGCAAGTATCGAAATTGATAAAGCCGCTGCTGCTCTTAAAGAAAAAGAACCACTAATGGCAAGTAATATGCTCAATTCTTTTGCATGGAGATATTATGAACTAGGTCTCGACACAAAGTACATCAAAAAGGCACTTACATGGGTCAACCAATCGGTAATGATTGAAGAAAATTATTACAATCTAGATACCCAAGCTCATATTTGTTTTTCACTTGGAAAATATGATAAAGCACTAGTAGCTTGTGAAAAGGCCATTGAGGCAGGAAAAAAGAAAGGTGATGATGTAAGTGGTACCGAAAGTTTATTAGCAAAAATCAAAAAAGAGATGAAGTAATTTCTCTTATATACCATATTTAAAATAGGAATCTAGTAGTATTATTGGATTCCTATTTTTTTTCAATCGATTGCGGCAACGGTTTTTTCATTTCTCATTTTTACATTAACTGCAAATCTATTTACTTGTAGTCATAAATAAGCCAGAAAACAGAGCACTTTATTAATCGCGTTATTATCAATGAAAAGATTATTATTACTACTCCTTTGCGTTTGTAGTTTATCCGCTTTTGCACAAACGTTTAAGAACCCTATTATACAAGGTGGTTACCCTGATCCATCTATAACCACAGATGGTGAATATTATTATATCGTCAATTCTTCTTTTGAGTACTTCCCGGGGCTACCTATTCATAGAAGTAAAGATCTTGTCAATTGGGAGTTTGCAGGCTATGGCCTACATCGAATTGACCAATGTAATGGTAAGATGAATCTAGTAGACGTTCAGCAAAACGGTGGTATACATGCTCCAACAATTCGTTATCATGAAGGTAAATTCTATATTATCACTACCAATGTGTATTTACCAAATAAGGAAGGTGCTCCAGCAGAAATGATCAATTTTATTATTACAGCTGACAATATTACTGGTCCTTGGTCTGAGCCACATATTATAGAGGGAGCTCCTGGAATTGATCCCGATATTTTCTTTGATGAAGATGGTACTGTTTGGTTTACGGGTACTCATTCTCCAGAAAACCCTAACTATGAAGGAGAAGGAGAAATATGGACTCAACAATTGGATATTGTCAATTGGAAATTAAAAGGAGAAAGACATTACCTCTACAGAGGTGCTTGTGGTGGCGTTTGGGTTGAAGGGCCTCACCTTTATAAACATGATGGCCGTTATTACCTAATGGTTGCAGAAGGTGGTACTAGTTACAACCATGCCATGATGATTGCTGTTAGTGATCATATTACTGGACCATATGTGTCCAACGAAAGAAACCCTATTCTTACAACAAGAAATCTTTCCTACGACAATTGGGTAAATTCTACTGGACATGCTGATATTATTCAATTAAAAGATGGCCGTTGGTATATGGTGGCTTTAGGTATCCGAGGAGATGAAGAAAGAGCATCAAATATGGGTAGAGAGACATTTCTGATACCTGTTCAATGGGAAAAAGAAACTTTCTGGTGGAAAGAACCTAAATATGAATGGCCTGTTGTTGCTCCTGCCACTGGTAGAGTAATGAAAGAAGAAGCCTTACCTTTTGCGGATCAACCACAGATGAGAAATGATGCATATGAAGACAACTTTGATCAAGCAATTTTAGGTTATGAATGGAACTTCAGAAGAGTACCAAGAGAGAAAACGTATTCTTTAGATGCTCGAAAGGGATATTTACGTATATATGCTCATCCACAAAAGATCGCACTAAGAGAAAGAGCTTCTTTAATGGGTATTCGCCAAAAAGAAACAAAGTTTGAATATTCTGCCAAAATGAATTTCAAACCTAAAAAACAAGGTGTTGAAGCAGGTTTAAGTATTTTCCAGAAAGATGATAACTATATCAATTTTACTATCGTCAAGAAAGACGGTGTTTCTATGATCCAGTTAGCTGTTGCTGAGAAAAAACAGGCACCAAAAGTAATCAAAACTACGGCACTTGATAGTTATGAAGGAGATGTAATTCTAAAAATAGATGCTAGAGGAAATGAATATCAATACTTATATTCATTAGACCAAGGTGTTACATATCTCCTTCTAGGTACTACACCTACGAATATACTTCTCAGCTATGGTTGGAATAGTGGCTATACCGGAGCATATGTAGGCATTTATGCCACTTCTAATGGTGGTAACGCAAAAGAATATGCTGATTTCGATTGGGTTAATTACAAAGGGTTTGAACAGGAATGAGTTCTGTCTTAAATCTGATGATCACAGCTTTTGTCTATTGATGAAGGCTGTGATTGTTTCAAGAAATATGTGACAAAAAGTACTTGAACACAAGTACTTTTTAGTGGGTAAAGAATCATGATAACAGTCACATATATTTATCTTTTTAAACTACTTTATTCTTTTCTCCAAATATATCATAATAATGTATTTGAGAGTATCCCCCTTTTTGGTGATTTTGTATAAATCATACAGTTATCTAAAAGTAAAAGCCTCAATATGAGGCTCTACTAAGCTAAATAACTTTATTAGAATTAAGGATACAGCTAAATAGGTGTATCAATAACTCAGATAACTAAAATTATACTGTGTATTCAGAGTAAAGAAGTCATAACTAAGTATAACGGTCATTTATGTTTTATTTTAAGAGAAGATATCAGAGAGAGCCGATTTACTAATACAACTTAAATCCGTATGATTTGGATAGAAAAATGATTAAACTTTTATCAGATGAATAGATCCCTGAAATAGGAACAGACATACTACAACATTAAGAACTCACTTTCAAAGTGCAGTATGCTGTTCGCTACTTAGGTTATTAAGCAGTGTGACGATAAAATAAAATTTATCGATTTTGTCAGTTGAATATTTCTGAAATCTCCTCTTGTTAATCTCCGCTATTTTTGTTCATTTCAATTTTACTTATAGTACAAATGTAGAAGTAACACTAGGAAAGATCAATGCAATGGTTTGCACAACTTTTACCGTTTGAGAACCTGATTTAACAGCTTTCTCTCAGTACTAATGATGTTTTTGTTTTAATTGTCTGATACTCTATAGGTTTTTTGTTTTTCAGACATGAAATTTCATTTAATAATAGGTCTACCGCACTTTTACCCATATCCCCCGAAGATTGATCAACACTACTTAGTTTAGGAGTGGTATACTGACACATGGGAGCATCGGAGAAACCAATAACAGCTACTTCAGTAGGAACCGGTATATTCCGCTGTTGTGCAAATTCAAGGTATTCAAAAGCGTAATAATCATTGAAGCAGAAAACAGCATCATAATGATGTTCCAATGCTATTAATTTATCTTTTACCACCTTTTCTGATTTACACTGAATGATATAATTTTCTTGAATCGGTATTCCTTCACTTCTTAGGGCTTCTTCATACCCCTGCCTTCGGAAAAAAGCTGTTGATACTTCTTCTGGACCTTCTAGATGTATGATATTTTTTCTTCCAGAGACTATAAGATGCTTAACAGCATTAAACGCACCTATGTAGTCGTCGGATATCACAAAGTTGGCATCTACAGATTCTAATGCTCTATCTAAGAACAACATAGGAATTCCTTCATCATTAATATCATTGATAAAAGAGATGTTTTCATGATCAAAACTAAAGGCCGCAATTATTCCATCCACATGACTTTTTGCCAGTTCCCAACAGGCTTTTTTTTCTTGCTCAGCTGTTTTACCAGACCGGACAATAATCATTTTATAGCCTCTAACGAAAAGCTCTTCCTCTATACTTTCCAGTGTTTTAGAAAAAAAGACATCTCCGAAAGTGGGTATAAGGACACCGATGGTTTTTGTCTGTTTCTGTAGCAAACCTTTCGCAAAAGGATTCGGATGATACGATAGGTCTTTGGCCAAAGCCTTTACCTTCTTTTTTGTTTCTGTAGGAATTCTAGGGTGATCGTTTAAAGCCCTAGATATGGTTGATGTGCTCAAATTGAGCATAGACGCAAGGTCCGATAATTTAATTCGTTGGTTAGGTTTCATTTAGCTTAGTATAGAATCGATTGACAGAGTCTGATTTAATATTCGAAGTAAAGATACCAAATTCCGTTATTCCTCTATAATCCTCCTTCTTAATGATTTCCAATAAAAAAGAAACTTCTCCCTTTTAAGAAAAAGGAGAAGTCTATCAAATCTAATCTATTTATCAAGAATACTATCTTAGTATTGATATGATATTCAGTAATAAAAAATGGTAGTGGGTTAATAAATTATTTTATTCTCTCTCTATAAATTATGCTACAAATGTATGAGGTTAAAATTCAGTGGGCAATGCAATGGTTTGCACAAAAAATTCGGCTGTAAATAATGATTCCTTATATTTGTAGGAACTTTCACAAACTAAGATTACGACAATACTTCTTTTCAAAATGAAGAACTTTCTGTACATTTTTTTTACTGTTTCCCTATTTTTTATCCATATCACATCAAAAGCTCAGATTCTGAATGTTGAGAAGTCACGTTTAGATGTTGGTGATTCTTCTAGATGGGTTGGTAATATTAATGTCAACTTCGAACTGATCAATCAACAAATTGAGACTTATGGTGGAGGTATTAAAGGAAACTTTGCCCATGTCGGTCAAAAACATGATTTTATCGTTCTAGCTGATTTATCATTATTAAATTCAGAAGGTTTTGACCTTTTACAGAATGGTTTTATTCATATCAGATCAAAGTTTAGAAAACATAAGCGTCTATCATTTGAAGCTTTCACACAAGCACAGTATGACCAAGTAAAAGGTATGAATGAAAGACTGTTATTAGGAGGAAATGCCCGATGGAGATTCTTTAGAAAAGAACAGACGGTACTAATTTTTGGTGTAGGTACCTTTTATGAAATAGAAGATTGGCGATGGGAAGAAGTGACAGATACCGAGACGATCATAACAACTGCCAGTCCTAAATTATTCCGTTCTAATCTATATCTAAAGTACAGACTAGACTATAATGAAACAGTCTATTTAAACTTTATCGTTTACCATCAGAGTAGCTTTACTGATGCTCAGAATTACAGAATTAGTGGAGAAACGAATATCAACTTTAAGATATCTTCTTCTCTTACTTTTAATAATAAATTTACATTATGGTATGATAATCAACCCTATGTACCCATCGACCAACTCAATTATACTATGAAAAACGGTATCATTTATAAGTTTTAAGGTAAAAAAATACCAACTCATTATTTTGACTGTTTTATACCAATTGAATCTTGGAATATAACAGTAATTCACTTGTCTTGTAAGCTACATTTGTACTATCAACAAAAACAAAAAGTATGTTTACAAGAAGATTACGAAAAAGTATTAGTGCAATTGTATTAGCTGCTGCTTTGCCACTTACTTCAACAGCTCAGGAAGTAAAAGGACTTACAGTACATGAATCCAAAGATTCTGCACCAACACAATTAAACTTTAGAGAAAATAACTTAGGTGAAGCACCTAACATTGTTCTTATTTTATTAGATGATGTAGGTTATGCCCAAATGGGACATATGGGTGGACAGATTGAAACACCTGCTTTCGATGAAATTGCAGAAAACGGTTTAACCTATTCTCGCTTTCATACCACTGCTTTATGTTCGCCAACAAGAGCCTCTTTATTAACGGGTAGAAATCACCATAGAGCCGAAACAGGTGCTATTATGGAAATTGGTACCGGTAACGATGGCTATACCATGAAACTACCTAAAGAAGTTGGTTCTTTTGCCAGAGTTCTTCAACAGAAAGGATATTCTACCTCTTGGTATGGTAAAAACCATAATGTACCCGATTGGGAGGCTTCTTTTACTGGTCCTTTTGATCGTTGGCCCAATGATCTAGGTTTCGATTATTTTTATGGATTCTTAGGTGGTGACACCGACCAATTCCACCCTGCCTTAGTGGAAGATAGAAAAAGGATTGAAGCTCCTGAAACTAATGTTGACGGTTCTCCTTATCACTTAACCACTGATATGGCAGATAAGGCGATCAACTATATTCAATCGGTCAATGCGGTAGCTCCAGACAAACCATTTTTCGTTTACTTTTCACCTGGTGCAGTTCACGCTCCACACCAAGCACCTGCAGAATATATTGAAAAATATAAAGGTAAATTCGATGCCGGTTGGGATGTTTACAGAGAGCAAGCTTTTAACAATATGAAAGCAAAAGGTATTATTCCAGCAGATACTCAATTGACTCCACGTCCTGAATCGTTGCCTGCTTGGGACTCTTTAACCGACGAACAACGTATGGTTTATGCTCGAATGATGGAAGTTTTTGCTGGGTTCACTGAGCATACCGATACCCAAATCAAAAGGTTATACGATGCTGTAGAAGATATGGGCAAGATGGACAATACTATCTTTGTTTACATTGCTGGTGATAACGGTGCTTCTGCAGAAGGTGGCATTGAAGGGTTATTGAACGAGATGGCTTTTTTTAATGGTGTTCCCGAAAAATGGGAAGACAAAGTAGAGTCTGTAAAAAGTAATCGTTTGGGTTCTGAAGATTATTTTAATCATATGCCTGCTGCATGGGCTTGGGCAGTCAACTCACCTTATCAATGGACCAAACAAATTGCTTCTCACTTAGGTGGTGTCCGTAATGCTATGGCTATTTCTTATCCGAATGGAATTGACGAAAGAGGTGAAGTAAGAACGCAGTTTGCTCATGTTACTGATATTGCTCCTACTCTATTAGAAGTAGCTGGTATTGAAATGCCAAAAGAAATTGACGGTGCTCCACAAGAACCAATTGATGGTACATCTTTAGTGTATTCATTTAATGATGAAGATGCCGCTGAAACACATACCACTCAATATTTCGAAATCCTTGGCAACTTAGGTATTTACCATGATGGATGGTGGGCAGGTGCAATGCGTAACATCCCTTGGGAATCGAATTCAACAGGTCAAGTGAATATCACAGATATGGAATGGGAGTTATATGACCTTTCTAAAGATTTTTCACAATCCGAAAACATGGCTGAAAAAATGCCAGAAAAACTTGAGTACATGAAATACTTGTTCTTCGCAGAAGCAGCCAAAGGTAATGCCTTACCAATTGATGATAGAAGAACTGAGCGTTTCCGTTCATCATTTAGACCATCGCTAACAGCAGGGTTAAATGAGTTTAGATATCCAAATGGCTTACGTATTCCTGAAGGAGCTACTCCATTTACAAAATTCCAATCACATACTTTAGAAGCGAATTTAGATGGTTACAAAAAAGGAGATCAAGGTGTATTAATCACTCAAGGAGGTCGATTTGCAGGATTTGTATTAAGAGTAGATAAGTCAGGCTATGTATACTATGAGTATTGCAATAGTGTAGATAAATTCTCCATCAAATCTAAAGTAAAAGTACCTTCTGGTGTAACAAGTATAAAGGCGGAAATAGTAATGGATGAAAAGAAACCATATACTCCAGCTTCAATTAAATTGTTTGCAGATGGTAAAGAGATAGGAATGGGTAGAGTTGATAAAACTGTTCCTAACCTATATTCACTGGATGAAACATTAGATGTAGGTAAAGATTCTGGTACAGCAGTAACAGATAATTATAAAGTAAAAGGGTCACAGTATACAGGTATTCTGAACTATGTTCAGTTGAATATTATTGATAAGTACGGTAATACTTTAAGCAAATAAGTAGAACATATCAATTTATTAAAGGTTAAACTCGCAGTGGTATTCTATCGCTGTGAGTTTTTTTTATTTGAATAACACCTGTTCTCTCAATTTTAAAAGTCCTTTCTGAAATAATGGAACCTGATAATACCCTGATTTATTTTCTCCAACATTGATCTCTCCTTCTACTGTATTATCTGAGTAAATGAAAATTCTTAGTTGATGGTCTACAATTGCTGCAGATTCTACATTGTGATTTAATTTTAAATGAGATTGTTGTACTCCATTCTTATCAATCACATAGATATTGTTATCTACTACCCCTGTAAACAGTTCATGTTGGCTATTGTAGTTTAAAGTCGTAAATGCTACATTTTCATTGATATAACTCAGCTTTTGCTCTTTTGAATAGTCAAAAAAGAAAGATGATTTTTTATTTTGTAATACTATTAAATTATCACTCCTATATACTACCTTTAAAACATCTTCTTGATTATTTAATGGTAAGGTAATTTCTTTCAGGACAGAATCTTTAAAGATCCACTGATAGCCAAGAGAAGAGTTTTGGGAATTTCTTCGGTAATATTCCTTGACTAATTCCACCGTATTTCCCCTAACTTTCAATTTAAATTTATCGAGTTTGGTTAGACTAGTTTCTTGGTCGATCGGTAATAATTTCTGATTTTCAATATCTAATTCATAGAGGTAATGATTGGTTTTTAGTAAATATCTACTTCCATCATATATTAGATCTTGTAATGAAGGAGAATACTGTTTTGTTCTTCCCTTACTGTAATAATAGACTTCTTTCTCGGGTTGAATCAAGGCTACTTCTTCTAATGAGTTGATAGTATTCACCTGTATAAAATCTTGGTCAGTTTTATGAGCAATCAATTCATGATCAAAAATAATATTACTCGCAGAATAATTAACTTCCAATGTATTGAAATTAGTCAGGTTGATAAAGATAGATTTCTTACCACTTCTCCAACTTGTAAGGAACAAAATATTATTGGCTACATCATAATTGAATTTGAATTCATCTGGATGGTATTGATCCTTAAATGTATATATTTTCTGATCTGTATTGATGTTATGGATCTCAACTGTACTCTTTTGTAGCTGAGGTTTAGTAGAATTGAATAGAATAATTAGGCTATCGTTGATATGAATATAATGTTCAATGGGAGTATAAACATTAGTCTTTTTTCTATTATATGCTTTTACTTCATCTGAAAGAAGAATTGGAATATACTCTAAGTTGTTTTGTATAACATTAGACTTTTGAATGGGTACTTCTGAAACTCTAGAAAACTTTTCTTCAATACTATCCCGTTGAACAACATTCATAGCAAATTCGTCTTTATTACTTCCATAAAAAATCGAATCACTGATTGTATTGAGGAAAGCTGTTGATGGTGTACCTTCTAATGATAAAAACTGAATAGTCTGACTATCTTTAAAAAAGTTTTTCTTGATATAGGGCCCTTTTGATTGACCATCTTTATTCAACAGATAGATAAAATGAGAATTACTGTTCCAAGCATCTAACTGAAAAGAGGTTTCTATGTTTTTGGTTGTCAATAAAGAATCAGAATTGATGAGTTGAATGTTTGTGATATCTATCCAATGTTCACCACTCCATTGATAAATTTTTGTTGTATTCTGATCACTGTAAACAAAACTAGTTTCATCTAACTTATAGATATAATGTTCCATCTGATCAGTATACTCAGGTAAAGCAAACTGGTGGGTAATATCTCCCTCTTTATTGATTTCATAAAGTAAAGGTGACTGTTTTTCACTATCAAAAGCGGCAATTATACAGTGGTTTGATTTAATACTTTCGATGGCATTAACATACTCTGTGGGTATAAACACCTCCCCTTTTAATGTTTTAACTATGTGACCTTTATGATTAAAAATTCTCGGAGTTCGAGTGAGCATTTCAGAAGACTCTATACCTATATCACCATAAATAAGATAAGTATCTTCAGTCAGAAATTTCACTTCTCTTATAATTTGAGAACCATTTAAAATGGGGTCTGATTGGAACAAATATGCATCATAGATAAAATCATTATTTATTACTGAGAAATAGTAATTTTCGTAAGCAATTATCAGGTGCTTGTCATTAGGGCTTGCAAATAAATAAAGGGACTCATTTAGGGGAGTTTTGATTTGATGAAGTACCTCTCCTTGACTAGAAATCTGCTGTAGAAATCCTTTGGTTAATAGGAAGAACGACTTCTCATCTTTACCAGCCAACATTTTCACATAGTCTGTGCAACGAAAACGCTTTATTATTTTATTTGAATATAGGTTTGTGAGTGTTATATCATTCTCATGAGCAATAACAACAATACTATCCTCTAGTACTATATAGTCTTTTGGGTATTTATTTTCGGTAGTAATAATTATCCCTTTAGAATTGCTTTCTACCTTTTCTACTCCTGTCGTATCGTTTTTTAGGTGTTCTCTTACAAGTTCGTTAGATGAGTTGGTATAAAATATATCACACAACGTATCTGAATTGATAATTATATGAGCCTTCTTATCACTATTTTTCACTTCAAATAATTCTTGACCAAAATTGTTATAAATAGTTTGGTGAGACAAACGATAGTTTTGAAGTGTACTGTAATCGTTGTTTATTTGTTGTCCCTTTAAATTATAGCTTTTGAAATAAATGGGTGGGTCTGTTGGGTAAGTACTCAGGTCATCTTTATAGTATTCGAAAGTGATATGATTCTTATTAGTAAAATCAATGGAACGAAGAGCCGTTATATCACCTATCTGAATTTCGGTAACTAACTTCTTTCCTTTATAGAGTGTATAGTGATTTAAAGAAGAGGGAATCAGGACATATTCATTATCTTTTGCTACTTTAAAATTCAAATGAGAAGGTAAATTTATACTTGATTTCTGCTTCAACGGTATTGAATATTTCTCATTTAAATTTCCATCCAAAACAATAAAACTATTGCCTTTATGAATATAAATTTGGTTGTTTTGAAACGTAACCTGGAGTATTTTTTCCGTCTGTATATCAGTCCTTGATATAAGTAGATTTCCATCAAAATCAATAATCTGAATTTGTTGATTACTGATTAATACAATTTTTTGATTATCATAATCGACGTCAAATAATCTGATTGGTAAATCACTAATTACAGTAGACGACTCACTGACTAACCGTTCCTTTTTTAAGGGTAGCTTACTTAATACTTGCTCAAAATAAAGGGAATCATTTTCGAGCATCATTTTGTAATAAATATCCTGTACAACAGTATTACTTGAATCTAATTGGTATGCGTCATCTAGGTATTGAACGACCTTACAATAATTTTTATGGAAATAAGCTTCTCTGGCTTTCTGAACAAGTACCAAACTTCTTGATTCTCTCTCTTTCTTTTCTGCTTCTTGTTTAAGATTTTTCTCTTCCAGAATTTTATTTACTAGTGATGAATTGTCTTCACTTTTAATACCGCCTATGATAAATTCACTTCCGGGTTGGTTATCGCCGAAATATCCATAAAGTGATTCTGTGATATTTAGTTGTGCCTGCTGATGTAGCCAAGATAAAGTAATAGGGTGCCCTTTATTATCTCCATGTTCCAAAGCATCTAGTAACAGATAACAGAACGGTGAATGCTTTTCAGCGTATCCATCAGGAACGGGTTCTAATGCCCCTGAAGTCAAGAATAGTCTAGATTTTTTAGCTAGTTTTTGTCGGGCAAAATCTTGACTGCTTTTCCCTTGATATACTTGAGTATTACCAGACCGATAAGACCCCACCTTACTATTAAAAGTCCCTCCAAAACAAACATCCAATATTATACCGACATGTTTTGATGGTAAAGCATTTAAGATATTATTCAGTTGTTGATACCCAAGATAAGTACTTCTAGTTAAGTCCTCAGAAGGAATTTTTGAATCTTGAAACACCAAAAATCCATCATCATAAATTGTTTTATCATAATCTCCATGGCCAGCAATAAACAGAAGAAACCTATCATTACTTTTTAGCTTTTTATGGTAAGAGATTAATGCTTTGAAAACGTCATTCTTAGTTGGAGATAATAATAACTGGGTCGTAAAACCATACTTTACATTTAGAATCTCTTTGATACTTTCGGCATCATATTCGGCATTTTTTAAATCTCCCCAAACTGGTTTTCCTTTATACTCGTCTGTTCCGATTACCAAGGCATATTTTTTACTATCGATATCAACGGATTGTGAAGTCGATTTCAGTTTGATACCTCGATCAGGGATGGGCATTTCCTGAGCAAAAGTAAGTAGTGTAAAAAAGGTAAATATATAAGTTAAAGCGTAGTTTCGAAAGTCCATTCTCAGCGTTCATTTTGGAACTTTAAATGTATAAAAACTAATCGTCACTTAAAATAGTTACTTGTTAACTCATTAGTTTATCTTCCGATGGTCGAACTCCAAATTGCTTTTTATACACTTTACTGAAATGAGAAAGGTCTGAAAAACCTAACTCTAGTGCAATTTGTGTAAGGTCTTTGGTGTTTTGTTTCACCATCTTTCTCCCTTCTGTGATTCTTTGTGTGTTAAAAAACTGAAGGATTGGTTTCTGGAAAACTTTTTTGAATGTCCGCTGTAATTTCGATTCGCTAATACCAAACTTCTTACATAACTGATCCAAATTAGGTTGATGACTGTAATCCTTAAGAATTTCATCCTTTACCTCAATCATTAACTTCAGATCATCAGAATGTATATTGTAGACGATGTTTTTAAACTGATTTTTATCCCCATGTAATCTTAATTGAGTAATCAGTTCTATGGACTTCGATAGGAAAATAGCTCTACGGATACTCTTATCTTCTAAACATAAATAGATGTCTTTTAATAAAGTTTCAATCTGTGGAAGAATAGGGCTGTAGTAAAACCAAGGTTCATCATTAGAGATCAACTTATATAATTTGGATTGAGAATCTTCCGAAAAGAGGTCATAAAAAGCCAAAGGAAAACGGATAAATAACCATCTCATATTGGTATGTGCAGGGTAACTTATTTCGAATTCCTGGAGATTATTATAGATATAAATACTATCTCTTAGTAAAGCCGTTTTGTTGTCAAAATTACCTGCTTGACCAATTCTGATACTGACATATTTATGATCATGCAGTGGTTTATTTTTAAATGTAAGGTCTTTATTAAGGTTTATGTCCGTTACGCCAATAAACAAGGCATCCATGTACTTATATAGAATAGAATGGATTTCTCCTATCTCTTCATTTTTCAGATGGAATTCATCATTTATTCTCTCTCCTCCCACTTCTTCTCCAAATCGATCGAAGAAATTAAAGGGGTTATATTCATCACCTAAAAAAGAATCATCCTTTAACATATTATTCTGTAATGCTTATTTTATTTTTGTTTTCTTCTACGGCTTCATTTTGACCATTTAATTTCAAAATAATAAGTTTATTAAAAAATAATGCACTTAAAGAGAAAATGACGACGGTTGAGATCGTTCTTACCATCATAATAGGGTCTTCAAAATCAAATTCATTGGTCTGTGGAGCTCCATTTAGATTTAATAATTGTATAAACGTTATTCCATTCTGAAATATATGGAGGATTATTGTATAAGCAAGATTCCTTGTTTTATAATAGATCCAACCCCAAAAAAGCCCATAAACAGCCGTAAATATAAATTGAACAACTGAACCATTAATAATATGACAAAGACCAAAAGCTAACCCTGAAACTGAAATAGCTATCCATGGAGAATAATTTTTTAATAGGCCTCTTTGAATAATTCCTCGAAATATGACTTCCTCCAAAAAAGGGGCAATGAATACTACAATTGCTGCTTTTAGTGGAACATTGGTTTCTAAAGGTACTGCGGGTATCGCTTCATTAAACCAAGGAATCAATGTAAGTGGACCAATAGCTATTATTATACAGAAGTGTGCACATATAGAAAAAAGTACGATCATTGCATTAACTTTACTTAACTCAAGCTTTGTATTGCTATTTCTATACTGCTGATATCGATAAACAAGATAAGTGATCAAAGAGAGAAGAAGGATATTCTTCATCGTCAAAATTAAAAATTCAGGAACATCACTTGATTTAAGAAAATCACCCAATTGTTTACTCAGATATACTTCACCTAAAAGGGTAATAGTGAACAATAGAGTTTCCCATATATTGGGAAAGAAAGTCTTTTTCAATAGTTGCATTACTTAATTAGAAGTTAGTTTTTACGGTTTTAATTACCTAACAAATCTAGTAATATTTCTATTGAAACCAACTTTCTCTTGCTACTTTAATTCTCCTTGATGTGACTCTGGTAAGAGGTTATAATCGAGAAATAATAGTTCTTTTTCATCCTCAGTAACAATACCTTTCCCTCGTTTTTGATCATTTTCCATTTCTAAGAATACATCATAATTAAACTTTGTCAGAGGTCCTCTTATCGCATTATAGTATTCTTTCTCATACTTTTCTCTATTACTCTTATAGGTACTTGAATTGATATCATGTTGTAATAGATTCTTACGTTTTTGGACTGTGTATGTAAATAAAGCATCGTACCACATCGCCGTTTCCTCACTGCTTAATAAGAATCTACTTTTTTGGTTTTGAATATAATTATTGATAATTGACTGGGTATATTCCTTCCATAATTTTTCATCGGCTGTCGAAGATGAAAAATAGATCGTATCTGAAAACTTTCTTTTGGGAATTTGTACTAGTTTTTGTTCGAAAACTTTAGTCGCACCTCTTCTAACAGAGTATTTTTTTGCTTTTGCTATATCTGATGGATAATCAATTACAGTTAACCCTGATTGCAATACTTGATAAAATTGACCATTGATATATAAATCAGCCGGTGAATTAAGCAATGTCACCAACTCAAAAGCAATCTTATCTGCGACCTCATCTTCTGTTCCTAAATTATATGTTGACGTAGTAGAGTATTGATTGATATGGCATTGTTCTGTTACTTTTGAGAGTTCGTTTCTCCAATCAGAAAGTTTGAATTTTAGAATTTCGCTCAAAGAAAACTGTAGATGCATTTCTGGAGCTATGTGTGATCCTTCATCATAATTATTCCATGATGTTAAGTCGATAAAGTCTGCATCTCTTCTGATTGCTTGATCTAATGTTTTCACAAAATTCTTACTAAAGTCTTTAGGGTTTGGATTGAGATAAACATCATTTGGATCAAGCTCTTCTTTGTATGCTTTGCCAACATATTTATTATTCGATTTCCATTTTAATCTATTATTGTGAACTTGGTTGTACACTGGTTGAATAAAAGGAATCATCTTGCGTTCACAGAAAACTGAAATATTATCCATCTCTTTTTCTCTGAACTGTTTTAAAGGAGGGTAATACATCAGTGAAAAGTAATTCGATACTTTCTTCGCATAGTTTAAATCTTTGATATAATTATTGTAATACACAATACTACAAGAAGCATTCACTTTAGAAAGTACTTTATTATATTCCAAAGAAATATCTTCCAATAAACCTTTTATTTCTTTAGCATTCTGTTGATGTTTTTTAGTGTAGAAATACTCTTCTATATATTCTGGATTTCTGACAAAAAGCATAATATTACCTTCCTTATCCCTTAACCATGAAGTTGAGTTTTGTCTGCCTTCAAAGATTTTCCCCAATCGGTCCGTCAACATCTTTTGATAAAATTGATGACTGATCTGTTTGTTATTATTCCTCAGAATCACTTCGATTGAAAACTGAAAATCAAGACCTTTTTCCTGTGCTGTAGTAAAGTATTGGTTGAGTACTTCTAAAAAGGCTTCATCATAACTAGGATTAGCCATGATATAGTAGGGAAATCGAAATGCATTAATCCCCATTTTACTTGCAGATTCCATCTCGAACAATACCGCATCTTGTAAATTTAATGGATAAGATACTTGAGAAATTAGTGGTACAAAAGTCCTTAGTTTACCTGCATTTAACTGATTGACTTTATAGTCATTAGATAGACAGTTCATGCTTTTTAGATAAGCACTATTCTGACTATAATTATTAAATGGATTACATTCAGCAATGACTATTTTTTTCGTCTGTCCAAGAAGTAAATAAGTATTCAGTAATAGTAAAGTTAATAGTTGTAATTTCATCTCTAAATCAGTTATTTAATATCATTCATACGGTAAAATTAGGTTTTAGATCAAAGAAAAAATGAGAGAAATATTAAAATTATAGGGGGATATATCTACTATTTGGGATTCATTGTGGCATAAAAAAAGCTGCTCCAAAAAAGAATTGAAACAGCTCCTATTATATTAAAAGAGTATAAGTATTTCTACCAAGTTTCGAACACTATATTTCTATCCGCAAAGATTAAAGTGTCTGTCGATTCATAGACCAAAGTGTCTCTTTGAAAAGAATACGATAAATAAATTTCCTTCTTGTCATTGGACAATGAGGCACTTTTAGATATAAAGTTCTCTTCGTCGGTTGCTGTAACAAAAAGTGAATGGTCATCATTTAAGTCAATCTGTAAGCTTCCTTCCAAATAGCCAATACCATTACTTTCTACTTTTGTTGATGTAAGGGAATTCAATACCCAAGTATGGTTTTTCTCCAATGTGGAATGAGTATATGTTCTTACCCAAGTGGAATCGGAATTTAGGTTTAAACCTTTTGTTATTCCTTTATGGTACCAAGTTCCATCAAGATTTGCGATATACTTGATGGCTATAATAGTACTATTCTTTGTTTCATGAATTTTGTCTAAAGAAGTAGATGTAATTGTTACTGGCAATGCATATTCTGTAACTGGTTCATCCAAAGCGGTCAGTTGTTCCATATTAAAAGAAACTGTGATATCTCCTTGCATTTCACCTTTAGGTATAATAATCTCATGGTCATTCTCAAGAGTATATACTTCACTTGGTAAAATTTTATAGGGTGTCCCTGCCAATAACTCAGGTGTTATTTCAAAATGTGCCCATTCATCTACTTTATTTTCTCTCTTGCCACCCATGGCAACCCCTAGCTTGATGGCCTCATATTCATCAACGATTAATGTACGAATAGGCGTTTGGAAAGAGAAATACACTGTTGTGTAATCATAGTCATTTATGTATTCTTCATACTTACAGCTCGTCACTGTAAGAAGTACTAATACGATTAAAATATATTTTTTCATTTCTGTTATATTATTTACCAACCATCATTTTGTCTTAAGCCTAAAGTCACCTGTTTTAAGGGAATAGGACCAAATCTCATATGTTCTGAATAGTTTCTTTGTTCAACCATTGGGTAATCATATTGGAATTCATCCTCACCCATTTTTGTAATTCTTACTCCTGATATGGTTGTACTCAGAGGATCGTTCCATCTTCGAATATCCCAGAATCTATGTCCTTCAAAACAAAGTTCTATTCTTCTTTCTCTATGAATCAATTTTCTAAATTCACTTTGTCCCATTGCAGCTACCTCATCGACGTACTCTGTGCTTTTAATTCCTGCCCTTCTTCTTACTTCAATGATTGCTTCTTTTGCACTCATCGATAGTCCTCCAAAAGATACTTTGACATCGGGGCCAACCCATTCATTTATACTCTCAGCAAGGTTTAGAAAAACTTCTCCATACCTGAAAAGTCCATAATAATGTAAACCAATACTAGAATCCACTTCATCTGTTCCAGCTCTGGAAGTCATCCATTTCCTTAAATAATACCCTGTTCTAGTCGTAAATATATGTTCACCTTCTGCGTCAAAAGCACCAATATAAGTTTCGATAGTACCTCTGAAATTTGATCCATTGTATGCGATTGTTCCATTGAAACGGTTCGACCTGTTCTTGTATGGGTTGTCTGGGTCATAATTACTTAATGGATGATCGATCGGGTAACCATCACTTCCAAAAAATATATTGACAAGGTTTTGTGATGGAGATGTTCGACCTTCTCCATTTAAAGATGGAGGATAGTTTTGTTTAAAGAAGTTATTATTACGATCAAACTTTCTCATAATGATTTCATTATGATTTTGTGAGTTGTAATAAGAATCCAAGTTACTCCAATTTATTTTTGGTAGTGATGTTCTTGTTTTACTTAATAGCTCTAAAGAAACCCTAGCCACTTCACTCCAATCTGATTTTGAAAAGGCAGGGCTTGCTGCATACAATAACACTCTTGATTTTAATGCCATTGCTGCAATTGCGTTTGCTCTACCCACATGAGTATCACCAACGACATGATCATTACCATCATAATCTTCAGGAAGTTTTTCGATGGCAATATTACAGTCCTCTAGGATAAATTCCAAGACTTCTTCATAGGTAGATCTTTTGATTTTATTGGCCTTATCAATATTCCCTTCTAAAGGAAAACGGTATAAGGGAACTCCCATCATTTCTCCATCAACTATACCTGCATACGACTGTAGTAATTTAAAATAATACCATGCTCTTAGGAAATGAGCCTCACCTGTCAACCTCTTTTTGATTTGCTCATTTAAATGACCATCAGATAGGTAATAATTGGCTTGGTCACCATATTTTAACCAAAGATTGATGTATTCGACTTGCATGTACCAATTTTCCCATTGTCCCAGGTTATTGTTGTCACTTCTCCAACCTCCATTGGCATTCTGATAAATCAGACTACCATAGTCGTTAGTGACAGCATTATCCGTTGCACAATCCATAAAGGTTCCATTTTCTACACTGTAGTTATCTGGAATTGCTTCATAGGCATTTAACAACACACCTTCAGCGTATACCGGGTTGGTCCAAACGTTTTCATCAGAAACAGAACCATCAAAGTTTGTTTCCAAATAGTTACTGCATGAACCCAGCATGAGGCTAACAATTATCCAATATATATTCTTTTTCATCATACTAAGTTCTGTTTATAGTGTTACATGAACTCCTACAACATAGGATGTTAGAAGTGGTAAATTGGTATAACCCGAATTCAGATTAGATGGGTCTACATTTTCTAGTTTTGACCAAGTGAAAAGGTTGTTTCCTCTTGCATATACTTTCATCCCACTGACCACATTGTTTGTCCATTTCTTAGTTGGCAATCGATAAGTCAGTTGCAAGTTGTCTAAGCGGAGGTAGTTACCATTTTCTATCCAATAACTATTGTTCTGAAAGTTATTTTGGTATTCTTTGGTGGTCAATCTTGGGTATGTACCATTAGGGTTAGATTCTGACCATCGATCTAAGGCAACGTCAGAATATTTTCCTTCGCCATAATTCCAGTAGTAAGCATTATTCAATACTACTTCTCTTCCTATCACCCCTGAAAATTGAGCAAATAACTCAAAGTTTTTATAATTCAGTTTAATGGAACTGTTCAATACAAAATCGGGAAAACTATCCCCAATCAATACCTTATCTTGTTCGTTGATTACGCCGTCGCCATTTTGGTCTATGTATTTGATATCTCCTGGGCGAACTGTTCCATACATTTGTTGAGGGTGACTCTGTATTTCTTCATAAGACTGAAACAAACCGTCTGCCTGTAGGCCATAAATCCCATTTACAGGTTTACCTATTTTATTCATTCCGTCTTCTTCATAACGAATCACATTACCATCCATAAGAATGGCTTGAGAATACATTCCCCCAACACCAATAGCGTATCTAAAATGCTTGATTTTATTTTGGTAATTTAATGCTACTTCTACTCCTTGATTTTTCACCTCACCATAATTTTCATACTGAGCATAAGGCATACCATTGATCATTTTATTATCCACTTGTTCAGGGATATCGTAGCGGTAGTTATAAAAATAATTACCAAAGAAGCTTAATCTTCTAAAAATTCTTCCTTCGATACCAACATTTAATTCCTTTTGCTTTTCCCAGTCTAAAAGTTCTGTTCCTGTATGCTCTAGTTCAGTAGGCTTTAGTGTCGTATTGTTGTTACTTCCAAAGTATACATTGCCCGATTGACTCCAAACATTTTGATGTAACCTATGATTCATAAAATTCCTATCAGTAGCCATTAAACCATAGTTAGCTTTTACCTTTAGATAATCAAAAATGCTATTGTACATAAAGTTTTCTTCCGATAATACCCATCCCAAACTTGCTACATAGTTTAAATGACCCGAGTTCTTATCCAATCTGTTTGTACCATAATGACTTACCACTCCCTCAATAATGTACTTGTCTTTAAACCTGTACGATGCCAAAAAGGAAGCTGTCATATTTTGAGGTTCCTGCACCGAAGATTTGTATTCCTCTCTAACAAAACTGTACATTCCTTGTAGGTAGATATTATGTAGATCGTTCCAAGATTTATCATATTTAATTCTACTGTACATGGCATATCCTCTAAAAACATCGTCAGAGGTCTTGCTTTGTTTACTAAGTTCTGTTTTTCTTCCTTTTTGAATAAACTGGTTTAAAGTATCTCCTTTATAAACCGGTAAGTACGCATTATAACTTGCATTTTGACCATATGTAACGCTATTATAAGTATCCAACGCAACATTTACATCAGCTGATAGTCCTTCAGTAATCTGCTTTAAATTAAAATCTAATCCCATATTGGTTTGTCCAATAATACGTTGCTCCCTTTGATACCCTCTTTCTGTCACTTCAGCATAAAGGTTTTTATTGGACAGCCTTGAAACCCCAAAACCTGCCGCTTCTCCTTCCTTGATCATATTTTCTTCGACATAGATTGGGTAATCCATAGGTCTATGTGTAGACATCATATCAAAGAAGTCTCTTCCTGTTAATGTACTGGTATTGATAATTTCGGTTCTTGCTGAAATGTTCGCATTCAATGTAATCACTTGATTCATTCTTGCTTTTAGATTGGCTCTGATATTAAACCTATCTAAACCATTTTTTGGACCTTCTGCAACCATTCCTTCTTGATTTTGGTATCCAAGGTTGACAGAATACTTACTATTTCTTGTCGCTCCAGTTAATGTAACATAGGCCTTTTGATATTGTGTCTGATCTTTTAGTAGTAATGCTGAAAAGTCATTGTTTGGATATCTAAAAGGGTCTGAACCATCTTTGAACTTCTGTAACGCATCTTCAGAATAAAAGGGAGAAAGTCCATCATTAGCTCTTGCTTCATTGTACAATAAAGCAGAGTTGTAGCTATCTAAATAATGGTGTGATGTTGTAGGTGTTTGAATCCCACTTTCGTAACCAACATCGATTTTTCTCTTCACAGCCTGCCCTTGTTTTGTCGTAATCCAAATGACGCCATTCACAGCAGCAGGTCCTACTAAGATCTTAGCTCTAATATCTTTTAAGTATTCAATAGATTCTACCTCTTCAATATTCAGTTGATAAATACTTCTTTCAAAACCATCGATAAATACTGCCGGTGCATTATCACCTGTTGTACTTAGACCTCTGATGGTAATATTGGAAACATCCCAACCAGGATTACTTGTTAATTGCTCAACCAATACACTTGGGTCTGTTCCCGTTAAGGAAGTTCCAACATTGATACCATAAGTATGACTTAAATATTGGTCATCAATTTTTGTCGAAAAAGTGGTTGCATCTTCTCTTTTTTGGATTTGATATCCTCCTTCTAAAACTACTTTTTCGAATGGTAATTTTAATGGCTTCATAAAGAAACCCTTTTTCTTTTCAGTAGTTTTCAGGATATATTTTAGCGATTTCATCCCTTCTGCTTCGATGGATACTTCATCACCTTCTAAGCCACTTACTACTACTTGGCCATCACTATCTGAATAGAAAACATCTTCTGTTCCGTCTAATAAAGTTACCGTTAATATAGCTCCTCGAATCGGGAAGTGTCGTTCATCTAATACTCTACATTTTACTTCAACATATGATTTACTTTGAGCAGCACCTGTCAAAGGCGTAACCAATGTTATCAGCACCCCAATTATGAAGCTATAAAGCGGGTATTTTTGAATTGCTTTTCTCATCATTCAATATTTTTACCAACCAGGGTTTTGTTTAAATTTTTCAGTCATAAAAATCACATCTCTAGAGAAAGGGTACCAATAGTGTTTCTCTTCAAAAACTCTTGTTGTCCCGGTAACATCAACCACTGAGAATGTTTCTTTTCCAGTAGTATTATCCCTAACAATGTGCATTCCTTTTATCTCTTTATTTTCTCTTAGGTGGGCAATGTGCCATCTTCTCATGTCGAACCAACGTTGGAACTCTCCATTTAACTCAACATTCCTCTCATTCCAGATTCTTTTTCTGAAAGTGGCTTTATCTGTAAGATACATTGGATTAACCGCTGGCATACCCACCCTTTCTCTTACAATATTAATAGCATCTACTGCTGTTAAGGAGTAACCGTCAGCTGTACCATAAGGGCCATACGCTTCATTGACTGCTTCGGCATAATCCAAGTACACCTGTGTTAGTCGCATGTAATTCCAATTCATATAATAGTTACCATCCTGTTGCCAAGGGTTAGCAGTTTCTGGCCAGAATTTTCGCATATAATATCCTGTGACGATATCGGGTCCAGCACCCCTAATATCAATGCCATTTAAGTCTGAGTTTCCTTCACTATCATAAGAAAAGTCTAATACTCTAAGCTCTCCTTTACCATCTATACCATGTGAGTGACCATGGTATAATACAGAATAGCTTAGTCGAGGATCTCTATTTTCATATGGATTTTGAGGATCATATTCTGGATCATCTTCGATCGCCAATCCATTAGCAGTCTCGAATGATCTCACTAAATTGTGAGTCGCTAGCGTATACCTATTGTTACTTAAGCCAAAAGATCTTGGGATATATAATTGCTTTAGTGTGCTTCCGTATGTGATGAAGTTTTTCTGAATTAATGGAAAAATACATTCTCTAGAAGCTACATTATTTCTACTATAAAAAATCTCTCTATACTTTTCAAAAGTGGTTCCGTTCACCAATGATAACCCTGCTTCATCAGCCATTTGTAGTGTGTTTGCAATCTCCATGGCTGCAACTCTACATTTTTCTTCATTATATTCTTCACCGTAACCATTGGCAATATTCATGGTAGGGCTAGCATCATATAATAATGCCATCCCTTTTAGAAACTGAGCCATTGTAGCTGTTGCTCTCCCATAATTTGGTCCAGATCTGCTCTTTGATAAAAGTCCAATTGCTATATCACAATCCTGAATTATTCTTTGTGTAGTTTCTTCGTATGTGAGTCTTTCGAAATCAAGATCTTCATCTACTTCATACACCCTATCGATATAGTGAATACCACCATACCTTTTAATCAATTCAAAGTGGAAGAACGCTCTTAAGAAATAAGCTTGTCCGGAGAGGTCCTTTTTTTGTGATTCAGTAATCGCTGTAGATATTTCAGCTTGCTCAATAACATTATTTACAACTCTCAGAGCAGTCATGGCATTGTAAAAAGTGGATGCTTCTCCGTAGCCATTTCCTTTTTCCCAACCGACTTCAAAAGCTCCAGCAGAGTTATCGTAGTTTCCAGTATTTACGTACTGAGCATAGTCTTGCCAAGCAGTATTACTTGGACATTGAAACTGATCAGAAACAGTACTTACCGCTGTATTTTGTTTATATAAATGATAGTTGAAAAGTCCTTTATAACCATAATCTAAATGGGCTCTAAAGTCGTTATAGTTAGAGAAAATATCTTCGTCTGTCACTATCGATTCTTCAACACCATCGAGATAAGATTCACAAGAGCTAAATCCTATCATGCTTATCAAAATTAGTAATAATCTCTTTTTCATATCATTTAGAATTTAACCGTTAAACCAGTATTGTAGCTTCTAATTAATGGATAGGAAGACAGTGTAGCTGCCTCAGGGTCAAACCTTTTATCCATTTTAGTGAGCGTAAATAAGTTGTTCCCACCAACATACACTAGGATACTACCAATACCCATGGTCTTCTTCATTCGTTTAGAACGGATCATATAGCTCAATTCCACTCTCTGCAAGCGTAAATAATTAGCATTCTGAAATTGATAATCACTGTATTGTTGGTTGTGTAACCTTGTTGTATTATTTGATCTTAAAATAGGTACATTCGTATCCGTATTGGTTGGTGTCCAAGCATTTAAATTATGAGGATTGGCTTGTTCATAATCTGCACTTGTAAATTCATAAAGTAATGCATCTGGTACTGATTTTTGAACTCCTGAAGCTCCTGTAAATAAACTAGTCAACATGATTCCTTTATAAGTGAACCCCAGTTGTAGTGAATAAGAAAGCATAGGGTAATCTTGATATTCTGCTACCACTTTATCTAAATCATCAATGATACCATCCCCATTATAATCGACATATTTCTGATCTCCCGGAATACGGTTTTCTTGTCCCCAAATAGAACCTGGAGAATTGTAAACATCATCCCAGTCTTGATACAAACCATCCGTTTTTAATGTATAATCAGACCCGATAGGTTTACCCGCATCTTTTAGGTAATCGGGTGTTTTTGCAGGATCATCTCTGAATACAACTCTGTTTTGTGAGAAACTGGTAATTGCTTTTGCATTGATATTGAAATCTTTTCGGATATTTTGATTCCAACCCATTGTCATTTCAAAACCTCTCGATTTTGTCTCACCAATATTTTCATAAGGGTTATCCAAACCAAACCAAGGTGGAATTGTCTTACGTTCCATCAGTATGCTTGAGCGATGCTCATTGAATACATCCACAATTAATGTCAGATGAGAGAACATCTCCAATTCGACCCCAATATTAGCTTTTAAAGCTCTCTCCCAAGTAGCATTAGGGTTCGCCGCTCTTCCTTCTTTATTGGTATAGAATTTTGATGGTGGTGTACCGAAGTAAACATCACTTCCTCTTTCATATAGCTCTAGGTATGTCCATCTATTAACCCCTTTATCATAACCTACTTCGCCGTATGAAGCTCTAATTTTAAAAAGATTGATTTGATCACTTAGGCTAGAGTTTTTAAAGAATTTCTCATTCGAAACCATCCATCCCCCTGCAAATGAGGGAAAGAAACCAAAACGTAAACCTGGAGCAAATTTTTCAGAACCATTGTAAGCTCCATTCATTTCTATGAAATAACGTTGGTCATAATCATAGGTAGCTCTACCGATCCAGCTTTCTTCATAGGCAGGCCAATTAATTCGACTGATATTCTCACTTCTCATAAATAGCCCTAAACCCGATACGGTATGTTTTCCAAACTTTCTGCTATATCGAAGTGCTGCCTCATAATACAAGTTTCTTTTATAGGCACCTAAGGTTTCGTTTCCTACCGTAACAGGCCCCACTACATAATTGTCTGAAGGAAAACGTAAAGTATCTGTTGGAGTATAGAGATATGTAGGCACATTAAATCCTGTGTTTCTACCACTCTTGTTTGAAATCGTCTGCTTATAATCAAAAGACGTATTGTAAGAAAGCTTACCTGTGAGTGATAAACCTTTTGTAATAAAATCTAACTTTTGCTCTAACTGAATATCTGATGCCTGAGTGTTTTTTCTGTTTTTATGAGCACCACTATAATTTAATAAGAGATATGGGTTAGATCCACCACCATCATCACCTAAATTACCATCTGAATATTGGATTGGATAGACATAAGTAGGTGCTTTGTAATACACTAATTTAAAGAAATCTGACTTTGCCCAATCATCATCACTACTGCTACCGTATGCTGCCTGATTTTTAAATGACATACTACCAGCAAGACCAATTTTGATGTTGGTAGAATTGGTTAGTTTCACTTTGAAATTGGTTCTGTAGTTGTATTTCTCATAGCTAAAGCTGGGATCATAATATGGGTTAGGCTCTGTCTTAAAAATATCTCCATCGTTAGAATAACCTAATGAAACAAAGTAGTTTATTCTTTTACTACCACCACTTACATTAAAGTTATAGTTTGAAGTAACGCCATAATCTTTTACTAACTCATTATACCAATCCACATCAGGGTATAAATCTGGATTTACTTGATGCGCCCAATTATTAATATCTTGCTGAGAATAGTAAGCATTCGGATCATAGATCTTATCGTTTTTCAATGCCTGGTTTTTCATTTCCATCACTTCTACTCGATCTGCCATATAAAAATCAGAGATCGGTTGTTTGAATGAAAAATTCGTTGAGAAACTAAATTTTGGTTTCCCTTCTTCACCTTGTTTTGTAGTAATTAGAATAACACCATTGGCTCCTTTTGTACCAAAAACGGCTGTCGCTGATGCATCTTTTAATACCGAAATACTTTCGATTTCATTTGGATCAATATCCTCATAATCTCTTTCAATACCATCTACCAAGAATAACGGCGAGTTATCCACCCAAGAGGCTTTACCACGAATAAAAATTTCTGCTGCATTCTCTCCCGGCTGCCCCGATGTCTGAATGGAAGATAAACCAGAGACCAAACCTACTAAAGAGTTGGTTAGACTAGTAGAACCCCTATTCATTAATAATTCATCGCCATTTGTTTGTACAATGGCACCAACTACACTTTCCTTTTTCTGCGTATCATACCCTACTACTACTACTTCATCCATTACCGTATTCTCGGCCTTTAATGAAATATGTAAATTAGTTTTGTGGGTAATATTCACCTCTTTCTTTTTATACCCTAAATAGCTAATTACTAGTGTTTTTGAAGAAATAGGTGTCATTAATTTGAACTTACCATCAATATCAGTTGTCGTACCAATACTGCTGCCTTTTACTAATACACTGGCTCCTATTAAAGTCTCTCCTGTTAGCTCATCTTTAACTACACCTGTAATTATAGATTCATGCTCTTGTGCCAGAGATGGTATCACAAAACCCAACAATAAAACACTTAATAAGAGTATTTTTATTGAAAAGGATGTGAGTATTTTATTTATCGTTAGTTTCTTATTGTCATTCATTTCATTATAAAATCAGAAGTCCAATATTTATTTCTTTATGGAATCACAATGATATCCGTTTGATGATCAGATGAAGCTTTTACTTTGATAATAAATTCCCCGGAGGGCAGGTCATGCAAGTCTATGATGGGATCTTGTTGAGGAACATCTTCAGCTTGAAACATCCTACCTTCGTAGGTCATGACCTGATAAGTATATTTTCCGCTTATTTCGACCTTATATTTCTTATCGTAAAGTCTGATTAGTCTTTTTTTTTTCTTCTTTTTCTTGAATTTATCTATAGATGTGACTTGATCTCTTGCTTTAGTGTATTCGTAATAAGACTTAAGAATACTAGCATTAAATGCTCTTTTGTTACTCCCTACATCTAATAGGTTGAAGTAATGACTTCCAATGTAAAAAATATCACCTTGACCTAGTGTCTGAATACCAATAGCAATTCCTCCGTTATCCCAAGTGGCTAAAACTTCTAAATCATCTGTTGGCGATAGTGATATCTGATCATTTTTAGGTGTATAAGAACTCTTTGCTCTAATGGAATAAAAGTCTTTTTGGAAGGTCAATTTATGTTTATTTGTTCCCTCTACTAATGTCTGGAAAGCCAAACCTAAATTGCTATCTAATCTTCTTACACCTTTGTTTTGGACCTCTTGTTGATTACTAAATGTATATTGATTGAATCTACCCGCTACAAAAACATGCGAGCCATCGTTCTTGATATGTTTTTTTAATGTGTTTCCTACTTTTTTGTGCGTCATCGGCATAGGAGGAACTAAAAGTGGCAGGGACTTATCATAATCTCCATTAATTAATTGCTTTTCAGTAATGACATTAACCGGTAAGTCGTTATCTATATTTCCATAGTTAAACGCCGAAACATAAAGGTTTAAGTTAAAATCTTCCTGTAAGTAAGTATATATTTTATTCATCTGAGGCCACAAGAAGTTTAACATCGGTTCGGGTAATGGAGCATTTAATATTTCATCCTCATTCCCTTCGACTTCAGTCTTCATATAGTTTTGTAGCTCATAGAAAGCATCTTTCTTTTTTCTATTTCGGTCCAATACTCCGTAATGCTCAATACCATATTCTTCTCCACCTTTTTCTGCCTGCCCATTATAAGTAAAATAGACAAAACCAGTACACCCTACTTCAAAGGCACCACTCAACATGTCTGATAAATTCTCCTCCGTTGGGTTACCACTTTTGATACTAAATTCACCTAACCAAACGGGTTTCTCATTTTGAAACATTGAACGAATAAAATTGACAGAAGCTCCTACTTTGTAAGCATTTTTAGGATAAGGATAAACATTGATACCAATGATATCGGCATAATCATAATTGATCTCTGGATCTAAGGCTACATTTACACCATATTTTCCAGACCATTTCCACATCATGTTCTGGGTGAATAAATGGTTCTTATCAATCTTTTTACAGTCTGAGATTAATCCACTGATAAAGTCCGCTTTTGCCACACAATTCCATAAATTCCAATCGGCAAAATGTTTTCTTTCACTATCTGGCATTTGGGTCCAGTCACTTTCTGGAGTTTTTTTGTAAGGCTCTACTTTATCAAAACTCCCAAAAGTGGTATTCCAAGCTTCATTTAACTGATCAATAGACTCATATCTTGTTTTTATCCAAGTTCTAAAACCTTGTCTATTGTATTTATTATAATCCAACCATTGTTCTTTGTCTGCAAAGTGTGGTTCAGTATAAACAGAGTACGCAATTATAGAAGAACGGTCTTTGACATGGGCAACCGTATTACGAACATAATTATAATAGTGCTTTTTATAAGAAACAGATGAGAAAGACAACCTTCCGTATTGATGTTTACCAACAACATCCTTTACTAGTAATTCTTTGCTTGAATATTTTTGTTCAAACCAAGTTGGTTTCCACTCATGTGCTGATTGGTTAAACTGAAGTACAACAGTTAAATCATTTTTTTCTAAAAGATCTAAAAGTCCATCCAATTGATCAAAAGTGAATACCCCTTCTTGAGCTTCAATATGATCCCATGCAATGTTTAAACGGACACCATTTAAACCCAGCTTCTTGATATTTTTGATATCTTCCTCCCAATACCCAGTATTCCAATCGTCTAATCCCCAATATTGTATTCCTTTAAAAAGAATAGGATCACCATCCCTTAACACCACTGGTTTGTCTCCAATTTTTCCAAGGGTTGTAGGTCGTACTTGAGCTTGTAGGAAGTTAGATAGAATTAAAAAAATTAGTAGATAAAATAACTTCATTTCATTTACATTAGATAGTTTTGATACCTCCCCAAATTCAAAACGAATACATGGGGAGGTGTACAATGATCCTTATTTCAATTGTTTTTTCTGGCCTTTCCCTTTACCCTTTCCTTTCTTTTTCTTCTTCTTTTTGGTAAAGTCTCCAGGCTTCTTTAATTCTTCAACTTTTGCTTTCAAGAAATCGTATTGTTTCTGCTCTTTTGAGGACAAAGCCAACACATCTAATTTTTTCTTTTCTGCAGGATCTTTCTTTGTGTTATAGAATTCGCCAGTCGAGTAGTATTTATATTTTGTATTGAAAGCGTATTGCTTTACAGGATATGTTTTCTTTCCGAAATAACTGATAAAAACAAAGTCTCTTATTTCTGTAGGCTCTTTACCAATCAACTGATCATGGAAGCTAATTCCATTTAATTTAGTATCTGGCATTTTTGCTCCAGTAATGTCCATTAATGTAGGATAGAAATCTGTTAGATCCACAAGATTGGTATTGACATTAGGTTGGATATACCCTGGGCAATTGGCAACAAATGGAACATGAGACCCTGTCGTTAACGACTTTCCTTTCCCTCCTTTGATTTGTTGGCCTTGCCAATTAGTCACTACTTTTGAAGACGTACCGTTATCTCCAATCAACATGATGACCGTATTTTCTCTGATCTTGTTCTTTTCCAAGTTCTTTACAATCTGACCAATCATTTTATCCATGTATTCTACATTACTTTGGAAGTACTTTGGATCGTTTAGTGAAAGATCTTTTAATGTATCGTACTCAGCCATTCCTGGAACTGGTTGGAATGGATCATGTGTTAACATCATAGTGTAGTAAACAAAGAATGGTTTTTTCTTATTCTTTTTCACAAAACTATTAACGAACCCATTGATTACATCAGGACCATAGATATCCTTATTGGGAAGTTGTTTCCCATTTTGCGTTAAGACAGCATTTTTAAATCTTGCTTGTCCTTTTTCCACAACATTCCAAAGACAATATTCATCAAATCCGAAATGATATGGATCTTGCAAGGCTTGCTCTTTATCTCTGTTGTAGCTCAGTTGCCACTTACCAGCGATCGCCGTCGTATAGCCTTCTTTCTTTACTGCATTGGCAAATGTTTCAACATGCTGAGGTAGGTATCCAAATCTCTCGTAATTGTGAGAATTGTATTTTCCAGACATAATCTTCACTCTCGAAGGAGTACAAATTGGTGTCGCATGTGCATTTTCGAATTTAATCCCAGTTGCTGCAAGTTGATCGATGTTCGGTGTTTTATAGTCATCAGTACCATAACAACCAACGGCCTCAGCACCAATATCATCTATCAGAATAAGTATAACGTTCTTTTTCTCCTGTGCTTTTACGCCAAAAGCTAAGATGCACAACGAGATCGAAATGAATGTTTTGAGAAGTTTTTTCATCGTTGCTTATTATTTAGTCTCTTTGAGTTCTGGTTCGAACTTGTTAGTATTTAATTTCTTATTGAAGGATTTCATTCTCTTCAGATATTTCTGATAAGTTTCTTCCTTTTTATTTATAATGTTTTCTTTTTCAGAAGGATCTTTATCCAAGTTAAAAACTGATGCTTCCAATTCTTTTTTAAATACCTTCAATTTACCTGATTCACCATTTATCACCACATTTTCAGGGTATGAACTTCTGTATTTATGAGGTTTGTGAATCTTAATATTTCCTTTTCTATACGCTTCTACCGTCTTACCCTGAAAATAAAAGAACTCCCTTCTAGGTGAAGTCTCGCCTTCCTTCAAGGTGGACAACATATTTACACCATCAATTTTATACTCTGGTAGTTCCGCTTGTACCATTGCAGCAATTGTTGGAAAGATGTCAATCTGAGAAGTCATATCTGTTACAATCTGCTGTTTAACAGTACCAGGCATATAAAAAATTCCGGGGACTCTATGTCCTCCTTCAAAGGTAGTTCCTTTACCTTCTCTAAAAATTCCAGCGTTACCAGCATGATTGCCTTGCTTCAAAGATGGACCGTTATCCGAAGATACAATTATTAGTGTATTTTCTTCAAGCCCTTGTTTTTTTACTTCTTCAAGTACCTGATTAACAGACCAGTCAATTTCCATGATCACATCACCATATAGTCCATTTTCTGACTTACCTTCAAATTTAGAAGATACTGCTAATGGGGTGTGAGGCATGTTGTGTGCAAGATACAAAAAGAATGGTTTATCTTTATTTTCTTTGATATATTCTACAGCTTTTTCCGTGTATCTTGTTGTTAATTGTGCAGGATCAGGATTACGTTCAATGATTTTCTCATTTTCATAGAACGGAAGTTCACCATTTACCTTCAAGTCATGAGAGTGAGGTAAACCATAGAAGGTATCAAATCCATGATTTAATGGAAGAAATTCATCATGGTACCCCAAGTGCCATTTCCCGATTAATGCTGTTGCATAATCTTTTGTCTTTAATAATTCTGCCAGTGTGGTTAGCTCATAATTTATCCCTTTTGGTGTATCTAAGTATACTCTAGGAACACTTGCTCTTGGTGGATACATCCCTGTAAGAAGCGCAGCTCTTGAGGGAGAACAGATGTTTGAACCCGCATAAAAACTAGTAAAAATAGTTCCTTCTGAAGCCATTTTATCAATAGCTGGAGTAGCATTAAGGGAGCCTTCATAGCAACCTAAATCTGCATAACCCATATCATCCATATAAATGATTATGATATTTGGTGTTTTTGATCGGTCTTGTGCCTGGATTGAGAACAAGCTCCCAATTATAAGGCCTAAGACAAGTAATAATTTTGTTTTCATTTCTTTCATTTATGATTGTTGTGTGCTATTGACCACTAGTTCTTTAAGTCTAAAATTATTTGAAGGGTTAATCTCGTTATTGACTCTTACCTTCACTTTATACTTTCCTTTCTTTAAGAATAATTTACCCATTTGCATCGTTCCCCAAGTAAACTCATGCACTTCTGTTCTTGCTTCTCTATCAGGGCTTACCAACTGTTGTGTTTCAAATGGTTTTGACATCTTTTTAGTAATGACTTTTTCACCCACTTCAATCATAATGTTAAAGCCAATATATTCTTCAGAACAGCTATATAACATGTCAAAGTTATACTCACCATCTTCTACTATTTTCACATCCCATTGGATGACACCTTTTTTATTTTTGAAGTTCTTTGCCCATTCGTTAGACCAGCCTTTACCTTCATATCTCACCTTATTTTTAGTATTCCCATCCACTGCTGTTAATACCGTTTTTGGTGCTTCTTTGTGTCCTATTTGAATACGCTCAGCGGTTGGTTCTTTCCCTCCGTTCGTAATATTCATAAACCATTGGTGATAATCTGATGTCATTTTATTGACTACTTCAGTTTTGGATGCACTAAGGTCATGGAGTTGAGAAGGATCGACATTCATGTCGTATAATGTAGTGTCGTTTTCCTTGCTCATCACTAATCTATATTGTTCCGATCTTACTGCTGCAGCTGGAGTCTCTTCAAATTTCCAAGGTTGGTTATGAGTATAAATAACTCTGTCTTCCCATTGCTTATTTTTTCCATCTAATAATGGCAAAATGCTTTTACCATGCAGTTGGATTGAATCAGGAACTTCTATATCACATAGTTCAGCTAAAGTAGGGAAAATATCAATATGAGCTGTTAATTCTTCTACTTTAGTCACATTATAATTTGGTGCTTTAATAAACATAGGAACTCTTACTCCTCCTTCATGAACTGTCGCCTTTTTTCCTTTCATCTGTGCATTATAACGCTCTCCATTAGGTCCGTTATCTGATGAATAAATAAAGATCGTATTTTCCCATAAACCTTCTTCTTTTAATGTCGCAATCAATCTACCGACATTATCATCAATATTTTCACACATTCCGTAGACTGCAGCAGTTCTTTCATCAAGTCCCATCTTCTCATACTTTTCATAGTACTCATCACCTACTTGGAATGGTGCGTGAGGTGCATTATATGGTACAAAACAGAAGAAGTTCTCGTCTTTGTTTTCTTTAATAAAATCGATGGCATGGTCTGTTAAAACATCTGTGATATACCCTTCTGTCTTGACAAACTCACCCTTTTCATTTTCTAATTCTGTATCAAAATAATTGTTCCAATGACCTGCACAGAATCCAAAAAATGTTTCAAAACCTTGTCCTACAGGATTATGTGGATAAGTAGACCCGTTGTGCCACTTTCCAAATAGGCCTGTTTTGTAGTTATTACTTTTAAATAATTCTGCTAATGTTACTTCATCAGCGTTCATTACCTCTTTTCTTCTCGTTACCCAATTTACGCCAGTTGCTAAATTGTACCTACCTGTAAGTAAACTTGCTCTAGTTGGAGCACATACAGCATTCACTAAGAAATGATCTAAAGTGATATTCTCATTGGCCAACTTATCAATGTTAGGCGTAGAGATATGAGGGTTCCCCGTTACACCAAGATCACCATAACCTTGGTCGTCTGTAAGAATGAATACTACATTTGGTCTACTTTGACCAAATACAGCAAAGGAGGAAAGAATTAAATAAAAAGCTAATAATCGTTTCATTTTCTTGAAGTTTAAAGAGATATGGGCAGCATTAATATAAAAGTAGTCACTTGCTGCCCTATATCGCTTATGCTTAAAATTAAAGTTGACTTAATACTTCAGCAGGTTGATCTTTAAGTACCTTGTTTAACGTCTGTACTTTAAAGTTCACCTTATCCATATTTTTGTCCACAGGTTGCCACACAATCACTTTTTTATTTCCTGGTAATAGATCAAAGTAATTATCAGTCCATTTTCCACTTTCTACTGAGGCAGAAATTTTAACACCTCTAAGTACTTTGTCTGTTGTTAACTCAATGATATAAGAACCATCTTTCTGAGCTGTAACATTTTTTGTCAACTGATAATCGGTTGATAAAGTAAGGTCTTTGTTTTTAGCTAAGAAGAATTCGTTTTGATCAATTACTTCATTCTTAGCAATAATCGTTGTTACTACCACTAAGTTATTTTGCTCTACCTTGATATCTGAAGCTGCAATTTTTGCATAAATATCAGATGTGTTTGGAGCCACTTTTATATTTTCTGTTGATGTTTTTATTACCTGACCACTCAGATCCATTACTTCCACTTTCAAAGTTGCTTTCATCTCTTTTAGAAGATCTGAAACTACGTATACATTGAAAGTTTCATCATCAAAAGATACTGAACTAATCACCGGTTGATAAGCTTCTTGAATTCTATAATGTGATGCCTTCCAGTTACCTAGATAATCGATACTTGCCCATGAAGCTACTGGCCAACAGTCATTTACCTGCCAGTATAGAGAACCCATACAGTGAGGCATTTTTCTTCGGTGTGTTTCAATCGCAAACTTTAGATCATATGCTTGATACAGTTGAGATGCATAAACTACTTTTTCAAAGTTCTTTCCGTTGACATCAAATTCTTTGGTTACGTTTTTCATAATTCTCTTATTACCAAACTTCGCTTTCTGATGATTTCTCATCCCTTTCGACCAAAGATTTAGCTCGTCTTTTGCAACATATTTTGCCATCACTTCTACTTCTGGATAAGATTGGTACCCGTACTCACTCATAAATCTTGGTACATGCGATTTATAGTAGTCCCATGATTTTGGTCCTTTCCATACATCCCAAAGGTGACGGTCACCTTTTGTCTCTAAATGATCTCCATACTTTCTAAAGTAAGGTGAAGAAGCCCAGTAATCTTTGTCGTCAAATTGATGTAAGACATCTGGAATTTCTTTGGTAAACAATCTAAAGTAATCATTGATGATTTTTGTTGAATCTGCTTCAGACCAGTTCATTTGCTTTTGGATACCCCAACCGAACCAAGCCCATTCAATTTCATTATTACCACACCACATCGCTAACGAAGGGTGATTTCTTAAGCGGATAACGTTATCTTTTACCTCTGCCTTTACGTTTTCCACAAACTTCTCATCACCTGGATATAAACTACAAGCGAACATGAAGTCTTGCCATACCAATAAGCCGTACTTATCACATAGATCATAGAATAAGTCTTTTTCGTAGGTTCCTCCACCCCAAACACGAATCATGTTCATGTTTGCTTCTGCACATGCTTTGATCGTTTCTTCCATTTTTTCATCAGAAACTCGGTCTAAGAACATATCTCCAGGAATGTAATTTGTTCCTTTCATAAATACATCATGGCCGTTTAATCTGATTTTGAAACTTTCACCAATATGGTCTTTTTCAGTGATTAGGTTTACAGTACGAATACCAATGTTTTGAACGTTCTCATCTAAAATTTCATCCCCTTGTTTGATCACAACTTTCATAGGGTATAAATGCTGATCACCCAAACCATTTGTCCACCATAACTTTGGCTTTTTGATATTGAAAGCTAACTCTTGAGCAACATCTCCTTTCTTAACTTTCACTACTTTAGAAGCATACTTTTTACCTGATTGAGCATCTAACACATCAATAGTAACATTAGTATTTTCTAATACATTAAGTTGAACCGTAGTAAGGATATCTACATTTTTTTCAGAAATATTCTTTTGCTGATAACGGATATTATCTACTGATACCGCATTCCATGTTTTTAGGTAAATTGGACGGTAGATACCAGAAGTTACCAAACGAGGGCCCCAATCCCATCCATAGTGGTAACCTGCCTTTCTTGTCATCACAGACAATTTTCTTTCTCCTGTGTTTCCAGTCTTTGCATCATCATTGATAGCATAAAGTGGATATCCTACAGCATCCCAAAGTGGTTCAGCGGTTTTGATTGGACTGTGGAAATAAACTTTTAGTTCGTTTGCTCCCTTTTTAAGTTTTCCAGTTACGTCTACTGTCCAAGATCTGAACATATTGTCTGCTGTCAATATCTTCTTATCATTTAAATAAACATCAGCATAAGTATCTAACCCTTCAAACACTAGTTGCTGCTTTTGGTCTTCGATAGAATTTACTGTGAAAGTTGTCTTATACTCCCAATCTTTCTTATCGATCCATTGTACTTTCTTTTCGTTTTCACCAAAGTAGGGATCCTTGATCAATTGGTGGTTCAATAAATCTGTATGTACACACCCGGGAACAGTAGCTGCTCTCCAATCTTGTTTATCTGATTGTTTGAACTCCCATCCTTTATTTAAAATATATTTGTTGACTTGTGCTGATGTCTTGCCGTAGAATCCAACGACAAGAATACTAAAAAATAAAAGCCTTTTGATTGAATTGCTCATATACCTTTCTATTAATACTTGCAAAAAATTTCATTTCAGTTCTTTGATCAATAATGGGTATCATTTCTTTACCTCCCCATTGAAGACACTTCAAATTTACAGTGAAAATTCCCACCTCAGAGGGGGGATATATTAAAATGAGAAGGGGATATATCTTTGAAAACCTTTATTTTTGATATCACTAGGGTATATTATTGATATGTACCCAGAATACAACTATTGAAGTGAAGTAATGAAATAATTTTAACTCAAATCGATGTAGAATTAGATACTTTGTAATTAAGTGATTACTCTGTCTCTTTCCTGAATCAAAAATAACAACATGTAGATCGAGAATGATTATAGTTATCCAATAGCACATCATTCTATTATTCCAATGATTCATTTTTAACAAAAAAACCTTGAAAGGATAAAATCCAATCAAGGTATGCTTTGAGTAAAACTATTATTGTAAACTAATCTGTAAGTAGGTTTTGCCAGGATACACCTCCTGAATTGACAATGTGTTTTCTTAGTATCTTATCAAAATTCTTTTTCTTTTTCGGTAGGTCTGAAGCCGGAATTGGATGCATCTCTTCTTTATCTTTACTCATGTTATAGAAGACATAAGGTTGGCAAGCTGAATTCTGCATATATTTCCAACCGTTTTTTTGTACACTGTAGAAGATAGTTCCATCAACACAATCACTACGATTTCCTCTACGAACACCAATATCCACTCGGTCTTCTTTGGCTACTGCTCCGTTTAACAAATAATTTTTCTGATCGATCCCTGATAAATCTTCAACTACTTCAGCACCAATGATCGACGCCATTGTAGGAAAAATATCAGTTACTGACATATACATATCGGTCTTTTGAGGTTTTATGTTTTTACCCCATCTAACGATAAAAGGAACCCTTGTACCCCCTTCATACAGATCGCCTTTCTGTCCTTTAAATACTCCGTTGTCTGCACCATGGTTTTCTGCTCCCCCATTATCTGATAAGAACATGATCACTGTGTTATCCAATTGTCCATTCTCTCTAAGTTTCTGAACTACCCTTGCAATTTGATCGTCCATATGTTCTACTAACCCAGCATATTTTGCTCGCTTTTCTGAGATACCTTTCTCTCTGGCTATAACTTTTTCATAGTATTCAGCCGGTGGTTGTAAAGGAGAATGTGGTGCAGTATAGGTTAAGAATAAACAAAAAGGTTGATCATTTTGATCTAAATATTCTAAAGTCCAATCTGTAAATAGATCTGTACAATGTCCTTCTGGTTCAATCTTTTGATCATTTTTTCTCATCCAATTTTCATTGTATCGGACATGTTTATAATAGTCCGTCATACCTACTAGCCACCCTTGGAAGAAGTCAAACCCTCTTTCATTGGGTAGGTTTGGTGATGCGTGGCCTAAATGCCATTTCCCAATTAATGCCGTAGTATAATCAGATTGTTCTTTAAAGACATTCATTATGGTTTTGGCTTTTGGAGCAAAAAATCCAAAACTATTAGATTGATTTACTCTAACCACTCCAGGTACTCCTACTAAGTCTGGATATTTACCTGTATACATCGATGCTCTAGATGGAGAACAAACGGAAGAAGTCGTATGGAAATTGGTAAATAAAGCTCCTTCACTGGCTAGTTGATCAATGTTAGGTGTTTTTATATCTTTCGCTCCATAACAGGAGAGATCTCCATATCCTAAATCATCTGCCACGATGATCAGAAAATTTGGTTTCTTTTGGGCGTATGTACCCCATGACATCATTAAAAAAATGCCTATAAGTAGTGCTTTCATTATTTTTTCTGAATTTTAACCGGTTTGCTTTCCGAAGACTTAATAATATAAATTCCTCTAGGTAATGAGGTTAAGGATAGTACTGTTTTATTCTCTGTCAGATCTTGTTGGTATACTACCTGTCCCGTTAAATTAATAATCTGAATAGACTGTGGTTTTGTAACAAGGATATTCACTTCAGACGTAAATGGATTTGGATAAACATTGATCCATTCATCCGTAGGGTCTAAAGAAGAAATGGTACTCTTTTTAAATGTAGCCGAAATGGAATAGTTGTTCCATACATTCTCAAAGGTATGAGCATATGCAGTTTTATCTGTTTCTAATGTATCAATACTGTTGTCATCTCCTACAAAAACCAGATCAATTTCGTAACCCGGGTCAGGAATAATATCAAAAGTAATATCCTCACCTTCACTCACTTCTCCTAAAAGTGGAGTAATGCTCCCGTTTTCTCCTGCAATAGCTGGAATGATAAAAATAGTAGGTTCATACTCTTTAAACCTAGCTGAAAAACTATAGGATTGCGTTACCGCTTTAAAAGTATATTCTGTAGTAGCTAAAATGGTATCCTGATCCACAAGTAGGTAATCTACTTCATAACCATCATCTGGAACGATCTGAAATGTAAAATCATCATTGTGGAAAACAGTTAATGTACCTGGAGTAATTGTACCGTTATCGGATTGACTTACTTCAATAATATATTCATCTGCTCCAAGGATAGCTTTGTATTCATCATTATGATTAGCAACTACAATTTCTACTGATGAATCTGTTGATAGAAATTCACCATTTTTTTGCCATTCAATAAAATAATGACCTGCAAGTGTTAACGCTTTAATCTTTACTTTTTCTCCTTCAAGATATCTGCCATTACCGGTCAGTACACCCCAATCTCTTCTATTGGCAGTCACATTAATCCAATGTTTTTGTAACTCAAAGGGATAAGGTCTCTCCACTTGATCATATTTTGTGTTTATTAAAATAGACCAATTGACTTCTGATGATGCCCAACCTACAAAGTTATCCAAATCACTAAATGCTGAAGTCGACAAACCAAATGTATCCTCTTGTAAATGTGAAGACGTAAGTCCAGTAGTTTCACGGTCCCAATACGCATTGGTAACACTCACAACATCTTCTTTGTGTCCATTACCAATTAATCCACCTGAATTTGATGCATTTTCAACACTTCCAACAGCATAAACTTCATTTACTGATGATCTATTGTAGATTGTACCTACTAAACCCCCAAGGTTTTTCCCGCCTTCAATCACACTTACATCAACGAAAGAGGCCGATTGAGATAAGTGGCTTCCTTTATTCAATTCACCAACTGCTCCACCTATTAATCTTTCCGCTTCTACTTTACCTGAAACGACGATATTTTCAATATTTGTACTGTCAGCTTTACCAAGGAGTGCACCTACATATCTATCCCCTTTGAAGTCTACATTTAAGAGCTGTAAATTCCTTATTGATGCACTGTCTTTACTATAACCGAACAATCCAATATATCTTTCTTGTTCTCTTTGTGATACTAGATCATGAATCTCATAATGTTGTCCATTAAAATGGCCTCTAAATGGTTTGGATTCAGTACCAATTGGGAAAAAACCTAACCCTGCATTCCAATGCTGAGTTTCTTCTGCATAAATATTAGCATCCAATATCACATGGCTTCTCCAACGAGTACCTTGTCCAATACCTGTGGTTGTATCTCCTTCTGAAAACCATCTTAGTTCTTCTAATGTTCGAATAACATATGGGCTTTCTGCTGTCCCCTCGCCCTCAGGTAATTGATAGTCAATACTTTTATATTTCACTTCAATAACTATATCTTCAGAAACTCCCGATAATGTGATATATGGTACTGTTCCGATTGAATTTCCATTTAGAAATACTTCCTCAATTTCGTAGGCTGTCTTTGGAAAGATGGGTAATTGTACGGTTTCAAATGAGGTAACCTTTAATGTATCGTCTCCGATTACCTTACCTCTTGGAGAACTTATTTCGGTAATTAGATATTCGGCAGGTTCAAATGATGCTTCAAATACCATATGTTCTTCCACAGTCACATTTATCTCTGGTTGATCAGAATATACCTCATTGTTGAGTTCCCATTGTACAAATTCTACATTTTGATTGGGAACTGCCTTTAATGAAATCTGCTCTCCAATCGAATAATATCCTTCTCCTTGGACTGCTCCCCAATCTTCATTTTCATTTTTCACTTGAACGAATACACCGCCAATCCATGAAAGATAAGGTCTACTTGTTTCCGAAAAATCACTATTGGTATCCATCTTCCAAATGTTTTCAAAATCAAGATCCAAAAAGCTATCTTCTGATTTAAATTCTTCCACTGTTAAACCATAGGAATCTGCAATACCTTCATTAGAGTTTAGTCCTGTAATATCCTTGTCCCAGTAACTTTCTTTGATTGACACCAATTTGTCTTCACTACTGGCAAAGTGGCCAGCGCCTACTAATGGTCCTACACTTGATGATCCTGTAACAACTGCTGCTACATAAGACTGTGAAATTGATGATTTATTGTATATAACTCCTGCAATACCACCCACATTTTTCTCTCCATCAATTACTGATGTTGCTACAAATGATTGTATATATGATACTTCAGACTTGTTATTGATCTCACCAATAATACCTCCAATACCTCTTTCACCATGTACAGTACCCTTCGCAATGATATGATGAATGATGGTGCTTTCGTCAATTTTCCCTGCCAAAGTCCCAATAAACCTTTCTCCTGAAACATTAACATTATTCAGTTGCAAATGATGCACTGTTCCCGATAAAATAACACCAAACAAACCCAAGTACCTAGATGACGACTGGTCAATACTTAAACTTGAAATTGTATATCCTCTTCCATCAAAAGTTCCTTTGAAAGGCGTTTCTGTTGAACCAATAGGCACAAAGTCCACATTGGTTAAATCAATATCTGCCATTAAAATGTAATGATGTTCAAGTCTATTGAGTACATCATCTGTATCCCCTTCTGCTTTGGAAAGCCATAACAGGTGAGACACATTTTCAATTTGATATGGATTACTTATTGAACCATCTCCTTCCAATGGTTTTTCTTGTGAAAATCCAGTTTGAAAAAAGAAGAGAATACATATGATAAGTATTAAATGCTTAATCATTTTAATTTCTTTGTTAGTAGCTAGGGCAAACAATTCCCTAGTTTTTATTTAAAAGTATGCTTCTATTTTCTACTCTTTGTGATAAAAAATAGAAGCATATGTATTAAAAAGTTTCGTTATTTAGTTTATTCCTTAATGATCTTAAAATTACCAATATTTTCAATGTGGATCACATATATCCCAGAGTTTAACAAACTCATATCTATGGTTTCTTTTGAAAACTGAGTAGTGTTAGAATAAACTATGTTTCCTATTAAATTATAGATGACCACTTTTGTATTTATTGGAACACCTGCTAACGTAATTTTGTCTGATGTTGGGTTAGGTCCCACTTTTACCTTGGCTAATAATGATGGATCTAACGAGGTTGGAAGCTCTTCTTCGATGAAAATTACTTCCAATGAATTTGAAGCACTTACCTCTTTGAAAGTGTAACTTTCCAGACTTCCCATATCCGCACCATTTACAAGTACTTCAGATACTATATAGCCTTCATTTGGAGTAAATACAAAGGTTTGGTTTTGCCCTTCGACTACATACATTGAAGATGGAGTAATTTCACCATTAGTTGGTTCAACAACAGTAATATAGTGTACCTTATTATAGATCGCCTCTATACTATGGTTGCTTTCAACATTCTCAAAAGTATAAGTAGTCACACTTCCTTTTGATTCACCGTCTACTTGAACATCAACTAGCATATACCCTTCATTTTCTTCAATGCTATAAGTAATTGATTCCCCTTTAGAAACTTCAGTTGTACCTGGTGTTATGCTTCCACCTTCGTTCTCTATTACCTGAATAGTAAAAAGTACTGCCTCTTCTTTAAAGTTTGCTGTAATCGTATGATCACTCATCACATTAGTAAATGTAAATTCATCAATCACACCTTGAGATTCTCCATCTACCAATACTTCACTTATCTCGTATCCTTCGGAAGCTTCGATTATAAAGGTCTGATCACTTCCTTCATCCACTACTGTAGTTGAAGGAGTAATCGTACCGTTGGAAACCTGAACTACTGTTAATGTGTAGGTTGGGACAATAACCTCTGTAAAGCTTGCTGTTATCGTATGGTCACTCATCACATCAGTAAATGTGTACTCATTGATAACACCTTGAGATTCTCCATCCACCAATACTTCACTAATCTCGTATCCTTCAGATGCTTCAATTATAAAGGTCTGATCACTTCCTTCATCTACTACGGTAGTTGAAGGAGTAATCGTTCCATTGGAAACCTGAACTACTGTTAATGTATATGTTGGGACAACAACTTCAGTAAAGCTTGCTGTTATCGTATGTTCACTCATTACATCGGCAAATGTATATTCATCGATAACGCCTTGAGATTCTCCGTCCACCAATACTTCACTAATCTCGTATCCTTCGGAAGCTTCGATTATAAAGGTCTGATCGCTTCCTTCATCCACTACTGTAGTTGAAGGAGTAATCGTTCCATTGGAAACCTGAACTACTGTTAATGTGTAGGTTGGGACATCAACCTCTGTAAAGCTTGCTGTTATCGTATGGTCACTCATTACATCGGCAAATGTATATTCGGTGATTACGCCTTGAGATTCTCCATCCACCAAAACCTCACTAATCTCGTAACCTTCGGAAGCTGCTATTGTAAAGATCTGAGAACTACCAGAATCAACAACAGTAGTTGATGGAGTGATCGTTCCATTAGTTCCTTGAGTAACCGTTATTGTATATTTCTTAAGCTCAAAAACAGCCTGATAATCTACATCGTCTGTGATTTCAAATGAATACTCAGCATCTGTAGAAACGATCGTTTCGCCATTTAACCAATGTATAAAGTTATATTCATTTGCAGGTGTTGCAGTTATGGTAGCATTATTTCCTACATGGTAAACACCATCTCCTTCAACACTACCAAATGAATCATCATTTACTGATAAACTAACTGTTCTTGCACTTAGACGCTGTAAATAAGGTCTGAATTGGTTATCATATGCTGTTAATTTGGCGATTGCCCACATAGCATCAAAATCCCAAAGATTAAAGTTATTGGAATCACCAAACTCTGCTGTGGTTAAACCTTCGATATCAGGAAATTTATTTTCAGAATCAGCAATATCGATACCTGAAATTTCTGTATCCCAATATGAGTTTTCGATAACAATAGAAGTTTGTGATAAAGCCACTAATCCTCCTTTGTTAAGGCTAACATCAAAGTTATTGACAGCATATGAGTTTCTTATTACCGATTTATCATAATATCTTCCTGCAATACCACCCGCTGCTCTATTGTCATTATTAGATGCTTCGCCTGTACCTGTAAGTGTTACAAAAGTAATTGTATTTTCAATCACAGAACTCACATTTCCTTCACCAACAACTCCTCCAAAAAACCTTCTTGCTGTAACGTTTCCTGTTAATAAAATATTGGATAATGTACTAGCATCATTTAAATAGCCTGCTAAACCACCTACATAACGGTCACCTGTAATATCCATATCAGTCACCTGAAGATTCTTAACTACACCATTCTTGTCTATGTAACCGAAAAGACCTACATAATCTACAATTCTATTGATATATAAATTTGAGATAGTAAAGCCACTCCCATCATAATTACCTTTAAATTTTTTGTTGGTATTACCCATTGGTCTAAAGCCTTCACCTGTATTCCAATTCTTAGAATCTGCAGCATCAATATCGGCGGTCTGTTTATAATATAACTGCCACCTTGAGCCGTCACCAAGACTACTTCCATCTCCACCTTCAGAAATCCATCTTAAATGATCTAAAGATGAAACTAGATAAGGATGATCTACTGTACCATCTCCCTCCGTTGGCATTATTTGAGCAGATGATATAGAATAAATGCAAAAAAATAACAGGTAAAAAAGTAGATGTTTTTTCATTTCAAATCAAAATTAGTTGCTGTTCTTGTATTACTTCAAAATTAGAGAGTGTTACCTTTACTTAAGGTGTCATATATTAAAATGAAGGGGTGATATATCTTTAAAAAACAGCCTCAACTATCTCTTAAACACCCTTTTTGCTTCATCACCACATTTTATAAGATACCACCCTGAAGTGACTGTATTTAGAGAAACCGTTCTGAAAATATCTTGATCCGTCACAATTATTTTATCAGAAAAGTCTTGCCCCTGCATGTTGAATAATTGAATGGGATAATTTTTATGACTAATAATTTTTATATCTCCATCAGTTACTGTTGGGTATACTTCTAAGGATTGATCTAATGAGGATTGATACTTTAAAAAAGTAGAATAATAGTGTGTCGTTCCATCAAAATCGACTTGCTTCAGTCTATAGTAAATATGAACTGCTGTGAAACCATTCAACCTATCTATGTACTCATATTGTAAAGTAGTATTAGAATTTCCTCCACCTTCAAGTTGGTCTATAACTGTCCAATTGATTTTATCTGATGACCTTTCTATCTGGAAATAATCATTATTAATTTCCGTAGCAGTGGCCCATTGTAATACTACATTATCACTATTTGCTTTAGCGTTAAAATACAATAATTCCACTGGTAAATCATCGCTGATTCTACTTACACTTCTCATATAAGGACGATCTGCACTATTGTATTTTGTGAGGGTTCCAATCTCCCAATTATTTGTAAAATCAAAACCAGAAAAATTATCTTGGTCATTAAAATCGGCAGTAGTTAGTGGTGTTACTTCAGCCTCATCTTTATCGCTTAGATCAACCCCTGCATCAAAGGTGTCATCATCAAAATAAGTCTTGGTAATAGTACTACTGTTTCCTATTTCACCAACAATACCACCAATAGTTGGAGAACTGACAAGACTTCCACCCAACTCTACTGAAAAGCTGACTACAACTGCATAAGCTCGATCTACCTCTGAATTATAATTTCCACCAACTACGCCTCCGACATAATCTCCATCATCCAAAACAACAAGATCAGTAATAATGGCATTTACATTTTTGATTTTGCTACTTGTATTGCTATCACCGGTTATACCTCCAATTCTTCTTTTACCAGAAATTTTACCATGTACCATCGATAGTTTTATTTCACCACCATCGTTTCTACCAACTAAACCTCCAACATATTTATTTGTGATCTTTATATCAAGGTTCGATACTATGCTATTACTGATTTTTGTACTGCTATTATAACCAACTATCCCCCCTGCATAAGATCTTGCTGTTATCGTCACATCATCGATATCTATGTTTGATAAATTGGTTTGTGATTCGGCTAACCCTATTACTCCTCCAATATTGGAGTAGCTTGAAGATACCGTTAGATTAGAAATATTGATATTTGTAAGTACTCTATTTGCTCCTGAATTCTGATTGTAACCAATAACACCACCAAGGTTTGATATACCATTAACAACAGAGTGTCTAACTGTTACTGAGTTAATATTGATGTTACTTAATGTAGATTCTTCATTTTTTCCAACTAAACCTCCAACATTATTTTGTCCTTCAACACTCCCATTGGAAATACTAATTGATGAAACCTGACTTGAGTTTTTTATATATCCAACAATAGAACCCACATGATCTTTTCCTAAGATCTCAAAATCAGTTAGATTGATGTTATTCACTTCAGATGTGGTAACACTGATATAACCAAAAAGACCTACATGATCACTATTTCCTCTATCAATATGTAAATTTGAGATGGAATATCCATCAGCTGATCCACCATCAAAATACCCTTTAAAAGGGTTTGACTCAGATCCTATTGGTTGAAATCCATTGGTCTCAAACTCTGAGTCATCTGCTTCGATATTAGACACTACCTTAAAGTATATATCATCACCCCATTTACTTGGATTGTCAGAGACCATCTTCAAATCATCATAATTTGCAATTTCATAAGGGTTCAATGATGTCCCTTCTCCATTGAGTGTGAATTGAGCTAGTAAGGTGTTTATGGTAAGTAAATTCAATAAAAAATAAGTCAGTAATGTATAATTCATAACATCTTCGATTTGTATATCTCAAAGGTGTTATAAATACAATTAAAGAAGAGGGTCGTATATTAAATTCCAGAGGGTGAAATCTCTAAAAACGGCCTTTCTAGCTTACAGAGATTCTTTTACATCTACTTTTCTAAATTTTTTCAGGTATTCTGAAGGAGTAATTTCAAAGATCTTTTTAAAGTTGGTTCTAAAGTATTTCGCATCATTAAAGCCCACTAAAAATTGTATTTCTTTGATCGAGTGGTCCGAGTTTGCGATCAATTCTGCGGCGCAATGTAGTCTAATTTTTCGAATATAACCTGTAGCAGATTCGTTTTCATATTTCTTTAATCTATTATATAAAGTAGCATACGTTAAACCCATTTTTTTGGCAAACATTTTCGAATCAAACTCTTCTGTAAGTAAATTATCTTCGACCGTTTGTTGTGCCTTTTTTAAGAATTTATCCTTTTCAGGATCTTCTTGTAATTGTTGCACTTCTTTTTTAGCTGCGTAGAATTGTTTTGTTGCTCTTCTTTCTTCAATCAAGTTCATCACTTTAGCTAGTAAGAACTCCGTTTTGAAAGGTTTTACGATATAGGCATCGGCACCGCTTTCTATGCCTTCCAATTTATCTTCGTCAGTATTTTTTGCCGTAAGAAGTATCACTGGAATATGATTTAAATGAGGGTTTTTCTTAATTTCCTTACATAATTCCAGACCGTTCATTTCAGCCATCATGATATCAGAAATAACAATATCCGGTTGATTTTTTACTACAAACTCATACCCCTCTTTACCGTTTTGTGCTAAAATGATATTAAATTCCGATTGAAGTTCTTTTTTTAGATAAAGAGCAATATCCATATTGTCTTCTACAATCAATACCTTTGGAAGGTCTTCTGAAACAATGGTAGTTGATTCAATTTTTTCATCTTCCACAGAGACTTCCTCTATCACCTTTTCTTCCTCTTTCATGAAGTCATTTGATAAAGGTAAAGTAATGATAAACTTCGTGCCTTCTCCCTCTTTACTTTCGAAAGTAATCTTACCATAATGGGCTTCAATCAGCCTTTTTACTAAAGACAACCCTAAACCTGTACCTCTATCTGTCTTATTCTGTGTTTGATAAAACTCTTCAAAAATATGTTTTTGCTCTTCCTCTGATATACCATTGCCTGTATCAGAAACAACGATAGTGAAAAATTTATCATCTGGTGTTTTTGCTAACTCCACTAAAATATTCCCCCCTTCATCTGTATTTTTAAATGCATTGGAAACCAAGTTATAAATTGATTTTTCAATGATGTCTTCATCAATCCAAGCTTCCTGAAAATCCAAATGTGAATGAAAAGCATAGTTTATCTGATTATCTTTTGCCAAGGTATTGAATGAGGACGATACCAATCTGGTAAAATTGACAATATCTCTTTCTTTAAACTGAACCTTATGATTACCCGTTTCTATTTTCCTAAAATCTAATAACTGATCGAACAATACTAAAAGACGGTCTGAATTGCGTTTCATAATATCCAGATACTCTTTCATATGAAGAGTTAGGTTACTGTCTTTTAATAATGTTTCTAGCGGACTTGAGATTAACGTTAATGGTGTTCTTAATTCATGAGAAATATTGACGAAGAATCGGATTTTCATTAATGTAAGTTCCTCATTTTTTTCCATCTTGAAACGTTCTAGCTCTAAGGTTTGCTCTAACTTATGTCTATTGATAATCATCCTATTGACTTTATATATGATCAGACCAATAAGGACTAAGTAGATACAGTACGCAAGATCAGTTCTCCACCAAGGCGTTAGTATCATGATATGTAATTCTTGTGCTTTTTCTTCCCAAATTCCATCACTATTCGCAGCCTTCACTTTAAAAGTATATTCTCCAAATGGCAGATTAGAATAGACCACTCTTTTCCTTGAAGTTGTTATCCACTCTTTATCAAAACCATCCAATTTATACTGATAAGTATTCTTTTCTGCACTACCATAATGCATCGCATTGTAACCAATTTCAATATTGTTTTGAAAATGCTCTAAAGTAATTTCTTTGGTTTCTTCGATGGGTTCAGAAAAAATTAATTGCCCCCTAATGATATCTCCTTGGTGCACCTCTCTTCCATAAATATAGAACTTGTTGATAATGGTCTCAGGAGTAAATTTATTTGCTTCGATTTTACCGGGAAGAATAAAATTTAGTGCTTGATCCGAAGCAAATACCATTCGGCCATCAGACAGAAGCTTTGCACAGTTTACTCTAAAGTACCCTCCTTCAATTCCATCTTTTGTATTAAAAACCTGAGTTGTTTCTGTTTTAGTATCTAATAAAGTCAACCCATTACCTCCAATCCATAGATTTGTATTGATAGCATCATATACTAATGATTGAATCGAGTTAGAAGCTAATCCATCCTCTTTAGTAAAGGTTTTTACGGCTAGTAACTCTAAGGTTTTAGGATCAAATGTTAGCCTAGATAAACCATTTTCTATAGTTCCTACCCATAGCTCTTCTCTCGAAGTACGCAAAATTTCCCAACAGAATGATGGAGTCATCTGTCCGTTGATGTTGGTGATATTATACTGTTTATAAACCACTTTCTTTCCTTTACGTTTTACTTTCTCAAGACCATCTGGAGTTGATATCCACAAACATTTTTCAAAAGGATCTACATATAGATAATTTACTGTATTACTGATCAAGCGAAATTCTTTTCCTTTTCGCTTATTGTAATTTTTCGTACTTAAAATATCTCCTTTAGGGGAAATTTCGAGCTTCACCAACCCTTTTCTAAATGTCCCTACATATAGTGCATCATCAAAATAAGCAATAGAAGTGATGGTATTAGAAGTGAGAAACTTACCATCTATTTTCTTGAAGTTGACCTTACCTAGTTGTTCTTTTTCCAACGAAATCATAGTTAGTCCACCTCCCCAACTACCAATCCAAAGGTTTCCATAGGGATCTTCAAATAACGACTCGATTCCTCCGTATGTATTTAAACGATAACCAGACTTAGGATCATTTTTGTAAGTGACCACCTTGTTATTGTGGTATTTTAAAAGTGTACCATTTTTTAGTCCAAACCATATCTGACCACGACTATCTTCGTAAACCACATTGACATTTTCTTTGTGGAGTTCATTTAAATGTACTGTTGATAACCCAATAGATTGAAGGTTTGCATAACAACTACCTGAAGTGGTTCCTACCCACAATACATTTGATCTATCAATTAGAATTGTATTGACATTATCATTAATCAAACTGTTGACTACCTGTTTATCACTTTGGAAATGTATATGTTGCTCTGGTTGCTGTACATCAACTTTATAAACCCCTTTTTTTGTTCCTATCCATAGAAAGTCATTCTTAAATAAGATCGATGATATCGCATTAATACTATTAGGTAATGGGAGTTGTTCAATCTCAGCTAAGTGATTGGATCGAATTTGAAGAGACAATACTTTATCAAAACAAGCAACGAGAATTGCACTGCCATTCGTTTGAAAACCTCGAATAGTTTCTGTTGTTAAATCGAGTGTACTCTTTAACCTAGAATATTTCTTCTGTTCAATATTAAATATATATATACCATTTCCTCTTGTACCAATAAGAAGCTCATGGTCATTTAACTCATAAATATTGGATATTATAATCTTGTTATCTAAAGGTTGGTAATAATTTGCTGTTTCACTTTCTGTGTCTAACATGCCCAAGCCTTTTCTGAGTTCACCAAACCATAACTGATGTTTTCCATCTTCTAGGATGGTAGTTACGTTATGTCCTTTTCCTAAGAAATGCTCAAATTCATCATTCCTTGTGATATATTTATTTAACCCTGCATCTCTTGTGCCTACCCATATTTCTCCTGATGTAGTCTCATAAATTGTTGAAATTCGATTACTACTCAACCCTTTACTATTCCCGACATTAGAATTAAAATTTTTTACAGTGAACCCGTCAAATCGATTGAGTCCATTATTAGTACCCAACCAAATGTAACCATGACGATCTTGCAATAAACTAGTAACGTTAATATGTGACAGCCCTTTTTCTGGTGTAAGAGGCCTGAAGTTTAATAATTTATTGGCTTCACAATTAATCGTTAGGATATATAAGAATATAAAACTGAATGTTATAAATAGCTTCTTCATGAACAAAGAAATGGTAGTCATTTAAAAAGTGGTTCTTTCAAAACCAAAGTAATATTTCATTTATTTCTTCAAATGTAACTCAATTAATTTAATTTATTGAACATGATAGTTCTAATCTTATTGAATTAGATATATAGTACCCTACACACTGAATATATGTCCCTCTATAAATTAAAATATGACCTCATAAAAAATAAGTAGAAATTGACGTTTCAGTAAAAAAAATGGCTATCGACAATGATCGATAGCCAAATACATATACTACAATTTACTAATTATTAGACTACTCTTTAGTAATTCTGAGCCCCAATGGGTGCACCCACAATTATTGAGTTAGTCACAGTCAGATGACTATAGTTTGATGCTTTTAATCCGTTTTGAAACTGAGGATCATACAACCCTTCCGATAGATATAAAGGACCTACAGCAGTTACATTTGAAAATACACAGGCGGTCTCAGGAACGGCACTAGAATTTTTTGAGGAAGTCGATTCAAAACATTTAGAACCTGATATATCAGCCGCCAATTCGTCTCTTAATACATAGGCATATTGTACTGATCCAGAAAAGCCTGCATCAGTATCAAAATCATCGTCTAAAGTATTGAAAGCTACTAGATGATGTAGGTTTACAGTCCCACCAAACCACTCATATGCATCATCTCCAGCATAAGATGTGATAATATGGTCTATTTTGGTTTTACTGCCAATACTACCTAAGGTTAATGTATTTATTTCATTACCGGGAGAAAGTGCAATGCCTGAATATTCTATTCTTACAAACCTCAGGATACCCGAATCATCATCAGGATCATTTCCGCCATATTGACCATTATTGCCTGTAGCATCAATCCCTTCAATCGTTACATTTTCTCCTTTATTATTGGGGGATTTTCCTAAGAGAACAATGCCTCCCCAATCTCCTCTATCTCTTGCCCCAACCGATGCTGAAGAAGTAAATACAATAGGATTTTCGGGTGTTCCTTCAGCAAAAATTTTAGCACCCCTATTGATGATTAATACACCAGGTTCTGTATTTCCTGTTCTACCTGCTCCAAAAATAACTGTACCCGGATCTATAGTAATACTATATCCTTCTTGAATAAATACTTGTCCTACTAAAAGATATTGATTGTTGGATGTTAGGTGTAGGTTCTCAGCAATATTTCCTGACAGCTTAATCACTTGAGAGGAGTTGTACTTATAGTCTTTTTGGATAGGATCTATTAAAAACCATTCTGAGTCTGAATACCACTCTTTGTCTACCGATTTACCAAAAGCACCAATATGTGACGGGATCTCCATGGATGTAGGCAAATTATTATCTATCTGAATACCCAAAAATGTATCAGAAGTTAATACAGCTAACTCCTCTCTATGGCCCTCTTTTCCAAAACTAGTGTTTGAAAATACATCCTCAACTAATAAATCTGATACATTCTCTGTGGTATCATCCATCTGCATATAAGTCAGATCATTTTCCACCATGATTGAGCTTATCAGTTTTGCAAAACCCGTAATATCTACAGTAGTGTCACCAAATTGTGGTTTTGAAGGGTCAACATGAAAGGATTCTACTTGACATCCAAATATCAACAAGGATATTAAAAGGTATATATATTTATGCATTCTATTTTTTCTTTTAAAATTATAAGCAACCATCACTAGTGATTAGAATTTCACACTAAGACCAAATGTAAACGAAGGTCCAACTTCTACTTCTCTAATTAGTTTATCTGCTCCATTTCCAGGATTTATCTGCCCATCCATATTGGCATCTTCATAGAAAGTCGCTTTCGCATTTAATAAGTTCTGAGCGGTAAAAGAAAAGTCTAACTTATCCGTTACATTTCTTTTTAGTTTGAATCCTAAATGATGCACAGGCATCAAATACCAAGGGTATGTTTCTTGTCCGTCCCCAACCGTATACAGACTCATGCCTTGTGTATAATACATTAGACTGAAAACTTGTTTTTTCCAAGTATAACTAAGTGCCATGTTTACTGTATAGGGAGCCTGCCCTTGCAATGCTCTGGTGGATGAAGCCTCTTGAGATTCTTCAGATAATGCTACTTGTGAGTATACATACGAAGCATTGGTCATTAATGTAAAATCGTTAAGCCAATGATGTTTATTGGTACTTAATGGTGTGATCCATTGTACTGCCACACCATAAACCTGAGCAGATTCTGAATTCTCATAAGTAAACATTGGGCTTTCAGAACGTATGCGATAGGCTTTTTCAATCGGGTTATCAAGGTATTTATAAAATGCAGAGGCTGAAAACCTCATCCCTGATTGAAAAGATTTGGAGTACCCAATTTCAAAATTATGTATCTCCGTATTCTCTAAATCAGGATTTCCAGAGATATCTGTTCGCCACTCAAAATCATAATAGGTAAAAGGTGCAAGTTCTCTAAAAGCAGGACGATTTATGGTCTTGGCATAAGATGCAGTCCAAGCTCCTCCCCAATGGTCTTTTTGTGTGATATTTATATAAGGAAGAATATCTGTTGAATTATTATTTACTTGAACGGTATCACTATTTAGCGTCTGATCAAAAGTTTCTATTCTTACTCCTGTAGACATAAAAGTTGACTTAGAAATTGGTAATTCAACCCCAATGTACTCTGCCATAAGCTTACTATTTGCATAGTATGAATCAGAAGGACGAGTACCATCAATCAAATAATATCCATTTGGACCAAAGTTTTCTGGAGAAAAGATACTCCCAATCTCACTAGCTGAAGGATAACGTAACTCGTATGCAGTGTTATCGTCTTGTGCAAAAGATGTCAATCTACTATCAAAACCTCTTTCGGAATATTCTGCATATAGCCCTGCCTTTAATGTGATTTCATTGGTTAACTTTCTTGCAAAATCTGTTCTTGCCGAATATGTGTTTTCTTTTAGTTGTGAAGCATAACGAGAACCTGCATCTGCTTTCGATGAACGAGGAATTAATAAATAAAAATCTCCGGTAGTTCCCATTAATCGTTGTGCTCCAGATATTCGGTAATCTGGTTCATTTCTAGTGGTATGGGAATATCCTAAAGCCCATTTTACTGAGGTTTTTTCATCCACACCAAGTAAATGTTGACCATTGATTCTACCCATGTAAACGGAACTTGTAATATAATCTGTAGCATACATTAACCTTTCATATTGATCATCATATTCTAACCCATGTCTTAGAGAAAACATATTGTTTGCATGATGTAAAAAGTAATTGGATACAGAAATCGTTGATTTAGGGTTAAATTCAAAGTTCCAATTAGAAACCATGTTTAGTTGCGTATTCTGTTGATAAATATGGTCGTTATTATAATATTTTGTTCTACTTCCAACAACAGTACCTGATGCATCCGTTTCATAACCTGAATAACCATATCGATCGGAATAAGCCGTTTTAGATGATTTATCGAAGGAAAATCCATTGACTGTAGATACTTTCACTCTACTGCCTCCGAGATCTCTGCCCATATAATAGGACATTCCCATATTAGGCAATGCTGTTGTTTTGTTTATTCCCCAAACATTTTCCAATTGAGCAGCTTGAGCAGCAGATTCATTTCTACTCATATTTTGCAATTGATCTGGAGAGGCTATATCATTTGAAAAGTTTCTTTTGTCTACACCAAACCCAAAAAAATCCGCTGCACCTCCATAATTTATCGGTTGATAGAAATCTTGTCCCGTTGTTTGAGGTAGATACCCTAATTTTACTGAAAATATGTTGAAGTTTTTAGAGACTTTATTTTTTGAATGCATCGCTATTGCAGCTCCACCAAACTCTCCACTTATACCAGCTGCTCCAGTAGTATAAATATCCATTTCTGATATTGCAGAGGATGGAATCATTTTGAAAGAAAATGCTTTGGTACTTGTTTCAGTACTAGGTGCTAGGATTCCATCAAGATAGACCGCATTATACCCTGGAGATAGTCCCCTAAAAGAAAGTTGAGACTTACCATTTAATTGAGCTCCGGGAGTCATCACTAAAGCACCAACAGGACCTCCCAAAGTACCTAATTGTTGTTGATTTAGTTGGTATCCAACCACAATATTGGTAGGTTCTGTAGTTGAAACGGATGCTATTGAATCATTTATAGTTTGAGCAGATAATGGCCCCCCAAACAATATCATAAAGAACAATGAGCTATTATAAAAACTCTTCAAGTTCATATTTGTATGCAGTTCGTCGTTGTTATTTAATTATCACGACTCAAAAGTATACATTGTTATTTGTATGAATTTGAACTGTTTATTATCAATCATATATCTAATATTACCTTTGTGTTAACTTAAATAATTTTTAAAAATCAGTAAATTAATTTAACACTATTTTTTAGTAATATTATTTATCAATGGTATTAATTTATAGAATTAGTTAAGTATAGTTTTACTATTACAGCTGCTAAAAACAAGTAGGATTTCAATTAGGAACGAAAAAATATAGTTTCACATCAACCATAAAAAACCTCACCTCTCAAAAAAATAATTCTAAAAGAGATGAGGTTGCTTTATTTATTTCAATTCGACTTTCATAGTACCACCGATTCCGTTAAAAATCAGGTTACCTTCTTCATCGTATTGAATCAGTGCATATGCACCATTACCATAAGATGTTTTTCCAAAATTCACTTCATGAACTTGCATTCCTGTATTCCAATCAAAACCTAAAATCTCCCATCCTTTTTCTGGGTCATAAGTATTAACCAATACAATATTTGAAGTGGAACTTACTGATGGGACCATACTTGTTGATGCAATGGTAGCATTCGACCATTGACTTGTCCATTTGTTTTCTTTAGTATCCCACTCAAATTTCTCGATACCTTTACCCGCTTCTACAATCGGACCAACAGCCAGTACGTTAAAGATCAAATCATTTACTCTATTTATTGGATCAAAATCTCTTAATCCACCTGCATTAGGAGCAATGTTATTTACAACGAAAGCACCATACCCCAAAGTTGCTACAGACTGTTCCGACTGAATAAACTCAGGAGATGATTCTCCATAGCCACAATTCACTTCAATAGCATCTGCCAATTGTTTTCCATTGTCCTGGCGTTCTCTCCAAAAAGCAGTTAGATTCATTTTATTTGCTCCATCCGTAATTACAACCAGTTGATCTTCATCCTCACCAAATCCCATTAAAGTCGGTGTTGATCCAGTACCTGTTCCATATTTTATCGTCGGTGTCAACTCTCCTGTTTTATAAGGAACAGACCATGCTCCGTCTTCTGACCTAGTTGAGAATGAATCACCGTTCCAAATAATTTTGTTCATCATCACTCCACTTGCCAAGTAAATAGCATTTTCTTCATCCATAGCAAATGAGTTAGAGATAAACTCAGGACTTGTATTGCCTTTTGGAGGATAAGTACTATAAAAAGCCTCAATTGGTAAAGCTAAATTATCTTTTACTTCAGTAAGATTATTGTCTAGTGCAATTAAACCGAAAATAGTACCCACAATGACTGTTCCGTCATAAGCAATTTGGGCTCCGGTAATTCCACCTGGTACCAATTTCATATCTATATATTTTGCCAGTTCCTGAGGTATAGCCATTTGGTCTTTTACATTCATAACACTTACTTCATCTACTGTCTCTCCTGTAAATCTAAGTTTATGAATGTGCCCAGATGCTGTAAAATATAGGTTACCATCTTTGTCGACGAAGGCATAAATACTATTGCCCGTAAGCATTCTTAATGTTGGGTTCTGAAGCTTTGTTGGTGCCCAATTTTTATCATAGTCTTTCGCTAATGATGCACTATCAGAATATGATCTACCAATCACAGCTTCCAATTTTTCATCACTAATCTCAGGAACTTTTGGTAGTTGATATGCCGCTACTTTCTTCCAATCGCCCTTACGACCATCGATATAAATGATTTTATCAGTTGACAAAGCCCACCAAAAACCATCCTCTTTCGCCTTTAATGTGATAATATTCACAGGACCTGCTGTTATACTTTTTGCAGTTAAAGGATCCACTTTAAAAACGCCTTTTTTTATTGGTGCTTCAAAGTTGTCAGATTGTGCCATATCAAAATGAGTCGTAGCCATCTTATCTGATACTAACCATGGATTTATTTTGGGTTGAGAAACCTCTTTATTTTCGGAATAATGCCTGTCTATCTGTTTTTGTTTACTTGCATTTGTTGTTTTACATGCTGTAAAAGCAGCACATCCTAAAGCCGTAATTATAATTCGGTAGATCTTATATTTCATTTGTTGAATAGTCTGTTTTTCTATTGATATCAGAGAAAACGTTGAGGATGATCTACTGACTATCAAAATCCTGTAACAGTTTTTTAAATTCTGCTTATTGATGACATAAATGCATCTTAAGACAAATCGTGGTGTAATTCCTATCGAATTTATAGTTAAATGAAAATAAAAATCCATTTCACTTGCATTTTGCAAGCGTTGTTTATTACATTTGTTTACTTGCATTTTGCAAGTGTATGAAATTACTCTAAAATTTATAACTTATGGAAACTCTTCAAATCAACTTAGATCACTTAAAAAAAGAGCATTGGTCCAACAAAGAACTTGAGAATGCTACTATTGTCGTTGACTTTATTCAGAATATCATGAATAACCATGACTTTGACTATGTCAGAAAAACCTATGGAGGTAACCCGTATAAACAACACAACCAAAGTATGACAGATGGACTAGACGGTGTATTGGATGTTGTCTCAGATTTTGCTAAACAATATCCAGATTATCAATACGACGTTAAGCATATCTATGTAGATGGTGATCATGTTACGGTTCATTCTCATGCTACCAACAACAAAAAACATAGAGGAAACCCCAAGAAAGGGTTAAATATCATTGATGTGTGGAAAGTTCAAAATGGGAAAATTGTAGAACATTGGGATGCTGTTCAGCCCATCAACGGGTTCCTCCGTTTTCTCTTTTGGATGATTGGAGGAAAGTTCAGAAATGCCAATACTTATTTTTAAAGTAGGATACTTCTTACAAAGCTTTTAGATTGCAAGCATTAATTCATTTCAAAATAGAACAATATATGAGGTCTGAATGTCCTATAAGTTTTGCGTTAGATTTTTTTGGTGATAAATGGACTTTATTGATCATAAGAGATATGATTTTTGATCAAAAAAGATTCTATAAAGACTTTCAAAATTCAGGTGAGAAAATCGCTACCAATATTCTTTCTGATCGATTAAAGAAGTTGGAACAAAATGGTGTGATCCGCTCTGAAGTTTATGCACTGAAGAAAACCCAGAAAGAATATTTTCTAACGGAAAAAGGAAAAAGTCTGCTGCCCGTTCTATTAGATATGATGGTTTGGTCTTTTGACTACAATAATGAGTTAAATGTTACAGCAGAGTTTATTCAAAAAGTAAAAAATAGTCGCGAGGAAGTAATTCAATATTTTGAAGAAAAATTTAGTGAATAAATTCATTATTTATCCACTCAAATTTATTGAAGAAATAGGTTAAAAAGGTTATATTCAAAACATATTGATAACATCCAAAACTTAACTTATGACTATTCAAGAAATTGCTAACCGCTTGGTAGAACTTTGTAGAAAAGGCGACTTCGAAACGGCTCATGCTGAGCTATTTGCTGATGACTGTGTAAGCATTGAACCCGATGGTGCTCCCGTAAAAGAAGTAAGAGGAAAAGAAGGCCTCGCAGCAAAAGGAAAACAATTTATGGAGATGATGGAACCTCACAGTTATGAAATATCTGATCCAGTAGTTGCCGATGATTACTTCTCTTGTTCAGTAATGATGGATGCGACATTTAAGCCTACAGGTCAACGCTCTCAAAGTAGCGAAATCGCATTATATGAAGTAAAAAATGGAAAGATTGTCCGAGAGGAATTCTTCTATATCCCCAATCAAGGATAATATTATTTATCAATACGCTATACATTATACCTGTATAGCGTTTTCACTTTAACCAAAAACTAAGAATGAAAAAAGGAAGAATTGTCACAATAATACTAGCCATTACGGTTATCATCGGACAACTTACTGTTGTCGATTACTCCAATTTAAGTTGGGAAAATAATATGGGTAGCTTCCTAGGTATCCTTTCTATGATCCTCCTAATTTTAAGTACATTTTTTTCGATATACAAGACGCAAAACAAGCAAGAAACACTTAACTCTTAAATCAATTAAAAAATAATATGGACTCTGCACAACTTTTATTAGAAGAGATCATTAACTCAGATATATGTAAAGGTTGTTCCCCTCCAGATGCTAAACCTCTATTAAATTTTTCATCAAAGTCTAAGATATTAATTATTGGACAAGCTCCTGGAATTAAAGCCATAGAATCGGGTATTCCATGGAATGATGCAAGTGGAAGAAGACTTAGAGAATGGATGGAAATTTCTGATAAAGACTTTTATGATAAAGAGAAAGTGGCAATTGTTCCAATGGATTTTTGTTTTCCCGGAAAAGGAAAATCCGGTGATCTGCCCCCACGACCTATTTGTGCCAAACAATGGATGGGGAAGATCATGAAAGAATTACAAAATATTGAACTGACACTTTTAATTGGCCAATATGCACAAAAGTATTTCTTAGCTGAGCGAAGACAAGAAACCTTGACATCAACTGTCAAAAATTGGAAAAGTTACTATCCACATTATTTTGTTATGCCACACCCCTCGCCCAGAAATAATATATGGCTTAAGAAGAACGACTGGTTTGAAATAGAATTACTTCCTGTATTAAAAAGTGAAGTGAAAAGAATATGCAAGTGACGATTATTTATTGTAATACTTATATAAGTATATAGCATCAAACTCTTTTATTTAAATAAGAGTTTGAGTAATAACTAAAACTATAAATACATTTTTTTCATTTTATTGTTGAAATTTTTACTGACCATAACTTTTGCATAAATGCTGTATTGGTCAACATCAGTCTTTGATTCTCTTCTGTAATAATGGTGGTAAAGAATAATCCTATATCTGTTATTGCTCCTTGGATACCATTACCTTCGTAGATATGGATTTGATCACCTATCTTTAATGGGCTTGTTAAAAATATAATTATACATGCCGTTACATTGGATAGGTGCGACCATTGTGCAAAAAATGCAACCCCTATAATTGTAAAAATAGAGGTCAAATATATAGCCAAATCTTCAGAATTCACTTCCCATACTCCTAATATCATTAATATTGAAATTACGATGATTGCTACATTAATCACTTTAGAAATGACTACTTTTCTTCTTGTCTGAAAAGTAGAAGTCATTACTGTTTTATTTAATAATCTTCGAAACGAGAATTTTAAGGTTAGGGCAACACCTATAATCAAGAATGATGATAAGATATTGCCTATATTAATAGTGATATTTTCAAAAACATGTGTCATAAATCTCATTATTAGAAGGTGAAAATCAACCCCATTGTGTACGTTTTGATAGGGAGTAAACTATTCTCTGTACTAAAAACTGAATAGGTTCTTATTCCAGCATAAATATCAAAATTTAAAGGATTAATTTTTTGTTGAGTATATACTCCTAAGCTTTCTATTTTATCGTTACTATTACCAATTGAAAATCCTTCGGAATAATCTAAGACAAAAGATGTTGAACCATATTTCCACCAATTTCTCTCTATTCCTAACCTAACTATATATCCGTTAGAATTATTCATATCATCCATTTTACTTGCTGTTGAGAATAAAGATGAAATACTCAACCCCGTAGCATGGTGTTTTCCTGATATTCCCAATACCGTTCTTCCTGAAAAAGTAGGTGAAGGCTGATGTTCATAAGATATATAAGACCTGAAATCCCATTGTTCGTAGTTCTTAAAATAATTGATGGCTGCATCCCATTGAGCAGATGTACTTATACTTGCTTGTACTTCAAGACCATTAAAAAAGACGGGACTTCTATAACGTACTCTATCTGTAATCAGCATTCTTTCTGGAGTATAAAAATAATCTCTAATTTGAGTATCACTCAGTTCCTCTGTTTCTCGATCTCTAAAATACAACCCTTGTGAGGCCAATCCTAAAATCAAGATATTACCATTTGCTATACCACTTAAATCACTATGCAGAAACATTGTGGAAGAAGTTAAACCTATTCCTACATCTATAAAGCCAAACTTTTCATGCCCAAAAGTTAACTCACTTGCTAGCATTCGAATCACAGAACCAGGGTTTGCTTGCTCTTGTGTAATATGAGAGGGCCTTCTACTCTGCATAGCCACTTCTACATTAGCTCCAACATAAAAAGGCAATGATTTTTCACTTTGAACAACTAGTTTTAACCGTGAAGGTGCTTGGTCAGAGTCCATCACATAAGGCCCTACCAATGTACCACCTCCATCGTCCACCAACATTAATGATTTATGAATTCTACCTGCGAAATTATAAGTAAACATTGGCTTTGGAATACTATCATTGATGGTGTTAGCCTCTTTTTCTTCTAGTATTTCAGAGGCATATGATTGTAGATTTCCAAAAATAAAAGTGGATAGTAGAGCAAGGAGAACTTTAGTGAATTTTTTCATCTTCAATTTGTTGAAATAGTGTACTGAGGTATTTCTACCCCAGTACTTGCTTATGTTCATTGGAAAAGGTTATTTACTAGCCATCTTATTGTATTTCAATATTGGAGACTTAGCATCAAACCAATCAAATTGTTCTAATAACCAGTGTGCCTCTATTTTATTAGTACTTACAGACACATTACTATTAAATAATAATTTCTCTGCGTTAATTTTCCCTGTATAATAATTGGCAAATAATGCTCTAGGTACCTTAATGACTACATTTTGCATTTTGTAGTAGGTATCAGGATTTTCAATAAATTCAGCCACTCCTTTTCTGATATGTAATCCAAATTGAGGACTATTTTCCACATCCGTAAATTCAAAAACAATTACTTCATTTGTAGTCTTACTTTTTTCCGGATCAATTCTTACCCTCATCAAATTCACATACGTTCCTGGTTCTGAATCCATCACTTCATCTACTTCCGGTAACATCATATGAGGAATCATCACCTTGTTTTCTAATGCTCTTGCTTGTCCCAAATACCAAGATCTAGAAATAGAAGATTCTGTGGTTTGTCCCATCTTTCTTAAAGCATCTGCTTTTTGCTGACGAACATCTTGGTCATTAGGATATACTTTATATAAGTAATCTGATAACTGTGTAGCCCATGAATATTCTTTATTTTCCATGGCAGTAGCAATGTTTTCCATCATTTTGGTTTTTCCTCCAAAACCTTCCACCATTTTTTGAGCTTCTATACTTGGCTCAACCGTATTGATTTTAGTCGCATTACCATCGTACCACCCTAAGGCATTATTGTAAATATTTTGAGGATAATGACTCATTTCGCCATATGTTAACTGGTTGGTAGGCCATTCTGCAAGGTGCTTAGGTAACTGAATACTATGACGCATTTCTTCTGGAGTAGCTCCTAATAAAGTTTGTCTTAGCGTCTGATCGTATAAGAAGGCTAAACCATCATGGTAATTTGTAACTGCTTCAACCACTTTATTCTTTCCTGAAATGGCAAATGTATGCGTACTGATTAAGTATTCAGGATTCAAATCTCTAATCTTTCTAAGTCCTTCCATCCAAGGAAGGGGATTTCTATACATAGATCCTCTTAAAGTATATTGATTTGAATAAAATGGCCAATATAAATTATTTAAGACGACATCTTTTTCAGGGAAATACACCATCAAACAATCATCAGTATCACTACCGTAATTTGTGAAAAATTGCATTTTTACACCGTCTATCGTTAATTCTTCACCATCTTCAACAGGGGTAGTTACCGGCATAAAACCTTTTTCATTTTTACCAATTGGAGAAGAAAATAGTGGAGCATCATCCCCTTCGTTTGGCGTATAAATATCAAATTGTTCATATGCTCTTGCCGTTAATACTGGTGCCAACTCTGGAACAGATGAACCAAGACCTTTACTTTCTTTTATGTTTTTATTGAGGTTTGCATGACCAATAATATTATAGGTTTGTTGCCCTTCTAGTAAAGAAGTTGTTCCCCATACATAATGAGCGTGGCTATAAATAACTGTCTTAACAGGTTTATCACTTACCTTTTTTATTTCATCTAAAAACTTTTTTCCATCAATGACATCATTTCCTGTATCGTAAACGATCAAAGAATTTTCTCCTTCAATAACGCCACAGTTAACATGAGCAAAACCTTCAATACTCCAAACTCCATCTGCTAATTTTACAACATTGGGTTGATGAGGCATTGTTTTTATAATAGATTTAGGAGCTTCTTGATTGACAATTCCTCCATTTGGAAGAACAGTTGTTTCTACTTGACTTCCCATATATTTATCATCTTGTGCTTGTAGCGTACCACACATAACTAATGAAGTAACTGCTATTGATAATATCTTATTCATTGTAATTATTGATTTGAAGTGATTGATTATTTAGAGAAAACGAAGTTGGCCATTAGCCTAAATTCTTGTGTTGGTGCAGAGTCTGGTCTGACTACATACTTGTAATATTGAGCACCGATAGCAACAGGTAAATTTCCCATAAATACTACTTTACTAAGTCCTCCTCCAACAGGTACAGTCCATTGTTGACCTTGTGCATGATCCCAGTTTGCCATAATTGTGGGGAAAGTATTGATGATCCATCCATTACCTAAACTGTAGGCAATAAGTGGTTGTAATACCATTTGGTTTACTCCTGTTCTTGTGTTATCTCCAGCAAAAGACCATGTTTGTCTGATTACACCATCAAAAGTCCATTTTCCAGTTTGATAAACAAGTACTGCAGATAAACCGCCACTCCATTGTCCTGTTCCAAAGACATCACTTGTAGCCGTTGGTAGATTGATGGAAGGTCCTATACCCCAAGCTACTTTTTTGACTGTTTTAGGAGAGAACAAAAGAGAGTAGTTGATATCTGTTAACCCCCATTGTCCATCAATTTTTCCTATCTCAGCACCCCCATCCATTCCTGGCGTATAATTGACGCCAATAACTGCTCTGTGGATGAGGTTAAAGTTATCATAACTAGTTGCATGAATTGGTTGGAATGATAAACCATAACTCACAGAATTATCGGCATTGTAACCGATGTTATTTTGGATAGGTAGTGCTGATAATTTTGATAATGGATTCTGTAATTTCTGTGCTATCTCATCAGCCCTATTCTGACTATAAGCCAGTGAACTTGCTGAGAGTAGCAATAGTAGAATGAAGTATTTCAATGTTCTTTTCATGATTGAATGATTATGTTCTTTGATTAGATTACCTTACAAAAGTCTCATTCTATCAGCTCTTATGTTAGTTAAACACCGTATGTAACGGTAACATGGAAAATGTTACATGGGGATTGATTTTGTTTTTTATTGTTAACCCATAATTCTACAAATTTTCTACGATCTGCTTTCAAACTTCCTTCTTCTTCATTTTTGTCTTGAAACAAAAACGAAGCAAAAAATTCAAGGCTTAGAAGTCAAAAGCTAAATTCCATTACTCTCGCCTAAATGATTTTAAACTCGCTGCGCTCAAACAAGAAAATCATTTTTAACGGCTCATTCCATGAAATTCTTAACGCTTTTCCCTTCAAGGCCGAAGGAGAAGCGCTACTTACTTTTACATCAAAATATCTCTTTAAAAGGTTTTCATCTTCTAGTTTAATACTTGTGTGTATAAAAGGTTCTTTCATCTTCAAAAAAGAAAAACCACCCCATTTACGAAAAATGAAAGGTGGCACTCATTGGATTAGTTTAAAAACTAAGTTAGTTGACTATGAAAAAATTAATTGGTTTCTGTTTCTTAAGTTGTCTAGTTTCCACAGTTAAATGATCTTACATCTCGAGTATCACCTACTCCATCGTATTCAGCAGCTGTAGGGTAAGGACAAAGTAATCTCGAACCTGCAAGCTTCATATCTTCATCGATAAAATACACTGTGATTTGTTCGGGGTCTTTTTCATTGGCTACCCAATTGTCTATTTCATCTACCCAGTTTACATACCATGGACCATCACCACCAGCACAGTGTAATACACCCGGCATCATGAACAATTTCACATCCTCTTGTGCTGTTTCATCAAAGTCAATCACATCTTCATAATAACCAATGGTACCTAATGAAGTAATGGCAGGATCAGACCATCCAGAGTACATCATTAACTTTCCTCCGTTGGCTCTAAATTTTGATAAATCAGGGCTTGAAGCATTCAACGTTTGACCTATAAGTAAGGCATCATCTCTGAATGTATCATAATCATAGTCTGTGTACGTCCATGCTGAATCTTGGTAGATAAAGAACTTCATGATATGTGTACCAAAGCCATATTGATAGTTTGGAGGTATTGTAAATTTTTCTTCCGATGAATTATCAATTCCTTGATGAAACGTACTTCCATCATCTACATGATTCAATCCACCAGTAATCCATTTTGCCCATCCATCTTGATGTGTCTCTCCCCCGAAAGGAAAACCATAAAATATATCTCCATTTTTATCTTGTGGTCCTTCGTAAATCGCTTTTAAGGCATCAATTTGTTCTTGTGATAAACAGTCCTCTTTATTATCCCCTTCACACAACAATGTTTCTATATCAAAATGACAAGCTCTTGGATCATTTAAAATACCATCTTTGATACCGTCCAACTCATCACACATTTCTAAATAAGCATCCTCTACTAATTTTAAATCTGATATACTTAATAATGGCTCATCTAGGTTATTAGGATCTGGAAACATTTTGCTCACATTATGTGTCATTCCCATCGCTAAACCAGAAGTCCATTCATAGGCAGGTGCTCCAGCAACTATACCATCAAAATCATCGGGGTATCTTTGTGCTTCCATCATGGCTTGACCACCACCTCTAGAACAACCCACGAAATAGCTATATTCAATTTTATTGTTGTAAAAAGCTTCAATAATCGCCTTAGAAACTACTGTTGTTCTATGCACAGCCATATGTCCAAAGTTGACAATAGCTTCCATATCACCTTCTGCCCATCGACCATCAATTGGGTTGGCACCTTCATGACCAGTATCTGTACCTACAGTTGCATAGCCTTTTTCTAAAACATTATAACTTAATGCAAGGTTGATGACCGACCCTACAAAACCTGCACCTCCACCGAAGACAAATTTTCCATTCCAATCCTCTGGAAGCAACAACTCAAACTTAATATTCTCTCCAATAATGCCTGCTACCTTATAATGAGGAGCCATAGCCTCTTCCTTTGATATAGAAGTGATATTTACATCTGCTATTTCAGGAATATTATCAGGATTTCCACCTTTTTTATTTTTATCGTATTTAGTATTGTAAGTAAAACCAACGAGAGCGGATAATGAAAAGGCAAGTATAATCACCTTTATCAGATTCATTTTTCTTTTGTTCATTTTGATTGATTTTATTGATTTGAATATGATGTCTTTTAATGAAATAGATTAACTCTTTTCGAAGCTCTCTTAAAGTATATTGATACTCCTTTATTAAATCGCTTTTCGACTCTTTATCTAGTACCCTTATTTGATACTTGCATAAGAAGTAATCCTTGGAAATGTCCATTATCATTTCAAAAGAATTAAAGAGATGATCTATGGTCTCTTTATGTAATGGGAAATCCTTTTTAAGCTCATTTTTTAAAAGATCTTCAAAAACTTCCTTCATTGTTTTTTGTTTTTTCTTGATACAAATGTGGGTAGGATAAAGCTGTGATGTTAGTTATATACCGTATGTTACGGTTAAGTCTTTTTTCATTTTACATGTCGAAAAATACACTTGTTTACGATGTTATACTTCATCAAAAGAAGATATTTAATGAGGTAAGAGAAGAAAGTAGTTTGTTATTCAGGGTTACTTTTTTTTACGACCAAACAAAGGCCCGACTTTCAAAGGGTGTATCACATGATTTATTTTAACGCGGATCAAATTTGTTTCATTTATATGCTGTCTTTCGTTTCTTTTATATCCCCTTTCATTGATATACTCTAATGTGACAAAAATATTCTTATAGGCTCTCCTTATTATCCCTACATACGTTCGATTACTCGCTATTCTTAAGTCTTTTTCATTGAGAGATACAAAGGGTTCTATTCCAAAAGTCAAATAGCCAAAAGAGGAAGAATACTTAATAGAAGGATTATATCTCAACCTCACTTTGGTTTGAGCATTATCTCCAAAAAATTGTTCCTCAAAACGAACTCTTTGAGAAAGAGTGAAAGCATTAAATCTTGTTTTAATTACGAAATCTTGATACGGACGCAGTTCTTGACGAACCTGTGTTCCATCAACAAACATTACCCCTGCCCTTACATACATATTTTCAGTAATATCATACCTTAATCCACTCCTAATTTGTCCTCTATTTCCTTCTGAGAAATATTCCCGATATCCTATGTCTGAGTCAATGCTAAACTTATAAGATAGTTTATACTGATTAAAATAATGAAGCCATAGAATATCTTGTGTGAAAGAATTATGAGGTATTATTCCTAATAAAAACAGGAATAAAATCTTGATATATCTTATCATAATTTTTCAGTATTAAATCCCAAATTTCAAAAACTTGTTATCAGATTTCTCGTTATATTCAGTAACACGAAATATTAGAAAAAATATAGTTCTATATTAGTTATTAACTGTATGTTACAGTTAATCGTAAAGTCATAAAATCTTCTAGAAATGATCGATACTCAATTGCAGGAACAACTTCAAAAAATCACATTGAGTGATGAGTTTATCAACAAACCAAAAATGAGAAAACTCTTAGAATATATTGTGACTGAATATATTGAGGGAAGAGCGGATCAATTGAAAGGCTATAATATTGGAATAGATGTTTTTGAGCAGGGAGATAGTTTCGACCCTGATCAAAATGCTTTAGTTCGTATTAATGTTGGTCGACTAAGAAGATTATTGAAATTATATTATTTAGAAGAGGGGAAAAATGATCTTCTAAAAATTGATATCCCAAAAGGGAAATACATACCTCTAGTAACGCCTATTAAAAATAGTATTGATGAAGGTGATAATACATCAAATACGCCTAATTCAACGATACAATATACTCCCTTAGAAGAAAAGGCATGTGTCACTATTCTACCTTTCAAAAACCTATCTAGTAATAAAGATTTAGAATACTTTTGCTTTGGGTTTTCTCAAGATTTATCCATTCAGTTATCAAAATATGATGATATAAAAATCATAGGTTCTACGCTTAGTTCTGAGAGTATCAATTATGACAATAAGTTTATTGAAGGATTAAAAGCACAGAACATCCGTTTTGTTATTCAGGGTGATATGAAAATAATGGGAACGCAAGCGAAATTATCCATTCATATGACTGACCTTAGTGACAATTCACATACTTGGGGAGAGCATTATAAATTCAATCTTCAAGAAGACGATCTTTTTGATATTCAAGAAAATATTACAGCCCAAATTGCCACTCATGTAGGGTCGGAAACAGGGCATATCAATGAAAAAAGATACAAAGAATTATTAGTCAGTAGACCTACCACTTATAAAGAGGATCAAGCCTTACTGATGTGGTATTTTTATCTCTCTCGCTTTACAAAAGATTCCCATCATCAGTTTTTATCCACATTAAAAGATTCTTTAAAAGAAGACCCTGATTCTGCTATTTTAAATGCATTATTAGGGAACTTGCATGGTGCTGTTTATATCAATGCAATGGGGACTGAACAGGACAAAGAAGAGTGTGAAAGGTTAATCGAAAAAGCCTATACCTTAAATCCTAAAAGTCAGATTGTACAAGTAATGATCGCTTACAAGACTTTTGTTTTCGATGAAAGAGATCGCTTTTTTCATATTGTCAACAATAGCATAAAAACAGCATCAAACACTCCGCTTCGTTTAGGTATTTTTGCTAATTTCTTGTGCTTGTATGGAGAATGGGATAAAGGAATAGAATTGTTAGACAGGATTTACCAAAACAATATTGATTTCCCTGTCTGGCTTCGCGGTGTGCAATGTTTATCACATTATAGAAAACATGATTATGAGAATGCATTAGTTGAGGCCAATAGTTATCATGTTCCTTTAGTCATTTGGGGACCTCTTCTAAGAACCGCTTGTTATGCTCAGCTTGGTCAGATAGAAGAAGCTCAAAAGCATCTTCAAGAACTCTTAAAGCTAAGGCCTGATTTTGTTCAAAATAGTCATCTATTAATACGACGATTTATTAAAGAAGAATCACTTGCAAAGCATTTAGAAAAAGGCTTAGAAAAGGCAGGTTTTACAATAGAAGTTTAGAAAAAAAGAAAAGGTTGAAGAGTAGAAAATCTTCAACCTTTTTTGTTCAACTTATTTCTATAATTTATTCCTATTCTAAAAGATTCACTTTCTTCGCTAAAAATTCCATGCTAAATGGATGTATAATGAGCGATAGTAAAACAATGAAACTAGTAATATAAAATATCATATCAGCATTGTTTACTTCCGATAAGATAGGAATTAAAGCAAAAACAATAGGCGTTGCTCCTTTTAACCCACTCCATGATATAAATATCCTTTTATTTAATGGCTCTTTTAACGGCAGGTATGAAATAAATACACCCAAAGGCCTTGCAATAAAGAATAAGAAGATTGCTGGTAAAATGGCCAAAGGAAGTATATCCCATAGTCTATCTGGAAACATCTGTAAACCTAAAATCAAAAACATAATAGATTGTGCTAACCAAGAAAAACTATTGAAGAAATGAAGCGAATTGTCTTTATTTTGATAATCTAAAGTGTTCAATAAAACTCCAAAAATATAGGCTCCAATCAAGGCATTTCCTCCCATATATTCATTCACTTTTAAGAAGACAATCAATGAACTAAATAACAAAATAGGTACTAAACCTTCTTCTTGAAAGTGGAACTTCTTGAACAAGAATTTAACGACATGGAACAATGCAAATGACAGTCCTCCGCCAATAAATATTTGCTGTACAAAAAACTGAATATTCTCTAAATAATTAATTGGTGCATAAGGAGCATTTAAAATACCTACAAAAATTAAGGTCAGTATCATGGCCATTGGATCATTGGTAGCTGATTCAAATTCTAATACTTTATCTGAGGCATATTTCAACTTCATTTTTTTTGCTTCTAACACTCCAAATACAGCAGCTGCATCTGTAGACGAAACTATTGACCCTAGTAACAAACCCTCTAATAATGATAAAGGTGTAACTAAAGAAACAAATGCCCCTAATGCCAGTGAGGTAACTAATACACCTATATTGGAGACCAGTATACCTTCTTTTATTACCTTTTTAATATCTAAAATTTTGGTATGTAACCCTCCAACAAAGATGATAAGTACCAATGCCGTTTGACTTATAAATTCAGATAACTCAGGATTGTCATATACTTCAAAGGATGATTCTCCATTACCTAAAAACAAACCTACCCCTATAAATATAAACGCTGCAGGTATCCCTAAATTTTTTGTGGGATTATAAAGTAAAATACCAATGATAATTAAGACAGCAATTAGTAGTGTCATTTCACCTCCTAACATATTTTTTTTGTTTATTGTGATTGAATTACTTGAGAGTTTGAAGTAAATGTAAACCCATTATTACCATAATGGCCTATTGTAATCGATTCAATAATTGGTAAATCTCTTAACTCATTTTTTGCACCATAAGAAACTATGAAATTTGCACCAGATCCTCCTTTTTGATCTTTAAAATCTATAATAAATTCTCTTGTTTCTAGTGGCCTAACTTTATTAGTTTTCTTTATTAATGACTCTAACTTAACACCATAAGTATCATAATAATCAACATCTCTAAGATACAAGTCTTCAGTTAAACTTGTGTTTCGGATACTCAAAATTACTGTACAGAAAATATGTATTTCTGATGTTTTGTAGTACAGATTAGAATATGCTGAAATATATCTATGCTCCTCAAATTTAAAATTTGGAATATATTCATCATCTAGTTCAAGTTGATTTAATGACTTCTCTACCTCTTCATTTCCTAAATTTACAAGCTTATTACAAGAAAAAAGACAAAATAATAATATCAAGCAACCCCACATGATGAAGACCATTCTCTTATGTTTTGGTTCTAATTGTTTTTTCATTGTATCAAATTTTATTAGTTGGTGTATCGATATTTATTCTAGCTGAATAAGCACTAATGTACCTCTATGTAAATAGAATTATTCTTGACATAAACTGATACTGTTTGTGTAATTCCTATTTATTCTATCTATCAAAATTTCTTATTTCGATAATACAAATATCCTTTATTAACCTTGTTATAATATAGTTGATACCCTAATTCAAAATAAATTAGTGTTTTACATATTCCCTAGGTGAAACACGTATGAAAAACTAATATGGCTACATTTTCACTACATTTTTCTTGTATTGAATTTTTAGAATTGGGTTAGTCTTTTTACAAGCCTCATTATTTTTTTTGATTATAAAAAATTGAGTATATGCTTTGTACTTTGTATAAGCGAAAATACTTTGGAAGCTGTCATTCAGTACAATAATAGTTTAATGTATTACATAAATATATAATCCACTCTCATTATAGAAAGTATTATCAGGCTGTATGAACAGGAAGTGATTTGTAGTGATCGGTACTGGAACTTACGGAAGCTCTTTGTATAATCAGCAAAAAAATAAAAAAGGAATGCTTTTAAATAAGGGGGGAAATATAGTTAGATTAATTTCGATAGAGGACTTGTTAAAACTGATTTATATAATCATATAAGTTCGTCCCTTTTTCTAAGTTCATTTTCTTTCTTAACCTATACCTCTTCAAGTCAACACTTTTTGGGGTAATATTAAAAATAGGTGCAAGTTCTTTTGTTGAAAGATTGATTCTGATATAGGCACATAATTTCAGATCTTCCTTCGTAAGTGCAGGGTGCGTATTTTTTAAGTCAGAAAAGAAGTTTTGATGCATTTTTCTAAAAGTGGACTCGAAAGTAAGCCAGTCTTTTTTATCATCAAACTCAGTGGTAAGAATATGATCAAGTTTACGGATTACTTGACTCTTATTGACCGAGTCAAAATGTTTGGCGTTGTCTACTTGGTGCTTTAATTGTTGGATAACGTCTTTGTTTTTAGAGCTTTGAACAAGTAACTCTGATAAACTTTCATTCTTATCTTTCAGTTCCTTTTGAAGTTCATTGGCTTGAAGGATAGCGATTCTTTTTTCGTTGAGATCTCTTTGATAGTTAAGATCTTCTCTCTTTTTCAAAAGAAGAGCCATTTTCTCTTTTCTCAACATTAAACTATAATACTTATGGAGACTCCATACCGATAATAAAAATGCTAAAACATATACTACTAGCATTAAATTGGAAAAATAGAATGGTCTATCTATTTCGAACTTATAATGGGAGATTTTATTAGAAGCAGTGTCTTTTACTTCAAAGATGAACTTACCATAAGGAAGGTTTTGGTATGCGATTTCGTTCTTTTCTCCTATCTCCACCCAATTACTGTCATAGCCTATCAGACGAACGGCGTAATTCGATTCTTCATAGTAATTCTTGGAGCTAAATTGAAATTCAACTGAGTTGTAATCAAAAGGTATTTTATCTTCTATATTACTGAGTTGTTCTTGATTTCTATGGTACCAAAAGGTGACTTTTCTAATGTCAGGTTGATACTGTTTAAAATTATAGTTTTCGATGGCTGGCGTTGAGAATAAACCTGCCCCTTGTGTAAAAGTGATCAAGAAATTATCCTTGATATTAATGATATTTTCGTAATTGTAGATTTGATTATTACCTAGTTCTGCAATTGATTTTCGTACATGAATAAAATGTTCTTCTTTGGCATCATAAAGCATCAATTGCCCATCTATTTTCATTAAGGAAACATCATCAATAGGATGAGAAATGAAAGTCAAGCCTTTTAAATCTATATTGGCAGGTAAGTTATTTTTAAAAGTGACAACGGTGTCATTAGTAGTTAAGAGTTTATTATCTCCTAAATCAAAAAGCCTGTACTTATAACTATTAGCCAATGATTTTTGTGTAGAAAGGTTTTCAATAAATTTGAGCGAACTCAGGTCTTTTGATAGTTTTATTTTATAGATATTTTTCCAAGAGTCTGTCAGTAAGAGCGTACCATCATTGAGTTCAATAATATCTCTGGTCAATGAATTGATCTTTTTTATTGTATGACTGTATTCCCACTGATCATGTCTCTTTTTCCAGATATTCAAACCATAATACGAGGTTTGAAACATAATATCTTGATGTAATCGACTTTTCAAGAAGGTATAACCTCCTCCAGTATTATATACTTTTTTGAAGGTCTCTCCCACTTCAAAAATCCCTTCATTATGTCCACAAAACAATTGATTATCTGCAACAAACAAGTTCCAAACTTGCCCTTTTGAATAAGGAAAAAGTTGAAGTTTAAGAATGGGAGCATTAATAGAGTCTGAGCTAAAATAAAGTCCTTGGTTTGTGCCTATGTATAATGTTCCTTTATGAATTACCACATCATAAACCGGCCCTATTTCCGCTAAGGGATCATTAATAAAACGGACCGGATATTTTAAGTTTACATTGGTAATTCCTTCTTCACTACCCACCCAAAGTAATCCATCGTAATAATGCAATGCATGAACTCTGTTGCTAGGTAACCCATTCTTGGAATTGATATAATAATCTATCACTCCTGTATTGATATTTCCAATAATAATCCCCTTATCCAATGTTCCGAAAGCAACCCCTCCTTTATCATCAATAGGTAGAGCAACGTTTAATCTTGCTTCTTTTAGAAAGGTTGAAATCTTATTTTCGTAAGGGATAAAGTCTTTACCATCCCATAGAAATAAACCATTTTTAAACGTTCCAATTAATAGTCCTTTCTCTACTTCATGAATAAATTTCACCATCCAATGGTTAAGTGCTGGATGAGTTATATTATCCACTTCTATCAAATCCTTTGTAATATTAATATGATTATAAAGTACCTGATAATAGAACGTAGTTTCTGTTTTTGACTTGAAAGCAAAGGAAATATTACCTTCGGTAAGACTTTTACGGGTAAGATCTTTTGTGTCGAGGTTGTAGATATAGAATGTATTAAAGGATTGAAAAACAATCTTGTTACCGATCTGAATGGCTTTCCATATTTCATCATGAAAAGATTTTTCAGGCATTAAAGACTTGAATTTGAAAACTCCATTTTTCTTTTCAAATACACCTATAGTATTCATCCCTCCTGCAAAGATTTTATCTTCGTGAATCAATAAACACCTTAATGGTTCACTAGTAGGAAAAAGATTCCAACTTTCACCATCAAATTCTAATAAACCTAAAGTATTGGCAGTATAAATCAGACCATCATCAGATTGTGTAATATTCCAATTTTGGCTTTCAGCATTATAATCTGATTTGCTATAATTGGTGATTTTTGTTGATGTAAATAACTCTATGGTTTCTTGTGTAAAACCAAATTGAGATAGAAGTAAAAAAAAGGTGAGAAGTATTTTAAATCTTAGTAGCATCATTCATAAAAAAGTACAGTGAAGTTAAGATTTTTTTAATATCAAATCCACCTTATGTCACCTTATGTAATACACACTTATGAAAAAACACTTTATATCATACCACTTTTACACTTGATGCTTTAGACGGCATTTTTTAGAAGTATTTTTTGGAAGGAAAAGTAGTTCATGGTGTACGTGAGATGTAAACTATTGTATCTTAAGTACACCATAAAACCACTTTCTTTCTTGTCTAATTCACCGAAGAGAAGGACCAGTTTAAGGTTTCAATTCCTCTTTGTATATCTTTATCCATCATAAAATACTTCCAAAGGACACCTGATCGATAGTTTTCAATCATAGTGATGATAGGACCCTGATCAATAGCTAAGTAAGATTCTGCATACCAATCACCTTGCGAAAGATTATAAGCATCTTTGAATCCATATTCTCCCCATAATTTAGGTTGTTCCTCGTAGAAATAACGCATTGCCGCCAACGATTCTTCTGGTGTATAAACAATCGAAGATAGAGCGGCAGTAGGTGTAATAGTACCATTGTCTAAATTTTGTGATGGTTCATGTGCCATATATCCTTCAAATGGATCATCACTAGCTGTTAAGCCCCATGCGTTTTCTCCGTAATAAGGGAACTTCACTTGCTGTTCAATACACCAACGGCGGTTTTCTAAGGTACGTTCTTTGAATAATTCAAAGTAACTTTTGCTTGTCGTTCCATCTGTGAAATGAGGTTCTAAACCAATGTATGAATAATGTACCCAAAATAGTGGTTTTGCTGTATCTACCGTAAGACTTTGTTCGTATCTGTGCTCTCCATTTTTAAAACATGTTTCATACGTAGAAGCAGGAACTGGATACGTTGGAGAAGCGACTGCTAAAAGGTGTGTGATTTGGGTTTCCTCAAAACCATAAAGAGGCATATTCATCTGGAAATCATATTGTGGAGACCAGTGCCAATACAATTTATCTGTTCCGTTTCTATACCACTCCCAATCTACCCCTTCCCAGAGTGCTGTGGCTAATGTCCGTAGTTTTATTTCTGTTTCATTATCACCATCAAAGTAGTTTCTTGAAGTGATAATTCCCTCAATTAAGAAGGCAGTTTCTACCAAATCACCTCCATCATCTTTTTGAGAGAAAGGCTTTACTTTACCTGTTGAACCATGGTACCAGTGTGGAAATGCTCCGTGGAATCGATCTGCATTTTCCAAAAACTCATACATTTTCACTAAGCGTTGAGCGGCTTCTGCTTTTGTAATATAACCTCTTTCAACCCCCACAATGATAGCCATAATACCAAAACCTGTTCCTCCAGTTGTTACGATTTCATCATCACCATTACTTCTCTCTCTTGATAAAGCAGATACAGGGTGTCCATAATCCCAGAAATATTTAAAGGTTGTTTCCTGCACTTTATCCATTAACTCTTCATCAGTTAATGATACTTTTTCCTCTTCATCATCATAGATTGGTAATTCAGGAGAAATTTTTACAGTTTCTGAACAACACATCAATGAAAATAGTAATAATGTTAGAATGGTTTTAAAGTTAGTATACTGCATTATAAATAAGGATTATAGTTTGATTCGTAATTATAGAATGTCTTTACTTCTTCGTCTGTCATGGCTTCTTTGAAGATTCTGAAGTCATCAATTCCTCCATTAAACGACTCTTGTATATTGGTGTTATCGTTCTCTACTTGAGCACCGATGATGAGGTTTGAGCCAACTCCTGCATTAAAATGAACAGGACCTAACGCTTCAATCTCATCTACTTTTTCACCGTTATAGTATACCTTTCTCACTAAGCCATCTACGGTTATTGTGATGTTGGTCCATTGTTCAAATTCAATTTCATCTGTAAAGAAATCAACCGCACCCCAATTTGAAGTTTCATGGAAGTACATGTTTTTAATACGGCCATCACTCTCTCTTTTCATACTGAATCCTTCCCAACGCTGCATAGAGTAAATCCATCCTACATTAGATAAATCTGTTGGGCGTACCCAAACTGAAACCGTCATATTACCTGGATTGAGGTTTTCATGATAGGAAATAATCGCTGCCGTCCCTGTTTCTATTGCATCTGAGCCATTGAAAGCACTGTTTGTATTTCCAAATCTATCGTTTGTAAAACTTGTATTGTGGTCTTCTACTTCATACAAATTGTCATCTTCCTCCACAGAGTTATTAAAGGATAAGCCCATCACTTTTCTTTCAAAAACGGATTTTAATGAAACGCTAGAAGTGGTAAATACTGATGGATTTGAAATAAGATAATTGGCTTCATCATTTCCTTTCACCAACCAGCTGTATTCTATGTTTTCTTCTAAATCAGTGATCACAAAGAAAGCATCTTGAAGGCCACTCACTAATGGTTCTTCGGGCATTTCTTCAGAAGATTTCCATAAGAATACTTCATAAGTCAGGTCTATTTTCTCTGCAGTCCAAGTTAGCTGTACTTCTTTGTCAAACGTTAGATGTGCTTGTGCATTAGAAGGGGAAACTAATTGAATACCTTCAATAGGTTCAGGCTCCACATCAGTTGTATCTTCAACTTCATCTGTTGGAGGTAAAATAGGTTCTGACTCCACATTAATCGTATCTCTTGCATCATCTGTTGGAGGTGGAGTAAGTGTTTTTACTTGATCTGGATTTAATCCACAACCAGTAGCAAAGGCTATGATCAATAAAAATAAGAAGTGCTGTTTCATAATATTTCTTTTTTGGAGCGTACACCATGCTTTGAATCATGGGAAACCATTCAGTTTCCATATTAAACTGAGGTGTTATAATTGTCTACCCATCTTTTTAACAATGGTGTACGCTAGTTTAAATATCTTTATTAGTAATTCGGATTTTGCTTCAAAATGTCGCTTCCTACAGCATTAATTTCAGCTTGTGGAATGGGATAGACCTTATTTTTAGCAACATCAAAAACGTTATCACCATTCTCAACTAACTTGCTTTTGGCGTAACCTGGAGACACATCATCCATCCTCATCAAGTCAAAATACCTATGCTGTTCCATGGCTAATTCGACACGTCTTTCATTCCAAATAGCTTCTCTTAATTGTACTTGATCAGACACTGTTACATCCGGTAAAACATTTAAACCTGCACGGGCTCTAGCTCTAACACTGTTCAAATAACCTAAGGCCTTTGACGAATTACCTAAAGCATTAGATGCTTCTGCCGCTACAAGGATTATATCTGAATATCTCAACAATCTAATGTTCATTGGGCTATTGTTATTCCCTCCATTATGTGAAGGAGAATAAACCTTATAACTGTAGAATTCGTTAATGGGGTCTGAATTATCTCCGAATATTCCATCTTCTGGTCTTGGCATTACTTCACCGTCATACAATGTTTGACCTGCTGTGATGATTGTGGCATCATAACGAGGATCATTGGCTTCAAATGCATCTCTAAGCGATTTTGATGGAATATTAAAACCCCAACCCTTATTCAATACATTCGAACGGATACCTTGAATTTCAGTGAATTGGCTACTTCCTCCACCTTGTTGGAAATCATGCGTTTGCACTTCAAAAATAGACTCCGAGCAGTTTTCACCTTCCAATCTAAAGATCTCAGCAAAGTTCGGGTACAAGCTATACTCTCCTGACTGAATTAAAGCTTCCGCCGCGTTCAATGACTTTTGGTAATCTTCATTTGAACCTGTAAATGATGCTTGGAAAAGGTATACTTTTGCCAATAATGCTTGTGCTGTACCTTTAGTCACACGACCAAGTTCAGATAAATCATATTGTGATTTTGTGGGCAGAATTTCCACTGCTTCTTCCAAATCCTTGATGATAAAAGCATATGTTTCCTCTCTGGTCGAACGTGGTACTTTATACTCTTCTGGATTTAATAAACGATCCACAATAGGCATACCTCCATACGCTCTTACTAAGTTGAAGTAGAAAAATGCTCTAAGACATTTCGCTTCAGCAATATATCTTGCTTTCAAGTTTTCATCAAACTCACCCTCAGGAACATTAATAATTACTTGATTGGTACGGTTGATCGCTTGGTAATGCTCATTGTAATACCCTTGGATGGTACCGTTGTTGGGTAAATATGAAGCATTATTCAATTCAATCATATCATAACTGTCCGTTGATGTTGATCCTTTATCGGCATCATCAGAAGCAATATCTACTAACCCTATTGGGCCCCAAGCAGTTGTATTCCAACCTCTTAAACTTTCGTAAATCGCATTTGTAGCTTTTAAGGCTCCATCTTGAGTTTTAAAATAATCCGCAGATGTTTCCTGTCCTTGAGGTGTTTTTTCTAATAGGTTTGAACAAGAACCTAAAAGCAAAAGTGTAATGGTATATAAGAATAATTTTTTCATTTCAGTACAATTAGAAGTTCACGTTAATACCTAATGTGTAAGTAGCAGTCAATGGATAAGTATTGAAATCAATTCCTGCATTAAGCGGTGAATTTGAAATGATTTCTGAACTATACGACTGATAAGGTTGGTATAAATAAATATTGGATGCGGCTGCAAAAATTCTACATTTTTCAATGAATATTTTATTGGTCACATGCTCTGGCAAAGTATACCCTAAAGTGATATTTGCTAGTTTAAGGTAAGACCCGTCTTCAATAAAGCGATCTGATACTTCATAGTTTACACCTCCATTGGTTACTCTTGGCTCGCTGTTGCTTGTGCCTTCTCCTGTCCATCTTTCTAGAAAAGACTCTTCGAAGTTAGTCGTACCCCAACGTACTGCTTTTTTTGCATTGTAGATTTGATTGCCTGATTGTCCTTGGAATAAGGCTGACAAGTCAAAGTTTTTATAAGCAACCCCTAAGTTAATACCATAAATTAAGCTTGGAATTGGACTTCCGATAAACGTTTTATCATTCTCGTCAATCACACCATCACCGTTGATATCCTGATATATAATATCACCTGGCTGTGTTCCTGGCAATGACGGCATGTTATCAATCTGTTCTTGATTTTGGAATACACCATTTGTTTTATAGCCATAGAATGAACCAATTGCCTGACCTGGAGTAGTCAAAGAAACTTGCTGACCATTACCTAAATCACCTCCATAGATAAAAGGGTTGTTAGGGTCTAATGCGATTACCTCATTGTGAATTGTAGATACATTGGCTCCGATATTATATTGTACTTTTCCGATTTTATGATTCCATTGGATACTTAAATCAATACCTTTATTCAAGATTTCACCAATATTAGAAGGCACAGCACCTTTTGATCCTACTAAACCAGGAGGAGTAATATAAACCAACATGTCTTTGGTCATTTTGTGATAGTAATCTGCATCTATCGTTAATTTATCGCCCCAAAAACCTACTTCTATACCAATATCTAATTGTTCTACAGTTTCCCAACGAAGGTTAGCATTGGCCATATTGATTACAGTACCGCCCGGTTGGAATGTTTGATCAGAACCAAAAACGGGATTTAAGTTATTATTGATTAATGAATACTTACTGTAATCCCCAATCTTGTCATTTCCGATTCTACCCCAACTCGCTCTTAGTTTCATGTTATTGATCAAATCGCTAGATTTCAAGAAGTTTTCTTCCGAAATTCTCCAACCTAAAGCCAATGATGGGAAGACACCAAATTTATTGTCTTTACCGAAACGAGAAGAACCATCCGCTCTAAATGAGGCTGTTGCAAGGTACTTATTATCGAATGTATAATTCACTCTACCAAGGAAAGACAAATAGGAGTTCGAAGCACCTTCTTGAATAATATTTCTACTGTCTACCAATCCAGTACCCAAGTACCACATATTACTGTTATTAGGCACTCCATTTTCTGAACCTTCCCACTTTTGCATTGTATTATTTTGAGTGGTAATACCCGCTACAGCATTGATACTATGCTTACCGATCTGCTTCATAAAGCTCATCGTATTTTCCCAGAGTAATGCATTGTATACGTTTTCTTCTTGCGATAATCTACTTACATCATTGAATTGCTTACCACTTACGAAGAATACAGGAGTATATCTCGTTCCTTTGTTTGTCGCTCGATCTACACCTAAGCTTGTTTTGAAAATTAAGCCTTTGGTGATTTTATAATCTAAAAAGAAGTTACCTACCAAACGGTCTCCGCTACTGAAGTCGTTTTTGTAATAAGAAGAAGCGATAGGGTTACCTATATCATTATTATTAGAAGTACCAAAGTAACCATTCTGATCGTAGACCGGCATTGTTGGGTCTGCTTTATAGGCATCTCCTAAATCCACACCTTCATTCGTACTGTTGTAAGTAGAGTAAGCGATATTATGACCTACTTTAACTTTCTTCGCTAACTTGTACGTATTGTTGATTCTTAAGTTGAAACGGTCGTAACCTGATCCTTCTACAACACCTAACTGATTGAAATACCCTGCCGTGATATTATACATCATGTTATATGATCCACCTGAAACACCCACTTGGTAATTTTGGATTGGTGCGTTTCGTGTTGCTTCATCAATCCAATTTGTACCATTGTCCATGTTCCTGATTTGTTCTTGTGTATAAATCAAGTCTGAGCCTTGGTTGTTCATGATCTCGTTTTGAAGCATAGCATACTGTTGTGCGTTTACCATATTGGGGCGTGCCGCTACTTGTTGCATACCTACATAAGAGCCCAAAGTCACTTTTGCCTTTCCTTTCGAACCTTGTTTTGTTGAGATAATGACCACACCATTGGCACCTCTTGAGCCATAAATTGCCGTTGCTGAAGCATCTTTCAAGACTTCCATTGATTCGATATCGTTAGAACTCAAGAAGTTGATATCATCCAGAAGCATTCCATCCACAACATACAGCGGGCTCGAATTACCTGTGGTGCCGACCCCCCTGATCTGTACCTTCGGTGAACTACCAGGTGTGTTACCTGAAGTAATCTGAACACCTGATACTTTACCTTGTAAAGATTGTAAAGGGTTTGAAGCTGGAATTTTCTCCACATCTTCACTCTTCACACTCGATACGGCACCTGTCAGGTCACTCTTTTTCATGACACCATAACCGATAACCACCACTTCTTCAAGTTGTTCCATGTCTTCATTCAAGACCACTTGAATAGGTGAAAAACTAGAGATTACTCTTGTCTCCGTTACATAACCAATAGAGGAGACTTGAATGGAATCGTTGAGTTGAATTCCATCGATTTTAAAATTTCCTTCGAAGTCAGTAATTGACCCTTTTTGTGTTCCAATAATTTGGATTGTAGCTCCGATTACGCCATCTCCTGTACTATTTTTCACCTTTCCAGAAAGTGTATTTTGGGCGTACAGAGATATACAAGAAATACTAAAAAATAGTGTTAGTAATAACTTTTTCATAGTCATTTTATTAAGATAATAATAGTTATTGCAGTAACTTCATTCTTGAGTTCTAACTTTACATGCAACACTTTTATAGCATATTTTCGAGAGAGAAAATTGAATCAATATGCTGATAAGATGATTTAAAACTTTCCTTGGTCTATTATTAATTTTATCTTCGACAGTTCCCTTGTAATTTTATTAATAGATTAAATTCTTGGGAAAATATTGACGTAATAGACCATTTGTATTTTCATTTGTACCTATTTGCCAACTAAATATAGAGGTCAGCAAAATAAGTATTAATCGATAAGTGGACCGGTGAGCACTTATTAGCAATGATATTTCGTTTTGATAATCCTATACCAAGATATCCTTCAGTTTTACATCTTTGTTCCAGAGAGCGTAGTTTATTCATCACGATTAAATATTGATTTGGTCGGATTTCCAATGTACAATTCTCTCTTTTTTAATACTATTTATTGTTACATTTTAACTTAGAAAGTAAGATTTAGTGTTTGAATGAAAAAATAGCTTCATTCTGAACATTTGAAGAGTTAGGGGCAATCCAAACTTTGAACTTCCCTTCTTCAGTTACTATGTTTTTGTTGATATCAAGAATTGATAGCATATCAGGAGTGATATCGAATATTACTTTTTTCGATTCTCCTTTCTTGAGTTTAATTTTTTGAAAGCCTTTCAGTTGTTTTACTGGTTGAGCAACAGATGCAAAGATGTCTTGAGTATAAAGTTGAACTACTTCTTCTCCATCATATTTGCCAGTATTTTTCACTGTAACTGATGCCTGAATTGTACCTCCTTCCTTTAATTCATCAGTTGATAATTGCATATCAACATACTCAAATGAAGTATAACTTAATCCGTAACCAAATGGATAGAGAGGAGAGTTTTCTACATCTAAATAGAATGATTTATAATCCTGAGGGTTGTTTTGGTCGAATGGCCTACCCGTATTTAAAGCATTATAGTAGATAGGCACTTGTCCTACATTTCTTGGGAACGTCATGGTCAATTTTGCTGAGGGATTGTACTTTCCTGCCAATACATTCGCAATAGCATCACCAGTTTTAATCCCCAAGTACCACGCTTCAACAATCGCGTCCACATTTTGATCTTCCCATGATAAATCCAATGGCCTTCCATTCAATAAGATCAAAACAATAGGTTTTCCCGTTTTCTTTATCGCGTGCATCAGCTCTCGTTGGGCTTTTGGAATACGAATATCCGTTCTGCTTGCCGCTTCACCAGACCAATTGAAATCTTCGCCCAAAGCCAAGAAAACAATATCACTTTTTTGGGCTACTCTCACAGCCTTCTGAATTTCTTTGGCGTCACTTCCTCCCATCAAATCAGCACCTTTAGCATAGCTAAATTTAGCATTTGAAAAAAGGTTAGTGACGCCCTCATAAACAGTCACACTTTTAGAACGGTCACCTTGAATTGCCCATTCTCCATTTAGGCTTTTTCTATCTTTGATCATTGGACCGATCAAACCAACACGTTTATTTGTATTTTCAGCTAACGGTAATAGCTCTTTTTCATTTTTCAATAATACGATAGAACGTTCCGCTCCTTTCAATGCTTCTACCAAGAACTCTTCTTTCATCGTGTTTTCCGCTTCACGCTTGGTATTCATATATCTATAAGGATCTTCAAACAATCCTAATAAGAATTTCAATTCCAGAATTCTTGCAACCGCAACATCAATTTGACCTTCCGTTACAGCACCTTCATCCACTAATTTTTTTAGGTTTTGAATATAAGCAGCTCCATTCATGTCCATATCAATCACAGCATTTAAAGCTTTCTCTGCCGCTTGCTTAAGATCTTCTGCATAACCGTGAGGTATCATTTCATTGATGGCCGTATAGTCCGTTACCACCATACCTTTAAAATCCCATTCGCCTCTCAAAATATCTTTGAACAAGTATTTGTTACCAGTGGCAGGTACTCCGCTGACTGTATTAAAAGAGGTCATAAATGTGGCTACCTTATTCTCAACTGATGTTTTAAATGGAGGTAAATACGTTTCTCTTAATACTCTATCAGAAACATCTACCGCATTATAATCTCTTCCTGCTTCTGCTGCACCATACCCAATAAAATGCTTTGCACAAGCCAACATGGTATGCATTTCACTAAAGTCCTTATAACTTTTGATACCTTGAAAACCATTGACTCTTGCTTTTGCAATTTCTTTTCCTAAGAAAACATCTTCACCGGCACCTTCCATCACTCTTCCCCAACGCGGGTCTCTAGCAATATCAATCATGGGGGCAAACGTCCAGCTGATCCCCGCCGAAGTCGCTTCAATAGCAGCAATTCTAGCACTTTTCTCCATCAAGTCTAAATCCCAGCTACAAGACTCTGCCAATGGCATTGGAAACGTTGTCTTATATCCATGCACTACATCTGCTGCAAATAAAATTGGAATTTGAAGACGAGAATGCTTCATTGCCTGCTCCTGTAGTTTACGTAACCCTTCCGCTCCAAAAACATTGAACATACTTCCTACTTGTCCCTTCTCCAAGTACTCTTTAAAGTCGTCATTGATCTGCGGTCCAGTTAGTGTTCCATGTCCAGAGAACTGTGTCATTTGTCCTATCTTCTCTTCTAAAGTCATCAAAGATAACACTGAGTCCACCTTCCCTTCAATCAATGGGTCTTGACTGTAACTTTCCCAATCGAAGTCTTTTTTCTTCTGTTCACACGATAATAAAATGGAACAGCCTAAAAGTAATAATATTGTCTTATTAATAAATTTCATACAGATAAGAGAGTAAGTTGATTTCACCAATTCAGATGATTTGCTTAGTGAAAAATAGAGTTCAGTTTTACGATTGTTTTGTGATTACAAATATGGAGGGGATTCATTATGAAAGTGTAATTTTATATATCATCAAAAAGACATCATCATTCAATTAAATATATAACTTACTGTATATCTGCATCTTGAAAATGTTAATTACCTCATTTCACTACAATGATAAGATGGGTTGATGTGATAAAATCACATCATTGAAATGGGGATATTTCAATGAAAATTAGAAAGGAAAGGGAAATGTATATGGTTTGGCAAGAATTGGTTGTTTAAAATTGAAAATACCCTTCTATATTTTTTATAATAAATATTAGAAGGGTATAAATTTATTTAGATATAAAATATAGTAACACCAATAAGTAATTAGAAAAACAAAGAATATAGTAACCTGTTTTTTATTTGTGTTACTAACTAGAAAGTTTATTGTTCGCAAATATCACTAGGAGTTTTGATCGTGAACTCCGTTTGTTCAGGCTTGAATTCAACGATAATATGATCTCCTGTATCAATCTTCAATCTATCATCAGAAATAGTCGCTTGCCTTCTCACCTCATCAATAGGAGGATTATACCTATAATATTGTTCGTCTTGTATTTGGTAATAACTTTCAGTTCTTGCATAAAAGATATGATTCAAAGAAGACGAGAAGAATATAACCAAAAATCCATTTTCAATTTCATCTTTTAATTAACTTTTTAACTTCTCCATTTTCTAAAACAAGATAATACAATCCAGCCTGTTGGCCCGAAAGATCTAGGCGATCTGAATAAGCACTTTTTATCAATATTCCTAAAGAATTATAGACATGATATTTTGCAATCAAACCATCTCCATCGATAATAAAAGTGCCGGTAGAAGGATTGGGGTATACAGTGAAATATTGTTGACTTCTGATATTATCTTTAATATTATCATCAATTGAACTAATTATCCCCTCTTTCCCAATATTTATTTCTAATGTAGTAAATACCGTTTCATCATCATATAACTTAGCTATCACATTTACTTTTCCTCTTGACTTTCCAATAATAAAACCTGTTGCTTTATTGATCACAGCAACGGATTCATCGTCTACAGACCAGATAACTCGTTGATTTAAAGAAGGAGATAATGAATAGTGCAATTGATAACCATACTCTACCTCTAATGAATCTGTTAATGCATCAATAGATAACGTAAAATCCGGATGATCATCCCAAATTGTAACCAACAAACTATCATAAACATCTTCATACCCTGTCATACTCGCTTTTACTAAACAAGTTCCTGATACAGTAGGAGTTATCATCCCTTCATTACTGATCATTGCCTCACCAGAAATATGATCTACAGACCATGATATTGCTTGATCATTAGGTGTTGCAACTGCTTCAAATTTATATGTCTCACCCACTACGAGAAGATCTTTATCTACTGTGTAATTGTACAGCATATCAACTTCCGCTTTGGTTACTTTAACGTCATCAACATCTAATGTCGCGAAGTTTTGAGTACTGATATAAGGTGTTAAAGCTAAACCTTTATTCCATTTTTCAGCATCAGGTCTCAAAGAAAGAGAGAAACTTTCCCAGCCTTCAGGAGTAAGAGAAACACTAGTATTTATTTCCGAATCAAAAGCACCATAATTTACAGTCTCTTGACACCTTAACTTTCCTTCCCAAAAATATAATTGTCCGGGTACTAAATCCTTTACTTTCATTCTAAAATTAACTTGTTCCCCTTGAGAAATACATCTAGCAAATTTGTTATTGCCTTCCTGTATTACTTCCATTTTAGTTGAAGGATCTTTTTGAGAATACCCTGACTTAGTGAGATCATAATCTAAATCGTATGCTTCAAAAAGATCATAAAAAGAATAAGGAATGTAATTAGTATTGATAAAATTGGCATGAGGAATCATTTCTTGAAGCTGTATTCGGAAACCTTGAATTTCTTCGGTATACAAAGGGTTCTCTATTTCATTCCTCCACTCATTTGGATCTTTAGTGTGGTTATAAAACTCTTCTTTACCTGATCCATAACGAATATAACGATACTTTTCACTTCTTAAAGCATAGTTTTGTTGACCTATATCGTCTGAATGTGGATTATGTACTGATTCTAAAGCAGCATTTGGCCCTTCCCAATCCATCGTATTTGGGTTTTCTAAAAATGCCCTCAAACTATGACCATCTAATTCTGCCCCACTCTCACTTTTCTTCGTATCTCCATCCATTCCTAATAAATCTTTGAAAGTAGGATAAATATCAATCAAGCTTACAGGATGCGTAACCTCTTTTCCCTTAGAAACTTCATACCCCGGCACTTTCATAATCATAGGAATACGTGTACTTTCTTCCCAAAGTGTATTTTTAGCTAAATAAAATTTCTCTCCTACATGAAAACCATGATCTGAAACCAAAACAATCATTGTATTATCTGCAAAAGAGCTATTTTCTATTTTGTTTACAACAACTCCAATTAAACTATCTGCAAACGCGGTACAGGCTAATTTACTTTGAAGATATCTTTTGATCCCCTCTTCTTCTGTGGCATATGAAGCTAAAAGTGCTTCATATTTATCAAAAGAACTATTATTGTAATGTTCCCGATATGTATCCTTTAGATCATCTTCCAAAATCTCTGGCAACATTAAAGTTTCTAATGGGAATTTATCGAAAAAGGACTGTGGGGCAACATGTGGTGTATGTGGTTTCATTCCTCCATAAAACATAAAAAAAGGTTGATCATTTCCTTCTTCTTTCATGGCTTCATGTCGGTCGATCATTTCTACAATATAATCGGCATTATTTTCATCCGCCATTTTATCTCTATCCATATCACTGATATATCTAAAAGCCGTTTTTGCATCATAATTATTTCTCCATCCTCCTTCAGGGATATCAGATAACGGAGCAAAAGTTGCATCTAACACTCCTCCAGAACTACGAAAAGGTTCAGGAATTGAAGGATGAACCATTGTATTAGTTCCATCCCACGCATGAGGTCCTTGATCCGGCTTAAACCCTGTTGTACCTATTGGATTGTCTTTAGATTTATGAAAAATTTTACCTGTTGTATACGTTTGAAATCCATTTTCAACAGCATATTCCATAAGGTACTTCGTATTATTCAATATTGGATTTTGTGAAATATCATCAAAAGCAAAGTTGCCTGTTGTTGAGGGATACAACCCAGATAAGAAACTAGCTCTCGAAGGTGCACAAATTGGAGCATTAGAATGAGCGTTAGAAAAATATACTCCTTGACTTGCCAACCGATCAATATTAGGCGTTTTTGATTGCGGATGTCCTCCCATAACACCTATATAGTCATTCAAATCATCTATGATGATAAATACTGCATTCTTATGTTGTGAATAAAGTGAAGAAGAACTAAGAAAAAGTAATAAACTAAAGAGTAAACTTCGAAAGTTTGTCATTATCATTTCGCTGCTGTTGAGTTCATTGCAATAGAAATCTACTGCCATATCATTGAAAAAGTAATATAGAACTTCAACAGCCTATTATGGATAATAAAACAGATTAATACTAACACAAAAGTAACATGGTTAAAATGGATAGATATAGCAACTTACCTTATCAAGCTTTCTATATTTAAAATTCCCATAAATACTGTTTTTTATAAATTTTGTGCAGTTTTGTTAGTGTAGTACCATCTTATAGATTCTTCTTTGAGTTTTAATAGCTCATAATGGCGAAACAAACAGCGTTTCAATGCCGACTAGCGGAATATTATTGCCAACTTCATAAATACTTTATTGCGATTTTTTATAAATGAGTTTTACTTAAAACCTCTGTTTGATTTAGATTGCTACTCTTCCACTAAATATTTATTACTAATATCAAGCATTAAATTAAATTGCCTTGATTTATAATCTTGTGTAGACACCATCACAGTATACTTAGATTCTTTTACTACACAGCAATAAAAACCATTTTCTTCATGTTTATTAAATTCAAACTTGATGTTATTGTTTGTTTCAACACTTTTTACAAAACCTGCAAATTCACAATTACTGATACTTTGTTTCTCTCCTTTAGCATTATATAGTGTAAACATTATCCTTTCTACTGTACCACCACTTAGTTTATAGGGAACTAAAAATAACTTCGAAGCCTACTACTTTTGTAAATTTCCTTGTTTTAGAGCTTACTAATGTTTTATCTCCAATAGTGACTCCTTTAAGGTTTTGACTTAACCCTATTGTTACTGATAACAAAAAAAGAGTATAAATGTAATCCGTATAAAACATATGTTTTTTTACTTTCAATAATTTTGTGATTTTTTCTTGAAACTGATTTGTACAAAATTCATATAGTATGTTATTGTGTTAACCTTTATACCCTTATGTAAAATTATTTTTTAAAACATCCTTTAAAAGCATAACCTGCTTTATGTTCTCCTGTATTTTTATCTGTATATGCTATAAAATAATAACCATGTGTCTCAGATAAAATATAAACCTCTTGTCCTCTTTTTACTAATCCTATTCTATTACTCAACTTGCTTGGAGTATGCCTTAAAACAACGTTCTTCAATACAATATGGGTAATATTTTCTTGAAAATTATTTTCAATAATAGTAATCTGATTGTATTCATTTTTTTGTTTAAAATTAGTTACAGCTTGGTTATTTGAATACATAAAAGGAAGTACAAAAGTAAGTATCCCCCAAGGACTAATTCCTAAATATTGTAATATTTGAATATATGGTTGTTGGAAAAATTTCTGAAAATCACTTATAATTTCATCTATATTTTGAGTGTCATTTTTATGGTCATTATTTAAAGGATTTAATGCCACCGAATCTAATACAGATTGGGTTATAGAAAGAGCATCGTATGAAGAAGTATCTATTCTTAAATCTGACAAAACATTAATACCCCTCATTGGTTCTGAATGTAACGTCGCAATACTCTTTGAAAATACTGATTGAGATTTCTCAATATTCTCAATAATACCCCTTATTGGTTCTGAATGTAACGTCACAATACTCTTTGAAAATACTGATTGAGATTTCTCAATATTCTCAATAATACCCCTCATTGGTTCTGAATGTAACGTCACAATACTCTTTGAAAATACTGATTGTAATTCTTTTATTTTTTCTTTATTGTTATTCATATAAAACAGTTTTAAATTATTACTTTCAATAAAGATCAATAAAAAATCTAAATGACACAATAATAAACATTGTTAATTTATTAAACATAATGAAAGTTGTATATGTATATGATCAATTAAGCAGATTATTGAAGTAAACACCTTATTTAGTTGTTAATTCAGTATACATTCTTATTAAGAAATGTTTATTATAAGTGAAAAGCATTAATGAATTTACTCTACTAATACTTTTCAATTTCTTCCAATTTAAGCCTCTTTCTAAGACCCATTAACCATTTATGGCCATTCCTTCATCCATTGATCAACTATATGCAAAGAGTGTTTCTAGTGCAGTAAGGCACCGTATGACAGTTCCTTTTCTTTCATGATTAAGATGAAAAAATGAATTCTCAATAAAAATTAAACATATTCACTCAACTACACAGAGATCATTAATCTTTTTCCTGATCAAACTTTGAATGAATGCTTTCTTCTTTATAAGATTTAAGCCAACAAACCTCTGTAGTTAATTTTATTGTTTTCATTAAGGCGGAACCCTTCCTACAGTCTTCTAGTTTAAATTATGCTCTACCTTCTGAGTATCTTTCCCCCACTTCTAAGAATAATTTCTCAACAAAATAAGAGGTAAACTGTTTATCTGTGTAGGATCATTTGTTTGATCAACTCTTAAGCATTGAATTGATTAATATACGATAGGAAATTAATGGAAGATAAGGTTTACATCATCGGAGCGGGGGTTAGTGGTCTAATTGCAGCATATGAACTAGAACAATATGGCTACCACCCCATAGTTATTGAAAAATCCTCTGAAGTTGGAGGAAGAGTGAAAACTCTCCAGGAAAATGGTTTTGCGTTAGACGTCGGTTTTCAGGTATTACTTAGTGCCTATCCTCTCGCACAGAAGTATTTGGATATGGAAAAACTGAACTTAAGAAAACTAGCATCTGGAGCTCTGATATATTCCAATGGTCAAGCTTATCGTATTGGTGATCCACTAAGAAATTGGAATATACTTTTCCCTACCTTATTGTCTGATATTGGATCTATTTATGACAAACTGAAAATTCTACAACTCAACATAAGCTTAAAGAATAAATCATTGAAAGATATCTTTAACTCTACTGAAAAGACAACTTATGATTACCTTGTTGATTTTGGCTTTTCTACAAAAATTATCAATCGATTCTTTAAACCTTTCTTTAGCGGAATATTTTTAGAGCCTGATTTAAATACCTCAAGTAGAATGTTTGAGTTTGTATACAAAATGTTTGGAGAAGGTCATGCAACTATACCTCAACTAGGTATTGGAGAGATAAGTAAACAACTGAAAGGTAAATTGAAACATACCGAGTTCATTTATAATACGGAAGTGACTGAAATGACAAATGATTTTATTACACTTGGATCTGGTGAGAAGAAATCACATCAAGGTGTAATTATTGCCAGCAACACTCCTTCTTTGATCAATCAAGAAGAAGTAAAGTGGAAATCTTGTATGTGCATATACTTTGAAGTAGATCAAACTAATATCCCTCAGGAAACCATTGCTTTAATTGCCGACACTGAAAAATTTGCCAATAATTTATATGCCTACCGAGATCATAGTACAAATAAGACTATTCTTTCCGTTACTTCATTAGAAATTAAGAATCACACAGATCAAGAAATTATTGATCATGTAACAAAAGAAGTGAAACATTATACTGGAGCATCTACTATAAAATATATAAAGCATTACAGAATAAATAAAGCTCTTCCAAATCGTAAAAACTTAAAAATGACAGTCACTGAAAAAGAAAACAGGTTATCTGAGAATATATTTATTGCAGGTGATTCTCTATTGAACGGTTCATTAAATGCTGCCATGGAATCGGGTAGAAATGCAGCTATACAGCTTATTAATTACAAGAAAAAGTCATTAGAGATAAGTCAATAATTTGTGAAGCATTTTTAGATTCATCATTTGTGTTAGTATTTCAGTGTAGTAATTTTAAATATATCGAAAGATCCATTTTAAAATTATTACCTTAGACTTTATAGTTTCTCTGCTACCATAACACAAATAGACTTCATCTGAAATGCAAAAGAAAAAAGCAAAACAGCTCTTTAGAATCATACTACTTGTTAGTACTGCAATCTCATTATTCTATGTCCCTTGGATTTTAGTTAGGGCTTGGATTGTACCACTTCCAAATACGATTCAAGAACAAGTAAATGAAGCAATAAGTTACGGGTTCGATGGTATGATTGTTTATGTTGATGAGGCGGGTCACCCTCCTGCGTTTTATACTGGTGGGTGGAAAAATAGAGAAAATAAAATCCCTGCTGATACTAACTCATTGTTCAAAATTGCAAGTATCAGTAAATTATATGTTGCTGTTGCTATCACCAAGATGGTTAAAGAAAATCGCCTATCGTTGGATGAAACATTAGCAGATAACTTCCCAGAACTTGTTGGTAGAATCGAAAATGCTGAACAGATTACTTTAAAGATGATGATCCAGCACCGTTCAGGAATTCCCAATTTTACAGATAACCCTGCCTATTGGGAAGATGAACAAGAAAATGGAAAAAGAGCTCTCGATTTTGCCCTTGATTTACCCGCTAGTTTTGCTCCAGATCAAGGTTATGAGTATTCCAATACAAACTATTTATTGTTACGCCAATTGATGGATAAAAAATTGGGATATAGTCATCAACAATACATTAAAGAGAAGATATTATTACCACTAGGTTTAAAGGATACTTATTTCTCCATTCACGAGGTAGATTTAGAAGATGTGATGAGCGGTTATTATGTCGGATACGAGGAGGACTTTAAAGCCAATGACTATGGTATGCTAGCTACAGCCAAAGACGTAGGTACTTTTTTAAGAGCATTGAATGATGGCTCTGTTTTCAAAGAAGGTGAGCAAGAAATTTACCCATATGAATATAATCATGGCGGGTTAGTCATTGGCTATCAAAGTTTAGCTGAATACCATAAAGATATTGATGCTGTTGTGATACAGTTTATCAATACAACAGATTTTAATGGTTATGAATGGAATCTATCCGAGATCATTATTAACCGCATTGTCAAAATATTAAAAAAGCAGAACGAAAATTAAAGTGCTATGGTCATTTTATAAACTCAACAATTTCTTTCGTTGAAAAATCAATGACGTTAGTTGAAAAAATTTTGATGAGAGTGATAGATTTCAGACTTTTCAATGATTAAAATTTGAAATGAAATATCATAAGTGTGAAACATCTAACAATTATCAGTTCTGTTATTCTTCTGTTGGCTACTTCCTTAATTTCTAATGCTCAACAAAGTAAACCGGTACCTCAATTACAAAACATCAAGTACGGAGAACATGAAAGAAATGTAATCGACATTTGGTTTGCTGAAACCAACAAAAAAACACCATTAGTTTTATATATACACGGCGGAGGTTTTACCTCAGGTAGTAAAGAAAAGTTGAGTGCAAAAACTTTAAATTCCTTGCTAAATGCAGGTATTTCAGTAGCAGCAATTAATTATAGGTTAATTACCGATGCCCCACTTCCAGCAGCCCACAATGATGCCAAAAAGGCACTTCAATTTATTCGATTAAATGCTGATCAATGGAAAATTGACAAGTCAAGAATTGGCCTTCATGGAGGTTCTGCGGGTGCTCAAATCTGTATGTGGTTAGCATTTAGTGATGAAATGGCAAATACTGAAAGTGACAACCCTATAGAGAGAGAATCTACTCGAGTAAGTTGTGTAGCCCCTTTTTCTGGACAAACAACTATGAATTTAGAGTTTTGGGAATCACTTTTCAAAAAGCATCTAAATGAAGGTGCTAATACTCAAGGTGCTTTAGATAATAACTCAAAGTTAGTAAAGAAGCGAAAAAGAATGTACGGAGGTAAAACAATGGAAGAAACTAATTCAATCGCGAATAGTTTATCTGCCATAACTTTAGCTTCTTCAGATGATCCTGCCGTTTATATGAGTTATAATATGTCTCCTAAGTCAAAAGCACCTAAGAACCCTAAAAAAATGAAATCTTGGATCATACATCATGTAGATTTTGGTATTGCATTACAACAAAAATTAGATCAACTCGGTGTAGAGAGTGATTTAAAATATCCAGGTGCTAGGACTAAATATGTTTCTGTTGTAGAGTTTTTTAATGAACATTTACAGAAAGAGAATTACTAAAATGAAATCATTATATACAATACCTCTTTTTATTTTATTATTTACACAATGTACTACCTCAACAGACGAAGGTGTTACACCGAATGATACCATTGTTGAAGATGTTGTTATTGAAGAAGAGACAATACTTGAAATTCAGACAGGAAAATCCATTGATACAGTAGAGGTCAATGGTACGAAAAGAGAATATACTATTTATATACCATCTACTTATGATGGTACTTCACCCCTTCCTGTACTTTTATCATTTCATGGACTAACCAGTAATATGGAGTTCAATTATGGCTACACAAAATTTCATGAACTGGCGGAAGAGGAAAATTTCATTGTGATCCATCCGAATGGAATTTCAAATAAATGGGTACTTACTAATAACAATAATATAGATGTTGATTTTGTCCAAATCTTATTAGATCATATTGAAAACAACATGAATGTCGATATGAATCGAATCTATTCTACAGGAATGTCTATGGGAGGCTTCTTTAGTTTTCACCTTGCCTGTCACCTGACAGATCGAATTGCTGCCATTGCTTCAGTTACAGGTTCAATGTATCAACCAACGATAAATACTTGTACTCCTTCCCGTTCTATTTCTGTTCTACAAATACATGGAACGGAGGATAAAATCGTACCCTATTCTAGTATTGAAGGCCTACTTACATTTTGGACCAATCATAATCAAACAGATCTTTCTCCTGAAATTGAAAGTGTTCCTGATATAAACACCGAAGACGGAAGCACTGTAGAAAGGTACACCTATTCGAATGGAGAGCAAGGATCAGAAGTACTTCACCTAAAGATCACAGGCGGTGAACATGATTGGCCTGGCTTTAAAGGAAATATGGATATTAATGCTTCATTAGAAGTGTGGAATTTCTTGAAGAACTATGATCTGAATGGCACCACTAATTTCTAATAAAAAGCTTAGAGAAAAGATATTATATACCTATGCTGAATAGTATTTTCCTAACAATATTTGATTGACTTTTAAAGGGAGGATTAACAAAGTATAGACAAAAGAAAAGGGGGACAAATTTGTCCCCCTCAAACAAAAGAATTCCAAAGCAAAACTCGGAATTCTAAATTGTGTTGCCCCCACCGAAGAGGGGGCACACTGCTTAACGATTCATATGATAAAGATGTACTGTTTTTTTTGTTTTTGCAACATTTTACAGAATTATTTTAAAATATTTTATAACAATTTCTAGTTCGATATGACTATTGAAAAATAGAATATTACAATTCCATCATTTAAAACATAACCTTATACGCAATGTTTGGTAAGATTAGTACATCTTTTTTATCAGTAATTTCTCCCGTCTTTTGGTCCATTTGGTAACCATAATATTCTGGAGCGCCCAGTGCATTTATAATTTGTAATGTCCACTGTGATGTATATTTAGGCCTAATAGTTTTATACAATGCACTTACACTTAATATCTGACTTGACGGATATTGTTGAGAATATGCCGCATCATAATTATAGACAACATCTCCAGTTTCTTCTGTTTTTTGCTCATCTAATGGATGCCTTCTATCCCCACCCATAAATGTGAATTTTCCGTTAAGAGAGAACACTTTATTTTTTTCTGCTCCTATGTACCATTCTTTGCCTCCTAACACATTAATCACATAGTTTTTATTGAATTGAGAATTTCGTTCTACACCATCTCCTCCTGTATACTTAGAATCAAAAATTGATGAGGTTAAAGTATAATAAAATCCATTCTTCAGAAATTGTTCAAATGTGAGATCTATACCAACATTTCTACCTGTTCCTTCATTCACAAGGGCACCATCAACATAAAATTCATGCGTTAGGTTTAACATAGAAAAGTAACTACCCTCGATAACAGGAATATTGTATAAATCCTGATAGAAAATTTCTGATTTAAATCGTAATGAATTATTGATATTCCAATTGTATCCTAAGACATAATGGTGTGCTTTTGAGAAGTCAAGGTTCTTATTGGGGTAAGTCAATTGATCACCATTCTGTTGAGGCAATAGGTAATAATGAAGTGCTTCAGTTTGACTATGTAAACCATAGCTAAAAGATAAAGAATGCCAAGGGTTCAACTGATACTTCACAGAAGCTCTCGGTTCTATAGAATACTGTTCATTCCCTTCAAAATATTGTGCATATACACCAAGGTTCATTGACCAATTACGTGATAATTGAAACTTCGATTGTGAAAAAGCCTGTAAGAACATTGCATTCCCATTTCCAACAGCAAAAGTTTGCATCGGATCACCTGCACCTTCTGCCTCTTTCATATTGATATCATAATGTTTTTGGGAAATTGTGATTCCAGATCTATGCGTATGCTTTGGACCAAATTTGTAATGAACGTACGACTTATATGTAAGGTCATACTGCACATTTTTATAATCATTTAATGGGTTTTCTACTAAAGATGAATTTAACTCTGAAGACTCCCAATAAGTGGCATTCCCTGACATTCCCACAATATTTTTCCAATATCCATTTTTATTGATGGGTAATTGATAGGAGATACCTGAACCGCCAAATAAAATATTTGTAGAAAAGCTCTGATTCGCATCATCAAAAGTCCACTCTGTCGAATCCATAGACGCATTTCTATATTGTCGATCAGCACCACCTACAGCCCATACATTCCATTCTCCACCATTTTTAGTAGGAACTACAACTTTAAATGATAAATCTTGATACCCTAAGAATCCCATTTCTTCTGGTAAAATTGGTGCTAATACAGCAAACGTCGAATACCTATAGTTAAATAAGTAAGTCGCGTTTCCTCCTTTTTTAAAGGGACCTTCAGCACCAAAATCGATACCATTTACACCTAACTGAGCTTGAAAAGAACGCTTCTCCGCATTACCTTCTCTTAAGGAAAGATCAAATACCCCTGCCATTGCATTACCATAATCTGATGTAAAAGCACCAGTATAGAAATCTGAATTATCTAAAACATAGGTACTAAGAGCAGTGACACTACCTCCTCCAAATGCAACAATATTCGATAAGTGATTAGGATCTGGTATAGGCATATCCTCTACTTGCCATAAGACTCCTTTAGGAGCATTACCTCGAATAACCATACCATTACTACCCGTTGACCCAGCGACACCCGCAAACGAGGTTGCCATTCTTGCAGGATCATCAAAACCACCTGCATACCTACTCGTCTCTTCTACCGTAAATTGTCTACCCGAAGCGATGGCCATCGTATTTTGTGGTTCATCTTTGGATGAGGTATACACCACTTCAACCTCACTCAATACGGTTTCATCTTCTTGTAACGAAATATTTAATTGATCATTACTTCCGTTGGGAACAGCTAATTCTTCAAAAATAAATGACTGATAACCCAACATTTTAAATTTGACATTGTACCTCCCAGCTTTTAAAGAAAAAGAAAACTTACCATCATAATCTGTGGTCGTAGATATGGTAGAATCTCCTAATTCAGTAAAAACTAAAACCCCTACTATTGGCTGCTGATTATCTTTATCGATGACTTTACCATTAACCGTATGGAATATACTTTGGGCATTTAGATGCGTACAGGATAAAAACAAGATTAGCGAGATAATTATTTGTCTGATATTTTCTCTCATTATTATTTAGTAGATAAAAATTGATTGAATATGTCAGTAGCTTATAACACACAAAAAACTGATAAACTGAAAGTTATTTAATTGAAGTATTATCTATTTTGTATGATTTGTTTTGTTTTACAATACTACTTTACAATGTCAAACTTACGCTGTGGTTGGGTTTTTCTCACTAGCATAACGGGTGGGGCGTTATATATATCTACTGAGTTGTAGAATAAATTATCTGAATCGTTATCGATGAAAAACTAGCCAAAAGGCAAGCATTTTAGTCTGTAATAATTTCTTAACCTACTAAAAATTGAAATTATATTCTCTAACTGGAATGAGTAGATAGCAATATCACAAGATGGGTTACATCTCTATTTTATTAAAAAATCACTTAAAACTTACAATACTCTATCAATAAAGTGCAATTTCTAATTCGATATAGTCATGAAAAATATGTATATTGATTGTGAATCCTGTAACCATTATATATTTTTTTGAAGTGTCTAATGTGACACTCCTATAACTAAGATTCAATAAACAACGTACACTTCATTATTGATTATTCATTTAATGTTATCTGTGAGTTCACTTTTAGTCAACTCCTACCTATTACTTTTGTAGTATTAATAATGCTGTGCCCATTTCAATAGTACTATCATGAAATTTAATGACCATATATCACATTTCGACAACAAATATACCACTAGTGGTATTGAATGTTATGTAAAAACTGAAGAGCAAAAACTAGTAATTGAAGTTCACCCCTCAAAGAGTATTTTCCCATTATTTGTTACTCGATTAAAGTACCAAAAAAGTGATGGCTTCCATAAAGGGTATCTTAAGTCATTTAATGCGATAAAAGCTCAATTTGATGTGGATTTCCAATATAAAATATCTCAATATAATGACATTCAGATCACTGGTTTTAGTGTAGGCGGAGCCATCTCTCAGATTTTTGCACTATACTTATACAACGAGTTTAATATAAAATCAACGGTCATTACTTACGATAGCCCTACCCCCTTCAACACAAAAAGAAGAAATGAATTTGATGCAGCGGTTCTTCACCAAGAGCACTATGTATTTGGTATTGATATCTTTGGAGACTTCCCTCTGAAATTATTTGGCTATGAATTCCCGAAAAATCAGAAGGACTATAAATTTGTTTAGCATACGAAACTACAGTTAGGTCTAAACTATATCAAAAAATTAATTGTCTCTATATTCTTTTGGCGTTTGTCCGGTCTTATTTTTAAACAAACGACTAAAGTACTGCGGATATTCAAAACCAAGGTCAAATGCAATTTCTGAAACTGATTTGTTTGAATTGACTAAGTTGTTTTTTGCTCGTTCTATAACAAAGAAATGGATAAGGTCCTGTGTGTTTTTACCTGTTTCCTTTTTTAATAAATCACTCAGATAGCTATCGGAAAGATGTAACTGTTCTGCGAAGTAATGAACTTTTGGTAATCCATTAACAACAGATTTTCCTTCTTCAAAATAGTCTTTCAGTAATTTATTAAAAGAGCTTACTATACTAGTATTTTGCTTTTTCCTAGTGATAAACTGTCTACTGTAAAACCTTCTGATATAGTTGAATAACAACTCAATATTGGATACTAAAACGTCTTGGCTAAATTCATCCAAATTAGACTCATATTCTTCCTTAATCTTAAAAACAATATCATTGAGTGTTTTCTTTTCTTTTTCAGACATATGTAAAGCTTCGTTCACTTCATATGAGAAGAAGCCATACTCTGATATTTTTTCTAAGATATTATATCCTCTAATTAAATCAGGATGAAAAAATAATGACCAACCTTCTAGGTCGCCTATTTCAGAAGTTTCATCGATCTCAAAAATTTGGTTAGGAGAAAGACCAATCAAAAACCCTTCACTAAAATCAAAATACCCTCTTCCATATCGAAAGGGATGAGCTGTTTTCGACTTAAAGGTGATGTTATAAAAAGGTGTTCCTACTTTAAAATTCAGAACTTCATGTGGAATCGCTATGTCAGATAAATTAATCACTGAAATTAACGGATGACTAGGCTTATCACAACGAAAAGCATCATGAAGCTCTGAAATTGAATTTATTTTTAAGAATTGACTCATACTATTAGCTCAATTGGAACGAAGAGTTTGTTAATTGCTCTGAGATCTCCCAAAGTTTTCTTCTTTCATTCAAATCTAATGCTTTTTTTGATGGTTTGTTTACGACAGGATATCCTCTCCAGTTTCTCATATTGGCAGGACCATAATATTCACCTCCTTTGACACTTGGGTCCGTTGCCGCTCTCAACGAAGGTAGAATTCCCATCTCTACTTTTTGAGCCAAAAAGAAATTTAAAATCATCCCTTGTAACCCCATGTGTTGCTGTAAGTTTGTAGCCGTATACCCAGGATGTGCAAGGACAGAAATTGTTTTACTACCATTTTCTCTTAACATCTTATCCAACTCCAAACCAAACATCATATTGGCTAATTTACTTTGGGAATATGATTTCATTTTATGATAATCTCTCTCAAACTGAAGGTTATCCCAATAAATATCTGCATCTCCCATTTTAGCCACTAAACTGCTTAGTGTTACTATTCTTGCCCCTGGTGTATTATCTAAAAGATCAATCAGCTCTCTTGTTAGTACAAAGTGCCCTAGATGATTAGTGCCAAATTGTCCTTCAAACCCTTGTTTCGTTTCAAGGCGTTCTTGTGGCATCATTACTCCAGCATTATTGATTAAAGTATGCAATTGCGAATACTTTGCCTTCAGCTCAATGGCAAATTGTTTGATTGTATTTATATCGGATAAATCCAATTGCATGAGATCTAGACTTGCATTCGGTGTTTCTTTTAAGATCTCGTTGATGGCTGCTTGCCCTTTCTTTAAATTTCTAGCAGCTAGAATAACATGTGCCTCTTTTTTTGCCAAAACTTTTGCAGTTCCTAGTCCTAAACCACTGTTTGCTCCAGTGATTAGAATTGTTTTGCCTTTCTGAGAAGGAATGTGCTGAGTATTCCACTTTTTAGTCATCATTGTTCTATCTGTTTTATTAATGTTTTGATAGTACAAATGTAGAGACGGCACTCCCTTGAATTTGTATACAAAATCTGACTACTTGTATACTTTTTGAGAATTTTGACACCAAGCGGTGATTCATCTCAAATATTCCGCACCATTCTATGATATTTTTAGAAATAAAAAGAGAATTTATTAAAACTTATCTTCTGATTTTGAGTTCCATTACTAGTATTTTTATTAAATTTAATTGAGTGAAAAAGTAGTGTTACTTCATTTACTCACTCAACCCAAAACACTGTCTCAATTCAATTGATAACCATAAAATATTTTACTATCCCTAATTAAAAGTCTGAGAACCATTATGGACAAATCAAACCCTAGCAAATGCCCATTTAATCATGGAGCAAACACAGAGCAACAAAAAAATGTAATGGAATGGTGGCCAAAATCCCTTAATCTGGATATACTCCATCAACATGACACAAAAACAAATCCTTTTCATGGATTCAACTATGCAGAGGCTTTTAGCAAATTAGACCTTGAAGCTGTAAAAAATGATTTAAAAAATCTAATGACGGATAGTCAAGATTGGTGGCCTGCAGATTGGGGACACTACGGTGGTCTGATGATTCGTATGGCTTGGCATGCTGCCGGAACTTACCGTACAGCAGATGGCAGAGGAGGAAGTAATACAGGAAACCAACGTTTTGCTCCTCTAAATAGCTGGCCTGATAATGCCAATCTCGATAAAGCCCGACGTTTACTTTGGCCGATCAAAAAGAAATATGGTAACCAACTCTCTTGGGGTGACCTTATAATATTAGCAGGTAATATGGCTTACGAATCTATGGGTTTCAAAACCTTTGGTTTTGCTGGCGGAAGAGAAGATATATGGCACCCAGAAAAAGATATTTATTGGGGAGATGAACAAGAATGGTTAGGAAAGGATAGATATAATAACAGTGATAGCGAATCATTAGAGAATCCTTTGGCTGCAGTACAAATGGGATTGATTTATGTGAATCCTGAAGGAGTTGATGGAAAACCTGACCCGTTAAAAACAGCACATGATGTTCGTACTACTTTTGGTCGAATGGCAATGAACGACGAAGAAACATGTGCACTAACCGCTGGAGGGCATACAGTTGGTAAAGCTCATGGTAACGGAGATGCCTCGAAATTGGGTGCAGAGCCTGAAGGTGCAGACATCCAAGAACAAGGGTTAGGCTGGATCAATCCAAAGGGAAATGGTAACGCTGGAGATACTGTTACTTCAGGATTGGAAGGTGCATGGACCACTACCCCCGACAGATGGAATCATACTTACTTCCACTTACTTTTAAACCATGAGTGGGAATTAAAGAAGAGTCCAGCAGGAGCCTGGCAATGGGAACCCATTGATATGAAAGACGAGGACAAACCTGTAGACGCCCATGACCCAACTGTAAAACGCAATCCTATTATGACGGATGCAGATATGGCCATGAAAATGGATCCTGCATACCGTAAAATATCAGAAAAATTTTATAACGATCCAGAATATTTTAAAGATGTTTTTGCCAGAGCTTGGTTTAAACTTACGCATAGAGACTTGGGTCCAAAATCACGCTACCTAGGAGCAGATGTACCTCAGGAAGATCTTATTTGGCAAGACCCTATTCCAAAGGTAGACTACTCATTAACGGATGACGAAATCAATCAGTTAAAGAAAACCATTTTAGAAAGTGGTCTATCAGACAATGATTTAATCTCGACAGCATGGGATAGTGCTAGAACATATAGAGGTTCGGATTATAGAGGTGGAGCCAATGGCGGGCGTATTCGTTTTTCTCCTCAAAAAGATTGGGAAGGAAACGAACCAGAGCGCCTACAAAAGGTCATCTCTAAACTGACAGAAATTCAGAACAGTTTAGGAAAAAAAGTAAGTCTAGCCGACTTAATTGTATTAGGTGGTACAGCAGCGGTTGAAAAAGCAGCACAAGCTATTGATACTTCTATACAGGTTTCATTCTCAAGTGGACGAGGTGATGCATCCGAAGAGATGACCGATAAAGACTCATTCGATGTTCTGGAACCTGTAAGTGATGGTTTTAGAAACTGGATGAAAAAAGAATATGCTGTCAACCCCGAAGAACTTTTACTCGACAGAAGTCAGCTTTTAGGATTAACTGCTCCTGAAATGACAGTATTAATTGGTGGCATGAGAGTATTGGGCACCAATTACGGAGGAACAAAACATGGGGTATTTACTGACAATGTTGGTCAGCTCAGTAATGATTTCTTTGTTGAGTTAACGGATATGAGTTATTCTTGGAAACCTGCAGGTGCAAATCTCTATAATATAGTTGATCGTAAAACTGGAGAGACAAAATGGACTGCAACAAGGGTTGATATTATCTTTGGATCTAATTCAATTTTGAGATCTTACAGCGAGTTTTATGCTCAAGATGACAACAAAGTGAAGTTTGCTCAAGATTTTGTAAATGCTTGGACTAAGGTAATGAATGCTGATCGGTTTGATCTAAAATAATTCATTGATATATATAAAAACAGGCGACCTCTTTAATTACTGAAGTCGCCTGTTTTTTTATTCGTTATAATCAACACTTTGGATATCTCCACCAATTATCTGAATAGAAAAAGGAGGAGTAACATTCAATAAGTTAAATGAGCCTTTCTTCTGAAGAAGTTCCAAACGATAAAGATCTCTTAACCTAGATAATAACTTCCCTGCCAAGTTCATTCCTCTCAACATACCATTAGGTTCGACCTTTGTTCCCCAAAAAGTATCTGGTTGTCGTTGATCTAAGGACATTTCTACAATTGGCGACTGTTTCACAGCCCCATTTTTTAATAATACTTTACCAAACTCTTTACGGTTATTCCCTAGTTTCATTAATAAAGCATACCAAAGGGCATTGACCATTTCTGTTACAGCCTCCCAATGTTTCTCCTTGTATTGATCTGTTGGTAAATCTCTCATTTCCCAATCTTTCATCACCCAAGAAGAACGCCAAAACATACGCATATCATCCTTCCTATCACCCATTAACTTTGCTCCCTCACCAGAAGTTTGATCGATAATCAATAATTGCTTCTCAATGATTTCATCCCCCTTAGCCTGATCTAACTTAATGCATTGGAATAGATGTTCAGCCGTCCTAAAATGTGGGAATTTGGGAATTTTAATTGGAAACCCTTCAGAAGTATTCGCTAATAAATTGGCTTCTTTTGATAAAAAATGAAGTCTAGAAGTATTCTTTCTTACAAAACCATTAATCGATTCATTTCTAATTCGTCCTTCCTTTGCCATATCAAACAGCACCTGAACATTATAAGGAAATACCTCCTTTTGATCTAAGATATATTCTTTAAAATGGTAGGTACTATTGTAGCACATCTCTTTTACTTCTTGAACCGATAGGTAATGCATTTTGTATTCAATTTAGTTTTGTGATACAAACATATCAGATCGATTGGAAAATAAAAAGCAGGAGTTTATTCGGTTACTTTTTAAGATTATTTTTGTGATTGAATTCTTTCTATTAATTTCGCGACATCATTCTGTTTCAATCCAATTAATTAAACTATTAAATGTTCGCTAATACTCCTACCCCACCTTATTATGCTGTTATATTTACTTCCACTTTAACATCCGAAACCGAAGGCTATGAAGATATGGCAAATCTTATGATTGACCTTGCAAGCCAACAAGATGGGTTTCTTGGTGTTGAAGGTGCAAGAGAAGAAGTAGGAATCACAGTTTCATATTGGAAAGACCTAGCATCTATTAAAGAATGGAAATCCAATACAGAGCATCAGGTGGCACAAAAGTTTGGTAAAGAGAAATGGTATGATCATTTTATTACTAGAATTGCCAAGGTAGAAAGAGAATATTCTAAATAAGCCAACAACTAAATACAATAATTTCCGTATTTCATTATTAATATATTACTTAAATTTCACAACTCATGAGAACTATTTTTAAACTGACAACTCTGCTTCTATTTATAGTCGGTATTAATGTCCATGCCCAAAAAAAAGCGTCATTAGGTCTAAATTTAGAGACAGGTAAAACCTATTACCAAAGCTCTGTTTCTAATATCGAAATGAAACAAAATATAAATGGTCAAGAAGTGAATATCACGATGGACACTGATACGAAAACCGCTTTTCAAATCTTAAATGAAAAAGAAGGGGTGTATCAAATCAAAGTTACTTATCCATTTTTAGAAGTAGGGATGTATGTAGGTCCTAACCTTCAATCTTTTTCATCAGCTCAAAATGAAGATCCTTTCTCAAAAATTTTATCCGCAATGTCACATTATTCTTTTGAATTAAGTTTATCAAAGAAAGGTAAGATTACGGATATCAGAGGACTTGATGACTATTGGAAGAAGATCGATGAAGAGACAAAAGATATTCCAGCAATGCAAAAGTCTCAAATTCTAAATCAGATCAAACAATCTTATGGAGAAAAACAGCTGAAAACCAATATGGAAATGCTGACGAATATTTTCCCAGAAGAAGCCGTAAAAAAAGGAAGTACTTGGAGTAAGTCTTCACAATATACGATTTCGTTTACAGCCAATATCAAACGTACTTTTACTGTTGATAGACTGTCTAAAACTGAAATCATAATAAATGAAGTAAACCATATTGCTACTGACAATACTAAAGAAGAATATCAAGAAATTAATGGTATGCAAATGCGCTATGAAATGGAAGGTGATAATGAAGCTACCTATACAATTGATAGAACCACAGGGTGGATTAAGAATGTAAATTCCACAATGAAATTAGATGGTTTTACCCATATTAATGCAGGTGGTCAAGTGATGAAAGTACCTTTAGAATTTACTACCATCACTTCTACCAATGACAATGGTTTAGTGAAATAAATAAGAAAGTCTCTCATTAATGGGAGACTTTTTTACTTTTAACCTATGAAGAAATATGTATATTTGATGGAATAATACCAATCAAATTACTTCTATGAGACATATTACTATACTATTTACGACTTTACTTTTAACGATCATGGGTTGTCAAAAACCAGTTCAAAATGAAGTTACTTTTTATGGTGAAGAGTTTAAAAGTGAAGAGCCTGTAGCAAGCAAAGAACTAATTCATTCTATTACTTCAGACGAAGTACAATCTATCCAAGTCACTGGGGAAATCACTGGTGTTTGTCAGAAAAAAGGATGTTGGTTGAAATTACCTATCGAAAACGATCAAGAGCTTTTTGTGAAGTTTAAGGATTACGCCTTTTTTGTTCCTATGGATGCTGAAGGAAAAGAAGCTACCATCAATGGAACATTAAAGAAAGAAACAATAGATGTTGCCACTCTAAGACATTATGCTGAAGATGCAGGTGACAGTCCTGAGCAAATCGCTTTAATTACCGAGCCTGAAGTTAAATACACTTTTATGGCCAGTGGTGTTAGCATTACTGATTAATAAAAATCCCATCAATACTTTTACCTATTGATGGGATTTTTTTATACTCGAAGAGTTGAATCTCTTTCTATCACTTTAGTCGGCAGCACTTTATTAATGACCCCCAGAGTTTCTCTGTCTTCAGACTCCGCCTCCATGATCACTCTCCTACAAGCTTGAACACCAATTTCAAAAGCAGGTTGTTCTACAGTTGTAATTGTAGGATCCATAAGATCAGTAATTGGGTCACCGGCGAAACCTGCTAATGCAATATCTTCTGGAACACGAATCCCTTTATCTTTTAACACTTTCAATACCTGTATCGCGATATAGTCACTCATACAAAATACCGCATCTGGTCTTTTCTTTAATGATAATAGTCTTTCCGTGGCGTCTTTTGCATCCAAACTTAAATTATCACATTGGTATACATGGGCATTGGAGGCACTTAAACCCGCATCTTTCAATGCATCTATAAAACCATTGTATCTTTTTTGACTTATAGAAAGTGACATTGGTCCACAAAGATGTGCAGGATTGGTATATCCTTGATGGATAAGATGCTTAGTAACATCATACGCCCCTTTATAATCATCTACCGTTACCTGTGATAATTCCATTTCGTCTGCACCTCTATCAAATAAAACGACAGGGATATTTCTATCTATGGCAAATTGTAGGTGTTCATAGCTGTCCGTTTCTTTAGATAAAGAAATCAAAATTCCTGCTACTCTACTATTCACCAAAGCATTTACTTGATTAATTTCTTCTTGTAATTCCTCGTTGGATTGACAAACCATTACAATATACCCTTTCTCTTTTGCTACCTTTTGAATTCCGCTTAGAGCTTGAGCAAAAAAATGCTGGCGAGCAATCTCTGGAATCACTACACCAATTAGGTTCGTATTTTTTGAGGCAAGATTGGAGGCTAAAATATTTTTCTGATAGTTCAGTTTTTTCGCCATCTCAAAGACCAACTCTTTCGTTTCTTTACTTACATCTGGATGATTTCGTAAAGCTCTTGAAACGGTAGATTTTGAGATATCTAGACGAATTGCAATATCATGAATAGTGTATACCTTGCCCATATTTTATTAGCTGCTATTTTCAAGAATAAATATAAAGATATTTTATTGCATTTTTCTAACACAGATCATACCTATTGGAATTTTCTATTTCCCATCGATATTTATAAATAACAGTTTCTTCCTTAAATAGCTTCCAAACTCCCTGAATAACAAGGCAAACACTAGACTTCTTTCCTCTATTTCATATTCATCAGAATAGAATGTATGTTTTAACGTACAGAACTAATATTTTATTTGTAAAAAGTTGGTAACAACGTATCCAATTAAAAAAGGTTTCAAAAACGCTCTTTAAAAAGTGTCAATAAAATACTTAATAACAACTTGTTTTTGTTATTTCTGTTAAGGAGATTAAATAAAAGAGACGAATATGATACAATGTTTCAAATTTCGTGTTAAGTATTCATAAATGGGTTAAACAAAGGTAAATTGTAACATTCCGTTAATATTGAATGTATTTTTTTGCAGCAGATTTAAAAATAAACCTAATCAATCAAATCTAATTCTATTAAGAATGTTTACTAAAAAAATGTCTTTCATTGTAGCTTTGATGACGTTGTTATCGAGCTCAGCATTTGCTCAAACCATCATCAAGGGTAATCTTTTTGATGCTACAACAGACGAACCTATTATTGGTGCCAATGTTTCAGTGGCGGGTACAACTACTGGTGCCATCTCTGATTTCAATGGTAATTTTTCATTTCAATCAAAAGTATCTGGTGAACAAAAAGTGATCATCTCTTTTGTTGGTATGAAACCTGTAGAACAACAGGTAACACTTAATGGTGGAACTGTCGACTTAGGACAGATTTCTTTAGAAACTGATGCAATTGGTTTGCAAGAAGTTGAAGTAATGGCTTCTGTAGCAGTTGACCGTAAAACTCCTGTAGCAGCAGCTACGGTATCTGCTGAAGAAATTGAAGCTAAAATGGGTAACCAAGAATTCCCTCAAGTATTAAAATCTACTCCAGGTGTATATGTATCTGGTGCCGGAGGTGGATACGGTGACTCAAGAATTGCTCTAAGAGGATTCTCTTCAGAGAACGTTGCGGTTACTATTAACGGTGTTCCAGTAAACGACATGGAAAATGGTAGCGTATACTGGTCAAACTGGGCTGGTCTAGGCGATGTAACTAGAACAATGCAAGTACAAAGAGGTTTAGGTGCTTCTAAATTAGCCCTTCCTTCTGTAGGCGGTACAATCAACATCTTAACTAAAACTACTGACGTTGAAAAAGGTGGTAGCGTTTATATGGGTGTAGGTAATGATGGTTACTTCAAGCAAGGTGTGTCACTTTCATCTGGTTTAATGGATAACGGATGGGCAGTTTCAGGTTCATTCTCACACACTGCTGGTAACGGTTATGTAGATGGTACATCATTCGAAGGATATTCTTATTTCTTCAACGTTTCAAAACAAATTAACGAAAACCATACCTTATCATTCACTACTTTTGGTGCTCCTCAAGAACATGGTCAAAGAAGAACTTACCTTCATGAAGAGGATTATGACAAGTATGGTAAAAGATATAATGCTGACTGGGGTTACAAAAATGGAGAAGAGTTTAGCCAAAGAACTAACTTCTACCACAAACCTCAAATGTCATTAAACTGGTACTGGACAATCAGTGATAAAACTGAATTAGCAACTACTGCTTACGTGTCTATCGGTAAAGGTGGCGGTACTGGTCTTACATCAAACGCTTCTTACAACGACCGTTTAAATGTAAATGACTTCAGAACAGATGCAGGTATTATTGATTGGGATGCATTTACAGTAGCTAACCAACAACAGTTTGCTGAAACTGGTAACGGTTCTGTACTTTATGCTTCTAACAACAACCACTTCTGGACTGGTGGTGTATCTACTTTAACACACAAATTCAATGACAACTGGACATTAACTTCAGGTCTTGATTTAAGATACTACAAAGGTGAGCACTACCAAACTGTAGAAGATTTAATGGGTAACCCTTACTACACAGATTACAACAATAAGTCTGCTGGACCAAGAGATCTTCAACAAGGTGATATTATGGGCTACCACAACGATGGTTTAGTTCAATGGCAAGGTGTATTCTCTCAAATTGAATACTCTCAAAATGATTTAACGTACTTCTTATCAGCTGCAGGTTCACACCAAGGATACAAACGTATCGATTACTTTAGCTATGACCACGGCGTAGATGAAACAGATTGGGTAAGCTTCTTTGGTGGTTCAGTAAAAACAGGTGCGAACTACAATATCAACGATCATCATAACGTATTTGCTAACGTAGGTTACATTTCTCGTCAACCTTATATGAGAGCTGTATTCTTAAACTACAAAAACGATGTTAACGATCAAGCAGTAAACGAAAAGATCTTATCTGGTGAAGTGGGTTACGGTTACCGTACTAAAGGTTTCAAGGTAAACGTGAATGCTTACTACACTTATTGGCAAGACAAAGCATTTACAAAAACTGTGTATGATGATGCTGGACAATCTTACTCTGCCAACTTGTTAGGTGTAGATGCCCTTCATAAAGGTATTGAGTTAGACATGACTTACCAACCGCTTAGAAACTTAGTATTCAATGCAATGGTTTCAGTGGGTGACTGGAGATGGATGAACAACCTTGAGAATGTAATCATCTATGATGATCAACAAAGACCTGTAGACGAAGTAAACGTTTACATGAAAGATGCTCAAGTAGGTAACTCAGCACAAACTACAGCTGCTATTAATGCGACATACGAAGTAATTCCTCGTCTAAGAATTATGGCTGATTGGAACTACTACGGTAGATTATATGCTAACTACGATGTTACGAAGTTAGATGATCCAAGATATAATGAAACAGATATGTATGAGCTTCCAGCTTATAACTTATTCGATATTGGAGCTTCATACAGCTTTGAAATTTGGAAACTTGATGCCTTAGTAAATGCTAAAGTAAACAACGTATTCGATACAGATTATGCTGTTGAAGGTCAACAAGGAAGTTTAGATGCTAACGGTAACCCAACATTAAATGGTTACTATATGGGTGTAGGTAGAACTTACTCAGTAGGGTTAAAACTAAACTTCTAATCTTAGATTAGATTTTGATGAATGGAAGGGTTACTTATTCGCTTAAGTAACCCTTCTATATTTTACAACATTTTTTAACGTCTTGAATTAATCCAATTAATCTATTGTATTTTAGGAAGATAAAAATTAATAAATCTTTATAAGGTTACATTCCCTTTGATTTGTATCGTAAAATAAATATGTTGCAGAATATTAACGACAACAGATTCATCTAATATATAATTGTTACCCAACCGTATGAAGAAGATATTAACTCCATTAGTACTATTTATTTTTACTTCGCTATCTATATTAACCATGAGTTTTCATTTCATAGCAGAAGTTGAAGCAGAACCAGCAAATAGTACAGAACCGAATCAAGAAGTTGTAAAAGCAAAAGAGGTAGTTGAGCAACTAAATCAGCGTTTACAGGACAATCAGCAAGAAAATATCAAATGTGTTTTCAAAGATGGAGACATCATGTTTGAAACAGCAACTGAGATCTTGTGTACTTTTCCTTATGACCAAGGAAACAAATACGTCACTGGTTTCGACAAACATCGTAAATTGAAATATTTATATGTTGTGAAAAATGATGGTTCTCAAAAAATCATAGATTTCCATAAATTTATGTAATAAAAACTACACCCTTTGACTACTAAACTTGAAGTAAGTTTTTACTTTGAGTTAAAGAAATTATCTATAAAAAGAGAGATATCACCCGATGGTATTTCTCTTTTTTATTTTATAACCAAAATGCAAATCATTAGATAAATCAAAAAAAGAGATATACCGCAAAACGATATATCTCTTAATAAATTTCTTGTATTCCTTTTTGTCGAATACAATAATATTTGAGTAGAACGTAATCTACGTACGTTCAAAATTTATTTTCAGTTTTATTGAATCTTAGCAACACCAATGTAAAAGTTCTGGTCTATTTCTACTGAAGATACTTTTTGTTTTGTTTCAATAGTCGACCATTGATTGGTTACTGTAACTCTATTGTTTTCATTATTAATAATAAGATCTACGGGCATCTCAAATTCATCAATGCATGATGTAAATCTCACCATCACCTGATTGTCTATCACTTTGTATTCAAGAATTGGAATATATTTCTCTCTAAGGTATTGATCAAAAACCTTTGACAAATCAACTTTTAGATCCTTAGACATAAAGTCTTCAATCTGTTTAGTGGTTACTGTCTGATGATAAAATGTTTTATTCATTCCCCTTAACATTCCTAACCACATCTCATCATTATTCACTATCTGACGAATTGTGTTTAGCATGTTAGAACCTTTATAATACATATCTCCAGATCCTTCAGCATTAACATCATAATCACCAATAACTGGTATGTCGTTACTAATATTCATTCTAGTGCCTCTAACATATTCAGTACCGGCATCTTTTCCGTAATGGTATTCTACAAATAAACTTTCAGAATAAGCAGTAAAACTTTCATGGATCCACATATCAGCGATATCCACATTTGTAATATTGTTGGCAAACCATTCATGCCCTGCCTCGTGAATAATGATAAAATCAAATTTTAAACCCCACCCTGTGTGGCTTAGGTCTCTACCTAAATAGCCATTCTGATACTTATTCCCGTATGTCACTGAACTTTGATGTTCCATTCCTAAATAAGGAACCTCCACTAGTTTAAAACCATCTTCATAAAATGGGTAGGGACCAAACCAATGTTCAAAAGCTTCCATCATTTCTTTCGTCTGGACGAATTGAGCTTTAGCTTTCTTTAAATTCTGTTTTAATACATAATAGTCTAATGATAACTCCCCTTTCTCTCCCTCGTATTTTTCACCAAAATGGGTATAGTTACCAATATTTACATTTACCCCATAATTATTAATTGGGTTCACCACTTCCCAATGGTATGTTTTTGTTTTCTTCTTTTTGTTCTTATCTACACCAATCAATCTTCCATTCGATACGTCCATTAAATCTTGTGGTACTTCTACAGAAATTCGAATACCATGATCAGGTTCATCGTACATATGATCTTTATTAGGCCACCAAACCGATGCTCCTAAACCTTGGCAAGAAGTAGCGATAAAATCTTTTCCTTCACTATCTTTTCCCCAAGTAAATCCGCCATCCCAAGGAGCTCTCACAGCCTCTCTCGGATGCCCTTCATAATACACAGTTACACTATCTAACGTCCCTTTCTTCTGTTCTTTTTCTAGCGTAATGAAAAAAGCATTGCCATTTCGCTTAAAGACCAATTCCTTTTCCGCTTGAACCACTTTGGTAATGTTCATTGGCTCTTGTAGATCTATTTGCATGATCTGATTTTGCTCCAATACCTTGTAGGCAACAGTATTTGAGCCCTTAATAAATTTCTTAGAAGGTATAACTTCTACGGCAAGTGTATAATGTTGTAGATCCCACCACACTCTTTCTTTTGTGATGGATCCTCTTAGTGTATCCTGTTCTGTATAATGCTTGTGATGATGTTGAGCAGAAACAGCTCCTAAACTCATCATTTGGATAATAAATAAGGTGATTATTTTTCTAATCATAAATGAAATAAAGCTTGCTGATAATTGTATTGATTCTATTTCGATGTAAATGTATTTCAGTAATTCTGAAAGAAACGATATCATCGATCCAAACAACCTAAATACATTTCGGTGAAGATAATAAATAAGAAATAGTATTAAATATTTTAGTAAAGGATTCAACAGAATTAATAAAAAAAGCCAGTAACTCAATTTAGAATTACTGGCTCTATCTATTTCTTTATGACTTACCAATCTGAATCATCAGAACCAAAGTCGAAATCGACTCCGCTGTCATCATCGTTGTAATCTACTCCAGAGAAATCAAACCAACTACTAGCATTTCTATTATCTGGATCATCTAATGTTGATTCTATACCAGACGATTGAAACTCTTCAAAATCACTTTCCACTTCGTCGTTAAAAATTTCATCGTTGGCGATAATCTCATCCCTAAAGCCTAAGTCCTCTCCTATTTCTGTTTCGAAATGCGTATCATACAATGTAATATCATTGTTATATGACATATTAGACCACAGCATGTTATAGAATAAGAAATCACCAAAACCGAAATAACCATAATGTACACCATATTCACCATAGGTCTTATGGTATTTTAATTCACTTTCTTCTTGAATTTTATCGTTAGGTAAGATGATTTTCGATTTGATATCTACTTTCACATCATCTACATGCATAAGTTTTATAATACTCAGTTTTAGGTTATTTAAAAACTGTTCAAAATTATGCTGTTGTGTAGACTTAAAAATATTGTATGATTCCTGGTCTTTGAAGATGGATTTCATTTCCTCTTCAATTTCACTTCTAGATTTATTCTCTTTCTTGAACTGTTTTAAGAGCCCAGTTACTTTAATTTCGATAGGGTATTCTCCAACATCATGTGTTCTATTGATATCTATTTCTAAGAGGTATTTGAAGTTATGGTCTTCATGTTCCATCACCATTACCAACTTATTAAATTGTGATGACATGGAATGATCGATTTCTAGATCATATTGATCAAATGCCTCTTTGAGGTCTCCTTCTTTACCTTCTACATCTAGGTAAAAATCTATACCATCATGAGATAGCCTCACAATGTTATCTATTCCATTATGGATTAATACATTGTTGATTTGCTGTAAAATGGATACAGCCGTGAATGTTTCTTTTTCAACCTGATCAGATACATTCCCTAATGTCATATAGTAGAATATTCTTTTGAATGCCTTGGTCGGTTTTACCCTTTCAATCTGAGTTAGTTGTGATGGATCGATAGTAATTATTCCTTCGAAATACATGATTCTATTGTGTTTTCTTAATTTATAACGTTGAGAAAAGAGTTATATTTTCACTCCCTTTGTTGTTAGATAGAATTATTATAGGATACGTATTACGAATAGAAATTGTTGTGCAAGGAGAATGTTTAGTCCACTTCAAAACTTCGACCATGCCAAGCAAAATAGATTTGTCCGTCTCTTTCATAAACTCTAACGAAGATACTTTTATCTTTCTTCACCCTCCAAACTATCTCAGGTTCACCTTCTACCAAATAAGCTTCTAGGTTCTCAAGACTTTCATTGTACTCTTTCAGATCATCATCTATAAAATCTAATTTCATAGTAGATTGCTCTTTAATATAAGTGAGCACACACTCAGGAGTGTGTATATTGACATCCCCTAATAAATCATAGACCATGTCATCACCATTCGAAAGACGGCCACCATCGTAGTAAAAATCAATCACTTTTTTCTGAGCAACTGTAGATAGTGAAATAAGAAGGAATAATAATAAGCTAGAATATTTCATGATGTTTGTTTTATAATCCAAATCGATAATTGAATCCCGTCAACATAAATTTACTGTATGCAGAAACTCCGTATTCGCCACGGACCATCCATCGAGGAGAAATTTGAAATTGTCCACCAAACTGAAAAGTATATTTTTGGATAAGGTCTTTCTTGATATAATATTGGATACTGATGTCGGCTAAGGCGTTTCCAGAACCAATATCAATACCTATTTGATCACCAACGGCATCCATTATTCTTTTTTGAGCATCTGTCAACCCCTCGTACCAACGATTTACATCTTCTTCGAGGTTTGGAGCAATCTCACGGACAGAAATATCTCCTTGATTACCGTTAGCATTTGTGAAGTTTCTATACATAAACCCAACATAAAAGGCCAAGAACCTTTCTTTCTTAAAGAAAAAACGTCGACCTATTCTTCCTGATCCTGTAATTACACCAACATTCCCTTTAAGTAATTCGGTCCTTGTTGCTGAATAATTTAAATCGCCTGAAATAAAGTAATTCCCAATACCATACATTAATGTACAACCACCACCAAAAGCTATGGCTGTAAACTCAACACTAGAGCTAAATTCTGGAAACTTCTCATTACCAAAATTGGGTTGTAACGATACTTCAGTTCCCCCTGCCACTTGTGAAAACAAACCATATACATCTAAAAAGGGTAAGGCAAAAAGGTCTACCCTTGCATTATAACCATGAGCAGTTGCTCTTGTCTTTTTAAAACCTAGTGTATTTTTATTGAAAATTGGGTTGTACCCATTGTGATTAAAACCGAGTTGAAAATCGGTAATATCCAAAAACATTTCGTTGTATACATAATGTAGAGAAATACCACCGGGTAAAGGAAAATTGATTCCTCTGTCTTTTACCTCCTGCCCCCAGATTGGGAAGCGATAAGGCCAAATACTATCATTTTCAGCTAATTTGGTCTGTTGTGCAAAAGCAGTTATTTCCAATAGTAATAAAGTAATGAGGAATAGTTTTTTCATGAAGAGTTAATATAAAGAATAATAGTACTATTAAAATAATAGCATATTCCCCTAAAACCAACTATATCTTAGATGCTTATCATATAATTATTAGTAATGTTCAAGTAGACTAATTTCAACATAATCATTTTACTTTCAGTAATTTAGACAATCTACAGCTAGACGCTTAAATAAATATGAAATTCATAAAAAAATTACATGCTTATTACTTTTTTAGTAAAATTCACTAGTAATATTTAAAAATGACGTCGTATATTGCATGATTAATATCCAAACCACAGGGCGATTGTGGATTTACTAACATAAACTTTAGGACAGATGATACTTTCCACAGAAAAAAAGAACAATGTATTAAAAGATTTAGCATCATTAATTCAAGATTATTCTGCAGATATAATTGCAGCAAATAAGAAAGATTTAGAATTAGCTAATGACCTAGACCCCACTCTAGTTGACCGTTTAAAGGTTGATGAGAAGAAAGTGAAAGGTATGGTTGCATCTGTAGCTGAAGTTTTAGAGTTAGAAGACCCCGAGGGCAAGATATTAAGTGCATACAATCATCCTAACGGCATGTTAGTAGAAAATAAGGTAGTTCCTTTTGGAAAGATCTTAATCATCTATGAATCTCGTCCGGATGTAACTATTGAAGCTGCAGTGAGTGCATTTAAATCTGGAAATAAAATTTTACTTAAAGGTGGAAAAGAAGCGCGCTTCTCTAACCTTGCATTAGTAGAATTATGGAAAAAAGCTTTAGAAATGAATAACGTTTCTACCGATTATGTAGAATACCTTGATATTGATAGAGCAACAACTCAAAAATTATTAGCAGAAAATACACATAACCTTGATCTAATTATTCCAAGAGGAGGAGAAGGGTTAATTAATTATATTAAACAAACCACTAATGTACCTTTAATGATTAGTGGTAGAGGTAATAACTTTATTTATATCCATGAAAATGCAGATTTTGATATGGCTGTAGATATTGTATTAAATGGTAAGAGCCGTCTAAGTGTTTGTAATGCATTAGATAAGGTTTTACTGAGCAAAGATTTACCAAATCTTGAAGAGAAAGTGCAACAACTTGCAGCTAAAGCTGTTGAGTTTGGTTTAGAAGTGGTTGGTGATGATAAAATTGCCAAGTTCTCGAATCAAATTACTGCAGTAGATAGCGAATCGTTGATGCCAGAAGAGTTTTTATCTGAAAGAATTTTGTTCAGTGTTGCTGAAAATCTTGAAGAGGCGATTTCAACAATCAATAAATACTCTGGTGGACACTCAGCGGTGATCGTGTCAACTGATAAGGAATCTGCTACAGCATTCCAATACAACGTTGATTGTGCCGCGGTATACCATAATGCATCTTCTAGATTTACTGACGGTGGACAATTTGGTTTTGGTGCGGAGATCGCTATCAGTACACAGAAATTACACTTTAGAGGTCCAGTAGGTTTAGCACAATTGGTAACGAATAAATGGTTTATCTCTGGAAACGGACAAACTAGAAACTAATATGAAACCAAGAATAGTGGTTAAAATAGGTACCTCTACACTAACAGCAGGTACCAATATGATATCAAGGGGCAAAATTGAGAACATTGGTCGACAAATTTTAGCCTTAAGGGATCAATATGATATCATTCTCGTTTCTTCGGGGGCAGTTGCTACTGCTAAACAATTTATCAATATCAGTGGACTAAAAAATAATATGGTCCACTCAAAGCAAGCATTATCTGCTATTGGGCAACCTAAATTACTTCAGATTTATGCTGAGGTTTTTGGTGACTTTGACTTAAAAGTGGCTCAGTGTCTTATGACTTATAAAGATTTTGATAACGAAGAATCAAGAAAAAATACGCGTAACACTGTAGACGAATTATTGAACCATGGGTTTATTCCTATCTTCAATGAAAATGATACTGTTGCAGTAGAAGAACTAATTCTTGGTGATAATGATAAATTATCTGCATTAGTTGCCTCACTTCTAGAAGCAAACCTATTGATTATTGCTTCTGATATTGAAGGATTATTTACTAAAAATCCAAACTTACATGAGGATGCTGAGTTAATTCCAGAGGTAACAGATCTAGATAGTATTAGTCAGTTTATCGAAGAAAGAGAAAACGGATTGGGAACAGGTGGTATGACTTCCAAGATAAGTGCGGCTAGTATCTGTTTCGACAAAGGTATTGAAGTGTACCTTGTCAATGGAGCAAGAACCAACTTTATTGAAAGAAGTATAAAAGGTGAGATCAATTTTACTAAGTTCACACCTTGTCCAGTCAAATAAGATATATCGTTTAAGAACAAAAAAGGATTGAATGCACAATACATTCAATCCTTTTTTTTAATGTTGACCTACATAAAACTCAAATGATTTGGTTGACTCATTTCCTAAGTTGTCAATGGCCACTACTTTGATCTTATAATGCTGATCTCTTTTTAAATGTTCTTTTTCAGATATATCTAAATTACTACCACTAGAATAAAGGGTTAGTGGACCACCATTTATAGAATATTTAATTTCCTCTGTACCCACATGCTTATCGGTTGCCCCTAAATAGACTTTTGTAAATGCTGGATAAACGTCAAATTCTCCATGCTTACCGATAGGCTCAATACTCATATTGTGATAAATCTCAGGCCCTTCATTATCTACAAAAAATGAGACTTCGTTACTTCCCTCTTCATTATTGACATGATCAATTGCATGGTATGAAAGCGTTTGAAAGCCATCTTCATTTACATTAAAGGCTCCACTATATGTTTTGTCACTTTCACCATTCAAAGCAAAAAACGTTTCTCTCACTTTTGAATGTGTATCCGATGAAGTTAATTTTATCTGCGTTTTCGAAGTAATAAACAGTGTATCTCTATGTTCAAATTCTTCACCAATATATTCTAATGAAGTAGATGGGGATATATTGTCCATAAATAGAATATCAGAACCTTCAATGGTTTTATTCCCGGTTTTATTATTTACATTATCTGAAGCATTATAACTAATATGGTGTTCTCCCAATTCATTCTTCAGAGTAAATTCATTAGAATATGGTGTGAAGTTATGCCCTCCATTAGTACTATAGAATACTTGTTTTACACCTGCTTTATTATCACTTGATGTAATAGAAAAAGTAGTTCTTGGTGAAACATAAATCGTATTTCCATCTATATATTGATCTCCATTAATGGCATGGTTGATCTCTGGTGCAATTTTATCAACATAAAAAGAGATAGTCTTTTCTACTTCTTCATTTTCCACCAAATCAATTCCTTTGTAATGAATAACATGTTCTCCATCCTTCAAATCTTTAACGGAAATAGGTTGATATTGAAAGACATCAAAGGCACTATTATCATACGCAAATTCTATATGATCCAACCCTGACATTGCATCTTCAGAATATAAACGTAATGTAGTGTTAGGTGAAATTATATTTTCATTGTAAACTAAGCCTTTCCATTCTGCCCCAGACTCTGGTGAGGTAAGGTCAATTTTAAATGTAGAAGTTCTTACCTCTTCAGGATTTCCTACATTATCTGCAGAATAATAATATACAATATGTTGCCCCTCCTGACTTAAAGGAACAGAATAGGTATATGGATGAAATGTCTCACCATCTAAAGAGTAATAGATATTATTAACGCCAGAATAAGTATCGTTGGCTACTAAATGCATCATCAAGTTCTTACCATAAAATGCCTCTACTCCATTATCATGTAACTTAGTTCCATCAAAAGATATCTTCGATATAGGAGCTTTACTGTCAGCGATTACTTCGTATTTTACTTCTCTTTTTGGAGATAGGTATTCCTTGGTCTCAGGGTCCACCATCCATTTCGATCGGATATAATTCGGGCCTTCTGTATCTAAAAACAAAGGATCTTCTTCATGTACTTCTTCTTCATTATTGAGTGAATACACTGCTGCACCTTCTTCTTTAGATGTTGTAAAATTTAAATATAAGGGTAATGATTTATTGACGTATGTACCTGAGTTATCTACATAAACACTTTTCTCATGATCTAACGGTGTGGGTATATGGGCATTACTAGCCATCAGATTTTCTATCGATGATGGTTCTTCTAATATTATTTCTGTATTTAGTGTCTGAGGGGATTGCCCATATAGAAATAGGGAACAAAGTCCCAATAAGGTAAGAGTAAATAGTATTTTTTTCATTTTCGGGTAAAATTAGGATTTACAAACATTAGCTAATTTTACTCTTAAAACTCTCAAAAGGTTACAAGAAATGATTAGTTGATTTTCAGCACATTACATGATTATTAGTCATTTTGAAGGGATCATCATTGAAAAATACAATCAATCGATGATTTTAGTCTTGAAAACTTTAAAACCTTACATGTAAAAAAGTGAATAGAAAAACGAATTTTAAAACCTTTATATATTAAAATGTAAATCTACGGTACCCCATTTAGGGTAATACGGTGGGAAATTATCTTCTGGCTGATAAGTGATTCTTTGCCAAGTATATTCTAATGACCCAAAATGATAATTAAAGACCACTCCTACCATTAATCTATGTTGCCACTTCGGGATTAAATCATAATCTATCGTATAAGGTGAATACTCAAAGGAGATCAGACTACCTTGCATTTCGCCGTCATATACATTTAAGATCCCTCCGGATATAAACTTCATATATACTTGATAAGGTCTAAAATTGCGTGATAACCATGATCGTACTGCTTTTTCTCTTAATGTAGGATCTTCGGACCACATCACATCTTCGAATTTCATCTTAGCAAAACCTTTCCCTTTGAGTCTATTCATATAAGAAGTATCTGATTTTTTGGAATAAGGGCGATCAGCATTAATAAAGTAATCATTAAACAGTCCTAATCTTAAATAGACGAAGCCTTCAAACGAAATATCCATGGTACCCATAGTCCCTCTAGCCCCCAAAAAAGCATCGGCAAATCTTATATTCGAGACAAAGCTTCTTAATATTGTGGCGGTGTAGTTAAGGTAAAGCCCATTGCCTATCTGATTTTTCCAACCATCAATACTACCATTCCCTATTGCCGAGTGAAAACCATTTTGGAATTTCTCTGCACCCGAAATTTGTCCAACCACCCCAACATCTAATTGTGTCATTAATGCTGTACCTGAAGATGGACTTAATGAATTATGGCGAATAGATAGATAGGTCTCTCCACAATAAGGAATATCTGAGGAATCTACTTCAGCCATAGAAACATTTCTAGGAGTATACATTTTGTGGACAATACCAATATCAAACAATTGGTGACTTTCAGATAACTTTGGTAAGAAACTGTTGGTGAAATTATTATCTAATCCATCAAACCCGACCCTGATGTTTGCTCCAAAACTATAAAATTGATCTGTACTCTTGAGTAAAAATAAATCTTCATCAACATTAATACTTAAATACACAGGACCTTTTGTTTTTTCTTTGTCTTGGGCATAAGTTAATGTGATTGTTGAGAGTAGAAGTACAACAAGAAAATAATAATTTTTGAGCATTCGAGCATAAGGGTTATTGATATAATTAAGTTAGTGATTTTTTGTCTAAAATTAAACAGTCGAAAATAGTCATTCGTTTCCCTTTAACTGATTTCTATATTCTTTGGGTGTAATATTAAAATGTTTCTTGAAAACCATCGAGAAATGACTGGCACTAGAAAAACCCAAATCCATTGCAATAGCCGTATTTGTCTTTTCTTTTTCTTTTAACATTCTCTTGGCTTCATCTAGTCGTAATTGGATATGATAATTATGAATAGTAGAATCAAATACTTTTTTAAATAAAAACCTTAATCGACTCTCACTCATTCCTATTTGCTTAGTGATCGATGCTATATTTAATTGTTCATGAAGTGAGTTGCGGATGATTTCTTGTGCTTTAAATATTGGTTCTATATTAAATGGATATTTCCTTTTTTCTGTTGTATCACTTCTTCCAGAAAGTTGCTGAAAAAATGTGACTACTAAGTATTGCGACAATGCCTCTAGTTGGTCAATAAAAAATATATTCTCTGGGTTTAACTTATTAATCTTATCATAAGTCTCCTTCATATTTAGATCAAATTCTTCAAATACATAAAAGTCTTCTTTCCCATTAAACAATTGTTGTAAGACGGTTGATCTGTCAATCAAAGATTGATAGTAACCTTCTGCAATTCTTATGATGACAATCTTATACTCTACATTAGCAGGGTAACTCCAAATTAGATTTTGTGTGAGATTTGTTGAAAAAGCACCAAGCTCGAGCAATGGGAGTTTCTTTTCTACTTTATATTTATTCTCTCCTACTTTTGTCACCACATTTATATCTGTATCAATGTGTCTTCCAAAATAAATTGCTTTTTTTTCCGGTATAGGATGGATCGTTTCAGTTAATACTTCTACCCTTTCTTTTAAAAGAAACTGAACACTTAGTACTTCGATGTCGCTATTCACTTCATATCCAATAACACAACCCACACCAATTGCATCAGGCATAATAATTTTGTTATCGACAATCTTTCCCTGAAAAATATTATTCCAATTTTCTAAGGATAATGTTAAGGTACTTTTGCTCATTTAATTTTTCTTTTCAAAGTATTTATATTCATCTAAAACATCAGAATATGGTTAGTTAAAGATTATCATTTTTTAGAATACAGGTTATAATTAATTAAAGATAAAATTATCATTTTTAAATAATCGAATCTTGAAGATCTATTATTCACGCTCATTAACAGTGATAATTCTCTATTCATAAATCACTTAAGTAAATTAATAATAAGTAACGACTCAAATTTTAAGACAACCAATAAAAAGTATAGTAAAAAAGTTAAGCTATTACAAGTCAAAAGATTACTTACGTTAGGAACAGTATCATTCAATACATTACTCATGAAAATTGGAATTCTCGGTATAGGCGGTATCGGCGGATTTATAGCATCAAAAATGCTTCAATCTAAAGATAAAGACGAAATAATTTTAATAACAAAAGAAAGACAAAAAAGGGCTATTATCAGTGAAGGGCTTACATTACTTGATGGTGACAAATCGGAAAAAGTACATGTAATTGATGTGGTTAGCACTAATGATAAAATTGAAAAATTAGACATTCTTTTCATAGCTATTAAGTCTTATGATTTAAAAGAAAGCCTCAAAAATATAAGGAGTAGTATCTCTGATAAAACACTAATTATCCCACTATTGAATGGCATTAGTATTAAAAATATAATTTGTGATACTTTAAACTTATCAGAGAAACAAGTAATTGATGGATGTATTTACATTATCTCCAATAAAATCAATGATTCTACCATTAGGCATGTCGGTGGTCCTGGGAGAATTATTATTGGGGGGGAAAATCAAACGGCGTTAAATACACTTCAAACGGTATTAGAAAAGTATGATTTAGATATCGAGTATCATAAAGATATCAAGGAAATATTATGGAAAAAGTTCCTTTTTGTTTCTCCAATATCTGCAATATCAACAGCAAATGGAGTTACTTTTGGAGCTTTACAAGACGATGCTTACCTGATGATTCAATGTCAGAGTTTAATGGAAGAGGTTGTTCTAATAGCAAAAAAGCTTGGCATAAATTTGAGCCATGAAGATATAAAGAATACTATCGAAATGTTGAAAAAATTCCCTTATGAAGCAAAGTCCTCCTTCCAATTGGATATAGAGAAAAACCAAAAAAATGAGAAGAACATATTAATTGATGACGTTATCTCCCTTGGAGAAAAACTTGACCTCGATGTGATCAATTACATATCCATTAATCAACAGATTATGGATCGTTACCTTTGTGTTCAGTAAATATGATCGTAAGCTTTGATGTCCCCGTCAAAGCTTACATTTTTTATCGGGCAGTAGATTTAATAAATTCTTTAGGGCTCATCTTAAACCTCTTTTTAAAGGCTGTAGAGAAATGACTGGCACTTGAAAAACCATAGTCCATTGCAATCATTAAACTTGTCTTTTTACCTGCTAACAATTCTTCTTTGGTCTTTTGCAGACGAACATCTTGATGAAACGTTGAGATAGTAGTTCCAAAAACCTGCTTAAATAAAAATCTTAACCTACTTTCACTTAATCCCACTTCTCTTGAAAGTTCATCTAATGAAATAGCTCTATTCAATGTATTTTTCAACATATTATAGGCTTGAAAAACAGGTTCTACATTAAATGAGTATTTATTTCCTTCAGTTAGCACTTCTCTTTCTGAAACATTGGTAAAAAATCTATGAATTAAGGCAATGCTTAGGTTTTCTATTTTTTCGTTGTAGAATATCTCATCTTCTTTTAGTTCGTACAACCTGCTAAATACTAGTTTCATTAAAGGGTCAAACTCTTCAAATACCCAAAATATTTGGTCTAAACTCATCAACTTCATTAGTCCTTCTGATTGTTGGACATATTTATTGTACAAGTCAATGGATACCCTAACGACAAGAAGTTTTACTTTACTATTCTTTTTATACTCCCATTCTATATTTTCATCTGAATTGGTGCAAAACGACCCGATGGAGTTGTAAACGAATTCATTTTGTATCACTTCCCCTTTTTCTTCCTTTTCTTCAAGGATATACTCAGCTGTATTCTCTCCAAAAGATATAGTAACAAAATTGCTTTCCTCAACTTGTTTTGGGCGATTAAATTTCAATTTATCGTATACAACAACATCGAATTTAACTACTTCTAAATCATCACTACAAGTCACTCCATTGATTGTTCCTTTACATGCAGAACTATCAAGATGAACGGTATTCTCTACTCGTTTTCCATTTAACAGAGTAGTCCATTTATTTAATATTTCATTAACTTTTCTAATTGCCATATCTTCATTAAGTATACAGTCTACAAAACTAAATTACGCACTTTTACCTTCTTGTTGTTGGATAAAATCTCTTGGAGAATAACCAAACTTCTTTTTAAAGGCTGTAGAAAAATGACTCGAACTTGAAAAACCATAATCCATAGCAATCATTGATACTGATTTTTCATTATTCAGAAGATCTTCTTTTGCTTTTAATAAGCGAATATCTTGATGATAAACGTTCAGAGTTGTTCCAAAAATCTCTTTAAATAACACCCTAAGTCTACTTTCACTAAGTCCTACACTTTTTGTTAACTCATCAATGCTTACAATCCGGTTTAGATTTTCATTGAGCAGTTGTTTGGCCTTAAATACTGGCTCGTAATTATAACTGTACTTATTGTTATCCTTTACCTCTTTTCGATTTGTGATGTTCGTAAAGAAGTTATACAATAAAGCTTCAATTAAATTCTTAATTCTGTTGGGGTAAAATAATTGATGACGATCTAAAGAAAATATACGATCAAAAATTATTTTCATCATTGGATTGAGATCTTCAAGCAAATAAAAGCTCTTAGAGAGATCCATCATTTTTTTAAGATTCTCGGTTTCATTGGTAAAAGATTCAAAATACGATTTACTCATTCTTAAGTGGAGTAATGTATTCTCATTTTTCTTAGACAAATGCCAATTTAAATCTTCATTATAGTTGGTACAGTAAATTGCAAACAAACCTTTTTCAAGTTTATGCTCTCTATCCACTAAACTTTCTGGAATTCTATTTTCCACAAAAACCGCGACGGGAGTACCCACTGTAATTTGGATATACTTTTGGTTTTCAGGCATTTTTTTGCTGATAAGAACAATATCTTTGTTCAGCTCTAAGTCTAACTTTATAACATCTAAATCTTCATCGCAATTTATAGCCTCGAGTGTACCTGTAGCATTGGCCTCATTAAATTCTTCATAAAAGTTATTCTTACTGTTTGATAGGGATAACTCCCATTTTCTTAATTGGTCATATAGTCTTGCATATTTCATAAAAGAATGGGTTAATAAAAAAGGTTTTGGGGATAGTTAATATTCTAATGATCAATTTTTTGAATTATTCTGAAACTCTTTAGGACTGATTTTAAATTTCCTTTTAAAAGCAGTTGAGAAATGACTAGCACTGGAGAATCCTAAGTCCATCGCAATCATCAACATGGTTTTCTTGCCTTCTAACAGAAATTCCTTTGATCTTAATAAACGAACATCTTGATGGTAATTATGAATTGTTGTACCAAATATCTGCTTAAAAAGGTATCTCAGTCGACTTTCACTTAATCCAACTTCTCTCGTTAATTCATCGATAGTTACTGGTCGATCTAAAGTACTTTTTAAAATGGTTTGTGCTTTAAATACTGGCTCAACATTAAAAGGATATTTATTGGTTTCTGTGATATTTTCTCGTTTTGCGACATTTGAAAAGAAGATATTAAGAAGCATTAGACCAAGACTCTTAATCTTATCCTTATAAAATAATTCTTCAGATTTAATGTCGAAAATTCTCTGAAAAACCAACTGCATTGCTGGATCCAGTTCTTCATATACAAAGAAGCTACCCTCTAAGTTCATTAAATTAGACAGCACTTCATCTTGCTGTATGTAATAATTAAAGAAGTCTTCGGTAACTCGTACATTGACTAATCGTATAGGTAGATCTGCACCATAACCATAACTGAGGTTTTCATTCGAATTAGTGCAGAATACGCCCAGGTTTTCATATGCATACTCATATTCCACTTCTTTACCATCTTCAATTCTCTTTTCGACAACAGTATCGGTAGATGGACTACCAAATAAAACACTAATGAAAGGTGATTTGATATCCTGCTTTGGGCGTTCCAGTTCTAATTTTTTTTTGAAATGAAGATCAAACTTCATCACATCCATATCAGCCCCACACTGAATACCTTCAATATTACCATCACAAATTTCTCCATTAAATCTTAATTTTTCTCCATTGCGTTTGGTTTTGAAAAGCATTCCCCACTTATCTAATGTAGCATGAATGATACCTATATCCATTAATTTCTGTCTTTGGTTTTCTGAGTTATCTGTTATGTACTTCAATCATTTATTGCAATACATATAATATTGAAAATCAAGTTAAGTAAGTGTTGTAGATTACTTAAATCAATTTACCATTATTGAAAATACATAATTTATTTCAATCAAGTAGTTTGGAGGTGGGAATACTTATATATTTTCTTGAATAGAATATGATTTTTATCCAAATATAGATCACATCTAAATCAAGTACTTTCTCTTTCAATTAATTCGATAGGTAAGGTTTTTAAGATAGACATTGGGATAAATAGTTTCCCTTCATCTTTTGCTTTTTTCATGGCTGTTACTCTATCAATAAGTAGATTTGCAGCAACAAAACCCATTTCCTTTGCAGGTTGGTTAATTGTAGTAAGAGAAGGGTAAAAAAGTTCACCCATGGCATCTCCAGATATTCCCATCACAGCAATTTGTGTCGGTATTTTCACTCCTCTTTTATGTAATAAACTAATTACTTTAAAGGCAATTGGGTCGTTAAAAGCAATAATGGCATCAGGCTTATCTTTTAAAACCATTAGTTTATCGAGCGCTGTACCAACACTACGTCTTAAATCAGTTGCTGGAACTATATACTCCGCACTTGTTGGCCTGCCGTTTCTTTCCATCGCTCTTACATATCCTTCTTGTCTCTTTTGAGAGATGTACATATCTACAGGCCCTGTTATAAAAGCAACTCTCTTGTATCCTTTATTGATAAGGTGTTGGGTCGCTTGAAAACCGGCATCAAAATCATCGACAATCACTCTTGGTATAGGTAGTTCGGAGTTCGGTAATATTCTATCGAAAACAACTAACGGAATTTCTTCTTCCATTGCTCGACGGAGGTGATCATCATTTGTTGTATTCATAGATAATGAAATGAGAATACCATCTACCTGTCTGTCTATTAGTAAATCGATACAATCACTTTCATTTTGTGCGTTTTCATCAGAATGAAGAATGATTAAGTCGTACCCAAGAGGTTTCAGAAATTCTTCTATTCCTAAAATCGCCGTTCCAAAGAAAGGAACCGTTAATTCTGGTATAATAACACCGATAAGAAATGATTTCTTACTCGCCAACCCTGCCGCTAGCACACTCTTTTTATAACCAATTTTTTCTGCTAACTCTAATACCTTTCTTTTGGTAACAGGGTTAATATCTTCTGCTCCTCTTATTGCTCTTGATACTGTAGACACCGAAATATCTAGTTTTCTAGCAATATCCTTAATGGTTGGCTTTCTCTTCTTCATAATCACAAAATGAATAAAAACTTCGTGAATATACAAGATAAAAAATTACCGAGAACGTTACCGGTAACGTTATTTTAAAAATATCGGAAGTGTATCTTTGGCATTTAAAAAAAATCCCTTCAGATTTGAATCATCGAAATGAAAAAAAGGAATTAAACTTAAAAACTTTTTATACCATGCAAACAACAGCAATTGTAGCAAAATTCGAAGAGCTTTTTAACAAAGAGCCATTAATTTCAAGAGCTCCAGGTCGTGTAAACATCATTGGAGAGCACACTGATTACAATGACGGTTTTGTATTACCGGCATCTGTAGATAAGGAAATGGTTTTCGCTATTGCTTTAAACGATACGAATACTGTAAATGCTTTCGCACTTGATTTAAATGAGCAAGACTCTTTCGAATTAGACAATATTGTTCCTACTGAAGGTTGGATCAACTACATCAAAGGTGTTGTTGCTGAAACACAAAAGAAAGGTTTAGAGCCTAAAGGTTTTGATGTTGTATTTGCAGGTGATGTACCTCTAGGAGCTGGTATGTCTTCATCGGCAGCATTAGAATGTGGTCTTGCTACTGGTTTGAATAAATTATTCAACGGTGAGTTATCTAAACTTGACATCGTATTAGCTTCTCAGATGTCTGAGCATAACTATGCAGGTGTGAAGTGTGGTATCATGGACCAGTTTGCTTCTACTTATGGTCAAACAAACAAAGTAATCAAATTAGATTGCCGTACTAAAGAATATGAGTATCACACGCTTGATATTACAGGTCACAAACTTGTATTATGTAACACGAATGTAACTCACTCTTTAGCATCTTCAGAATACAATACTCGTAGAGAGCAATGTGAAGCTGGTGTTGAGGTAATCAAAGAAAAATATCCTGAAATCATCAACTTACGTGATGTATCAGTAGAGCAAATCAAAGAGTTCGAAGGTACAATGGATCCTGTTATTTACAACAGATGTTCTTATGTAGTTGAAGAAAACGATCGTTTAGAAAAAGCATGTGCATACATGGACAAAGGTGACTTAGTAAACCTTGGTAAAATGATCTACGGTTCTCATGAGGGTCTTTCTAAGAAATATGAAGTTTCTTGTCCTGAATTAGACTTCTTAGTAGAACAAACTTTAGAAGATGACAACGTATTAGGCGCTCGTATGATGGGTGGCGGTTTCGGTGGTTGTACTATCAACCTAGTAAAAGAAGAGGCTGTTGATACATTCATTGAGCGTATGACAAAAGCATACAAAGAAGGAATGGGTAAAGATATGCTAGCTTATGTAGTAGTAATCGGACCTGGTGCTAGAACTGAAGAAGCAGTTGAAGCTTAATCCCTTCTACTTAAACTAAATTAGACAAATAGTTAGTTCGGTGAGGCTACAACCTCGCTGAACTAACCTACTAAAAGACTTAAAAGACCTTACAAAAATGGAATTCAATTTCGAAGATCATCCACATAGAAGATACAACCCTTTAACAGGTGAATGGATTCAGGTTTCTCCGCATAGAGCGAAAAGACCTTGGCAAGGACAAGTTGAGAAGATTGAGGAAGAGCAGCGTCCTGAACATGATCCTGATTGTTATTTATGTGCGGGTAACACCAGAATTGGTGGCGAAGTGAACCCTAATTATACTGATACTTATTCATTCCAAAATGACTTTGCTGCTTTATTAGAAGATATTCCTTCTGGTGAAGTAAATGAGCACAATGGATTGTTTAGAGCTAAAAGTGAAAGAGGTCTTTGCAAAGTAATCTGTTTTTCTCCACGTCACGATTTAACTATTCCTGAAATGGAAGTAGGTGGAATTCGTAAAGTGGTAGACTTATGGTGTAAAGAATATGCTGAACTTGGAACGAAATCATATATCAACCACGTTCAGATTTTTGAAAATAAAGGTTCAGTAATGGGCTGTTCTAACCCTCACCCTCATGGTCAGATTTGGGCACAAGAATCAGTTCCATTAGAGCCAGCTAAAAAAGCTGAAAACCAAAAAACATATTTTGATACATATGGTAAAACATTATTGTCAGATTATGTAACTGAAGAAATTAAGCAAGGTACTCGTGTCGTATATGAAAACGAACACTTTGTAGCCCTTGTACCTTATTGGGCAGTATGGCCATTCGAAACAATGATTGTTCCTAAGAGAGCTGTAGCTAGAATTACAGATCTTACAGAAGAGGAAAAAGATGCTTTCGCAGATGCTTATAAAGCACTGACAGTAAAGTATGACAACATCTTTGAAGTTTCATTCCCATACTCAGCAGGTATCCACCAAGCTCCAACTGATGGAGAAGACCACCCAGAGTGGCACATGCATATGTGCTTCTACCCTCCTTTACTACGTTCAGCAACAGTAAAGAAGTTTATGGTAGGTTACGAGATGCTTGCTAACGCTCAAAGAGACATTACTGCAGAAACTGCTGCTGCTAGAATTAGAGAGCAATCTCTAGAACACTACAAGCAGCGTTCTCTGGTTGAAGATAACAATCGTTAGTTAGTAGTTTAATTGAAGCAAATCATAGTTTATTTCTATGATTTGCTTTCTGTTCAAAAAGACATTTTTAGTGTATAAGTAAGCATCCTTGGTGTTTTGGATGTTTGCAGTGTGGCGATCTTATGAAGGGAAAAAGGAAAACATCACTTTATCATTTTTTAATGGTTTAACAATGCATTAAACTGTATTGTATAGTGATGTTTTCGTTTCCCAACATTAATTTTAGATTTCAAACGAAAACAACAACTAATAAAGACCATGAAAAAGAAGATTTTAGTAACTGGAGGATTAGGCTATATTGGCTCTCATACTTCAGTTGAATTAATTAATAAAGGATTTGAAGTTGTCATTGTAGATAACTTATCCAACTCTGAAAAAGGTGCATTAGACGGAATTGAGAAAATTACAGGTGTAAGACCTTCTTTCTACGAATTCGATTTATTGGATAGCGTTCAACTGAACGACCTTTTTGCAAAAGAAAACCTTGATGGTATTATTCACTTTGCTGCCTCAAAAGCAGTTGGTGAATCTGTAGATAAGCCTCGTTTATATTATAGAAATAACCTTCAAACGTTATTAAACCTATTAGACATGATGGTAGAGCATGGTGTAGATAACATCGTATTCTCTTCTTCATGTACTGTATATGGTCAGCCAGATGTATTGCCTGTGACAGAGCAAACACCTGTTCAACCTGCTTTATCTCCTTATGGAAATACAAAACAAATCTGTGAAGAAATTCTTCGCGATACAGTAAAAGCTGATGCCAATGTTAAAGCGGTTGCTTTACGTTACTTCAACCCAGTAGGTGCTCATGCTTCTGCTGAAATTGGAGAGTTACCATTAGGTGTACCTCAAAACTTAATGCCTTTCATTACTCAAACAGGTGTAGGTAAAAGAGAGCAATTGAGTGTATTTGGTAGCGATTATGATACTAAAGATGGTACTTGTATCAGAGACTACATCCATGTAGTCGACTTAGCACAAGCTCACATCGTAGCCTTGAACCGTATGATTGAAAATACTCAAAAGTCTGAGTACGAATTCTTCAACGTGGGTACAGGTACAGGATCTACTGTATTAGAAGTGATTCAATCTTTTGAAAAAACTTCTGGTCAAAAATTAAACTATAAAATTGTAGACCGTCGTGAGGGTGATATTGAAAAAATCTACGCTGACACTACATTTAGTAATAAAGAACTTGGCTGGAGCTCTGAGAAGACTCTAGACGACATGACTTCTTCAGCTTGGAAGTGGCAATTGCACTTAAAAGAAAAAGAAGCAGCAACTGTATAACTCAAAAAGGGAGGCTTTGACCTCCCTGTATATATTCTTCTATGAGACAACATTGGCTTGTCTCTTTTTTGTATGAAATGACATTATGGAAACTGTAGCATTAAAAAAAGAAAACTGGGGTACACACGAAGGCCAAGAAGTCTTCTTGTACACACTGACTAACGCTCTAGGATCAGAGTTACAAATTACTAACTATGGTGGTATCATGGTTAGCTTTAAAACTGCTGATAGAGAAGGAAACTTTGCCGATGTTCTTCTTGGTAAAGACTCTTTAGCTGATTACTTAAAAGACAATGGCTGTTACTTAAGTGTAATTGCAGGTCGTTATGCCAACCGTATTTGTAAAGGACAATTATCGGTAGAAGGTAAAGATTACCAATTGGCTATCAATAATGGTGAAAACTTCCTACATGGTGGTGCTAAAGGTTTTGATCAAAAAGTTTGGGATGTTACCGAGGAAGCTGATCAATCGATTACTATTTCTAGAGTAAGCCCTGATGGTGAAGAGAATTTCCCTGGTGCTGTAACGGTTTCAGTTAAATTTACTCTAACTAACGAAAATGAAATCGTATTAGAGTATAAAGCTACTACTGATAAGACGACAGTAATTAACTTTACATCTCACCCTTACTTTAACCTAAAAGGTGAAGGTAATATTGAAGATCATGAGTTAACATTAAACTGTAAGTACTTTACTCCTATTGATGAGACTTGTATTCCTACAGGTGAAATCATTTCTGTAAAAGGAACTCCGTTTGATTTTACTTCACCAAAACTAATTGGTAAAGAGATCGATGCCGATTATGAGCAAAATAGAATTGGTGTAGGTTATGATCATAACTTAGTTATTGATAAGCCACTAGGAGAGTATGGACTAATTGGTGAAGCATATGAGCCTGCTTCTGGTAGATTCTTACAAGCTTACACCACTGAGCCAGGTGTACAATTATATACTGGCAACTGGCTAGAAGGTGATATGGGTAAGAACCAAACACCTCATATCAAACGTCAGGGTTTCTGTATGGAAGCACAACATTACCCTGATTCTCCAAATAACCCTCACTTCCCTTCAACTGAATTGAAGCCGGGTGAGACTTATACTCAGAAAACGGTCTACAAATTTTCCGCAAAGTAGTTTGTAGTTTGTTATATAGCTAAAGAAGAAGAGGCCGTCTCATAACTCGTTTATGAGTCAGCCTCTTTTTTCATATCTCAACTTTTTTCACTTCTGAAGCCTAAAGTAAGATTTCAAGTAATACTCTTTGTAATTGAAGTGAAAATGTAAAGAATATCAGTTGATTTAATTCTTTTTTGAGGTTCCTAGTATATTTCAAGATATTCATAGACAAGAAGACCAACCCAAGTTTTACTTCGATTTTATCTAGACCTTTCATGAAGAACACCTTGAACCCTTTATTTCCTTTTAACTGACCGAACATTTGTTCTACTTCAGTACATCGTTGTTTTCTCTGTTATTTTACCTTTAAAAGAAATGTGCTGTCCCATCGGACAGACTAAATAATTTTATCATTCAATTATCATGATTACTTGATGATGACTCCATCCCAATCAACGTAACCATTTTCATCACTGAAAATTACGGTTCCATTGTAAGAGAAACTTGAAACGTAACTATATGTCATTTCATCAACTATTTCTACAGAGATTTCATCAATCACTTCATCAGAAAGTTTTAGATAACAGCTCCCATATTTTTTTGAGTCGTCGAGATTTTTTTCACCTTGAGCCAGGATTGAAATTTTATACACCTCTTTACCGTTTTCTTCCCACTTATAGATTTCCATTTTTCCATCAATGTCCGAAGACCATTCCCTTGTAACTTCTTTTGTAAGTTGAATATCTTCATACAACCCAATATCCCCATGTTTAAAACTTAATGGATTGTCAGGGTTCAACAGATCAACACCTTCTTTAGATTGAATTGAAAAAGAAATGATGACGTCCGGACCCGGAATACTTTCATGTTGTACTTCCATTTCGGTGTCTTTATGACAAGCTGTACAAAAAAGAATTGCTAAAAGTAAAAAGTTTAGTTTGAGCAAATGTTTAAAATTGAAGTTCATCTTCTATTTAATATTTATAAACCTACTTCCATTTATAGTCTGGCTTAGTATATTCTGACTATGAGCTATTAATTATTTAAAAGTTATGAATAGATAAACAGCTGTTTTGCTTTCAAAGGAATTAATAGTTATTTGAATTATAATGCAATTATATATTGCATAATTTTAATTTTAAAGAATTTATTATTGTTGTTTGAATTATTAATAATTAATTAATGTATAGCTGTTTTTTAAAAATCACTCAACTAAATCCCATGTTTACCCCACCCTCTTCTGGAAAACCATCGATTTACTTTTATGAATAAGATAGGCAAATTTTGAATTTAAACAACCCGACGGTTCCTTCGTACAAGTGCGTCTTTTTGGAGACGATTACTACTTAAGGGCAGAGAGTTTGGATGGGTACACCCTCTTTTTTATTCTATACACTCTTCTTATCTTTACTTATTACTTGAGCAAACATTACTAAGATGACTATTGTACGACTAATTCTAATTCCACTTCTTCTATTTATCACAATACCCTCCTTCTCACAGGCTGTATTTACAAAAGGTAAATTGATTACTAAAGACTCAACAATTGAGGGATATATAAAAATAAAAACGGTAAAAAAGCCTACAAGTACGCATGCAACAAATAGAGAAATTAAAAAAACAGGGAGGTATAAAACAGTAAGCTATACTATTGGTGGGGCCAATCCGAATACATATTCTTACTTGATTCCTTTGGGTGTAATTGAACAAAACATTCTATATAAGAAAAGAATTACAGACCCATCAAAAAAGTATCCAATAAAAGTAGTAAAAGCAATAGACTATGATAGCTTAGGTTATTTTCAAACTATCCATCTCAATGAATTACACAGTGGAATGACATTTACTGATTTTTATGAGGTTCCTTCTCGAGATGATTACTACAAAGTATACAAGGGAAAGAAGAATGTCTTTGTACATGAAGAAGATAAATTTGATCCCAACCAATTTAAATACATGGCAAGAAGGATTGTCAAAGGAAATATAACTGCCTACAAAACAAGATATGATTACGAAGAATACCTTATTCTTGAAAAAGATGGAGAAGAGAAATCTGCAAAATTTGAAGTGGATCAGTTAAAAAAGTTACTTCTCCATTATTGCACTGGTGACTCCTTGTTAAGAGGGCAAATTCATTTTGTAAAAGAATATCATGATAGCACAATCATACAATTACTTACTGAATACAATCTAAAATTTCCTAAGGCAGAAGAGAAGAAGCCACAATACATCAAAGGGACATTAATAGGTGAAAACTACACCAAGAAAGGGTTTATTACCTCTCCAAAACATATTTTTTTTGATGATACCGCCACTTACGGTTTAAGTAAAGCAGGCTTTGAACATCAGTTATTCTTTACAGATAGTATTCACCTTCCTAGTGCCAGTATTTACGCATACGATAAAATCTCTTTTCAGGCAGATAATGGTAATTATTATGGATGGGTAAGAGTACCTATTCAAGGGAAAAATATTGATCATATTCAAAAGGAGAAAAAAGAAAAGATAGCTATTTTCCTACCTAGGATAATCGATGGAGAGGTTGAAGTTTTTATGACTGAGGTTAATGGTAAACATCGATTTGTCATTAAAAGAGGTAGCAGAGATGAGTTTTTAACTACATATAAATCCACCTATAAACGGATTCTAAAGATGTTTTTGTATGATGATCAAGAAATACTCACAGAAATTCATAAGAAAAAAGGCACCTACAAAATGGAAGAAATTTTATCATTGATTCAACGATTCAATGCTAGAAAAGAATCCATTAATTAGTAATACAAAAACAGCCTCAGAACAAATTTCCGAGGCTGTCAAATTCTTTACATCTTTAAACTATCATCATCTCAACAAAGCATTATCGATATGGGCAAAAAATCATCGATATAAAAAAATCGTTTTTGGGTTATCTTAAATCACTATTAATTGAACTACACTATAGTATACTATGGTGACGTAGATCAACTTTTTATAAACCGATTATTCTATTTCATATTCCGGTTTTCTTCACTTTTAATACTTTAGTTGAGATAATTAATATTTAGAAAATCTCGAACATTAGTATAAAAAACTCCCCGCATTAAAGAGGCTATTGTTTCTCCTTTCGGAATAAAAATCTCTTCATCGGTGTGGATTCTAAGTTGCTCGAAATGCTGAACAAGATAATTCTCAAAATATTCAAAGTAAGCGACAGTCGGACAAACTACAATTGGGCGAATAATACCATCATAATCCGAACCGATACATACACATTTCCATGCATTTTCATGGCCCATCTTATGAATGATATATAAAAGATTATCCAGAAATATAGCTGAATGAATCGCCTCTTTTCTTTCTATCGGCTTCAATGATTTCCAATATTCATACCCAAAGTTGTTTATCAATATCGCTTTTATTTCTTCAACATATTGATCGTTCCTTACTCCCAAAATCCTCTGGTCCAAAGAAATACCAATCATGCCTTTAGATTCCATGATTATTTGTAATTCTTCATCACAAAGATTGATTTCCCAAGGATTAAACCTTCTGTACTTAGATTTTTTTATTTCATTAAATGCATTGCCTACAGTTAATGCGTGCTCCTTATTTTCCATTCCACTTACACCAACATGAGAAGCGATGATAGGTGCATAAATTGTAGATGGGGTATCGGAATGGTCTAAAGGGTTGGGCCCCTTCTCTTTAAGCATCTTATAGTATTCATATCTGGCTTCAATATGTAGATGCTTAACATCAATCAATATGCGTTTATGCCTTGAGTGATCTATACATTGATTGATAATTCTTTTACCATAAATGCTTATTGGCTTCGATGGTTTTTCCAATAAGTCCATTAATGGTATTCTGATATAATTAAAAATTCCAGGCATAGGCAATGCCCAACTTTGTTTGAAAAAAGAATTATTAGTAAGATGACAAAGGGTTAATGAGAATATGGGTAGATTTCTCTCGAATTGTATATGATGGAGATTTTTTAATACTTCTTCTGCCAATTCTTCTTCAGTACATCCCATGGGTAAATCACTTAAAGCATGTATGCCTTCTATACTCAGAAAAAGTTTTGTGATTTGTTCATCTTCTACTTCTTCTTTTGTCACAGGTATTAGTGCTTTCCTCGATCCATTTACCAAACATGTTGGATATTCTTTTCGATAATTGTTTCCTTTCTTTAAAGACAGGATCGTTTCGATTTCTCTATTTAATAATGAAAATGCATATACACCTTCTTGTACCCAATTTCTAAGTGTTTTCATCTGAAAACCACAAATCAATTTACTCATCAACCTATTAATAAACGTCCCTGAAGCAAACCGTTCTACTGGGTGCAATGCAATCACAGCAATTTTTACGTTTGTATCGATCAATAAAGATAGACTAGATTGGTCATAGCGGTCTCCTGAAGCTCTTTTTTGGCTATGTTTTGTAGGGTTATAATCTAAGGTGTCCCAGATGCTCTGTCTCCCTTTTTGGCCCTTATTTACTAGATGTTTTAGAGATAGATGAAGATGAAAGTCTGCAAATTTTTCCATTCAATAAACTTCAGAAGGTAAATAATCATGTTTTCTGAGTTTGTTTATTGGATTAGACTTTTTGATCTTATTTAAGCTTAAAATGAAAACTACATTCTTAGCACTTTGTTTTTATTACATTAGAAATATCCCTATTTTCGATGTTTACATTTTTTCAACAATACAAACCCAATAATTAAACAACTCGTATATATACAATATAATAATTCTAAACCTGACTATATCAAAAACTAAAATGGAACTTGAAACTCTACTAAGTAATCCTACATTAATATGGTTTTTAATTGGGCTACTACTGTTACTCATCGAATTCATCGGACCAAATCTAGTCTTTATTTTCTTTGGAATAGGTGCATGGATTACATCATTGGCTTCTGTGATTTATACACCATCAACAGATTTTCAAATAATCCTTTTTATCCTTTCGTCAATAGTGCTTCTTATCACATTAAGAGGACAATTGAAAACACGATTTTTTAAATCAAAAGTAAAGGAAGAGCACTTCTTAATGGAAGAATTTATTGGTCACCAAGCCAAAGTTATTGAAGATATTAAAGACAAAAAACCTGGGCAAGTTGAATTCAAAGGTACTGTTTGGACTGCAGAGTCTGACCAGCATATCAGAAAAGGTCAAATCGTCGAAATTAAAGGAAAAGCAAGCATAATACTCAAAGTTGAATTAATTCAAAACTAAAATGGAAATAAGCACAATTATCTATTCCGGAATTGGAGTTTTTATACTCTTAGTCTTACTAAGGTATATCAAAGTAGTTCCACAAAGATCTGCATATATCATCGAAAGGTTGGGAAAATACCGAGGTACTATTCAAGCAGGTTTTCACATCCTCATCCCATTTTTTGATAGAGTTGCCTACAAACATTCTCTTAAAGAACAAGCTATTGATGTTGATTCGCAAAGCTGTATTACTCGAGATAATATCACCGTAGAGGTAGATGGGATCTTATACATTCAGATTTTCGATCCTAAAAAGGCTTCTTATGGTATTGAAGATTATAAATTTGCCGCTATACAACTTGCTCAGACAACCATGAGAAGTGTAATTGGTAAAATGGAACTTGATAAAACCTTTGAAGAAAGAGATAACATTAATACCACTATTGTTACAGCCGTTGATAAAGCCAGTGACCCTTGGGGAGTAAAAGTGAGTAGGTATGAGGTAAAAAACATAACACCTCCACAGAGCATAAAAGATGCGATGGAAAAGCAGATGCGAGCTGAAAGAGAAAAAAGAGCAATGATTGCTGAATCTGAAGGCGAAAAGCAAGCAAAAATCAATGTGGCTGACGGTGACAAACAAGAATTGATCAAAAGATCTGAGGGTGAAAAACAAAAAAGAATCAATGAAGCAAAAGGTAAAGCTTCTGAGATTGAAGAAGTAGCTAATGCAACCGCAAACGGTATTAGAGCAATTTCTGATGCGATCAGTTCTCAAAACGGTCTTGATGCGGTTAATTTAAGAATTGCCGAACAATACCTTAATGAATTCGGTAAACTCGCAAAAGAAAATAATTCAATGATTATTCCTTCTGACTTGGCTAATATTTCGGGCATGATTGCTACTGCAAGCTCAGTATTTAAAAACTCCCAGAATAAGAGTGAAGACAAAAAATAAATTTTAAAACAAAACAAAGGGCAATCCAATAGATGAGTTGCCCTTTGTTTTATACAGCTACTACCTTTAAAAAGGAATGTGCGAAGATATAGTATTGTATTCCGTCACGCCATAAGTAAATGATAGATTGTCCAAATACGATGGTATTTCTGGGTGTTCCATACCATCGCTATCTACGAAAGTATCATTATAGAAACTCACCTGACCCAAATACGTTTCATCTCCATCATATACATTAAATTCAACATCACTGTTCTGCACATATTGATCAGCAATAGTTCTTCGTAAAATTAAATATAATTCATCGTCACCATCCTCTACTCTATTATAGAATAGGTGCTCTTTTCCAAAAATGTATAATTCGGCAGTATCAAGAGCAAAATTAGTGTCGACATAATAGTCATCTTGGTGAAATCTACTCTTCAAAAGTTTCTTCTTCTCCCCATAATAGATATCATAATCTCCCTTTTCAGTAGATGTTGTATCTGAACTAACATTGACAACAAAATGATCCTCAAAGTACTCAAACCTTTTGATGTAACTTTTTCTTCTAAAATCCTGAGATACATATTTAATCTCACTAAACCTTTCTTGATTATCATAAGTATAGTCATATCTGTAACCATACTCTCCTGGGATTTCAACTACAGAGACATTGTTTTGCCCATTATATGAAACATAACCATCATACGGAATGGGATAATTTTGCTCAAATCTGTCAATACCTAATGCCACTGACTGACCGCTTTCATTGTAAAATATCAATGAAAATTTTCCTCCATGTGTTTCATATAAAATACGGTTGTATGGATCATCACTATATCTTGAAGTTTGAGTGATGTCCGTAGATGAATTAATGAAAGTAATCTTGTGGGATAAATCACTAAACTCATAAGTTAATGCTAAACTATACCCTGTTTCATTAAAAGTCACATTTGTAGATAAAACAGAATCATACTCATCCGTTAAATGTTCAAATGAGATAATGTCTTCGCCGAACTTTCCGAGATGAGGCATCGAAGCAGAAGTCGTCAACAGTTTATTACTATCCATTTCAGAAGTAAGCACATAATTTCCTCCAAAGCATCCTCGCATTATTTTATTGAAGGACAGTGAAAAAGTTTGTGTGTTAAAAAGAGGCTTCTGAGGTTCCTCCTCTTCTTCTTCAATTTCTTCTTCGATCTCAATTTGTGGTATTACCTTCTCTTCTTCACATGCAAATAGTAGTGCAGATAAGGCAAAGACCAATAATAGTTTGTTTAAAAGTAATTTCATTAGAATAAAAAAAGAGTTCGCTAAATAATAGTTTACCAAATAAATATAATATGTTTCTGATAGTTAGAAAAGTAACAACAAATACATGGGTAAAATAGAATCATAATCAGAATAAATTCGATAATTACTTATTCTGTATTACTAATTAAAAAACCTTAGATCTCATTTAAATTAGAAATCTAAGGTTAGATATTTATTTATCTTGTCAGTTTATTAATCGTAAACTACATCATACTTTACTTGTATAAAATCGTTGGCAAATGCTTTTGCTTCCGCATTTCGTAACTGAATATGTTGATTGGTCTTTCCAAACAAAGGGATCCCCTCACCTAATAAAATAGGTGCTCTAGAAATCGTCATTTCATTAATTAAGCCTAAATTTAGAAAAGATTGGATTGTTGACCCTCCATCAATATATGCATGCTTATAACCTTCTGATGCTAATAAGTTGATGAGATCGAGTATATCACCTGAATACATCTCCACCTTACCTTTAAGATTTTCGGGAGCCTCTTTCAAGGTATTGCTCAGTGCAAAAATTCTTGTACTGCCATATGGCCATTGTTCCTCAGTAAGATTAAAACTGGAGATGACTTCCATACATTTTCTGCCCATGATCATACAATCGACTGATGAAATATATTTCTGGAAACCCATATCTGCATCCTCTTTTAAATCTGCATCTGGATTACCAGCAGTATGTAACCAATCTACGCCACCTTCTAGTGTTGCAATAAAACCATCAGCACTTGTGGCTATATATACAGAACATTTCATTTTCCTTGAACTTTTAAATGGATTAATAGTTATGTAATTGACAATTTAATGAATTAAATAAAAGTTCTCTTACAAATCTAGTAGGTATAAATATTCAGTTTTGACGAAAGAATATTACTATTTATGAATTAAGAAACTACCCAAAAATTATTAATGTATCTTCGAAGTAATCAATTCAACAACACTATGGCAACTAGAAGTGAAATCATTAACTATGTAATCACTGAATTTAGAAAGTCTATTAATGAATTTTATAAAGACAGTGAAGAATCAATTAAGAATACAATTGATACCAATGACACCAAGCTCTACGAGAATAATACAGAGGATGATATAACCAATATCACAATTGCAAGTGATAGTATTGATATCCTCACAAACAATATAAAAACCCTCGAAAAGGCCTTGGATATGGAAAATACCAACGTAGAGGTAAGAGGAGGATCTGTAGGAGATACAGGCCAAATGTTCTTAATTTTTGGTACTAACTTTCCTCCTATTAAATATGAAGGAAAACAAGTGGTCGGTGTCGCTTCTGATGCCCCTATTTATAAATCACTCCTTGGTAAAAAAGATGGAGATGAAGTAAAAATTGGAACCACAGTAAGCAATCTAAAATTATTAAAATAATATCCAGAGGTTATAGTCTTCAAATACTATAACCTTTTTTGTGTGCTATACTTTTTCAACTTTAACGATAATCTATAACACCTTGATCATTTTCTCTATATGATTTGAGAGGTCAACCATGACATTTGTAGTGTAATCAATTAGAAATCAAACTATAAATCATGAAAAACCTTTTAATATTCATGTGCTTAGTATTCAGCACTCAACTTTTCGCACAAAAAAATATCATCATCAGAAATGTGAATGTTTTTGATGGTAAAAATGAACAATTAAAAATAGGTGTAGATGTATTGATTCAAGAGAATATTATACAAAAAATTGCAAAAGATATCGCAATTGATTCTTGTGAAGTGATAGATGGTCAAGGGAAAACTTTAATTCCTGGTCTGACAGATTCACATACCCATATCATGTGGAATGACAATATTGAATATTTAGTTTATGGTGCGCCTGAGGGATATTCAGGAGTGTTAGCTGCAGTAAATGCGAGAGAAATGTTGATGAGAGGATTTACTACTATTCGAGATGTTGGAGGTCCATCTTTTGGATTAAAACAACTCATTGATGATGGTGTTACTCCAGGACCTAGAATCTTACCATCAGGAGCATTTTTATCTCAAACATCTGGTCATGGTGATTATGATCCCAAAGAATGGTATTTATCGCCTCATTTTACAGGACAAATAGACAAAGCCTACTTGAGAGGATGGACGATTATTGCTGATGGAGTTGCAGAAACTCAAAAAGCTACTAGGGATATTCTTAGAGGTGGAGCGGCTCAAATTAAAGCTTTTGGAAGTGGATCGATCACTGGTGCTCATGATCCTATTGATGTTACTGAATATACTATTGAAGAATTAGAGACGATCGTAAAAGAAACGGATAAATGGGGTACCTATGCAACAATTCATGCCTACTCTAATGAAGGGGTACAGAATGCTATAAATGCTGGTTTCCAATGTGTAGAACATGGGTTATTTGCCACAGAAGAAACTTTCCAAATGATGAAAGGTCATGATGTGTTCTTATCAACACAATTCCTTGCTTTTGGGCTGACTCCAAAGCAAGCAGGTCTAGAAGATGAAGCTGCAAAGAAATATTTAATAGCACAGGCAAGTGCAGAAGAAGGATATAAAAGAGCGAAGAAAATTGGTGTGAAAATGAGCTGGGGTACTGATGCGTTAGGTTCTTTGGATATCCAACGTATGCAAAGTCTAGAGTTTAAAGCTAGAGCAAAGTATTTCACCGGTTACGAAATTTTGCTCCAAGCCACATCTTACAACGCTGAATTATTTGAAAGAAGTGGTGAAAGACACCCCTATAAAGAAGCTAAACTTGGAGTTGTTGAGCAAGGAGCCTATGCTGATTTACTTATCGTTGATGGTAATCCGTTAGAAGACATTACATTATTATCTGAACCGGAAAATAACCTTCTATTCATTATGAAGGATGGTAAGATCTTTAAAAACATTTTGCCTTAAAATAGCATCATAAACTATCAAATACTACTAACGATGAACAAGAGAAATAAAAGCCCTCACCTTTCGGCTTTCAAAAGAATCAATCAAAAATATCATCCCATTCTATATCTTTTAATGTTATTCTACAGTGTGCAAACTTATGGGCAAAAGGAAAGTAAGATCATTAGCCCTGCCTCAGTAGAAAATCAATTAGAAAGTGATGCTGAAGATAAAGGAAAAACAAGTTTATGGAATGCCCTAGACAGTATTGACGATGCTAAAAATAAATTTTATGATAAAAGCGGATTCATAGTAAATATGGATTATAACTCTCAAGTAATGGGAGCAACTTCCGCAGTCAACAATAATATTGGAGCAAGCGGTGTATTTAGGGTCTATGGCAAATGGAATATGATTCGGAATAAAAAAGGGACCTCTGAAGGTGGTTTGGTTTTTAAGTTTGAAAACCGCCATCGGTATACAGAAAATGCATTGAGAGAATATGGCCCTATTGATATTGGATTTGCTGGTTTTATGCAATCAGTTTACAATGACCAAAGATGGAGAATGACCAATTTATATTGGAGACAAAGTTTCAACAATAATAAAGTTGTCTTTTATGCAGGCTTTGTTGATGTAACAGATTGGGCAGATGTACATGCTGCAGCAAGTCCTTGGACTAGTTTTAATAATATTCTATTTGCTACAGGTTCGGGTACTATGGGCGGTATGTTTCCAGACGGTTCTATGGGGGCCATGCTAAATGTATGGTTGAATGATAATGTCTATCTAGTGGGTAGTATGATTGACATAAATGGTCAAGCCACCCAATTTTGGAAAAGCTTTGATACATTCTTCAATAAATTTGAAACCCTCAAGACCTTTGAAATTGGATATACACCAGGAATGAAGTCAGCTTTTCTTAAGAATGTCCATGCCACCATTTGGCAAGTGGATGCAAGCGAGGTGATAGGAACAAAAAGTGGATATGGGATTATAGGATCTGCCAGTTGGCTAATTGGAAATAAGTTCATGCCTTTTGTAAGAGGAGGATGGGCAAAAGATGGTGGCAGTTTTTATGAAGCCTCTGTAAGTGCCGGGTTTACCTACAATATTATGGGACCAAACACTTTAGGTGTTGGTTTAAACTGGAATAGGCCCAGTGAGAGTACATTTGGACAGAAATTGAGAGACCAATATGTTTCTGAAATCTTCTATAAATTTAAATTAACCCACCATACAGAAATTACACCTAGTGTACAATTGGTAGCCAACCCTGCCTTGAATATGCATACTGATTTTACATCTGTATTTGGTTTAAGGTTCAGAGCTTTCCTCTAAAGAAAAGAAGGAGATGAAGTTATTGTTCATCTCCTTTTTATTTTTCCAATGCAAATCATTTATATTAGATGTATTACAGAAAAATTAGAATATGGATTATCAATACATCATTGAAGGAAATGAGCTCTCTCCTACAGGATCTTATGAAAAAGTAGCCAAAGACCTTGGAGGTCAATGGGATGGAGAAAACCTAAAAGTTGAAAATAGTTGGTGTGATATAGATGCACACTCTTTTAATTTTCTAGATGATATGTATGTTTCTATTTCTACTTTGCATTTTAAAAAGCCTGTCTTATTTTGAAGTAATAGAACACAGGAAGATCAACCTTATTTTGCTCTGAAAATTGGTTTTACAAGAACTTTCCATGGTGATGAGGACACTCATGATTTTAATAACTTAGGGGTATTTTTCTACAACTCTAATCAACAATTTGAGGTAGAATACCCTTTAAATACAAAATGCCAATGGGTGTCTATTATATTCTCCCTGAGTTTATATGAAAAATTTATGGCAGCAAATATTAGTGAGATTACGAAACTTGTCTATGATAAGAACCCTTGGTTTAAATACTTTTCTTTAGACATAGAAATAGAAAACCTCGTTAGAGCAATTGTCTTCAATCTTGATAAAAAAAGACGCATTCCCATCTATTTTTTTACTAAACCTTTAGAGATCATAGGCCTTATCCGAGAAAAAATGGAAAAAGAAGTCAATGGCTTTAAACGTAACATTCATGAAGATGATTTAAAAATCATGATGCAATTAAAAGAACAGTACCTGTCAGACTTTACCAAACAACCCAATTTATCGGAACTTAGCTTTAAGTATGGAATGAGTATCTCCAAACTGAATAGAGTCTTTAAATCAATATTTGACAAGCCAATACTACAGTTTTATAATCAACAGAAAATTGAAGAAGCCTATCGACAGATCAACAGAACCAACAAGAGTATTACAGAAATTTCTATGGATCTTAACTTTACAAATGTCGGCTACATGAGCAAAATGTTTAAACAGTACTATGGCTTTGCTCCTTCTGTATTAAAGGAAAAGAAAATCTAAGAACCCATTTATATCAAATAAGCAAACTCATCTTTTAACACCTATCGCTAATTTATTTTAGAGATGAGGCCATTTTTTATACCCATTCGTTTACTAAAATAGTATTACCTAGATCACCTTGATCATAGAAACTACCCTAAATAATATTTCTTACCTCTACCTCCCTTTTTTAAAGAATTTCTAATTACCCATCATCATCAAAAGTATCATTTTGACGAAAATGTGTAAATCCTTAAACAAAATATATAATTGATTCCTTCTGGAAAGCCGGACATTTGTAATGTGCTTAAATGAAAGATAATCCTTTCAATTCAATCTAATAATCTTCTCATACTTGCGAATACAATGGAAAAGAAAACATTACAGTCCTTTTTAGTGATCATAGGTTTATTTATTATCTCTATCCAAACTTATGGGCAAGGATCCGTTTCAAATCTAACAATAGATGATGTTTATGAAAGTTATAGAGATAGTCTGAAACAAACCGAATACCCATGGCATTTTCCAATAATGGGAGCAAAAATCAGGAAAAAAGGGTTTGACTTACCTTTCCCCAACGGGTTTATGCTTAACTATGCTTACTCAAAACAAGACTTGATGGTAAGCAACCTAAATGTCGGATTTTCCCCTACCAATCTTGTCAATGTAGATGGATTGGCTCGCTTTAATAATATCACACCCAACGTAAATGCCGTCTCCGCAAGATACGATTTCTGGTTATTACCATTCTTAAACCTTTATGCAATTGGTGGGTATATCAAGTCAGACACACAAGTTTCTTTGGGATTACCATTTAATATGGATTTTACTGCAAGAAGTGAAGGGCCTTCGGTCGGCTGGGGTACAGTAGTAGCAGGAGGTGTTGGTCCTCTTGTGGTTTCAGCAGATTTCACTCAGGTGTATACTTACACAGGTAGTACTGATAGAGCATCAAAGACCAATGTTATCAATGCAAGGATTGGACATATGTTTAGGTTCCGTAAAAATCCAGAAAGAAACATTGTAGCTATGGTTGGTGTACAATATATGGGACTGAATAAATCTAGTGGAGGTTCGGTAGATATTGAAAAATTAATTGGGATTACCCCAGAAGGCAAACAAAGAGCTAGTCAACAATTAGATGGCTGGTACAACCAATTATCAGGAACAGAAAAACAAATTTTTGAAGGAATCTATACTGGTGCTAGTAACTTCTTAAATAGTACTGACCCACATAATTTGTATTATACATTTGATAAAGCTCTTTATTATCCATGGAGTATGTCTTTAGGTATTAATTATCAACATAACAAAAGGTATCAGTTTACTGCATTATACTCCTTCCTTGGTAGTAGAAATCAAATCGTATTTGGCTTAAATTATAGATTCGGATTCAAAGGAAAAAACTTTATGAAAGGAGTAACTTTCTAATGGTTATGTCCATTAAATATTCATGCTACAATGAAGTTCATGTCTTTAAATATGACAAAAAAATGGAATAAAATTTAATTATTGTTTCAATTCAAACTTAATAAGAGTTTATTTTAGTTTTATATTAAACATAGTATTTGTTTTGAAATGTAGTCTAAACATTATCATTATCAAATTAAAATGAAACTAAAATTAATCAACTTCCTAATTTTATCATTACTATCTGGTTTCAGCATAAATGTTTGTGCTTTAACACTTGAATCAGACACAGTAAAAGTAAGCCTAACAAAAAAAGAACAAAAGAAAAAAGACAAAGATGCTCCACCTGTAAAAGGTAAGCTTTATTCTGCCCCACTGCCTATTGTTGCATCAAACCCAACTTTTGGTGTTTTGTATGGTTTTGCAGGTTCATTCAATATGTTTATGGGTGATCCATCTACGACGAGAATGTCAACGTCATTGGGTACATTAACTTATTCCACCAAAAATCAGTTAATGTTTACCTTTAAAAGCAATGTTTATTTGCCCGATGATAAAATCGTTTTACTTGGTGATTGGAGAATGTTCGATACCTCTCAACCTACTTTTGGTTTAGGTACAGGCCCTGCCGATCAAAAATCCCTAGCTGGAAGCTATGGAGAAGGATTTGCTCCAGGCTATGATCCTCAGCTAATGGAGTTTAAATATTTCCGTTTTCATGAAACTGCATTATTCAAAATAAAAACCAATTTTTATGCAGGTGTAGGCTATCACATGGATTATCATTTTGATATTAATGACGAGTATTACAATGAGCATGGATACTCAAGTCATAAAGCATATTCTGATTATTATGGGTTTAATGATGAAGAATATATTTTATCTGGGCTATCATTAAACTTTATGTATGATAGTAGAGACAATGCAGCTAATCCATATACTGGTAGATATGCACTTTTAACCTATAGAATGAACCCTGAATGGATGGGAAGTTCAAAAAACTCCTCAACCTTATGGTTAGAATACAGAGATTATTTTGCACTAGGACAAAAGAAGACAGGTTTACAGCCCAATCATATGCTAGCATTTTGGGGATATGGCAATTTTGTTACTTCTGGTATCACACCTTATATGAATTTACCTGCATTGGGTTGGGATCAATTTGGTAGATCAGGAAGAGCTTATACACAAGGTCGTTTCAGAGGAGAAAACATTGTTTATACAGAACTTGAATATAGAGCTCATCTATTAGGAACAAGAAAGAACCCTAATTTCTTGGGGGCAGTGGCATTTGCAAATGCGACAACAGCTAGTAGTGAGCATGCTGATATTGATCTTTTCCAAAACTATAACTTCGGTTATGGTGTAGGTCTAAGAGTGATGTTAAATAAGAAATCAAGAACCAACTTAACATTGGACTATGCATGGGGAGATTACGATGCAAAAGGGCTGTTTTTAAGTCTTAATGAAACCTTCTAATCTTGAAGATTAAAAGAAATGCACAAAAAGGTAGCTTCTATAATAAGAGGCTACCTTTTTTTATGACGATTTTATGTAACCACATGATCAATACTTACAAGTCTATTTTATCGCTATCCTTGATATTTGTAGTATAATCAAATCACTTAAAAAATCATTTATGATGCCGACAATAGATTTCTCTTTTATCATTGCGATGTTAGGTACTGTGGCTTTTTCAGTAACAGCTGTACTTTCTGTCTTACCCAAGAAAATAGATATTTTCGGAGCTATTGTTTTAGGTATAATCACCGCGATTGGTGGTGGTACTATGAGAGATATTATACTTGGTGTTCCTGTATTTTGGGGAAGCGAACTCAGCTATTTATGGGTGGCCATTTTCTCAAGCCTCATTGCATTTTATGGCAACAGTATCATGTCGAAGAAATACATCTACAAGTTAATGCTCTATTTGGATGGGGCAGGTATTTCATTATTTGTTATACAAGGTGCAGAAAAGGCGATTCAACACGATTTCGCTTGGCCAATAGGTCCTATCCTATTAGGAGTTTTAACCGCTATTGGCGGTGGAATTACAAGAGATATTATTGCAGGAAATACTACTTTATTAATGAAAAAAGAACTGTATGCAGTACCAGTAACAATTGGTGCAATTCTATACGTATGCTTAGTGAGCTTATTTCCTCAATACAACGTAATTATTGGCATCTCTTCCATAATTATCACCTTTTTAATCAGATCAATTGCTATTAAAAAGAGACTTAGTGTACCAAAATGGATGCTAACAAACGGATAACCTCTTCGCCCTTTACTTTAACGATTTTATGTAACAACATAAGTAGAATATATAAATGATTGGGACAGAAACCCAAGATATTTGTTGCGTTATCAAATCAATAATATATAAATCAATCAAAACAGTTTAAGAAAATGAAATTTAAACAGACGTTATACATTATGCTACTTTGGGCATTTTGTAACCAGCTCGTTATTGCCCAAGATGGGCATAAACATGATGATCTAGCCAAACAATTAGCCAATCCTATTGCTAATTTAATTAGTATGCCTTTCCAAAATAATATGGATTTCGGTATTGGTGAGTTCAACGGAACAAGAAACACTTTAAATATCCAACCGGTCTTACCTTTTAAAATCTCTGAAGATATTAATCTAATAACTCGTATGGTTCTTCCCGTTATCCATCAAGAAAACATTTCTGGAATGAACGGCCTAGAAACAGGTACAGGTGATATGGTATTAAGTGGGTTCTTTAGTCCATCAAAAACAAAAAATGGGCTTACCTGGGGTATAGGTCCAGCCTTATTAATCCCTTCTGCCTCACATGAATTATTAGGAACACAGAAGTTTGGTGTTGGTCCTACATTCGTTGCATTAAAACAGCAAAATGCACTTACCTATGGTTTCTTAGTAAATCAGATTTGGAGTGTGGCTGGTAATGATCAAAGAAACGATGTCAATCAATTTTTCTTTCAACCCTTTTTAACTTATAACTGGAAAAGTGGTGCAGGCGTTTCTTCAGTCTTCGAAATGACACATGATTGGAATAACAATGCCACAGTATTATGGTTTACACCAAGTATTAGCGGTGTAACAAGCTTAGGTGGACAAAAAGTACAATTATCAGTAGGTCCAAGATTCAATCTTGTTGCTCCTGAAAGTGCAAAAGCTAATTACGGTTTTAGGGCATCAGCTACTTTTATTTTCGCGAAATAAAGATAATCCGATGTAAACCTTCAAATGATTCAAGTCCTTCAAAATTGATTTGTCATCTTAAATTCAATCTACTTCATAAATGAGATATTATGGAAAATCCTGAATTAAACTTCGTAAAAGAATACAATGCTGGTAAATTATTTGAGACCAATGGTGCCTTAATTCCAGTACTTTCTGGTTCAACTATAGAAATGGGAGAACAATATGGTGCGTTAATGACAGAAGAGATGCAAAATACCTTCAACTTGTTGGTTCAACCAGAAATAGAAGCTAAAACAATAGATAATACCACTATTGATCAATGGATAGATAGAGCATATACCACTGGTTCGTTAAGAACAAAACAGTTTTATGAAGGCATAGCATTAGGTTCAAGTTGGCCCTTACGAAAAGTAATTCTTCTTGATCAGATCTATGAATATAGACTTTACAAATCAAAACTAGAATCATTTGCAGGTTGTACTTCTATTGTCTCTTTTGGTAAAGAATCTATTGATGGAAAAATGTACGTTGGCCGTAATCTTAATTGGAACCCTATTTTGAATGCATTACCATTAGTTTTGACCATCAGAAAACCAATCGATGGTTCTTATAAATTGGGTTCAATAGGTTGGTCAGGTATATATAATAGTCTCACTGCCTTAAATGAAAAAGGAGTTTATATGGATATTCATGATGGGTCTAGTATGGGTGGTACTATTGTAGCTACAGAAAGACCTCCTATTTTAAATACTGTCGTAGATATACTTAGTGAGGTAAATTCTTCTGATGAAGTGAAAACTAAATTTAATGGGCTGTTATCTAGTATTTCCATCATTCTAACAGTTGCTGATACTAATACTGTTCTATCAATTGAATGTTCTTCATTAGCAGGAAATAGAGTAAAACACACTGCAGATGATTCCCTTGTTATTGCCAATACATTTACTAATGATGATTGGGGAATTGGGCGAAGAGAAACAGTAAGTCATTCCCTACAGCGATTTACAAATATAGCAAATCATCTGAAAGAAAATAGAGGCAAAATAGACGTTGGCCTTATGAAGGAATTAATGGATTTAAAGCTTTTCAATGAAGACCATAGTCTTATGAAAAATGGAGGTTGTACAAAACCTCAGCTTATTGATGGTGATATAACTAATTATCAAATAGTATGTGACGTTAGTAATCTTCTACTATGGGTGAAAATGCCTGAACCAGAATTCTATACAAAATGGACTCCTATTTCTTTGAAAGAACTCTTTGCATAATATGCATCACTTTTGACGAGATTGTATAAATCCTTAACTCTTTCATACAACAGTTTTGCCTCTATTACATAGATCTTTGTAATGTCATCAGTTGATAAAATCATTAAATCAGAAGATAATAATATAATGGAAATCAAAGGTCTGCACTTAATTCAAGAATATAGTTTAGGTAAATTATATGAAGCAAATGGTTTTTTAATTCCCGTCATTACTGGCTCTAACATTGAAATGGGTGAGCAGTATGGAGCTTTAATGGTTAAGGAAATGCAGAAAACATACGACACTTTGGTTCAACCTCTAATTAACGCTGATGTGCTTAATGATTTAAGTATCAAGTTATGGGTCAATAGAGCCTATTATGGAGGTTCGTTAAGAACAAGACAATTTTATGATGGAGTGGTATTAGGTAGTGGCTGGACTTTAAGTAAGGTGGTCATTCTAGACCAGGTTATGGAATTTGGAATCTACACCGCTTAATTAAAATCTTTTGCTGGATGTACCTCGATAGCTTCTTTTGGTAAACACTCCAAAGATGGGAATATGTATATCGGTCGTAACCTTGATTGGAGTCCAGAATTTAATCAATTCCCTACAGTATTTACAGTAAGAAAACTTACTGATGGATCATTTAAAATTGGAACAACTGGATGGCCAGGAATGTATTGCACCTTTACTGCTGTCAATGACCATGGAGTTTATCTAGATATTCATGATGGTACGAGTATGGGAGGCTCCATTGTTACTTTGGAAAGACCTTCAATATTAAATACTGTGATTGACTTACTTAGTGAAACAAATTCGCTACCCGCTTTATCGTCAAGGTTCAACGGTTTACAAACTAGTATATCAATCATATTTACATTGGTTGATAAAGCTAATGCTATTTCTGCTGAGTGTTCTTCTTTAGCAGGAAATCGCATTCGTAAAGCAAAAAAAGACTCACTTGTTGTTGCCAATACCTTTATTAATGATGATTGGGGATTAGGAAAAAGAGAAACTGAAAGTAATTCTTTAAAGAGATTTTCAAATATGAAAGAACGTCTTCATGAACAGAAAGGACACGTTGATGCCTCAATCATAAAAGACCTAATGGATCTAAAATTATTCAATAAAGACAACTCTTTTAAGGATAACGGAGGTTCTACTAAGCCCACGCTCCAAGACACTGATATCACCAACTATCAAACAGTATTTGATATTGATGGACAAAAAGTCTGGTTAAAAATTCCAGTACCTGGATATTATGCTGATTGGACGGAGTTAGATCTTAAAGAACTCTTTGCCTAACCTTTATCAATACCTATTAATAAGTAATCTCAATATCTGAATATAAATCTCAAATGAATACAACTACACCCCTATTTCATTCCGCTTCGTTATTCGTTTTATCATTAATTCTTTTGATAAGTTGTGAACAGCCAATAGACCCTGTAATTAATCATGTAAATGAGACAGAATCGGTACTTCATAAATACAAATGGTATTTAAATAATTTTCAGATTGAAACTAAAATTGATGCCGTACCCCCTCCAATTTTATGGGGAGAAAACCAGTTTGAGTTACCTCAAGGTGATTATGATATTGATGATATGCCATTCGATGCTATCTCAAATACTGTACATGAGTTTACCGTAGAAAAAGACATTGTAGCCGCTAGGGAAGTAAATGATTTTCAAATTGAAAATATAGGTAGTTACTTCATCATTAATGATCAGAAGATTAGAATAACAAATGATAATATCAAACTAAACTATCGCTATCAATACCTTCCTGAATTGAAACATTTTGAGTTAACTGTCAATGAAGAGGATGTATCAAAACTAATCAATGATGCCAATGAAAAATTGGTTAAGTATGCAGCTAACGGAACACCTGATAAAATTGGCGGTCTTGTAACAAGATTATTGTACCATAACGAAACAATCCAAGGAATCATCAATGATGCAATACGTAATTGGTTATCAGGAAAAATCGAATTTATTGATACGATAACACCTGAAGAAAGTGCTCAATATGTATCTGAAGAACTTTTTAATTACCTAGAAAGTCTACAGTTAAGAAATAAATTGGCAATCATCATTCAAGAAGAACTCAATAATATATTAGATTTTGATGCAGAAGAAGTATCACAAAAAATTGGTGAAGAGGTCGCTTCTCTCGTTTCTGAAAAATTAAGTACAGAACAAATATATGAGTATATCTTACCTTATATGGATGAAGCAACTAATCATCCTGAAGAAAGCGCTGAGAATATCTCTAAGGCATTAATAAAGTTAGTAGGCAGTGTTTTATCTGAGGAAAATGTTAGTGCGATAGTAAATAAAGCATGGGAATCATTTACTGAAATGAAGCCAGAAGAAGTCACTGAAATTGCTTCGGTTTTTACTTCCACTATTGAAGAAAACTGGATAAATGAAGCAAATATCTATAATGTATTGTATCCTTTTGTTCAAAAAATTGAAGATACTTCTATTCTAAAAATGGGAGAGTTAGCCGATGAAGCAACTAATGCGATTAAGAGTATTGTTGATATTGTAAACGATACTTTCGATGATATCCAATTGGATCCCGATTACGATACTATATCTTCCACTTTAAAAACAGCATTTACTGCTGCAAAACCTATTATTAGTTTAAATGGCGGAGCAGAAAAAACAACCACTCAAATCAGTAGTTTAGAAAAAAACGAATTCTTATCAACTCAATTTATTCAAAACACAATTGAATCGATCATTATTAAATTACAACAAATTCCTTCAGAAGAAGCTGCTAAGAAAATAACAGGATTGTTATCCCAAATTGGTCAATATCTTTCACCTGAGGTGGAAAAGTATATCACAACAAAATTAACAATAGCATTTACTGATAAAGATCCAGAATATCTATCTTTTAAAATTGCTAAATCTGTAAATACAGTAATCACTAATCTAATAGATGAAGAGACTTTGACTAGTATAGTCTTCCCTGTGATAGAAAAGATACGAAATCTTGATACTGAACAAATCGGAAGTTTTGTTGCTAATAAGATTATGGATTTAGATATTATACAAGACAATATCAATCAGGAAAATGTGAGTAAAATTGTTACTGATATTTTAGTAGAAGCACAAGATCTTGGATCTGAAAATATAGCACAAGGTATCATTAATGGAGTAGTAAATTCAGGAATTTTTGAAAATACGATTACTGAAGAAAGAGTTTCTTTGGTGATTTCACTAATTCTCTATAATGCTGCCTACCAAGATGTCAAGGTGGCCAACAACTTTAGTTCTGCTACAATAGTCTTAGAGCATAAATAAGAAAGAAGAGGTACCATAACCTATTTAGTTATAGTACCTCTTTTTTTATTCTTCACTGATCGCCTGAAGCATTTTATCCAAAATTATTTTCATTTGGTGTATGTCTTCTTTACTGATCGATAAACTTTCTAATTTTTCAAGCAGTTGGACAGGCACTTGTTCCGCTTCTTCCTTCAAAAGTTTTCCTTCTTGAGTTAGCGAGATAGTAACAATTCTTTCGTCTTTTTTAGACCTTGTTCTAACAATCAACCCATTACCTTGCATTCTTTTTAGTAGGGGAGTCAGCGTGTTTGTCTCAAGGAAAAGCTTTTCACTAATTTCTTTTATTGGAACTTCATCATTTTCCCATAGCACCAATAATACTAAGTATTGAGGATATGTTACTCCCAACTTATCTAATAATGGGCGATATAACTGTGTCACAAACCTAGAGGTTGCGTAAAGTGGAAAACACAGTTGCTGATTTAGTTTTAATTGATCCATCTTAGTTTGAATTCTTTCTCTCTTTCAAGTATTGTAGGCCTCCTGATGACCATAATGCCCATAATACTAAAACCGGTTGGAATAATAAACGAACAAAACGTTTAGTATCGGTATTTAAACCAAACGAGTCAATATGATTAATATATTGATTGATGTTTCCAGGAAAGATTAATACATAGAAAATAGCTAATGTGATACCTATTTGTACTTTCACATTTCTACCCCATACCATTAATGCACCGAATAATATCTCTACAACACCTGATGCTAAAACTACAAAGTCAACAAATGCCTCATCTGTAGTTAACCAAGTGGGTACCTGAGCTTGGAAGGCTATTCTCCTAAATGTTAGGTGACCTATACCGGCATATAGCATGGCTAAACCTAATAATACTCTAAAAATATTCTGTACAGTAGATGTTTTAACTTGTTTCATAATTAATATCGTTGTTGATTATATCGTTCGCGATGTAATTATAGATGAATAATCATTCACATGCAAATTTTATGAAAAAAAATACCTCCATATCTAGTATGAAGGTATCATTTAGTATCAAATTGTCATGTTATTATTAGAATCTTAATGTAAATTCACTACCGGCATCAATACTTGTCTTTAATGTAAGACGACCATGATTTCTTCTCATTATTTGTCTCGCAAGACTCAACCCAATACCAGTATGTCCTTTTTTCGTTGTAAAGAAAGGAACAAATATTCTTTGCTGAGCATCAGTATCTATACCAGATCCATTATCAATAATTCTAATAATAGGCTTATTTTTAATATCATCTTGGGTACATCTAATAATGACCTCTGCTCCTTCTGTTCCTTCTAGTTCTTCGACAGCATTCTTTAAAATATTCTCAATCACTACTTTAATTTGATGAGGGTCTGCCGTTACCAACAGGCCGTCTTGTTGGACTTGGAACTTCAGAGAGATTCCTTTTTGCTCACAGACTAAAACTTGCTGGTCATATATTTCTTTACATAATTCAGATACATTGATATGCTGCAACTGACTATCTCTCAGGTGAGCCATTACCCTAAAATCTTCTACTAAAGCGGACATAGAATTTGTTCTCTGAGTAATCGTTTGCATTGGCTCTATAAGATCTGTAATTTCTTCAAGTGTAGGTGCATCTCCTTTTTCCTCATAGTTGCTTTTTAGGTATTCTAATTCCGATTTTACCGTATCACTAAGTGAAGAAACTGGTGCCATAGCATTCATGATCTCATGAGTTAGTACTGTAATCAGTGATTCCCATGCCTGAATTTCTACTTTCTCTACTTCTTCCTGTACTCTCATTATACTAAAGACTTTGATGACCTCACCTTTTACATAAAGGATGATTTTTTGGACAATCACTCGCTCCGTAGCATAAACACCAGGAATTGTACAGTAATAAGTTTCTTTCTCCTCTTCACTCTTAAAAATATCATACAACTCCTCAGAGATGACTTTAAAGTCTTCTAAATGAGATGACTTAATACCTGAGAACAGACGTTTAGTAACCATATTAGAAAAAATTACTTTTCCTTTAGTGTTAAAAGCCAATACACCTGTATCTACATGCTGTGCAATACTCTTATAAAACATTAAATCGGATTCCCTCTCTGTCCTGATTTCTCTAAAACGGTCCAAAGTCTTTTGAAGAGAAATATTCAATTCATCTTGAATCTCTCCACTACCATTTACTGTAAAGGTCTGAGTAAGGTCATCATAATTAATAGAATCCAAAAACTTCTTCATATCAAAAGCGATAGAATTCAGCTTTTGTATCAAGAGCCATACTTGATACCAAATCAGGCCAAATACAAATACGGAAGTGGCAAACAATTCTTTCTGTATAAAGAAGCCAAGAATTATTGCACTCAAGACAATCAGGAATACTCTTAAGGAGACCTGAAGTCTGAATTGTTTATAGACCATGTTTTTCTAATCTTCTATACAAGGATGCTCTCGTCAGTCCCAATGATTTTGCTGCCTTAGAGATATTACCAGAATATTTACTTACAGCTTTTTGGATCATCATTTTTTCTACCGTATCCAAATCAAATTCAGATAGGTCGAATTCTTCTTCCTCTTTATTTTTTTCCACTAAGAATGTGAAATCTGTTGGCTGAAGGGTATCCGTATCTGCCATAATTACAGCTCTTTCCAAAGCATGTTGCAGCTCCCTTACGTTACCAGGCCAATAGTATTTCTGAAGCTTTTTCATTGTAGCTGCTGCTACCTTCATAGTTCCTTTTCTATATTTATTTGCATAAATTTTTAAGAAATGTGATACTAATAAAGGAATATCTTCTGAACGATCTCTCAATGGAGGAAGATGAATCTCTACGGTATTTATTCTATACAATAAATCTTGTCTAAATTCCTTACTTTCAACCATTTCATAGACAGGCATGTTGGTTGCACAAACCAATCTGATATCTACCGGAATCGATTTATTATCACCTACCCTAATTACCTCTCTTTTTTGTAATACCGTTAATAGTTTAGATTGTAGAGTCATTGGAAGGTTACCAATTTCATCTAAAAATAGTGTTCCTTTATTGGCAATCTCAAACCTACCGGCTCTATCTTCTCTTGCGTCTGTAAATGCTCCTTTTTTGTGTCCAAATAATTCAGACTGGAAAAGCGTTTCAGAGATCGAGCCCATATCAACACCAATAAACACATTTTCATGTCTTAAGGATTGTTCGTGAACGGCTCTAGCAATAACTTCTTTACCAGTACCGTTTTCTCCAAGGATTAAGATATTGGCATCAGTCTTTGCTACTTTTGAAATCAAAGCAAAAACTTTTTTCATTGCAGGACTATCTCCAATAACAATACCCTCAGTACCTCCCGCTTGGTTTAATGCATTTGATAATTCAGATTTCTCCTCTTTAAGCGTCTTTACTTCATCGTAAGATTTCTTTAATCTTACAGCTGATGTAAGGGTTGCAATCAATTTTTCATTGTTCCAAGGTTTTAATACAAAATCTGTAGCACCTTGCTTAACAGCATTGACAGCAGTTTCTACATCACCATAAGCAGTAATCATCACGACAACAGCATTGGGATCAATTTCTATTATCTGTTCCAACCAATGGAAACCTTCTTTACCCGATGTTGTATCTTTTGTAAAATTCATATCCAATAAAATGACATCATAACTATCATTTTTTAGAAGAAAAGGAATTTTCCCTGGATTGCTTTCCACCTGAACTAAATCAGCATGTTTCTTTAACAACATCTTGGCTGCTAATAAGATATCTTCGTTATCGTCAATAACTAAGATTTTACCGAGAGGTTTACTCATTGTTGGACGGTTAGTTTAAATTTAAATGTACGCTTTTGAACAGAACAATAAAGGAATAAAAAAAGAACATTAAAAATTTTTTTTAGTTTTTTCTATTTATAACATCAATAAATTGACAAAAAAAGAGGGATATTAATTGATTCGTTACAATAAAACAGAATAAATATATAGAAATTTACAATTAGAAACACTTATAAAAATCTCGTTAGGAATCATTAAAAAATACTAAGCAACAAAAGTTATATTTTTGGAGTATAAATAAGTGTAGGTAATACAATAGAACATATAAACATCAACAACCATGGCTAAAAAATTAATTGGAACTTTACTTCTCGCTACTGTAGTTTCTATGGCATCTTTTGCTGATAACCCTATCAAGAAAAAGAATCAAGTTAGAAAGGGTTACAAGACAACTACAATTGCTAAAACTGAAAAAAGTATTAAGACAAATGATGATCTTGTGGTTACCAAAAGGTCTCGTAAAGGTGCTTACCACATACAAAACACAAATGGTGTAACTAACCTTGCCGATGCACAAGGTGTAAACGCAGGGAAAACTGTAGATCAAACTACGGTGAAGTATCCTTACATGAAATGGTCTAAATAATATATTTTATCAATAAAAAAATCCCGTTTCTATTTCTTAATTGAAATAAAAACGGGATTTTTTTTGTTTGACTTTTAATCAAAAATTTTAAATACCGGTGATATTAACCCAAACACTCCAAAAACTAATGCTCCAAAGACAGTTGCAATGGTTGACACAATAGTTATCCATGAGAAGTGGTGTAATATCGAAATCGTTCCTAGTAGTAATCCAAAAACCATAGTTATTATTGCTAATACAATAAATACATATGAGTTGGGAAAGATTAAACTCGAAAATGCTCGTATGGCTCTCATTCTTTGATAGTTCTCTTAGTTGATGTTTTTAAATTACAGTCTTAAATCTATTGTACGAAGTTTATCTTGTTAAGTATTAAACATTTTAGAAATATTTAAAACCTAACAAGTATAGTGAATTTCATTTTAAATTAACAATATGTTAATGGATTTATTAGAAACAATTTATTAACGGTTGCTTAGGTACGTTCTTAATGGTTTTTCCTGAGCAATGATTCCTGTGTTTCTAGAAAAAGATTTTGGGATATCAATAGTCCTTTTGAAACATACTTTATTTGTCTTATTTCCTTTACAGGCAAGACCTCCGAAAGCAAATATTCCAACGAAAGATATGAATAGTAATGCAGTAAGTGTAATGATGAATCTAAACATAAAAAAAGTCCTTAGGTGATGTTATTGAAATTAATAAACACAACTAAGGATCAATAGCAATTCTATTAATATCACAATAGATACCTCTAAAAATTACAAATTATTGCTGAAAATGCATCTTTATATGATTTTGATTTAACACACCATTAATTTTCAGCTCTTTTTCGATAGTAGCTTTATGGTCTAATTCTTTTTCAAATACTAATGCTAATGACATAGTAAAAAGTGTTAGAACACTCATTACTATTAATTTCTTCTGTGAAGTTGGGCTATATTTGGACATGATATAATCAGTTTTGGTTGATATCACTATCTATACATTTAAAGGAGCTAAAAGGTTAGTTTCCTTCTCATTCATTAAGTAAGTTCTAGTCTGACAGCAAAACTATTAATCAAGAATTTGTAATAAAGCACTAATTGCTAACGTCGGTAACTACTGCATCTGAGCATATCACTATAATTTAAGACTACATTTATATCAATAAAATCAGGAACCTTTTTCATGTATGGTATTTATTAAAAAGTTATATTTGTTTCAACAATACTTATGAGCATGAAACAAACTTTTATCAAAATTCTTTCTATCATAACTGTGGTACTCACCTTAGGTTGTGAAAAACAACAACCTATGACTTTACAACCATCAAAAGTGATATCTATTGAACAGCAGGACATCCCCTATTTCAATCATTTTGATCAGATGTCCAATCTTTTATCACACAGAGATGATACCCTAAGGGTAATTAATTATTGGGCGACATGGTGTAAGCCCTGTGTTCAAGAACTACCCTTCTTTTTAGCATTAGACAAAGAATTCAAAGATAAAGGACAAAAAGCAAAAGTAATCTTGGTAAGTCTTGATATGACACAGAAGCCACTAGAGAACTTTATCAAAAGAAAAAACATAACTACTCAAGTCTTCTGGCTCGACGATCCGGATGCAAATTATTGGGTAGGGAAAGTAAATGCACAATGGGATGGAGCAATTCCTGTAACTCAAGCAATCAATAAAAATAAATCCCTCTTTCATAGTGCCGACTTTAGCTCACTAGAGGAAATAAAACAGTTTATCCAATCAAATTAACCAACATGAAAAAATTAATTCTTCCATTAATTATTCTTGGAGCTCTTATATCTTGTACTCCTTCAGAAAAGAAACAAAACAGTGAAAAGCAAGCAGCGACTGAAACTGTAAAAAGACAAGGTGTACAAATTGAGCAAACAGCTATCGATTTTGAACTAAAAGGCATTGATGATCAAATGCATCAATTAAGTGCATTAGCTGGCGATAAAGGTGCTATTGTAATTTTTACTTGTAACCATTGTCCTTATGCTATGGCTTATGAAGACCGTATTATTGCCCTTGATAAAAAATATAAAGATGCTGGCTACCCAGTAATTGCTATTAATCCAAATGATCCTACTGTTCAACCAGAAGATTCATTTGATAAAATGAAGGTGAGAGCAGAAGAAAAAGGTTTTACGTTCCCTTATCTATTTGATGAAGGACAAAAAGTATATCCTGCCTATGGAGCTACTAAGACTCCTCATGTATTCTTATTGAATAAAGAAAATGGTTCTTTGGTAGTTAAATATATTGGTGCAATAGATGATAATTACAAAGACGCTGCCGCAGTAAAAAGACATTATGTTGAAGAAGCTATCGAATCATTAAATAATAATAAGGTGATCGTAGATACTGAAACAAAGGCTGTTGGCTGTTCTATCAAAGTTTCGAAAGGATAATTCATTATCTATTTATCAAAAAAGGTTGTTTGATACATGTCAGGCAACCTTTTTTCGTTTAAATTTGTATTGAAATCAGAAACTACAGACAAATAAGATTCTATGTCCAAGAAAGTAAATATCTTTCCTTTTTCATCTTTCCTTTTGATATTTTTTATGGGATTGGGATACCTTATCAAAGAGAACCCTGATGTAAAAGCTTCATTAGGACCTTACATAGAAAAGAGTATCAATTTGGTCCTTAATGTGAGAGATTATATTGAGGTGCCTTTTTATAAACACATTGATGGATACGGGGTAAAACTCCCTAATAAATACAGTGTGCATGGCATTGATGTTTCTCACCATCAAAAATTGATCGATTGGAAGAGAGTTTCTGAGATGTATGCTCAAGACACCCAAGTTAAATTTGTTTATGCAAAGGCTACTGAAGGAGAAGATCACAAGGATAGACATTTCTATCACAATAGAAAAAATGCAAAGAAAGAACTTATCTCATTCGGAGCATATCACTTTTTTAGGCCCAAGAAATCAGGAACAAAACAAGCTGAATTTTTTATCGAAACGATTGGAGAACTTCATGCCTCAGAAATGGTACCTGTAGTTGATATAGAAATATTAGATGGAATCTCACCTGAAGTAATGAGAGAACGGTTAGCAGATTTTTTACAGAAAGTTGAGGAAGAATGGAATATCAAACCCATGATATATACTGGCGACTCTTTCTATAAAGACTACCTCAAAGGGCATTTTAGAAAATATAGAGTCTGGATTGCAAACTATGGACAAGAAACTCAAGCCTCAACTAAAAGATGGACGATGTGGCAACATACACAATCTGCTACAATTGATGGCATTCCAGAGTCTGTTGATATGAATGTTTTCTATGGTGATTGGGAGGCTTTTAAAAAAGCAATGCTTGTAGGATATCAATCTCATTAAGATTTGTTGGAGTCATCATTAGAATAAATCATCTATTTTTGTGATATACAAAGTTGATATCAACTACATTAAATAAGCAACTTCACGATTTCATGAAAATACTTAAATATATAAATTTAGCATTACTACTCATTTTCTCATTTGCCTGTAAAGACGATTCTTTAATAGAAGATTTACCGGAGGTGACTGGTAACGTTTATACCGAATTATCAGCCATCAATAATGATGCAGTCAGTCGATCTGATTGGAGAGAATATATGATTTCTGAAGCATTTTTAGGTGTCAACACAATCACCTATCAAACAGAACAAAATGAAATTACAGATGCCAATTATACTGGACCTTTCGAGTACGAATTACTAACTAAGAAAAGTACTCCTACCCTAGATTATGCTACTGTAATTCCAAATACCTACCACTACATATCAGTACAATTAATCAATCAACTTGAAAACAATAAATCGATTATTGTAAATGGACATTATACACCAAACAGTCCAACCAAAATTGATTTCGAATTTTCCACTGATGATACCATAACTTTTTCAGCAAGACATGAAGATGGCTTGGAAGTAAATAATGAAAAGCTTATAAGTACAGGGTTTGTCTTCGATTTACGTCTTTGGTTTAATAATGTAGACTTTGCTTCTGCAGAACAAGATACAATTGATGTAGAACTTGGAAATGGAGAAATAGTAAAAAAGCCAATTATATATATTAATGAAAATAGAAATACAGCACTCTATGAAAGTGTGATGAATGAAATAGAATTTTCAACTTTCATTAGACCGCTGAATTAATAAAAAAAAGGGTGATTTAGTTCAAACTAAATCACCCTTTTTTTTATTCAACTGTATATCCTTTACCTTCCATACATGCTGAAAATGCTTTCTTAAAGTTATCCTCCAATGCTTTATTTTGTGCAGCAGCCTGCTGATTATTCTGTTGTTGCTGAGCAGCAGCAGCTTTTCTATTAGACATACGCCCGCGTAGACCACCAGCAATTGCTCCTATAGCAGCGCCTTCACCAGTATCACCTGCTATTGCACCGATTGCGGCACCAGCTGCGGCTCCTCCAGCAGCTCCTTTTACCATAGATTTTCCAGATTTTGTACTTACTTGAGTCGCTTCAACTTTTGTAGGATTCATAGGATCATAACCACTTTGTTGAACAGCCCATTTATAACAAGACATTTCATCAGAATCCATAGTTGCCTGATCTTGTCCTTTAGAAGGGAAAACATAAAGTCCAACATTCTTCGCTATTGAAGTTGTAGGGGTAGTGTTTTGTGCATTTACTGTTATAGCAGTGGTGATAAATACAATTAGAGAGATGATGAATTGTTTCATAAGAATAATTAATGATAATCGTCTATTTTATTATATCCCATATGAACGTATCTATCTCCTGCCATTTTTATAGAAACTTCTTAATTGATATCAAAAAGTGAACTTTTTACAATGAGCTATAGGGTTTTCAATAACAAAAAACACATATGATAGTAAATAGTTAACCTTACTATCTCATATGAAAACGATATTACCTTTATTATGCGTTATACTTCTCACTTTCTTGTTTACACAAGAACTCAAAGAAGGTATACAACTGATTCTTCAACTCATCCCAATTCATCTGTCTTTAAATAGCTTAGAAGTCTTTTACTTTAATATATCCTCAATAATCTTTATATGATGATTAGTATGAATATACATTAACTTCTTTGTTGCTTTCACATTAAGGTGTCCAAATGCAAAATGTTTAATAAAGGCATTCTCTGGTAAGTTATCTACCTGTAGTACTAATTTTTTTGTCTTTTCTAATTCTGCTTCAACATTAGCCATAATTACCTCATTAGTATTGTCTGAATACTTAGGCGCTTTTGCCTTTCCTCTCGGGATCTTATTTAAAAACTTTACAACTCTCCATCCTAGGTTAAATGATGGAGAATACAATTCAGGATTAGATTGAATTAACCCTTCAATCATCAAATTTATTGCTTTCAAACTATGCTCTACATGCCAATCTACACCCCTAGCAGAAATTGATGTATTGACTTGTTCGAAATGCTCAGAATGAAGTAAATTTTCTAGTTTTTGGATCTCTGTTTCTAGTAGCATAAAAAATTAATTTTCTCTCAATTGTATTTCATCAACTTATCTAACAACAATCATACAAATTATCACATTTCAAATCACATATTGTACTTTAATAATATTGAAGAAATATTCACAAAATATAATTTTAACAACAACGGATAGAAAAAGCATAGTCACTTACCCTTTCAAAAACACAACATTTGATGCTATAATACAGTATTTTACATATTTAAAGTTGACACTGATGATATTCCATCACCGTGAATTTTTAAACCATAATATAATTATTTAAAGAACTCATTTCAAATTATACTGAATATTTATACAGTTTATATATTCATATTTCTAGGTTTCGTATTTTTAAAGTGTTATTAGAGGTCGTTAATATTGTACTGCTATTATGAATTATTTTATCACAACAAACAAAAACTTAATGAAGATCAAGCTCCAGGGCAAGATCGATAATGAACAATTAGAACTCGCATTAATTGAATTTGCTAAAAGTATTACTGAAGAAAAACAAATTTGTGTGGTTGATGGAAAAGAACTAGAAAATCAATTAGATTTATCAGCAAAATATTCCATCATAACTGCATTAGATTCATTTGGTTTTCAAAGAGGCAATGTATTTTATGTTGCTGCAAATTCCCCGAGAGATCAATTAGACATTATTGAAAACATTGCTTTCAATAGAGGATGGAGACTTTATTGTTTTACCACTCTAGAAGAGACGCTTGCAGCGGCTGAAGAAATGTATCTAAAGCTGAACGGTTCAAAAGTTATATAAGTCAATTTACTTTTTATTAAAATAAAAATCCTGATTCTTCATTCTTATGAAGAATCAGGATTTCCTTTGTATAGATAGAATATGATTTATTTATTATCAAATACTTTCTCAATTCTTGCTATAATATCATTGATATGTGCGGCTTCCATAGAAGTAGATTTGTATTTATACCTCACAGATTTAGCATCTTTAAGAATCTTACTTAACTCTAATCGAACCACAGCTTGAACATCAAAACTTGAATTCTTATCATCCTTAAGTTTTAGTGCAAGTACTTTTATATGTTCTCTTTGAAGATCTCTTCGATAAGTGTCAATTTTTCTCACCGATCTTAATTCTGTCCAAATAGATTTTCTGAGGTCTTCGTTCATTTCTAGAATAGAATAAGCAGCTTCTCCATTCAACGCTTCATTATCAATCATTCTATTTAAACGATCATTATCAAACAGATTATTCAAGGTTCTTGATTGAAGTTTTTGTATTTCTTCAACATTACCAGAGTACTGGATTTTCGACAATACTTCTTTATTAATTAACCAAGTAGGTGTAGTAAAGAGTTGTTCATTTAAAAATGTGATGGCTCTTTTCTGTTTGTCCTTCAGTACAGGAACATATACCTCACCTTCTTGTTCTGTTGTTTTATGATTAATAATTACTCCACCAACATTGTTCGATACATGACCCATATATCTATTATATTGAGAGATTACATTAAAGTACAATTCTTCAAGATCGTTATAGAACTGGCCTTCTCTCTTAGTCCAAGTAATAAGTTGAGGAACTATTCTTTCTAAATTTTTAATTCCTAACTCACTTGCTTCCATCGCATCATCACTCAAATCTTCAGTCTGAGCCGATGGATCTATAACTTTTGGCCACTGCTGTGCTCCAAATCTATACCATGGGTTAGTTGCTCTTTCTTTGATCCATTGATTTAAAATAGGCTTTTCCTCTAATGCAGAATTTGCTTCTGTTAATCGGTAACCATATTGTATTGACCACTTATCGTATGGGCCAATGATGGGATATAGACCTACACCTTTGTCTTCTGGTTGAGCAACATAATTCATCCTTGCGTAATCCATTATCGAAGGAGCAACACCATTCTCTTGTACAAATCCAGGTGTTCTTAATTGCTTTACTGTATAATTACTACTAGAACCCATATTATGAGGAAGGCCTAATGTATGTCCTACTTCATGCGTTGCTACAAACTCTATAAGTTTACCCATCAATTCATCATCAAACTTTGCTTTCTGAGCATCTGCATTTACTGCTCCTGTTTGGATTAGGCACCAATTTCTTAAAAGTTTCATAACATTGTGGTACCAAAGAATATCTGACTCTAAAATCTCACCTGTTCTTGGATCGTGTACATGAGGTCCTTGTGCGTTTTGGATAGGAGTAGTAATATACCTTATTACTGAGTATCGTACATCTTCAGGGCTCCAATCTGGATCTTCTTCCTTTGTAGGTGCATCTTTTGCAATAATAGCATTTTTAAAACCGGCTAATTCAAAAGATTCCTGCCAAGCTTCAACACCATTTTTAATATATTTTCTCCACTTTAAAGGAGTCGCTGGATCTATATAATAAACAATAGGTTTTATAGGTTCTACCAATTCACCTCTTTTATAAGCATCCCAATCTTTTGGCTCTAACTTCCAACGTGTAATAAATCTCTGTGTAGCTGCTTTATGTTCATCTAAACTATAATTCGTCTGCATTACAGAAAAATATCCAACTCTTGGATCATAATAACGTGGTTGCCATTGAACTTCCGGCAGTTCAATAAACGATTGGTTCATTTCAATAGAAAGAGTTTTTGTCAATTGATTATCAGGAAGTTTATCTCCTTTGTAAGTCAAGACATGTCTCACTTCTACATTTTTAGGAAATGATTTCATTGAAGTAACGATACTCCTTTTTGAATCTAAACCTTTAATACCAAAGTGTTTCCTTTCTGAATCTCTTAATGCACCTAACATAGGTACATCAGTTGTAAATAAAGAAGTAACATCAATAACAAATGCAGATGAATCAGTACTGATGGCTTCTAGTTTAAAGGTTTGGATGATGGGTTCAAAATTGTTATTCTTAACCGATTTATAAATAGGATCTTCTAAGCTAGCTACACTATTATAAGATACCGATCTTAACAAAACCTTCTCATCTTGTTTTTGCCAACGGATCACTTGTTGAGGTCTTGATTTCATTCCGGCTCCTCCGAAATTTAGACCTTGCACATGACCTGAAATTCTACTCACTACAAGGATCTCTTTCTCAAGAAGTTCATTCTTTATTTCAAAGTAATATTTATCCCCTACTTTGTGTGTAGTAAATAGGCCATCATCAGAAATGGCTTTATCTGTAATCACCTCATCGTAGGTTTTTAAATCACCTTTTTTCTTTTTGGTTGAAGTTGTTTCTGTTTCTTCTACTTTTTTACCTTTACTCTTTTTCTTCTTCTGAGCGAAAGTGTTCAAATGAATAGAACCCAAAAAAATGGTTAATAATAAAAATAGGAATTTACGTCTCATTGCGTTTAAATAATTGTTGATCACGCAAAGATAAAATAAAGAACGAGAACAGTTAGTAATTGTTAATTAATTCTGAAAAATTCTTAATTTTAAAATTTATTTTGTTTATAGTTAAACTTTAATTTTTATTAACCTATTCATTAATACCAATCATCTTACTTCTAATTATTTATAACCTATATTTGTTACAGCTTGTACAAATATACTTATCGTGACTCATCAGTATGAATATTAAAATTCACTATCAAACACTCATTGGGTATTTAGTTTTCTTATTGACATTAATCTCAGCATCAGACTTGTTTGGGCAAGACTTCTTATGGCTACATTATTTCAATAAATATAAATTATCCTACAAATTTTCTATTGATTCTGATTTTGGGTGGAGGCAATATGGCAATCCAGAAGAATATCGGGGTCAATTTAGAACAGGTTTACATTATGATTTAAGTAATGTAAGCTATGTTAGGGGAGGTATTATGTATGTAAATGGTACTGTAGCAGCAGAGGAAATTAGATACTACCAAGACTTTGTTTATAAATTTAGAATTGGTGATATTACTGTACAACAAAGAGTACGATTTGAAGAACAAACCTTTACAGATCCAGAAAGAGACTTTAGATTTAGGTTAAGGTATAACCCAGCAGTAAAGTTTCCATCCCCCATAGGTCAATTCACATTATCGGCTGAACCTTTCTTTACTTTGACAGACCCCAACTCAAGAGTCAGTTCTAACAGACTATTAGTTGGACTAACAAATAAGGTATATAAGAATATCAGTTTATCCATTCAGTATATCAATGAGAGGAGCTACACTAAGGCAGAAACCAATTTCATTGATGAGGCACAGATGATCAGAATCAAAATCGATCATGTGATACATCCTCTGAAAACTGGACCTTTATTTGGACGAAATAAAATGTAATATAACACACTAATAAACAACTATATACTGACATTTTCGTAGCAGAAAAAATCTTCAAAATTTAAACAAAATAACTGTAAATAGGATCAACTCAACACTACAGGGAGTCGTATTTATATGTGAAAATTATTTAAAACTCCTAAAAATAAAACACATGGAAGATTTTGCTACTCTTGATTTTGAAGACCAATTATTCGATAACGAGTCTGACTTATATGACACATTAGAAGATTTAAATATCGATGAATGGGATGAAGATATCGATAACTTAGAAAAGTTTGAATTAGATATTGATGATGAAATTTAATTTTCATCTGTATTATAAATTATAGTAAAGCACCTTGTTATTAGTTCAACAAGGTGCTTTTTTATTCCTTATTTAATGGTTGTTTATTTTCCATAACCTGCTTTTGACACATTAATATCGTGGTATTACCTTAAACTCACTTTAGAGTTGTCAAAATATCAAAATAGTTTATAACACAAAAAAAGGTTAGCTAACATCTTGTGTTAACTAACCTTCTATATCTAATGAATGTGGCGCCGACTTACTCTCCCGGGGGTTAACCCAGTACCATCAGCACTGTAGGGCTTAACTGCTCTGTTCG
>NZ_CANDOA010000010.1:0-198139 GCF_947387565.1 Flammeovirga sp. SubArs3 | reverse complement strand
GTCGGGATGGCAGGATTCGAACCTGCGACCCCCTGGTCCCAAACCAGGTACACTAACCGGACTGTGCTACATCCCGAGTACCCTTCAACAGGAGCGTTTTTGTTTAATGCGGTGCAAAGGTGGGTGTATTTTGATTAATACGCAAGCATCCTTCTTATTTTTTTATGCTAACCAATGTAAACACATTAATTATCATCGCTTTGTATTTAATTTTTTGTATGCTACAATTCTGTCCCCCCTATCTCCAGGGCCCCGATAATAGACAATTATGTCATATATATTTCTTGTCAAATTAAAACTTCCTTCTGCAGTTATATTATCTCTTTCCCTATTTTTTGTATCTAAAACAGTATACATATAGTCGTATCGCCCTTGTTTTAGTAGTGCCGACCCAAAATATTTTCTTGCCTTATCATCATAAACCATCTTGTATTCTTCATTCAGCTGCCATTCCGAAAATCCACCATACACATAAACATCTCCAGGGAAAGGCGTTTCTGCCTTTAGTGAGAAAATTACTTCCATATAGTCAGCTTCTAACCAATGATCTCTTTTCCCTGATGCATAAATCAGATAATTTCCATTGTAATCTACTCTTTGCTGATTGAAAGCTTTACCATTTCTTATTAAGTCTTCATGCAATCTAACCTTATTGAAGTTTTTCATCACATCTACAGACGATACTGTTGCTCCTCCACCATTGAGACTACTTGTCTCAAAAACTCTAAATTCATTTAAACCCCAGAAGGTATTCTCCCCATTCCCATATGAATAGTCTAATATATGCTCATGTCCACGAATAAATCTAGGCTTAAGGTTTTCTATAGAGTTATCCCATCTTCCATTTTGTAAAATGGCTACAGAAAAATCTCTCATCGCATTCACTACCGTAAGGTCACCGTAATTAACTTTAAAATCTATCTGTTGTTTGTACCTCCTCTCACTACCGTTTCTATCCACTACCTCACCCACAATTGCTGCAGTTGTTTCAGCTACCAGAAATCTTCTTGTGATAATTAGATCATTCTTATCCCCCTCTTTATAGACCTTCAATACATAATTACCGGACATTTTAACTTGCGGTAACTGAAATATAAAATGCACATAAGGGACCTTTGTACTCATTGAAAAATCGAATTCATTTAGTTTGAAAGAATTATAGTCTCTCATAAACTCAATTGGCTGTAACTCTGAAGGTGTCCAATCTCTATTGCAATGAACTATTTCGGCTTCATAATAATCTGCATCATCACCAAACACATCAAACTCCAAAACAAGTGGTGTTCGTTTATTCAAAAAGACAAAAGGAAGGTTAAGTTGTTTGTTTAACTGATCTCCACCAACGGCATATAACTGCACAGTTCTGACATTTGGGTCATATGTAAAATCAGCATATTTGATGTTCTTATTCTTATAACTGTCCAGTGTCACTAACTCCCATTTATTGGCTTGACCATATCCAGTAATTGAGAGTAACAGTAAAATTATAGTGTATGGTATAAATATATTTTTTCTTGTCATTGCTATTTTAGTTTATGGCAGTCATCAATTTAGAAGATTTATTTATCATTATTACTACCACAAGTATTAATTAAAATAAAATCTCTAAAACGAAATCTCCCATCTTAATATACACATCCTAAATACTAAGATTTAATTGAATCTAGAAAGTAAAACTGAACTAAGAATAATTATATTTTACAAAAATAAATGAATGATTATTCAATTTAGAATTATTCTCAATAAGTGTAATAATCACAATATTTTAATCAGATACGTGATTTTTCCAAAACTGCTTACTTATATTTACCGCCAAGATTATAACAAAATATTTGTAAATCTCTTTTTAATCTACTTTATTAGTAAAAAATACTCTGCTTGCATAACATTTTTATGTATTTGAGAGTTACACAATAAACAATAAACACACAATAATTTTTAGACACTATGATACAGATTGTGCAACAACTACTCTTTGTGGCTGCAATCGGTTTAACAGGGTATCTTGTAACCAAAAGAGCTAGATTCATTTATAGAAATATACAACTTGGAAAAAAAGACATAGAAGTACAAGGAGACAAAAACAAACGACTAGCAAACATGTTCAGATTAGCATTTGGACAACAAAAAATGTTTGATCGTCCGGTGGTTGGCATCATGCACTTTGCAGTTTATGCAGGGTTTCTTCTTATCAATATCGAAGTTTTAGAGATAGTAATTGATGGCTTAACAGGTCAACACCGAATTTTTTCAAATGTTATTCCTTCAGGAGTTTATCATTTCCTTGGTAGCTTTTTTGAAGTTATGGCCTTATTGGTAACAGTTTCTTGTTTTATCTTTCTAATAAGACGTAATGCATTAAGAATCCCGAGGTTTCACATGGACGAGATGAAAGGATGGCCCTACAGAGATGCCAACTACATCTTATATGCGGAAATAATTCTAATGACAATGCTTTTCTCAATGAATGCTACAGATGCTGTATTGCAAACACTAGGAAATGAGCACTACCCTCCTGTAGGTACTTTCGCTGTATCACAATTGTTTGTTCCCATTTTTGCAGGTTTATCAGAAACAGCTTTAGTAGCAATTGAACGCACAGCGTGGTGGGTACATATCTTAGGTATTTTTGCTTTTGCAGTATATGTCACATACTCTAAGCACCTTCATATCTTCTTGGCCTTCCCGAATACATATTTTGCTAAGATGGAACCTAAAGGACAAATGAGCAATATGGACTCTGTTACCAATGAAGTAAAGATCATGCTTGGTATGCCGGTAGATAACACTGATGCTGGAGAATCTGATGAAATGCCCACTTTTGGTGCAAAAGATGTTCAGGATCTTTCATGGAGGAATGTAATGAATGCCTATTCTTGTACAGAATGTGGTCGTTGTACATCACAGTGTCCTGCAAATATTACTGGCAAGAAATTATCTCCAAGAAAAGTGATGATGGACGTTAGAGACAGAGCAGAAGAAATTGGTAAAAACATCGATGCCAATGGCGGAACCTTCCAAGATGACGGAAAATCATTATACGGAGACTTTATTTCTAAAGAAGAATTAATGGCTTGTACATCATGTAATGCATGTGCTGAAGCCTGCCCTATCAATATAGATCCCCTTGGAATTATCTTAGACATGAGAAGATATGTTGCAATGGAGGAATCAGGAACACCACAAGAATGGAATATGGTCTTCCAAAATATTGAGAATAACCAAGCTCCTTGGGCATTTGCTGCTAGTGACCGTTTTAAATGGGGAGAAGAACTACGTACGCAAGAAATCAAGAAAACAAAAACTGAAGAACAAGACGCATAATAACAACACAAATGGCTGAAAATAATTTTCTAAAAGTGCCTACTATGGCCGAAATGGTAGAACAAGGCAAGCACCCTGAGGTTTTATTTTGGGTAGGTTGTGCTGGTTCTTATGATGATAGATATAAAAGAGTGATTACAGCTTTTGTAAAAATATTAAATGAGGTAGATGTTAACTTTGCTGTATTAGGACCTGAAGAAAGTTGCACAGGAGATCCTGCAAGAAGAGCAGGAAATGAATTCTTATTTCAAATGCAAGCAATGCAAAATATTGAGGTATTAAATGCTTACGAAATAAAGAAAATCGTTACTGCTTGTCCACACTGCTTCAATACGATAAAAAATGAATATCCAGCCTTAGGGGGAGATTACGAAGTATTGCATCACTCTCAGTTTTTGCAATCTTTAATTAATGAAGGACGTTTAACATTGGAAGACGGAAATGCTTATAAGGGCAAAAAAGTCACCTTCCATGATTCATGTTATTTAGGTAGATCAAACAATGTTTATCAGGCTCCAAGAAGTGTGATTGAAGCATTGGATGCTGACCTTGTTGAGATGAAACGTTGCAAAACAAATGGCCTTTGCTGTGGTGCTGGCGGATCTCAAATGTTCAAAGAACCTGAGTCTGGAAATAAAGATATCAATATCGAACGTACCGAAGAAGCACTAAAAACTGATGCAAAAGTTGTAGCAGTAGGCTGTCCATTCTGTATGACAATGCTGAGTGACGGCATAAAAAATAAAGAGAAAGAAAAAGAAGTTCAGGTAATGGATATTGCCGAGCTTGTTGCTTCTTCAAAAGGTCTTTAACCAAGTCTCTAGAATCTATTACTGCGAGTGTATATTAGTTATGCACTCGCTTTTTCTTTTTATATTGCGAAAAAAAAGATTTATGTACAAAAATTTAGACACACTAGCGGATTCATCACGCCTTTGGATATATCAATCAAATAGAGCTTTTACTTCAGAAGAAATCACTCTTATCAAAAACTCGTTACTACAGTTCACAGAATCTTGGAACGCACACGGTTCTGATTTACAAAGTAGTTTTGATATCCCTTACAATCAATTTATTGTCATTGCAGTAGATGAAAATACCGCTGCTGCTTCTGGCTGTTCAATTGATAAATGTGTAGGCGTTATTAAACAGATTGAATCGCATTTAAATATTTCCCTTTTTGAAAGAACAACCATTGCATACTTACAAGGCGAAGAAGTTGCAACATTCAAATTAAACGAAGCGAAACAACTAGTTTCGGAAGGCACTATCACCCCTACTACAAAGATTTTTGACAATACAGTACTTAATCTTGGAGACTTTAAATCGAAATGGATTGTTGATGCTGGAAACTCTTGGTTAAAAAGATATTTTGTCACAGCCTAATTAAACCTAAATAATGAATCAAAGAAATTTATTGATTGTTAGTACTTCTACCGTTCATGGTAAAGGCTATTTAGCTTATTGTGAAGATGCTATCAAATCATTTTTTGATGGAATTGAAGAAGTTATCTTTATTCCATTTGCCCGTCCTGGAGGTATTTCTCATGACGAATATACCAACGTTGCTAAAACCAAATTTAATGAGTTAGGATTCAAAATGCATGGTTTACATGAATTTGATAATCCTAAAAAGGCATTAGAAGAAGCTAAAGCCATTTTCACTGGGGGAGGCAACACTTTTGTTCTACTTGATCAACTTATTAATCAGGGCCTTATCGATGTTATCCAATCTAAAGTAAGTGAAGGATTACGTTATATGGGAACAAGTGCAGGTTCAAATATCACAGGTCTTACAATTAATACGACCAATGATATGCCTATTGTTCATCCAAAAACACTAAATGCACTAGCTCTAGTGCCTTTCAACTTAAACCCCCACTATTTGGATCCTGATCCAAATTCTAAACATATGGGTGAAACAAGAGAAACAAGAATCAAAGAATTCCATGCTTACAATGACCAGATAGTTGTTGGACTAAGAGAGGGATCTTGGCTTCATGTTTCTGGAAATAAAATAACGTTAGAAGGGCCTCTTTCTGCTAGAATTTTCGAAAAAGATAAAGTTCCATACGAACTTCAACCATCTGATGATTTCACATTTCTAATGGAACAATAATATTCACGGCTATAACTTTATATTTGTTATAGCCGTAAAAATACTAATATACTTATATTGATAAATTACAATTTGTATTCTTAATACATTACATTTGTAAACCAATGTCTATGAATCTTTACATTTTATCACACTATTAACCCACCACATTCTTCTTATAAGTTTTTCAAAAAATGAAAATAGATTACTACGAAATTCTAGGAATAGAAAAAGGGGCTGACAAACGACAGATTAAGAAGGCTTACTTAAGCCTTGCCAAAAGATACCATCCTGATGTAAATGGAAATAACGAAAGCTTTGAAGAAAAATTCAAGCAAATCAATGAAGCATATGATACGTTGATCAACGAAAGCAAAAGATTTCGTTACGATTATGGTATACAACAAGAAGACCTATATACTACTGAAAACACTTCAGCTCAGGAAGAAAACCGTTATTCAGAGGAACGCAATAAACAGAGAGAAGAAATAAAAGAAGATCTTGAGCAAGAAAAAGCTAAAGACAAAAAGAGCAAAAAGAAATGGATGCCATTAATGGTAGCAGGTTACGCTGCGGTAATGATTGGAATTGTATCTTTTTTCGTCCAACGCCAGAGTAAACTGGCAGCGTCTACGTATGAAAACGCAAAAATAAACCTTGAAGAAATGCATCTTGACCAAGCTATGCTCGATGTAAAAGAGCTAACAGAGTTAGATGCACATGATCAAGCAGATATTATTACAGCAGGTATTTATGTCTCAAAAAGACAAGCAAATAGAGCAATAGATTACCTGGAACCTAACTTACATAAATTCAAAGAAGACAATCAATTACTTTCAGATGCTTATTACTATTTAGGCAGAGCATATTTCCTAAGAAGACTAGAAAATAAAGCAACGGATTATCTCGAAAAATCTTTAGAATATTCATCAAATCCTAATGCAGTTTACTTTTGGCTGGGAAAATCACTAGGCGATTTAAAAATGGATTTTGCTAAGGCAGGTGATTTTTATGAAAAAGCTATCAATGATGATAATTATAAAGAAAGAGCTGTTTTAGAGGCAGGTATCGCTTATCAGAATAATCAACAATATGAACTTGCCAAAGATATGTTTATGCAGTTGGTAAATCACCCTACTTATAAAAAAGAAGTAAACTATTATTTGGGCTGGCATTATTTCCTCTACAAAAAGGACAGAGACAAGGCTTGTATCTTTTGGGAAACTGCCGCAAAACAAGGCAACCCCGAGGCTAGATATCAATACAGCAGAACTTGTGGAAGGATAGGGAATTAAAAAAGCCTAAGGTAATAACCTCAGGCTTAAAAGTAGTAATTCTCATTTCATATATTAATATCTTATATATATTTTATAATTCGTTTATCTTGTTTAGACCTAAATCTGTCACATCAGCAAAAGTTCCCTTTGGGCTGATATTTAGGTTGGTAACCAAACCTTCATCTTCGAATTGTTTTGCAATTTGATTTAAATCATAAGTACAAAGCGGTAAACCCATAATTTTAGCAAGATGCTGCATAGATTTCCCTTTGTTCATGCACAACCCTAAAAGAAGTTTGTTTGATCTGAAATTGAAAGACATGGCTGTTTAATACGAGGTTAAAAATTAGGTAAAAATTCGATACGTGACAAAAGTAGAAAAAAAAAATTCAACGATTAGCATAAATTCGCTACCATTTAAAAAAAATTAACACAGACTTTGGTCATCAAACTTGGTATTAGCTATTCTTTTCTATCAATCATAAATAAATTATTGTAATTTTGTCATGACAAATAGTCATACGATAAAAAATTATTTTACCCTTGATGGAGAATAGAGAATTATTATCAATAAAACAAAGATTTGGTATTATAGGAAACGCACCTAGTTTAAATCATGCGATTCAAGTAGCAGCTCAAGTAGCAGCTACTGATTTGACTGTAATGATTACAGGTGAAAGTGGTTCCGGTAAAGAATCTTTTTCAAAAATAATACATCAATTAAGTGCCCGAAAACATGGTAAATTCATCGCTATTAACTGTGGAGCAATTCCTGAGGGAACAATAGACTCTGAGCTTTTTGGTCATGAAAAAGGCTCATTTACAGGTGCAAATGAAACTAGAAAAGGATATTTTGAGGTAACAGACGGCGGAACAATTTTCCTAGATGAGATTGGTGAGATGCCTGTAGAAACTCAAGCTAGACTTTTAAGGGTTCTCGAAAATAAAGAATTTATTAGAGTTGGATCTTCTAAAGTATTAAAAACGGATGTAAGGGTCGTTGCTGCGACTAATGTAAATCTTCTTAAAAACGTCCAAAAAGGAAAATTTAGAGAAGATCTCTACTACCGTTTAAATACTGTACCTATACAAGTTCCTCCTTTAAGAGAAAGAGGTAATGACATTGAACTTTTATTCAGAAAATTTGCAACAGATTTTGCTGAACAATACCACGTTCAACCTTTATCGCTTACTCCGGAAGCAAAACATGTACTTATCAACTTCCCTTTCCCCGGAAATATTCGACAGCTCAAGAATTTGGCAGAACAAATGTCTGCACTTGAGTTAAACCGTCTTGTTACTCTAGAGACGATGCAGAAATATCTCCCTCATGCTACTAGTAATAAACTTAGAGTTTTAGAGAATGAAGATCAGGGATTAAATGAAAGAGATATTTTATACAAGGTTTTATTCGACATGCGACAGGACATGAATGATTTGAAAAAAATTGTTCTTCAGTTAGCACAAGGTAAAACCAATGCAAATACTGTCATTCAAGAAAATCCTAAATTATTTAGTAGTGTAATTGATGAACACAAGACATCATCAACTACAGCACCTATGTCAAATGAAACAGGTTTAACGGTAAGACCTAATACCACCCCTGTGAAATATACCCCTCCAACTCCTCCTACTCAAGAACAACCAATTATTATAACAAATGATGATGAGTATTCTGAAAATACTTACGACATCGATAATATGGTTGAGGTAAAAGAAGAAGAGGAATCACTTTCAATTGAGAAAAAAGAGAAAGAATTGATCATCAAAGCACTTCAGAAGAATAACAACAAAAGAAAGTACGCTGCACAAGATCTAGGAATTTCAGAGAGGACACTTTATAGAAAAATCAAACAATACGAACTTGATGAATAACATAAAATTCAGTTATAAATATTTAATCATCTGTTTTTTAGCAATATCCGCTTGTACAGGTGTGAAATTCACATTCTCAGGTGTCAATATAGACCCTAGGATCAAAACTTTTTCTATTGAGCCCTATACAAATGAGGCTTCTGATGGCCCTGCAACCATGGCCTTTCAGTTTACTGATGACTTAACGCAGTATATTCTAAGAAACACAAGTTTATTACCTGCCCCTCAAGGTCAAAAAGGCGACATTGAATTTAGTGGAGCTATAACAGGTTATAGAGTTACTCCTGTATCTCCTGGTGGTGGCGAGAGTCAGCAAACGCAACAACAACGTTTAACGATCACTGTAAAAACCAATTTTATCAACAACTATGATGATGAAAAAAGTTTTGATCAAGGATTCTCATTTTTCTATGACTTCCCAGGTAACCAAACCGTTCAACAGGTCGAAACAGAGGCAATTGACGTGATTTTCGAGCAAATTATCTACGATACTTTCCAAAAAGCACTAGCAGATTGGTAAAGATTAATGTATATTTGGATATGGATGGTTATACTGTCCATATCCAATTATAATGAATCCCCCATCACACTACTTTTTTAATACTTACTGTGGATCTAACTTTGATTGAAAAATGGCTTAAGAACCCACAATCGGTTTCTTATAGAGATATTGATGATATTAAAGCAGCTATCGAAAATTATCCTTATTTCGCTGCCCTTCATGTGCTTTTAGCTAAAGCTGAAGAAGGTAAAGCCGAATATGTGAAGAGTGCTGCTGCTTATGTTACCCACCGACCTTCTCTTCAAGCTTATTTAAATACAACATTTGACAGTGATATCAATCTTCCCGATACTTCTGGAATTGAGATTGAAAGTGATGAACACGAAACACTGGATAAACTCTCAGATGATAACAATGATTACTTATCTATAAGTGATGAGAATGAGGAAGTAGATGATATTTTAGAGCATATCACTAACGAAAGTGAAGCTTCAACAAATCATGTCATTGAAGAAGAAGTACCTGATGAGGATAATGATTCTATAGTTGATTCAGCAGAAGATGAAAGTAATTTCATTTCTGAAACACAAGAAGTTGATGAAGCTACTTTAGAAGATCAGATATTAAATGATCTAGAACATGCTGAAGATTTACAATCTACTGAAGAGGTAGAACAAAAAGTTGATACAAGTATTGCAGATGAAATTTTAGCAGAATTAGCTAAACTTTCAGCTCAACAAGAACAACCTGAAGGGTCAGAACCCACTTCTTTTATGAATGAAGAAGAGGAAGACAAAAAAAATGATGAGGAAGAAATCATTTCTAACCACACCATTGAATCTGAAACTGCCTCTGATTTCCAAGAAGAGCAAATAGAAGATGAATATTCAGCAGTAAATGATGCACCATTAGCTTCTCCAGAAGATGAGTCTAATAATATCATGAGCTCTGAAGAAATGATGGATCGTTTCCAAGGGTTTTTAAATACTAAGAAACAATCGGAAGAAGAGATCATAAAAGATTTATCTGAAGATGAAAATATCGATTCAGATACTCTATCTATTACATCGAAAGAGGAAAATAAAGTAGAAGAGACTTCGGATGGGTTTACTGAGTACTCCTTCCCTAGTTATGACACTTCTAGCTTTGATGAAACGATTAAAGATGAGGATTACCTCCATAGTGTTGATAATATGAATGACGAAAACATCATTGATTTCAACAACTTTGACCCTGTTCAAGTTGACAAGAAAGGGCATCAAAAAAATATTATTGATAATTTTATTGAAGTTCATCCTAGCATTTCTCAGAATGAATTAGATCTGGAAGAGCAAAATCTTGAACAAATCGACCTATCCGATCAGGCATTACAAGGTTATAGTATTCCACAAACTGAGAGTTTCGCCAAATTGTTAGAGAAACAAGGAAAAAAAGACGAAGCAATCTCAATTTATCAACATCTTATCTTGAAAAATCCAAATAAAGCTAGTTTCTTTGCAGAACGGATTGAATTCTTGAAAAAGGATTAACATAAAGCATTAACATTACAATACAATGATGTACTTTTTTATAATCCTAATCCTTATCATCGCAGTGCTTCTTACTTTATTAGTATTAGCACAAGATTCTAAGGGTGGTGGATTTACAGGTGATATGGGCGCTGCTAGTAGCTCAATGATGGGTGCGAGAAGAGCATCAACTTGGATTGAAAACGCAACTTGGGTGTTGGCTATTTCTTTATTTGTATTGTCAATTGGTGTAAACATTTTTATTCCAAAAGACAACTCTGCAAATATCCAGACATCAAACAGTATCGAGAACGCAGCTGATATGCCTGTTCCAACTACTCTTCCTGAAACTCCTGAGGAAGCACCAGCAGAAACTCCTGCTGAATAATATATCAGAAAAGATATTCTAAAAAAGCCATTACAAACACTATGTTTTGTAATGGCTTTTTTTATTTCTTACCTCCATAAAACTGCATATTAATAGAACTGAAGATTTGAAAACTACTTTGCCCTACTCCTTGAGAATATACAGCGTATTGTGGCTCTATAAACAGGTTAAAAACTGTAGACCCTAATTTCAGTACTTTACCATAACCTATTCCGATGGGAAAGTTATATTTACTATTGGTGAAATCCATGGTCCAAATGGGTGCACCTCTTAGATAATTCCCTTTACCTAACTGAAAGAAATAAAAAGGTTGTATTGCTGCCAAATTTTCATCCGCATCCAATGCGTTTCCCTGATTATCGGTAAGTTCAGAATCTTCTCCTACACCTACTGTCCATGTCACTAATCCTCCCCATTGAAACATTTTTGATTTAGCAATGAAGAGTACCAAAGCTCCACCAACTTGCCAGTTATTTGCACCCAGACTTACATCATAATTATTGACCAAACTCCCTCCAGGACCACTAACAGTAGAAACCGCTGTTGAGGTAGGTGCAAAAACCATCGGTCCTACACCAAACTGAACAGGAGAAGACGAGGAAGTTGCTAAATAGGTTGCAAATAAGTTGAAATCACCTAACCCTGTTACTGAAGAATTATCTGATGGGCGGTTTACTGTCAATGTTGGCAACGTTGCTCTGAAAAGGATTTTACCTACAGGTTGAGCATACCTAAAAGACGTAACCATATTCATCCCATCTACTCCAGTTAAACCGGTTTGATAGTTAAACTGAATATTAAATGCCTTTAGGTCGGCTAATGGGTTGTTTGCATTGGCAGATGCATCTGCTGCTCCTGACTTTTCATCTTGAGCAAGTAAAGAAAAAGATAAAAAAACACTAAACAGTACTATGAATTTTAAGCTTCTCATTTTCAGTAGTAATTGGTAATAGTTTTAAAATAACCTATATCAGTCGCTACATAACTAAATCAGTTTACCACTCTGAAAAAATTAATATCATTCCTTTGTTTGAGTATAAAAAAGGCTGCTAGAATGTAACTTCTAGCAGCCTTTTTATTTATTTCAATATGTTGATTACATATTCAATGCTCTATCTCCTGTTGCAGCAAGACAAGCTTCTTTAATTGCTTCAGAATAAGTAGGGTGAGCATGTGACATTCTAGAAATATCTTCTGCTGACGCTCTATACTCCATTGCAACAACTCCTTCAGAAATCATATCTGCAGCTCTAGGGCCAATGATGTGCATACCTAAAATCTCATCAGTTTCTTTGTCTGATAAAACTTTAACTAATCCATCAATATCCATAGAAGCTCTTGCTCTACCTGATGCTCTGAATGGGAATGAACCAGACTTGTAAGCTCTTTTCGATTCTTTCAACTCTTGCTCAGTATATCCTACAGACGCCACTTCTGGCCAAGTATAAACAACACCAGGAATCAATTTATAATTGATATGAGGCTTTTGACCGTTGATATGCTCTGCAACAAACACACCTTCTTCCTCAGCTTTATGCGCCAACATAGCACCTTTTACTACATCACCAATAGCATAAATACCATCTACAGAAGTTTGTAAATGTTCATCTACCTCTACTCTACCTCTATCGTCTAATTTTACACCGATTGCTTCACAGTTCAATTTATCAGTGTAAGGACGACGACCAATAGAAACTAAGCAGTAATCACCTTTGATTTCTACTTCTTTTCCTTTTTTGTCAGTTGCTTTAACAACAACTTCTTCGCCTTCTACTTTAACTGAATCAACTTTAGTTTTTAGGTTAAATTTAAATCCTTCCTTCTTAAGAACTCTTTGGATTTCTTTACCCATTGAAACATCCATTGTAGGAATTAAAGCGTCTGCATATTCTACTACAGTTACTTCTGCTCCTAATCTTGCATAAACAGAACCTAACTCAAGACCAATTACACCACCACCAATTACGATAAGGTGCTTAGGAATTTCTTTTAATTCTAATGCTTCAGTTGAAGTGATAACTCTTTTCTTATCAAACTCAATAAACGGCAACATTACTGGCTTAGAACCAGTTGCAATAATTGTCTTTTGAGAATTGATGATCTTAGACTCTTCACCTTCAATCTTGATTGTATTTTTATCTACAAACGACCCAAAGCCGTGGTAAACATCAATTTTATTTTTCTTCATCAAGAAAGCGATACCGTCAGTAGTTTGTTTAACTACTTCACCCTTTCTTGAAATCATTTTACCAAAGTTAATTTTTGGAGCTTCTGCTTCTAAACCATGCTCAGCAAAACGGTGTACTGCTTGATGGTATAACTCTGATGAATCCAATAGTGCTTTTGAAGGAATACATCCAACATTTAAACATGTACCACCAAGAGTATTATATTTTTCGATTAAGGCTACTTTCATGCCTAATTGTGCTGCGCGGATAGCTGCAATATATCCACCAGGACCTGAACCTATAACTGTTAAGTCGTATGTCATAACTGTTCCTTTACAAGGTTTTTTAAGTATCAGAATCAAGACAGTAAGCTGACAAGATTCTTTGTTTGTGTAGTGTAATTAAAATGGCTCATGCAAAGATCTGCATGAGCCTAAGCATATGTTTATTCAATTAAACATCCAATAGTAATCTAATTGGATCTTCAAGAAGTTCTTTCACTCGTTTTAAGAAGCTTACAGACTCTCTACCATCAATGATTCTATGGTCATATGACAATGCCACATACATTATAGGGCGAATTTGTACTTCTCCATTAATAGCTACTGGTCTCTCCACAATATTGTGCATACCTAAAATCGCTGATTGAGGTGCATTAATAATTGGAGTTGATAACATAGAACCAAATACACCACCATTTGTAATAGTGAATGTACCGCCTTCCATTTCTGGAATAGTTAATTTGTTATCACGAGCTTTCAAAGCAAGACGTCTTACCTCTTTTTCAATACCTGCCAAGCTTAATGATTCAGCATTTCTGATTACTGGAACCACTAGACCTTTTGGTGCAGAAACTGCGATTGAAACATCTGCATAATCATTGTAAACGATTTCGTTACCATCGATGTATGCATTTACTGCAGGCCACTCTTGTAACGCAACAGTTACCGCTTTAGTAAAGAAAGACATAAAGCCAAGACCAATCTCGTGCTTGTCTTTGAACATCTCTTTATATTTCTTACGCAAGTCCATTACAGGCTTCATGTCAACTTCATTGAATGTAGTCAACATTGCTGTTTCATTCTTAACAGAAACTAAACGACGAGATACTGTACGACGTAATGCAGTCATTTTCTCTCTACGTTGTACTCTATCTTCAGGGTTAGCTGCAACTGGTGCTGCCGCTGCCTCAGATTTCTTAGCTTCTTTCTTAGGAGCTGCTGTTTTTTGAGCTTTCTCTGCATCTTCTTTAGTGATACGACCATCAACACCAGTACCTTTTACTGTTGCAGGGTCGATACCTTTCTCAGCTAAGATTTTTGCTGCAGCAGGAGAAGCATGTCCCGTTGCATATGTTGAGTTCGAAGAAGTTGGAGCAGACGCACTAGCTTCAACTGCAGGTGCCGCTTCAGAAGTTGCTGCAGGAGCATCACCTTCCATTACTTCAATTTTACAGATAGGAGCACCAATTTCTAAAGTATCTCCTTCTTGAGCAATTACACGAAGAATTCCTTGTGCTTCAGCAGTTAATTCGAATGTAGCTTTATCAGATTCGATTTCACATAATAAATCATCTAACTCTACAAAATCACCATCTTCTTTTGTCCAAGTTGCAATTGTCACTTCAGAAATAGATTCACCTACTGTAGGTACTACCATATCTAAAACTTCGCCAGTTGCTTTAGGACCTTCAGACGCAGCTGCTGCTGGAGCTGATTCAGATGTAGCTGCTGCTTTTGGAGCACCTTCACCTTCTTCAATTGTACATAATAAAGCACCAATTTCTAAAACAGCATCTTCTTGTGCATCTGGAGAAATTGTAATAACTCCGTCTGCTTCTGCTACTAGTTCGAAAGTTGCTTTATCTGATTCTAATTCACAAAGAACATCATCAAGTTCAACAGTATCGCCATCTTCCACTAACCATTTTGCAACAGTTACTTCTGTGATTGACTCACCGACAGCTGGAACAGTCATTTGTAAGCTCATAGTTTTTTATTTTTAGGTGACGGAACCTTCTCAGCACCGTCACAATAGTTCTAGACTAATTTCTTTTTAAATTTATAGTGAGGAATACCTACCTCCTCGAAAAGCTCTCCTTCTTTATCGTATTCAAGCTTAACGTAGAATTTTTCAGCTACTTCTCTCGCATGGAGTGTGATTAATTCAAACCCGTTGTCCAATGCAAAAACTTCACTGAATTGAACCATCAAAGAACCTAACTTCTTCCCTCTCTGATCCTCTCTAACAGCCACCTGACGCATTTTTACTTCTTGAGGTGTTATTGGTTTTAATACAAGGCAAGCAACCACCTCATCAGAATCATTCATCGCTACTAAATGGTAACTATCGAATTCTTCTGATAATTCCTCTTCAGAAAATTGTAGGCCAAGCGGTTTACGTAAAACCTCATCACGTAATGCTACTGATAATTTGTGTTCAGGAGAATTAAAAGCTACTTCTTTGATAATCATGATTAATATATATTATAGGTCCTCTTTATCGAAAGCTACAGAAACGATTCTCTCAGTTTCTTCTTTATGTACTTTAGGGAAACCTGTTGCTGGTGAAGCTGATGGTCTACGAGCCACTAACCTCATCTTAATCAACTGCTCCTCATTTCTGTAAGCTCTCAAGATAAACGTCCAATAACCCATATTCACAGGTTCTTCTTGTACCCATTTCAATGACTTATGATTCGAATATCTCTTTAAAATTTTATTTACTTTTTTCTCAGGGAATGGGTGGATTTGTTCAACACGAACAATTGCCACGTCATCTCTGTTGTCTCTTTCTTTACGCTCTAACAAGTCGTAATACATCTTACCCGTGCAAAGTAATACTTTCTCTACTTTTTCTGGGTCTTTTACTGATGCATCATCATAAACTTCCTCAAATTTACCTTTTGTGAAGTCTTCTAATGAAGAAACACACTTAGGGTGACGTAACATAGACTTAGGAGACATTACAATTAATGGCTTTCTGAAGTCCCAAGTTAACTGTCTTCTGATTGCATGGAAGAAGTTTGCTGGAGTTGTAAAGTTACCAACTACGATGTTGTACTGCGCTGCTAATTGCAAGTATCTTTCAGGGCGAGCGTTTGAGTGCTCAGGTCCTTGACCTTCATAACCATGTGGCAATAACATCACCATACCATTTGATCTACCCCACTTACTTTCACCTGAAGTAATGAATTGGTCGATCATAGTTTGAGCGCCATTTGAGAAATCACCGAATTGTGCTTCCCAAATTGTTAAAGCATTAGGGTTAGCCATAGCGTAACCATACTCAAAACCTAAAACACCATACTCAGAAAGTAAAGAGTTATAGATATAGAACGGTCCTTGTAACTTACTAATGTTTGCTAGAGAGCTGTACTTCTCATTTGTTTCAGCATCGTTTAACACAGCATGACGGTGAGAGAAAGTACCTCTTTGAACATCCTGACCTGATAAACGAACGATCTTACCATCTAATAATACAGAACCATAAGCCATTAATTCAGCAGCAGCCCAGTTGAACTCCTTCTTATCGAAGAACATTTCTTTACGCTCTGCAATTAATTTATCAATTTGTTTTAAAGGTTTGAAACCTTCTGGAACTGTAGTGATCGCATGACCAACTGCCTCAACAGTAGTTTCTGAAATTGATGTATTTGGAGATTCATCAAAATCAGCTTCCTTACCTCTTTTAAGTTGTTTCCATTGGATTTCCAACTCTTGTGGACGATATGGAAGTGGGTGTTGACGAATATTGTTCAATCTATCTTGTAATAGACGACGGAACTCTTTATCCATCTGCTTCGCTAATTGAGCATTCATTTCCCCTTGTTCGATCAACTTTTTAATGTAGATCTCTCTTGGGTTCTGGTGCTTAGCGATAATATTGTAAAGTTTTGGTTGTGTAAACTTCGGCTCGTCAGATTCATTATGACCATGACGACGGTAACACACCATATCAACAAAGATATCTCTGTTATAACGTTGACGGAATTCTACAGCCAACTTCATTGCGTAAGCTACTTCTTCAGGATGATCACCATTTACATGAAGTACTGGAGATTCAATCAACTGAGAAACATCTGTACAATAGATTGATGAACGAGCATCCTCGAAGTCAGTTGTAAAACCTACTTGGTTGTTAATTACGAAGTGGATAGTACCTCCAACATCGTAACCAGCTAGGTTAGACATTTGTACTGTTTCATAAACAATACCTTGACCAGCGATTGCTGCATCACCATGTATTAAGATAGGTAAAATACGTTTAGAGTCTTTTTCGTAGATAGAATCTACTTTCGCTCTAACTACACCTAAAACTACAGGATCAACTGCTTCTAAGTGAGAAGGGTTTGGAGATAAATCCAAACGCACTTTTTTACCATTATGAGTTTCAATTTGAGAAGAGAAACCTAAGTGATATTTTACATCACCGTCTCCCATTGTTTCGTCTGGTACTGCTTGACCTTCAAACTCGTTGAACACCTCGTCGTAAGTTTTACCCATTACGTTGGTTAAAACGTTCAAACGACCACGGTGAGCCATACCAATAACTACTTCTTCAACACCTAAATCAGCACCTGTAAAGATCGCTGTATCAAGACCAGCAATTGTAGATTCACCACCCTCTAGTGAGAATCTTTTCTGACCTACATATTTAGTATGTAAGAAGTTTTCAAAAACTACCGCCTCATTTAATTTACCAAGGATACGTTTTTTATCCTCCTGCGAAAATTCATGATTTGGATATTCATTTTCGATTTTTCCTTGGATCCAAGACAATACTTCTGGCTCACGGATTGACATAAATTCAAATCCAATTTTACCAAAATAGATCTTATCCAAGCGTGCAATGATTTCAGATAATTTCGAATTACCCATCCCTAAATAAGAACCTGCTGAAAACACAGTATTCAAATCAGCCTTAGATAAACCAAAGTCTTCTAATTCCAATCTTGCATGTCTGTCTTTTCTTTTTCTTACAGGGTTTGTATCAGATACTAAATGTGCTCTAGATCTGTAAGCATTAATTAGTTGTCGAACTGCTACTTCTTTTTGTAGCATTTCTTCTGAAATACCTCCTTTTACAGAAGAAGATGTGTTTGCGCTTGAGTTTGTTGTCGAGTTTCCGTCTAGTTCTGGGTTTTCTCCGAATTTCTCTAAAGAAAATTCAAAACCCTCAAAAAATCTGCTCCAAGATTCATCAACTGAGCTTGGATCTTGCTTGTATGCTTCATACATCTGTTCGATGTAATCACCATGAGCATTTGCTATGTACGAATATTTGTCCATGTGTCTTTAGTGAGGTTAATTACTTGCTCGAAACAAACATAGCAAAAGTATTTTAATCATTATATTTGAACACGCAAATACACAAATATACTATACAAGAAATTGTAACACAGGATTTATAACAGAGTTGTATACAATTGTATCAAATACAAATTTTAATATTTGTAAATGACTTATTTTCAATTCTTTACAAAAATGAACATTTAATCACTTATAAATAGGATTAGATTAATCTAAAAAAATCACACATTAATCAATTACATAAATTTTTTATTTATAATACTTTTTTATCTTTATATGATAGAAATTGTACGTTAACTAAAAATTGGAAATCTATTCATTGCATGAAGCAACTTTTTCTGCTGTTTATATTTATTCTTTCGTCATTTACTACTCCTGCACAAAACTCCTATTCTAACAGTGGTGACAAAATCATCAAAAATCATGTACTCAGAGTCGGCGTCCGAGAAGATCCTCCTTTTGTTATAAAAGGTTTAGATGGAACCTTTTATGGTTTAAGTATAGACTTATGGCACATGGTAGCTGAAGACCTACAATTGGTATATGAATTTGTAGAATACGAACATATGCCTGGGCTAATTTTGGGGTTGTCAAGAAAAAAAATTGACATCTCCGCCAACCCTATGCCTGTAAGTAGTACAAGAATTCGCCAATTAGATGTCACCTATCCATTTATGACGACCTCATTGGGTGTCGTGGTCAAGAAAAACAAACAAGACGAGATTACTATATTCTTCTCTAACTTATTTTCTTATGGATTCTTAAAGTTATTTTTCACTTTGATCATCATTGTATTCCTTTTTGGAACCTTAGTATGGTGGGTAGAGAAAAAATATAACGCCAAAGACTTTAGAGATGGAATTGAAGGAATTATGGATGGAATTTGGTGGTCTACTGTTACTATCACAACGGTAGGTTATGGTGACAAGACGCCTAAAACAACATTAGGAAGAGCAATTTCTATGGTTTGGATGTTTATAGCCATCAGTTTAATTTCAAGTTTTACCGCAACTATCACTTCCACTTTAACTTTGAATCAATTAGAATCCAAAATCAATACAATTGAGGATTTAAGAAAGATGAAAGGTAAAATTGGGGTAACGGCTCACTCCGGTGCAGAAAGCTATTTACTAAAACATCAGATCAATCCTGTTTCTTATGTAAAACCTGAAGAAGGTTTAGAGGCATTGGAATCTGGAGAAATCATGGCTTTCCTTCACGATAAGCCCATTATGCGTTATCTAATAAAAGAGAATGGCAATGAAGATAGATTTGAGGTACTTCAATCTAACTTTAAACAAAATTACTATTCATTCTTTATGCCTAGAAACAGCAGAATGTATAAAAAAGTAAATACAGAAATTGTTGATAATATAGATAAAGATTCATGGCATAGGCTATTGCAAAAATACAATATGGATGACATCAACTAAGACGAAGAAACAAGAGTTAGGTGTTAAAGGAGAAGCTTTAGCGATCGACTATTTAAAAGCCAAAGGTTATGAGATACTAACTCAAAACTACCGAAGTGGCAGAAATGAAATTGACATTATCTGTCGACATTTAAAATTCCTCATCTTTATTGAAGTAAAAACTAGGTCAGATCTTCTGTTTGGCACTCCTGAAGAGCAAGTCACCGAAAAACAAATGGATAATATTACAGAAGCTGCAATAGATTATATGGATACACAAGATTGGAGCTTTATAGTAAGGTATGATATCGTAAGTGTAGTAATAAATTCCTCAGGAAATCATATACAGCATTTTGAAGATGCTTTCTAAAAAAATCCCCTTTCCAACCGAATATTTAGGGACATCGTTGGAAAGGGGATTATATTTATTTAATACCTAAACTTAATTAAGCATTTACTTGATCATCTTTAACCACACCTTCTTTAATAGCTTCAACAATAGAAGGATCTAATAAAGTTGAAGTATCACCGAAGTTATCAGTTTGACCTTCTGCAATCTTTCTCAAGATTCTACGCATAATTTTGCCTGATCTTGTTTTTGGCAAACCACGAACGATCTGAACTTTATCCGGTCTAGCGATTTTACCAATTTTATCGATAACAATATCGAGGATTTCAGCTTTAAACTCAGTGATTGTACTCATTTCTAAAGCTTCAGAATCACATACAACGTAAGCGTATATACCCTGACCCTTAATCTCGTGAGGGTAACCTACTACAGCAGACTCAACTACACCTTTGTGCATATTGATTGCATTTTCAACTTCTGCTGTACCAATTCTATGACCAGAAACGTTCATTACATCATCTACTCTACCCATGATTCTGTAATATCCGTCTTCATCACGTCGACAGCCATCACCTGTAAAGTATAAACCTTTAAAAGTAGAGAAGTAAGTATCTTTACAACGTTTGTGATCTCCCCATGTAGTTCTCAACATTGAAGGCCAAGGGTACTTAATACATAAGTTACCTTCTACACCTTTACCTTCGATCTCGTTCCCTTCAGAATCTACAAGTATTGGTTGGATACCAGGAAGAGGAAGCGTTGCATAAGTTGGTTTCGTTGGGATAACACCAGCAACAGGAGAAATCATAATACCACCTGTTTCTGTTTGCCACCAAGTATCAACAATTGGACATTGTCCTTTACCGATATGTTGATGATACCACTCCCAAGCCTCTCTGTTAATCGGCTCTCCTACAGTACCTAAAACTCTTAAAGAATCTAGTTTATATAATTCTACATATTCTAAACCTTGTGCCATTAACGCTCTAATCGCCGTTGGTGCTGTATAGAATATATTCACTTTTAATCGATCAACAATTCTCCAGAAACGACCTGCATCTGGGAAAGTTGGAATGCCTTCAAACATTACAGAAGTAGCTCCTTCTAGTAGTGGTCCATAAACGATATATGAGTGACCAGTAATCCATCCGATATCCGCTGTACACCAGTACACATCATTTTCTTGGTATTGGAATACATTTCTGAATGAATACCAAGAGTAAACCATATAACCACCTGTGGTATGTACCACACCTTTAGGCTTACCAGTTGACCCTGATGTATATAAAATGAATAAAGGATCCTCTGAATCCATTACTTCTGGATCACAAACATTTGGAACAGATTTCACCTCATCATGCCAATAAACATCTCTATCAGCATCCATTTTCACATCAGCACCTGTTCTTTGATAAACAATAACTCTCTCGATTGCCTCACATTGGAAAAGTGCTTCGTCTGCAATTTGTTTCAATTCAACTACCTTGTTCCCTCTTGGACCTTGGTCAGCTGTAATTAAAATCTTAGCACCAGCATCATTAATTCTATCTGCTAGTGCTTGTGCTGAAAATCCACCAAATACTACAGAGTGAATCGCACCAATTCTAGCACATGCTAAAACCGCGATAGCCAACTCTGGAACCATCGGCATATACAAACAAACACGGTCACCTTTTACTACGCCATTTCTTTTTAAAACGTTCGCAAAAAGACAAACTTGTTCATGTAATTCTTTGTACGTAAAGATTCTATCTTTTTCGTGGGGGTCATTGGCTACCCAATGAATTGCTGTTTTGTCGCCTCTTGATAAAAGGTGTCTATCAAGACAATTTTCTGTGATATTCAATTTACCATTCAAATACCACTGTACGTTATAGTCGTTAAAATCGTACTCGACAGTCTTGTCCCATTTTTTTCGCCAAACAAACTGCTCGGCTACTTCTGACCAAAAACGTTCTGGTTCGGACACACTGCGTCTATAGGCTACAGCGTAGTCTTCAAGGTTGTTAATTCTGCTAATCATAGTGTTTTGTAAAGTTTTAGTAATAGAAACCTTTTGGTCTCATGAAATTTATAATTACTGAAGTGTTTCGAGGGTTGAATATAAATAGTTGAGCAGAAAATCACTATACATAAGTATACCTACGCTAATATGGTATACTTTACTTTTTTGTTTTCCATGAAATGACCATGAATTTATCTCCTAAATCTGTAATCATAGATGATGTATCTTTTAAGTTTTCCTTGTTAATCACATAGGTCAACAATTCACTATGGTTCATCACCTTATAAGTTGGAGCGTAGGCATCAGATTCCAACCTAGGGATGTTGTATTTTTTCACCCAATTCATCACAGAAACATGGCTTACACCTACAATTCGTTCAATTTCTCTATATGGAACACCTTCCAAATATAACTGTAATGCTTTGACTACATATTTCCTTTCTATCTCTCTTCCTTTTTTACTTACGGTAAAGAAATACCCACAATCTTTACACTTATATCGCTGTCGGTTTTTCACAAACCCACTTTTGATATATTCTGTACTTTCACATTTCGGGCAACAATTTTCTTTTAAATTCATTAATTAGTGAATGTATATTTCCTTAATATTACTCTAATTTCAAATGTATATTACTATACTTTTTTTGCATAGATATACTTAATTAGCAAAATTGACGTAAAAGTAACACTAATTAAATGAAATTTAACAATAAGTGGATATCAATTTAAATCTTTACAGTTTGTTATTTTGACAAATAAACAGATTAACATGAATCATTTTGATTACTGGAAAAGAGAAGAATAATCAACCAAATATTTACAAAACCTCAAAATCATTAATTATTACCAATAGGTCTCTTGATATCTTCTTTTTGTATTCTATTCCTTTTTTCTTTCACCTAAATTTTAAAGCGTTACTAGTTTATCGAAAAAACACTAAATTTGAATATCACTTTATTTTTTTAGATGACAGCTATTACGAGATCATTCATTCTACTCTACTTAATTGTAATCTGTTCATGCGGATTTGATCCTAATGAATTCAATGATATTGGCCTTGAACCTTTAGAAGAGAAATATTTTGCTTTTCCATTGATGAAAGGTGATATCTATCTAGAAGATTTATTACCACCCTCTTCACAAAGTCGAGTGGATAAATCTAATGTACCTTGGGTTTTAGAATTCAAAACCTGGTGGACTGAGGCAGAAAAAGAGAATCAACCTGCGCTACTTACAGGTAGTGATATATTATCCGGTGAATTATTTTTCCTAACTCCGGAAACTACTTTGCCTGAACTATTCACTCAAATAGATCATACAGTAGAATATTTGGTACCTATTACGGTCTCTAATCAGTTATTTGAAGTCAATGAAGTGCATGTTAAAGAAGGTCACTTTACCATAACTATTAAAAACAATAACGCCGCTAATAGTCGTTTTAGGTTAGAGTTACTTCATATTAACTCTGGAGATACTACTGTTCAAAACTTCACTTCATCACTATTCACAGCTGATGAAACCAAGGATGTTACGCTTAATTTCAACAATAATGCAATCAATAATTCAGGAGACACTTCAACTCAGTTGAGGTTATCAAACAGGTCAGCCAATACTTCTGAAATTATTTCATTTCAGATTCCAGATCCTACATCCATAGACTATACTATTGATGTGATCAGTCATATTAACTTCACTCCTGTTGTAGATATCAATTTAAAACTTCCTGTACCAAAACAGGTATTACCTATTGATATCTTTGACACTACTCTAGAAGAAGGTGAAGTGGTCTTATCAGCATTTGAATATCAACTTATTACGTATAGTACTTTTGGTATTGATGTACTTGCAGGAAATATTGAAACTTATGCCGTAAGTAGTATTGACAGCACAGAACATCCTCTGGAGTTTAGCAAAACAACCATTGGAAGAAGTTCCACTCATGGAGAAGAATTTATTGACACATTATTCACCCAACAAAAAGTTGGAATCTTCAACAAGAAACCAAATAAGATAAGTATTCAAGGGCAAATGTCTTTTGAAATGAATAGAGGTGAGATTTATTTCATTGATGAGAATTCATATCTAAAGACTAACAGTTTCTTTAGAGTTCCATTTTTATTAGGATTAAAAGATGTCGCGTTTTCTGAAATAATAGTTTTTGATGAGCAATACCAAGAAAGTATCAGTTTTCTGGATTCTGCTATTTTATCTTTAGAATTTGAAAACCACTTCCCTATGGATGGTTATCTTTCTATCTATACATTGGATGATACAGTAGATTACACACCTTATCAAATAGATATTAGTCAAGAGTCTGGTAATAACACACTGAACTTTATGAAAGCGCCAAGTTTAGACAGTATTAGTGTCAATAATACTGGTGGACATGTAAAAACTAAGATTAGAATTACAGGAGAAGATGCACAAAAGATCATTTCCTCAAATTTTGTAGAAATAAAAGGTACCTTTAGTACACCAGACTTTCAGGTGGTTCCTTTCTTCCCTGAACAAAAAATAAATATCAGTGCAGGTTTGAGTGCCACCGTAAAAATTGACCCTAATGAATTTTAAAGTTCACTATCTATACTACTTCATTTTTTTAGTTACTCTAGGTTTTCAGCAAAAAGCCTTTGGTCAGGAAGAGTACATGCTTTACTTTATGAAAGACATGCCTCAATCCTCACAACTTAACCCTGCCCATAAGTCGGTATATAAAACTTCGATCGTACTCCCATCTTGTTATGCAAATGCGGAATCGACTGTTTTTTCTTACAACCATATTTTTACCAAAGGAGAATATACTCAAAACATAGATTTAGAAAAGCTTTTCCAAAATCTGAAAAACCAGAACATTATTGAAGGTAATGCAGCTTTAGATGTTTTTGGTATTTATATCACATCTGACAAAGTGAGCCTTAACTTTTTCATTAGAGAGAAGTTAAATAGCTTTTCTTATATAGATAGTGATTTAGGTGAGTTATTATCAAAAGGCACTGCTCATCCTGATAATTTAGGACAGGTTTTCAACCTAAATCCTACTCTTGAGGTTTCTCATTACAGAGAATATGGAATGGGCTTTAATTACAACATCAAGGATCGAGTTACCATCGGCTTCAATGCCAAGTATTTATCAGGTATCGGCAATATCAAAATGAATTCTGCAGATATCACAATACAAACAATTGATGCTTCGAATTACCCAATTGTAATTGGAGTACAAGGACCAATTAATACAACAGGACTTACAAATATTTTTGATGCATCGGGAAACTTTGACTCTGACGGTATACTAGCATACTTGGCTGGAGGTGCTGGCCATGGTTATTCATTTGATTTTGGAATCACTTACCAACACACTGACAACTGGTTATTTGAATTTGCTGCGACCAATATTGGACAAATTCATTGGAGAAATGGACGAAGAGATTACGAATTGGGAGCTGATAGCTATAATAGTTTTAGACTCGAAGGGGCCACTCCTAACGATTTGTTTTCTAATAATTCTGAAAATATTTCTAACGCACAATACGATTCTATTTCTGCATTATTTGATATGCATGTAATGGATAGCCAAGAACAGATTGACTATACGACTACATTACCCCTTAATGTAAATGGTGCTGCCAGTTATGATTTCGGGCATAAATTTATCATTGGTGCTACAGTAGGTTTCAGCTATTATGAAGAATACTTTAACCCTAAAGTCTCAGTGAGTATGAATAAAAGATTTGCTGATTTTATAGGCCTTGGAGTAAGTTATTCTGCTGACAAAAGTGGTATCAATAAAATTGGTGCAGCAGTAACTGTTGGTTTCCCTGGATTAAAAGCCTATGCAATGTCTGATGATGTCGTTAAAATCATCAGTGACTGGCAAGAAGCCCAATCATTAGGTATTCGATTTGGTATCAATCTGAATTTTGGGTATGTCAAGAAAAACTATCTCAACAAAAAGAAAACTAGGGCCAGTCAAATCATGGAAGCTAAGTGGTAAATCTAAAAGTGCTCCAATACGAAACACTTTGTTTTAAATAACAACGATTCAATAAGATCAAAACCACTCAAAAACCAACATAAAAACTTAAATATCAACCAGTTATAATCTTTTGAACAATCTTTTCAATTGTATAAGTGTATTTCACTAATCACTTATCAAAATGGACAGATTAATATCACAACAAGAAAAGAAAAGAGAAAAAAAAGTAAGCTATTTAAAGATTGCTTCTGGAGTAATTATCCTTTGCGGGGCACTCTACTTTATCAACCATTTTTTATCTAAATCTATCGATAGAAATGACATTCTAATTGATGTTGTTGAAAAAGGTGATGTATCCTTAACTATTAGAGGTACAGGAAAAATTGAGCCTACTATTCAAAAAGCAATTACTTCTCCTTTTTCTTCATTCATAGAATCAACTAACACCTACTTAGGCCAAGAGATTAAAGGTGATCAGCCTTTATTAACGATTAATACTGCAGAAGCAGAAAATCAATTGATGGCCATGATTGATGAAGCAGATATTAAAAGATCTCATATCAATAAAGAAAAGTTACGCCTATCTAAAGAACTATTTAACCTTAAAAAAGATACTGAAATTAATCAGCTTCAACTTCAAAGAAGAGAAGAAGAATTGAAGTCAGAAGAAAAGCTACTATCTATTGGTGGTTCTACAGCAGAAAATGTTCAACAAGCCAAGACCTTATTAAGTGTTGAAAGATTGAAGCAAGAACAGTTAGCCCATGACCTTCTTATTAAGGAAAAAGCAATTACTCAAGAGATTAGAACTCTAGAATTAGCTCTTTCTATTCAAATAAAAAACATCAAGGAACAAGAGAGAAAACTAGAGAAAGCGAAAGCAAAAGCAGGGATGAGTGGAGTGATCACTTATTTAAATGATAAAGTAGGTGCTTCTATTTCAGAAGGTGAAGTACTAGCAAGAGTGGCTAACATGGAGCAATTTAGAATACGAGGTAGAATCTCAGATCAATACGTTTCTGTATTATCTATCGGAATGGATGTAATTGCCAATACCTCTAAGGCTGCTTATTTCGGTTCAATTTCTAGTATCTCCCCTTCTTCTGACAATGGTATGATCACTGTTTTCATCCAATTAGAAGAGCAGAAAGGCTTAGAATTACTAAGACCTGATATGGTCACTGATTTATCCATTATTCGAGAACAACATCAAAATGTATTAAGAGTAAAAAATAAAGGAGCTTTTAAAGGGAAATTGGTAGAAGAAATCTTCTTAGTAAAGAATGGTCAAGCCCAAAAGGTAAAAGTAAAAACGGGTTATAGAAATGCTGAGTGGGTTGAAGTACAGTCTGCATTAAATGAAGGTGACTCTGTTATTATTTCTCCTACAGATAAATTCAAAAATGTACCACAAATCAACATCAACTAACAATGAAAACATTCAACTATATACTTTTCATCTTATCTATTTCTTTTGTTTGTCAAGCTCAAAAGGTTCTAACATTACAACAGTCTATAGATTTAGCTCAACAAAATTCAAATTATGTACGATTAGCGAATACCACATTAGAAATTGAAAGAGCAGATTATAAAGCCTTTCAAACTAACTTAAGACCTCAATTAGAACTAAAAGGTACTCCTTCATCTTACGGAAAAAACTACAATCCTATTACTCAGCCAGATGGTAGTATTGTTTACCAAGCTGTGGAACAGAATAATATTAACATGCAATTGAATCTTACTCAACAAATAGCTGCTACTGGCGGTGCATTCTTTGTAGGTAGTCAGATCAATCGTTTTGATGATTTTCAAGGTAACTTCCATCAATATCAAGCACAGCCAGTATATGTGGGATACTCTCAACCGATTTTCCAATATAATGAGTTGAAGTGGCAAAAAATATTGGCTCCACTACAACTTCAAGAAGCTGAGAAGCAATTTATTGAAGACATGGAATGGATCGCTGTACAGACTACCGAATTTTATTTCAACGCATTAAGTGCACAGTGGAATGCAAATATTGCTCTACTCAATCTTGAAGACAATAAAAAAATTGCTCGTATCACAAAGGCAAAATATGAACTAGGAAAAGCTAGTGAAAGTGAAGTTTTACAAGTGGAACTAAACGTTATTTCTGCTGAACAGACTTTCTCTACTGCTCATTTAAGCTATAGGAAATCAATGCGATCATTAATTAATTATTTACAAATTGATTTATCAGAAGATGATGACATTAAGCTTTTAGTACCATCTGAATACACCTTAAATGAAGTGAGTACTGATGTAGCTTGGGAAAAGGCAAAGTTAAATCGCAAAGATTTCATCAACTATGAAAGAAGAAGAATTGCTAGCCAAAGTGAAATTATTAAAGCAAAAAGAGACAATAGGTTTCAAGCAAATGTTGAAGTTGCATTTGGTTTAAGTAACCAAGCTGGACAATTAGGTGAAGCATACCAGAATACCATTCAGTCTCAACAAATCAATGTTACGTTGGCTGTTCCTATCCTTGATTGGGGAAGAGCTAAAGCAAGAATTCATTCTGCACAAAAGAGTTATGAATTAGTCAATGCTCAGATTGATCAAGATCAATTGGATTTTCAAAGAGATGTAGTTAATGCCAGCGAGCAACTTGAAACCATGGCAAAACAGGTAACATTTATCAAAACTGCAGACGAAGTTGCTCAGAAGAAATATTCTATTGCACTCCAACGCTATGAATTGGGCGATATAAGTATTCGGGAATTGGTTTGGTCAACAGATGAAAAAGATCAAGCAAAAAATGCATACATCAATACCTTAAAATCGTATTGGATGAGCTACTACCAACTTCGTACAGTAACATTATTTGACTTTGAGGAAGGGGAAAATATTAGATATGTAATGAAGTAGTGTTTTAGAAAAGTGCTACAAAACGGAACACTTTGCATTTCTATGAAGCATTCTCTTTTGTATAAAAAGGAACAAAAATAAACGCAATCAACTGATTATAAGTTACTTAAAACTATTAGAATGCTTTTTTCAATAGATATAATGAACTTTAAAACAGTTCGTTAGAGTTTTCTACTAGTGTCAAATTAAAAAATATCAAACGAATTAAATCAACCTAAAAATGATTGAACTTAAAAATATCAGCAAAGTATTTAGAACAGATGCCGTTGAAACTTGGGCATTAGAAAATGTATCATTAACGGTAGAAGAAGGTGAGTTTATCTCTATCATGGGACCTTCTGGCTGTGGTAAATCTACATTGTTAAGTATCATGGGACTACTTGACTTACCTTCTGAGGGAACAATAAATATCAACGGAAGTAATCCATTAAGCCTTTCTGACAAGAAGCTAGCTAAATTTAGAAATCAACATTTAGGGTTTGTCTTCCAATCATTTCACCTTATTAATGATTTAAGTGTGAGAGAAAATGTAGGAATGCCTTTACTATATAGAAAAATTTCTTCTAGCGAGGCTAAAAAACGAATTGAAGAAGCCTTAGAGAAAGTTGGATTATCTCACAGAATGGATCACAAACCTTCTCAGTTATCAGGTGGACAAAGACAAAGAGTTGCCATTGCAAGAGCTATTGTAGGAAATCCTTCTATCATTTTTGCTGACGAACCAACCGGTAATCTAGACTCAGTAATGGGCGATGAAGTAATGCAAATGCTTTTAAAACTGAACAAAGAAGGAACTACTATAGTGATGGTTACTCATGATGAGCAACAAGCCAAAATGACTGATCGAATTATTAGAATTTTTGATGGACGTCAAGTATCTATTCAAGCTCAAAACCTAGAAACTGTTTAATTATGAAGACTTACATCAAACTTGCTTGGTACTCTTTAAAAAAGAATCCGTTCTTTTCTTTTATTATCCTATTCGGTATTAGTATCACTATCATGATTGTCATGTTTGTTGGATCAATACTGGAAACAGGATACGGAAGCAATGGCATTTACAAGGATATAGACCAAGTATTGATCGCACCTCAACTAAAAGTAAAAAGAACTGAAGGAAATGGTTGGTCCAACTCTGGGTTTAGCTACAGTGCATTCAAAGATTACTTCTCGAAAATGAAAACTCCAGAAGTTATGAGTGTTACAATGAACCACTGGTATACTAACTTATACTATAAAGATTTAGGTCTAGATGTTCAAAGAATGAGCATCGATAATAACTTCACCAAAATCTTTCCTTTGCAATTTATCATTGGCCGTCCATTTAGCTTCGAAGATTTAGAGCAAAGAAAAAAACTAGTCATTATCTCAAAATACGTTGCTGACAATATTTTTGGAACTGAAGACCCTCTGAATAAAAAAATAAAAATACAATCAGAATACTACGAAGTAATTGGTGTCATCGAAGACGTAAATAAGATGAGACGTCAAGCTACAGCAGATGTATATACTCCTTTGGATATATACCAAAAAGAAAATACTGATTGGCATAGATTCTTAGGAAACAATACCATGTTGATGAAATTCAAAGACAAGGACTCTATGGAGGCTGGTCAAGATGAATTCCAACATATCATCTCATTACTTCCTATTAATAAGGAGCATAATGAAGAAAGTATGAGTGCTAAGTTCTTAACTGAAAAAGCTTGGTTATTCTATCATATGCTTGAAATCGAAGATGAAAAACTATTTGGTGTCTACCTTTCATTAATAGCATTTTTTGTGATGTTAATACCTGCACTAAGCTTGATTAATTTAAACATCACAAGAACCTCCGAAAGAACCGCTGAAATGGGAATTAGAAAATCTTTTGGTGCTTCCTCATTGGACCTTCTTTATCAATTATTAATGGAGAACATCTTCACAACACTTATCGGTGGTTTTATTGGGGTATTACTGACTTTTGTAGTCATCTATCTATTCAACACATACGGTTGGATTGGCAATAATTTCAACCTAGAAATCAATTTCCAATTATTGATCTACGGTTTAGGCTGTACATTATTCTTCAGCTTAATGTCAGGCTTCTACCCTGCTCTAAAAATCTCAAACTTTGGTATCATCAGTTCACTTAAAAACGATAAACAATAATGATTAAGCATCTATTAAATATCCTTTGGACTCGAAAAAAGAAAAATACTTTAATGATCATTGAGATCACATTTTCTTTTGTGATACTATTCCTACTATTCTCACTATTGTACAAAAAACTAGAAAACTACTCTCACCCGACTGGTTTTAGTACCGAGAATATTATGATCATGACATTAGATACCAATTCTGAAACTGAAGAAGAAGAAGATCAAATCTATGAGGCAATCACTCAATCTTTACTTTCTAATGAAGAAATTGTTGATGTTACAGAGATGGATTATTCCCATTCTTATTTTGGAAGTAGAAATACTACAAGATATACATTCGAAAATGGCATCACTTTCTGGCCAACAGAACAAAGGTTACGTCCACATGCTGTGGAATTTATGAACTTCAATTTTGTAAAAGGTAGAGTGTTTACTGCAGCTGATAAAGAAAGTAGTAAAGAAACGATTATTGTCAACCAACAATTGTATGATAAATTATCTCCTTACTTAGATGCAGATGATTCATTTGGATCGGAAGAAAGAGGTTACCAAATAGTTGGTGTTATCGATTATTACAACTTCGAAAGTGATTTAGCAGATCAAGAAGATATTGTTTTAAGAAATGCAGACAATCTAGATTGGTTAAAGGATAGTCATCAAAGTAAGTTATTTATTAGAACAAAAAATGACCCTAGAAAAATTGAAGCACAAACGGTAAGTAGAATAGAAAAATTAAGTAATAAGCTTAGAGTAAAGGTCTTATATTTCGACAACCTTCAAGATGAGAAAAATAATTATGCCATGCTTCCTCTGTTCTTAATCAGTTTTGTTGCCTTATTCTTGGTGTGTAATATCGCATTAGGCCTTTATGGGGTATTATGGTACAATATCAGTAAAAGGAAAAGTGAAATTGGTATTCGTAGAGCAATGGGTGCATCTACTCAAGATATATTTAAACAAATCTTCTCAGAAGTATTCTTATTGTTTATTATTGGAACCAGTTTGGGTAGTATAATTGCGATTCAGTTTCCTTTATTGGGTGCATTTAATTTCACTAACAGTATATATTTAATTGGAGCATTATTATCTTTGGTTTTTGTATTACTCATTACAATTATTTGTGGATATTACCCAAGTAAATTGGCAATGAAGATTACACCAAATGAAGCTTTAAATGAGCTGTAAATAAACAACCGAAACTCTATTTCTTGTTTAAAGGGATAGAGTTTCGGAGATCCCAATCAATTATTACCATGGCAAACAACTACGTACTGATCATCGATGATGATGAAGCAGTAAGAAAATCTATCGGATTATTTCTCAAAATGAATGGTTTCAAACCTATACTATCTCCAAATCCAACAGAAGGAATACCACTATTATCGGAGTTTGACTTTTCTTGTGTCCTTTTGGATATGAACTTCAAAGTGGAAACTACAGGAGAAGAAGGTTTAGATACTTTAAAGAAAATCAAACAACATCAACCTGACCTTCCGGTAGTACTATTTACTGGTTGGGGAAGTATGCAATTAGCTATTGAAGGAATGAAGCTAGGCGCATCAGACTTTCTAAATAAGCCATGGGAAAATGATCATTTGTTAAAGTGTATCACTGATGCGATCGCAGTCGAGAAAAATAAGTTTAAAACTAAACTGCCAGAAAAATCTCCAACCAGAAAAAAACTAGAGCAACAGTTTGATATTTCTCATGTTATAGGACAAGACCCAAAATTACTCCAAGTACTAGAAACGGTTGGCCGAGTTGCCAAAACTAATGCACCAATACTTATTATGGGAGAAAGTGGTACTGGTAAAGAACTTATAGCTGAAGCCGTTCATAAAAATAGTCCTCGAAAAGATAATGAGTTTGTGAAAGTGAACCTTGGAGGTATTTCACAATCATTATTTGAATCTGAAATGTTCGGACATAAAAAAGGGTCATTTACAGGAGCATATACAGATAGAGAAGGACGATTTGCTGTTGCAGATAAAGGCAGTATTTTCCTGGATGAAATGGGTGAACTTGATTTATCATCCCAAGTTAAGCTCTTAAGAGTATTACAGGAACGTAAATTTGAACCCCTAGGTTCTTCTAAAACTCAAACAGCAGATTTCAGAGTAGTATCTGCTACTAATAAAACACTCCCGGACTTAGTAAAAGAGGGGAAATTCCGAGAAGATCTGTTCTTCAGAATCAACCTTATTACGGTAGTACTCCCACCACTTAGGGAAAGAAAAGGAGATATTCCATTACTCGCCAATCATTTTTTAGAAAAGCTCGAACAGTCTTATGGTATCACAGGGAAATCATTTGCTCCGGAGACGCTAAAATGGTTACAAAAACAACCTTTAAAGGGAAATATCAGAGAATTAAAAAACTGGGTAGAAAGCTCTGTGCTTATGAGTATGAATGATATTCTTCAGGTAAGTGACTTTGAGAATAACCCAACTAATATTAATGCATTCCAGAATGATGAAATTAAAGAAGAAATTATTCCGAATGGGATGACATTAGAAGAAATGGAAATCATTATGATTAAAAACTCATTAAATGACAACCGCTTCAAAATTGCTCCATCAGCCAAACAATTGGGTATATCAAGAAACGCTCTTTATAGAAAAATAGAAAAATACGGTATAACAGATGCTCAAGATTGAATATAGCTTATTATCATTAATAGTTGCTGGGACTTTAATAGGTGTCACCTACCCAACAAGGCTTCAACACCCTGAGTTATTTCTAATTGCAGAAGTTGTGGCTGTTGTTGTTGTACTTTGGATTATTCGTCTTTGGTTATTTATCAATAAACCATTAAAAGAGTTGAATAATGCACTTAGGTTATTGTCGAATAATGATTTTCAATCCCGATTATTACCAACTCCCCACCCTGTTGTCAATAAACTAGTTTTTGTTTTTAACAAGATGATTGATAGGATTCACCTTGAAAGAGTTGAACAAAGAGAACAGAGTTATTTTCTAGATCATCTGATCAAAGCGACACCTCATGGTATCATTATCTTGGATTATGATGAAAAGATTATCCAAGTTAATCCAACTGGGTTAACTATGCTGGAAAAAGAAATGGATGAGTTAGTTAACGCTAAACTAACTGAAACGGGTAACCCACTTCTCTCCTCTTTAAGCAATTTACCTTTAAATGAATCCATAGAGCTACAACTTACTGGTGGGCGTCGCTATCGTTGTCAAAAATCTGCCTTTATTTTCAAGGGTTTTCAGCAACAATTTATCATCATTCAAGACCTTTATTTGGATGATATAAAGAAAGAGAAAAAAGCATATAGTAAAGTCATTAGAATGATGAGCCATGAAGTCAATAACTCAGTAGGCGCCATCAATTCTTATGTTGACACCTTAAAACTATTTCAACCTTCAGACCAAGAGCTTAAAGAAGACTATTTGGATGCTTTAGAGATCATCAAAGGTAGAAATAATTCCATGGCTACATTTATGAAGAACTTCGCATCTGTAGTAAAAGTACCTGATCCTCAATTAGAAGAAATTGACTTTTCAAAAGTCTGTAAAGATCTTATTCAATTATATCACTCTGACTTTACTTCACTCAAAATCAAGGTTGAAAACAATCTCCCCGAAAAGTTAAACGTTGTTGCTGATCCAAATCTTATTGAGCAATTATTGATTAATGTTCTGAAGAATGCCAAGGAAGCACTTATAGAAACCGAAGACGCAAGAAAAATCGAAGTTAGTTATAATATAAGCTCCAAAACAATCAGCATTTGGAATTCTGGACCTGAAATATCCGAAGAGGTAGAAGATAAACTTTTCACTCCTTTTTACAGTAGCAAAACAACAGGCCAAGGTATTGGATTAATGATTTGTAGAGATGTACTTGTAAAACATGGTTGGGACTTCAGTTTATTCACCAATGAAAGAAAGGGAGCTACTTTCGAAATAAAAATGGCTACTAAGTAATAACTCTAAAGTGAATCCCTTTTTTGTAACGGATAATTTAAATGAATTATCTTTCATTAAGGTTTACTATCGATTATCATCATTAAAAATTACATTTAAAATTTATATTTGTAGCCGATACGTTTTAATTCAATTTTCTAAAGCAGTATGAATTTAAAAATACGCCTTACCATCATGAACTTTTTACAGTTCTTTATTTGGGGGGCTTGGTTGATTACCATTGGAGGTTATTGGTTTAAAACCATGCAATGGTCAGGAACAGAGTTTGGAGCAATTTTCTCTACGATGGGTATTGCTTCTATATTTATGCCTGCCCTTGCAGGAATTATTGCTGACCGTTATATAAGTGCAGAAAAGCTTCTAGGGATATTTCATGTTATCGGAGCAGGTATTCTTTGCTACCTTCCACAGATCGATAATCCCTCTACTTTCTTTGTTGTCATGTTACTTAATATGATTTTCTACATGCCAACAATCTCATTGTCAATTACTGTTGCCTACTCGGCATTACAAAAAAACAATTTAGATATTGTAAAAGTATACCCACCTATTCGAGTTTGGGGTACTGTAGGTTTTATTGTTGCAATGTGGGTGGTTAGTTTATTAAAAATCGAAACTTCACCGGCTCAATTCTATGTTGCTGCCTTGGCTTCAATATCACTTGGCCTTTATTCATTTACTTTACCTTCTTGTGGAGTAAATAAAGGAGGCTCATCAAAAACTTGGGTTGAAGCACTTGGATTTGATGCATTTAAATTATTCAAACAAAAGAAGATGGCATTATTCTTCATCTTCTCTATGTTATTAGGAGCCTCATTACAGCTAACCAATGCTTATGGTGATATCTTCTTACATGAATTTGATACTAATCCTTTATTTAAAGACAGTATAGCAGTAAAATATCCTGCCATCATTATGTCGATCTCACAGGTATCTGAAACACTATTTATTTTAGCTATTCCATTCTTCTTAAAGCGTTTTGGTATTAAGAATGTTATGCTAATGAGTATGTTTGCTTGGGTATTGAGATTTGGATTATTAGGTATCGGTGACCCTGGTTCAGGGTTAGTTTGGATCATTATTTCATGTATTGTCTATGGTATGGCATTTGATTTCTTTAATATCTCAGGTTCATTATATGTTGAATCTCAGACAGATGAAAAGATCAGAGCATCAGGGCAAGGCTTATTTATGATGATGACCAATGGATTTGGAGCAGTATTAGGTAGTTCTGTATCTGGTGTAATGATTGATCAGTTTTTTACTGATACAGAAGGACTAAGAGATTGGCCAAATATCTGGTTTGCCTTTGCAGCCTATTCATTGGTAGTTGCAATTCTTTTTGCGGTATTGTTTAAACACAAGCACAATCCAAAAGACATTGAAAGTTTTAGTCATTAGACTTTTAGAACAAAAATTAAAAAGGTCAACCTGAGTAATTCATGTTGACCTTTTTGTTATAATAATCATGCATAGTTAATTTTATACAATTGATATTTCACACTATTACTTAGCAAAAAATGAAAAACATAATCCGCCTAGTATACATCTCATTACTTATATCCTCTTGTCAACAAGAAAAAGAATTACCTAAAGAGTATATTAATGAAGATTTAGAATTACATCAATTATCAGAGCATGTTTGGCAACATATCTCCTTCTTAAATACGGAAGAATGGGGAAAGGTGCCTTGTAATGGTATGGTTGTGATAGATGATGGAGAAGCAATTATCATTGATACACCCACCGATGTGAAAAGTACTCAACTACTTTACAATTGGTTAACGGAAAATGATATCACAATAAAAGGTGCGGTACCTACCCACTTCCATATTGATTGCCTTGGTGGCCTAAGTTATCTTCATAGTAAAAATGTAGCATCTTATGCATCAAATTCTACTATTCAACTTGCTAAAGAAAATGGTTTTGAAGCCCCACAGAATGGTTTTACAGATACTTTAACACTACAAGTTGATGATCACCCTGTCATTCTAAAGTTTAAAGGTAGTGGACATACAAAAGACAATATCGTTGCTTATGTACCTAATGATAAAGTTTTGTTTGGAGGCTGTATAGTAAAAGGTAAAGGATGGTCTAAAGGCAATCTTGCTGATGCAGACACTCTATCATGGGCCAATTCGATTCAAAATATTAAGTCAGACTTTAATGCAATTGAAGTTGTGATACCTGGTCATGGAAAAGTAGGCAATACTGAATTACTCGATTATACATTTGAGCTATTTAAGTAATAAATATCACATCTGACCTAATAACACACCTACTGATAAGACTATGCAACCTCCTATGACAATTTGTATCACAGACTGTTTAATTGAAGCTTGTAGGTAATTTTTTCTAAGCCAAACGATTACTGATAGTTCAATTAATACAATGATGAGGGCAATAACTAGGGCTTCGCTAAAATCTTTAAATAGGAATGGAATTGTATGCCCTAATCCTCCAGTTGCGGTCATAGCCCCTGTAATTAAACCTCTTTTTAAAGGGTTTCCTCTTCCAGAAATATTACCATCATCTGATAAATATTCTGAGAAGGTCATACTAATCCCTGCTCCAATAGATGTTGCCAATCCGACAATAAAAGTATTCCATGAATTATGGGTTGAGAATGCCGTAGCAAAAATAGGTGCTAATGATGAAATAGTCCCATCAGTTAAGCCTGCTAATGCAGGTTGTATTCTTTGTAAGATAACCTCTTTTCTATTCATAGTTCAATGTTTAAAGTAGTTTCATTTATTCAACAATTATTCTGTAACTGTTAAATACTCTTACTTTTTAAAAACGATAGAAAAAGGTCCCTGTTAAGTTTATTTGTTGTTATTTAAGTACGGTTAGAATAATTAGTATCTCTAAAAAAAGCTGATTAATTTATATAAAAAAAGGCACTTTCACTGATATTAAAATCAATGAAAGTACCTTTAAAATTAAAGTTTAAGTACAGACTAGACTATGCCGCTTCTTCTTCAGTATGTGCTTCCCTTTTTATCCATTTCATAATATCTTTTAGGTCTGCGATATTAATGTTGGCATTAGGAAAAGCATTAAAAGCTTCACCGTCTTTGGGTGCAATCATTAAATAATAACCTTTATTAGAGTCTTTATTAATCTCTAACCTTGTGGTATTCCTTACGATACCAAATTTACGAATCTCGTAAAAATGGAACTCTTGCTTTTTGTCAACAAACATGCTTTTGTGATGCAGAGACAACATTTCATCTCCAACAGAAAGAACAGTAGTACCGTTTACCTTTTTAATAAAGTTGATAAAATTAACGATACATGATAAGCCGCTTACCATCAGGAGTAAAGACATCGTTAGTTGATAAGAAAGTATCCCATCATTGTTGAGGTAATAAAATGATAGTCCTAAAAAAATGATTGCTGATAGAGTAGAGAAAACACCATACTTTTTATAGCCATTCTCTCCCCATTTAATAGTGATTGATTTCATAGTAATATAGATAATTTAATGAAGTTGAAGTAGGCCATTGTTGGTAAAAAATCGAACGCGAAATGATTTCTGACCTACTTCAGTTTAGTAATATAATATGTTGGAATTTACCAAGCCTCGATCAAATCGATAAGCTGGAAATATAGTTCTTTGGAGTGGGTAGGGAAATTGGCAACTCTAACTTGAGTAGCCTTGTTTGGGCCATATCCAGAGCTGACAACAAGCCCTTGCTCTTCTAGATATTCCATTAAATCTTTTGCAGATCTATTCTCTTTTACATCAATAACTATTACCGTTTTTGAACGTAATCTTTCTTCTTTTACTGCAAAATCAAGGTCTTTATGTGCAGACACTGCCGCATATAACATCCCTGCCTTATATTCTGTTTCACTTCTTACGATTTTCATTTCTCGTCGAAGAAGATCTTCACTTACTTTTCCTAATAAATAAATACCAAGAGCGTTTGGTGTAGCTGGAGTCATGTTTTTCTCCGCATTTTTTAATAACGTGAAAATATCGTGATATCCACCTAAATGTCTACCATTTGCTTTCACGGCCTTTGCTCTTTCTACACATTTATCATTAAAGATCCATACTCCTAAACCTGCAGGCATACCCATACCCTTTTGTACTGAGAAGTATAATGAATCTACTTTAGTAAGATCAACATCTACATACGGAATCGATGAAACTGCATCTATAGCAATCAATTTATCCGGGTTTGCCTCTCTAATGTTGTAAATATCTTCCACAGGAAACTGAACTCCTGTAGATGTTTCATTTTGAGTAATGGCAATAAAATCAGAATCTGCATCAATTGCATAATCTTCTTGTGAAAACCCCTGTCCTAATGGTTTTTCAACCTTTTGAGTTTCTAATCCCCAATCTTCAGCAAAAGCATGAAATCTTTGAGAAAAAGAACCATTTACAAAATGTGTACTTTTCTTAGAAATACAGTTTTGAGCCAATCTTTCCCATACTTCTGTTGCTGATCCTGTAAAAACGATGTGGTAATCTTTAGGAACATTCAACATTTCTCTTACTTGAGAAATGGTAAAAGCAAACATGTCTTGAAAACCTTTGCTTCTATGAGAAATTACAGCAACATTCTCTTTGAGTGCTTGCTGTATATGGCCTTCTACTGTGAAGTACAACTCACTAGGACCTGCAGTTAGATGAAATTTTTTCATAAAAAGTTTATTGTTAGTATATCTTGCTACTTCCAATCATCGAGAAGCATAAGATCCGTATTGATATCCATAGAACACTTAAAGTGCTTTTTGGGACATTTCTTATGACCGTGAATACCACAAGGCCTACAATCTAGTTTCTCTTCAACTTCAACAATTTTAGAGTTAGAAGAAAGGGGACCAAAACCAAACTCAGGAACAGTTGAACAAAAAATTGCTGTTACCGGAGCATTCATTGCACTAGCCATATGTTGAGGTGCAGAATCATTTACATAATTCATCAGTGCTGATTTCATTAATGCTGCCGATTGCAAAAATGATAACCTACCTGCCCAATTACATAAATTTCCTCTTTCGACTTTTTCTGCAATCTCGTCACACAAGTCGTGATCACCAGGGCCTCCTATCATAATAACGGAAAGTTCTTCCGGTATCTTATTAATAAGTTCAACCCATTTATCTTTATGGAACTGTTTTGTATACCAAACAGAAGATGGTGCAATAGTTACGTAAGGTTTATCAAATGATCCTTTCTCATAGTCTATTTCTCTTGGATATAATTTAGGACCAACAAATTCTTGATCCGTAATATCCTCAATCAAAGACAAGTATCTACTTACCTCATGAGCATCTCTTTCTCTACTTTTCCCTACAATATGAGGCTTTTTTATGGTAAAAAACATACTTAAAGGATTTTTATCAAACCCAGCAGTAGATTTTGCCCCAGAAATAAAGGTCATAAGCCCTGTAGAAAGGAATCTTTGAAGATTAATTACTCTATCGTATCTACGTCTTCTTATCTCCATAGATACTTGTAATAAGTTCTTGTTCTTGTCCTTCTTTTTATTCCAAATGATAACTTCGTTAATATGAGGATTGTTTCTTAGTAATCCTTCATTTCCGTTTCTAACAACAAAATCAATTTGTGCCTCTGGATAAAACTTAATCAACTTCTCTACTACACTTGTTGCCATGATCACATCGCCAATAAATGCAGTCTGTATAACCAAAAACTTATTCATGGTGCTAAATTCTAATAAGATTCTGTAAATTCCAATCAATTTAATGGCAAAAATAAAACCTAAATTAAACGTAAAATCACCCTTTTATTATACAATGTGATTGTTGATATAATTTTTCCTATCTTCATCTTATTGTAGTACAATTTACATCGTCTTTCGTCCTCCTATGAAGACTTTCGAAGAATTTAAATCCTATTTTGTAGAAAATATTAAACCTCAGCTAGAAGTACTTGAGCAAAAGAGGTATGCCATGCACAACAAAAGGTTGCAATTTGGCGGTCTCACTTTTCTCCTCATCTTTATTGCTTGGATTTTAGTATATCTCGATCAAGTAAACATGTATGGGCTCTATTTTATGTGTTTATTTGCTCCCTATGCCTCTCATGTCTATTTCCAAAATAACTTTCATGACAGTAGTATCGAAATAGAATATAAAGAGCTGGTAGTACGAGAGATGATGCGGTTCATGGATAGTACACTAAAATATGACCCAACTGGCTATATTCCTCTAGAAGATTGGATAGCAAGTGGTGTTCATCCTTTAATTCCTGACAAATATATTGGGGATGACTTAATCACTGGATCAATTGAAGGAGTCAATGTAACCATATCAGAAGTTGAAGTTGGAGTGGAATTACCTCCTAAAAAAAGCTTTTTTGATAAAAAGAAAGATAATCCAACTCCAAAATACAATACATACTTCCATGGCTTCTTTATGATTTTCGAACTAGAGGATCCTCCAGCATGTGATGTATTTATTTTCCAAGACGATATCCAAAAGCAATGGAGCCAATTAGGTCGTCTTATTGAAGAAAAAGATGAACGATATGGCACATATGTTCCGATTCGGGATATCAAGTTCCGTAAACACTTTAAGGTATATGCTGAAAATAGAGCATTGGCTGAAAAAACGCTAAGGGATGATTTTATTCAAAAATTGGCAAAAATTGGCAAACACTTCAACGCAAAAGTGAATTGTGTCATCCGTAAGGAAAAGATGTATGTCTTCTTAGACATGCGTAAAGAGATTTTTAAGGTAGATACTACTCATTCACTTACTAGGCCATTTATTTTAAAATCACTCTACAAAGATATGGCTACGATTATTACTGTGGCTCATTCGTTAAACGACCCTATACCTGAAGAAACGGATAATGTAAGCAGTACCATCGACAATAACTTTGGTTCTGCCACTAATAATAACATGCAGGATGAAGAACTAGATTTTTCAGCACCTGTAGACGAAGATTCATTTGATGATATTCCTGAACCTGATGCGCCAGCAACTAATTTTGAAGATTTTGATGATGAATTAGGCGATGATGTAGAAAGAAGTGACAACGATTTATTTGGCTTTGATTCTCAAGATGAGATGGCAGCCGACGATAGTGAATTGTACGGTATGGACCAAGATGAACTAGATAATTCTAAGTTTGTACAGGGTTTTAACTTCGACGATGAGGATTATTATGACGATGACAAAAAAGATTAGACCATATTTGGCTACGATTGTCATTTTTTTTCCGAATTTTGTACTTTCTAACTCAATTGCCCTTAGCAATTGATAGAATACTAATTAAGATATATATCAGTTATTTATGGATAGCAAAAGACAACATAAATTTTCTCGTCTGATTCAAAAGGATTTGGGCGAAATCTTTCAACAAAACTCTGTAGCTATGTTCGGTGGAACATTTATTACAGTAACTCATGTTGAAATTTCTCCAGATCTAGGTCTAGCAAAAGTTTACCTAAGCTTTTTATTAGAAAAAAATCCTGAAGAAAAGGTAAAAGAAATTGATGTTCAGAACAAAACCATAAGAAAGATACTAGCTCAAAGAATTCGTCACCAAGCACGTATTATTCCAGAGTTACGTTTCTATTATGACAATACCGCTGAAGAAGCTGAAAAGATTGAAGATCTATTCAAAGACCTTGATATCCCTGAAGATAAAAAAGGTGAAGATGAAGATGATGATATCTACACAAGATAATTTCTAAACAGCAAACCAAAATACACTTTTAAGCCCTTATGCTTTCATTTTTTAAGATTAACGATCCACTACGTTTAATTGTACTCTTTATATTATTGGTGATCATAAGATTACCAATTTGGTTAAGTGAAATCCCATTACTTACAGAAGAAATACATTGGCTCACGTTAGGAGAAAAATTGGCAGAAGGTAAAGCTATGTACAGAGATGTCTGGGATAACATTGCTCCTTTATCAGCAGGTGTATATTGGTTTGCTGCAAAGTTTTTAGGAGGTTCAAGAACATCTTTATTTGTTATTGCAGCTTTCCTAACCGCTTTACAATCACTTCTCTTCAACTCAATGATGAACAGAAGTGAAGCATACAAGCAAAAGACTTTTATTCCTGGATTTACCTTCCTTATCTTTTCTAATATGAGCTTCGATTTTATGACGCTCTCTCCTGCATTAATCTCTTTAACTTTCTTACTGATGGGTTTAAGGAGTTTACTGAGAATGGAAAGAACAGATACTGAACAAAGTATTTTAAATACAGGATTATTTTTTGGGTTAGCTTCTTTAGCCTACCTACCCTCTTTCTCATTTCTATTAATGGGTATTTTTGCCCTAGCATCTTTTAGAGTATCATCCTTCCAACGTTTATTCTTAGCATTTATAGGCTTTACTATTGTCTGGGGAGGATACTTAATCTATTTATATTACATCGAAGCATTACAAAGCTTTATCAAATGTTGTTTCCTATCATTAGGATGGAATGATCATATCTTTATTCAAACTTGGGATCAACTATTAATTCTTATGGTTATTCCAGCCATAATATTTGTTCTTGGTGCTCTGAAGACCTTCTCATATAATGCTTTCGTCAATTCACAGCAATCTATCCAACAAGTGATGCTCATTTGGGTCATTACTGCAATTTTAAGCTTAGTTTTCTCATTATACACAACATCATTCCAGCTGATCCTTTTTGTACCTTCACTTGCTTTCTTTAGTGCGCATGAACTTCTATTGATCAGAAGGTCCATGTTTGGTGAATTAACTTTATGGATTTATTCAACAGTATTGTTAGTCATTATGTATGCTACAGCTTTTACTGTTTTACCTAAGAAAATTGAATCACCATATACTAACTCGTTTTCTGTAGAGGTCCCCAATTTTGATGAGTATGGCGAAAAAATCCTGATTTTTGGTGATGATTTCAACTATCTCAAAGAGCATAAATTGGCCACAGGGTATTTGAATTGGGATGTTAGTAAAAACTTTTTTGATAAGATTGACTCCTACGATGAAATCAGAGCGATCTATAATGCATTCGAAGAAGATATGCCCGATGCCATCGTTGATTTAAATGGAAAAGGTGCTGAAGTTTTAGAGTACCTAACGATAATCAAGACTCAATACTCTAAAAATCAACTAGATAATGGCGTAACTATATACGCAAAGATAAAATAATTCACTTTTTCCTTTGGATAATAAGAAGAGGTCGTATATTTGCATTATCAATTAAATGTAATTTTTACATTTACAAAAAAACACAACACATACTTTACACACCTATTACGTCCATTTTTATAAACACATGGAAAATATCGTTGACCAACTTTGGAATGAGTACATCAAAGTGACTCCTTCCGCTGCGAAAATTCTATCTATTTTCGAAAAAGAAGGAGAAACTGTAGCGAACGATCATATCGCAATTCGTACTTTCAATCACCCTTCTGTAAATGTTGAGCAATTGTCTGCACCTTTTATTGCCATTGGTTATGAAAAGCAAGGAGAATATATTTTCGAGGCAAAAAAACTAAAGGCTGCTCACTACGAACACAGAACTGACAAAGACATGCCTAAAATTTTCATTTCTGAATTAAGGCTTGAACTTTGCTCTGAATTCGTTCAAGAAGTTGCTGATTCTGTAATTGAAGCTTCTGAAGTAAATCATTACAGCAAAAACGAACTACTATTGCAAGGAAGAACTTGGGGACTTCCATCGCATAAAATTTATGAAAGATTACTAGAGGAATCTGAATATGCTGCTTGGATGTATGTATTTGGTTTTAGAGCCAACCACTTCACTATCCACTGTAACAAATTGAATCATTTCGATTCATTAATGGCAGTAAACAATTTCCTTAAAGATAATGGCTTTGAGATGAACACTTCTGGTGGTGAAATCAAAGGGTCTAAAGAGCAGCTACTTGAGCAATCAAGTATTTTAGCTGACAAAATGAATATCGAATTCCAAGAAGGAACTTATGAAATTCCATCTTGTTATTACGAATTCGCAAAGCGCTACCCAATGAAAAACGGGGAGCTATTTGAAGGTTTTATCGCATCGTCTGCAGATAAAATCTTTGAGAGTACTGATACTGTGCTTTCGAAGTAAACACAACGTACGGGAAAACTCCTATTCTAACCAATTCAAATTATTATAGACTTTATTGAACTTAGTAAAAACCCTATCAATTTTTATTGATAGGGTTCTTTTTTATAATACGACTACTATTTTTCCTTTTGCTTTATTGTCTTCCATATACTGATGGGCTTCAGCAACTTCATTTAAGGAGTAAACTTTATCAATATTTAGTTTAATCTCCCCTTTTTCCACTGCTTGAATAAATTCATGAAGCATAGATGTATTGATATTACTTGCTTCTCCCATGTATACCGTCAGTCTACCTAGTGAAGGTATATCTCCCATGGGTTCAAAATGATCGAAAGACCACGAATTCCCTAAAATCCCTGTCATGCAAACCGTTCCTTTTGTACGGATACATTTCAAGGAATCTTTTAATGTCTGAGTACCTATCAATTCTAAAACTTTATCCACTCCATTAGAATATTCCTCCCTTAGTTTTTGGTGGATCTCTCCATTATCAATAATAACCTTATCAGCTCCATTACTTCGTAAAGTTTGGGACTTCTTTTCATTTCTAGTGGTAGAAACCACTTCAGCTCCTATCACTTTGGCTAATTGACAAGCAAGCATTCCAATGGATGATGTTCCGCCGCGAATTAATAAAACTTCATCTTTCTGAAGTTCTAATGCTTGATGTAAAGATCCCGATACTGTCTGAAACATCTCAGGAATTGCTCCAAGTGTTTCCCAAGACAATGAACTATCAAATGCGAAAACTGAGGAATGTGGAATTAGGGTATATTCTGCATACCCACCATCAAAAAACCTTCCCATACCCCCCATTAGTGCCATCACTTTTTGTCCTTTTTGATAAACTCCATCAATATCTTCATCGACAATTCCAACACATTCAATTCCTTGAATCCTTGGAAATTCTACTCCAGGTGAGTCTCCTCTTCTTGTAAATAACTCTGACCTATTTAATCCGAAGGCTTTCACCTGTATTAGTACATGACCTGTTTTTGGTTTTGGCTTTTCTACATCAGTATATACAATTTGAGTAGGACCTCCTGGTTTTTGGGTGATAGCTGCTTTCATACTTTCAGTTATATTTAATTCAATTCAACAATGTATAGGATAATAGAAAAAACTCACGACGAAAACTCGACGAGTTGTTGAAATATATCTTTTTTGAAAAAACTTTTCCCTGACTTAAAATTGGATGCTGAAATATCAAACTTCACCACTTCTCCATTAAAGGTACAGATACAAACATTGGCCATTCTAACCACGACTTCCTTACCATTTTTATCAATATTTACTGACTCTTTTATCTTAAATAAGATAAGATCAATTTCATTAAATGGAATAAGGGTAATTTTTCTCTCTATTCTCTTATTCAAATAGATACACAAACCCTTATGAAAGGCCTCAATATTAATGTTATTGGATTTAATTTTAATACTTTGAATAGTATCAAAATCATGAATTCCAGACCTATATGTAAAAGCAGGAGAACCGGAACCTCTCGCTTTTATCTTTTCAAAAAAAGTGAATGGAGTTCCGATATAAGCAGTAATTTTATTATGTAGATTTTGGGTTCTTTCTATTGAATATGTTTTCAAAGTAGTTCAAAATGTGGGATATATAAATATAATAGCATGATAGTAATAATTGAATGGATAACAAAAAAGGTCTATCCTTTTGTTATGGATAAACCTTTGTTGATTAGATAAATAGCATTCCTAAAATTCCAGCTATCATATAATATTTTATCATTGCACTCAAGACTGAATAATCTTTTGACTTATTCGCTTTGTAAAGTCTAAACATGATATAGAATGCTGGTATCGACAAGAAAATAAAATAATACTGAAAATATAATTGCGACATTCTTGATATCATTCCAATCGAAATCACGATAAAAAGAACGAACAACAGATAAATTAATTTTTTCGTCTTCTGATCACCCCATATTATAGGTAGTGTTTTACAACCAAACTTAGCATCACCTTCTTTATCTTCTAAATCTTTTATTACTTCTCTAATTAACGAGACAAAAAACGCAAATATTCCAAATTGATATATTGCTTTATTATGTTCTGCAAAGTAAATATTAATCAGAAAAATAGAGATCGAAGTCATAGCAGCAACACTAATATTTCCGATAAATGCTCTCCTTTTTAGATCATTAGAATACAACCACAACCAAAAAGTAACGAAGAAACATACCGTACCCACCTCCTTTGATAGTATTAATCCGATGACAATACCAATAAAATTAAAGATGGTATGCGTAAAAATGGCCACTCGCCTTTTCATTACTTTACCTATCACCTGCTTTTTAGGTTTATTGATAGCATCAATCTTAATATCATAATAATCATTAATGATATACCCTGCTGCCGCAATAAGCATAGTTGATAAACATAATAACCAAAATCCGACATCTTGAAACATCAGTTTCCAATCAGATTTTGGACCTATCAAAAATATTCGTCCCATCCATTGGGTCAACAATATGATCAACAGATTTTTGAAACGTATTAATTTTAGGAAGTCTGTAACTCCTATAAAGAATGATTTTTCTGTATTAGGCGTGGTTGCTTGCATTATGTTAGTGTGCTTCTAGCCAGTTTGCACCTTCTCCAACTTCTACCTCTAATGGTACAGCGATCTTGAAGGCACTTTCCATTAATTCTTGAACTTTATTTTTCATCAATTCAAACTCATCTTTGTGTACATCAAAAATCAATTCGTCATGAACTTGCATAATCATTTTTGATTTTAAATCTTGAGTACTCATCCAAGCTTGAATATCTATCATCGCTTTTTTGATAATATCAGCTGCAGTACCTTGAATTGGTGCATTGATGGCGTTTCTTTCTGCCATTCCTCTTACCGTAAAGTTTCTTGAGTTGATATCTCTTAGGTAACGTCTACGTCCCATTAAGGTCTCAACATATTCCACTTCTCTAGCTTTATTGATGACATCATCCATATATTTTTTTACAGATGGAAATTCTTCAAAATATGCGTCGATAAGTTGTTTTGCTTCAGATCTTGGAATATCTAACTGCTGAGATAATCCGAACGCTGAAACACCATAGATAATACCAAAGTTAGCTGTTTTAGCTTTTCGTCTCATATCAGAATCTACCGCAGATTCTTCTACTTTGAATACTTTTGCTGCTGTAGCGGTATGAATATCTTTACCTTGTTTAAAGGCTTCAATCATAGATGTATCACCACTAAATGCCGCCATAATTCTCAACTCTACTTGAGAGTAATCGGCCGCCATAAAGATATAATCTTCATTTCTAGCAACAAACGCCTTTCTTATTTCCTTACCTCTCGAAGATCGTATAGGAATATTTTGTAAGTTAGGATCTGTTGAACTCAAACGTCCAGTTGCTGCTACAGCTTGATTATAAGTAGTATGTACTCTTCCATCTGTTTTGGTTAATTTAGGAAGTGCATCAACATACGTACTTTTTAATTTATTTAGCTGACGGAAATCTAATATTTTCCCAACAATTTCATGCTCTTTTAAACCTTGAAGAATCTCTTCACCTGTAGCATATTGCCCAGTTTTTGTCTTCTTTGGTTTATCTACTAGTTTCATCTTTTCGAATAAGATTACTCCTAATTGCTTTGGTGATGAAATGGTAAACTCTTCACCAGCCAACTGATAAATATCTTTTTCCAATTCATTGATCTGTTCACCAAGGGTAACAGAATATGTTTCTAATGAATTGGAATCTAAATTCACCCCTTCTTTTTCCATTAAACGAAGTGTCTCCATTAATGGGACTTCCAAATCATTAAATAAAGATTCTACACCTTTTTCACTTAAGATTGGCGAAAGTTTTTCCTTTAATTGTAATGTAACATCTGCATCTTCACATGCATATTCATACACCTCATGAGCAGGAATGTCTCTCATGTTTTTTTGTTTCTTTCCTTTCTTACCTAAAATTGTTTCAATCGAAACGGGTTTATAATTTAAGTAAGCTTCAGAAAGCGTATCCATATTATGACGCTTATCTGGTTCGATAAGGTAATGAGCAAGCATGGTATCAAAGAATGGACCTTTGACTTGAACATCTAAATTGTCTAATACTTGGATATCATATTTTAAATTCTGCCCAATTTTAAGAATTTTCTCGTTATTGAAAACTTCAGTAAAATGAGCTAATGTTTTTATTGCTTCCTCCTTTTCTAAAGATAAAGGAACGTAATACCCTTCATCTTTTTTTGTAGAGAAAGAGATACCTACTGGCTGAGCCTCTAGTGAGTCTAAGGAAGTAGTTTCAGTATCAAATGCCAATTCTGTCTTGCTTAGAAGGTAATCGGCTAATTCTTTACAACGCTCATCAGAATCAATCAATCTATAGTTTTTATCAATAGTATTAATGTCATCAATACGGATTTCTACAGGAATTTCTTCTGATTCTGTCTCTACTTTTGTTGCTGCTTTAGGTGCTCCTCCAAATAAGGATGTTTGTTCGCCTGGTTTTGGTGCAACTTTCTTAGGTTTTTCACCAGGGAAAACTCTTTGTAATAAAGTCTTAAACTCTAAATCATTAAAGATTTTAACAAGCTCTTCCTTATTTGGTTCTTGAACTTTTAATGCTTCCTCATCAAAAACAACTGGTACATCTAATTTAATTGTAGCCAATTCTTTCGATAAAATTGCTTGCTCTTTATTGTCCTGAACTCTTTCTTTTAATTTCCCTTTGAGTTTATCGACATTATCGATAATACCTTCAACAGTAGAATATTCTTTTAATAACTTGACAGCTGTTTTAGGACCAACTCCAGGTACACCTGGGATATTATCTACAGCATCACCTTGAAGGCCTAATAAATCTATAACTTGATCGATTCTATCTAAATCGAATTTTTCTAAAACTTCTTTTGGTCCAAGAATTTCAATTCCTCCTTTTGTTGATGGACGATATAAAAATGTGTTTTCATCTACCAACTGTGCATAATCTTTATCAGGTGTCATCATAAACGTCTGAAACCCGCTAGCTGATGCTTTTTTTGCTAATGTACCAATCACATCATCTGCTTCAAACCCCTCTTTTTCAATTCGTGGGATATTGAAAGCATCAACAATCTTTTTAACAATTGGTATAGCAATTGAAATGTCCTCTGGTGTTTCCTGCCTATTCGCTTTATACTCTTTGTACATTTCATGTCTAAAAGTAGGTGCGGATAAATCAAAAGAAACAGCAATATGTGTTGGATTCTGCTTTTTGAGAATTTCCAAAAGAGAATTTACAAATCCCATAGGGGCACTTGTATTAACTCCTTTAGAATTAATACGTGGATTACGAATTAAAGCGAAGTGGGCACGAAATATAAGTGCCATACCATCAAGCAGAAAAAGTTTTTTCATATTTTTTTTGTTCAAAGGACGAGAACAACTATTAAATTTGCGACGTTTGTCAAAATTCTTGTTTGTGCGAATATACAAAGAGCACACGTAACAATAAGGATTCTAACTAATGATTTTTAATGAAACAATATATCATTCATTGGTATTGAATAAGTTTCATTTCTTTGTATCGGTCTAAAAATTGATCGGTAAAAATGAATATTAATTAAAAGAGAAAGAATTGATAGGAGAAGCAATACAAAGTTTGCAACAACAGTTGCTTTTTGGGGGTGATTTAAAAGCGGAAGTTCAAACAGAAGGTGAACATTTAATCAAGGCCTTTCAAAAGTCATTTTATGCTACATTCGGTGTTGAGGATTTAATTAAAATCATCAGTGAGCACCTTGTAGGGTACCATGTCACTAAGGCTTTAATCAACCCAGAAAATCAAGAGGCCTTATTACAAGACCCTATTTTTATTGCATTTGATCAATTAGTTAATCATCTATCTGATCAATCTTTCATTCAACAATATTTAACTCCTCTTTCTGATAAAATTAATATCCTGCTCTCCGATGGCTCATCTAAAAGTGATGTTTTCACTCAATTGATGGGACGAGAAGAAGGAGAAGCTCTTCCTAACTATTTTATGGGAATGTTTAAATCATTATTAAGAAAGCATTTAAACAATTCAGGAAGAGACGCTAAATACCTTTACCCTTCGTTTACGTTACCTCCATTTTTGGATAACGAAGCAGCATCCAACACTATGGTATGCTATGATTTATTAGTTTACTATTGGTGTGCTGTTACAATCCCTGCATCTGACCGCTCTTTTGGGAACAGTCTAAGTTTTACTGATATTCAACCACAAGGGCAAAAACACCTTGAATTTCAAGACCAGGATAGTAACCTAAATAAACTAGTCAATCTTAATCGCGACCCTGTACAGATCGTATTTGGAACGATTCAGCAAATGTCTTTAGGAAACAGAACTGCTCATAAGTTTTGGAACAATAAGGTTAAAAAAGCTTTTATTGGTGACCAAAAAAGAAACCCTGTATCGTATTGGCTATTATGGGCAAAAGAAAGATTAGGTAATAATGGAATCCTTGTTATCAGAGGAGATCAATCACTTGCTGCTGCTCCAGAATATACTTCATGGAGGAAGCAAGTAGCAAAAATCTGTCATAGAGTATACATTCAAGCTCATCAATACTCAAATCAGATCGTTTATTGCTTCATTTTTGAACCAAATGATGAGCATGAAGGCGTTTTTTACGCCCCTAGTTATCTGGAAGACTTTTCACCTATCAGTCAAGATTCAGAAGATTGGATCACTCTGTCATCCGAGGAATACAATACGTTTTTATGTCTTCATAGCTTAAAAGAAAAAAGTATTTTCCAAGAAAGTATCCAACCCAGCCAAATTAAGAATAGAACATGGTTTACTGATTTCAATAAACCTCAACTACTTGATAAGCTAAAAGCATATCAGAAGGAACAACAGAAATCAAAAGTTTCCAGCTTACCAATTCATAATCATATTCTTGATATTGATGAAAGTAATGTTCTGAAGGTTTACACTAAGCCATTCACAAAAAAATGGGCATATATCCCACCTGTAGAGCTAAAAGCTTGGTCTACATCACATGATGCAGGATTCAACCAAATAAACCCTTCTATCTGTTTAGGTGCAGGAAAGGATTATGGTTTTGAAATTTCATTAGTTCAACATCCTGTGCTTCATGACTTTTTTGAAAGAAAACAAGTTTCAAATATTCTTCCATTAAGAGTATATAAAGAAGATGGTTCTTTCAGAGAAAATGTAAGTGATTGGGCATTGAATCGATTCAAACAGTATTACTTACCAAGGTTGCCAGAACTTGGAGCAAAAAATACTATTTCTTCCATCCACTTCGAGCTTGTTGAAGCAATAGAGATTATTAGAAGACACACCTCTAGACTCCCAGTGCTTGATAAATATACCCGACAACTCATCGAGTTATCAGATGATCATGAAGGAAGTCTTGAAGACGTTTCTAAAACTTTACATCTACTTAAAAATAAAATGTTACAGCTTTATCGCGGAGCATCTGAGAAAAAACAAATGCTTCTTGATATTTCTAATGCCTGTAACACCATCAAAAATAAAATTGATGAAATTGAAAAGGTCAAAATAGAAAGGGACCTCAAAGAATCTCAATTAACTAAGGAGAATATTTTCTATTATACTATAGCCATACTAAATCACCCTCTTTATAAAATTGATTATGAAAAGGAATTGATAGCACTACCGCCAAGGATACCATTACTCAATGATTTTTGGAAATGGTATGCTATAGGAAAAAGACTTTACGATCTTTCTTTAGAACTTAATAAAGAAACTGATATCCAACTATCTATTGTTGAAGGTGATGAGATCGACAAGGAGAATCAATTAAAAATTAACTCCGAACAATATCTAAATAATATTGATCACCTAGAAAAAACGACAACTTGGGGTGGAAATAACTCCGTACAGGTTACATTATCTCAATACAGAGAAAGAAAACCACTAAATAAGCAACTTCAAAAGTTCTTTAGTGAGAAAGTAAGCAAAGTGAATTGTATTGAATTAGTTAGAAGTTTAGAGATACAGGTACAAGTAAGTAATTTTATTAAAGACGAAATGCCAGCAACACTCTTTGAAAACAGAGGACCTGCAATTCGTTTAAAAAGAAGAAAATAGACAGGTTAAAGAGTAACTTTATAATTCCATATTCTAAAGAAAACTTTCTTTTGAGTTTCTGCATTAGGGAAAACATCCACTAATTCAGCATAAATGGAAGCACCTTTGTCTATTAATATCGAAATCTTCTCGCTAGATGATTTAGGTACATAACCTATCATCTTAGAATCTGCAAAAACAGCTATTGCATGTTGGTCAAATGGATTGGTAGAATGACGAACCAATTTTAATGGATGACGCATAATTTCCCATTCCTGATCCCATTCAGCATAGTGTCTATATCCTGAAAGGTATCCTTCAAACAATAGTTCTTTTTCTACATTATCTAATAAGTCGTGAGAGTAAGATTTAGGCTTAACCATAATATTTACGTTAGGTAGCTTATAGAAAAATTTACTAGTTCATATTTGCAATATACAATTTTTTATTAATATTATTCAATGCAAATTCATTACATCTTATAAATCATTAGAATAGTTATATATATTTATTCTTATTTTTGCGAGGTAAAAAACATAAAAATTCTATCATGAAACCCTCTAACATCATAAAAATAGTTGTTGCTCTTATTGTAGTCATATTCTTGGGTAATTCTTTCTTTTCTTCAAATTCTGATAATGGAGAGGTAAAATATACTGAGCGGCTAAAGAATGATAGGGACGAAAAAAACAAACTCTTCAAAAGTAAAAAGGGTTCTCCACTATCCGATTTAGATAGAGCTAAGTTTAGCCATCTCAATTATTATGACATCAATATCAAATATAGAGTCATGGCTTCTTTAGAATGGGCCGAAAAACCTAAAGTGATAAAAATTGCCACCACTAAAGAAAAACCAAGGGATTATAAAAAATCAGCCTTTGCAAAATTCTTTATTGATGGTAATGAATACAAGGTCACATTATTACAAGCGGTCATTCCCAACCCAGCTACTAAAGGGTTATTTATGTTGCTATTTAGAGACCTTACTTCCGGTGAAACCACTTATGGAGCAGGGAGGTATATTGAACTCCACAATATCAAAAAAGGACAGATGCAAACACTTATAGACTTCAATGAAGCATACAACCCTTATTGTGCTTACAATGAAGACTACGACTGTCCAATGCCACCTCTTGAGAATCAATTAAATGTAGCAATCGAGGCTGGAGAAAAAAACTATCATGAATTATAAGGATATCTCTCATTAATATAGTATTTTGAGAGATCTATTTACAGAATAAATTATTGCATATCTTCAATTGGCTTTTTTAGCCGTTGTTAACTGATGTCATTTTGGCTTTTGAAACACTACTAAAAAAACTAGGATATTCAGAAAATAAGGGGGCGTATGTAGAACTCCACTTTTGGATTCTATGCTCCAGTATGATTCCTATAATAAATATCTATATTTCTTTATCATCTGTAGAAATCGTTTTTCTGAGAACATTATCTGCACTAATCATTGTGTTTATTGTTTTAATGATCCAGAAAACTAGCATTAAAGTAAGGATGTCTCATATTCTTATGCTAGTTTTTACAGGTTTTCTGACCGCTATCTATTGGATTCTATTTGTAATTGCAGCCAAAAAGTCGAATACTTCAGTAACATTAGTTGGGGTTGCCACTACTCCTATTTGGGTTAGTTTTATCTATCCTGTTATTTCTAAAAAGAAGCCTACATTTATTGAGGTTATGACAGGACTTTCAGCCCTTTTTGGGGTTTATATGATCTTCAGCTCTGGATTTGCATACAGTGAAGGAATGTTTGCCGCAATCTTAGCCGCTTTTTTTGCTGCAATTGTAACTATTTTAACTTCCAAATTCTCGAAAAGGTATCACTACTTGGTAATTACATTCTACCAAATGTGTGGAGCATTCTTTGCTACAGCCGCCTTTCTACCATATTATTTGAAGTTTGTAAAGATGGAAGCATTCAGTATGCCTACGAGTTTAGATATTATATTAATTCTAATTTTAGCCATTGTCTTCTCCATCATTGCTTATAGCTCTATCGTTAAAGTGATGATAAAAATATCTCCATTTAGCGTTTCATTAGCCAATAACTTATCTCCTATTTATGGAGGGGTAATCGCCTACCTTTTCTTTGGTGATAGTGAATTGATGGATATTTATTTTTATGGAGGAGCATTTTTAATTGCATTTGCAATATTAGCCATGCCATTAGCTAAGTTTATTTTTAGGTTAGATGAACTAGGTCCTTCTGCTTCACCCCCGAAACCAAAAGCCAGCGAATAGTGCATTCAGAATAAATTTCCCTATCTAATTTTACTGATCAACTCATTTGTAGTTAAACTCAACACCAGGAGAACACAAACGGAAAGGGTTCCAAATATTACTGCGATCCACCTACTGTATGACATCCAAAGGTCTTTTGAGCCTTTTGCTTTGTGATACATCTTATCAGAAAGGTCGATAATATCCTCTGTATTATTTTGTAAGGTTAAAGTCAGTCCAACATCTCCTCTAAAACCAATACGGTCATCGACTTGAACAATGCGAAGGAGAATTGAGTTATACCTTCTGAGGTGATTTAAAATATTATGTTTTCTTCCCTCAGGCAATTCCATTGCTCTTACTTCCTTCTGTATCGTATGATTTACCTGACGAATCTTATAAAAATCGGCAGTATCAGCAGAAAGAAGGTAACTCTTCTCCAACAACCTCATTTCCTCTAAAAGAACATTATTTACATAAGGATCTTCCTGTAAGGCCTTAGTCCTTTTCTGAAGGTCACCAATCATTCCTGAAGTCTGAGAACCTCTATACTTTAATTGAGTGACAATTTTAGAGAATGTTTTTCTATGTTTGGTCAGCAAATCTGAATAAAGTGTTAGATCTTCCTCATAAGAAATTTTCCATGAGTCGTCACTATTCATGACGTTCTGAACATAGTCTTCTAGGTGTTTATCAATTTTGTGATACTCATTCATTATTGGCGTTGCCTGTCTTGATTTATGGAACTCCTCATAGTGGGCTTCATAGGAAAGAAATTCTTGGGCAGCCAATGTCATTTTCATCGTCATTTGACGAAGGTCAATTACTTTTTCTACTATTACATCTTGATCCTCTATTTGACGGAATGCAGAAAAGTTACTTACAGCAATGATGAAACATGCCACAAAGTAAACATAGTACCAACGGACTACTTTTCTCCAAGTATATGATAGTGTATTTTTCTTCACAATAAGACGACAAAAAATTAAGTGTTATCACTTAAAGATAAATTCTCATTTAATTGAGCAATAAATATTCCATAATCTTACAAATTAAAAAAGGGAATGATATAACTCATTCCCTCTTTTATTATATAAATCAAATGTAATATTAGTGTTGTACTAAAATTGCATTTTTCTCATCGTCATTTCTACCAATTTTCTTAAAGTTCTCTAGGTAAACTTTAGCTTGATCTTGGTACTTCAATGAACCATATACTACGCTGTAAATTTGCTGACCGTTTTGCTCAGTTACTTTTACATAAGTTTTCCACATTTTATAAAAGTCTTGGAATTTCTCAGCATATCCTTGTGCATCACAAAGACTCTTAGTAGAGTAAACTTGAACACCCCAACCGTGAGAAATAATTTGGCTGCTTAAGTCAACAAAATATGTTTTATTATTTTGTAATTTACCTTGTCTGCTACTACATCCAGCACTATTTGCCGGCATGTTTGCACCACTAGACACTGCAGTTCCACCTGTAGCTGCTGCTGAAGAAGCACTTTCTAAAGCTGCAATTAATTCTTCGTTTTCTTTTTCTAATTCGTCTACTTCAGATTTAAGATTTCCGTTTTCATTTTGTAAAGCACTTACATCATTCTTTAAACCTTCCATTTCATAAGTCAATTGCTCATTCATAGATTTTAAAGAGTTCGCTTTCTGCTCCATTTCCATCTTACCCTTTCTTAACTCAGAATTTTCAGTAGTTAATTGGGCATTCATTTGTTTTAATTTTTTCTTGCTTTGTGCGAAAGAAGGAGTTGCAATTAATAATGCCGCAAATACAATTGCTACAGAGTAAACGTGTTTTGTAAATTTCATTCTATTGGGATTATAGATACTATTCTAAATGAGTTAAAATTAATACTTATTATAGGTAAATACGCTTCCTACTATATTAAATTAATCAACGATAATATAAAACTAATCATATTCATTTAATTATCCATTATCGTAATTCAAAATATTTCGTTCTACATAAAAAAATACTCACTTTATGGTGCCTTATTTAACTATTTAAAGTTATTTCTGCACTATAAAACGAGTATTTATATGTGTAGTACGATTATTTATCGACTAGTCGTTTTTCAACTGCTGCTTCAATTTGTCCAATTCTGACATCTGACCACTATCAGTGTTATCAGAACCAGTAGCTTTGTTTTCTTCAGTAGAAGAGCCTGCTCCTAATCTCATCTTTTCTTTCAATTCTTCTAAGGCTAACGAAGAAGAACCAGAACCCGGACCAATCGCTTTATTAATCTCCTCATCTACAGATACATTTGCATCTGCAATATCTCCATAGGATTCAGCTAAAGCTTCTTGAGATTCTACTTTATCTTTCATTCTCTCTAACATCGCAACGGTACTTGATGAATCAATGCTGGCCAATTGCTTATTAATTTTAGAAGAAGCTTCAGATACTTTCGCTCTTGCTTTTAATGTTTTCGCTTCATTCTCCCATTGAGAGATTTGTGATTTTAAACGCTGAACATTCTGTTCCATTTTAGCTACCTGAGAATCATTTTGAGAAACCATTTTCTCATGAGACGCAGCCGCTTGGGCAGCTTGTTCTTTTTTATTTAATGCTTCAGTTGCTAAACGATCAGCTTCTGCAGTATCTAACTGTCCTGATTGAGCTTTCTGTAATAATAAAACAGCTTTACGCTCCCAATCTCCTGCAGCTTGCTTATGTTGTTCGTATTCTTTTCTCGTACGGATTGAAATCGCTTTTACCTGAGCCAATCCTTGTAAACTTTGATCTAGGTCTTTTTTAAGATCTCTAATCCCTTGATCAGTCATTTTAATAGGATCTTCCAAACTATCCATTGCTGAGTTAGTTTCAGCAGATATCCACCCAAAGAGTCTTTTAAATATTGACATAATTTCTTAAATCTAGTTTTGTGCGTAATCTAACAACATTCCGTAATTCTCTCCTATCACTAATTTAAGTGCATTAAGAGTACCTTCTAATTCGTTTTCATCGAGATTTTCTAACTCTAAAGTATCTCTATATAATAAACGATTTCCTTCTGCATCAATTACAAATGCTCCGTGCACGAAATTTCTATTTTTCTCAAGTAATGTTCTGTAGAATTCGGGCTTTTCATTTTTGAGATCAATCAAATGCATCTCAACGATTAGTATGGGATCTTCACAGTCTACTACTACATTTAATAATCCTTCTTCCTCATCTGAAATGATAAAAAGCTCTTCTTGTGGGTCCTCGCTTTTGATATCATAACCAAGATTTAATAGGTAGCTTTTAACCTTATCAAAGTTATTCATTACGTGTTAATTAAGTTTAATGATAATAATATTTACGAATATAAAAGATTTTTGATACGATAAAAGGGGAAAATCTTATTTATTTATCAATATGTGATTAATCATCAATCATTTATAATTGTTTAATTTTTGAAAAATATGACAATTACTTACTAATAATAAATAATATTACTCCAATAATTTAATCTTTAAATTATAATTCAAAACAAGTTACTATATTTGTTGCAATCGGTTGAATAAACAAAACTTTTTCGTTCTACAACTATCAACTAATATTGTATGCCTAAAAATATTCATTTAAAAGATAATCCTGTCTTAATTGAGGGTGCTTGGGAGGTGTGTAACCAAGTTGGAGGTATTTATACCGTAATAAAATCCAAAATCCTTAATGTATTAAGCACTTTTGGAGATGAAAACTATTGCTTGATCGGGCCTTACGTAAGCAACAACATATCAGCAATCTTCGACCCCATCTCTGATGACGGAGATGACTTAATATCCAGAACTGTACGATCACTAAGAAGTAAAGGCTATGAGGTTCACTATGGTAGATGGTTAGTTTCTGGCCGTCCAAAAGTAGTCTTATTCAAGCCTTATAACGAAGCCTGGAAACTTACTGATATCAAAAAGTCATTATGGGAATCACACAACATCCCATCTTTTGATGGAGATGACCTATTTGACCAAACAATTATGTTATCCAGCCAGATGACAGACTTTTTTACAGAATTAGACGCTGTAAATAATGGCGAAAGAAAAATTCTTGCACACATGCATGAATGGATGGCTGGTATTCCTATCCCAGAAATAAGAAGAAGAGGTCTTAATATTCAAACGGTATTTACAACTCATGCTACTTTGTTAGGTCGTTATCTTGCAATGAACGACCCTGAGTTTTACACTAACTTAGAAAAAGGCACTTACAATTGGGCAAAAGAAGCCGAGCATTTTAACATCAAACCTCAGGTAAGTATTGAAAGAGCTGCAGCACACGGAGCACATACTTTCTCTACTGTAAGTAGGTTAACTGCTGTTGAGTGTAAATATTTATTGGGACGAGAAATTAATGCAATTGTACCAAACGGTATCAATATCCATAAGTTTGAGGCACTGCATGAATCTCAAAACCTTCACCAGAGATATAAAGAGAAGATTCACGAATTTGTGATGGGTCACTTCTTCCAATCTTACTCTTTTGATTTAAACAACACGCTTTATTTCTTTACTTCTGGTAGATATGAGTACAAGAACAAAGGATTCGATCTTACATTAGAAGCTTTAGCTCGTTTAAACCACAAGTTAAGAGCAAATAATATTAATAAGACGGTAATCACGTTCTTCATTACTAAACAAGATTACAATTCAATTAATCCAATTGAGTTAGAGTCTAGAGCGGTTCTTGGAGAAATCAGAAAGATTTGTGATGCTATGGAGAAAAGTGTCGGTGAACGACTTTTCTATATCGCATCAAAAGGAGATGTAACTGAAACTCCAACCATCGAAGAATTAATTCCAGAAAGTTTACGTCTTCAATTAAGAAGAACTGTACAATCTTGGAAAACATCTCGACTTCCTTTCATTACTACTCATAATTTAAAGGATGACAATAAAGACGATATTCTAAACTTTGCTAGAAAGTCTGGTTTATTAAACTACGAAGGTGATAAAGTTAAGCTTGTTTACCATCCTGATTTCGTCTCGTCTATGAATCCATTGTTTGGAATCGACTATGATGAGTTCGTAAGAGGATGTCATTTAGGTGTCTTCCCTTCTTATTATGAGCCATGGGGTTACACTCCAATGGAATGTGTTGCAAGAGGTATCCCTGCCGTAACTTCTGACTTAGCAGGTTTTGGAGATTTCGTTATCAATGACTTGAAGAGAACTAAAGTTGAAGGTATTGAAGTAATTCACCGTAAGCATAGCGATTACTCACATTCTGCTGAAGAACTTGCGAACTATCTATACGATTTCGTTACTATGGATAGAAGAGACCGTATTTCTCAAAGAAATATTGTTGAGCAGTCTTCTTATCATTTTGATTGGAATGAGCTATACGACTATTATTTAGAAGCATACAACCTTACATTAGGAAATGACTAGATAATGTTCTTATATAAAAAAGGCGATGATTAATTCTAATCATCGCCTTTTTTGATTGCCTCTTACTTAATCTTTTAATACACTTCTTGAGATAACAATCTTCTGAATCTCAGATGTACCTTCATATATCTGTGTGATTTTCGCGTCTCTCATCAAACGTTCTACATGGTACTCTTTTACATAACCGTAACCACCATGTATTTGAACAGCTTCTACAGTTACATCCATAGCTACTTCGGAAGCATATAATTTTGCCATTGCAGATGCCTCAGAAAAATCTTGTCCTTGATCTTTAAGCCAAGCTGCTTTATATACTAGCATGCGAGCTGCTTCAATTTTTGTAGCCATATCAGCTAACTTGAATGCAATCGCTTGATGCTCACAGATAGGCTTACCAAATGTTTTTCTTTCTTTAGAGTACTTCAAAGCTAGTTCATAAGCACCTGCTGCAATTCCTAATGCTTGTGCAGCAATACCTATTCTACCTCCATTCAAAGTACCCATAGCGAATTTAAAACCAAAGCCATCTTCGCCTACTCTATTTTCCTTAGGTACTTTTACATCTGTAAAACTCAACATATGAGTATCTGATCCTCTAATACCTAATTTATCTTCTTTTTTACCTACCACAAAGCCATCCATTCCCTTTTCGACAATAAGACAGTTAATACCTTTATGTCCTTTTGAACGGTCAGTCTGAGCGATTACTAGATATATAGAAGCAGAATTACCGTTAGTAATCCAATTCTTTGTACCATTTAATAAATAATGGTCACCCATATCTATTGCCTCTGTAGTTTGAGAAGTAGCATCACTTCCTGCTTCTGGTTCTGACAAACAGAAGGCTCCTATCGCTTCTCCACTTGCCAGCTTCGTTAAATATTTCTGTTTTTGTTCTTCAGTACCGAACTTTTCTAGCCCCCAACATACCAAAGAATTGTTGACTGACATTGCTACTGAAGCAGAAGCATCTATTTTGGAAATCTCTTCCATAGCAACAACGTAGGAAACAGTATCCATACCGCCTCCCCCATACTTGGGATCTACCATCATTGACATAAAGCCAAGTTCGCCCATTTGTCTTACTTGTTGAGCAGGGAATCGTTGTTCGGTATCTCTTTCTATGACACCTGGTAATAATTCGTTTTGTGTAAAATCACGAGCAGCATCTTTTACTGCTAACTGCTCTTCTGTTAGTTCAAAATTCATGTGTTGAAATTGGTATTTTAGGTGTGTTTATTGTGAATGTTTTATCAAATATAAAAATTGAAAGGACAATTCAGAATAAAAATGAATATTTTCTCATTTATTATTACAAAATGAGATAAGAGATTGTTTAGGAGTGAAATACAATAATATTCTGCATAAAAAAAGCCTTTATGATGAAATCACAAAGGCTTTTCTCTAAAGATCAAAATGATATTTTATCGATCTGATATTTTAAAGTATAAATAATTTATACGAATTATCTTAACTGTTGACCAATTGTAAAGTGGAATTGGCTACCACTAATATCTCTTTGACCAGGAGGGGCATCGAAACCATATGCCCAGTCAATACCTAACATACCAAATGCAGGCATGAAGATTCTAGCACCAAAACCAGCTGACTTATACATGTCAAATGGGTTAAACTCATCAAGTGATGCCCAGTTATTACCGCCTTCCATGAAACCAAGTAGATAAATAGTTGCAGCTGGGTTAAGTGAAACTGGATAACGAAGTTCCATTACGTATTTGTTGTAAACAACACCACCTAGACCTTCTGTTTCGTAAGGTACAATTGAGTTGTTTTCGTAACCTCTCAAACCAATTGTCTCAGTACCTAATAGTGCGTATTGTTGCGTCAGACCATCACCACCCATAATGAATCTTTCAAATGGCCCTAGGCCTTTATCTTGATTGTAGGCTGCTAAGAAACCAATATGTGCTCTAGCTGCTAATACTAAGTCACCAATAATTGCCTGGTACCATGCATTATCAAACATCCACTTATTGTATTCCACCCACTTGTAACGCTCTTCATCGGTAATATTAGGGTCAGAATAATCCTTATCTGTCAATAATGAGTAAGGAGGAGTTAAACTAATACTTAATGATACTTGAGAACCTCTACGTGGATAGGTAGGTGCATCAATTGAGTTCCTTGAAATTGTAGTATTGAATGTCAGGTTATATGATTTACCATTGTTGTAATCACCAAATCCTGTTGCATACCAGTTATTCAAATCATACACTAGGAACGATAACGAGTTACTCATTGTAAACCAGTCATCAGGCCATTGTAAACGTCTACCTAATGCTACAGTAGCTGCGTTAATACCTAAACTACCGATTTTTACATCACCACTATATGAGTTCTGGTTTGAGTAGTTATAACTCACCGTTAATGAGTTTGGCTTACGACCACCTAACCAAGGTTCTGTAAATGAAATAGAGTATGTCTGATATTGAATACCTGACGCCTGAACTCTAAGTTGTAAACGTTGACCATCACCTGCTGGTAAAGGACGCCACTTAGAGAAATCACCTACATTTCTTAATGAGAAGTTGTTAAATACTAGACCTACTGTACCTACGAAACCATAGTAACCACCCCAACCACCAGAAAGTTCGATCTGGTCATTTGCCTTTTCTGTTAATCCATATTGGATATCCACAGTACCATTAGACATATTAGGTTTAGGTTGAATATCGATTGTCTCAGGGTCAAAGTAACCTAGTGTAGAAAGTTCACGTTGCGTTCTAATTAAATCCGCTCTTGAGAACTTCTGCCCTGGCAAGGTTCTTACCTCTCTGTAAATTACGTGGTCTGAAGTTTTTGTGTTACCATTAACGATAATCTTTGAGACATAAGCTTGCTCACCTTCAAAGATTCTCATTTCAATATCCACAGAGTCACCTGTTACAAGTACTTCTGTTGGAGTAACACTAAAGAATAAATAACCATCATCCATATATAATGCAGAGATATCGGCACCATTAGGGTTGAATGATAAACGCTTATTTAATTCTGTTGTATTGTAAACATCGCCCTTTGTGATACCTAATACTCTTGCTAATTGCTCATCAGAGTACTTATAGTTACCAGACCAAGTGATATTTCTGTAGAAATACTGCTGACCTTCGTAGATATCCATATCGATGCTAACCATACTTTCAGCAACATCATAAACAGAATCTCTTAAAATTTCTGCATCTCTATAACCTTCTTCGTTATAATATTCGACTAAACTCTTTTTGTCGTTTTTGTATTCTTCATCAATAAATTTTGATGGAGTGAAGATTCTACCAAAACGCTTCTCTTTCGTCTTCTTTAACTTACGCTTAACTTTTTTCTCAGTAAGTTTTTCAACACCTACAAGATTAATTTCTTCAATCTTAACCTTCTGCTTTTTGTTTACGTCAATTCGTAAAACAACACTGTTAGCTAATACTGGGTCTTTTTCTTTTACGATTTTAACTTCAGTATTTCTGAAACCTTTTTCAGCATAGTGGTCTTTGATCACATTTTGGGTATTACGTATCATTGATTCTGTTACGATTCTACCTCTAACTAATTGTACTTTATCAGTAAGTGTCTTGGCTTGTCCTTTCTTAATTCCTTCAAAATAGAATTTTGAAAGTTTAGGACGTTCTTTCAAGGCAATCTGTAAATAGATATCACTTCCTTGAATCTCTGTGATATTAATTTGAACATCACCAACGATACCCAGTTTCCAAAGTTTCTTAACGGCTTTACTAATTCCATCTCCAGGAATCTTGATTTTTTCACCAACTTTAAATCCAGCGATGTTGATTAATGCATTTTTGTCGTTGAAGTCAGCTCCAACCACATCAATACCCGCGATTGTATACTCTACAGGAGTACCATAATCTACGTTATACTTATTACTTTGGGACCCATAATTGGTACCAAATTGAGCATAAGATGTTGTAATTGCGAATGTCCAAATTGAGATGAACATAAACAGCCTTAGCACTGTTTTTTTAGTTGATATCATGCGTCTTGCTAGATGCCTTAATAGTTTTTACTTGCTGATTCCTTTTAATCAATTATGATAACTGCTCACTTGTTTTGCCATATCTGCGTTCTCTTCCTTGGAACGCATCTATTGCTTCGTGTAGCACTTCTTTTCTGAAATCAGGCCAAAGTACTTTCGTAAAATATAATTCTGTGTAGGCAATTTCCCATAAAAGGAAATTACTAATTCTTTGTTCGCCACTAGTTCTGATGAGGAGTTCAGGATCTGGCATATTTGCAGTAGAAAGGTAACTCTTAATGGTATCTTCCTTAATCTCAGATATTTCACCACTTTTGTATGCTTCAGACATACGCTGAGTAGCTTGAGTTAAGTCCCATCTTCCACTATAGCTTAGGGCCAACACTAATGTTAGACCCGTATTATCTTTAGTTAGTTGTATTGCTTCTTGCAATTCTTTCTGACAATCTTTTGGTAATTTATCAATATTACCGATTGCCTGAAGCCTAACGTTATTTTTTGTAAGGGTTTTTGTTTCCGACCTAATAGTGGAAACCAGCAATTGCATCAAAGCAATTACTTCTGCTTTGGGTCTATCCCAATTTTCAGTTGAAAAAGCATACAAAGTAAGATAGTCTATACCTAACTCGGCACAACCTTCAGTTGCATCACGAACTGCTTGAATTGCATTCCTATGACCAAAAATTCGTTTAGCTCCTTTTCCTTTCGCCCATCTACCGTTACCATCCATAATGATGGCAATGTGTTTAGGTAAGTTGGCTTTATCTTTATTTACACTCATGGTATAAAAACCCTTCTAGAACAATTTAATGATTAGTAGATAAAAAATAATGCTACTGAACGGCGAAATTAAAGATAAATACAGCGGATAACAACCAAAATAGAGTCAAAAGTTGAAACATTTATTACTATTTTCGGAAAGTCATGTAATTTTACTTCATACAATTGAAACTTTTTTCAAAGAGTCGCATTTTTTAAACTCAGATTATCAACGTAATAAGATAATTTCATTGTTTCATTTATGAACACGCTTTCTCAAAAAATTAATTTGTTAAATAAAACAATAGGACAAGCAGCATCATTATTAACGATCTTTTTGATTGCTCTTGTATGCTTTGACGTTGGAGGCAGGTATTTATTCAACTTTTCAACGGCAGGTATATCAGAACTTGAATGGCATATCTTTGGTTGCATTTTTTTACTAAATGCACCCAATACTTTAAGACTTAATAAACACGTTAGAGTCGATGCGATTTACAATCAGTTCTCACCCAAAAACCAAGCTCTTATTGATATTTTTGGTGTTCTTTTTTTTCTAACACCTTTCTGCATATTGGTTATAGATGCTAGTATTCCTTACGTAATTAATGCCTATACCATAATGGAAAAATCTACAGATCCAGGCGGTTTACCTTTTAGGTTTATCATCAAATCTTGTATTCCAATCAGTTTTATATTGTTGTTACTTCAAGGCATTTCACATTTACTCTCTAAACTTCAAACACTAAAAGACTACACTTCTACTCCATGATTATTCTTTTATTATTTCTCTGTCTGTTTGCAGCCTTACTTTTAGGTTTCCCAGTGGCATTTACTTTAGCAGGAGTATCTATCATATTTGGGTATTTTGCATTTGGTATCGACCTATTCTATTTATTACCATTAAGAATATATGGTACAATGAGTAGCCAAATACTGATTTCTGTTCCTCTATTTATTTATATGGGGGTAATGTTAGAGAAATCAGGTATCGCCAGCCGTTTATTAAACACAATGGCAATACTGTTAGGGCGAATACGAGGAGGTTTAGCGATTTCTGTAGCCATCGTTGGAGCAATGCTGGCAGCATCAACAGGTATCGTTGGTGCCACAGTTGTTACTATGGGACTAATGAGCTTACCTGCCATGTTGAATAGAGGATACTCAAAAGAATATGCTACAGGCATCATAGCAGCATCAGGCACCTTAGGTCAAATCATACCTCCAAGTATCGTGTTAATACTTATGGGCAGTGTGATGAATATCTCGATTGGCGACCTATTTATAGCAGCTGTTATCCCGGGTGTTAGTTTAGTAATCTTGTATATTTTATTTGTATATGTTTATGCGGTAATATATCCAGATAAAGTACCACACTTCTCGGAAGCAGAGATTATTACATATCAGAAAGAATTAAGTTTTAGATTATTATTCAGAACTTTCCTTCTTCCATTCATACTTATTGTTGCTGTATTAGGGTCAATTTTTCTGGGAATAGCAAGTCCTACTGAAGCAGCAGGTATTGGAGCACTATGTGCAACATTATTAACCAAGCTTGAAGGAAAATTAACTTGGGAAAATATAAAAACTGCGGCTTATGAAAGTGGCAATTTAAGTAGTATGGTTTTCATGATTTTAGTTGGAGCTACTGCTTTTGGATTGGTATTTAGAGGTATGGGTGGTGATGACTTTCTTGTAGAACTTATTCAGAATGCAGACCTATCTCCTTATATGTTTCTTGCAATTGTAATGATAGGAATCTTTATAGCAGGTTTCTTTATCGATTTTATTGAAATCATCTTCATATTCATGCCTGTAGTTACACCTATCTTTATGCATTATGATATGAACTTACTATGGATTGCAATATTAGTTTCTCTAAATCTACAGACATCATTTTTAACTCCCCCATTTGGTTTTTCATTATTCTATTTAAAAGGAGTTGCCCCTGAATCTGTGAAAACATCTCACATCTACAAGGGCATTATACCGTATATTGTAATACAAATAGTATTGATTTCTGTTATCATTCAGTTTCCACAAATAGTTACATGGCTTCCTGAATTTCTAGATTAATCTTCTTTCCAAGTCCATCCTTTAAAACATAAAAGCATCATTCCTAATAGATATATAAAATCTTCAGAAGGAATGGTACCTATTCTCACATCTGAAAATGCCGCTGAATTATACCAGACTATTGGATCCTCAGTGATTGAACCTGTTAATATTCCATTGAAAATCAAAAATGGAAGCAAAGTCAATAAGTATGACCACCAAAAGGCCATATTAAGTTTACTTCTCACCAACATAAAAGCCAATAATACTACTAACAGGTTTATATAAGAGTAAATGCCTCCATAATATACCTGCGATAGTGCTACCCCTATAAAAAAATAGTAGGGAAGAATAGTTTTCTCTTTCGTCTTCGGAAAGTATGATTTTACACATTCGTAGATAAAGAGATAACAATATGGGATGATGATAAAAAACATCCACTCCTCTAATGGAAGATGTAAAAATTCGAAACCTACTAGATAATCAGAGTTAAAACCCCATTCTAATGTAAATGCAAAAAAGATGTCCCATGGAATATAGATAGCCCACAGAAAAGATAATGCCACCAATAACTTTGGCCACTTCTTATAAAAAGCCACTTTTTTGTCAAAGCTTAATAAGAATGGACCTGCAATAGCAATCACATTTAAAATTAGATATAGATTAAATTGTTCCGGCATTTTTATGTTGTCTTACTTTCTTATTGTTTGTTTTTTTAGCCTGATGCCAATATTTCATTGGTACAATTAACATTCCGAAACACTCACTATCGTATTTACCCATATTCTTATGGTGTACTTTATGTGCTTTACGAATTGCTCTGAAATATCTATTATTCGTATTATCAAACCACTTAAATCTTCTATGAATTAAAACATCGTGTGTGAGAAAATAACATAAACCATAAAGTGCTATACCAGCTCCAATCCATACAAATGTGTATTGGTTATACATCATACCCAACATAATTCCCAACCAAGATGGAATAGCAAAAATTAAAAAGAAGAAATCATTCTTTTCAAAGAAATGATCGTGCGGTTCGTGATGATCTTGATGGAAATACCACAAGAAACCATGCATAACATACTTATGTGTAGCCCAGGCAACAAATTCCATTACTAAGAAAGTGGATAATACGATCAATATACTAATTAGAGTTTCCATAAAATTAAAGTAGTGATGCTATTACTTGAAAGAAAAAATAACCAAAAAAAAGGATAAATAAATATATAGAAAGTGGATTCTTTGAGTCTAAGAATTTTAATTTTAGGTAGATGAAAATACACATAAAGAACCACCAACTAAAATAATTTTTAAATGGCGGCATTCCATTATCCCATTGCCAAAACCCTAGAGGTTCACATACAATTTCAATAAGTACATCAAGCATTACAACAATTAAACTGCTTAATATTACTTGAAAAAAGAGAGGAAGTTTCTTTAGTGTTGTCTTCGATAATTCTACCCCTGCTATCGCTAAAATGATCCAATTTATTGGTATTAGAAATGGAACACCATCAATTTTAAAACCTAGGTTGTTAAGGTAAATATAATCACCAAACAAAACACCGAAGTGCACTCCATGCCATTCTATAAAAAAACTACTACAATAGGTGAAGAGCAACCATATAGCAAACACTGAGTTTTTCTTTTCTTCAAAGGATAATAATATCACAAATGACGAAAATAAAAGAAAAGGTGTGAATGGTAATAACAACCGGTTCAAAGGAGTAAAAGCAACTACAGCTCCTACGGTATAAAAAATGGTAAGTAGTATTTTACTTTTGGCTAAGTTGGTCAGTTTTCTAAACTGTGAGTTTATTTGTGTAGTTAAATCATTCATTAATTAGGCCTTCTACAATTTTAGAACTATTTAAACATAATGGTATTCCTCCCCCTGGATGAACACTTCCTCCTACAAAATATAGGTTCTTAAAATCGTTGGATTTGTTTCTTTGACGATACAGTGCATGGGTTAATTTGTTACTATTCAGCCCATAGAGTGCACCTTTCCAACTCATGGTATCTTTTTCTATACCACTAGGGCTCCAAAAAGAAGATTCTTCTATCAATTCACTTAACGCTACTTTTAAATGCTTTGATAGTATTTGGATTACCTTCGCCTCAATCTTCTTTACAATTTCATCAGAAAATAGCTCTGGTTGAGCAGGCACATTGATCATCACAAACCAGTTTTCACAACCTTCAGGTGCATCTTCTTTATTCACCTTACTACTGATGTGTACATAAATAGTAGGGTCCTCAGGAATTTTTAAATCATCAAATAATTGTTGAAACTCCTTTTTATAATCTTTTGAGAAAAAGATATTATGCAAGTCTAAAGATTCAAATTTCTTTTTTACTCCCCAATAAAACACCAAAGCAGAAGATGACAACTCTTTTGATGTTGGTATCTTAATTTCTTTTTTTACCACTTGAGGTAGAAAGAAGTTTACATCAGCATTACTTACAAAAAGGTCAGCATTATACGTTTTGTCATCAGTTTCGACAGAGACAATCGTATTCGCTTTCGTCTGTATTTTTTTAACTTTTTGATTAGTAATAAACTCAACTCCTTCTTCTTCAGCCAATTTTATGAGTGATGTAATGATTGACCTCATTCCTTTTTTAGGAAAAAACACTCCATCAGAGTGTTCTAAGGCACTAATTACTCTCATTATTGATGGAGTATGATAAGGATTAGATCCATTATAGGTAGCATAACGATCAAAAAGTTGAACAAGCTGATCGTTCTTAAAATATTTTTTATTGAACTCATGTAATGATTCAAACCAACCTAATCGAGTAAGAACGGGTAATGCTGCAAGTACTTCTTTATTAAAAAGGTCTGATACTTTATTCAAACCACTTTCAAGAAAGATTGGTGATGTTTTTTTGTAATCATCAATAATCTGATGCATAACATCTTCAATATCAACACCCCAAATTTCTTTTACCTCATCAGAAAACTTTTGTGTATCTGTGTAACCTGTAAAAGTAGCCCCATCAGCAAAGAAATATTTTGTTGCTACATCATGTGAAATGTATGTAAAATAATCTTCTGTTTTCTTATGGTATAATGAAAAAAGCTCTTCAACAAGATGTGGTAATGTGAATAAAGAAGGACCTCGATCAAAACGATAACCTCCTAGATTAAAATCTTTAAGTTTTCCTCCTACATTATCTGTCCCTTCTAAAACTGTTACCTTATAGCCTAGTTTATTTATCCTTAAAGCAGCTGAAACACCACCAATACCTGCACCTATAATAATCGCTTTTTTCATATATAATTATGCGATAGCTTTAGTTTCTAAATTTCTTTTTACAATATCTAAACACAGAGGAAACCATGCAGTAAAATCCTCAGGCTGATCTTCTAACCATTTTTCTAAATCATTAATAGAAATGAACTTTAATTGTTCCACTTCTTCTGCATTTGGAGCAAAGCTACCAGAATACTGACCTACAAACACATAGTCATATTCATGTTCTGTAAGCCCATTCCCAAATTTCGCCTTGTATAAAACTTCTCCTACTCTATCTACAGGTGCATTAATACCTAACTCTTCCTGTAATCGCCTTTGAACTGCATCTTCTATAAACTCTCCAGGAGCAGGATGACTACAACATGTATTGGTCCAAAGCCCACCCGAATGGTATTTAGACAATGCTCTTTGTTGTAAAATTAAATCACCATTCTCATTAAACAGAAAAATAGAGAATGCTCTATGAAGCTTACCTTCAACATGAGCTTGCAATTTACCCATGGTACCGATTTCTTGATCGTATTGATCAACCAATATTACTTGAGGTTCTTGCATAATCTATAAAATATTTACTTGGTGTCTAACATAAGATTGGAAAAACAAAGCATACTTCTTAGGGTCAGGAATTCTCAACCTTTGCTCGAGAATAACATGTGCAGGAGTATTTTTCACTTTCTTAAATAGACGAGTATAATATATATAAGCTAGATAAACTCCAAACCTTGCTTGTTTTGGTAATTGTTTGATCCCTTCAAAGCCATGATCAAAATCCTTTTGAATATCAGCTTCTACTTGTTTTTTGACTTCATCATTCCAAGTAGAAATATCAATGTTTGGAAAATACACTCTTCCTAAGTCCCTAACATCCGCTTTTAAATCCCTTAAGAAGTTAATTTTCTGGAATGCTGAGCCAAGTGCCATAGCAGAAGGTTTCAATCTTTGATATTCTTCTTCATCACCTTCTAAAAATACTCTTAAACACATCAACCCCACCACTTCGGCAGAACCTAAAATGTAATCTTTGTATTCTTGCTCTGTATATTTCTTCTTACCTAAATCCATTCGCATGCTACGAATAAATAAAGTAATTAATTCTCTCTCAATCCCATACTTCGTTACCACTTCTTGGAAACACTGCAATACTGGGTTGGTACTAATACCATCATCAATTGCCTTGTAGCAATCTCTTTCAAAATCGTCAAGTAGTTCTTCTTTATTGAAACCGTGGAAAGAATCTACTATTTCATCAGCAACTCTTACAAAACCATAAATGGCATAAATAGGATTTCTAAGTTTGGGTGCTAAAAAACGAATTCCTATCGCAAAAGATGTTGTGTATTTTAATGTTATTTCTTTTGATAAGTCATAAGCGAGATGATCATAAATCTGTTTCATAGTGTATTTGTCTGAGATGGTAATTAAGCGTTGACGTTTACTTGGATTTTTGGTAATTTCTTTAATGTTTCTTTTGCTACTAATTGTCCTGATATAATTGATGGAGGAACTCCTGGACCTGGTACTGTCAACTGGCCAGTCATCATTACATTATCAAGATGTTTAAGTTTTATCGAAGGCTTAAGGAAAGCAGTTTGGGTAAGAACATTTGATAGTCCGTATGCATTTCCTTTAAAAGCATTGTATTCTTTTACAAAATCAGTGTAGGCAAAAGATCTTTTTACGACAAGATGTTTTGAAATATCTACTCCAGTAGACTTTTTTACTCTTTCGACTAAAATATCAAAATACTTCTCTCTTATTTCTTCTGAATCTTCAAGGCCTGGTGCTACTGGAATGAGTAACATTAAATTCTCCATGCCTTCAGGAGCTATACTATTGTCTGTTTGACTTGGTGCACAGATATAGAACAAAGGATCTTTTGGCCATGCAGGGTTATCGTATATTTCTGAAGCATGTGGATCAAAAGGAGTATCGAAATATAAATTATGATGGTGAATGTTTGGAATCTTTCGATCCAACCCAACATAATATAATAAACAACTTGGAGCCATTTTTCGTTTCTCCCAATAATCTTCAGTATAATTTCTGTGCGTTTCTGGTAATAATTTCTGTTCAAAGTGATGGTAATCACAAGAGGCGATCCATTGATCATGTATCACTTCCTTGTCATTTATCATTACAGTAGTAATGACTCTACCTTCACAATTAATTTTTTCAACAGGTGAATCGAAATGGAATATTACTCCTTTTTCAATGGCTAGTTTCTCAAAACCTTCAATCACTTTTCCAAAGCCTCCCTGAGGATACCATGTCCCTAACTTTAAATCAGCATAATTCATTAAGCTGTAGAGTGCGGGTGTTCTTTTAGCTACGTCCCCTAAGAATAATACTGGAAATTCAAGAATCTTTAGAATCTTTTCATTTTTAAAATACTTTCGGATATAAGAAGCAAAGTTATTGATGAGATGTAATCTAGGTACATTTTTGATTACCTGCCATTCTGCAAAATCCATAAAAGAATATGAAGGTCGATGAACAAAGTCGTCCATGCCAATTCTATATTTTATCTCAGCTTCTTCTATAAATTTCATTAGGTATTTTTTTGAACCAGGCTCCCATGATTCAAATAGATTTCCTAATTCATCAATATCAGATGGAATATCAGTATAATCAGATTCAGACCAATAAATTCTGTAGGAAGGTGATAATCGGTCAAGTTTGTAGTAGTCATTAACGTCTTTCCCAAAAGACTTAAAAAAGTTTTCAAAAACATCGGGCATCCAATACCATGATGGCCCTAAATCAAAGGTAAATCCTTCTTTTGTCCATGTTCTTGCTCTCCCTCCTGCCATTTCATTTTTTTCGTAGACATGTACTTCATGTCCTTGATCAGCCAATGTAATAGCAGCTGACAATCCGGAGAAACCTGAACCAATTATTCCAATTGAAGCCATTATTGATCGAATTTGTTTAAAATTTAATACTAAAATTATTAACTAACTGTATAAACAGATGGATTAAAAAATTGTTTTGTTTAATGTCTGCATGGCAAAACATAAACAATATAAGTTACTTAAAATAAATGATTTAAATTATTAGAATGAAAACTATTTTATATGAAATTATAAAATTTTAATATATGAACATCATAGTAATGCGCACACAAAAAAACCACACACTAATAAAGTATGTGGTTCCTTGCATTGTCTTTTATGTTATTTCTTATTTGGAATAGATATTACTATCTCTGTACCTTTTCCAAGTTGTGTATTCATATCAAAGGTTGCCCCTTGTGATTTCAATATCTTTTTTGCTAGATCTAGAGTTTTTAAATCATCCGTATCTTGCCCATCATATCCCCAACCTTTTCCGTTGTCAGATATAGAAACTTGAGCTTCTCCCATAGAGGCATACAATGATACAGTGATTTTACCATTACCTTCTATCGTATTTGCAGAACATCTAATTAATGCATTAATCGCTTTTTCAAAAACATTCTGATTGATATTGATCATTGGCGCTCCTCCTATTTGAACAGCTACCGAAACGTTTTCAGGTAAGGTAGGCTTCACTTCTTCAAGGGTATTTTCAATAAACTCTTTTGGATTGATCAGCTTAGATTTCCCTAGATTATGAGTTGACATGATCGTTAATTCTCCAACATCATCATTTTCCACGACTTTTAGGGAATCTCCATGTACACCTTTCATTCTTGATGAGGTAAATTCCTCAACTTCTATCTCAGAAAGTACTTCTTGTTTTGTGGGTTGAATACTTCCGCCTACAAGACTTTCCACCTCTTCTTCAAACTTAGGTTTATTCACTCTTGATGGCTTTGTTTTCTGTTGTTCTATATCCCTAACCTTAGCTTCTAAAAAAGTGATTTTTTCTTTCTGAGCTAAGTAAGATTGCTTGCTGATTTTTCTTTGCTTCCTTCTAACTATTTCAAGAAAGATCACTAAAACAACTAAGATAGAAACGACACCACCCCAAATTATCCTTTCTTGAATCAATGATTCATAACTTATCATGACAGTCTGTGCCATAAGTACATTTGGAAGTAATAGGATGACTGCGACAAAAAAGAATATATATTGTACTTTACTTCTCACGGCTATTTTGTTTTCAATAGAATTGTTTAGTTAAATATTTTTATACCTTCTGTACAGTTTTTACAGATATCTATATTTTCTCTTCCTTTTAGAAGTTGTTTTCTAAATGATAGGTATGCGGCATTTTTCCATATTGACTTAAAGCCAATATAATCATTTTTCAGGCTACCAAGAACGTATTTAGCATCTTTATCAAAACAACATGGAGCTACTTTGCCATCCCAAGTTATTACTGCAGAGTTCCATAATCTCCAACAATTACGCTCTAGTTTACCTTTGAAACGAAACTTACCGTCGGAATATTCTTTATACCTAGCATATTTTTCGTTTGTTGGTATTAAAGGTGACCCGTTCTCATAATCATATATCTGAGCAGTTTTAAAGACAATTTTATCAACATTCATCTTTTTGGATAATTCTTTTGCCTCCTCTATTTGATGCTCGTTGGGTTTCACCACCAAAAATTGAAAAACGACTTCAGGTGTTTTTGAGTTTAATTCATTCTTGGCCTTCACTATATTTTCTACTCCACTCAATACTTTTTCAAGTTTTCCTCCAACTCTATATTGTTCGTAAACTTCTTGAGTGGTTCCATCCAATGATATAATCAAACGATCTAATCCTGAGTTCACCGTATTTCTTGCTACCTTTTCATTAAGATAATGAGCATTGGTTGATGTTGAGGTAAAAATATTGGACTGATGTGCATACTTTACCATCTCTAAAAATTTGGGATGTAGGTATGGCTCTCCTTGAAAATAAAAAGTGAGGTAGATTAAAGTATCTTTTAGTTCTCCTATAATTTTTTGAAAAGTATCCTTCTCTATCATTCCTGTTGGACGAGTAAACGAACGCAATCCACTTGGACATTCAGGGCATCTTAAATTACAAGAAGTAGTCGGTTCAATAGACAAACTAATAGGATCTCCATAATGTATTGGCTTTCTACTTATCTTAGATAAATAGAAACTCAAATACACCAAAAAGGCATTCCATAGTTTTTTTATAGTGAGGTGATACTTCATAAAAATTGTGCATTCAAAACTTTGAATACATATACTTTTCTCAAAAATTCATTGAATAAACGACAAATAAAAATTTTCTTGATAACTTTATATAAACAGGAATATCCAAAAAAATGATAAATGATTGACACACAATCACAACTATTATAATAATGAATTGCCCTGCTTTTGAAATTGATCAAAATAAAGATGTCTTTAAACATCAATATAAAATACTCGAGAAATCAATCACTGAATGAAAAGTAGTAAACTATCTTTTTTACGCTATTTATTAATCGATAAATGCATTCGAAATAAGCAAAAACCTTATCCATCAAAGATGGAGTTATTGGAAAGATGTTCTGAAGAATTTGGTGTTAACTCCCCATCTACTATCGAAAAAGATCTACAAGCATTACGTTATGAATTTGATGCTCCTATTGCTTATTCCAAGAGAGAAGATGGTTATTATTATAAAAACCCAGATTATAAACTCCTAGGTGTTAGTCTAACTTCTGAGCACATGGATGCTCTTAATTTTGTTGAGACTTTCTTAGTTGAATTTAAAGATTTACCGGTATTTGGTAATTTTTCAAATGCTGTAGATAAAGTTCTTGATGGATTAGAAATTACCAAGAAGTTTAAAAATGACACCAAGGAAAATTTCGAAAGTTTTATTCAATTAGAGAAATCTATTTATTCAAAAGGCAGCAAAGTATTTTCAGCATTAATTAATGCGGCAAAAAATCATCAAGTGATTGATATTGAATATCAAAAATTTGATAGCCTTACCGTAGATAAATATACCTTTCACCCTTATTTAATTAAAGAGTATAAAGGACTATGGTATATCACAGGTTATGCTGATAATAGACAAGGCATAAGGACTCTAGCTATTGATAGAATTGCATCGGTAGAAGAAAATAAGAATGCTGTCTTTCTACATTCACACCAAGTTGATTTTGATCGAGACATCTACTTTAAACATTGTATCGGGGTCACCATAAAAGGTGTTCCTCAGAACATAAGATTAAGGTTTAGCAATATAGCCGCCAACTATATTAAGACCACGCCTATTCATGATTCTCAAAAAATCATTTACGAAGATGAATCATCTATAGAAATTTCATTGAAGTTGATCGATAACCCTGAACTTAGAGCTATTATTTTAGGTTGGGGAAATCAAGTAGAAGTATTATCTCCTTTTAGTTTAAGAAAGAAGATTGGTGAAGAAATTAAAAAATTAGCGTTAGTATATTGAACTACCTTGCACACATATATTTATCCCGTCATGATGACGAAGAAATGTTCGGTAACTTCATTGGTGACTTCGTAAAAGGACGAGACTTTAACTATTTACCGCAAAAAGTAGCTAGAGGAGTTCAATTACACCGTCGAATTGATGAGTTTACTGATCATCATCATGTCACACAAAAAATGAAAGTAAAATTACAACCTATGGCAGGAAGGTATGCTTTAGTCGTGGTTGATATTTTTTATGATCATTTTTTAGCAAAGAAATGGGATCACTTCCATAAGAATGTAGGACTGCAAGATTTCGCTAATCATTTTTACGACCTTCCCTACTGGCAGTCCTCATGGACTCCAGACAAAGCAATGAATATATATCCATTTCTTAAGCAATACGACTGGCTCAACGCTTATCAACACGATGAAGGGTTAACAAAAGTCTTTGGAGGTATGGAAAGAAGAATTAATTTCAGATCTCCTATTGGGAATGCTGTGAATTGGCTAAAAAAAGACTATTTTTATTACGAAGAATGTTTTGAGGACTTTTTCCCTCAACTTATTGATTTCACTTCTAACGTCAAGCTTTGATAAAATTTATTCTCAATAGAAAATTATTTGATTGGTTTCAAGATTTTAGGTACATCCTTTTATTGATTGCCTATTTTTTAGTACTCTGGGTACCAATCATATTCCAAGCATTTGGTTTAGATCAGCAACTCACTGACATTTCATTATTTGTTCTAATTTTAGCCATCTTTAATTTCATCAGAAAAAATAGTGTATACACAAAAGTGTTTTCTTTTGTTTCATTAGTAATTATTTCTGGAAGAGGTGCAGCAGTTGGCACAGAAAATGAAAATATAAGTGTAATCTCTTGGGTATTGATGTTAGTCTACTTTATTTTCTTCTTAAGAATTCTATTAATTGAAGTATGGAATGCGAAAAAAGTAAACATGAACACCATTCTCGGGGCTATCGCGGGGTATGTTCAGATTGGAGTAATTGCATTTATCTTATTTAAAGTATTAGATATCTTATTAAATAACCATGCTTTTACAACTACTGTAAGTATTTCGGACCTGATCTATTTTAGTTTTGTAACTTTAACTACTGTTGGTTACGGCGACATTACACCGGCCTCTGATGAGGTAAAAGCATTTTCTGTAATATTTGCTATGGTTGGTCAGTTTTATATGGCTATATTAATGGCACTGTTAGTTGGAAAATACCAGCAAGAACATTCAAAACAATAAGCAATTGCTGTACAAAAACATAATTTAGTATCTTAAAAAAAACTAGACTCTGTGGAAAAACTATTTATTAAAAAGAAAGAATTTGTTCCTGAGGTAAACTTTGATCCTTCAAAAGGCCTTTTGGAAATCAGTGGTCAATCTTATCACGAGTACACTGCTGAATTTTTTGATCCATTATTTACATGGGTAGAGGGTTATCTTAAGGAAAGCGGTTTAACGATCACTTTAAATTACAAGATGACATATTTTAATACGGCTTCTTCGAAAAGTTTTTTCAGAATTATAGAAATGCTTCAAGCATATGAGGAATCTGGAAAAGGAAAAGCTGTAGTGAATTGGTATTACAAGAAAGACGATGAAGACATGCTAGAAACTGGTGAAGATTTTATCAGCGATTCAGGATGGAAAAATATACATCTGATTGCATATTAATTCAAAAAACTAAAAAATATCACGTAAGATCTTTCATAACCTGAAAGATCTTTTTTTTTCTAATTAATGGCATAATATTTTAGGATAAAAATAGTTATATAATAAAAGTATGTTTTACGTGTATTTTTTATAGTTCCAACACTACTATTTTAAAATCATTTTTTTCAAAACTTACACATTAAATTCTACTTTTTTACAACTTTTTTAATTCATAAATCGTAATAAACTATAACTCTATTAACGAGTATTAACACTACTATTACAAAAAAATTAAAGATATGATCTGGCTTTTTAATTCTATCTTACTGATTTACCTTATACTATCTAATATTGCTATTATCGTTAGAATGTATCGTTCTTTTTTACAATACTTATCACCTATAAAAGGGTACGCTTCAATGATCTTAATTATTGGCGTTTTAGGTGCTGTAGATTACTATGTTTTTGATATTACATCTGACAAATTCGAGATATTTGATGAGAACCAAGAAGTATTCAAACAAATCGAAGAAAGAGGTAACGACTTCCAAGAGTTAACGAAACAATAGAAATAATATATATGGTAAGCATCTCATTTTAGAGATGCTTTTTTTATGCATAATAAAAAAAAGGCAACCCATTTCTGAGTTGCCTTTTTATATAATTAGAAGAAGATTAATCTTCTTTCTTACCTTTCTTTTTTGCCTCTTGTTGAGCCTTTTGCTGTTCCTTCATAGCTTTATCTAATCTAGCTGCAAAACCACCCGCTTTCTTGTTCGCATTCTTTTTCTTATTCTCATCCATAACTTTACGGATCTTATCTTCGTTTACGAAACGCTTCGAAGCTAACTGTTGTACAATTGTAATACAGTTAGATACAAAGTAGTAATACGTTAAACCAGCTGCAAAGCTGTTGAAGAAGAACAAGAAGAATACTGGCGATAAGTACGAGATGTACTTCATTTGCTCGTTAGTCTGTACTTGAGCTTGGTTTTGGAAGTATGTATACCCTGCCATTGAAATCGCCCACAATAAAGTAAATAACGATACGTGGTCACCATACGCTGGAATGCTGAATGGTAAATCTAAGATCGAGTCATAAGATGATAAATCATCAGCCCATAAGAACGCCTGCCCTCTTAATTGCAATGCATTAGGGAAGAAGTTATATAATGCAACGAAAAATGGCATTTGAGCTAACATTGGAATACATCCAGATAGAGGATTGGCACCCACCTTTTGGTAAAGTGACATCGTCTCTTGTTGGATCTTCATTTGGTCATCACCATACTTTGCTTTTAACTCATCCATCTCAGGCTTAAGAAGTCTCATCTTAGCCATCGACTTGTAAGAGTTAAATGTAAGCGGATAAAGTACTGATTTTACCAATACCACCATGATAAAGATGATAAGACCATATCCTAATCCAAATCCTTCTAATGTTTCAAAGATTGGAATAAAGATATACTTAGATAATGGAGTAGTCCACGACCAACCTAAGTAAACGTTATCTTCAAAACCTTTTGCTACACTTTCACAAACACGGTAATCGTTTGGTCCAAAGTAGTATCTAAGGTTAGCTGTTTCAATATTTGACAATGGAATTTGGAACGAGATATCGGCAGACTTCACAATCTCTTCATCATTCTCATCCATATCAACGATTAAGTTCGCTGCATTAAATTGTTGATCTGTAATCAATGCAACGTTAAAGAACTTTTGTTTTGCAGATACCCATGATAATGGTTCTGAAATTGCCTCCTCCTCTTTTGAAGTAGAAGTCATTGATAAATAATCATAATCACCTGCTTTTGTGAAATAGTTGACTGTAGTCTTCTGACGAGAAGTCTTCATATCTTTTTCCACAAGCATCATATCGTCGTGCCAAGTATATGAAATTGAAGCACCTTGAATGTAAGGCTTCGCTTTCACTAGCTCTAATCTATAGTTTAATACATACCCTTGATCAGCCAAAGTATATACTCTTCTTAAGATTTCATTTCCTTCAGTATCTCTACCAACCATTGCAACATTATTGCCGCTTTTTTCAGCAGTATAATACAAAGTGTTAAGGTCAATCATACCAAATTGTGTTGGTAGATTTTCTTCCACTTTATAGTTGGATTCATTGACTAAGTTTAATGGCTTTTTATCGTATGTTTGGTAAGTCTTTAATAATACATTTTTTACTCTACCACCCTTACTATCAAAAGTTACTTCTATATTTTCGTTGCTTAAAACAATATCTTTTTGTTCACCTTTCATCATTACGCCAAAAATTCCAAATTTCGACTGTAATACTGAATCGCTTTCTACTGTTGCAACTGTTGTTTGTTTTTCTCCTTGAGAGGCTTTTGCCTGCTGTTCAACTTGGTCTGTTTGTACCGATGTATCCTCCACAGGTTGTTCTGGCTGGAAGAAGAACATATAGGCAATTAGTAAAGCTGATAACAACAGAAAACCTGTCGTTTGATTTTTATCCATAATTTTTATTTCAATATAACTTTTACAAGTCAAGTGATTTTAGATAAGGAACTATGTTCCATAATAAAATGCTTGCAAAGTTAAGTTTTTTATGCTTAAAACGTATCAAAAATCGGTTAAAAGTATATATAAAAAAAAGCTCCTTAGCAATATTGACTAAGGAGCTATTAAATATTTCAAATAAGGATTAAGCACTAACTACTTCTCCCTTACTGTTTTTCAATTCTTTTACTGCTTTAACAAAAGCAACAAATAATGGATGAGGGTTTTCCACTGTAGATTTATACTCAGGGTGGAATTGTGCACCAACATAGAATGGGTGATCAGGAATCTCAACAATCTCTACCAATCCTGATTTTGGATTAATACCTGTTGCTTTCATACCTGCTGCCTCATATTGCTCTAAATATTCGTTATTAAACTCATATCTATGTCTATGTCTTTCAGAAATTTTAGCTGAACCGTAAGCCTCATATGCTTTAGATCCTTCTTTTAATTCACAAGGGTAAGCTCCTAAACGCATAGTACCACCCATTTGTGAAAGGTTTTTCTGATCTTCCATTAAGTCAATTACTGGGTATTGTAACTCTTCTTCCATTTCAGAAGAATTAGCACCAGCAAAACCTACCATATCTCTACCGAAAGCAATAACAGCTGACTGCATACCTAGACAGATACCAAAGAATGGCACTTTATGCTCTCTAGCAACAGAACAAGCATTGATCTTACCTTCCATGCCTCTTTCTCCAAAACCTGGAGCTACCAATACACCATCTAATGAAGTAATAATCTTCGCAGCGTTATCTCTTTCATCAAGATCTTCAGCTTTGATGTATTCTAACTTTACTTTTACTTCATTTACTGCACCTGCATGCACAAATCCTTCTACGATTGATTTGTAAGCATCTGGTAATTCAACATACTTACCTACCAAACCAATTCTTAATTCACCTTGTGGGTTCTTAAGTTTTTTCAAGAAAGACAACCAATTATCTAAATTAGGGTCTTGATATGCTGGTAAACTTAATTTCATCAATACGATTTCATCAAGCTTTTCCTTTTGCATTAACAATGGCACATCATAGATTGTAGATGCATCACAAGATTCAATTACGGCGTTTAAGTCAACATTACAGAATAATGCAATCTTACGACGCATCTCCATAGGAATGTGATGTTCAGTACGACAAACTAAAATGTTTGGCTGTACACCTGCCTCCAATAATTGTTTTACAGAGTGTTGTGTAGGCTTAGTTTTTAACTCACCTGCAGCTCTTAAATAAGGAACTAACGTTAAGTGAATTACCATTGAGTTTTGTGAACCCAATTCTAACCTAGCTTGACGAACGGCTTCAATAAATGGTAATGCTTCAATATCACCAACGCAACCACCGATTTCAGTAATTACGATGTCATATTCTCCATTTTCAGCAACTTTGTAGAAGTTTCTTTTAATCTCATCAGTAATATGAGGAACCACTTGAACAGTTTTACCCAAGTAAGCACCTTCACGTTCTTTTGTGATGACATTGTTATAAACTCTACCAGTAGTCACGTTGTTTGCCTGAGATGTTGGTACGTTTAAGAAACGCTCATAGTGACCTAAGTCTAAGTCAGTTTCAGCACCATCATCAGTCACATAACATTCTCCATGCTCATACGGGTTCATTGTACCCGGGTCGATGTTTAAGTATGGATCAAATTTTTGAATTGTCACTGAATAGCCTCTACCTTGTAGTAGTTTACCAAGAGAAGCTGAAATAATTCCTTTTCCAAGCGAAGACGTAACACCGCCTGTTACGAAAATAAATTTGGTTTGTGTACGAGAAGACATACTTCGTTGATGATTTCACATTTTGTTTGTGCAAAGCTAAAGCAAGTGATGTGAATTAACAAATAAAGTATGTCAATGTCTGTAAGCAAATTAAAAAAGAGACTGTTGTTCAACCTTTTCTCTTAGAATTGGGTACGTAAATTCCCAGTTATATTTACTTTTTGACTTTTCACCAATATAATTTCCAATTTCAGGGCAAAGAATATCTTCCGGTTGATGAGCAAAGAAATAAACCTCTTGTAAACCTTGCATTTTCAAGTGTTGAAGTCTTTTCAACCAACTATCTACTCTACTAAAATCAGAGTCTACCAATTCATTACCTACAAACCTAACTAATAAAGTTGGTGACGTAATACGCATATGAAGAACATCCCTTCGTCCTGCAACATCAGTGATAATCATTGCATCACCCCTACTTTCCATTAAGTCTGAAAGTTCGTCTAATACTTTATGATCTTTAAACCATGAATCATGACGTAACTCAAGAGCAAGAGGTATATGAGTGGGATATTTCTCAATAAAGTTCAACAATGGCTTTACCTCTTGAATATCAAAGTCAGGAGGCATTTGTAACCAGGTATAACCAAGCTTATTTTCAAAAAGCTGCATTTGCTCGGTAAATTCAATCACTTCTTGATGACAATTGATTAACCTTTTCCTATGACTTACATTCTGTAGCATTTTGGGACAAAAACGGAAATAATCTGGTACTGTAGATTTCCATTTCAAAAGTGTTTCTGCTTTAGGAATACCATAATGTGTAGAGTTAAGTTCAATGGTATCAAAATACTGAGAGTAGTAATGTAGAAAGGTTTGAGGGGTTGATTTTTCAGGATAGATTTTCCCTTTCCAAGCTGCACAAGACCATGCTGGGGCTCCTAAACGAAACTCAAAGTTACCAACAAAATTAGGGTGATTTCGAAGCACCATCTGAGAATAAGGATCTTCCTCAGGTAAACTAAAATCAACACCAGAAATATCTTTTAATCTTCCGAAATCCATGCACATAATTTTTGAAATAATAATCCTATTGTGAATTTAACAGAAAAACCACATTAATTTAGATACAGTTCTAAACTAATGTGGTTTATCCTCTGTGATATACACAAAATTACAATTGCTCTTTTTTAAAAGCTTCTATATCCTTGTAGTGGCATTGTTTAATAAGTATATCGATATCACCTTGTATTTTCGCATCACTTTCTTCGCTTTTACTCATTAATGCAGACCTCATTAGATTAGAAATCTCTTTTGTATGAATGTTTGCTAAATCAAGTAGAGGCAATTCAATCAGGCTTCTGTATACGTTCGATTCTCTTCTTGAAAATGAAATTTGTCTAGCAGACTCTAATAAGGATTCAGTATATCTTGGGGCTTGCTGAAGCAGCTCACCTATATATAGGTAATCATCTAAATTTACTTGGCTCGTTTCTATATAATAACGTAACTCTTGTAAACCTCCAGTATTAACTTCGCTAGACATTACCATTTGTCTAAATTTCTCTTGTGCTTCATCTGGAGTGATGACAACTATATCCTGAGCAAAATTATATTGATAGCTGATTAAGAAGGTTAGTGTAAAAAGGAGTTTTCTCATTTTAATTATCTGATAATTATTTCTATTTCAATAATAAGAGATTTAGAAAAAGATTAGAAGTTTCACTATCAATCTTTAACAAAAAAGGACGGTTTATTTTATTTAGAGAATTTGTTTCCACTACTTTAACAATTCTGTTTTAGTGATATACTCCGTTATCGACTACCATGTGGTTGATAACAATATTAACCCATTTTACACCTAACACTTATCACTACACCATTTCACTAACAATCAACACTTTGCACTTTTCTTAAAATTTTGACTTCAAAAAAGTCTCATTTAATCACTTAACAAATGTGAACCTGATTGTTTGAACTTATAAAAGTAACTATCCTTGTGTCGTAATTTATAATTAGTCTAAATAGAAATCATGACTAGATTTTTACTGTTAAACCTTATTTTCATCTCTTTTAGCACTCTTCCAATGTTTGGACAGACTAATACTGAACCTCTTAGAGGAGTAGTATTAGATAGTAAAACAAACGAAGGAATCCCTTTTTGTACAATTGTTATTGAAGGGACAAATAAAGGTGTACACAGTAATGAAAATGGTGAGTTTGGTTTTTCAAAAATCAAAAAAGGAAAATATAAATTACAGATTGTTAGAACTGGCTATATCAATAAAACAGTAGAAGCTGACTGGTCTAATCAAAATAATATCACAGTATATCTAGAAGAAAATGAGATCAAACTTGATGAAGTTTTAATTACTGGTCAGTCTGAATCCACAGAAATGGAAACTCAAGGCTTCTCATCGAAATCTATCAAAACAGAAAAAATAGAAATCCAATCTATCGAACTCAGTACACTACTAGATCAAACATCAGGTATTAATGTAAGGCAAGAAGGTGGTTTAGGTTCTCGTACTCGTTATAGTATCAATGGATTAAGTGGAAACGCGGTTCGCTTTTTTATCGATGGTGTTCCTATGGAATATTATGGTCAATCCTATTCTATCAACTCTCTTCCTGTTAACCTCATTGAAGAATTAGAAGTTTACAAAGGCGTTGTACCTGTTAATTTAGGCTCTGACGCACTTGGTGGTGCTATCAATATTAAAACAAAATCAGCAAAGAAAAGTAGTTTAAACTTTTCATACTCTGCAGGTTCTTTCAATACACATCAAGTTGCTTTAAATGGTGGGTATAGAAACCAAAAAAATGGATTAACATTCAGAGGCTCATTATTTTACAATTACTCCGACAACAACTATGAAGTTTGGGGCGATGATGTATACGTTGTAGATCCAAATACTGGTAGAGTTGATCGGTCTGTAAAAGCCAAACGTTTTAACGATGCTTATGAAGCTTATGGTACAAAGGTAGATTTTGGCTTTACAGATGTAAAATGGGCAGACCAGCTACTCATCAGTATGGTGTATTCTGATATGTATAAAGAAGTACAACATGGTGCAACTATGAATGTTCCTTATGGTGAAAGGTTTTACACCCAGGGCAATGTAGTTCCAAGTATCAACTATCAGAAGAAAGATTTATTTGTTGATGGATTAGATGTTAGTCTTTTCAGTTCATATGCTATGAACACTAGAACACTAGTTGATACTACTACGAATAAGTACAATTGGTATGGTGAAGTTTGGGCACAAAACCCAGGAGGTGGAGAAGCCGGAAATCCTACGCATTCAACTACTGATGAAGGAACTCTAATCAATAGATTTAATACCTCTTATTCATTTAATGACAATAACATCATCAATTTTAATGCAGTAATTACTGATTACAAAAGAACTGCATTTAACAGAGAAGCTCCTATTGGTCAAGACACAAGAAATAACTATTCGAAAATGAATAAAAACATTTTGGGACTGTCTTATTCTAATACTGCTGTTGATGGAAGGTTGAGGACAAATATCTTTGGTAAATATTATGGATACAATGTTAATGTCTTGGACCATGAATATAGAGATGGAGAATACTATCCTATCTACAATTCTACTTCTGATGTGAATTATGGTTATGGTATTGCCACAAGCTACGATCTCTTTAATAAACTTACTTTACAATTTTCTGCGGAGCAAGCTGTAAGACTACCTGAACCAGATGAGCTATTTGGTAACTATGCAGCCAACGTAAATGCCGCTATTGATTTAAAACCTGAGATCAGTAAAAACCTAAACTTAGGAATCCGTTACGGTGAATTAAACTTCAATGAACATTCACTTACATTCTCAACAACATTCTTCTTCAGAGATGTAGAGAATATGATTCAACAAAGTACTCAGGTAGTCAGTGGTGTTGAAGTATATGTAAATGAAAACTTTGGTGAAATATTATCAAAGGGTTTGGATTTTCAAATTGATTACGACTATAACAGAAAGTTTGAAGCTATTTTTTCAGGATCATATAATGACACAAGATACATGTCAGAGTATGATATCTATGGAAGAAAAAATATGTATTACGGGTCAAGATTAAAAAATGCTCCTTTCTTACAATTCAACTCTAGCTTCAAATATCATTTAAATGATATCATAAAAAATAAAGGTGATTTATCTGTGTATTGGAACATAAGATATATACATGAATACTATCGCCATTGGGAAAATATCGGAAGTGACAATAAAGACATGATCCCGACACAATTTGTCAACGATCTTGGTGCATCGTACAGATTCCCTAAAAATAAGCTAGCCATTAGCTTAGACGTAAAAAACCTATTCAATGAGCAAGTGTTTGACAACTTCGCCATCCAACAACCTGGAAGGGGTGTGTATTTCAAAATCAACTACTCGATTTTATAAACTCATTATTTAATAACTAAAAGATCTATGAAACTTTCAACTACTTCAAAAGTAGCAGCATTAATGACCGCTGCAGCCTTTTTTGGTTTAACTTCTTGTGATAAAAACGACGAACCATCAGCAGGTGGCGGGCCAACTGAAAAAACAGTATTCCATGTTGCAGCAGATGTAACTGATCCTGATGAGAATGTTGCCGTATTTATGCAACCAACAACTAATGTCACTGACACTACATTAACTTTCATGAACAACGGTTATGAAATGGATGGTGAACGTTCTGCAAGAGTAACAGCAGCCGGTGGTAGAATTTATAATTTAAATTACGGTACTGGACAAATCTACGAATTAGAACATGATGGCAACACTAGCTACACAAAAGTTAGTGAAGTAGACATTAGTCATTTAGTGGGCACTCACCCAAGATATGCTGCAGTGTCTGATGAAATGTTACTAGCTCACAATGTTGTAAAAACATATAACGAAGAGAATACTGAAGTACAAATCACTTTACAAATTGTAAAAATTTCAATTCCAGGACTGAACTTCAATGCAGAAAATGATTTCATCGAGCATGATTTAGGTACTTTCGCAATTGGTGACTCTTTTGTTGGTAGAGTTGATGCTCCTGTAATTATGGACAATAAAGTATACTACGGTACTCAATATAGACTATTAGGTCAACCTGATAATGGCGAACCAAGTTCTGACCGTCCTGATGCTATTGCAACAGTGGTATTAGACTGGCCTACTTTAGAAAACCCTAAAACGGTTACTTACGAGAACTCTAAAGGTGATACTTATGGTTACAGAGGAAAAGCTATGCATGTTATTGATGGTTTTGTATACCAAATCAACATGACTACACAAGGATCAAATGCTGTAATTACAAGGTTAAATAACCAAGGTGAGTATGATACGTCTTACAAGTTTGATATCACAGATAAAGTAGGTAAAGCAGTTTCTTCTATCAACTGGCATCATGCAGGAGAAGGAAAAGGTTATGTTGCACTTGGTGATCCAAACTCTGACGAGGACAACATCTATGAAATTGCATATATTGATGTAGTAGCTCAAGATGTTCAGATTTTAAATGAAGTACCTAAATCAGACATGTGGTACTACCAATCTGGCGCTGTTGACCAAGGAAAATATTATATGGCGATAAGCCCTGTAGGTGCTGATGCTTATATCTGGGAATTTGAAGGAACTACAGCAACAAAAGGTGCTCAACTTGATGGTGGTAACATCTTTGTACAAGGTATTTATAAATAAGCTTTAAATACTACATTGATATAAAATAAAAGGTTCTTTACTCAAATAGTAAAGAACCTTTTATTATTTACATAAACGCGAAGTTTTCCTACTACCGTTTTCAAAATTTAATCACCAATCCATTTCCATTTATATTCTCCTTCGTCAAGGTAAAATGCAGCAGAGGCACTTTCTTTCGTAACTAATACAACCACTTCTTTAGTATTAGGATGAACTTCATTATCACCTTCATAACCTACTGTCACATCACTTGCTTTTTCAACGTAACAAGCTCCTATATAACTTAAGTCTTCATCCACTCCATTAAAGGGCTGTCCAGCTCCCATAATAAAATAACGATCAGGTGCATAATCCTTAAAAACAATAAATCCTTTCTTCCCTGAACTGATGTGTTCAATTCGCAACACGTAGAAAAAAGTATCATCAGTACTCAAATTCGCCTTTAAGAAAAAAGGATTAATATCGGGTTCTACCTTATATTCTCCAGATATTGATTTCAAAACTGAAAGAATTTCAGACGGCAAGAAATATCCTAAGTTGGACTCAAACCCTATCAATTCTTCATTAATTTTATGATTGAATATTTTTCCTTCTAAATCCTTCACACCCTGTTTTAAAATATCATTTTCTTGCTGAATAGCCACCCATTTTTCCAAGTGTTCCAATTCTGAATTTTGGGTCTTTAATTCGTCATTCAGTTTTTTATTTTTTGTCTCTAAAACTGCTATCTGAGCTTTATATTCTCCTATTTCTTTTTCGTTATTATTACAAGAAATGATCAGAGCAAATGACAGTAGATAAAAGTATTTCATTGTTAATTTGATTAAGAGAGTAGAAAGATTAATCAGCTTGTGTGTAAAGTTTAAATTCACCTTCATCTAAATAAACCACAGCAGAAGAGAAATTAGTAAACGACAAAGAAATCACATTCAATGATTTAATTTGAGGAGCTGGATTTTCATCCCTACTTTCAATTAGATTAGTATTCAAAGTTGTCAATGCTAATAACCCATTCAAATCATCACTACCATCATTTAAGGTATTTCCTGCTCCTATAATATAAAACTTACTATAGTCACTCCCTCTTATCACAGCAACACCTTGTTTGTTATTCTGTTTGTTTTCAATAAAAACAGCATAATCAAGTTTATCATCAGTATCAAAATGGCCAGTCGTATAAAATGGATTCAGGGCGGAAGATATTTTATATTTATCCGAAACACCTTCGAATGCTTGTAAAAAATCATTAGGTAAAGAAAACACAAATGATTTTCTGAAGTTTTCGGGATCTACTTGCTTACTCATTGCATTTTCAGCCACCGTCTGATTTAATTTTTGAGTCTGTGCCTTTAAATCTTTATTAGTGATTTCTAAAGCATCCTTATCCCATTTTGCCGTCACATCTTTGAGTGTCTTAATCTTTATTTCCTGTTCCTTTAACTTATTTTCTAAAGTAAGATGAGTAGCTTCTAATTCGGCTAATTTCGTTTTATAGGATTGAAGCTCTTGTTCTTGATTCCCACATGAAATTAAGAAGAACAAGAGTAGAAAGTTTGTGTATTTTTTCATAGTAGATGTTAGTAAAAAAATCTTATTGATTTACCTCAAAAAGTTTGCCTTAAAGTTACTATTAAGTAAATATCGCAAGTGTTAAGCGAATGCGTCACTTGTGATTTAGTATTGGCGAAGTCTCCTGACTTCGCCAATACTAAATATTCACTTTCAAATAACTCAATATAAACTATAGAATTGAACTATTATTAGTTTAGAGTAATTTGTTCGAAGTCGGGGATTCTGCCAAATATCAGTCACAAGTAATACCTTTCGACTTAACAATTGCGACATGGTTTTATATTAAATCTACTTCAAAAATCTTATAACTCTTCTCTTCATAATTCTTTGCACTTGAATAAAGATAATCTGTTGCTTCTACTATTAGACCATTCCTCACAGGGTTTTGATGTATATACTCAATCTTTTGATTCAAAATAAGATCATTATTGAGAATAATAGGATGATTATGTTGTTGCCAAAACTGATATTTTGAATTATTCTTATTCCTTTCTCCAGTCCTTTCAAACATCCATAACATCCAATCCCTTCTACTCTCTGAAATATTTTCTTGGATTGATTTTATAATGCTCTTTGAAGTAAACTTTTTTAAATCACGTACAATTGATTCTAATTTTACTTTTCCCTTTGAAGAGATAATCAAATGAACATGATTGCTCATTATTACATAGGCATGTACGATTAAGCCTTTTTCTTTTTTACAATATTCTAGACTTTCAAAAATGATATCTCTGTAATCTTTTCTAGAAAATACATCAATCCAATGAACGACTGTCATTGTTACAAAATAGCATGCTGTTTGGTCTGAGAATTTATAGTTTCTGCTCATGAATCGTTAGTTTTTATTATTTCTGGATTTTGTAACCTACAAGTTAGCAAAAACATATCGCAAATGTTAAGCGGATGCAAATTTTGTGATTGGGTATTTGCGAAGTCTCTTGACTTCAAAATACTAACTATCTCCTTTCAAAAAACTTTTATCAAGTTATTTAGTGTAAACTATAGAATAAAAATATTATTAGTTTGTGCTTTTTGTTCGAAGTCAGGAGACTTCGCCAATTGTTAGTCACAAGTGATGCCTACGGCTTAACACTTGCGACATGATTGGCTAGGTTGGGCATTCTCATGATTACCCAACTTTTCTGCATTCCTCATAACTGCAATTTCTTTATTAACTCTTGTAATTATATCATTTACATCTGCAGATGTTGATGATAAATTCAATCTTTTACATGCACCTGACTTTGTTCGAATAATTAAAAATCGAAAATTTCTATTTCCATATAAAGTGAAACCTTTTCGTCCTAAACTAACTGAATATTTATATTTTAAGTTTTTTATATCTTTAAATTCTACAATGAATAATCCTTTATAATAAATTCTTTGATCTTTCACTTCAAAAATATACTTATTAGCATTTCTATTAATAGACCTAATCGCTAAGAAAAAAAATATACCAAAAGATAGCATACCTATTAATGATGCTAACAATAAATTATCAATTAGATAGTTACTTATAACCCCCAATAAAACAGGTAAAACAATTGAAAGAGATAATGATCTTAAAATTGAATTATCATCAGTTAGTTGAATCTTTAAAGTACTCATTTCATGTCTTGTTTGTTATTACAATAGTTTATTTCTCAAAGTACAAAATCAAGAGAACATAAAAAAAACGGGTAACATTTCTGCTACCCGTCTTCAATATCTAAATGTAAGCTAAGATTACTTGCTCACTTTTAATTTTACTTCAACACCATCAAGGTCAAGTACAGTTGCATCTGCAACAGCATCTTCTACTGATAATGAAACAGCTTGTGTTTCTTCACAGATATAATCCTTGAATGATTCGAAAGCACCGTTCACCAACTCATCACCTTTTTCAGCAACGATATTGATTTTGTCCTGTACTTCTAAACCAGTGTCTTTACGGATATTTTGTACACGGTTTACAATATCACGAGCGATACCTTCTTTCTTCAACTCTTCTGTTAAAGTGATATCTAATGCTACTGTAATACCTTGATCTTTTGCCATTGACCAACCTGGGATATCATCCGAAGTAATCAATACATCCTCAATACCAAGAACTACTTCATTGCCATCTACATCAAAAGTATAAGAACCTGTTGACTCGATTGCTTTGATGTCGTCTTGTGACATTTGGTTTACTGTTCCAGCAATGCCTTTCATCAGTTTACCGTACTTTCTACCTAATGTAGCAAAGTTTGGCTTGATGTGCTTCACAAACATTCCTTCGTTTTCTTCTGTCAAGAATTCGATTTCTTTAATGTTTACTTCGGCAGCAATTACATCTTCAACAGCTTTGATTTGAGCAGTTACTTTAGCATTTACATCTGGAATCAAGATACGTTGTAATGGCTGACGTACTTTCAACTTGTCTTTCTTACGGATAGAGTGCGTAAGTGATGAAATTACTTGTGCCAAGTGCATCTTCTCTTCTAAATCGATGTTGATCAACGCTTCATTTACTGAAGGGAAGTTCGCTAAGTGAACTGACTCTGCTTTATCTTTTCCAGTAGCTGCATTCAAGTCTTGGAATAAACGATCCGAGAAGAATGGAGCAATTGGAGACATTAATACTGAAATTGTTTCCAAGCAAGTGTAAAGCGTTTGGTAAGCTGCTATCTTATCTGATGCATACTCTCCTTTCCAGAAACGCTTACGGTTTAATCTTACATACCAGTTCGACATGTCTTCGATTGTAAACGCTTGGATTGCTCTCGCTGCTTTTGTTGGCTCATAGTCATTGAATGCTGCATCTACCTCTTTCACTAACGTGTTTAGACGAGATAAGATCCAACGATCAGACTCATGACGATCTTCCATAGGAACTTCCGCTTCTGAATACGTGAAGTTGTCTAAGTTTGCATATAAAGAGAAGAAAGAATACGTATTGTAAAGTGTTCCGAAGAACTTACGTTTTGTTTCTTTTACACCTTCTAAATCAAACTTCAAGTTATCCCATGGGTTGGCATTTGAGATCATGTACCAACGAGTGGCATCAGCACCGTGCTCTCCCATTGTTTCGAATGGATCAATCACGTTACCAACACGCTTAGACATTTTCGCTCCTTTCGCATCTAATACTAAACCATTAGAAACTACGTTTTTGTAAGCTACTGAGTCTTGTGTCATACCTGCAATTGCATGTAATGTGAAGAACCAACCACGTGTTTGGTCAACACCTTCTGCAATAAAGTCCGCAGGGAATGAACCATCGAAAATATCTTTATTTTCGAATGGATAGTGCCATTGAGCATAAGGCATTGCTCCTGAATCAAACCAAACGTCAATAAGATCTGTTTCACGATACATTGGCTTACCGCTTTCTGATACTAATACAATATCATCTACGTAAGGACGGTGTAAATCGAACTCCTCCGTTAACTCATCATTATCTGTGATGTACTTTGGATTTCTTGGCATTACCCCTGCCTTCACTGATTTTTTCACTAATTCACCCAATTCAGCTACTGAACCGATACAAACTTCTTCGTTTCCATCTTCAGTTCTCCAAATTGGAAGTGGAGTACCCCAATAACGTGAACGTGACAAGTTCCAGTCTACTAAGTTTTCTAACCAGTTTCCGAAACGTCCTTCACCTGTTGCTTTTGGCTTCCAATTGATTGTTTTGTTTAATTCAACTAAACGATCTTTTACAGCTGTAGTACGGATAAACCATGAATCTAATGGATAGTATAAAACGGGTTTATCTGTTCTCCAACAGTGAGGGTAACTATGGACATACTTCGCTACTAAGAATGCTCTGTTCTCAGTCTTTAATTTAATAGCGATACGAACGTCCATTGATTTGTAACCCTTTTCAGCAGCTACTTCCTCTTCGTATTCTGATTTAACGAATTGCTCACCAAACTCTCCCATTTCTTTTACATAGCGACCTGTTTTGTCTACTAATGGAAGTGGCTCACCTTTTTCATCAAATACAACAACTGGAGAAATACCTGCAAGATTAGCAACTCTCTGGTCATCTGCACCAAAAGTTGGAGCGATGTGAACGATACCTGTACCGTCTTCAGTAGTTACGAAATCACCAGGGATTACTTCAAATGCTTTACCTTCAGGTTTTACATAAGGTAATAATTGCTCATATTTTGTACCTATTAAGTCAACACCTTTTAATTCGGCAACTACTCTTGCAGGAACAACTTTAGCACCTTTTTCATAGGCATCGAAATCAGCATCTAATTGCTTCTTCGTTACATAAGCATTTAAACGATCTTTGGCTAAGATTACAGTAATTGGCTCAAAAGTATACGCATTGTACGTTTGAACTTTCACGTAATCGATATTCTTACCTACCGCTAATGCTGCGTTAGATGATAATGTCCAAGGAGTTGTCGTCCATGCTAGGAAGAATAAATCACCGTGTAAATCTGAGAATAAAGCTGAATTATTGCCCTCATCAATTGCTTTAAATTGAGCAGTAATCGTTGTATCCGTTACATCTCTATAAGCACCTGGCTGGTTTAATTCGTGAGAAGATAAACCTGTACCTGCTGCAGGAGAATACGGTTGGATAGTATATCCTTTATATAATAAATCTTTCTTGTACAGTTCTTTTAATAAGTACCATACAGATTCCATATAATTCTTTTCAAAAGTGATATAAGGTGTTTTTAAGTCTACCCAATATCCCATTTGTCTAGTTAACTCATCCCACTGCTCTTTGAATTCCATTACCGTTTTACGGCAAGCAGCGTTATAGTCATCAACAGAAATTTTCTTACCAATATCTTCTTTAGTAATGCCAAGCTCTTTTTCTACTTTCAACTCAACTGGTAAACCGTGAGTATCCCATCCTGCTTTACGCTTTACTTCAAATCCTTTTAATGTTTTGTATCTATTAAAAAGGTCTTTTACAGCACGGCCCATCACGTGGTGAATACCAGGTGCACCGTTAGCTGAAGGAGGTCCTTCATAGAAAACGAATGATGGATTACCCTGTCTTGATGAGACAGACTTATCGAAGATATTTTGCTCTTCCCAATATTGGCGAATCTCTTTGTTCGCTGCTACAAGGTCAAGGCCTTTGTATTCTTTAAATCCCATTGGATGATGTAACTGTCAATAATTTTGATATAAAATACCTAAGAAGGTACAATTCGCACAAATATCGTAATTTGTTTGTAAATGAGAAACTAACTAACATGGATCTTAGAGAATATTTACAGCAATGAATTAATTGTCAAAGAAATAATATTTTTCAGAATGATTTATATTTAATTCCATGATCAAGTTTTTAGAAATTTATCTAGTGATACAAAACCGATTTCTACTCAAAGAATTTTCTATTTTCTATCATTCAGAACTCAGATAAATAGAATTAACTCTATGAATATCTGATCAATACATATTCATTTCAACCTCATTAACATAAAAAACTGATATAAGTCACCCTTTATTGATGAAAACCATTAGCTTTGTTATCACAAATCATCTCATGGCTTTCACAATAATCACATACTGTTAATTTTAAATGGATTACGAGATTATTAACAATGACGATCATATTTTATTAACGATAAAAGGGGAACCGGATATTTTAATACTCAATAAAGCATTGCAAGAGTCATTATCATTGGTTCAGACGTTGTCTACTCCCATTTTATTTATCAATGGTCATCAGTTAAACAAAAATTTTAAGGTGTTTGAAAAGCATCATTTAATCTCACAACTAGATGAAATAGGTTTTAGTAAAGACACTAACTTTTTTATCATGTCTGACATGAGTAAAGAAGAAAAAACACTAGTTGAAACATTTGGATCAAACAGATCGTGGAAGATTAAGGTGTTTAAGTATCTAGATCAAGTAGAAACGATCATCAAAAGAACAAAAACACCGGTTATTTAAGTTGAATTTACACACCAACGAATATATATAAAGAAATACCCCCTTCTTATTTTAAGATGGGGGTTATTTATTTACTGACCACAGATTCTTTCAACTTCTTTTAATAGTAATGGTAATGCTGGGTAAACCATTCCATGATCATAACCATCCAATTCTAAAAGCCTTGTTTCTTTATGTCCTGCGACCTTCATCATTCTATACATATAGGCGTTTTCCTCATATCTACCTAATAACTCTAATTCTCTATCGCCAGTGATCATTAATAATGGTGGTGCATCTGGTCTCACATGGTATAATGGGGCTAAATGATCAATTATAGGTTGCTCGCCTTCTATTCCTCTTTCCTTCCTTACAGTAAAATGTGTGATACAATGACCACTAAATGGGACCAAGCCCGCGATATCATTAGCATCAATATCATGTTTTTGTAGATAAGATTTATCTAACCCTACCATGCTTGCTAAGTATCCTCCAGCAGAATGACCTGATATAATGATCTTAGAAGCATCTCCTCCAAAGTCTTCTATATTTTTGAACACCCAAGCTACAGCAGCGGCTGCATCATCAATATATTTTGGAGCCTTAACCTTTGGATAAAGTCGATAGTTTACACCAATAACAGCTACTCCTTGTTCTTTTAAAGTCTCAGGAATTTCTTTATGATACGATGTAAGACCTCCTCCATGAAACCAAACAATAGTGGGATAGTCCTGAATATTTGTTGGGTAATAAACATCCAATACACACCTCTCTTTGATATAATCATCTCCTCCTCTTACCTCTTCGGAGTAATATGGAATATTGTTTTTTTGTGAATATTTGATCGTTTTTACTTGGCTAAACGATACAAATGAAATTAGGAAAAACAGGGGTAATAATATATGCTTTTTCATTTTGCTTTAAGATGAAAATGGCGATCTAAAAAAGATCGCCAAATTTTATAAACTCATATAATAACGAATTGACTTCTCAATATCCGCCCATTCGATAAATTGATCATATGTACAATCACCAATTTTTGTTAGTAAGGAATGACTTAACTTTTTGCCAGTATTCTTCTTATCCTGTAATAAGTAAGCATACAAATGCTCTAAATCACTTTCCTTTAATTCAACCTTACCATAAACAGATAAGATATATTCTTGAATTTTTACTAACTCTTCTTTTGATAAACCTGTAAATTGAGTAGATAAATAAGCCTCTGCAATCATACCTACAGCTATTGCTTCACCATGCAGAAGTTTTCTTCCTGGAATATCTAAAAGGTAAGATTCTATTGCATGGCCAACTGTATGACCATAATTCAATATTTTCCTTAATCCCTTTTCAGTAGGATCAGAAGTAACTACTTTATCTTTAATTCCTATTGAATGAGGAATAATCATAGCTAAATCTTGATCACTTAATGGCATTGATGATACTGTCTCCCAATGTCCTGCATCAGCTATTAAACAGTGTTTGATTACTTCAGCAAAACCCGATCTCAATTCATTCGCTGGAAGAGTTTTAATAAACTCAGGATAAATCAGAACATTATCTGGTACTCTAAATACGCCGATATGGTTTTTCAATTTACCAAAGTCAATACCGAGTTTACCTCCAACAGAAGCATCAACTTGAGAAAGTAATGTTGTCGGCATTTGCCAGAAGTCAATTCCTCTTTTGTAGGTAGAAGCACAAAAACCTCCCATATCTCCAATTACACCACCACCTAAGTCAAGTACTGCCGCTTTACGGTCAAAACCTGCATTGGTTAGCTCCTGCCAGATATGTTGACAAGTATCTAGAGTTTTGTTTTCCTCTCCACTTACTACCTCAATTAAAATATGAGATGGTAGAAAGTCTTGAACAAGAGGGTAACAATCTCTTTTTGTATTTTCATCAACAATTACTGCTAGATTAGTATATGACGCTAACCCTTCAAAAGTTGATGAATCAATTTTATCTAAAAATGTTACTTTATTGATGCTCATAGCAAACAGTTCATCATCAAAAAAATAATACTATCAGCAAAGTAATAGTATTGAAAATTTCTATAAGAAAAAGGCGGTAATATCCTTAAGATATAACCGCCTTTGTATATAGCTATAAAAAAGCTTACGCCTTTTCAGTGTTAACTACTGCAGTTTGAAGACGGATAGACTCGTCATGAACTAGTTTGAATACTTGCTCCATGAAAGTTTTGCTCAAACCTAACTTCTCAGCTTGCTCAGGACGGTTTTGGAAGATATCGATCCAACGACCTGCTTGGAATACTGTTAAGTTGTTATCACGCTTGTAGTCACCGATTTCGTTAACTACTTTCATTCTTTGAGATAAAACTTCAAGAAGTTCGTTATCTAAACGATCAATTTTAGAACGTAAAGTTTCTAATTGAGAGTTTACTTCTTCAGCATCAGTTGTGCTTTTCTTGATTTTCACTTCGTTCAAGATCTCAGCTAAACGCTTTGGAGTAACTTGTTGTGAAGCATCAGACCAAGCATTATCTGGATCTCTATGTGTTTCGATCATTAGACCGTCAAAGTCTAAGTCGATTGCTTTTTGAGATACTGGGTAGATAAGGTCTCTTGTACCACCGATATGAGATGGGTCACAAATTAATGGTAAGTTAGGAAGCTCTGTTTTTAAAGCGATAGCTAATTTCCACATAGGTACATTTCTATACTGAGTTTTCTCAAATGATGAGAAACCACGGTGGATACCAGCGATCTGACGAACACCTGCACCATAAATACGCTCAATTGCACCTTTCCATAATGCTACATCTGGGTTGATAGGGTTCTTGATCATAACAGGAACATCCTTCACGCCTTTCAATGCATCAGCAATTTCTTGAATAGTAAATGGGTTTACAGTACTACGAGCACCGATCCAAAGAACATCAACACCATACTTAAGAGCTAACTCAACATGTTGAGCATTTGCTACCTCAGTTGTGATTGGCATGTTCAATTCTTTCTTAACATTAGCAAACCACTTTAAACCTTCTTCACCAATACCCTCGAATGAACCTGGTCTAGTACGTGGTTTCCAAATACCAGCACGAAGCATAGTAATGTCAATCTCTTTTGTAATCTGACGACAAGTTTCCATTAACTGGTCTTCAGATTCTGCGCTACATGGCCCAGCAATGGCAATGGGACCCCCATTTTTCACTACTGACCAACTTTCTAATGGTTGTATATCTTTCATCTCTGATTATTTTCTAGATAGTATTGAATTATGCAAAATTACAAAAAATTAAAATAAAACAACGCCTTATTAAAATAATTACAGAAATTAACATACATTTTTGATTATTGACAATAAAAAACAAATTATTGAATGAATTTCGTATTAACTATCAGTTAAAATGGTGTTACTTTGTATGTTTTTGAATTGGAAACGAAGTAAATAAACAGCATACTTGTAAACGGAAGTAGACAATTTACGTTTATAATCATATTGATTATTTACTTTTACGATTAAATCAACATTATCATTATACGTGGGACAAGAAACAAAACATTCACAGTTCTTAGAAGACCAAAATGTTATTCCAGACATCTCTAAAATTGCAGTAATTGGAGGAGGTAGCTGGGCCACTGCATTAGTGAAAATCTTGTCAGATGGAGGAAAAACCAAGTTACATTGGTGGATTAGAAATCAGGATGATATTAACCATATCAGACAGTACAATTCCAATCCTAGATATTTACCATCAGCCAAGATCTCTCCGGAACATGTGATCCCTTTCAGTAATATAAAAGATGCTATCAGAGAAGCGAATTGCATCCTTCTAGCTGTCCCTGCAGCCTTTGTTCTTGATGCTATAAAAGATCTAACTCCAAAAGATTTTGAAAATAAATTTGTTATCTCTGCCATTAAGGGACTAATACCAGAGAAACATATTCTAGTTACTGAACACATCGAAAAGAATTTTAGTGTACACCATAAGCGTGTTGCGGTTATTGGCGGTCCCTGTCATGCAGAGGAAGTAGCCATGGAAAAGCAGGCTTATTTAACTATTGCTTCTGGAAGCAAAAGGTTCGGAAAAGAACTTTCTGAAGCCATGCAAAACCGTTACATTAAAACGACATCGATTAGAGATATTTATGGTGTAGAATACTCTGCTGTAATGAAAAATATCGTTGCTATTTCATGTGGTATCGCCCATGGATTAGGCTATGGAGACAACTTTCAAGCAGTTTTAGTATCTAATGCAATGCAAGAAGTACAGTACTTTTTGAAGGCAGCTTACCATATTAAAAGAAACTTATTAGGAACAGCATATTTAGGAGATATGCTTGTGACCTCTTATTCTCAATTTAGTAGAAACAGGACTTTTGGTAATATGATTGGCCATGGGTATTCTGTTAAAGCAGCACAACTTGAAATGCAGATGGTTGCTGAGGGTTATTATGCTGTAAAGAGTATCTATGAAATTGCAAAAAGGTTAGATATTGAAAATGACCTACCAATCACAAGAGCCGTTTATAACATTCTATATGAGAGAATTTCACCAATTGTGGAGTTCAGAATTTTGAAAGATCAACTTAACTAACTAATTTTCGTACAAATAACTATACTTACTATCACTTATTTAGAAATCAAGATTTACATAAACATAAATGATAAAAGGTAGTTTCAGCTACCTTTTATTTTATCTTTTTTATACCAATTTAAACACACAATTATTTAAAACACATGCTAATCTCAGAGAAACATCACACTACTGATGTGGATTTTCTGCCTATCAATGGTACAGATCACATCGAGTTCTATGTGGGTAATGCTAAGCAAGCTGCCTACTTCTATCAAACAGCATTTGGCTTTAAACTTGTCGCTTATGCTGGACCTGAGACAGGAATCCGAGACCGTGCTAGCTATGTTCTACAACAAGATAAACTTCGTTTTGTCTTCACCACATCACTAGAATCTAAATCTGTCATCGCCAACCATGTACACAAACATGGAGATGGAGTTAAAGTACTTGCTCTTTGGGTAGACGATGCTCGTCAGTCTTACGAAGAGACAATCAAAAGAGGTGCTGCAAGTGTTCAAGCTCCATATACTCAAAAAGATGAGAATGGAGAAGTCATTATGGCAAGTATCAGAACCTACGGTGATACTATTCACACATTTGTAGAAAGAAAAAACTACACTGGAGCATTCCTTCCTAATTTCGTAGCCAAAGAACCTTTAATGGACATCACTCCGATTGGTCTAAAGTATGTTGACCACTGTGTTGGAAACGTTGAATTAGGAGAAATGAACAAGTGGGTTCAATTCTATGAAGATGTCATGGGCTTTAAGCTTCTGTTAACTTTTGATGATAATGATATTTCTACAGACTATACTGCACTCATGTCAAAAGTGGTATCCAATGGTAATGGATATGTTAAATTCCCCATCAATGAACCAGCAGATGGCAAGAGAAAGTCTCAGATTGAAGAGTATTTAGAGTTCTATAATGGTGCAGGTGTACAACATATTGCAGTTGCTACAGATGACATTTGCCATACAGTAAGTGAGCTTAGAAAAAGAGGAATCGAGTTCTTGTATGTCCCTGATAATTATTATGAGGACCTAAAAGACCGAGTGGGTGATATTGATGAAGAAATTGAAAAACTAAAGGAACTCAATATTCTTGTAGATAGAGATGAAGAAGGATACTTACTTCAAATCTTCACAAAACCTGTTGAGGATAGACCTACTTTATTCTTTGAGATCATACAAAGAAAAGGAGCTAAATCATTCGGTAAAGGTAACTTCAAAGCGCTGTTTGAAGCTATCGAAAGAGAGCAAGCTTTAAGAGGTAATCTGTAAAAGAATTATTGACCAATATAAAAAGCCTGGATCTTAGATTTATCTCTAATGATTCAGGCTTTCTTTGTTTATAAAGAATATTTTATTGCGTCAGTGAATACTTAAATTGAACACCAACAGCTGTAGATGTTCTTCGATATGCATTAGACACCTTTGGATCATTGATTGTTCTATCAAAATAGAACTGAAGATTTGCTCTATCATTTAATAGATAATTGATGGTTGGTCTCAATGCAAAGTTCATATTACCTGCCGTCACAACATTCTCCTCATCCATTCTATATTGCGTTGTCTGATTATCTCTGATTGAAAGTGCCAATCTAAATGTGATATCATTTTTAAGTACCGTTGTTCTACCTTTCGATCTAAATGGCAGCTTCATACCAGAAGCTGTGTAGCCAATATCAATTGTAAAATCATTGTTTAGTTGCTCTGTTACCTGAGCGTTCGATAAGTTCAATGATAACATACGTCCTTTATTATAATCAAACTTAATCTGTAAGTCATTCATCAACTTCACATTGATACCAATTAATGGACCGAAACGCTCTTCGATATTCACTTGGTTAATGACATAAACAGGAACAAGATTACCTTCTGCGTCTGTTCTAGCAGCAGGCTGATCATTGATATCCTTATCTGGGCCAATTTCTGTAGCTCCATATAGTAAAGAAGAGTTATAGTTACCAATTGTATACGTAGATTGATATGCATGTGAAATGGTAATCGACTTAAAAGTATCTTTTAATCCCTTCATTTTAGACAATCCTGTGTATCTCACATCCCAATTTGGAATTGGGAAAGAAGATGGGAATGATGATAAATTTACATTATCAGCACTTTGCCCAGTGTATGCAGCGATAAATGCCGGAATTAATACATCTTGATCATTCTCTCCATATTGTGTAGTAGGATTAGTAGAATTTAATCTATCCTGAACCACTTCTCTGTTGTCTACAAAATTATCAAAGTTGGCAGATTCATTATCACCATTTGGTTTTGCAAAAGCAGTAGGTAGCGAGAAGAAACTGATACCAAATGAACCTGTTCTAGTTGGTGACAATGAGTTATATGTACCAATAGCACCATCAAACCTAAACACCTCAGAATATGCTTCTGTCTTTGATGAAGTACTAGTCAGGGTAATTTTAAAATCCTTAAAAGGTTCTATGTTCGCTCTAACTCTATACTCCTCTCTTTTCTGTTGCACAAACTGATTATTCAAATATTCAGATGGTGCTAACCAACCACTTTCAGCGGCTTCAAAACGAATATTAGGGTCTTGACTACCTAATATAAATGGCGCTCCAGGTGCATTGTATTTACTATCAAAACCAAAATATTCTGCAGTTGGCATATAACCAGGAAGAGTCGTACTGTTGTTCTCAGAGTATGTCATATCAATATCTTTTAGCATGGTAGCTAAACGGATACCAGTATCTCCTACTTTTTCACCAAAACCTTTTTGAGGTTCGTCTCCTCTTTCTTTCAATTTTGTATTTACTGCTAGTAACTCTTCTTCAGTGTCTTTTATCTCAACAGCTAAAGCATCTAACTTTTTATTTTTCTTAGGATTTTCTTTTGCTAATTGAGCATTAAGAGTATCCATTTGAACATTATAAATCTGGATTTTTTCTTCTAAACTAGCATAGTCCTTGTCCTTAGATTTATATTTTTCAATCTTCTCACGAAGTTTTGTGACTTTACCTTCAATCTTTTCTTTTTCCTTGTTGACTCTATCCTTATCGGCGTTTCTCAATTTAGATTGCTCCGTTCTAAGCTTTTTCAACTTATCTTTCAGCTTCACTTTTTGATACGCAAGTCGAGTATTATCTTTTTTCTGATTTCTACTTTGTCCTCTTCTCGATCTTGATCTACTTCTTGATGTTGTACCGTTTTCAAGATGATTTACATAACCAAATTTCTTGTAGATAGTATTAAAATCAAGTTTTGAGTTTAATGATATTTGCTGATTATTTGAGATTGTATTACCTAAAGTATCTGCAATTCCCAATGTTCCTGCTGTCCATGTTGTCCCTGCCACATATCTCGCATTTGCTCCAACAAAGTCTAAGCCTGGAATTTTATTAATAGGAATATTATAAGTACCTGAGATTTGTTGATCAAACAATTTCATACGACCAAAATTCTTCAGGTTCGTTAAAATTGAATCTTTAGCGACATCAGTATCAATACTTCCTTCAGGTTCATCGACCAAAGCATTCGCTGTTGCTGCGTAATCAATTTTTAAACTCTTAGCTAAATTCCACCCTAGGTTGTATCCACGGTTAAATAAGAAACTTTTTTCGTAAGTAGGCAGAATACCTTCTGTTGTAAACTCGCCGTTAGAATCTAAGGTTCTTAATTGAGTATATCTGTATTGTCTGTCCAAATCGGCTCTCACAGAATAAGAACTAGGAATTGGTAAGATATTAAAGTCCGTGACTAAAGCAGCCCAATCAGAATTGCTATCTGAATTCTTAAATGGTTCCCAAGCTTTTAGTGGTAATTGATAAGTATAAGCGGCCCCTAATTTCCATTGTTTAAAATCTTTTGCTTGTGTATTCTTATCCCTCATTGTTCTATCAGAATAAGATCCACTCAAACTTAAGTTTTCAATATCCCATGGATAGCTTTTAGCCTCTGGATTCATCTTGATTTTGGTCAAGTTGGATACATTGATACTCCTCGCCTCCTCAAGATACTTCACCTGTTCTTCGTAGTAACTACCTCTTACTTCTCCAGAAACAGATAAAGGAACATCGGCGTCTAATGGGTCAAAATATGGATTTGATCCTTTCCGGTCGTAACTCATATAGATAGGTACCGATAGACCAATTTTATTTAACCATATTTTCTCTAGGTTAATATTAGCCGAAACACCAAATTCCAAGTTGTCTTCCATTTGACGGTCTCCAATTTTATCTTGAATACCACCAAAACCTACAGTACTATACCTTGTATTGGCTTTCACATTCATGAAATCCGCTAATGTTGCATCAACCGAAGCATTGGCAGCCCAAGCAGAGAACGTTGAATATTCTGTTGCTCTCAATTCATTCGCCCAAATACAAACATCATGTTTTGCTGCATCTTCAGACAATGGGTTTCTTACACCGATCATTGCAGTTTGTACAGAACTCATATCAGGGTTACCCACCACTCGAACTTTATATTGTCGAAGATTAGCAGTAGTAAGGTTCGCCGGATAAGGAACAGTTCGATCTGCACCTTCAGAATTACGTTTTATCTTAATATTATAAAGCTCTTCTAAAGCTACATCGATTTCGTTTTCCCTAGGCCAAATGGCATTCTGAGTAGTAGAATACCTAGGAGTGATATAGAGTGGTACTTCAATTTCATAGTAGTTATCGGTAAGGTCAGTACCCACTCTTAAAAATGCCGTTAATTCTTCATCTTTCGCAGATTCTGATTGAGCATGGAGCTCCATCCTGATCCGTTTATAGTTGACAAGACTGAGACTAAAGTTTTTATATACAGCTACGCCTTCGTCATCCATTAAATCTTCAACACAAACTTGTATAGATTGTTCATTGATTCTTCTAGTAACCGTTGAAGTAGCATCATAATCTCTTTCGAATCCTGGAGGTAATACATATGGTATTTTACCACTCTCATCCGTCACACCATTTTGTTCAATATTTACAGATGAAATATTTACAGTTGCTGTTGATGGTGCAAGATCTTCATTTTCAATATTCTCTGCATATTGACGCCACTGTGCACCAACTAATTGGAAGTTCAATAATCTTAATACGACTGGTTGCTCCCAATCCGTCATAAATAAACGGATAAACTTCACTGACTTGAAATTATCAATACTACCTACTTTAGTGTAGTTACTATCATCTCTAATTGGAATTCTCACTTGATACCAAGTCACTAGCTCTCTTGTTTCAGGAGCTTCTGAAGTCACTCTATCTACAACATATTTGCTATTTTCTAATTGACCAGGACGTAAATCCAATTCATACTCGAAATAAGCATTAAGTTCATTTAGAGTATTATCTCCATTCAAGTCTTCGTTGTTTGGATAGCTTGAGTTGGATGGTGTATAATTACTACCACCAGAATTCTCTGGAGAGTTTCGTTCAGTTCCATTAAACCTCTTGTAACGCTCTAACACTTTTAGGTCTTGAGCATCTGCATTATCACCTAAGTAATATTGGAAGTCATCTCCTGATGGATCTGAAAGAATTTGATTTAAAGCTTCTGGTGATAAGATATTAGGTAAACGATCTATGAAATAAGTTTTAAAGAACTCTGCTTCTTCTTCACTTGTCAAACCATCATAACCAATATCCTGTGCATCTCTAGGAACGGCTGTACTGAATACATTATTTACGAACTGTGTAGTTGGAGAATAACCCCAAACAGATTGATTCAATAACGATTTATTAGTCGTCATGCCGTTCTCGAAGAAATGTCTTCCATCTGGCACAACATCCTCAGAAACACTACCTAAGTCAATAAAAACTTTACCACCAGTCGTGTTATTCTGTCCTTCTATTTCTGCATTTTGACCTGTAATAAATGGATCCATCATCCAGAATTCGATATACTGAACATTCAAGTTATCGAAATCTACATCTGTTGTAATTGCTTTTGTGATTGCTCCAAAATTTTGTTTCGGGTCCCTAAGTGAACCATCAGCATTTAGGTCAGTATTGTAGTTATATGGTCCTCTTTCTGTTGGATAATAAGCTAAATCAAATGTCACCTCATTGGTATTGATTTGATTCGCTTGACGGTTTTTATATACTTCATTATATGGAATCAAACGAACATAATGATTTTCCATATCTTGATCCGATATATTGGCAGGTCTACTTGTTGAACCTGAAGTATAATAGAATACATTATCAATATTATACCATGCTAATAATGCTCTTCTATGATTATAGGCCAATGAATCCTCAGGAGTAGTTGGAGGTGCCACTCCCCACCCTTGCTGATCTAATATATATTGAGGAGTACTACCATGAGCCCATGAAATAGGATTAAGTCCAAGATCATATGGTACTTCTGCTCCCTCAAAATCATCAATATAACCCGTTCCATCAGTACCAATCAACTTGGGTGTACCCGGAATTAGTTGAGCAAATTCGCCTTTAAATGAGAACGTCGATTTTTCTTGAGTATCTAAGCCTGGAATGGCATCAACTAGTTTAGTTAGGAACCTAGACTCAGTTGTATAATCCATTGTTAAACCCCACATGGTGTTTTTTACAGGCTCACTACCAACGTTTACTCTGGAGATTAGAGGTTTTTCTGACAGGTGCATCAATGTACCTGAGATAATAAAATCTTCACTAAAGTGGTATTCTAAATCAACTCCAGCCAAAGTCTTTGTTTGGAAGTTGAAAAGGTCTGCTCTTTCATAAGTAATTCGGATATCTTTACCTGAGTTAAGTACACCTTCATCCAAAATGGTAACTCTACCAAATTGATAATCCACCGTATATTGTACTCCTTCTGTTAGGGTTACACCACCAGAAGTAATATTTACCGAATTTTCTGCGATATTAATCCCAGGTAATAAAATTTCGTTTGATGAACCACCTTTATAACTACCTTTTAAGAAGTATTTATTTTGTTTAGTATTTAATACTGCGTCTGCTTGCGTCTTTTGATAAAGATCAAAGAACACATATTTTTCGACTAAATTCGTTTCGCTAGGCTCAAAGTCATTTTCTAACGTTGTTCCGAAAGGTTCAAGAACTGGGAATATAATCCTACCATTTCGTGAATCAATAGTTACTCCTTCAATGTAGTCAAAGTTACCATCCTTCTGTAATTCTAGGTTCATGTTCAAACGATCAAGACCTGTTACTTCGATTAACGGAACATTGGCTAAATTCTGACCTTCTTGTATACTTGGGTTATCTACACCTGTCGCATCATCCCTATAGATAATTCTAAACTGAAAATCTTCTTTTTGAATTGAATTTGCCTGAAGGGAATAAATGTTTTTCATCATTAAGTCCCACATTGGTAATGAAGTATTGATTGTCGAAGGACTCAATAACTTCATAAACATCACTTCATCTTGTGATAAGTTTGGTAGGTCTTCATTCAATTCACCCACTTTATAAGTAGCCCCATTGTAAGTATATTCAAAGGCTACAGCTAAGATCTCATCATTTCTTAAAGGTGTATTCAATGAGATATATCCCAATTGTTGGTTATAGGTGAATTCTGTTGGAGTTAGTTCTCTTGCTGAACGTAAAATCTCAAATTCAGCACCATTTTCCATTCCTAATCCCTCTAACTGTCCTTTTATAGCATCTGAATTTCTATTTAAATTCTTTACTGAACTATAAAGTGTGTTGGCATTATTATCCGCTACTGGGTTTGTGTTTGTTCCCCATGATGGATTGTAAGGATTTGCTTCACCCAAATCCATCAAACCTACTAAGTTTCTTTGTGTTTGCGTATCATTTGAACGGTTAGTCACATACACCTTCATACGCGTTACCACTACTCCTGAAATAACGTTGGGTGTTTGTTTTAATGATTCTTCGTATTTATCTCTAAAGAAATGACCTATAAAAAAATGTCGGTTATTATCATAAGTGTCTGCTCTAAATTCAAACTCTCTATTCTGCCCTCCATTCTTAATTGTAATGGTTTCTTGTGATCCTCGCTGTGAAGAGAAAACACTACTCACATATAAGTTTCCAAACCTTAGTTTACTATATACACCAAACAGGTTCTGAGCACCTGTGATTAATGAGTTTCGTACATTAAAACTTACATTACCTACTTGAATATCTTGAATGATATCATAATCGTAAGCAGTGTAAGCCATATTATACTGCTGATCGAACTGGAAAGTACTTTTCGTATCAAAATTGGATGATAGTTCTAGTTTATCTCCTACCTTACCTACCATTCCAAGACCAACTTGTTGATCAAAATTAAATCCTCCGTTTCTTTGTTGTGTTACTGGTACTTGTGGGTTATCAACTCTTTGAAAAAGTAGACCAAAATCGAGCATTGCACTACCATTCAATTGAAAGTCAAGTGTACTACCTCCAAATAGAAAGTCTGCCACTCTACCTAACTCAATTTCTGGAATAAGTCGCCCCCCATCTTGTCCTGGCAAAGCATCTCCACCATCTTGTTGCACTGAAAGCGTCTTATAATACCCTTCCATATGTTTTTTAAAGAGGTAATCTCTATATGCATCATAAGGGATATAAGAAGGTTCTCTGTAATCAAGATTACCGTTTAATGTCTCCTTTATATCATAAGATGCTCCGGAGCTATCAATAGAAATTTCCGTTGAGACTCCAGGTGTTGTACCTAATAATGGAGTACTGTATTGAGGTGAAGACACAGGGTCCCCGACCCTATCTTTTTCATAGGGTTTAGAAGGCTTGAACCTAGTAGTATCCTGATCTTCTTTCATTTCCTCCTGAGGTAGATCCTGCTGGAAATACATCGGAGTTGCATTACTCTTGGTGGCTCCCACAAAAACAGGGAACATAAAAAATAGAGTAAGCACAGATAGTAAAACTGCGTTATTTAAGCGAAACAAAATGGAGTTGAAGATTTAATGTAACAGTTAGCACTTTAAAAATGTGCAAAAAAAGTAATAGTAGTACTTATAGGCTAATTTTGTTTTAATGCCAATTTAATCAATTTCTCAACACTCAAGTCTGCCCCATTTTTCTTGATTACTAGTTTTATAGACTTTTGTGCTGCTGCTCGAGTAAAACCTAATGCTACTAAAGCATCCATTGCTTCATCCACTTTTGCAGTATCTGCTGCAGGAGCTGTAGATGATTGCATAAGCTCTCCCGTATACTGCAATTTAGAAATTTTATCTCTTAATTCAATAACTACTCTTTGAGCTGTTTTTGCACCGATACCTTTAACACTCTGAATCGTCTTTACATCTTCCTGCATAATGGCAGAACAAATCTCTCCCATTGATAGTGAAGATAAAAAAGCCAGACCAGTTGAGGGGCCAATACCAGAGATGCTAATTAGTAATAAAAATATGCTTCTATCATTCTCTGAAGCAAAACCATACAATTGCTGAACATCTTCTTTTACATACAAATATGTATAAAGCGTCACTTGATCTCCCTCATTATAAAGGCTATATGCATTCAAAGGCCATTTGATTTCATAACCAACCCCTTGAACATCGATCACAGCAAATGTGGGAAGTTTTTTAACTAACTTCCCACTGATATAATAATACATAAATTTCTTTTAATTTAAATCTTTGAAAGTCTTTAGTTCAGCTTCCATTTCTCTCATCAGTTCCCTTTTATCCATACCTGGAGCAAAGACAAACCCCTCTGCATAATATAAGTTTGCACCTGAGTTATCCGGAAATAAATAGCCTACAAATGGTCCACCCATAGACAGGTTATTAGTTTTCCAAAGCCCTCTGATTTCCATGGCCTGTTTTCCATTTATTTTGGTGGATCTCACTTCAGGAGCAATTTTATCTTCTGTTAATACAAAAGAATTTTGATTACTTGGATCCCCATATAAATATTGTTTAGCTAACTTATCTCGTAGATTCAATACATAATCTGGATCAAATTGTTTTTCGTCAGTATATGGAAATTTCACAAAGAAAATATTGTTATCGAATGACAATTCAGGATGACGCAACCATAAGAAATCTTTATCCGATTGAGCAACTTTGAAACCTGGCATAGTATGAATACTCACCTTATAATTTTCTTTCAAATAACGCTCTGTATTTCTATCATATTCTTTTTGAAGTGTTTTCTGTAGCCTTTTTGTTTCAACCTCATGGAAAGGCTCTCCTAAATAATATTGCTTGCTTGGATTTGCTAAAATCTCTCGCATTGTTGCTTCATCTTTTGCAAAAAACAACATCACTGTTTGATCTTTAGCCCATACATCCTGCTTAATAAAGAAGTATTTATCTTCCTCTTTTAATAAACTCTTAATAACTCCTTCTCCAAAAAATGAGTTTACCACTTTCGATTCTCTATTTTTTTTATCGAATGTTGTTACAATCAACACATTTCTAGCTTGGCGAAGAATATTATTAAAACCAGATGGTTGAACTTGAGTAACAGTAAATGAAGGTTCATTTTGAGGCAAGATCCCTCTTGTTTTACCTAAAACGGTTTCATAAAGTAATTGCCCTACACTCCCTTTCTTATTCCATTGATTGGAGTCAATAACTAATACCATCTCTCCGGGTTTACCCTTGGAACTTGGCAAAAATGACTTTTCTAAATTTGAGCTTGCACCTTGATTATCCTGACAAGAAAATAATAATCCAGATGACAGGAAACCCATCAATACTAATATTGTTACTCTAAGTTGTTTCATTATTTATTTAGCTACTAAAGTGATATTTTTTGAATAAATGATAATGCTCTTAATTCAGCATAAGTAAAATCTGAATTTACAATAGAAAACCCAACATGTCCACCTTTCTTAGGGATCTCTAGTGAAATATAGTCACTTTGTGATGCAAATTCCACCGGATAGCTTTCTTTTGTGAGAAAAGGATCATTTTTAGCATTCAAAATCAGTACTGGGTGTTGTATATTGTGTATCCTTCTTTGCACACTTGCTTGGTGATAAAACTCCGCCGCATTTTCAAACCCATGTAATGGTGCAGTATAGGCTTCATCAAAATCTCTCAAAGTTTTGAAAGATTCATCCAACAAAGGAGTAGTATCTATACCCCTCATAATTTTTGATTTGGCAATAACTTTAGCTTTAAGCTTCTTAAAAAACTTCTGATTATATATCCTTTTTGTTCTTTTTTCTAATTCATCACTACTTGGTTGTAGCTCTATGGGTGTTGAAATGGCCACACCTCCCACTATATTTTCCTTATTAAACTCTGGAGTTCCTAAAGCATTCATTAGAATAGCTCCGCCCATACTAAAACCTACAAAAGCAATTTTCTTATACCCTTTCTTTCTTGCTTCTTCAACTACAACGTCAAAATCTATCACATCTCCATGATGATAAAACCTTGGCAATCGATTTAATTCTCCACTACATGATCTGCAATTCCAGGCCAATGCATCCCAACCTTTCTCATTAAAAATCTTTGCAATTCCCTTACAATAATGGCGATCTGCTCCGCCTTCAAGACCATGAGAAATAATCACTACCCTTTCAGAGTCATTATCTGTAATAGACCAATCTAAATCCAAAAAGTCTCCATCTTTCAATTCAACTCTTTGCCTTTGATAATTAACATCTTCGATTTTTCGTTTTGCAGAGGGTACAATAGTTTGTAAGTGACCATTAAATTGAAAAAATGGTACTTTTAATTTTGAAGGCTTTACAATGGGCATTTTTTAAATTGTTGTCGTACGTATTCGAATAAGAATTGTCCTTTCATCAGTATTTACCTTTAGGTACTGTTGTTGGACTCCCTTTTCTGTCATTTTCACTTTTACAGGGAAAGATAACACCTCTCCTTTCTTTATAGTCTTCGGCAACTGAACACTTTCTACTTCAAAACCTTTACAGGTGACATTCTGAATAAATAAAGATTTATCTCCAACATTAGTAATATAAATTGGAATGGTTGATACCTCATCTATTTCGCCTTTTATATTGAAATGATACCCTGAGAAAATGGGAACAGCCTTAACATGCTCTTTCCAATCCACCAGATAATCTTGAGTAGAAGGTGTCGGATGATTTGATACTATTTCACCTTGAATTGAAAGTGTATATTGGGCAATTTTAGCATCAGTTTGAATTATAATATTTCGATAGAATGGCGTTTCTCCTAATAACGGTTTAAAAGTTACGGATATACTCCCTTCTTCTTGAACTCCTACTTGTTTTTTTGTCCAAGATGCCGATGAACAACCACAGTCAGTATCAATTTTGATTAATTCAACAGGATCCGTACCGATGTTCTTAAATGGAACTGTAATCGTATACGTTGTATTGGCATCCACTTTACCCAATTGTATTGTTTGATTCGAAAACTGCAAAACAGCATTTTGTCCAAAAACTGCAGTTGAACCAATCAACCAAAATAGAAAAAGAGTAAATGGATTAATAAAATATTTTTCTTTCAATCCCTTTTTTCTTTCTGAGAATACCACGAATAATCTTATTTACGTCAGCATTATCTTTGTAAGATTTAATAGCTTTCTTTAATTCAGAAGGTGAATATTCCTTCTTATTTTTTACAAAACCAAAACCTCTATAGATACCTTTTTCAATCTGAACAATAGCTTTTTCCTGTTCGTCACGACCTTTATCCAGAATAAACATATTTGGAACACCGTAACCAAAACGTTCAGCCGCTACCATTGCTCTTTTATTATAACTTTCTACTGCTTCTTCATCACAACAAGCACCTTTACATGTTTTCAGATGATACCTAAAACATGCTGCTTTACTATGATCTACTCCACATAATTTAGGGCATAATTCGTTCTTATCTATCATTCTATCAAGAATTCTATCTGCTTCTTTTCTTGAGAATGTAGTAGTCACTGGATAATCACCTTCAGACAAAGGAGCTATTTTAAAATTGATATATCCTTTCTCATCAAATAACTTATATATCCCAAAATATTGTTTCGTTCGCCTTTGCGCTCGGTTAAACCTAGGTTGATATTTTTTGATTTCGTCAGATTCTAGAAGTAATGCAACCAACTCACTACCAGTCAACGTAGTCTTTACATCACGTACCATATCCGCCATTCTAACCGCTCTTGGAGTTGTTTTATTAGAAAGGTGCTGGAGTATTCTTTTTCTTATATTCTTGCTTTTCCCAACATAAATCAACTCCTCTTCTTTGTTATATAAATAATAGACACCCGTCTCATCAGGAAGGTTATCAATAATATCTTTAGACAATTGATAGTGTCTTTTACTACTATACACATCATAAACCGTCATTTCTTCGATGGTTTGTAATGCATTTTCTTGTTCTAGTAGAAGTTGAAATAGTTTTGCCGTTGCTTCAGTATCACCAATTGCTCGATGCCTTTTATTGTGAGGAATTCCTATTTCATCACACAATTTCCCTAAGCTATAAGATTGCTTTCCAGGCAATAGCACCCTAGATAGTTCTACAGTACAGATAGAATTTCTTCTGTATTTATAGCCTAATTCTTTAAACTCATCCTTAACAAAATTGTAATCAAAATCAGCATTATGAGCAACAAAAAGGCAATCTTTTGTTACTTCAACCACTTGTTTTGCTATTTCGAAAAATTTAGGAGCATCTTTAACCATATTGTTTTTGATACCCGTAAGTTTCGAAATAAACGGTGGTATACTCATTTCGGGGTTAACGAATGATTCAAATCGATTTATTTCTACGCCATCTTCTAAAATGATAATGGCAATTTCTATTATTCTCCCTCCTTGGGCTACTGACCCACCTGTTGTTTCAAGGTCTATAACGGCGTATTTCATAAGTAAACAAAACTACAAAAAAAAAGCATTCAGATTAGAATGCTTTTCTTTAATAATTTCCTATATATCTTACTTTTTTAATTTAAGGCTTGCATAGACAGGAAAATGATCAGAAACTTGACCAAAATCTAACAATACTTTCCAATCTTCTAATTCAAAATGTTCTGTTGAATAGAAAATAAAGTCAAGTTGCTCATAAGGCTTATCAGTTGGGTAGGTTAATGTACCTTCCTTTTTTAAACCTTCTTTTGAGCACATAGCTCCTATTTTCTCATTATCATAAAGTTCTAATATACCTGCATTTTCGTAAGAAGGATCCGAATTAAAGTCTCCCACCATAATGACAGGCATTTTTTCAGCTTCTCTCAAGAACCAATCTTTCAAAAACCTTATTTGCTTTACTCTAGTATCTTGATTAAATGCCTCTGTATGGGCATTAAAAACCATCACTTCTTGATCACCAACTTTAATTTTCACTCTCTCTACTAATCTGTCCAAATACATTGCAGAATAATAGTAAGGATGTGATTGTACTTTTGACAAAACTACCCTTTCGTAATCTTCAATTGGATAATTGGTCATGATTGCCTGACCACTTAACATTTTACCAAAGTGTACAGTCGGTGGAAAATATGGAAATGGAACATATGTTTTATCCCAATTAATTGATCTACAACCATTTTCGTATTGTAACTCATTACCGATTACATCAAATTGATTAACATAATACGATCTATTCCCTCCATAATCTATTTCTTGCAATGCTAATATATCAGCAGGATATTTTTTTAAGCTTTGTAAGACACTTTTCATGTTCCCAGCATAAAACTCTTCTGTTGGTCTAACAGATGTATTATTTGTCATACCAGATAAATACCCAATATTATAACTAATAACACTGATTGTAGAATCTGAAGGCTTTACATGGTTTGCATTATCAAAGGATTTAATTTGTGCATAATCTTTTTCATCCATTGTTGGAGACTTCGCCCAAAAGAAAAAAATTAATGATGAAACAATGATGAATATAAGAATGTACAACACGCTTTTAATTATTTTTTTCATACAATAAAAGTGGCTTGCTTATTAGATTATTTAAGTGGAAATATGAATTTCAAAAATAATTTCCATAAAAAATGATTTTTTTACAATAGTATTGGTAAAAAGTCAAATAAAGAAATTAATTTGGGTAGAAGTATACTCAATAGCATTCTGATTCTTAAAATTCGTACCTATATTATCACTACACTATTGTCCTATACTCTATTTTTTAAAACTATTATTTATTTCAGCAATGTCTGATAAGATCAACATCATTTTTGTTTGTTTAGGAAATATTTGTCGTTCACCACTAGCTGATGGTCTAATGCACCATATAGTTCAAGAAAAAGGATTGTCCGACTACTTTAATATTGATTCTGCAGGAACATATGCAGGTCATGCAGGCGAAAGAGCAGATAGCAGAATGCGACAAACTGCCAATTCTCACGGTGTTGAATTATTATCCAGAGCGCGACAATTTACTACAGAAGATTTCGACATATTTAATCATATTGTAGTAATGGATGACAGTAACTATCAAAATGTTATTAGACTTGCAAAAAGTGATGAAGAAAAAGAAAAGGTTTTCAAACTAAGAAGTTATGATAATAATAAGTCTAACTCTGATGTCGACGACCCTTATTATGGAGGTATCGAAGGATTTGAAAATTGTTATCAAGTAGTTTTAGAAAGTGTCAACAATCTTTTAGAGAATTTAATTAACAATTACAACCTTCCCCAACTTAACAAGTAAAATGTTATTCAAGAATAATACACTATTTACTACTCTACTTTTATTGTTTTGCTTTACCCTAATTTGTCATAATGAATCATCAGCACAATCTAAATTTGTCGTTGTCATTGATCCTGGACATGGAGGGAAAGACCCTGGCAAACCAAGAGGAAGTAAGCACCATAAACATGAAAAAGATCTTAATCTAATCATTGCTCAACGATTAGGGTTAATGATTAGATCATCAATGCCTGATGTACAGATTTACTATACAAGAACCTCAGATACTTATGTAAGTCTTGAGGATAGGGTAGAATTTGCAGAAGTTGCTAATGCTGATTACTTCATTAGTATTCACAGCAACAGTAATCCTAATAAATGGATCGTTGGTGCTAAAGCACATGTTGATACTAATGCTGACCAAGTAAGTGTGGCATTGGCCAATAAAATATTAAATAGCATTGAGCGTAATACCTTATTACAATCTAGAGGTATTATGAATAAAGCAGATAGAGGCTACAATTTGTTTGTATTAAAAAATACGACTATGCCTTCTGTACTTATTGAATGTGGTTTCTTATCTAATCCCTACGAAAGACAATACTTAAACTCTGTCAATGGTCAGAAACAAGTAGCAAATGCTATTTACAAAGGCTTTAAAGAGTTCCATGAAAAGAAGAATGTTCAGCAAGGGATGTATAGTATTCAGATATTAGCTACTAATCGAAAAGTTCCTGCTACCAATGATAAATTTCAAGTTCTTTCAAGAGCTGGATTAATCATCAAAGAGCATAAAATTGTAAGAAATAATAAACCTATTTATAAATATACGGTAGGTACGGTAGTCTCACCAAGTGCAGCACAAAACCTTAAATTAAAGGTACGAAGGATGGGATTTCAAGATGCATTCGTTGTGAATAGCGTCAATTAATACCAATAAAAATATTAAAAGGAGAAAGAAATTTCTCCTTTTTTATTTGCAGAATATCCAAGTTTAAGATATAATTGCGGTACACATTATTAAACTGTCTAAACAATGTCACAAAAAACAACTACATATTCCCAGTATGTTTTGGTTGGTCAATTCTTTGACACATCCCAATTGTTGGCATTCTCATAATCTTATTTTAGACATACTTCCATCTTCTCTTGATATACAATTCTCTCATTTTTGGGATTGAATCGTTGTACCCTATATTCTATTATCAAGAGGCTATCATATAACATAATCATTTTAAAATGGATATTAAACTACTTACTGTCCGCTCTGAAATCGCTGCAGGGACGAGAGGAGCAGGTATGGGTATTGATGCCCTAATTGTTGCTAGTCTAGATCAGAAATCTACATTTTTTAGAGACCATCAAGTACAAAACATTGATGATGTAAATAACATCCTTTTCACCAATAACAACTTTCCATCAGCAAAGCATATCGATGGAGTGTTAACGATGTTGAGAAGAGTTTGTAATGCTACAGCTTCAACTCTTGAAAAAAATATTACTCCAATTGTATTAGCTGGCGATCACTCAACAGCTGCAGGAACAATCTCTGGGATAAAAAAAGCACACCCGAATAAAAGGTTAGGTGTGATATGGATCGATGCCCATGCAGACTTCCATTCTCCTTTTACTACTCCTTCTGGCAACATGCATGGTATGCCGTTAGCTATGGTTTCACATATAGACAATAAAGAAGAAGCTGTCAATACACCTTCAGATGAAACACTAGAGCTTTGGGAGGATATTAAGAAAGTAGGAACAGAAGACAAAAAAATTGACCCTACTGATGTTGTATTTATTGGCGTAAGAGACACTGAACAACCAGAAAACTCTATTCTAAATAGACATAATATCACAAACATTACGGTAAAAGAAGTGAGAGAGCTAGGAGCTTTAAACACGGCTCAAAAAGCACTTGATCAATTATCAGGATGTGATATGATATACATCTCTTTTGATGTAGACAGCATGGACCCGTCTATCTCTAAAGGTACAGGTACACCTGTTGCCAATGGGTTATCTGTAGAAGAAGCAAGGATCATAAATACTACACTAGTAAAGGATCCAAAAGTAGTTTGTTGGGAAATGGTAGAAGTTAATCCAACATTAGATCAAAATAATATTATGGCTAATAATGCATTCAACATCTTAACAGACACTGTTGATTCCATTAAAACTAGCCACACAGAACTCGCATAATACCGCACTTATATACACATATACTAACCATTTTATAAACAGAAGAGGCTTTCCACATCATGTAGAAAGCCTCTCTTATTTTTATCAATATCTTGATCTACTTATTCCCTTCGTAAAGAGTTGTCTCTGCATATTTAAAGTCTGACTCATTTTGAGAGTTATCTTTAAACTTGATGAACACCCTTTTAATACCCGCACCTGGCTCTAAACTCCAAGTAAAGTTATCAGTGTAAGGTCTCCAAACAGCTCCAACAAATGATTGTTTATTAGAAACCATCATAAATGCTGCATCTCTTGCCTTAGTGGAGATGGTAACAGTTGGAGAATCTACAGCAGTTGCTCCGCTATTGATTTTCACAAACTGTGGAATCGGTGGAGTAGTATCTAAAGTAATTCTACCTTCTGTGATTAATGATTCGTTTCCTGCTTCATCTCTAAATTTCACATAAACGAATTTCTCACCATCTGTAGAATGCTTAATTAACCAATCCTTTGAAGTTGCATAAGGTTCCCACTTAATATTTTGTTTGAAGTATCTGTCATTTGAAACTTTCATCTCAGTAGCACCTTCAGCAAATATCTCTAGTGAAACTCTACCCGATTTATCATTCGTATATTCTTCACCATTATTGATAATCAATCTCTCGTTGACTGGTTCTTGACGGTCAAGTAAAATACTTGCAGAAACAGCATCTGTAACGTTTTCTGCGTCATCTTTAAATCTCACATAAACTGTTTTCTCACCATCTTCCGCTGCTGATAAATAATGATCATATACATAGTATTTAAACTTCACCCATTGATCATCTGTAAAGTCCTTATCGTTAGAGATCATCATCTTAGTAGCACCTCTAGCATTAAGTTTCAACTTCACAACAGCATCTGGATCTGTACAATACTTTGCACCATTGCTAATTAGAATACTACCCTCTCTTGGTGCATCAGTATCGACACCTACAGAAGCATATGTTGGTCTAGACAAGTTACCTACTTCATCTCTAAAGATGACATATACAAACTTAAGTCCATCACCTTCAGGGAACTTCCATTTTCTAGCAGTTGTATACTTCTCCCATTCTGCTCCTTTGAAATCAGATCTACTTGAGAGCTTCATTTGGTAGGCTCCTTTAGCTGAAATATTCAGATTCACATCAGTAAGGTTTGTCAACTTATCTTTCGCCTCAGCAATTTCTACTGACCCTTGAACTGGTGGAGTTCTATCAAGAGTTACATTTACAGAATAAGTATCTGAGATATTCCCAGCCTCATCCATAAATCTTGTATAAATTTCTTTAACTCCATCCTCACCTGGAAGTCTCCAAGGAATATTATATTCTGAGTAACCTATCCATCTTATCTTCTCAAAGTTAGGGTGATTACTAATTTGCATTTTAATCGCATCCTCAGCATTTACACGGATAAGTGCAATAGCATCTGGATGGTTCACTACTCCATCTTTGTGGTTCTTCACAATGATAGAACAACTAAATGGAGGTTTTGTATCTAGGATAATATTATCTGAAGTTGGCTCAGAAACGTTTCCAGCAAGGTCTTTATACCTTACAAAAACAGTTTTCACACCATCCTTATCATCCAATTTCCATTTTTTGATCGTTTTATAAGTCTCCCATTTGGTATCCATAAAAGTTGGATCATTAGAAACTTGCATAAAGTCTGCCTTACGAGCAAAAAGCTTTAAAGTCACATAATGTTCTTTATCGATAGAGAATTCTGCATTGTTATCGATAACAATTTTACCTCCTAGTGGTGGCTCTGTATCTATAACTACTCGATCAAAAGCTGGTTCAGAAACATTTTTCGCTCTATCCATGTATCTTACATAAACAGTTCTTGTTCCATCTTCACCGGCTAATAATTTCCATTTTTCAACATTCTCTTTGTACACCATCCAACGGGCACCAAAGAAAGTTTGTTGGTTAGAAATCATCATAAAACGAGCATCTTCAGCACTTAGCTTTAGATCAACAATTCTTTGATCATCCTTTAATAGCTTGACCTTTTTTGCTGTATCTAACACAATGCCCTCAGCTACAATATCAATTTTTGGTTTTTGAGGAGGGGTTGCATCTAATATCACAGAAGATGAATACACTTCTGATTCATTCTTTGCCAAATCTCTAAACTTCACATAAACCGTTTTCTTACCATCTCCAATGGTAAAGTTCCAAACAGGAAAAACAGGCTGATATGTAATCCATGATGCACCGCTAAATGATTCATCATTTGAAATCATCATTTCAGTTGCACCTTGAATGATTAATTGAAGTTTATGTTTAGCGTGATTATCGATAAACTTTCTACCGTCATCAATAATTACTCTACCAAATCTTGGAGGAGTTGTATCCACAATCACACGACCAGATACAATTCTAGAATAGTTACCTACTTCATCTCTGAATCGAGCATAAACAACTTTCTCTCCATCACCAGGAGACAGCTTCCAAGGCACTTTTTCAGCATAATCGATCCAACCATCACCACCTCTAATTTGGATATGTGACGCACCTTCTGCGAAGAAATTCAATGTCACAAGAGAGTCTTTAATAAACTTCTCCCCTTCGTTGATTTTCATTTTACAATTAACAGGTGGCGTAATATCAATAGTAATCTTAGAGCTGATTATTTTAGTAGCGTTACCAGCCGCATCTTTGTATTGAATAAAAATTTCTTTTTCACCATCGATACCTAAAAGCTTATATTTTTCATATTTTGCTCTATAAGGCATCCATTCCACACCATAAAAGTCGGGTCTTTGTGAAATTCTCATCGCCTCCGCTCCTTCTGCAGACAAAAATAGGGTTACCATTCTTGACTTATTATTAGTGTAAGGAAGGCCTCCATTGATTAGGATTTCAGGATTTTCAGGAGGAGTTCTATCTAATTCTATCATTAAAGAACTCACCTCAGATACGTCTCCGGTATCTTCATTTTTAAATACGGCATAAATAGTTTTTAACCCATCTCCTTCTCCTCTACGTATAATTGGAAAATTTGATTTTTCCCAATTCACTCTCTCCCAAACAACACCTCTAAAACTCTCATCGCGAGAGATTTTCATATGTGTTACAGCTGAAGAAGCTTTAATTCTTAATGTTACTTTTCCTTCTGGATTATTCGTAACAATACGATCCCCGTCAACAGAAATAGATCCTGAAACTGACTGAGCCCACCCAAAATTTGTAGTAAAAAGAATTATAAAACCAAGTAAAAAAATCTTCATAGAAGTTTTATTAAGCATAATAATAATATATGCTGTGCCAATTATCATGTTAAGCACAATATTCACTATAGGTAACGACCTTTTAGGTGAAATATTGAGTTATTATGATTGATTAATCAAATTACATACCAAGTATGTTAACCCTACTTTGTAAATCATATTTTGTATGATAATATTAATTTAACTCATTTCAGAAATACAAAAAAAACTATCATTTCACATAAAAAATTGTAGATTTATATTTTTAAATAAATGAGAAAATAAAACGCTATAAAGTAAATTTAATGGCAAGACAACGTTTTGATGCCTTACGTTTAGTTGAAGAAAGAAAACCCGTCAATATCACTCCTCCTAGTTCAAAAGTATCTGATTATTTTGGAGAGAATACTTTTGGTCCTTCTATCATGAAGGAACAACTATCATCGGACATTTTCAATCGACTACAAAACGCTATACATAGAGGCGAAAGAATAGATGAAAATGTAGCTGACGCGGTAGCTACTTCACTCAAGGCATGGGCTATTTCCAAGGGAGTAACACACTACACACACTGGTTCCAACCTTTAACTGGTTCAACTGCAGAAAAGCATGATGCATTCTTTGAATTAAGCAGCGATGGTTTAGCCATCGAGCGTTTTAAAGGTAGTGCATTAGTTAGGCAAGAACCTGATGCTTCATCATTTCCTAGTGGAGGTCTACGACAGACTTTTGAAGCTAGAGGTTATACGGCATGGGACCCTACTTCTCCTGCTTTCATTATCGAAAGTGGCTCTGGAAAAACGTTATGTATCCCAACTATCTTTGTATCTTATACTGGAGAGTCTTTAGATAATAAAGCACCTTTATTAAAAGCTTTAGAACAAGTTGATAAAGCGGCTACTTCTGTATGTCAGATTTTCGATAGAAGTATTGAAAAAGTGCAAGCATCCTTAGGCTGTGAGCAGGAATTTTTCTTGATCGACAGAGCTTTAGCAGATGCAAGACCTGATATTCTATTAACAGGTAGAACTTTATTTGGACGTACACCCCCTAAAGGCCAACAGCTTGATGATCACTATTTTGGATCCATACCATCAAGAGTTACTCGCTTTTTACAAGAACTAGAAATAGAATCTTATAAGCTAGGAATTCCTATTAAAACACGTCATAATGAAGTAGCTCCTAGTCAATTCGAGGTAGCTCCAATATTTGAAGAAGTTAATGTTGCCAATGATCATAATGTTCTATTGATGGACCTTATGAAAAAAGTAGCATCTAGACATAATTTTAGAGTGTTATTCCATGAGAAACCGTTCCAAGGAATGAATGGTAGTGGAAAGCACAACAACTGGTCTTTGATTACTGATAAAGGTCGCAATTTATTGCAACCTTCTACAAAGGCTAAAGAGAACCTTATCTTTATCACATTCTTTATCAATATTTTAAAGGCTGTTTATGATAATGCAGACTTGTTACGAGCTTCTATCGCTTCAGCAAGTAACGACTTCAGATTAGGTGCAAATGAAGCACCTCCTGCTATCATTTCAGCTTTTATTGGAACACAATTGTACGACATCCTTACAGAGTTGGAACACAATGGTGATATCAAAGTAAAGAAAGGTGACAATATCTATATGAAGTTGGGTATTAGTAAAATACCTCCAATTCTATTAGACAATACTGACCGTAATAGAACTTCTCCATTCGCTTTTACAGGTAATAAATTTGAGTTCAGAGCAGTAGGTTCTAATTCAAACAACGCAAGAGCAATGACTGTACTAAACACTGCTGTTGCTAACCAATTAGACTTATTCAAGAAGGAAGTTGATAAACTTATCGAACAAGATGAAAAGAAGGAAGTAGCTATTATTGATATCCTTCGCTCTTATATCCCATCAGTTAAGAAAATCATTTTTGAAGGAAATGGATATGGTGATGAATGGGTAAAAGAAGCAAAAAGAAGAGGTCTATCGAATCTAATGGATACTCCTAGAGCCCTTTCTGTATTGAAAAAGCCTGCGACATCAAGATTATTCAAAAGAATGAAAATCATGACTCAGGCTGAGGTGGATGCAAGACATGAAATAAGACTTCAAAACTATATCATGAAGATGCAGATTGAGTCTAGAGTAATGGCAGATTTGGCCTTAAATCATATTGCACCAACTGCGATCAGATATCAAACTATGCTGATTGAAAATGTTCGAGGGTTAAAAGATATCGGACTTGAAGATCAGACAGAAGAAACGATGATCACAATTCAAAAGGTAGCAAAGCACCTAAATCAGGTCAAAAAGCTAGCTAATGATATGACACAAGAGAGAAAACGAATCAACAATATTGAAAACGTCGAAGAAAAAGCAATTGCTTATTGTGACGATGTGAAAGAGAAATATTTTGAAGAGTTACGTTGGCATGTCGACAAACTTGAGACCATGATTGACGATGAAATGTGGCCTCTACCAAAATATAGAGAATTGTTATTCTTAAGATAAAAAAAAGCTGTCTCGTTTATTGAGACAGCTTTTTTTATTTCACTCCTTCTACCATCATACCCCTACTTATTAAAAGCTGAGCGATAATATAAGTGATCATAATATATGCATGGGAAATTTCCATTCCTTGAAAATGTGACAACCCAATCATGATATCAGAAATGATAAACAATAATGCTCCAACTGCAGTAAAAGCTGCCCATTTATCTTTTCTTATAAAGATCCTTGTGAAAGCAAATGAGAACATTACCGAAATGATAATACTATAAGCCAATACAGGTGCAAACATCATTGAGTTGTGAGAAACTATATGTTCTCCAATGAATCCTCCAAATAGAGACAACACAAAGGATAATAAGAACCAAGCAGGCTTATCTTTCACTCCAGAAAAGAAAAAGGCTACGATATATAAAACATGACAAATAAAGAAACTAGACAAACCTAAAAGCATTATCTCTTCTTCTTGCCTAAACATCATGTAAATATCACCTATCCAAGCAAAGAAGAAGCCTATCATTAATGATTTATAAATAATAGAATTCTCTGATGTTTCTTTCCAAGTCGCAGAAAAATATATAGCGATAAACGGCATCAACAAAGGTTTTGAAAAAATTATCAGTAACCTGTTGTCCATAAAATTACTAATAACATTTACGAGAAATATTATTGAAAACATTCCCCAAAAGACCTTTCTCTGCTGTGTATTTAATGGTTCTTTTACAACTTTACTTTGCGTAGTCATTCAATCTTTATTTATTCCCAAGGCTTTTTATTCTTCTCTTCAGAAGTCATTTCTTCAACTAAATCTCCATTCTTTAGTGTTTCTGATATTACTCTAAATGGACCTTTAATTATTACTTCACCATCTTCTAAGCCTTCTAAAATTTCAATATTATCAAAATCACTGATTCCAGTTTTTACAATTCTTGCATCAGCTTTTGATGTTTCTATATTGAAAACAAAAACAACTTCTACTAGCTCACTGTCTTTTTTGTTCGACGGCTTCTTCACCATGTTTTCGTTGTCATTATCCTCATCTTCTTCTTTATTTTCCACCTCATATCTCTTTCTTGTCGTTACCGAAGTTAATGGTACTACAAGAATGTCAGACTTACGTTGAGTAATAATATCAACGCTAGCTGTCATACCTGGTCTAAATGGTGATTCAGCACCCATTCCTTCTGCCATAAGGTTGGCATATGATTCAGGTAATACTCTAATTTTCACTTCAAATTCAGTAACAACATCAGAAGTTGCTGCATCTTTTGCAGAATTGGCAATAGCAGTAACCATACCTGCAAACTTTAAGTCTCGGTAAGAGTACGCATCTACATCAATTACGGCTGTATCTCCTTTATGTACTCTAATAATATCGTTCTCATTAACATCAACTAATGCTTCCATTTCTGCTAAATTGGCAATACGCATCATTTCTGTTGCAGACATCTGACGGGCACCGACAATCATCTCCCCTTTTTCAACAGAAAGCTTTGAAATAACACCAGACATTGGCGCGTAAATTTTAGTAAGTTCTAAACTCTCTTTTGCATCATCTACCTGCGCTACTGCACTTTTCACTGTATATTCTGATGCTCTAACATTTTCTTCTGCCGCTTTAAGATTCGCTTGTGCAATTTCAAATTCTGCTCTACTGTTTTCAAAGTCCTGATCAGAAATTACTTTATCTTCCCACAAGTTTTTATTTCTATTGAAAGTAAGCTCTGCCTGGCTTAACCTTGCTTGGTTCTGAGCAACATCAGCTCTTGACCTTGCCAATTGAGCCTTCTGTGCATTTAATGATGCTCTTGCTTGATCCAATGCAGATTGAAAGTTATCCGGTCTGATCTGAGCCAACAACTGACGCTGTCTTACCGAATCACCTTCTTTTATATATAATTCTCTAATTTCACCAGAAACTTCCGATGACAATGTAACTTCATTAATGGGTTGTACTCTACCAGAAGCACTCACTTTTTCTGTAATAACTCCTTTGGTAACCGTACTAAATTCAACTTTTATTGCCTTTTCATTTGATTGTTTCATGTAATACCCACCAGCTGCAACACAAATAACCAATACAACAAGTGCTACATATAGTAGAGTATTAGATTGTTTCTTTTTCTTATTTGCCATTTGAACTTTTGTTGAAGTTTTTGAAAGAATGTTTTCGATCTATTGAAGTTAAATTTTGTATTTAAATCAGTTTCAGATCAATATTTTTTGTAATCTGAATAATGATTTAGTAAATATAGAATAGTTTTGACACTTTTACGTTATTGACAAAAATAACATTTTATTAATGCCTACATATCCCACAATTCTTAGCCTCATGATCGATAAATGGATCGTGTTTAATAATACTGACTTACCTACTGGAAAAATTAAAGAAATCACTATTGTTTGGGCGAACTATTTAAAAACATACCAGTTACAAATCAGGGTACAATTATTTAATAAAAGTTCTACTGTAATTAGAATTGACCTTGAGAACAACTCAGAAGATTATTATATCCAGCTCCTTAGAGGAAGCATAGGAGTTTTCTTCGATAATGAGACTGAAGTACGCGATTATTTATCGACTAAAATCAATAACGACGATCTCTTAACTTAATAAAAGATCGTCGCTATTTATCTATTCTTATCGTTGGCTAGACTTTCTCAATAATCATTGCTGAAGCGCCGCCGCCGCCATTACAAATTGCTGCTAGACCTTTCGTTCCTTTTCTGGCATTTAATACTCCAGCCAAAGTAACTAAGATTCTTGCACCAGACGCACCTAGAGGATGTCCCATAGAAACTGCTCCACCGTGTACATTGACTTTATCAAGATCTAAACCTAGTTCTTTTGCAAATGCCAAAGTCACCACCGAGAATGCTTCATTCACCTCAAAAAAGTCAATATCCTCTTTTGATAAAGAAGCTTTATCTAATGCTTTTCTGGCTGCATCCGGAGGTGCAATTGTAAACCATTCAGGTTCCTTCGAAGCATCTGCATAAGATACAATTTTAGCCATTGGTTTTAAGCCTAATCTTTCTACTGCAGATTTACTTGCTAAAACTAATGCCGCTGCTCCATCATTTATTGTTGATGCGTTTGCTGCTGTAACTGTCCCTTCTTTAGTAAAGACAGCTCTTAATGATGGGATTTTCTCAAATTTTACTTTTGTAAATTCCTCATCTTTTACCACTACAATTGGATCTCCTTTTCTTTGAGGAACACTAACAGGAACTATTTCATTTTCAAATAGTCCATCATCAGTACTCATAGCAGTCCTCTTGTAAGAGTTAATAGCAAACTCATCTTGTTCTTCTCTACTAATTCCACATTTTTCTGCTGTAGCATCAGCACACACTCCCATGGCATTTCCATTGTACACATCAGTAAGACCATCTCTTACCAATCCATCAAGCATTTGTCCATGTCCATAACCATAGCCATATCTTCCTTTAGGGATATAATATGGAATATTCGACATAGATTCCATTCCACCTGCAACAACAATATCGTTGTCACCTAACATAATGGATTGTGCTCCTAACATGACTGTTTTCATCCCAGATGAGCACACTTTATTCACTAAAGTACAAGGTACATCATTTCCAATACCTGCACCTAATGCCGCTTGTTTTGCGGGTGCTTGTCCTAAATTTGAAGAAATAACATTCCCCATGAAAACTTCATTTACTTCTGAGGCGTCTACCGAAGCTTTCTCCAAAGCTCCTTTTATTGCTGTGGCACCAAGGTCTGTGGCCGAAAGTGAAGATAATACTCCACCGAAGCTCCCTATCGGAGTTCTTACTGCAGATACAATATAGACTTCGTTCATAGTGTTTATACTTATGTTTGTTTATTGGTAATTGGTGAATATTAATTCATTGCAATATATGAGAAAAGAATTAAAGGTGTAATTATTACAATAAATAATTTAAGAGATTGATTTAAAATAAAATATATAAATTCTCTTCTAGTTTCATCACTTCTTCCCCAAATTTATTATTCAGCCAGATGTAAGAATAAGGACTTAAGGGTGCTTCTTGATGAAGATTTTGTTCATTTAATTTCAGTAATTCCAACTTAGAAGATCTCCAAACCAGTTTTTCAGTATTCTCAGTCACTTTATGTTCATGTAATAATTCATCAGACATTTTATGAAGGTGTGATTGTATGATTTCCTTCTTATCATGTATAGAGGATAATTGAGTAATTAGATGGTTCCCTTTATCAGAATGGAAAACTGACGATGCTAAAAGTTCTAGAATGCCTGATAGCTTTCTCAAACGTAAAGCGACATCTTCCATTTCATTTTTATGTGATTTAAAATGGCTAGATTCTTTAACTACAAAAGGGAAAATTTTTCTCTGTTTACGAACAGAAGTAATAATATCGGTATTATCTTCAAACAGCTTCTGACGATCCTCTTGATCTCCTTTTAATGTTTCTTCATACAAATTACTGATCAATAACAGGCACTTTGATAATTCGAACCTCCACTCCTTCTTGGCATGTATCGGCAATAAAAAAATGAAGATAACACTTATCACACCACCAACAGCAATATTAATTGATCTCCAATAAGCTGCTTCATAAGACCATCCATCACCAATACTTAAGACAATAAGCATGGTCAAAATTGCTACTTGATAAGCATATTTATTACTCTTAAAAATAAATATTGAAAACAATGGGAAAGCGACACCTAATGCTAAGCTATGAATCAAAAGATTATCTGGGAACCAAAACAAAGTAAACAAAGACATTCCTGCCCCGAAAATAGTTCCTGACACTCTTTGTGACACCCTGTTTATTACCCCTCCCAATTCTACAACAGGCCTATTTAATACAAGGCAAGTACCACTTATCCATGATCCATGGGGTATTTCTAATAATTTGGCACCTATAAAGGTAGACACTACCAATACCATCAATTTTAATAAGTGTACTAACTCTAAGTTAGAATAAATCCACAGCTCGATCTTTTGTTTATTAATATCCATTCAATTCTTTAACTACACTCTTATACTTAGATCACTAAGTTATTTCTTTCTTTACAATTGTAATTTTAATTAACAATCATCACTCTTTACCAGTAACAAACATCACTATTTCTGATCTACATCAGAGACTGATTAATTATAGTTATATAAATTCGGTTTCATTAAATATTTAAGATTTTAAGATTAACATAGATCAATTTTTCAACCTAAAAATGTAGCCAATTTTGAGTCATCAGCTACTAAAAAATTTATTTATAATGAAAACAAGACTACTGTTTATTCTATTATCTCTTACTATTTCGGTTACATATACATTACAGGCTAAAGATGACCCATATGTTTATGTTACAAAACCCCAAAACCTAACCGAAGGTAAAAATAAAGTAAAACAGATAATACTAAATAATCATCTAAAGGTATTGCAACAAGACAAGATATTAAATGGAGAGGAATACTATTCTGTAGAAATAAGATGCATTGACCCAGACGGCAACAATCATGATATCTATTTTGATTACTCATCAAAACTTGGAGTATCAAAACTGATTCATTTAGAATTTAATGTGACAGAAAATAAGTGACACTTATAACTTTGATTCGTTTACCCGATTAAATTACTCAATGAGCTTTTAGGCTCCCTTTTTCGAAAGGGGGCTTATTTTTTATACAAAAAAAGGCCACTCCATAAGGAGTAGCCTTCTATGTCTAAATTCAATTCCAATACTATAAATTACATAGACTCATGGAAAGTTCTTTGAATCACTTCTAATTGGTGAGCTCTTGATAATCTGATAAAGTTCACAGCGTATCCAGAAACACGGATTGTTAACTGTGGATATTTCTCAGGGTTTTCGTAAGCATCCATTAAAGTATCTCTGTTCAATACGTTCACGTTCAAGTGATGAGCCATACCGCCTTCTTCAGCGAAGTAACCATCCATCATAGTTACAAGGTTTCTTACTTGAGTTTCACGATCAGAACCTAAAGATTTAGGAACGATTGAGAATGTATTTGAGATACCATCTTGAGCATCATTGTAGTCTAATTTAGCTACAGAGTTCAATGAAGCTACAGCACCATTAGTATCACGACCGTGCATTGGGTTAGCACCTGGAGCGAATGGCTCACCAGCTTTACGACCGTCAGGTGTAGCACCTGTTTTCTTACCGTACATTACGTTTGAAGTAATTGTCAATAATGACATTGTAGGTACAGCTTCACGGTACGTTTTATGTTTTGCTAACTCAGTGAAGAAGATATGAGTGATTTCTTTAGCGATGTTATCTACTTCGTCGATATCGTTACCATATTTAGGGAAGTCACCTTCGATTTGGAAATCAACTGCTAATCCATTTTCATCACGGATAGGTTTTACTTTTGCATTTTTAATCGCAGATAATGAATCGGCAATAATTGAAATACCTGCAGCACCATAAGCCATATCGATACCTGGATTAGTATCCAAGAATGCGAATTGAGCTTTTTCGTAGTAGTGCTTGTCATGCATATAGTGAATGATGTTCATCGTTTTCACATAAACACGAGCTACTTCTTTCATTGTCTTCTTGAATTGCGTCATCACTTTGTCGTAATCCAAGTACTCATCGTTAGCCATTGAATCGATACCATCAACTGTCAGTACGTTTTTCACTTCGTCATGACCAGCGTTAACAGCCATCAATAATGCTTTTGGTAAGTTTGTACGCGCACCAAAGAATTGGATTCTTTTACCAATGTGTTGGTAAGATACACAACAAGCAATACCATAGTCATCAGATCCACGGTTCGGACGCATTAAGTCGTCATTTTCGTATTGGATTGATGAAGTATCAATAGAAACTTGAGAACAGAATTCTTTAAATCCTTCAGGAAGATCTTTAGACCAAAGTACAGTTAAGTTTGGCTCTGGAGATGCACCTAAATTATAAAGAGTTTGTAAGAATCTAAATGATGTTTTTGTCACTTTAGTACGACCGTCTGAGAATTGACCACCGATAGCTTCAGTTACCCAAGTTGGGTCACCGCCGAAGATCTCATCATAAGCACCTGGACGTAAATGACGAACCATACGTAATTTCATTACGAAGTGGTCGATATATTCTTGCGCTTCAACCTCATTGATTGTACCTGCTTCTAAATCTCTTTGAATATAGATATCCAAGAAAGAAGATACGTTACCTAATGACATTGCTGCACCATCTTGTTCTTTTACTGCTGCTAAGTAAGCAAAGTATACTGCTTGTACTGCCTCTTTTGCTGTCTCAGCTGGACGAGTTACATCTAAACCGTACATTGCAGCCATCTCAGCGATGTCTTTTAATGCTTGAATTTGAGAAGTAATCTCTTCACGTAATTGAATGTTCATAGCGATATCCGCTCCTGAACCAACGATTAAACCGTTTTCAATTTTATTGAAGTCAGCTTGCTTAGCTGCGATTAATTGTTCTGTACCATAAAGTGCTAAACGACGGTAGTCACCGATTACACGACCACGAGCATAGTTATCAGGAAGACCTGTAAGTACACCTAATGAACGGTAAGTACGGATTTCTTTATCATATGCTGCGAACACTTGATTGTTGTGATCTTTAGCATATTTGAATACGTTTTCAACTGATGGGTTAACTGTCTTACCTTTTTCTTCAACAGCGTTTTTAACTACTCTATAACCACCGAAAGGTTTCATAGCACGCTTAAGAAGCTCGTCAGTTTGTAAACCAACAATTGTTTCTAAATCTTTATTGATGTAACCTGCTTTGTGAGAAGTTACTGTAGAAATTGTATCTGTATCTATATCACGACAACCATTATTGTCACGCTCTTCTTTCATTCCTGCTAAGCAGATATCCCAAAGTTTTTTTGTAGCTTCAGTAGCTTCTGCTAAGAAAGATGAATCTCCGTAATATGGTGTAACATTATTGATAACAAAATCATAAACATCGATTTCATTTTTCCATTTTGTACCAACGAACTGAGAGTTTAATACAGCGTTTTCCATGTTTTCCATTTTTTAGTTTTTCTTTACAATCTACACATTACATTAACGGTGTTTTTCACACTTCGATGCAACGATTAAGTTTTATTTAATTAATTCAGGTTAAATAACTCAACAGGAGTTAATTATTGTTTTATCAATTCTTCTTTGATCTGTTTTTCCTCTTTTTCAGATTCAGGCTTAACAAACATCCACCAGTAAACCGTACCAACGAAGAACGCTCCTCCTACAATATTTCCTAGCGTTGCAGGGATTAAGTTAGTCACGATGAAATCTGACCAAGTAATTGCAGCTCCATTAAACATTGCTGCAGGGATGACATACATATTTGCAATACAGTGTTCAAATCCAAATGTTACGAATGTCATTACCGGGAACCATATCCCAATTACTTTGCCCATTACATCTTTTGCAGCATAAGCTTGCCACGCAGCTAAACATACAAGCCAGTTGGCTCCAACTGCCTTGAAAAAGGTCTTATAAAAAGGATTCCCTACTTTGTGCTCTGCTACACTGATTAGAGAATTGTGAAATACTTCAGCATCAACGACACCAGTTAATGTTGTAATAAAATAGGCTACAAATAGAGATCCTACAAAATTACCTAAATAACCAAATGTCCAAACTTTACCCAACTTTGAAAATTTCTGATCTTTTGCAAGTACTGATACAGTCATCATAGCAGTAGATGATGTAAAAAGTTCGGCTCCAGCAATAATCACTAAGATTAGTCCTACTGGGAACACAGCACCCATTGCAAATTTTGCTAAACCAGGATTTTCAGCAGCGATACCCGGCATACCTCCTCCGACAATAATTGCTAAAAGGAATCCAAAAGCAACGTAAGCACCTCCTAAGAATCCGAAGACTAACAATTGTTGGATGGACATATTTCCTTTTTGTAAAGCACCATTTCTGATGTTACTTAAAATATCTTTTGGTGATGAATAACCCATGTTGTGAAAGTTTTTTTGAGATTGATCTCTCGTGATCAATACAAAGATGTCATTCTCTAAAATCTATTTTGGTGATAGCCATCACTAAAAGAAAATGATTGCACACAAATATTCATTTACCACTCAAAATCAACTATTTAAAGCTTATTTTTCAATCAAAAAACCGCTGTAGAAACACTTATTATCAATTGTACTATATACACAAAAAGGTGATTTTGGTAATGAAAATTCTCTTTTAGCGTAAACGAAAAAAAAGCGAAAATTCGCTTTCAGTCTAACGGAATTACATATACATTTATCCGTGTTTTTTTGAATAAAAATAACCGCATGAAAAAATAGATTTTAATAGTTTTCAAGATGATTTCACCTCAACAAAACCATACTTTTTAAGTATTTTAGATACAAAATCTATTACTAATAAGAACTGATTTATATTATGGGACATCATCATCACCATTCGCATGGACAACATTCTGATAGCACAAAAAATATTGGATTTGCATTTATACTCAACTTAGTTTTCACCATAATAGAGTTTATCGGAGGGGCAATGACCAATTCTGTCGCTATTTTATCAGATGCCATTCACGATTTAGGCGATACATTAGCTATAGGTATGGGTTACTTTTTTGAGAAATACTCCAATAAAGAAGAAAATACTAAATATACTTATGGATACAGAAGGTATTCAACTTTAGCAGCTATTGTCAATATAATTGTACTCACGGTTGGTTCTATATTGATTCTCTTTAAAACAATCCCGAGACTCATCGAGCCACAAGAGGTCAATTCTGAAGGAATGGTATACATGGGTATTTTAGGGGTAATAGTTAACGGAGCGGCAGTTTTTAAACTTTTCGGAAATAAAGACTCCGCAAATCAAAGAGTAATGATGCTACACCTTATGGAAGATACATTAGGATGGGTAGCTGTCCTTATTGGTGCTATTGTGATGCACTTTTATGACATCCCAATTATCGACCCTATCCTTTCAATATGTATTGCTGTATTTATCTTATATAATGCCATTAGAAACCTCTTTAGTATTTTACCTATATTTCTTCAGGCGGCACCGAAAACAGTTAACCAGGAAGAGATTATTAGCGAACTAAAGGAAATTAACCATGTAACCGGAGCTCATGACCTACATATATGGTCTTTAGATGGGGAATTTAATGTTATGAGTTTACATCTAACTGTAGATAAAAATGTTGATATGAAAGAAGCTTCACTTATTAAACAAAAAGTAAGGGAAATTATAGACAAAGACCATATCAAACACATCACTATTGAGATCGAATGTGATGATGAAGATTGTGAAATGAATCATCGGCATTAAATCTAGATAAAACGAAAGCCTCAGGTTAAACTCTGAGGCTTTTATTTTATTTATGGTCTTTCATATATTTTATCATCATTCTTATAACCCGACTTGCTTTTATACCAATCAGAATAACTTCCTCCACTGGCTTCTGCCCATGTTCTAAAATGATTGTAAGCTGTAGTAATTTCTACATTCTCGTATGGGTACTTGAACTCATTGGCTACAACATTAATTGCCCATGGATGATTCAAAGTTGTTTTATAATAGGTATTCGTTCCTGAATCGGTATTATCATCATTCGTTTTGAAATAGTCATCCTCTGCCAATTCTGTTGGTGCATGATTTGGTAAGTGTACCTCCCTACCTCTTTCTTGATTTACAAAAATAAATGGATTAGGATAATTGGTAAATGCAGAGTTTGCCAATTTATTCGCATCAAAATTCATTGTAACAGTAAACTCGTGAGGAGTCACATATGGACTTGACGGTTTCACATTGACCAAGATCTCATCTGAAGACATTAATGAGTATGCATTCTCAAAGAAAATCACAGAAGCTTTTGTATTGCCATTTTCTGTTCCATTTGAGGCATTTGAAACTACACCTTGATCTAAAGTCTGTCCTGATACACTATTAACAAGTGAAGCATTAAAAGGGAATTCAATTCCAAAACCATTACGGTAATATCCTCCAATTGCATAGAGTTTAGAGTCCATGATAATATCTCTTACAAAATAGTTGGCATCCACTACCTTTTTATATTTAACACCAATTACAAGGTCATTAAAATCATAATCACCTTTAGCTGGCCATAAATCTTCAAAACCATAGGTAGAATAGTTCGATTTATTATTTATATATATATCAAAAGCGCGTTCAGTATCTTCAGGGTAATCTTCTTCATGATCAAATAACCCATCGCCATCAGTATCTACCGCATCTGATATATCATTAAAGTCTCCTGTATCGATGGTAAAAGGACTGGCTGTTAAGTAAAACATACAATCGTTAAAGTCGTTATCGCCACCAGGACGGCTAATATCTTCAAAACCTAATACCACTAAACCTCTTGAGTCATCATTTAAAGCTACTACATGCTGTTTAAACCCTTCAGGAGAGTCATTATTCAATAAATAGTTGCTATACTTTACACTATTACGGTATTGAGGATTATCAATACTTGGATTCCATCCATTAGGAATTAATACCCACCCCAAAGATGTATTTGCATCAAACCTTCCTAAATGAACTTTATATCCCGTTTGTAATTGACCACCTGAATATTTGTACGATACATTCGGAAATATAATTTTAATACTATCAATATCATTGGTTGTTTGCGGTGGATTCCCTGTAGTATAAGTATAATACCCTAAAGTATTTCTGTACCCTGCTCCTTCATGAACAAAAGTAATCCAAACATCTGCTTCTTGTAAGATTCGTGTATCATAATTGATATCTTGAAGGTAATCGGGATTGTAAGTTGGTACAGGTCTTCTTTCTGGTAATGATGCGTCAATATCATCTAATAGATCTTGTGACACCGTATCAGGTGTGGTTAAATAATCAGGAAGTCCATCAGAATCCCACCCCCCATAATAATTATGAAGTGTTCCTGAATAACTTACCCTAGAACTAGATGTATTTTCAACTTCTTCGGCATTATCATAAATATAACTATCGCTAAGAGAGAGATAGTTCATACCTGTTGTAATTGGATATTCAAAGAATTGTGGTACTCCCGCTTTAAGAGTTTTGATATACAACTTGTTGGTACCTCTTTCTAGATTATAAGAGGATAGAAATGCATCTGAACCTTTTAATACAACTCTCCCTAAAAAAGAATCATCATTAAATGTACTGCTCGAATACAATTCAACAGGCAAATTAGTTGAGCTGTATTCTTGCATGATATTCAGATCATAGTTTTCAGTGGTTGAGAAATTAAAAGAATTATCTACGGTGAGTTTTTCAAATCCCGAACTAGTTGTTGGATTATCTTCAGTCTCCTTTTTACAAGAGAAGATGATTGTTGTTAATAAAAAAAACGCAAGAAAATAGTTTTTCATGATTGGGATGGTCCTGGGTTTAACTTACGTTAAAAACACACCCTAATTCAAACTAGTTCCTTGCGTTACCTATTCTATAAATTTTTATATGATAAACTTTAAATTATCTAATTTTAAAGTCTTCTCTTATCCTACTTTTCTTAAAGGTAAACCTGATTCTGGGATGGATTGGGTTGATACTTCTTCAAAAGCGACACCTATTCTAATAATTTCTTTCTTTAGGAAACCTCCAATTTCAGCAGAAGTTACTTTATCTGTTTTATATGCCGCCCTAATATTTTGTACTCCATACTTTCCTTCAAGCTTCTCTATAGCTTTAAAAAACGATTCCGCCTTGTCTTCAAATTTCTCAGAAGCTGAATTTTCCCAAGTACAATATACCCCATCTAAATCGTACCTTTCGATACACCCTTTGTGTTTTGGTAATATTTGATTTAATCGATGCAAAAATTCTTGTGCTGATTCTAACTTTTGGTTGATATCCTCCGTACGGTAATTCCATCGTAAATGCATCACCACAAATTCTTTTTCCTTTGGGTGATAAAACCTAGAAAATACTGTATCAAATAACTCTGTTGCTCCTAAAAACTTATCGACTTCAAAAATAAAATGGTATAAGCCAAAAAGGACCATCATATATATTGCCCTGCCCAAAAAGAAATTTGAATTGAAAGATTCTATTAAATGATGAATCACTTCAGAAAATGACATATCATCAGAAAGCATACCTTTTAATACGTCTTCAATTACAATAGCAAAGAAGATTACAAAAGTATAGAGGAGGGATTTTAATAATACAACATTAAGTAGTTTGGTCCTTTTTAATTTTAAATCTATCCCAACAGATTCTAAAATAACTACCACTTTACCGGTTAATGCAGCAGAAAAAGTAGCAGCACCAATATATCCAATCTTAAAATCAATTTTATCCGAAATAAGAACAGCTATAATCACTAAGAGATTAAGCCCTACGGCAAAGTAGGTAGTGACTAAAAATGTCTTTTTCACTTCATGTATAATAGTTTCCTTTAGGTTACTCATATTTCTTTTTGCTTAATATATTTTGTCAGTTTGAGTACTTTTCTTCTCATATAGATTGAAGCTACTAATATAGAAGCAATATCAGAGAAAAAAAACGAAAGCCATGTTCCACTGATCCCCCAGTAATAAGAAAAGATGTATACAAAAGGAATTCTAAAGAGTACTTGTCTGTTTAACGTAAGTAATAATGCATCTTTTGCTTTCCCTAAAGATTGAGCATACATAGAGGCCATTATGCCAATAGTTACAATAGGTAGACAGGTCATAACACCATAAATTGCAGGTATACTTTCTTCGATTAATTGTTGGTCGTTAGTAAACAAAGAAGTAAGCTTCTCATCAAATATAAAGATGATTATGATGATCACTAGGTTGATGACGACACCGTATTTTATGGATTTAACAATGACATCTTTTACTCTCTGGTATTTTTTTGCCCCATAATTAAAGCTAGAAATCGTTAAGAACCCTTGTCCTAGTCCGATCATTGGGAAGGATGCTAATAAATATAGCCTACTAATTACACCATAAACAGCGACACTAACTTCACCACCATGATCATATAAAATATGGTTTAAGATGATAGCGATAACACTAGACGCTGCCTGTCTTGTAAATGAAGCACTACTTAATCCTAAAATTTCTTTTAAGTATTTCTGTTTTAACTTCAAGTACTTTAAGGATATACTCAACTCAGTCTTACCGAATTTAAAAAAAATAAATAGAAATACTGAACCTATAATATATGAGATAAATGTAGCAACAGCGGCTCCTTTCATTCCCCAATCTAATCCTACAATTAATATTGGGTCAAGAATAATATTAATAACGCTAGGAACTACCATAGCAAACATGGCAGTCTTTGCATTCCCCTCTGATCTCACAGCATTATTTGCTACAATTGACCATGTAAGAAACGGGATTCCCCAAAGTACAATAGCATAATATTCTTGGGCGAAACTATAAATCTCACCATTTGCACCAAAGAAGATTAGTAAGGGTTCTTCATAGATTTTACCTAGAACTACTGCAAGAATCGTTAATGTGGATACGATTAGAATTTGATTGCCTAATATCTGATTAGCTACTAATCTATTTTTTGCCCCTAAAGCCCTTGATATAAGAGAAGATCCTCCGATACCAATAGCCATACCGATAGATTGAATAATTAAAATCAGTGGAGACACTACAGAAATCCCTGCCAAACCTAAGGTACCTACCCACCTTCCAATAAAAAATGTATCTGCCATTTGATAAATAACCATTACCAACATACCTGCAGCTGCAGGTACAGACATTTTTATCAATAAGTTTTTAATGGGTTCAACACCTAAATCAGGATGAGATTTTGCTGACATATTCTAACGATAGACATAATAAATGAATGAGCAAAGATGAGTAAAGTATTTTGTAAGTCAATTCATATTTAGAAAAAAACACAAAAGAAAACTAAAAATGTAACATTTTTACTTTACTGTTGGTATGGCAACTCTAAAAGTTGAACCTACATTCTCTTCCGATTCACAAACGATCACTCCTCCATGCATTTCGACAAATTCTTTGGCAATCACCAAACCTAGACCTGTTCCTTGAATATGATTAGTATTACTTGCTCTAAAAAAAGAATCGAACAATTGAGAGAATTCAGTTAATGGTATTCCTATTCCTGTATCTATGATTTCAAAGACAAAGGCAGTATCATCTACCTGTACATTAATTGTTATCAGTTGATCTGAATATTTGATGGCATTAGAAAGTAAATTATCCAAGACATGTTCCATCAACTCAACATCAAGATAAAACTCCTTTAATTCTGTCTTTATATCTATTCGAATTTCTCTTGTCAAAGCAGTTCTATCAATATATTCATCTAAGTATTCTCGAATAAACTTTTCTACCTCTATTTTAATAGGGCTAAATGGAGTTTTTCCTGCCTCGATCTTTCCTAACTGTAAAACCTCCTCCATTAAGATATTCAGTCTTCTCGACTCATTTCTCATTCTATCTACAAACTTGGTAAGGTTTAGTTCTTCTAAATTAAACCCTTTCTTTTCGAGCGTAAGTTCCATCAACTCTAAATTAGTGGTTACAGTTGCTAATGGGGTTTTGAATTCATGTGAAGCCATTGAAATAAATTTAGATCGCATTTCATTCAGTTCTTTCTCCCGCTCTAAATTCTTACGCAACTCCATTTCTATTTTCTTTTGGCTAATCACATTTCTAATAATGATAAAATAGAGATTCTGATTGGCAACAGGGAGTAATGTCAAACTTATTTCAGTAGGAAAGTCTTCTCCATTTTTCTGAATAAACATCCATTCAAAACGGAGTTCTCCTTGACCGTCACAGCTTTCTTTCATTGCTTGAAAAAGTTCAATGGAGCTTCCTCCTTTAGGCTGTTCCTCTGGTGAAACTTTATCCAACCAATGGAAAAACAATACTTCATTAACCTCTCCAAAAAACTGCTCCACCTTTTCATTATAGATAGAGATCCTAAACCGATCATCTAATAAAAAATAAGCATCAGAAGATTTATCAAACATTGTTTTAAATTTTTCTTGTTTGATCTTTAATTCTTTTCTTTTGATCGAAAGCATCTCTTCTAATTCTGAATTTAAGTTTGTCAAAGATTTCTCTGTGATTTTAATATGAGTAATCTCTTTGATGATACAGTTGCTAATCCCTGAGGGTTCACTGATTATTTTGAGCTCATAAAATCGTTCATCTCTAGTATAATCATGTTGGAAAATCTCTTTACTCAATCTAGCTCTTTCTATGATTTCGAAAAAATCTATAGGTAATGGAGATGGAAGAGGAAAAGACAGTCGATCTCCTACATTGATATCTGGCGGGAAATTAATTTCTTTTGGTACATGTAATTCTACTACTTGATTATGTCGATCAATGATAAGCACAAAATCACACATCAACTCAATAATATTGTGTCGTTGTTTTTGAAATATATTGATTCTATCGTCTTTTTCGCCTTTTTCTTTTTCAATATAAAAAGTGATGACAAACATACATCCAAGAGCTACAGTGATAAAAGCACTCTTGGTGAAAAGGCATATGCAGAGAAAAACAATTAAAGCAACAAGAGAAAATGGGGTAGTAATTGATAGTTTTTTGGTCATATTCGTAAATCAATAGAATGATTTACTGTAAGTTATGAAAGATCAACGACTTATTTCACTTTTGAGCGATGAAATTTTGGAAACTTTACTTCCATAAATTTTACTGCTGATTTAAAATTTGTCATTTCTCTATCTGACACCACAATAGGTGTCGAAATCTTTGTATAGATGCTTAATACATCAAATTCCTGTTTACCTACTTTCTTTTTTGTCACTTCCCAAAACAAAATATATTTTGACAAATTAATCGTTTCCTTTGCTCCAATACGTAAAGGATAGCTTTCCGTCACAGACATTGTCTTAAAGGTCACCTTTTTATAAGCAAACATAATCCTCACCAACATCATGATCGTAAGGAGTACAAAAGAAAGTAATAATACTAGTTTATACCATGCAAATCCTCCTAGATCCATCCACCTAACAGTACCTACAGATAACATTACCATTAGAAAAACAAATATCCCTAATGCAAAAAAAGCAGGAGTCTTTGGGTATAAATTTATTGCTTTGGTGTTTCCTGTTCTATTTGACTTCTTACTCATGTTAACCTACTAAAATCAAAATTGCTGATACCATTGCTCCACCTGTCACAAAGAAATTCCAGTCTCTTTGAGACCACATTGTCATTCTCATCACAATCAGGTTTATCAGCATAATAATTAACACAATAACAATCTGACCTAGTTCCAAACCTAAATTGAAGGCTAATAACGGTTCGACAATATTTTCACCAGAACCTAAAAGAGACTTTAGGTAATTTGAAAATCCTAAACCATGAATCAGTCCAAATACTGATGCTTCAATATAATATCTTCTAAATGGAATTCTTTTATCAAGATAATGTGGTCTGTTTTTATGATCTACAGAATTAAATAGATTAGAAATACAAACAATAATGATGGTCACCGGGATAAGTGTTTCAATTAAATCGGCATCAATATTTACTATATCTAAAGTAGACAATGCCAAAGTAATAGAATGGCCTAATGTAAATGCTGTGACTAACCAAATTACTTTTTTAAGATCTCTTGTGCTGAAAGTCGCTACTAAGGCTAAAATAAATAATATATGGTCGTACCCTTTAACGTCTGTAATGTGCTCTAACCCTAACTGTAAGTAAAGCCAAAATTCTGACATAATGCTGTTGTGCTTGTTAATTATTAATTGTTACAAATATAATTCAGTTTCATTCCTAGTGCTCCCAATATTTACAAATAAGGGCGGATTGATATTCTTTAGGGGTATTCATACAATAATCTCTCCTAATTGTATTATATTAAAAAGGAATATAATAATTTTGATAGCTCATATCAATTCAAGTTAATCATGCAGTTTCTGAGAAAATTATCTCTGTCGATGCTCTTTTTATTAACTAGCATCTCCACATTGTACGCACAGGACTCTTGGGAAAAGATCAAGGAAAAAAGAAAAGGAAGTGTCACTGTATACTATATACAGAACAAACCTTTTGTCTATTCATTGGCCAATGGCTCTATGGGCGGTATAGAGTATGAAATGTTTTCTGAGATAATTAATCAGAAACGAAAAGAACTGAAAGCTGTAATTGATATTAAATGGGAATCAGTCGCTTCATGGGACGAATTATATGACATTATCTCGGACGGAGGTGATGGTGTTTTTGGCATGTCAGGTATTACTATCACAGAGAACAGGAAGAAAGATTTCGACTTCCTTCCAAGATATATGCCTGATATAGAAATTATAGTTTCTTCGGAAGAAGTCCCACTCTTTCAAAAAGTAGAAAACTTTAATTCTGCCATGCAGTCTCTTCATGCAGTGACAATAAAAAACTCAACGTTTGAACGTAACATTGTCAAACTAAAAAACGAACACCTTCCTGCATTAGAATATTCCTATGTCAATAATGCAGAAGATATGATTAATAAAATAGCAAGGGCAAATGATTTATGGGGTTATACTCAACTGTCGAACTATGCCTATGCATTATCTAAAGGACTTCGTTTACATAGACAATTGTTCTACCAAACTGAAAATAGTGGTTTGGCTGTAATTCTTCCGTTAAATTCCACTTGGAAGGATCCTTTATCTGAATTTTATGCCTCTCCTACTTTCAAGCCATACATCAATAACCTTATCCGAAAGTATTTAGGGGATAAAATCACTGATCTAATTTGGGATATCTCTGCAGAAGATAATAGTCTTATTGATACATTAAGAAACCAACAGCGAGAAATCGGGCTTTTAACTGTAGAGTCTGAGATCAGGTTATTACGATTAACTCAAAAAGAATTGGAAATCTCCCAACAGAATACTATTCGAAATATTCTTGTTGTTGGACTATCCGTCACTTTATTACTTTTAGTGATGCTTTTCCACTTTAATAATCTCGTGAAAAGATCTAATCATAAACTAGAGCAACAAAACCAAGAGATTGATCAACAGACTAAGTCTCTAAAAACTGCCTACACCGATTTAGAAAAGCTTAGTGGAATTGGTAGAGAAATCACATCTAAGCTACATATTTCTGAGATTATTAGAACTTCTTATGAAAGCATCAATGAGCTGATCGGAACCCCTATTTTTGGTATTGGCATATTTGATGAAAAGACGAATCAGCTCAAGTTCCCATACATATTTGAAGGAAACCAGGTACTTGAAGAACAAGCTTATGATATGAATGATAAGATGAGACTAGCAGTAATGTGCTATGATCAGAAAAAAGAATTTTTCATTCAAAAGTTTAGTTCTGACCACCGTAACTATGTAAAAGAAGTACTAAAACCAATTGTAGGTAAAAATGCAGAGTCCATTATTTATATTCCTCTAGTGGCTAAACACAAAAAGCCAATAGGCGTATTTACGGTTCAATCTTTTGATCCTAATGCTTTTGATAGTTACAAACTGAATCTTGTAAGAAACCTTGCTATATATATCCGTATTGCTCTGCAGAATGCCAATTCATTTAGTAATCTCAATGAGAAACAACAAAAACTTAAGGAAGCCAACTTCCATATCATTGAGCAAAAGGAATTGATTGAGGAGAAAAACCATGAATTACAATCTGCTAATGCTGATAAAAACCATTTATTAGGCATTGTAGCTCATGATTTAAGGAATCCGCTGGCGAGTTCAATTACATTATTATCAATGCTAAATGCTACAGAAGCCAATTTAGATGAAGATGAGAAAATGTGTATTGATGGATCGCTTAAGGCAATGCATCGTATGAATAATATGATTGAAGAAATCCTTGATGCAAGAGTCTCTGCAAACAAAAAGGAACAGGCTACACAAGAAGCAGAAAAGGATATCTTCTCGATTTCCGAAGTGATTGATCAAGTCGTTAACGATTTTAGTAGTACCGCTGATAGAAAAAATATTGCATTAAAGTTTAATCTATTATCTGATGGCCTTGTTGAAGCAAACCAACAACACTGTATTCAGATTGTAGAAAACCTTATATCCAACGCAATTAAGTTTTCTCCTAATGGTACTCAAGTTATCACCACTTTAGAAAAAACTAAAGACCATATCATCATTGATATCACAGATCAAGGTCCTGGTATCTCGGAAGAAGATCAGAAAAAGTTATTTAAGAAATATCAGAAACTCTCAGCAAAACCGACAGGTGGAGAAAAATCTACAGGCTTGGGGCTTTCTATTGTTAAGAAGTATATTGATGAAATGGAGGGCAAGATTTCCTGTAAATCAGAACTTGGCAAAGGTACCTCATTTATCATCAACATTCCATATTTATAAAAAAGAACCCCAACGCATTTACTGATGAGTTGGGGTTCTTTTTTTAATTTATTACTTGCTAATCTTCACTACAACTTGGTCGATTTTACCCGTAAATTTCGTTTCATAAGGTCCATACCCTATTCCTTCAGCAACAGGCGTTTGATTATCTAAACCAACATCTGCTGTCTCATCGGCAGAGAACATATTCGGTTGGGTTCTATCAATTCTTCCTTTTGATTTTGTTCCATCAGATACTGATAATGTAGCATCACCGCCTTTACCATTACCACCACCATCATAATCAAATTGGAAATTTATGGTTGCCTCTCCTTCTTTGAGAGGTTTCTTTCCTTTGATCACATATTTTTCTAACCCAAGGAAGTTGTATGTAAACATTGGAACTCCATCTTTCATATAAAGTGACCAACCACCAAATCGTCCACCTTGACTTAAGATTACACCATTTGCACCATCTTTTGGAACATCGATCTTTGCTTCGATACTGAATGAACGGTTTTTAATATTGATGAACGTATTCTCCATCATACCTTCCATACCTTCATATAACTTCAGCTCTGTTCTATCTCCCATAAGATCAGGTCTACCAGCAATCGCAGCGTTTGTTCTTTCTACCACTCTATCATCGATTGGTAACACATTGTACTTTTCTGCTTCTGCCATAAATAGATCTTGCAACTCTTTAAGTTTTTCAGGATGTTTTTTAGCTAGGTTATTCGTTAAACTAAAATCATCTTTTACATAATACAAGTCCCATTTATCGTCTTCTAACGGAGGAAATCCATTCATTTCCCATGGTGCTCTATGAATTGTTCTTGCAAACCATCCATCGTGATATATTGCTCTATTACCAAACAACTCGAAATATTGAGTATTATGACGCTCAGCTGCATCAGGATGATCGAAAGTATAGGCAAAACTAGTACCTTCAATAGGTGTCTGTGGCACTCCATTTACTACTTTAGGCTCTGGCAGATCTGCTAATTCCAATATGGTTGGAGCAATATCTGTAGCATAAGTAAATTGGGAACGGATACCATTTTTATCTTTTACTTTTTCTGGATAGTGTACAATCATACCTGTACGAGTACCTCCAAAATCAGAAGCAATCTGCTTTGTCCAAGTAAAAGGAGTGTCGAAAGCTACCGCCCAACCGGCTGCCATATGAGGGAATGTATTTGGCATACCCCAATCGTCAATAAGTGGCAGCAAGTCTTCTACTTTTTCTTCAACGAAATTGAAGTAAGTCATTTCATTATACATACCAACCATTCCGCCTTCAGCACTTGTACCGTTATCGCCTGCAACAAATACGATCAACGTATTCTCTAATTCACCTATTTCTTCAATAGCGTCTACAAGTCGACCAATTTCGTAGTCTGTCATCTCCACAAAACCGGCAAATACTTCTGCTTGTCTTGCAAATAACTTTCTTTCATCGTCAGATAAAGCTTTCCAGTCTTTAATATCTTCAGGTTTAGGACCAAGCTTGGTGTTTTCAGGAATCACACCTTCAGCTTTCATGTCTTTCATGGATTGATCTCGTACAGCATCCCATCCTTTATCAAACTTCCCTTTGTACTTATCAGACCATTCCTTTTTCACATGGTGAGGAGCATGTACTGCACCAGTAGAGAAATAAACGAAGAATGGTTTATCTGGCGTTAATGACTGCTGTGCTTTCATCCAATTGATCGCCTGATCCGTCATATCTGTAGTAAAGTGGTAATCATCTGTTTTTGGTGGATTCACTTTTTTTGTTCCATCAAAAATCAAAGGTGCATATTGATCCGTTTCACCACCAATAAATCCATAGAATTTATCAAAACCTTGTCTTGTTGGCCAACGATCATATGGTCCAGAAATACTAGTTTCCCATGCAGCAGTTTCATGCCATTTACCAAAAGCAGCCGTACTGTAACCATTTAATCGAAGTGTTTCAGCAATTGGAGCTACATCTGGAGTTAAAGCTCCTGTGTTACCAGGATAAGCCGTAGAAGTCTCCATAATCGACCCCGTATTACAAGTATGATGATTACGTCCTGTTTTTATGGCCATCCTTGTTGGTGAACATAGAGAGGTTGTATTAAAATTATTATACCTCAGACCGCCCTGGGCAAGCGACTCCATCGTTGGGGTATTAATAGGACCACCAAAAGCAGAAGTTGCTCCAAGGCCTAAATCATCAATTAATATCACTACAACATTGGGTGCTTCTTTTGGAGCTTTTACTTCAAACCTTTCTGGTGGTGTAGTATTTCTTGCATCTAGTTCTTGGTATTTTTTTGTTGGAGGAGGAAGTACAGGTAATACCTCTCTATTTAGATTTTCCTGTGCTTTTGTGATGCCTGTCATGAGGAACATCAACAAAAGTGTGTTCATTATTTTATTGTAATTCATAACTTTATTTTAGATTGACAACAGTTATTATAACGCTTGCTTCTTACTCTAAAACATTAAATTTTGTTTTTGGTTTATTAAATTTTATTCGAATCAATTTAGCTTACTTTATTGAAAGAAAAAAGCCTCACTTGAATATATCAAGTGAGGCTTTTCGTTTAAATCTTATCTTTTATTTCTCTAATCCTTTCATCAAAAGTGATCTCTCCATATTTCACATCAGGATTTTTAATCGTATTCAAGTAATCCAATACTTCAGGTTGATGATCAGTACTTTTTCCTGATCGAGGGTCTATGTATTTCATAGTCGACCATAAAACTGTCTTTAACGAAGATTTTGCATCGTCCATCATATAATACTCTACTACAATAGTGTTGACATCAACATGGATAATACTTGATTTGATTCTAACCCACTCACCTACTGCCGCAGGTCGTAAATATGAAATCTGATGATTATAAATTACCCAGCCAGTACCAAATTCTTTAAAGACATCGGCTATATTATATCCATACAATTGAGGAACTCTATCCTCCCTTGCATTAAAGAAGTAATCAAAATACTTTGCATTATTTAGGTGACGAAATGGGTCACAATCCTGAAAACGAATGATTACTCTTGATTCAGTTTCCTTAGGATAGCTTTTATTATTATCGTGATAAAAAGGCATTTATTTATTCTATTGGAATCTATCGTTACGGTCAATCCATGAGTTACGTTTCTCCCATTTCAAGTCCTGAAGCATTGCTGCTTTTACTGCGATAGTAATGTTATATGATTGTCTTGGGCCAAATGGAATCCAATTGGCTGTAAGTTGCCAACAGTGTAAGTCTCTAGTAATATCAAAAGATGTGTAAGAGAATGATCCTTCTTTAAAGTCATAACCTGAACGGAATGCAAATTTCCACTTAGGAGTTAATGACACATCTCCACTAAACGTCAGTGTTTGGGTCACAGTTGGCTCAGCATAACCTGTTTTACTGTAGTTCAAACTATAGTTAACACTTAATGACCAAGGGACGTCAAAGTCCATATAAAGGTCTGGATTACGACGCATTTCTTCAAGCATCTGTCTCTCCATCTCGTTCCTTGGCTCCATGGCATCAAGTTTCTTTTCTTTTTTCTCCTTGGCTCCTTTTGGTGATAAACGAGTCCCCACAGCAATGGTCATATTACTCAATGCTGCAAGTCCGTTACCAGTACTAGCTAAAGTATATTGTGATTTGTATTGAGACGTAACAACTTCTTTACCTAGTGTCTCATCGTACTTTGTATCTGTGACAATATATTGGTAGGGATCCCAACGAGAATTGACACTAACATCTACTTTTTTCAGTAATGTAGTACGGAAACCGGCATTAATATCTGACCAGTTCAAAGAATCTCTTTCAAAGTCATAACCCGAAGATATATTAAAGTTATTCAAGAGCATGGTCTTTTTCGCTTTACCATCTTCATCTTTTCTACCCGATTTGAGTTCCAAGATATTATTCACAGAGAAACTTAAGTTATTACTTCTACCTGTTGAAGGTTTTCCTACTAAACCACCTTCTGATCTAAAAACTTGTCTACCTTTTGAATCTGTAGAAGAAGTTTGTACCCATTGGTAGTAATCATAATTAGGATCACCAAAATCAGGTCTAAAACTCATTGAAACAGAAGGCTGAATAGTATGTCTAATAATAGAACCTCCTTTCATGTTGTAGAACATAAACATATTGGTGTTAAAACCTACGGCAGTACTATATTCATTGTATCTTGTTAATCCTTGTGTTGTATCTACCTGTACCGCATTTTCTGATTCGATATAGGTATAATCGTATGATACTGGATGCCAATATTCTTTATAATTGAAACTTGGAGATAATGTAAAGTACTTTAATACTTTCATCTGAGTACTCATCGGGATATCATGAGTAACACCCCAACGAAAGCTGTCTGTATAATCTCCAAAGTTAGATAGAAGGTCAGGATATTTACCATCTTCACCAGTACCATCTCCTGTAGACTCTTCCGCACCAATTACGTCAAAAGGAAGACTACCAACACCAGGCTTGTTCGTCATCTCACCTCTGGCACTCATATTATATGTAATACCAATTTCTGAAATTGGATTCGACTTTTTGAATAGACTTTTAAACGGTCTCGCTCTCGCCATGTTTAAACTGGCTTCTGGTGCTAAAGTCGCCTCACCCGTTTGAACGTTTTGTTGATAACGCGTTTGAGCTGTTGTTGAGAGGTTTACATTACCAATAGCAAAACTATTAGAATAACTAACTGATGAGTTCATTGATGATTGTAAGTAATCATTGGCATCTTGAGAGTTATTTCTATTGTAGTCAGAGTTCGCAATATTTACATTGGCCGAGAACCTTGAACTTTTCTTACTTTCTTGTGAGTGTGACCATTGGATTTGATAATCTGTTCTACTTGAAACAGAACCATCGTTTTCCTGAAAAAGGTTGTTGACATATGAGAACCTTGTATTACCACTGAATGAGTACCTTTTTCGGTATTGTGATGATACATTTACACCCCAACCCCCCAATGTATAAGCAGTACCTAACACTGTTAAATTGAAGTAATCTGTTAATGCTAAGAATACACCACCATCTCTCAAGAAGAAACCTCTATCGGTAGACTCACCATAAGAAGGCATAATAAATCCTGAAGTATTATCAGAAGTGGCAGGAAACAATCCAAAGAAAAATCCTAATGGTAACGGGCTCTCATTTAGCTCCACCAAGAAGGGTCCTGATACGATATTTTTTTCAGGAACTACCTTTAATTTTTTTGTTCTAAATCCAAAGTGAGGATGTTCTAATCGACAAGTTGTATAAACGTTGTCCGACATATACATTTCTGGACCTGCTGTTTTTTTCACTACTTGAGAAGTGATAATACCATCACTTTCTTCAGTAACAATACCTTTAATTAGACCTTTACCAGTTTCATAGTTATAAATCATCTGGTTGGCATTAAAGGTAGATTGACCGTCCTTGAATATCGGTTTTTGAACTATCTTACCAGTAGAATCAGGAATACCTTGTGCTTTTACAATGTGAGTCACAAAGTTCATCTGAATATCACCCGCATTTAATTTCTGCTCACCAAACGTCACTTCTGCTTGATCTTGCATATACATGGTTTGCGTCCTCATCTCAAAATTGGACCATTCAGAGGTATATTCAACAGGCGAATCGAAAGCATCATTTGGAGAAGTAATAGCGTCAGCACCTTCTGTTTTAAAGAGATTTAATACATCATAAATATCTTCAGGACCAACATAGTTTTCGTCACTACTAAACTCCAACATAATGTTATCCAACTCATCAAAGACACCAGAATCGGAAGCTTCTTCCCATTCTGCATCATCTTCTGAGATCAATGCATTATTTAATTTTATGATTTGTTCTACAATATCAGGATCACTCATATCCTTTCTTACTTCCTGAAGCTCTCTATCTCCACGGAAAAGCACAGAATCCGAAAAGGCATGCAAAACCTGAGCGTACTTCCTCATAGTTTCATTATTAGAAGTAGCGTTCAACGAGTTGATCGTACGAGACAATTCTCTAACAGCTTGTCTACTTTTTGCTGTATCGCTTTCTACTCGATAAAAAGCGGGCATTTCCTCCATCTTATCACTGGCCTTAGCTTCATTTGTAGTTAGAGTTATAAAACAGATGAAACAGGCAAGTCCATACAATAGGTTTTGCAAAAAATTAAGTATATATGAATGACAACTAAAAATCTTAAACATAAAGTCAGTAGATCTTTTTTTCTATCGACTTCTCACAAATTTACAGTAATATTTTGAGTCTTCAAGATCAAATTTTGAAAGAAATGTAGAATAAATGATATTCTTTGATAAATTTGAGAAGTCGTAACAAGACTGCAAGCTACAATTAGAACTTTTAGATTTCAAATCAAAATTTAATATCGTGTCCACTATAAAAGTTGAGTTATCTAACGAAGTAAAGGTCGGATTATTTGCAATCATCTGTGGTTTAACCCTTTATGTAGGCTATAAATTCTTAAAAGGAATAGATGTTTTTTCTAACCAAAATACTTATTACGTTATTTATGATAAAACTCCAGACCTACAAGTCTCTAATAATGTCACAGTAAATGGATATATCGTTGGAAGAGTTTCAAATATGGAGCTTTTACAAGACCAAAATAATAAGGTTAGAGTTACTTTAGATATTCAGGAAGGCGTTTCATTATATAGAGACACAAAAGCTGTTATTGCCGATAAAGGTATGTTGGGTGATAAACAGGTAAAACTCATCTATCAAAAAAATAATGCTCTTGCCAAGTCTGGGAGTATCTTAGATGGAGATGTTGAGAATGGAATGTTTGCCCAATTATCCGAGAAAGTTGACCCATTATTAGCGTCACTAGAAGCAACATTAGATACGGCTAGAATCGTATTAAATGGCTTTAAGGGTACTGGTGCTAAATTAGATGGCTTACTCGCTGAAACTACAGAAACGGTTCATACTGTCAATTCTAGCGGACTAGACCAAACATTACATAACTTCAGAGATATATCTGAAGAGTTTAAAAGTGCATCTCAAGAATTACAACCACTGTTAGCTAAAATGAGTCATATTGCTGACTCTATAAACAACGCGCCACTTACTCAGACAGTGAAAGAGGCAGAAATGTTATTAGCGAATACAAATAAAACTCTTGAGCAAATCAACAACCCAGAAGGAACGGTTGGTGCTTTATTAACTGAGAGAGAAATGCATGACCAAATGGTACGCACAATGAGTGATCTTGATTCATTATTCATTGATTTTAAGGCGCATCCTAAACGTTATGTCCATTTTTCCGTATTTGGTAAGAAGGACAAGGCTCCGAAAGAAGAAAAAAAGAAAGACAAGAAATAGTAATAACTAATAAATAAATATGATCACAGGTAGCGAATTAATCACTTTAGTACGTGATGTTGACCTTTATAATGCAATGACTGCATTGAAGAAAGACTTCTTAAAAGTTGATCCCGCTTTTATGGATTTAAGTGATGACGATTTTATTTCAATCACTTTAATTTCTCCTTCAATTGGTATTGCTCTTGCAAATGGTAGCGTAAGCCACTATGAAGAGATTACTTTAAGAAGAAAAGCAAGAAAACTATCGAGAAGAAGTTTCTTCCAAAAAAATGATCCTCTTGCTCCTGCATTAAGATATTTAGCTTACAATTTTTCAGAGTGGGAAAATCGTTTTTATGAGTTAATCAAAATTACGATGCACTCTTCTCTTAAAGCCAACAATGTAGTGCTTGATACACTAAAGAACCCTCAGGCTTTAACAGGTGATTTAAAAAGAGATATCCTAAACGCTCCGTTTATTTTTGTAAAATTCCTTTCTTTCTTATTTATGGAAGAAGACGATGATTTGTTAAATGAAAGAGCTATCACTGAAGTAGAACTTGCTAAGATTAGACAAATTGGTGTTGAATTAGAAATCGACAATGTGCCAATTTTCCAAGAGTTCTGCGATTCATTTGTCATCAGATCTGGTGATGTAGTTGAATAAGATTACAAGAATTAAGAATATTTTTAAAAGCGAGTAAATAACAATTACTCGCTTTTTGTATTTTTGCATTATGAGCACAAACGAAATCAATATTTTAAACGGTGCAGACTTAAGAAGGACTGCCAGTAGAATTAGTATTCTAAAAATATTTATGGATACCAATGTAGCTTTGAGTGAAAATATACTCGAAGAACGCTTGGCTGGTATTTGTGACCGTGCAACAATTTATAGAACTCTCAAAACCTTTATTGACAAAGGGATTTTACACCGTGTAATTGATGAAAATAGCGTTGTGAAATTTGCTATGTGTAACGCTGAACACTGTTCAGGACATGAACACAGTCATGAACATGTTCATTTCAAATGTCAGAAATGTGGTGATACAGAATGTATGGATGATTTACCGATTCAATCTGTTCAATTACCCGACGGCTATACTGCTTCTGAAACAAATTTTCTCATTTTAGGTGTGTGTAAAAATTGCAATGCTTAATTTTTTTTGAAAAGCATGCAACCTTCTACTATGAATTATGTCTTTAAAGTGAATCAATCGTCAGAACAATGACCGCTACGCTAGAAAGATGTAAACAAGGCGATAGACAAGCACAGTTTGAAATATATCAACAATACTCTAAAGCAATGTTCAATGTTGCAGTGAGAATTGTAAACAGCTTAGAAGAAGCTGAAGATATATTGCAAGAAGCTTTTCTAAATGCCTTTCGAAATATTGAAAAATTTAATGGATCCTCCACTTTTGGAGCTTGGCTAAAAAGAATTGTCGTTAATCACTCAATCAACCACTTAAAAAAGAGACGTCTTGATTTTGTGGATACAGAGTCTCACCCAATTGACCAAGTAAAAGACGAGTCTCCTGTTGATAATGAGTTAATCTACAATATTGACAAGATTCGCGAGGCAATCCAATTACTCCCGAATGGCTACCGAACTATATTTTCCTTGTATCTATTGGAAGGTTATGACCATAATGAAATCTCAGAAATTCTAGATATCAGTGTGTCTGCCTCAAAATCACAATACAGTAGAGCAAAGAAAAAGCTAAAAGACATCCTAAGTGCTTCACTTTAAAACTTTGACTTATGGATAAATTAGAAAGATATATCATAGAAAATAAATCCTCATTAGACATTTTATCTCCTTCAGATAAATGTAATGAAAGGTTTAGATCTTTACTCAATGATCAATTTGAAGGTGATATTATTGTAAATAAGTCATCATTAGATCATCATTCCCCCTCAAGTGATGTGTGGGATAGAATCGAAAAAGAATTAAGTGATCAAGAGTTATCACTAGAGAATATAAAAGGAAATACAGAATTTGATAAATATACTCCGTCAAACAATTTATGGGATAAAATATCAAATGATCTAGATAAAGACACTCAGAAAGAAGAAAATAATACATCTTCAGCAAAAGAGGTAAAATTCAAAATCAATTATCAGTGGATTACTTCATTGGCTGCAGCAATTATTATTGGTGTAGGAATTGGTTGGTTTGGTAAGTTTCAAACTGGCTCTGAAAATGTAGTAAAAGCTTCGAAAGCTGACAAAGAGTGGAATACTGCAGAAGGGTACTACATGAATGTAATACAAACAAAACAACTGCAGATCAAACAATTAAATTTCGAAGACATTAAACTTCTAAATGATTTCAATAATCAGTTAAAAGGATTACAACGCAATTACAAAGGGTTGAAAAAAGAGCTCGATTCATCTCAACAACCCGAACTCATCAGAAAGCAAATGGTCATTGTTCTTGAGTTACAGATTGAATTGCTGAATAAACAAATGGAGATCATTATTGATCACAATAAGAAAGAAGAAAATCATGAAGACGTTAAGAAATATAATATTTAATCTGATCTTTTTAATGGTGGTGCATCAGGTCGCTGATGCTCAACACCCTAATTTAGTATCAAAAACATTCGAAAGAAGTTATAGCAACGTTAATAGTAATACATTATTAGAAATTAGCAATGCTTTCGGAAATGTAGTCATTGAAACTAGAGATGGTATTTCCCAAGTGGATGTAAAAGTTACCATGGAGGCATGGAATACATCTGCAAATAAGGCACAATCCACATTAGAGTCTATCAGTATTGAAGACAACTCTTCAGATGGACATATTAACTTAAGTACAATTACACCTTCTTCTAGTAATAACAACAGTAAGAAAGGATTTAAGATTACTTATAATGTTTTGGCTCCATCAGACATTAGAACTGAATTATACAATAAGTACGGCGGAATTATCACAGATGATTTAAAAGGAGATTCACATCTAAAGGTGGCCTATGGAAATCTGACAGCAAAAGATTTAAGTAGTCAGAATAATCACATTGAAATCTCTTACGGAAGTGGTGAAATCGATTTTATTGAGAAAGGTTCAATCAGAACTCGTTATTTAGGAAGTTTACAAATTGGACAAGCGAACGATGTTGAAATCGATGATAAGTATGGTAATATCCAAATCGGAACAGCAGGTACTATTGTAGGTGAATCTGATTACTCTACCCTATCTATTGGGCAGCTAAAAGATGCCTTATCTTATGATATTGATTATGGTACTCTTAAAGTAGAAGGTGTTACAAAGGAATTTACTGACATTAGTGCATCTTCATCTTATGGGTCAATAAAAATCGCCTTCGAAGATGATGCTCCTTTTAATTTTGATGCCAATACAAGATACGGAAGCTTTAAGTCTAATATAGATGGACTCACCATCACAACTCAGATTGAAAAAAATACCTCATCGGAGTTTTCTGGTTATCATTTGAAGAAAAATACGGGTAAAAACGTAAGTGTAAAGTCCTCGTATGGAAGCATTAAATTCAACTAACTTGAATTAGTTCAAAAAAAAATCAATCAAAGACCTCCTTTTCTAAAAATTGGGGGTCTTTCTTATTAGAGCGTATTTTTATCCTATTATATTTGTGAGAATTTTATTGACGAAGCAAAAAATGAGGAATCTCCGCTAAATTTAAATTGCTTACTGTTAGCTTATTATCAACTTTTAACAGTAATCAATCATAAAACTTTTTTTTATCCGGTTCCTCAAATCTAGATTTGCAGTTATGTTGAGTAAGAGAATTATATTTATTTGTGCAATTTTAGGCACTTTCTCCTTTTCTTGTAGTAAGTTTTCTAGAATATCTAAGAGCCGTGACATCAATGAGAAATATGATGCCGCTCTTAATTATTACGATAATAAAGACTATTACAAAGCTTCAGTTCTTTTCGAAGACATTATGGGAGCATTTGTAGGTGCAGCTGAATACGAAAAAATTCAGTTCTATTATGCCTACAGTCAATTTGAACAAAAGCAATACCTTATTGCTTCACACCATTTCAAAAGTTTCTTTGAAACATATAACCGTTCACCTTTTGCCGAAGAAGCATTATTTATGAACGGATATTCTTTATATAAAGATACTCCTGATTACAATCTTGACCAGTCTGGTACTGACAAAGCGATTGAAGAACTTCAAAACTTTATCAACAGATACCCTACTAGTCAATATGCTCAACAATGTGATGATTTAATTAATGAGTTACGAGCAAGATTAGAACTTAAAGCGTTCGAAATCTCAAAACAGTATTCTCATTTAAGATATTACAAAGCTGCAGCAATTGCTTATGAAAACTTCATGAAGGATTATCCTGATTCAGATTTCAAACCTGAAGCCATGTATAAAAAGATGGAAGCAGAGTACGAGTTAGGTAAGATGTCAATTTTTAATAAGCAACAAGAACGCTATGAAGCATCGCTTGAAACTTATAAAAAGTTTGGAGAAAGATATTCAGAATCTAGTGCTTACACTGATGCAACTAAACTAAAGAGCAGTGTAGATAAGGATCTAAAGAAGCACATGCAGAAGAAAGCATCTTGGGAAAAAGAAAGAGCTAAGATTGAAGCTGAAGCTGCTGCTGGTAAGATCACTAAGGAACAAGCTGAAAAAGAAATTGAACAAGGACCTAAGGCGACTCGTAAAGAGCGTAGAAAACGTTCTAAAAACCTAGAACAGATTCAGGAATCTGAAAGGGAAGATGAAGAACCAGAAACCTTGAAAGAATAAAATTTCACTCTTGAAAGACCGATTATATTTAGATAATCGGTCTTTTTTTTGTTTTTTTATTTGAATGACTCATATTTATTGTTCGAGCATTATTTTTTTGAATATTTTTTAGACAGACATGCTTTTTAAATATATTAAACGACAACTGATCAGCTTAACAGCCATTTCCTTAGCATTCTCATGTACAATGCCAATGGGTGGTTCACAAAAAATAGAAAAAGAAGAAACTCTATTATCCATCGATAATGAGCCTATTTCGAAAGAAAACTTCGTTTATTTATATGAGAAAAACTACAATAATGATAGTGCTTTTTATCAGAAAGAAAATGTAGACGAGTATCTTGATCTGTTTATCAATTTCAAACTAAAAGTTGCTGAAGCACATGCTTTAGGCTATGACTCTCTAAAGGCCTTCCAAAACGAATACAATATGTATATGACACAATTGGAAGAACCTTACCTTACTGAATCTGTATTTAATGATAGCCTTGTAAAACAGGCCTATGAACGTCAAAAAGAAGAAGTAAGTGCAGCACATATTTTAATCAAAGTCAAAGATAATGCTGCTCCTGAAGATACTTTAAAAGCCTACAATAGAACTTTAGAACTTCTTGAGAAAGTTAATCAGGGTGAAGACTTTGGAAAGTTAGCTTTTCAATATTCGGAAGATCCTTCTGCAAAACAAAATAAAGGAGATTTAGGTTTTTTCACCTCTCTACAAATGGTTTATCCTTTTGAGGAAGCTGCATTTACAACTACTCCAGGAGATATTGCAGGTCCAATTCGCACTCGTTTTGGTTACCACTTATTGTTGGTTAAAGAAAAAAGACCTCGTTTCGGTACTTTACAAGTCCAACATATTATGATCAAAAGTTCATCTAGAGAACCGAAACAGCAACAAGAAGAAAGTAAATTAAAAGCTAAGGCCATTTATGATAGCTTACAAAATGGTGGAGATTGGGATATTCTATGTCTCAACTTTTCTGACGATAAAAGATCATCTAATAATAAAGGTATTTTACCACCGGTTAGTGAAGTTCGCTTCCCTCCTTCATTCATGAAAGGTGTAAATGAGTTAGACAAAATTGGAGATATCTCCGCACCTGTTCAAACTGATTTTGGTTGGCATATTATTAGGCTATATAAAAAAGAACCTGTTTTACCATATGAACAAATGTATCCGAGTTTAGTTCGTAAAGTGAAAAAAGACAGCAGATCATCAACAAGTAGAGCGCAGTTTATCAATAAACTAAAAACGGATAACTCTTTTATTGAGAATGATGAAAATAAAGAACATGCTTTTTCTCTAATAGACACCACTTTATTAGAAGGTAAATGGACAATTCCAACGGAGCTTTCTACAAAAGATCAAAAGAAAGTATTATTCACTCTGACCTCAAAAAAGGTCATTGCCAATGATTTCTACAACTACATCATTGATAATCAAAAGAAGACAAAAAACGACAGTCTTCTTGAAGTTACCAACAACTATTATGAGAAGTTTGTTGATGAAACATTAATCGCTACCGAAAAAGAATTGCTTCCTTCAAAATATCCTGAATACAAGCATTTAGCTAAAGAATATGAAGATGGTTTGTTACTTTTCAGAGTAATGGAAGACTGTGTATGGAATAAGGCTTCAACTGATAAAGAAGGATTAAAAGCATACTTTAATAATAACATTAATAAGTACCAGTGGGAAGATCGAGTTTCGATGAGTGTTTATAATACTGGCAGCAAAGAACTTCAAGATGAAACTCTATTTATGCTAGATTCTGGTCGTTATAAGGTTTACCCTACTGAGATTCAATCTTTATATTTCAAAGATGGCAGTTCATACCTTTATAAAAACACACTAAAAGATTTACAGACAATTAGTGATGCCTTAGTTAGTGACAATAACCTTATTGCTTCTATTGAGATACAAATGCCTCCAAAAAGTGGCACTAAGTTAAGAAACAATAGAAAAGATAAGATGACAAAGAATCTGTTAGATTCTAAAGTGGACCCAAATCAATTTAACATCAAGTTTACAGAAGGAAAGAAACAACATGTAAAAGTTTCCTTCTACTCTAAAGACTTGTCAAATTATGTTCACACCAAGAATCAGCTAAGTAATTTATCAGTCAATTTCGAAGAAGGTGTATATACTAAAGCGACACTTCCTTTTGCCAATCATATTCAGATGAAAGAAGGTAGATATATTTTCGAGGATCAAGAAAGATATATCATTTGTATCGTTAATGAATTTCTACCAAAAGGTCCTAAGTTATTTGAAGAGGCTAAGGGTAGTGTCATTGCCGATTATCAAGAACATTTAGAAAAAACTTGGTTAGAGTCTTTACATCAAAAACATCAGGTTTCTGTAGATAGTACAATCCTTCAATCGCTGTACAGAAGTCAAGAAAGTTTATAATTTCAAAACATTTAATAAGATAGATTAATTAATTGTAAACTCATTGCAAGTATATCATTACAGATACTAATATTTCTTTGAAGAGTAATATCATATCTATAAATTGGTGTAAATTGTAATCATAAATATTTCAATTAAGTTAACAGCAAAATGGCTACAGAAGCAGATCGTAAAATTCTCGTAGTAGACGACGAGCCAGATATTGTAGAGATCCTTAGTTATAACCTCCAAAAAGAAGGCTATAATGTAAAAACAGCAAATGATGGAAAACAGGCAGTAGACATTGCTAAAGATTTCCATCCAGAATTAATTATTCTGGACATTATGATGCCTGTTATGGATGGTGTAGAAGCTTGTCGCCAAATAAAAGAAAATCCTGAGCTTTCTGAAGCACATATTATTTTCCTAACAGCAAGAGCTGAAGAATACTCAGAAGTTGCTGCTTTTGATGTAGGTGCAGACGATTATATCGTTAAGCCTGTTAAGCCAAGAGCATTAATGAAGCGTATTGGTTCTATCTTTAAACGTAAGAGCAAATCATCATCTACCAAAAAAGATATTATCAATATTGGTAAATTTTCAATTGATAAATCAAGCTATACGCTATATGTGGATGGAGAAGCGAAGACACTTCCGAAAAAAGAGTTTGAACTTCTTTATTTCCTAGCAGAAAGTCCAAATAAAGTTTTCAATAGAGATGATCTGTTGAGAAATATTTGGGGTGCTGATGTTTATGTCTTAGCCAGAACAGTTGATGTACATATCCGAAGAGTAAGAGAAAAAATCGGTGATGGCTATATCAAAACTGTAAAAGGTGTAGGATATAAATTTGAAGCTTAATAAGCTTTTAACGATATTTACGAACCTCATTTCCATAATGGTTAATGAGGTTTTTCTTTCTAACAACATTTTATACATATGTTTTTTAACGCAAAGTCAGTTTCATTGCTACTTGCATTGTGTATTGGAGGTGTTACAGCAGCTTTCCTTTCTATTATTCCTGATGTCTCAAAAACAGGAACAATAGTAGGCTTGATGATCTCATTTTCATCTTCTTTCCTTCTCACTTACTTTGTTTTAGAGTTTATCTTTTTCAAAGAAATTGGTAACATTCATAGACAAATTCATGAGCTAAGAAGTAATCAAACGACTAAAGATGTTCACCCTGAACTTTCGAAGAAAGAGAAAAATCCAATTGTTGGCATTAAGTCTCAGATTAAGAACTATGCTAAAATGAAGGAAGACGAGATTGCTCAGTTAAAACAAATGGAGCAATACAGAAAAGAATTCCTTGCAAACATTTCTCACGAGTTAAAAACACCAATTTTTGCCACTCAAGGGTTTATTCTAACACTATTAGATGGTGCCGTTGATGACAAAAGTGTGAGAGACCGTTTCCTAAAGAAAGCAGCAAAGTCTTTAAATGCTTTAAATATTTTAGTTGAAGACCTATTAACAGTATCCAAAATAGAAGCTGGAGAAATCAACATGGAATTTGAAGAGTTTGATCTACAAATTATGATTGTTGATGTTTTAGAGCAGATTGAACAAAAAGCAGAAAAGAAAAATATAACTGTCAGTTTAGAGGCTCCTTCTGATGATCCTATTTACATAAATGCCGATTATAACCGATTAAAACAGGTAGTTATTAATTTAGTTGTTAATGGTATTAAGTATAATCACAAAAATGGATGGGTTAAAGTAATTTTGGATGTTCATGAAGATACTGTTACTATTGCAGTAAAAGATAATGGCATGGGTATTCCTCATGAAGATCAAAATAGAATCTTCGAAAGGTTTTACCGTGTTGAGAAGAGTAGAACTAAGAAACAGGGCGGTTCTGGTTTAGGGCTAGCTATTTGTAAACACATTCTCGAAAGACATGACGCTGTTATTCAGCTTGAAAGTGTACCAGAGGAAGGTTCTACATTCTCATTTGATTTAACATTAGTGAAAGAAGAAGAATATGAAGATTCCGAACTTTAAGAAGTGGATCATTTTTGAAAACGACAATTACATTCTAGTTAATAAACCACCTTATATTTCATCTTTAGAAGATCGTGATAAGACCTTACCAACGGTATATCAGGAAGCAAAGAAATATGCAGGTGATACTCAATTATGTCATAGATTGGATAAAGAAACTTCTGGAGTAATGGCTATTGCTAAAAACCCAGAAGCTTATAGAAACCTAGCCATCCAATTTGAGAAACGTCAGGTTGAAAAGGTATATCATGCTGTTGTTGATGGAGTAGAAAACTTCGATGGTTTAATGGTTGATCGTAACATTTTAGTCTCAGGAAGAGGAAATGTTAGAATTGATATTGAAGGTAAACCCTCTCAAACTTTAGTAAAGACTGAAGAAATATATAAGTTTCACTCTCTAGTAGCATGTAAGCCATTAACGGGTAGAATGCACCAAATACGTATTCATATGGCTTATTTGGGCTCTCCTATTATTTCTGACGAAGTTTATGGAGGTAAGTCTCCTTACTTATCTGAGATTAAAGGAAGAAAATTCAACTTGAAAGGCGGAACTGAAGAACAACCATTAATGTCTAGGGTTGCCCTTCATGCAAGATCGCTTACTTTCAAGGATGTTGACGGTACTGAAATTAAAATAGAAGCTGATTATCCAAAAGATATGAGAGCTTTGATTACTCAATTAAGAAAATTCAAATAAACTTATGCTTTCTCCCTATTTTCAAGACCATATGCATGGCAACGTTTGTTTTGGCTGCGGAATGAAGAACGATGACGGTCTTCATATTAAAAGTTACTGGGAAGGAGAAGAAGCCATTTGTATTTGGAATGCAGAAGAGAAATACCACGGTTGGGCCAACTTACTCAGCGGTGGTATTTTGTCTACAATTATTGATTGTCACTGTATGGGTACAGCCATGGCTGATGCGTATAGAGAAGAAGGTAGAGCATTAGACTCCGCCCCTCATTATCGCTATGCTACTGGAACATTAAACGTAAAGTTTTTAAAGCCTACCCCTATCAATATTCCTATTAAACTCATCGCTACTGTTACTGAAAGAAAAGGTAAAAAAGTAGTCATGAAATGTGAATCCTGGTCAGGTGATGTGAAAACAGCAGAAGCTGATGTAGTTGCTATCCGAGTATTCAGCAGTGAAGACAAACAAGATAAAAATCCTTTTATTGATTAACTCATGATGCATATTACCAATCCAGAGATTGATAAATATATTGAGGAAGTAGCTACTGAAGAACACCCTATTCTAAAAGAATTAGATCGAGATACACACCTTCAGGAAAATATGCCTCACATGGTTTCGGGACACCCTCAGGGGTTATTTCTTACTATGCTAGCAAAAAGCATGAACGCTTCTAAAGTACTTGAAATTGGTACTTTTACAGGTTATGCAGCAATAGCACTTGCTAAAGGAATGCAAGAAAATGGAACACTTCATACTATCGAAGTAGATGACGAAAAAGAAAAGATCATCTCTGAATATATCACTAAAGCAAATTTGGACAATGTCATCAAACTACACATTGGTAAGGCACTTAACATTATCGATGAATTAGATGATATTTTCGACATCGTATTTATTGATGCCGACAAGATGAATAATGATGCTTATTATGAAGCTTGCCTTCCCAAAATAAGAAAGGGAGGTTTCATTCTGATTGACAATGTTTTATGGAAAGGTAAAGTCGTTAATCCTGAAGCAAAAGATAAAATGACGATAGCCATAAAAGACTTCAATAAAAAAGTAACTTCTGATAAAAGAGTACAAAGTTTCATTTTACCATTACGAGATGGTATTTTAATGGCCCAAAAATTGTAATTTAGTGGCATAATCACTAATTTATTTTTGTGAGAGCTCAGTTTTATTGTACATCTCTCATATTTTCAAGGTCGATTTTAGCCTATTATGAAAAAAATATATTCCATAAGTCTACTCTTAAGCGCTGGTACACTGTTTAGTTCTTTCAATAGTTCTGAATTAAAACTTTCAAACCCAAATAAGGATGTTATGGTTGTTCAACAGCCTCACCAAACTGACAATCCTTACCCTATCATCACTAACGTTCATACTAAAAAAGTTAATGGTGAAGAAATTACATTAGTTGATGCAAACGCTATCCCTGCATTTATCGCTGGGCCAAATCAAAACTTAATGCTTATCGCAACAGCATTAGGAATAGATGTAAAGAAAATATACAAATACAATGATATGGATGCCTATGATGATCTTCAAGAAGGGCATGTATATTATTTAAAAGCTAAAAAAGGTAAAGCAACTGTAGCTAATCATACGGTTGATGAAGAAAAGAACTTATGGGAGGTTTCACAAAGGTATGGTATCAAGTTATCTAAACTTGCTAAGAAAAACCGTATGAAATCTGATGAGCCTTTGGCTAGAGGTAGAGTTTTATTCTTACAAAAAACTAGACCAAAATCTGTTCCTCCTAAAGTCATTGATCTTCCACCAGCAGAAGAACCTGTTGTTGAAGAAGAATTAGCACAAATTGATTCTGCTGCTGCCATTACCACTGGTGTTGCTGTGATTTCAATTCCAGCTGATTCTACTGCTAACGCTGTAGACCCTTCTTCTAAAACACATACAGTACAAGATGGAGAAAGTCTTTTCACTATCTCGCACATGTATGATGTCACTATGTTAGAACTAAAAGAATGGAATAACATTGGCGACAATCTTTCATTAGAAGAAGGACAAGTATTAATTGTCGGAAAAGAAGGCTCAAGTGTAGCCACTACCGCCGAAGCTGTATCTGTTCCGGTAGCTGAAGAAACGGCAGTTATTGAAGAAATTACTGAGCAACCAGCAATTGACAATGCTGCTTACGATATTGCTCCTAATTCTCAAATGAATGCTAGAGGTAAAACGATCACCGTTGGTGAAGCTTCTCCAGCCGCTGCAAATACAGCAGCTACTGTAGCAGCAACCACTACAATTCTAACAGTGGCCAATGATGCTCCTGCTGAAGCCATGCCAACTGCTCCTGAGAAATATACTGTTGGAAAAGGCGAGTTCTACTATGCTATTGCTAGAAAGCATGGTGTAGCAGCAACAGATCTTATGGCTTGGAACAATAACAAAGAATTGCACCCAGGGGATGAAATTTATGTTTCAAACCCGAATGCATCAAATGCAGTTAATTCTGTTGCTTCTAATCCTTCTATTAACAGTACTGGAAATTATTCAACGCATACTCTTCAACATCCAGTGCAAAAAGGGGAAACGTTAGAATCAATCGCTGCTCAATATGATGTAACTACAGAGGAGATTATTCAGCATAATGCTGTATTGAAGAATCAAGGAGACTATCACCGTCTTCCAATGTTATTACAGATTCCTCAACGACAAACTCAGTCAAATACTGTTGCTGAGCCTGTTGCTTATGCATCCACAAAGCCAGCAAATGATATATACAACCAACCTGCACAAGTTAAAGCAGAGCCGAAAAAAGAATCAGTTCCCGCAACAGTAACTCAACAAACGGCAGTAACGGCACCTGCAGTTGCAAGTACTTCTTCAACAGCAAATGCAACAACACATACAGTACAACAGGGTGAAACTCTTTTTGCTATCTCTAGACAATATGGGGTATATCATAAAGACTTAATTGAATGGAATAACCTTCCTTCAAATGGTGCCTTAAACGCTGGTCAGGTATTAAAATTAACTGCACCAGAAAGTGCTATTACTGAAGAGAGTGCTTCTGCTTCACCTCAACAGATTGAAGAGTTTCATGTAGTTGGTTCAGGTGATACATTATATTCCATCTCAAGAAAGTATGGTGTCAATGTGTCGCAAATAAAATCACTCAACAACATGAGTAACAACGAGATAAAAGTTGGACAAAAGTTAAGAGTTAAATAACTTTTGAATCACTAATCATAAAAATACTAGGAGCCTCAGGGCTCCTTTTTTTGTTATAAAGAAATATTATCAATGAATAATTGACAAAAACCGCTCTTCAATTGTTATTAAGCGGGTGTTTGATTGAGAAATGTATTTATAAAAACATTTACTCATTATAATTTTGTACATTTGCGACACAAAATTAACTGACAAAGTATATTCAAAATTAATTATAGATAATTATGCCAGGAACGGAATATTTTGGTGCTGAAGAAAGAAAAGAAGTAATGGACGTTTTAGAGTCCGGTATGCTTTTTAGATACAATCATGATGACCAAAGAAATGGTCATTGGAAAGCAAGAGAATTTGAAGAGTTATTCCAAAACTATACTGGTGCAAAACATGCTCACGCTGTTTCTAGTGGTTCTGCTGCCGTAGCTTGTATGATGGCTGCTGCTGGAATCGGTCACAATGATGAGGTGATTTGTACTCCTTTTACTTTCATTGCTCCTATCGAAGCCGTTTTATTCGCAGGTGGTATTCCTGTTTTTGCAGAAGTTGATGAAACACTTAACTTAAGTGCTGCATCTATCGAAGCTGCAATTACACCAAGAACAAAAGCTGTATTATTAATTCATATGTGTGGTGCTGCAGCAGACCTTGATGGTATCAGAGCGGTTTGTGATAAGCATAACATTAAATTATTAGAAGATGCAGGTCAAGCCTTAGGTGCTTTCTACAAAGGAAAACACGTAGGTTTGTTTGGTGATGCTGGTGCTGTATCTTTTGATTTCTTCAAAATTACTACAGCTGGTGAAGGTGGTGTTTGTTTCACAAATGACACTGAAAAATATGAAATTATGGCTCAATTCTCTGATCATGGTCACTCTCACGTTGGCGATAACAGAGGTATGGAACCACATCCAATTTTAGGTTTCAACTACCGTTTAGGTGAGTTGAATGCTGCTGTAGCTGTTGCTCAGATGCGTAAATTGGAAATGATCCGTGAGCAAAACAAAAAGAATAAAGCTATTCTTAAAGATAGATTAAAAGAAGTGCCTTTCATTACTTTCCGTTGTCTACCAGACGAAGAAGGTGATTCAGCAACTTTCTTAAACTTCTTTATGGAAACTCCTGAATTAGCCAAAGCTGCGGCTGATCAGTGTGGTAAAGATGGTGTTGGTGTCGCTTATTGGTATACTAACATGTACCACTTCATTAATCAATGGGACCACTTAAAATCATTGAATTCTCCATATAAATTGGCTATTCATGATTATGAGCACCGTCAAGACTGGAATAACCTTGAGTTACCAAAATCTCAAAATATCATTGGCAGATTATTATCAATTGGTATTAGAGCTACATGGACAGAGGAAGAAATCCATGCATTTGCTGATAAATTAATTGCATCATTAAACTCTGTTGTAGCTGTTAATAACTAAGACTATGCATAAGAACTTCAAAAACATAGACAAAATCGTTTACGGTAAAGGGTCTTTCAATCAAATTGATGACATCTTAGCTCCTAAACGTGTTGAAAACGATAAATTCATGGTATTTATCGTTGATAAATATTTCGAAGGTAAAGAATTAGCTGATCGTATTCCTGCTCATGCTGAGGATTTAGTATTCTTCGAAGATATCGATCAATATGAGCCAACTACTGATCAAGTTGACAACCTTCGTGATAAAATCTTAGCAGAAAAAGGTATTCCTGCAGGTATCATTGGTATTGGTGGTGGTTCTATTATGGATATCGCTAAAGCATTATCATTAATGGTAACAAACGAAGGTTCTTCACAGTTATATCAAGGTCTTAACCTTGTGAAGAAAGCTGGTGTTTACCATATGGGTGTACCAACAGTAGCTGGTACAGGTGCTGAATGTTCAATGACTGCAGTATTAACTGGACCTGTTAAGAAATTAGGTTTAAAATGTGATTGGACAGTATTTAACCAAGCTGTATTAGATCCTGAATTATTATCAACTGTAGAACGTAACCAATGGTTCTACACTGGTATGGATTGCTACATTCACTGTATTGAAGCGGAGAGTGGCTTATACTTTAATGCTTACTCTAAAGCTTATGGTGACCAAGCTTTATCACTTTGTAGAGAAATTTACTTAGGCGATAATGCAGGCCAAAACTTAGAAAACGACGAAAAACTTATGATTGCCTCATTATTTGGTGGTTTAAGTTTAACATATTCTGAAGTAGGTGCTTGCCATGCTTTATCATATGGTTTATCTAAGATCTTAGGTACTAGACATGGATATGCTAACTGTTTAGCTTTCTATCATTTAGAAGAATTCTATGGCGATGCAGTCAACGAATTCAAATCGATGATTGAAAAGCACAATATTGATCTTCCTCAAGGACTTTCTAAAGAGTGGTCTGAAGAAACAATTGATGCAATGGCTGAAGTAGCTTACAATCTTCCTCACATGTGGAATCATGCAATTGGCCTTGATTGGAAAGAAAAATGGACTAAAGAAGATATCAAGAAGCTTTATAGACGTCTATAATCCTTAAAATCATACATCTAAAGAAGAAAAGCCCTTTATTTACTTAGAGGGCTTTTCTTTTTTTATTAAATTAAAAGCATACTGTTTATTTCTTAATAATTATGACCTATAACTACTTTGGAGAATACTATCAATAAGAAAGATATTAGAGGGTTAAGCAAAGACGAACTTATAGAGGAATTGAGCACTACTTATCAGAGAGAATTGTTATGGAAGGAAAAGTACGAAGAACTATCACAAGCCCAAGACAACACCAATAACTTTAAATCTCTATTTGATCAAAGTGCTCAAGGATATTGGGAATGGGATTTTGCTACTAATACAGAGTTCCTTACTCCTTCTTATACTAAAATGCTTGGCTTTGAACATCATGAATTTCCAAATATTCAATCAGCTTGGAAAGAAATGATACATCCTGATGACCTTGAAGAACTGATGAGGTCCTTTGAACAACATGTAGCTACTAAAGGAAAAAGTAGTTTCCATAATATCGCTAGATGGAAAGGAAAAAATGATAAAACTATCTGGGTATATTGTAAAGGGCAGATCATTTCATGGACTGATGAGGGGCAACCTCAGAAGTTAATCGGCTATCATGTAGATATTTCTGATTCAAAAGAACTCAAGAAAATCAAAAAAGAAAAGGTAAAACTGAATCAGAAGAACAAAGAATTACATAGAGTTAATGAGGAAATTAACAGGTTTATGTATAGTGCTTCTCATGACCTAAAATCACCTGTTGTTTCTGCTTTAGGCTTACTTGAACTCATTAGTGAAAATGAAAACAAGAAGGAACAAAAAAATTACCTTGAATTAATTAGTAAAAGCCTTCATACGCTTGAACATTTTATTTCAAAAATCATAGATACATTAAAGATTCAGAATATTGCTTTAAACAGTAATAAAATCAATCTGAATAAATTAATGTCTGAAGTTGTCAATGCATTACAATTTTTACCCAACTTCAATAAAGTTGATATTCAATGGGTAAATGAAGACTTTGAATGGTACTCTGATGAATACCGTCTAAAATTGATTCTATCGAACTTAATATCTAATAGTATTAAGTATGCCAATGTATATCAAGAAGAGTCCTATGTTCGCCTTAAATTCACTTCAAAGGACAATGTTGGAACTGTAGTGATTCAGGATAATGGAGTTGGCATCAAAGAAAAAGATCAAGAATCAATTTTTGATATGTTCTATAGAGCAACAGATAATAACCAAGGCACTGGTTTAGGGCTTTACATTGTTAAAGAAACTCTGATGACTCTCAATGGGAAAGTAGATTTAGAATCTGAGGTAAATAAAGGCACAAAGTTTACAATAACTCTACCTCTATCTGAAAAATTATAGCTAATATTGTTATTCTTCCAATTCACTCTATTCAAAGAATAACTACTATTTTATGCTAAACTGCAAAAACTGTAATACTCCAATAAATGAGGATGATCAATTTTGTCATAAATGTGGTCAGAATACTAAAAACTACAACATCAACTTTCGCATTCTTTTAGAAGATTTTCTTGAAGAGGCGTTTGGTTATGACTCAAGAATTAAACACACCATTCTTCCATTTCTTACTAATCCGTCTTACCTCTCAAAAGAATTTTTAAGTGGTAAAAGGGTTACTTATGTCCTTCCTCTAAGGCTGTATTTGTTTTGTTCATTACTCTTTATTTTCACTTTTAATAACCTACTTATTGATAAGCATGGTTTCAAAATCGACTTTAAAGAGTTATTAGCTAAAACAGGTGATACGGTTAAGGAGCAGTTTAAAACAGAACCTAACGACTCATACAAGGATTATTATGATATAGATTCTACGGAATACGCTAAAGAGTATATTAATGTCAATGTAGATAATGATTCATTGAGTGACCAACTCACAAAGGAGCTCAATTTGATTTTTGATGCTATTCGGGAAAGGGAAACTTTAGAAGAATCTTTTATTCAAGATACGCTACAAGTACATGATTGGTATAAGGTAAAATTAATTAAGCAAGCTAAATACATCTATGAAGATAATGCCGTATTATTTCTTCAAACCGTTCTGAGCAATATATCAATAGCTATTATGTTGTTAGTACCTATTTTTGCTCTATATCTTAAAGTACTGTATGTGAGAAAAAAGAAAGTTCAGAACAGGTATATACAACATTTTATATTCTCAATACACTTGCATGCCTTTGCCTTATTCATTTTCACTTTGTGTATAATTTTAGGTCAAATTCATTTTGCTAGTATCAACGTCTTGATCACTCCATTACTTATTTATTGGATGATTATATCTACTCTAATGTTCAGGAAATTCTATAAACAAAGTTGGAAAAAGACATTATTGAAAGTCTTTGTTGCTATCAACATTCACTGTTTTGTGATTGCCCTAGTTGCTTCATTAGAGATTTTTATCTCTCTCTATATATTCTAAAAAAAGAAACCCACTGAGAGACGCTTTTCTCAGTGGGTTAAAATATAAACCTATTACCGTTATTAAACAGTTACAGGTTCTTCATCGAAAATCGATTCTAAAATGGACATTGCAGCCTCTCTACCATCAAGAGCTGCAGTAACAACTAAATCAGCCCCTCTTACACTATCGCCACCAGCGAATACATTCTTTAATGATGTTTCACCTTTGTCGTTAGTTTTGATCGCTCCCCACTCGTTTGTTTCTACTCCTGCATCAGTAATCCATTTTAATTTTTCATTACTAAAACCAAGAGCTAGGATAAATACATCAGCTTCAACAATTGCCTCTGATCCTTCAACCTCAGAAACAGCCTGTCTACCTGAAGCATCTGGTTCAGAAAGTTTCATATCTACGAATTTTGCTCCGTAAACATTACCTTCATCATCAGCAACAAAGTTTTTTGGAGATGTTAAGAACTTAAATTCTACACCTTCGTCTTTCGCTGCTCTCACTTCTTTGCGGCTACCAGGCATGTTCTCTTCGTCACGACGATAGAAACATGTTACCTTTGCTGCTTTCTCTCTAATTGAAGTTCTTACACAGTCCATAGCGGTATCACCACCACCAATTACAACTACTCGTTTTCCTTCAACACTATATTTTTTATCATACTGCTTTTCCTCAATTTTCTTTTGGATATTCGTCAAGAAAGGAACAGCCATGTAGATGTTATCAGAATTGTAAGCTTCATTACCTAAAGCTCTACCTGCCATTGCTCCTACTCCTAAGAACACTGCATCGTAATCTTTATTTAATGATTCTAATGTCACATCATTTCCGATATCTACACCTGTATGTAATTCCATACCTGCTTCAAGAAGTAATTCGATTCTTCTTTCTACAGCATGTTTTTCAAGTTTAAAACCAGGAATACCATAAGTAAGTAATCCACCAGCTTTATCTGCTTTTTCAAAAACTACTGGCTTAACACCAGCTCTTAATAAGAAAGTAGCACAAGATAAACCTGCAGGACCAGAACCTACGATAGCTACCTTTTTGTTTGTTAATTTCTCAGCAAATTCAGGTTTAAAACCTTTTTTAAAGCCTTTTTCACTAATTGCTACCTCAATTGAACCGATAGTAATGGCTCCAATTGTTTCTTCTTCATTACCATCATTTAGAGTACAAGCTCCTTCACACAAACGATCTTGTGGACAGATTCTACCTAAGATTTCTGGGAAAGGAGAACTCTCGTTAGAAATTTTAAATGCTTGCTCTAAATCTTTTTCAGCAATAAAGCGTAACCATTGAGGAATATAATTACTTAATGGACAACCTACTGATGAACAATAAGGGTTACCACATTGTACGCATCGTGAAGCTTGTGAGGCCGTTTCAGAAGTAGTATATACTTCGTTGATCTCATCAAAGTTCCCTACTCTTTCATCTGCAGGACGAAGAGTTGGTGTAATACGTTCTATTTTAGTGAATTCATACATAATTCTAAATTCTTTTGTTGAGGTGAATGGATTTAAATTTTTAAGAATGTGGGTAATTAAATACCCACATCTTTAAATCTAATTGCCTTCCATTGGGTTTAATGGAGACTTCATATCTTTAGATGTTACCATGTAGAAGTATCTTACTTCCTCACGGAAATGATCAAGGATATGTTTCGCCTTTGTAGAACCAGTACGGAACAAGTAGCTACGTAAGATTCTCTGTAAGTAGAAACGTCCTTCATCTCCTTCATCTGTATCAATACGTCTTGCCTTGATAAGTTCCTGGTTCATCTTATCGATGAATGAGTTTGTTTTGTCATAGACAAAAGCAACACCACCAGTCATACCTGCTCCGAAGTTGTTACCTGTTTTTCCAAGGATAACTACAGTACCACCAGTCATGTATTCACATGGGTGATCACCTGTTCCTTCTACAACAGCTAAAGCTCCTGAGTTTCTTACGGCAAAACGTTCACCTACTTCACCTCTAACAAATAGTTTACCTCCAGTTGCACCATATAAACAAGTGTTACCTGCTAAGTTACGTCCTTCAGTAATACCATCTTTTGGAGTGATGATAATATGTCCACCACTCATACCTTTACCAACATAATCGTTACCAGTACCTTTCAATGATAATAACATACCATGGCTTAGTAAACAACCAAATGATTGTCCTGCTGTACCTGTAAGATTAATTGTAATTAGTTCTTTTGGTAAACCTTTCTTTCCGTGGAATTCTGCGATTTGACCTGAAATTCTTGCACCAAAACTACGATTAGTGTTTACAATTTCTTTATCAAGAACTGTTCTATAATGTGGTCCTTTGATCACTGGCATCAATTCTGACAAGATCTCTTGTTCGAATTCGTTTGGATCAAATGGCTCATTAGAAGCTTTTTCTCTAATGTCTTTACCTTCTGCATAGTAAAGAACATCCTTGAAGTTAAATTTCTTCGCAAAGTCATTGTCAATTACATCTAATAAATGAGTTTTACCAATGATCTCATCTAATGAAGTATATCCTAATTCTGCTAAGATTTCTCTAACCTCTTCAGCCATTGCTTGTAAGTAGTTCACTACACCTTTTACAGTACCCATGTAGTAAGCTCTCAATTGCTCTGATTGAGTTGCAATACCTACTGAACACTTATTAAGGTGACAAACTCTTAAGATCTTACAACCAATAGTTGTCAATAATGATGTACCGAATGCAAAGCTTTCTGCACCAATGATTGAAGCTTTTACTAGGTCAAGACCCGTTTTCAAGCCACCATCAGTTTGTACTTCTACAAAGTGACGAAGTGAGTTCACTTTTAGTGCATTGTGTGCTTCAGCCAATCCAAGTTCCCAAGGGTTACCTGCAAACTTAATTGAACCTAATTGAGCTGCACCAGTACCACCATCAGCACCCGAGATAATAATTTTATCTGCATATGCTTTTGCTACACCTACTGCAATAGTACCTACACCTGCAGTTGATACCAACTTAACACAGATACGGGCCTTAGGGTTCACTTGCTTTAAATCATAGATTAATTGAGCAAGGTCCTCAATTGAGTAGATATCGTGGTGTGGAGGAGGAGAAATTAGTGTTACACCTGGGATTGTACATCTTAATTCTGCAATTAAAGATGTTACTTTTGAACCTGGTAACTGTCCACCTTCACCTGGCTTGGCTCCTTGTGCTACTTTAATCTGAATTTCTTCAGCATTTCTTAAGTAGTGTGGTGTTACACCGAATCTACCAGAAGCAACTTGCTTAATCTTAGAGTTTTTGATTGTATTGAAACGCTTAGGATCTTCTCCACCCTCACCAGAGTTAGATTGACCACCAATTGTATTCATTGCTTCTGCTAAAGCTTCGTGAGCTTCTGGTGAAATTGAACCTAGAGACATCGCTGCAGATGTAAATCTCTTTGTAATTGCCTCAATTGGTTCAACCTTAGAAATATCAATCGGCTTTCTATCAGATTTGAATACAAAGAAGTCACGAATCATACGTAAACCTCTATTATTAATCTGATCTCTTAATTCAGCATAATCTTCAGATTTACCTGTTACAGCAAATTTTCTGATACTTTGTGCTACTTTAGGAGCGAAATCATGATATTCTCCATTTTCAGCGTACTTGTAGAAAGAACCTACTTCAAGAGGATACATCTTTTTGATGAATCTTGTTTTGTAAGCAGCTTTGTGATAAGCTTCAATTCTTTCTTCAATATCAGAGAAGTCAAGACCTGGGATTAGAGCTTCACTTCTTTGGAAACACTGATCAACGATTGAATTGCTAAGACCAATCACATCAAATAGAGATGAGTTTTGGTAAGATTCAATTGTTGCAATACCCATTTTCGACATGATCTTTAATAAACCAGCATTTAAAGCTTTTTGAACTTTAATTAATGATTTCTTACGAGTCATGTACGAGTCTGCACCTAAGTTTTCTGCTACTTGAAGTGCTGTACCAAACAATAGGTATGGGTAAATACCTGTTGCTCCGGTTGCTAATAGAACGGCTGCTGAGTGGGAGTCATACACCTCACCTGTAATTGCAACGATAGACACTTGAGATCTTAAGCCTTTTTTAGCAAGGTGGTTACTTACATAACCAACAGCCATTGGCATTGGGATCAGCTTTTGTGATTTAGATAAATATCTATCATCTAACATCACAATAGAAGTATCCTCGTCTCTTACAGAGTTTTCTACTGTTTCACCTAAATCATGTAATGCTTTTTCTAAATCTGTAGTAAAAGCAGTACTGAAGGTTTTATTTGTGTAATGTGGATCATACAACGAATCGTTATTCAAGCCGAATCTTCTTAACACATCAAAGTGCTCATAAGAAAGAATTGGAGACATTGATTTCAAACGATGTGCATTGTTTGGCCCATCAATTAATACGTTGTTATTTCTACCAAAAGTAACTGCCGTTGACATTACCATTTTCTCACGTAGTGGGTCAATCGGTGGGTTGGTTACTTGAGCGAATTTCTGACGGAAGAAATCAGTAAAGTTTCTTTGAACATTTGAGAAACAAGCTAATGGTGTATCATCACCCATAGAACCTGTATCTTCTTTACCAGTTTCAATCATCGGACGAACAACACCTTCTAACACTTCGTTTGTGTAGTTATGGTAACGTTGCTTGTCTACAATATCGTCATATCTATAATCGTCCATGGTTAAGAAGTTCTTATCCACATGTTCCATTAGATATGCACTATTTTCATGAATCCATTTACCCCAAGGTCTAGCCTCTTTAAGGTATGTATTAATTTCATCATGCTTTAAAATTGTCCCATAACGAAGATCAATACCAATCATTTGGCCAGATTGCAATTTACCTTGCTCTCTGATATTATCTTCCTCAAGATCAATTACACCATACTCAGAACTAATAACAATTCTGTTATCGTTGGTGATGATATATTTTGCAGGTCTTAAACCATTTCTATCTAGCACACAGCCTAAGTGACGGCCATCACATAGGTTTAATGCTGCTGGACCATCCCATGCCTCAAAGTTACTTGCTGCATATTCATAGAATGATCTAAGTTTAGCATCTAAGTTTGGTACGTTTTGCCATGGTGCAGGCACTACTGAACGAGCTGCTTGGAAGAAATCCATGCCAGCCGTTACTAGGAATTCAAAAGCATTATCTAATGAAGCTGAATCTGATCCACCCGGTACTAAAATCGGGAAGATTCTTTCTAATTCTTCTTCAGTAAATACCTCTGATTTTAATACCTCTTGCTTAATTGAGAAATTAAAGCGGTTCGCTTGGATAGAGTTAATCTCACCATTATGAGCTAATGTTCTAAATGGTTGAGCTAATCTCCACTGAGGTAATGTATTCGTTGAGAAACGTTGGTGGAATACAGCAAATGACACCTCAAATTCTTCTTGTTGTAAATCAACAAAAAGCTCTTTGATATGAGTTGGCATTACTAATCCTTTGTACGAAACTACTTTTTCTGAGAATGAAGGAATATAGAATCCTTCGTCTTCTCTTAAAGCATGCTCTACTTCTTTTCTTGTAAGGTATAAGAGAGCTGAGAAACGTTTCGTAGACATCAAGGCATTTGGTACTACAAATGCTTGAACGATATCTGGTAGCAATTCAAAAGCTTGCTTACCTAATACTTCTGTATTTAAAGGGACATTTCTAGTGAATAATACCTTTAAATCGTTTCTTTCACAGTATTCAGAAAATAATTCTTTTTGTTTATCCGCATCTGTCAAGAACATCATTGCAACAGCATAACGTTGCGGAAGGTCAATACCATTAAGTTCAGCTTCTTTTCGCATGAATTTATCTGGCATTGAGAATAAGAAACCACTACCATCACCACTCACACCATCTGCTGCAATTGCACCACGGTGAATCATTCTTGATAAGGCTTCTATAGCGTCTAAAGTCATTTGCCTTGAGGGCTGATTCTTGTAGTTGGCAATCATACCAAAACCACAATTGTCCTTAAAGGCCGTTAATCTGTGTTCCATAAATAAAGCGTCTTCCGATTTTCGATAATTGTTGGACTTTGGAGGTCTGTTGTTAGCTATATAGCAATCCTAATTTTTAAGAATCTAAGAATAATAATTACTATCTATTTGTATTTTGTTCTTTCCTCACAAAGCTTTTACGTTCACAACACTTTCAAATATAAGAGTATTTTTTAATAAATCATTAATAAATACCACATTATAATGAATATTTCGTATTTATAAGATGAATTATGACAAAATATCAAAAGCATGTTTTATTTATAACACAAAGAATCTAGATACTATAAATTGTATTTTTTACATTTTTGATTAGTGTAAAATCATCACTTTTTATGGAAAATATTAGGTTATTCGGTGTCAAGCATCTGTAACAAATTCGTTTTGTTTTTTAAAGTGATAGAAGATCGTGTATAATCTAGTATATCTAACTTCTTGTACTTGCTCATTAATTTAGAAACGGTTTCTCTTGATGTTCCGATTAACTTCGAGATATCATTCTGAGAATAATGGTGTTTTACAGTATTTCCATCGCTAAAATCATCATCAAAAATATCTTTAATAAATTCAATCAAGCGTTCATCAGCATCTTTACATACAAGAATTTCTAATCTTCTCTCTATTTTTTTTATCCTCAAACCGATGAGCTTATAGATATACAAACCAAACTGTTCGTTATCTCTCATTAAGTTTCTCATTTTTTCAATAGATAAAAGACATAGGGCAGTATTATCTCCCTCAGCAATTGCATATTCATCTCTTTTCTGCTGACCTAGAAGAATTTTCTCTCCAAATATTTCACCTTTAGATAAAATCAGTTTTACTATTTCTTCCCCATCTTGATTGTATTTACATAATTTGACCTTTCCTTTACTCACTAAATAGATTTTCTGTTCTTCGTCTTCAGGGAAGTAGATCACTTCTCCTTTTTTGAACATTAAGCCATTATTTTTAAAGTAGTTGTTAATTTTCGTTGGGCATAAAATTGAATATAAATCAAAATTATGCATGTGCCAGAGTGAGTCCATATTTCCTTACCTTCTAATTCTAGTATTAAGATAGAAGAATAAAAGCAAACAAAAAAAGAGACACTTTAATATTTAAAATGCCTCTTTTCATATTTATATACAATATCAATTAACTCTTGATAGGTGGTTCTATCATTTTGAAGTTTTGATAATCATAAAGATCTCTATCTAATAGGTGAGATGGAGAAGTGTTTTTCAATGAATTAAAAATAACTTCTGATCTATCTGGATAATCTTTCTCCCATTCTTTCAACATATTTTTAACCATTTGACGTTGAAGTTTTGGTTGAGAGCCACATAAATTACATGGAATAATAGGGAATTCCTTTAATTCAGAAAACACCTCAATGTCTTTCTCTTTACAATATGCCAAAGGTCTTATAACAACATGTTTTTGGTCGTCTGTTTTATAGATTGGTGGCATTGCTTCCAACTTACCGCTAAAAAACATATTTAACAGAAATGTCTCAATGATATCATCTCTATGGTGACCTAATGCAATTTTTGTTACACCTAATTCTTCTGCGGCAGTATATAAAGTACCTCTTCTCAATCTAGAGCATAAAGAACACATCGTCTTCCCTTCACCCAACTTTTCAGTTACAATCGAGTACGTGTCTTTATTCAAAATCTTATAATCAACACCTAATTTATCTAAGTACTCGGGTAAAATATGCTCTGGAAAACCCGGCTGTTTCTGATCAAGATTAACAGCAATAATCTCGAAATCATACTTTTTTGTATGCTGAATATGTAATAATATATCTAACATAGTATAACTATCTTTTCCTCCAGATAAGCAAACCATCACTTTATCTCCATCCTCAATAAGCTTATAGTCATCAATTGCTTTCCAAACATTTTTATGTAATCGCTTTTGAAGCTTAACCTGTTCTGCTGTTAATGTCTCTATCATAGATTTAAAATTTGTGCAAAGATAGAATGAATCACTGAGAGATTAAACATAATTTCAATCTATACTTCTAACATTTCCATACAAATAAAAAAAACACACACTGCTGTAAGAGTGTGTGTTTTTGAATTTATGTAAAAAGGAAATTCTATTTTGTAATTACCAATTTTAAAGCATTTCCAATTTTATCTCCATCGTGAATATGTCGAATCACATATACACCTGTAGGGAAACGATCTAGATCAATAGAATAATTGTTTCCAGAGAAAGCACCTTCAGCTACTTTTTTACCATTTATATCTGATAAAATCCACTCACAATTTTGCAACAATGATGGGGCAGAAACTTTAACAGACTGACTTGCTGGGTTTGGATACAGTGACCAACCTTCTAAATCATCTGATATTGAGGTGACATTTTTCGGATCAGTTGATACTAGATCAGAAACACTTACTCTTATAGCCTGATAAATTTCTCTTGAGATATTATCCTGAACTAGTGCGATTACTTCTGCCTGATCAGTACTGTAAACTTGTGGATTATCCCATGCTACAGTAAATGTTTCGGCACTTCCATTTTCCCAACTTCTACCTACAAAACTTGTTCCTTCAGAACCAGGAGCTGGACTCATAGACTTCATAACATCTTTATGAGTTAAGAAGCCCTCAGAAGTTTCGATACCATTAATCTCTCTTTCAACAGTGATTAAATGTACTACAATCTCCACTTCATCAGAAGAGAAGGCCTTGTTGGCCGTAACACTTACTTCAATCTCATCTTCACCACCTACATCCGGCAATTGGATAGAAATATCGAATTCAGGATCCAATAATATTCTAGACATGATCGGATTGATATGATTATTGTTCTGTACAAAATCAAAAGTATAACCTAAGAATGCATTACCATCAACAATAGTAGTTGGAGCATCTGAAATACCATATTGGAAAGTACGTCCAGATGGCGGTTCTGGATTATCCAAGTTCAATGAATCAGACAATCCATCTTGTTTCACATGATAATTAATAGAGATTACATCAAGCGCTAATGGATTCATCAACGAATCTAATGTGACCATATTACTATTAATTGATGCTTCTCCTGCATTCGTCATGGTCTCTATAACAACAGATTTATGACGATTCCCAATATAGAAGTTGTCGATCATAACACCTTCATCTTCCAAATCTGAGTTAGATCTAAAGGCAAATCTAAACCTAAGGTGTTCCTCACCAATAAATTGGTCTAAACTATGTCGAATAGATAATGAATTATTAAATATACCGCCATCTTCAGTGGCTGAACCCGTCCAACCAATTGGATCTGGAGCCTCAGAAGTTGATGATTGATTACCAGGGTTTGATCGAATGTTACTACTATTATACCAATTGATAGGATCTGAAACAGCTCCAAGAACTAACCATGTTTGTCCTGAGTCCAATGAATACTGAAGTACAACACCATCGGCTCCTGTTTCAGCATCTAATTGCATATCAAATGTCATCATTGGTCTACTTAAACCGCTAAGATCAAAAGAAGGTGTATGTAAATACGACTCCTCATTGATATTGTAATTTGATGTCAAATCTGTCACCCAAGCATTAGAAGTTGATGTTAGGTTTTCACCTGTTGCCATACCATATTCCCAACTATAATCATCTCCACGAGGCACCCAATCACCATCATCTAAATTGAAGTTTTGGATATATTCATCATCTTCAGATGTTAAGAAAACTCTTGGAAGAACATATACGCTTTCAGTTAATACTCTAGAACAACCTCTTGTTGTATTTACTGTTAATGTAACATCGTAAACACCTGGAGAAGAATACCTATAAGATGTACTACCATCCGTTGCTCCACTCGCTGAAGTTATGATTTCAGAATTACCATCACCGAAATCCCAGTCCCATGAATCAATAGTATCTCTGTCTGCAGGTGCTGACATATCGGTAAACAACATGTTGGCATCAAATTCAGAAACTAACCATTCATATTCAACCGTTGGAGGTGAACCGATAAATATATTTTTAGTGGTAGAAATATTAGTACATCCTTGACTGGTTTCTACTGTTAATGTAACCGTTTTATCTCCAGGAGTCGCAAAGTCATGAGTATAAACACTTGCTTGATCAGGGTCAGTAAGAACTACTACCCCATCTACTCCAAAGTTATAAGTCCAAGATACAATAGTCGTTGTATCACCAATCGTTGTTAAATCTGTAAACTCTACTTGTTGTGTATTACAGAATACTTGTGATGAGAAATCAACTTCTGGTACATCCACAATATTGAATGTATAATCAATTGAATCCTGACAATTATTATCGTTTGTATAAATATATCTAACCGTATGACTACCTAGTGGTGAGTCTTCCATATCGATATTAAACGTACTACCAGATTGGTTAACAACTGCACCAGTAGGAGAAATAAAGTTACCTCCAGCTGGCGTACCTGTCATACCTACATTACCTACACTCTTACAATATGTAGTTTCTTCAGTTAATGAACCTACAATACTTAAGGTAGGTAGTGGGTGTACTACGATTGTTACTTCTCTTGCTGGTCCCTCACAACCTAGGTGTGAATCAGTCACATAAAATAGATGTGTTTCCTCTGTAGTAACTACAGTAGAAATTGAAGGAGTATATGTTAGTGCTGTGGATACAGGATTCACCCTATCGTCAGCAGTATACCATCTCACATCATTATCAACCGACCCTGTAACTGCTAAAGCCGAAACGGTTTCGCCTGAACAATAGCTCATATCTCCAATTACCGTTGGTTCATCTGGTTTTTTATTAATGACCAAAGTAATCTCAGTTGTATCACTCTCACAACCATTCTGTATTTGTGTTACATAATACTTTTGAGTGTAATCATTGGATGCATTTGGATCAATTGGTGTATATGATGTGCTAGATGATATGACTGTTGTTAAAGAAGGATCGTTATACCATCTAATATTTGATCCAGACGTAACATTAATAGCATTTATCGTTTCTCCAGAACAATAGATCGGATTTATATTATCCACTGTTGGTTTTGCTGGAGTAGGATATACAGGAATATCAACTTTAGTGGCTAAAGAAGTACAACCACCTGACGTTTGAACTACCCAAAAGTTTAATGTATCGTAAGTTGCAAAACTTGGTGCGTCTCTCATCGGATCAAACACCTGCGATGTCGACTCCACATATAATGGGTCTAAACTTTCATCTGAATACCAAGTATATGTGGCCCCAACTTCACCAGTTGCTGTGATAGATTGCAATGGATCTCCTTCACAATAAGGAGTTATTGCACTAATACTTGGAGATGCAGGCAATGCGGTAATAACAACATCAATTTGAGTTACATCACTTTCACACCCATCTAATGAGGTACTTGTAGCATAAAAACTCACTGTGGAATCATTCACTACATTGGTATCAAAAGATGGTGTATAGGTTGTAGTACCTGTAACTAATGCACCACCTGATTTATCTGCACTTGCATACCAATTTACATCACTACCTGTGGATACACTTAATTGAGGTAAAACTCCTCCTGAACATACCTGAGGTACCGAGTTAGCAGTTGGAGCATCCGGTGTTTTATTGATATCTATCGTTAAAACAGAATAAGGGCCTTCGCAACCATTTATAGTTTCTGTAACATAATAACTTACCGTAGAATCATTTGAAACGTTTGTATTCAATACAGGAGTAAATGTATCTCCTAAACCTACAGGCGTTCCTAATGCACTTGAAGTATACCATTTAATATTTTGTCCTGCTGAAGCAACAGATAGTGCTGTTACTGTTTCACCTGAACAATACTCCGTATCGTTGGCTATTGATAATGATGGTGCAAGTGGTTTAGCATAAATCATAATATGCACTTGCAAAGTATCACTGGTACATGTCTCCACATTTGTTTGTCTCACATAGTATGTAACAACAGAATCTGAAGTAATCGAAGGAGCATCACTAGGTTCAAGGATATTACTTGTACTAGAAACTAAAGTTAGATCAGAATCAGAATACCAAGTAAACTGTGCACCTGACTCCCCTGTTACTTGAATATCGGCTAAGTCCGTATCATCAGAACAGTAAGAAGGGATTGTAGATACTAATGTTGGTTTTTCTGGTAATGGTCTCACATAAATCGTATCCTTTATGCTTAAATCACAACCTCTTGAGTTGCTGTAAGTATACGTAAGAATGTGACGAGAATAATCTCCAGTACTTGTCTCTCCTGCAGCAATCGCAGCAGTTTCTGGATCAAATGATGCCGTACCATCTGGATTACTAGTTAATCCACCCGTATCAATCGTAAATGAGCCAGATCCTGAATATTGAGAGAAACCTTCCATTGGAGTGAAAATCACTTCTTCAACAGAAAAACATACAGAATCTGCATTGTTTGATGCGATAAATACTTCATCATAACCAAATACATTTACAGTAGAGTCAACACTATTTTGACAGTTTGTTGTACCATCTGTATATGTAAAAGTGATTGTAAAATCTTCATCTTCATCATATAATTCACCTCCTGCTAAAGAAGGATCAAATGTTGCTCGACCATTTCCAATATTTGTAATACCTGGGTTCCCTGAGAAAGTTCCTGAGGTCACATCCATATCATCTACCTCACCCACCAAAGTGATCAATCCTTCGTCGAAACAGAAATTACCATCATCGGCTGGATCTAAATACCTGAAGCTGACATCGGGTAATTCGTTAATTTCGATTGTGATATCATCAGTTGCAGTACAACCATTCACATCACGATAAGTATATGTTAAAACATGACTCCCGGGAGTCATTGACGATGGCGATATTGTTATCTCATTATTTACAACAGGCCCGCTTCCAAGTTGAAATTCTCCATTTGTTGTCTGTAACGCTCCGTCAACATTTGCATTAATGGTAACATCAGCATCTGTAACACAAAATGAAGGGTCACTTAAATTAATTGAAGCTACATGTGTTTTGGTAATAGATACATCTTGAGTAATAGAGAAAGGTACACTTAATGCATCCGTGTAATTTGCAGTAACTGTAACTGTTTCTGTCGCACCGTCTGCGGCCCCCATACTTAATGCATCTTCGGGAGTAAAGACATAATCACCTCCACTTGGAGCTACGCCTGGTCCTGTAAAATCTACTAAAGTATATGGTGATGTACCAGGAAATGAAGACTCATCAGGAATATCCAATGTGATTGCAGACTCATCCTCACAATACAATTGATCTAAGTTCATTACTGTTGATCCATCATATACTGTAAAAGATACAGGTACAACCTTTTCACAATCACCATATGTAATATGATAATCAATAGTATGGCTACCCACTCCTGCAATATTTGGATAAAATGAATTATTACCCGCACCTTCTCCTAAAGTAATTACACCTGGTCCAGAACAGTAAAAATCTTCCCCTGAAACTAAGCCTGTAACACTCAACGCAATCGCAGTTGAAGTTTGATCGGAATAATTGGTTGTCGATGGAGTTAAAGCATAACCTGACGGTTCACTAGGAACTGAAATCATAATTGGAGATGAAGTATGACTACACTCTCCAGAAGTAACTACTCTTCTTATTTGGTAATTACCTGAAGTTGAAACAGAAGCATTATAATAACTCTGAGACGTTTCACCAGAAATATCGGTAAAAGACCCCATTCCAATTCTTTGCTGCCACTGATAAGAATACCCTCCAGTACCTCCATTTGGAGCAGAACCAATAATAACTATAGGTTCGTTGATACAAATCGTTGCTCCACCAGACAAATTAGTTAATGTATTATCGGTGATGCTTGGAATAATATTTATTTCAATTTCATTGGAAACAGATGAACAACCACTACTTGTTACAGTTCTTCTAAAAAGAATTGTACCTAGAGTATTGATTGCCGAACCATACGTCAAATCTGCTGAAGTACCTGCGTTCGACCAAGATGACCCATTATTTAAACTTATTTCCCATTGATATGAATAAGTTCCTGTACCTCCAGTTGGAGTTTGAGCAGTAAGTGAAATTGCATTCGCAGCCACCGAGTTACAATACTCATCATCCGAAGGAGTATCAACAATATTATTGGCTATATCATCATTAACAGTGATTGAAATAACATTAGAATAACCTGAGATGCCTTCACTTGTTACTTTTCTTCTATAATTATATGTTCCTGATGTTAGCACTTCATTCTCGGTGAAATTAACACCTGAGCTTGTCAATGATGCATATGGACCAGAATCTTTACTTCTTTCCCAATCATATGAATAGGATCCAGATCCACCACCCACAGCAGTACCTGTAATCGTATACCCTGTATTTTCACCATCACAATAATTAGTTGTTGCTGGTGCTGTAATAGTGCTTGATAAGTTTGGAAATACTGTCACGCTACTAGCATCATTGGTTGACGTAACCGCAGAAGCTGTGTTACCAGCAATATCTTGAGCTGCAATTGAGAACGATATAGGAGAATAAGATGAACCTCCAGTTACGGACATTGTTTTTACCACTGAATAATTCAGACCTGAAACAGAAGCAGCTATCGATGATCCATCTAAGGTTGCTGAAAAAGGGCTTACTAATGTTTCATCTGAGGTAAATGAAAGAGTAACATCATCATTATTCTCAGCTAATGAAGTTGAAACACCATTATCAGAGCTTATCGACACCGCTGACAATGAAGGTGGTGTAGTATCGATAGTGATACTTTCCATTTCTACTGCACCTTGGTTACCATAAATATCTTCTACATAAGCAGAAAGTGTATGTGTATTATCACTTAATGCTGAAAGCAATGTAATGTCTAAACTTGTCAGTGAAGTCGCTACTCTTGCTACTTCCCCATCAATATTACTAGAAATAATAACTTCTGGGGTATCACCATTAGGAACACCTGTTAATTCAAATTCAGGTGTTGTATTATTAGTTATTTTATCTGAATTAGAAGATCCGCTGTCTGAAGTACTTTTTAATGTAAAAGTAGCTGGTGCAGAAATAGATGTATTATTTTTAATATCTACAAGAACTGCAGCCGGAGAAGATGATTCATTTCCAGCATCATCAATAGCTTTTGCAGTAAAGGAAGTATTACCATTTGCAATTACTGATGTTGTTATACTATTTGTTCCTGTACAGAAAACATTGCCAACTGGCGAACCTGAAACATATATTCTAATTGTTGAACCAACATCTCCAGTAACTGTAAATGTTGGTGTATTATCACTGGTTTTAGAATCCATATTATCCCTTCCCAAGTCCGAGCTACTATGATCAAAAGCAAGCGTTGGTACAGATGGAGCTGTTCTATCTATTTCAAGATCAACTGTTGTGTTTCCACTCACATTACCGTAAACATCTTCTAAATAGAAAGTTAATCTATGGTTGCCTTCTTGAAGGGTTGACAACATAAAGGACTGGTTAACTGAAGAAATACTTCCTCCACCAACATTTCCATCCAAATTACTTGTCACGACAAGTGTATTTGCTGCACTAGGAAATACACAATTGAATGTAGGGGTGTTGATATTTGTAATAAAGTCCCCTCCTAATCCCGAATCAGAGGCACCATCTAAAGCAACACTTGTGATATTTGATAAAGCTGAATTATTAAAATCAACTGCTACAATATCTGATGCTGTAGAAACATTACCTGCTGAATCTGTTGCGGTAACTGTATAATTATATGTATTTGCAGATGTTAAGGCTGTATTTGTAGTAATACTTGTAGTTCCTGTACTTTTAATAGTCCCAACATTTGAACTCCCTTCCAATAAAGTGATTAGTGAATTAATTTCGGCATCCGTTGAGAATGACGGAGAAGATTCTTTTGTTCTTAAATCAGAATCACTGGACCCCGTGTCTGTTGTTAAACTTAAGCTTGGTTTCTCTGGAGCATCCGTATCGATAATTACTCTGGTTAATGGATCTGAAGCATCTCCTTCATTACCTGCTAAGTCTTCGATATGTGCTGTTAATTCATGTTCTCCATCACTAAGAGCACTTAAAGTAATATCTTGATCAGTACCTGAAGTCGATACTCTTGCAACTTCACCATCAATATTACTCGTGATCACAATTTGACTACCTGATACATGATCTATATTATCTACATTAATAGTTGGTGTTGTATTATTCGTTACCTTATCATTAGATAAAGGACCTGTATCATTTGTCGAGTTTGCTAAAAAAGTAGGCTCATCTGGCATAGCAGGGTCAGTTAGATCGATAGTTACTGCTATTGGTGTTGATGTGTAAGACAATCTTCCATCAGTATCAATACTATAGGCAAAGATGTCATGATCTCCTTCTGCTAAAGAGGTTGTCACAATTAAATCCACTCCTCCTGTTGCAACTGTACTACCAATCGTTGTAGTCCCATTTTTTATATAAATTGTTTCTCCTGATGTCGCCGTTGCAGTAAATACCAAGCGATCTAAGCTTGTAATTTTATCTGTATTTGATGAACCTAAATCTGCTGTTGGACTTAATGCGTTCGAAACAACTGTAGACTCATCACCCTCCGTTATATCAATCTCATATACTTCAGAATCTTCATCTAGACCATCTCCTGAATAATTTACTCTATAATCTAATCCATCTTCATATTCTCCAGCTAAGAAGATATAAACATCATAATCCGTATTTACAGTTACTTGAACTAGAAAAACCTCTACATTACTAGTAATTGTTGTCCATCCTCCATCATCTTTTTCAACAGTAAAATCTGAAGTTGATGGATTAAGCCCAGATCCATGAAGTTCATAGGCAAGAACTGCCGAACTTGTTCTATTTGATCCAGAAAGAATTCTGTCAAAGTTCGAAACTGATTGAGCATATATTGAACCACTGAAAAAATAGAAAATAAATGCAATTGAAAATTTAAATATTTGGGAGTAGTATTTATTCATAGTAATAGTATCAGCGACTTTTGAAATTCGTTAAAGCCTAATATGTGTTTAGTTTAAATGATGATAAGTATTCGATAGAATAAATAGATGATTACCTATAACCCTTAAACTTATTAAACTTTATTAACTTTTAATAATTTACGTAAGTTTCAGGATATATGTTTATCATTTTAACAAAATTCGATGTAAGTATTTGTATTATTCTGATATCAGTTAATTCTCAGTATTAGTAGGTATCTTCGATAAATTACCATCAGAATCAGTCTTTAACAGACATATCTTTCTTGAATTACCAAAAACAGCTGAACCTACAACTAATATTGAACCATCATCTAAAATATTAATTTTTCTACCTTCATCATCTCCTTCAAATCCAAATTTCTTTGTCCAAATCAATTCGCCTTGGAAAGAAATTTTCATGATAAAAATGTTAAAATCTGCTCTACCTGAGTTTGTTTTACCTGTAATATATATTCCAGAAGGATGAATTTCCATATGATAACCTTGATCAATACCTTCCTCTCCTATAGTTTGAAAAAGGGTTGGATCTCCATCCTGATCTAATTTCGAAATAATGATATCCATATTATTCTCAGAGTTTTCTTGAGAACCCATTACATATCTATCACTGTTATAAGTTGTAATTTCATTACCTATTTCATTTTTAGCTGTCCCGTAATATTTATCCCAAACAGGCACTAGAAAAGAGTTCACTCGAACTGTTCTAATATCAGAAACAGGTACTGTTGCCCCTTGATCATTCACTTTATTGATGGTAACTGATCCAAACAAATAAAAATTACCATCTTCTCCTTCTACTACAGAAGCTCCGTAATCATCTAGGTTATCTTGAAAACCATTGATCCTTTCCAATTGTCTACCTGCAGATTCATCATATTTAATACTAATCACATCCCAATCAGAGTTCGAAACACTTGGGTTTTCAAAGTTTCTCACCTCTCCTATTATTATAAATCCACCTTCTGTGATTTTTTCAATATCATTAAATACAGCTTGGTTAACATCTTTAGTTTCTGCTCTTACTTCTTGGAAAAGAGTAATTGAAGGTGTTTCTAAATTGATAGTGAAAAGAACTCCATATCTTTCTCCATCTACAGCCCTATTACCAAGCACAACAATTTCGTTATCTGACGTCTGAAGTAAACCTACAGCATCATCAATAATAAATGTTTGTGTCGAATCCTCTACCAATTCCAAGGACCATATTTCATTTCCTGCTAGGTCTGTTTTGATCAATAAAATCGAAGTTAAATACGATGAAGACGATGTAGTCCCCAGCAGTAACATACCGTCATCCTGAACGAGTAAATCACGACCAATTTCTTCACCTTCCGTTCCATAAAACTTGATATATGTTTCTTCTGATGTATATGAATCTACCGTTTCACAACCCATCAATAAAATTATCAGAAAATATGCTAAGCGTTTGATCATGTTAGTCCAGTGTTTTGTATTTTCTATATTTCTTAGGTTTGTAAAAGTCGTATGCTATACCAACAGTCAATGATATAACATCCATCTTTACATCATTATCAATATAACCGTAACTAAAAATTAGTTCACTATTATCATATCGAGAATTAGGTTTATTAAAATCTTGAAATGCATAACTGTATGAACCAATAATTGACCAGTGAGAAAAACGTGTTTTAAACTGAATTCCCAATTGGACAATCGCATCGTAAAGCATTTCTTGTCGTTGTTTAGAAATATCAATAGTAGTGGCTTCTATATCTGCAATTTCTTCACTGTCATATGCCTGAGTACCTTCTATGCTCGCATTCATCTGCATTCTTGCACTTCCTCCTAGTCCTATAAAAGGTTTTACTTTTTGTTTAGGAAGAATTACAAACCTCATTGTTAAAGGAAAATGCAACCAATTTTGATTCTCTCTCATGGTAGTCGTAGAGAAATCTAAAGGTCTTTCGACAGTCTCAAACACTATACTCTCATAGGTAGGTGATATATTAATTTGGATCACCTGACTTAAATAGAAAGAGAAGGAAACACCTGCTTTGAAGCTTACTTGAGGTTGGTATTCTACATTAGAATAGTTCTCTTTGGCTCCTACACCAAAAGTATTTGAAACCGTTGCCTGATTATAAGTTGCCCCTCCAACTAATCCTAAAGACATTATTGGACGAGTTCTAAACTTTTCATAAAGGTTTCTTAATTCAGCAGGATCTGATGAAGTTGGCTTATACTCTGCATTTTCTTTTAAAAGTTGAAGCATAGCATCTTCTGCTTCGACTACTCTATCAGAATATAAATACGAAAGAATTACTAGTCTCCTTGCATTTAATTGTTTTGCAGAAGATTCAAATCCTCTTTCAATACAATTATTAAGTTCATATGGGACTTGTAATAACTTACCTTCCGCGTATAGAGTGTTGGCTCTGTTATAAGCCTCTTCACATTCTTGAGCAAACACTGAATTACATAATAAAAAAATAAGAGTGATGCTAAAAAGTAATTTTTGGTCTATCAGTTTTGTCAACATAAATAATTGAATAAAAAGCGAATTTATTCTACATCTCCTCCATCACAAACATTACGGTTTTCAATACCTTCACCAACGTAACGTCCCCATTCTTTATCGGTCATTTCTTTTCTAGGCATTAATGAACATACTGAGTTTGAAAGTGTAGGAATATCTAATTCATACCTTCTCAAGTCGTGTCCTGAAGTACCTACATATAATACACTTCCTTGATTTGCAAAAGATGCTTCAGAAGCCCATGAGCCTAAGTCATTTAAGATGATAGGAGATTCATTAGTTCTACCAGGAATAACATTCCAAATACGAGCAGACCCATCTAAACTAGTACTAACTAGTCTCTTAGTCTCATTATCGAATTTCAAACTTGTCACCTTAGTATCATGTCCTTGAAGATTGTCGATCTCTGCTCCTTTTACTCTATCCCATAGAATTAGTTTACCATCTTCGAAGCCAAGAGCAACCGTTTTCCCGTCTTTAGAAAATGCAATTGCAGTACCTGCAATACCTTTATCAGCATAGATGGTTGTTTCGGCACATTTATCATCAGGACAGTATTTCACTACCGCTCCCGATTCTTTCATTGCCCATATACTACCATCTAAATTAGACACTTTAAGATTTGTGATTCTCTTATCTGATTCTGTTAATACAGATGTTGAATATGTTTCAGTATCTACAGTATATATTTTTTTACTTTGTCCTGTTAAGAAAATTCGATCACCATATTGATCAAAAACTCCTGCCCACAATTGACCTTTAGTAACTTTAATTTTCTTCAATGTTTTAAAATCAGGATATGTAAAGATTTTCACCATTCCATTTTCAGAATAGATTGCAGCTCTTCCCTTATCCTTAGAGATTATCAAGCCTCTAATGACTCCGTTATCTCCTGATAAAACTTCAGATTCTAATGAATTTTCGTCCCACTTACGGATACTTCCATCTGAACCTGCAGATAATAATGTATTTTGATCAGCATCATAATATAATGTTCTCACATAATCATCATGCCCTTTCATTAAATTGAAATCTTCACCTTTAAAACCTTTTACAGATTGATAAAGACCTTGGTAAACGTCGGGGTTAGGATTTAACCCTTTGTATTGTTGATTAAAAGCATAAGCTTGTGATGCTAATAATGCTTTCTGTTCTGGATCCTTAATTTGTAAAGACTTAACGGCTAAAGCTTGAGCAATAGAAAGGAACCTTAATGTATCCGCAGATGCTTTTGCTCTATCAGCATTCTGACGAGAAATCTCTGCTTCCTTAGATCTATCATCCGCAATCTGAGCACTGGCAATGGCATTTTCTTTTGCTTTTTCTGCCGTTTGACGTTGTTGCTCTGCATCTTGTTGTGCCTGCAAGGCAATACGTGTCTGTTCTATAGCCAAATTCTTTTGGTACTCTGCAGAATCTAAGGCAGCTTGAGCAATTGCCGTTTGCTTCTGAGCTTCTTCTGCCGCTAATTCGGCTTTACGTTGCTCTTCTTCGGCTCTAGCTAAGGCTTCTGCTGCTGCTTTCGCACTTTTATTTGCTTTTTCACCAAACTCTTTTGCCTCAATTGCAGCCAATTCTGCATCTCTTGCCTTCAATTGTGCAAAAATTACCAACATAATTGCTCCAATAGTTGCTGCTGCAAGAATTAATGCAATAACCTTCGTACGCTTAACAATACGTTTCTGAAGACGCTCTTTTACCCTTTGCTCTTCTTCGTATTCCTCTTGAGAGCTTTTTAAGAATGTAATTGCTCTCTCATAAGAAGGTTCATATTGAACCGCCCAAGATAAGTTGGGTTTAAAACGCTCTCGCCATTGTATGGCAATGTATAAATCTGGTGGTCTCCACAAAGAAGCTTTACCTTGTTGATATAAAGTGGCTGCTTCCGAAAGACGTTTATATATTTTTACTGCTTCAAATTCCTCATCTACCCAATCACGACAACGTATCCATACACGCATCAATGATTCATGGGAAATATCAATTACGGAATCAAAATCAATATCTATACTTTGATCAGGTGTCAATAATGTTCTACCTGATGTTCTAAATCTATCAACAATTGAAATAACTACAGCCACTTCTGATTCTGAAATCTCAGCAAGATTTTTCACTTTCGTTGGACGACGGATTCCTCGACCGTCTTCCCCTTTTTCGGTAAGTGCTTTAAAAATCTTCTCACAAATCAACTTTTCCTCTTCAGAAAGTTCTCTAAATGCTTCATCGGCATGTTGTGATAAGGCTTCAGCCATACCACCGATTGCTTCATAATGATGAACATCTAACTCCTCATTTAAATCTGAATGCACACTCCAATATTCCCACGTACGCATAAGAGCGTGTTGCATAATTGGAAGTTGATCTTGTGTATCGCCTAAATCATTAAGTAATCGCTGAAGTAACCTAGAACTAATATTAGCACCACCTACAGCCGCTGGCCCCAAAATCGCCTCTTGTTTTTGATCTCTTGTCATCTGAGGAATCAAATAATGACTCTCATTAATCAAATAGGTTAATTCAGGAAAGCGAGCACAGTCACCTATGTAGTCAGAACGCATGGTCATTACTACATAAATTGGCACTTTACTTTGCTTAGTTGCTTCAACTAATAATTTCACAAAGGCAGAAGCCATACCCATTGAAAGGTCTTCAGATTCTAATCTCGAGAATCGGAATAACTCTTCAAACTGGTCAATTAAAATCAAGAAGTTGTCTCCTTCATCTTCTCGTAGCCTTTCAACTAATGTCACAAGTCCTCTTGATGAACTTAATAACATAGTGACAGCTACGTTTAAGAGTAACTCCTGATCTTCTACTGATTTTGTATGGAAATTTTTAGTGGACTGTAATACAGCAAGTGCAAGGTTTTTTATCGGATCAGTTCCCGGGCGAGAACTTGACACATTCCATTTGGAGCCTTGCTTCTCCATAAAACCACCTTGAAGCGCTGGAATCAAGCCACAATAAATCAAAGATGATTTACCTGAACCTGAAGCACCAAGTGCGGCAACAAATCTATTTTTTTCTAATCGCCATAATACCTCTTCGGTTTGACCATCCCTACCAAAAAACAAGAAAGTCTCATCCGTACGGAAAGGTCTCAATCCTGGGAATGGATTGAATTGCCCTGTCAGCATCAACTTCTGTGCATCAGTATTTGTCGATGAAAAAGAATTCATAGAGAAAGTCAGCGAATTAGAACATTTAAAATTACAACAATATTACTAAAGTGCAGATAAAAAACTAAGTAAATCATCTGAAATCATTACATCATCATCCGTAAAAACTCCAACTGATTTATATAAATGATTTTCATCCAGCATTTTTGTCAACTCATTTGCCATTGTAAAACTGGAAACAACAATTGCTTTGATATTTAAAGGCTCCTTCCTTCCAAGTCCAGAGGCTCTTAAATTATCTTGCAATTTGGCCATAATCCATTCCGTTGGGGCCTGATCCACATAAACAATTGTGCTATTACACAACTGCAAATGTCTTTGATGTTGACGGCGCATTAACTTTGCACCTTGTCCTTGAGCTAATGTAAGTACTCCAAAACCCATAGCATCCAGTTTAGTTACTAGGCCATTGACTTTATCGGAATCCATTATATCACTCATTACATAAACCTTCTTTTTATATACTTCATCAACGTCGCTGATTGAATTTTCTTGTTCATTAGCACTTAATTCATTGTGAAGTATAGACTTAAATTTCTCCAAGTCTGTCTTAAAAGTCAAAGTTAGTTCATGCTCATCAATGTTTTTCAATAGTTTTTCTACATAAAACTTACGTTTATCTGATGTAAATCTTATGGTCGGAGGAAGCCAAACCAGCTTTTTCAAGCTTCCTTCTTTTTGTTTAATATAGGTTTCTGACACCTTCTCTTGCCATTCTTGAATGGAATAAACTTCATTATCTGACGCTATTCCTTCTCTTCCTCCTGCTAAATGAATTGCAATTTCAGAACGTTCAAGATCTTGCCATTGCTCCAAAGATATACGTTCTGTATCTGAGGTATAATCTTTTTTAGGTAGTGAGTCGAAGCCAAAAGCCTTTAAATCTCTTTTGAGAAGTAAACGCTCCATTCTTAAATCATCTGAAGTATCTCCAAGAAAAATCATTCTTTTAGGTACTTCAGAAGGGTTCAGGTCGTCATATATATCATGAGCGATGTCCGATATTACTAACCAAAAATAAACACGGTACCCCTCAATTAAAGGAACTGTTAACGTAACGGTTTTTCCGATTCTAGTCTCAAATTTTGACAGATGATAACTTCTTACCCCAACTAGAGACGCTGGCTGCTGTTCAGGGTGAATATCATGCAATAAAACTTTATAATTTCGTTGCGAATAATTTAATGCTACATCTTCTTCCACCTCACCCAATAGTAACCAAATTACAATATCAAATTCGGCATTGGGTACAGGATCAACAGTCACAGATACTTCTACATCGGTTCTTTTCATTTCTCTAAAAGAAACCTGAAGAGCATCTGCAATCAAATACCCTAACTCTCTGTGGTTTTCGGCTTCGATAGCATCAGACGCAACACAAATTACTTGTATACGCATATGGTTGATAGATTATGTCTTATTAAGTCTAGTTTGTTGATTGTGTTTAATACAAGCAACCTTTATTCCAATTACGTTTATTAACAAATGAGAAGTTAAGTAAAAAAAACGGTCTGACTAAATATCAGACCGTTTAATGTTATAAGTACAATATTAATATTAGAATTGTACTAATTCTTTTTGAGATAGCTGATCTAAAAGCAGCATATCTTCATCACTAAGTTCAAAATTAAATAGAGCTGAATTGATTAATAAGTGTTCTCTTAATTCAGCTTGAGGAATAGAAACTACACCATTTTGCAGAATCCATCTTAATGCAATCTGAGATGGCTCTACTTTATATTTTATGGCCAATTCTTGTATTTCCGGAAGATCTAAGATTTCACCATGTTTTAAGGCTCCAATTGAGACTAGTTGTATGCCTTTATCCACACAATACTCCATCAATTCATGATCCGCCTTTAAAACATTAAACTCTACTTGATTTACTACAGGAAATACATCAGCTTGCATCACTAACTCCTGTAACTGAGGTTTTGTATAATTACAAACCCCAATGGCTCTCACTCTTCTTTCAACATAAAGTTGCTCCAAAGCTCTCCAGGTTTCTCCTACTACATTTTCTAGAGGATGTTCGATCAATAATAAGTCAATATACCTTAAACCTGATTCAGCTATTAGCTGATGATACACTTCTATTGTATTTTCAAAACCTTGAAATTCATCTCCAATTTTAAGTGAGATAAAGACATCATTACGATCAATTTGAGATTCTTTGATTGCTTGTCCTACACCATTTATGTTGTTATACTTCGTAGCACAGTCAAAATGTCTATACCCAATTTGTAAAGCTCTTTTAGTTGCGTTAAAAATTGGCTTACCTTCATGAATTTGTGATACATTCATTCCTAGAAATGGAATACGAACTGTGTTTCTTAATGCGAAAGTTCCTCGCATATCATAGATAGGAAACTTTCTTTTTACAGAGTTTATCATAATTACAGGTGTTTAATGGTTGTTTAGTTGTGCTTTAAGACAATATCATAAAACCACTGTTAATAAACATTGACAAACATCAGCACAAAATAGAGCCTTTAATCAGTAATTATACTTTTTATTCCACATTAATTGAAGACGCTTCAACATCTCCTGTTCTCTAGCATTTTGTTTAGGCTGATATATCGTATTCCCTTCCATACTTTCTGGCATGTATTCTTGAGGAATAAAACCTTGTGGATCATTGTGTGGATATAAATAAGCATCAGCATATCCAAGTTCTTTCATTAAAGATGTAGATGCATTTCGCAAATGCAAAGGAACTGGTAGATCACCTGTTTTTTGCACTATTTTCTGAGCATCTTTAATGGCAGTATACGAGGCATTACTTTTTGGAGAACATGCAAGATAGGTAGTACATTGAGATAGAATAATTCGCCCTTCTGGCATGCCGACAAAATTGATAGCTTGCATACAATTATTAGCCATAATCAATGCCGTTGGATTTGCGTTACCAATATCCTCAGAAGCAGAAATTATTAATCTCCTAGCAATAAACTTAGGATCTTCACCTCCTTCAATCATTCTTGCTAACCAATAAACAGCTGCATTTGGATCAGAACCTCGGATCGATTTTATAAATGCTGAAATAATATCATAATGTGAATCCCCTTTCTTATCATAATGAACAGCTTTCTGCTGAGCTACCAAGGCTACTAACTCATCATTGATATGTATTTCACTATTATCATCTTCCTTTGCTGCATCTATTGAAAGTTCCAGAAGGTTCATTAATCGACGAGCATCACCCCCAGAATATCTTAATAATGCGACATTTTCATCGATGACAATGTTTTTCTTCTTTAGCACTACATCTTCCTTTAATGCTCTATTGATTAACCATATTAAATCTTCTTTCTTCAACGGCTCAAGCACGTATACTTGACTTCTTGATATTAAAGCAGAATTCACCTCGAAAGAAGGATTTTCTGTAGTTGCCCCGATTAATGTAATGATACCTTTTTCAACAGCATTCAGTAAAGCATCTTGCTGTGATTTACTGAACCTATGAATCTCATCAATAAACAAGATGGTACCATAAGCATAGCTTGCATCCTTAATTACTTCTCTCACATCCTTTACTCCAGCACTAATAGCACTTAAAGTTTTAAAAGGTCTGGTAGTTGCTTCAGCCAAAAGTCTGGCTAAAGTTGTTTTACCAACACCTGGAGGTCCCCATAAAATCATAGAAGGTATTGTTTTACTCTCTACCATTCTCGTAAACACACCATCCACACCTAATAAGTGTTTCTGACCTGCCACTTGATTAATTGTCTGTGGACGCATTCTTTCTGCTAAAGGAGTTGCTATTGTTTTCATTCTTTTAAATTAATCACAAAACAGAAAAGTGTATTTTTTAAACACTTAATTGTTTAAATATATAACAAATGTACATCAATTGAATATAAAAGTTGATTTAATTCTCATTAATTAAGCTTAATAGAAAATATTTTTCCTGTAAATAAAAAAGGGTTGAATACCATTATAGTATTCAACCCATGTTTTGTGATGTATCTTTACAACTACCCTTTTGAAGAGTAGTTAGGAGCTTCTCTTGTAATTGTTACATCGTGAGGGTGAGATTCTTTAACACCAGCACCAGTAATTTTTACAAATTTCGCATCTTTTAGTTGTTCAATAGATCCGGCACCACAGTAACCCATACCTGCCTTTAATCCACCAACTAATTGATATAATACTTCCTCAACGCGTCCTTTGTAAGGAACACGACCTGCGATTCCTTCCGGAACTAGCTTCTTCACGTCATCTTCTGCATCTTGGAAGTAACGATCCTTAGAACCTTTATTCATCGCTTCTACAGATCCCATACCTCTGTAGGCTTTAAATTTACGACCTTCAAAGATGATCATATCACCTGGAGCTTCATCAGTACCCGCTAATAATGAACCGATCATTACAACATCAGCACCACCAGCAACCGCTTTTACTAAATCTCCAGAGAATCGAACACCTCCATCAGCGATAAATGGAATTCCTCTTTCTCTTAAAACAGATGCAGCTTCAAAAACAGCTGATAACTGAGGTACACCTACACCTGCAATAACACGTGTTGTACAGATTGAACCTGGTCCAACACCTACTTTGATACCATCGGCACCTGCATCTGCTAAAGCTTCTGCTGCTTCTGCTGTTGCGATATTACCAACGATTACATCTAAGTCAGGAAATTCTTTTTTGATTTTCTTTAAAGCATCGATCACACCTTTAGAGTGACCATGTGCGGTATCTAAACCGACAACATCTACACCAGCTGCTTTTAATTCAGAAACTCTTTCCATTAAGTCTGCAGTAACACCTACGGCAGCACCTACTCTTAAACGACCATATTGGTCTTTACAAGCATTTGGTCTGTTCTTGTTTTTTAAGATATCGCGGTAAGTCACTAAACCTACAAGTTTGTTTGATTTACTTACGATTGGAAGTTTTTCGATTTTATGCTCTTGAAGAATATCTTGAGCCTCATCTAGTGTGATACCATCATCAGCTGTTATAAGATTTTCTTTTGTCATTACATCTTTAACAGCGATGTTTAAGTCTTTTTGAAAGCGAAGATCTCTGTTTGTTAGAATACCAATTAGAAGTCCTTCTTCGTCAACTACAGGAATACCCCCGATTCTGTATTCCCTCATTAACTCGTTTGCTTCAAACAATGTTTTGTTCGCAGTTAAGGTAACTGGGTCCAAAATCATACCTGATTGCGAACGCTTGACTTTTCGTACTTGGGAAGCCTGTTGCTGAATTGTCATGTTTTTATGAATGAAGCCTAAGCCTCCTTCTAATGCCATTGCAATTGCTAAATCAGCTTCTGTTACAGTATCCATTGCTGCTGAAACTAAAGGAATATTCAACGCAATGTTTTTTGTTAACATGGTTTTTGTAGTAGTTTCTCTAGGAAGGATTTGTGAGAAACCTGGTCTTAAAAGCACATCATCATATGTGAGTGCCTCGTACAAAACTTTACTTGGATCGATAGCCATTGAAGCAAATAATTTAACTGTGATTATTTGCCGAGCAAAGTTAGAACATAAATTGATAAATCAATTAAAATATACATAAATTTTTTCACATTAACTTTAATACACAAAAAATTGATTTTCAGGCAATAAAAAAAGGGCACACCTATATTTTAGGTATGCCCTTTATCTCTTTTTGTGGGACGTACTGGATTCGAACCAGTGACCCCCTGCTTGTAAGGCAGGTGCTCTAAACCAACTGAGCTAACATCCCATT